>NZ_CP102085.1:340000-2227690 GCF_024582735.1 Mycoavidus sp. SF9855
AAGGTATGCTGGAGGTATCAGAAGTGCGAATGCTGACATGAGTAGCGATAAAGGGGGTGAAAAGCCCCCTCGCCGAAAGCCCAAGGTTTCCTACGCAACGTTCATCGGCGTAGGGTGAGTCGGCCCCTAAGGTGAGGCAGAAATGCGTAGCTGATGGGAAGCAGGTTAATATTCCTGCACCGTCGTTAGATGCGATGGGGGGACGGATCGCTAAAGGTTGTCCGGGTGTTGGATGTCCCGGTCCCTGCATTAGAGAAGGCGCTTAGGCAAATCCGGGCGCGGAATTCAAGGATGTGGGGCGAGCAAACGTGAGTTTGCGAAGCAATTGGAAGTGGTTCCAAGAAAAGCCTCTAAGCTTCAGTCTAATGACGACCGTACCGCAAACCGACACAGGTGGGCGAGATGAGTATTCTAAGGCGCTTGAGAGAACTCGGGAGAAGGAACTCGGCAAATTGGTACCGTAACTTCGGGATAAGGTACGCCCTGGTATCTTGACTGGCCTGCGCCAGAAGGGAGAAAGGGTTGCAAAAAATTGGTGGCTGCGACTGTTTAATAAAAACACAGCACTCTGCAAACACGAAAGTGGACGTATAGGGTGTGACGCCTGCCCGGTGCCGGAAGATTAAATGATGGGGTGCAAGCTCTTGATTGAAGTCCCGGTAAACGGCGGCCGTAACTATAACGGTCCTAAGGTAGCGAAATTCCTTGTCGGGTAAGTTCCGACCTGCACGAATGGCGTAACGATGGCCACACTGTCTCCTCCCGAGACTCAGCGAAGTTGAAATGTTTGTGATGATGCAATCTACCCGCGGCTAGACGGAAAGACCCCATGAACCTTTACTGTAGCTTTGTATTGAACTGTGAACCGGTCTGTGTAGGATAGGTGGGAGGCTTTGAAGCGTGAACGCTAGTTTGCGTGGAGCCAACCTTGAAATACCACCCTGGTTTGTTTGCGGTTCTAACCTTGGCCCGTAATCCGGGTCGGGAACAGTGCATGGTGGGCAGTTTGACTGGGGCGGTCTCCTCCCAAAGCGTAACGGAGGAGTACGAAGGTACGCTAGGTACGGTCGGAAATCGTACTGATAGTGCAATGGCATAAGCGTGCTTAACTGTGAGACTGACACGTCGAACAGGTGCGAAAGCAGGTCATAGTGATCCGGTGGTTCTGTATGGAAGGGCCATCGCTCAACGGATAAAAGGTACTCTGGGGATAACAGGCTGATACCGCCCAAGAGTTCATATCGACGGCGGTGTTTGGCACCTCGATGTCGGCTCATCTCATCCTGGGGCTGTAGCCGGTCCCAAGGGTATGGCTGTTCGCCATTTAAAGAGGTACGTGAGCTGGGTTTAAAACGTCGTGAGACAGTTTGGTCCCTATCTGCCGTGGGCGCTGGAAATTTGAGAGGACCTGCTCCTAGTACGAGAGGACCGGAGTGGACGAACCTCTGGTGTACCGGTTGTCACGCCAGTGGCATCGCCGGGTAGCTATGTTCGGAAGAGATAACCGCTGAAAGCATCTAAGCGGGAAACTCGCCTCGAGATGAGATTTCCCGGGAATTCGATTCCCCTGAAGGGTCGTTCGAGACCAGGACGTCGATAGGCTGGGTGTGTACGCACAGTAATGTGCTTAGCTAACCAGTACTAATCGCCCGTGAGGCTTGACCCTATAACTTGTGTGTCTTATCTATTACCTAATTACTTCTTCCCCCCTTTTTGATGAATTGAGATCGCTCTCAGTTCTTCTACCCTTTACGCCTGATGACCATAGCGTGTTGGAACCACCCCTTCCCATCTCGAACAGGGCCGTGAAACAACTCCACGCCGATGATAGTGCGGATTACCCGTGTGAAAGTAGGACATCGTCAGGCTTCTCTCTTTAACCAAAAAGCCTCCCCACAAGGGAGGCTTTTTGTGTTTTATTCGTTTCTTTTTGATGCGTTTTCCTTTCTATATCATCTCAACGATATTTATCCGCCTTTTTATATTCATCAGACATTCCCTTCACGCGCCACAATCACATTTAGAATAACGCGCGTCTTTTCGGTCTTCAACCTAGAAAACTTAAACGAAATATCGAGTCAATAATTGAGCTTCATCTAGGCTCTTTAAAATTAAGCAGAGGGTTTTCACGGTTAACGTCATGAGTCTCTTAGCCATGGGCTACAATACTGCCTCGGAGTGCGTTTTAAGGTTTGTTATATCGCTTTTTTCTTTATGTCTATCGCTGCACATTCGGTCGCTACTGCCATTAATTACTTGCTAAGCCATGAAGCATGGGCACGTGCGCGCCTGATGCCTTATGCTGGCCGTAAAGCTTGTGTGGCTACGCCGCCGCTGCTGATGGTCCTGACCGTGCAAAGAGATGGACGAGTGAGTGTAGATGAACTAAACGAGCAAATGGCACTCGAAGCGCCACCCTGTGATGTTTCTATTACTTTGCCGTCTGCTGCGCTTTTTGCTTCTTTATTTAAAGGGCGTGCGGCCGTGATGAAACAAGTGAAAATAAAGGGCGATGCTGAATTTGCCACACTCTTGGCACAGCTTGCCGAGCATCTGCGTTGGGAACCTGAAGAGACATTAGCGCAGCTGATTGGCGATGCTCCTGCATATCGCCTGATGCGAACGACACGAATGTTGCAGCAACAGTTACGGAATAGCGGGCGCAATTTGCTTGAAGCTGTGACTGAATATCTGTTTGATGAAGACCCGAAACTGGTGCGCGATGCAATGCTCAATAGTTTTGAAGTGGATATCGTTAACTTGAATGATGATGCGGCCCGTCTTGAAAAACGCGTAATCCAAATTGAGCAAAAAATGAAAGTACGGATGCCAATCGATACGTTCCCTCATAGGGTTTCTAACTAATGCAACTGCTGCGTTCTTGGAAAATTATTTTCACCTGCTTGCGCTTTGGCTTAGACCAAGTTGCGTTGTCGCATTTTAAATATCGCTGGGTCAAATTTACGCTTCGGGTCCTGACTGTAGGGCGTAAATTTGATCTGCCGCGTGGTGTACGCTTGCGGCTTGCGCTTGAGACTCTTGGTCCGATTTTTGTTAAATTCGGACAAATTTTGTCGACGCGGCGTGATTTACTCGCACCCGATATTGCGTATGAACTTGCTAAATTGCAAGACCAGGTGCCACCCTTTGATTCACAGCTTGCAATAGAACTCATCGAGAAAGCGCTCGGCCAATCAATCGATACTGTTTTTGATCAATTTGAGCGTGTTCCAGTGGCGAGTGCATCTATCGCTCAAGTCCATTTTGCAAATCTGAAAATCGGTAAATATGCGGGCAAGGAAGTGGCCGTGAAAGTGCTGCGACCCGGCATGTTAACGGTAATAGAAAGCGACCTTGCATTATTAAATAAACTTGCTTGCTGGATCGAGCGTTTATGGACGGATGGCAAACGGCTTAAGCCACGCGAAGTGGTCGCCGAACTCGATAAACACTTACACGATGAGCTTGACCTGATGCGAGAGGCCGCAAATGCAAGCCAGTTACGGCGCAATTTTGCCGGCAGTGGTTTATTGCTTGTGCCTGAAATGTATTGGGACTTTTGCCGCTCAAATGTGCTGGTGATGGAGCGTATGACCGGGGTGCCAATTAGTCAGGTCGAAAAATTGCGCGCCGCGGGTGTCGATATTCCTAAGCTTGCGCGAGAGGGCGTTGAAATTTTCTTTACGCAAGTTTTTCGGGATGGTTTTTTTCACGCAGATATGCATCCGGGCAATATTCAGGTGAGTCTTGATCGCGCGGATTTCGGACGCTATATTGCGCTTGACTTTGGGATTGTGGGCGCTTTATCTGATTTTGATAAAAATTATTTTGCGCAGAATCTCCTGGCATTTTTTAAGCGTGACTATCATCGCGTTGCCATGCTTCACCTTGAGTCTGGTTGGGTCCCACCAGCGACACGCGTAGAGGAACTTGAGGGCGCGATTCGTGCAGTATGTGAGCCTTATTTTGATCGGCCATTAAAAGATCTCTCGCTTGGGCAAGTTTTGTTACGTCTTTTCCAGACATCACGGCGCTTTCACGTAGAAATACAGCCGCAACTAGTATTGCTGCAGAAAACCTTGTTAAATGTCGAAGGACTTGGACGCGAGCTAGATCCAGAGCTTGATTTATGGCAAACCGCAAAACCTTATTTAGAGCGTTGGATGAAGGAGCAAATCGGCTGGCGTGGCTGGCTGGAGCGTCTCAAATATGAGACGCCTCAATGGAGTAAAACATTACCGCAACTGCCGCGCCTAGTGCACCAAGTTTTGGCATCAGCGGCTAAGACACCGCAACATACACATACTCATGAGCTTGTGCAGCAGCTATTGATTGAGCAAAAGCGCACAAATCGTTTGTTATGGATAGGGCTGTTGGCAGGGGTAGTGGGCCTGACGGCATGCTTTTGGCTATAATCTATAAATTAAATCCGGAATATACATTATGCCTATTTACGCTTACCGTTGTGAATCGTGTCATCAGCCACATGAAGCGCTGCAAAAAGTCAGTGCTGCGCCTTTAACCGAATGTCCTGCTTGTGGACAAGCTACGTTGCGTAAGCAGCTAACCGCGGCCGGCTTTCAATTGAAAGGATCTGGCTGGTATGTCACTGATTTTCGCGATAATGCTAAAGCTTCTGAAGCCAAACAAAAAAGTGAAACAAAGCCAAGCGGAGAATCGAGTGAGCCTGCTAAGGCGGCGGGCCCAGCCGACAGTACAGCTAAACCCGCTAGCGTGAGCGCTCCAATTGTAGATAAAACAACTCAATCTCCACCTGCGTTGACAAAGCCATCATGATGATGATCAAAAAAGCCACACTGAAAACTTATTTTTTAACCGGTTTACTGGTTTTAGTTCCACTTGCCATCACTTTATGGCTGCTGGGTTTGGTCATTGGGACTTTGGATCAAACCTTGACCTTATTACCCGAGGCGTGGCGACCGGAGCGTGTGTTGGGCTTTTATCTGCCTGGCATTGGAGCGGTTTTGAGCGTAGGCTTTATTTTGATCGTGGGTATTTTCACGCAAAATTTTATTGGTCAGGCTTTAGTTCAATGGTGGGAAGGACTGCTACGCCATATCCCGGTGGTCGGGCCGCTCTATACGAGCGTTAAACAGGTCTCTGATACTCTCTTGTCGAGCAATGGCAATGCGTTTCGCAAAACGCTTTTAATTGAATATCCGCGTAAGGGCGTGTACACAATAGCCTTTCTCACCGGTACCCCGGGCGGAGATATCGTCAATCATATCAAGGGCGATTACGCGAGTGTGTATGTGCCGACCACGCCCAACCCAACTTCGGGCTTTTTTCTTATAGTGCCGCGTGCGGATGTAGTTGAACTTGATATGACAGTTGATGCCGCATTGAAATACATCGTCTCAATGGGGGTGGTTGCGCCACTGGTGCCGCACCACCGTGCAATTGAGCCGACGGTATAAGGCTAGCCATCGCTTAGGGTGAGTCAGCGTTTGATATTTTGCATAAAGTTTAATCTTTTTGCGTAGGCAAAGTGATTTTTGCTTACGTTCCTTTTATTTCTAATATTTCCTGTTGATGAGAACTGAATATTGCGGTTTGTTAACCGAAGCCTGGTTGGGCAAAACCGTTTCACTCTGTGGTTGGGTGCAACGCCGACGCGATCATGGCGGGGTAATTTTTATTGACCTGCGTGATCGAGAAGGTTTAGTACAGGTCGTTTGTGATCCCGATAGCCCGGCTATGTTTGAAATTGCCGAAAGCATTCGGAACGAATATTGTGTGCAGGTGCACGGCGCTGTGCGGGCTCGGCCTGAAGGGGCAGAAAATACTGACCTTATTAGCGGTAAAATCGAAGTGGTTTGTCAGCAATTGACTGTGCTCAATGCGTCCGCCACACCGCCTTTTCAGTTGGATGACGATACGCTATCGGAAACCACTCGTCTGACCCACCGTGTGCTTGATTTGCGTCGCCCGCAGATGCAGCACAATCTAAAATTGCGCTATCGCGTTGCAATGGAAGTGCGCCGTTATCTTGATGAGCATGGCTTTATCGATATTGAAACCCCAATGCTGACTAAAAGTACACCTGAAGGGGCTCGAGATTATTTAGTGCCTTCACGTGTGCATGCTGGTCATTTCTTTGCACTGCCTCAATCGCCGCAACTTTTTAAGCAGTTGCTAATGGTCGCGGGGTTTGACCGTTACTATCAGATTGTTAAATGCTTTCGTGATGAAGACTTAAGAGCGGATCGTCAGCCTGAATTCACGCAGATTGATTGCGAAACATCATTTCTAAATGAGCAAGAAATTCGTGATTTATTTGAGGTGATGATCCGTACAGTCTTTAAAAACTCAATTGGGGTTGCGCTCGCTGAGTCATTCCCGGTGATGAGTTATGCTGAAGCAATGCGGCGTTTCGGCTCGGATAAACCTGATTTACGCGTTAAGCTTGAATTCACTGAGTTGACCGATGTGATGAAAGACGTTGACTTTAAAGTTTTCAGCGCACCTGCCAACATGGCCGCGGGCCGCGTGGCCGCTCTCTGTATACCGCAAGGTGGCCAGTTATCGCGCGGCGAAATTGACGGTTACACTGAATTTGTGCGCATTTATGGAGCGAAAGGGCTTGCTTGGATTAAAGTCAACGAAGCCGCAAAAGGCCGCGAAGGTCTACAAAGTCCGATTGTAAAAAATCTGCATGATGCGGCGTTAGCTGCCATCCTTGAGCGTACGGGTGCGCAAGACGGTGATTTGATTTTCTTTGGCGCGGATCGTGCAAAGATCGTCAATGATAGTTTGGGCGCCTTGCGGTTAAAAATCGGCTACACCCCTTTTGGCACAGAGAAAGGGTTCTTCGAACCTGGCTGGCAACCGTTGTGGGTGGTTGATTTTCCGATGTTTGAATATGATGACGAAGCGGCGCGCTGGGTCGCTTGTCACCATCCATTCACTAGTCCAAAAGATGAGCACCTTGATTTATTGGCGACGGACCCAGGCCGTTGTACCGCAAAAGCGTATGATATGGTGATGAATGGCTGGGAGCTGGGAGGGGGCTCGGTGCGGATTCATCGCGAAGAAATCCAGCGCAAAGTCTTCGAGGCATTGGCCATTGATGCGGATGAGGCGCAACAAAAATTTGGTTTCTTGCTTGAGGCATTGCAGTACGGTGCGCCACCACATGGTGGCATTGCGTTTGGCCTAGACCGGGTTGTCACTATGATGGCCGGTGCTGACTCAATTCGAGATGTTATCGCTTTTCCAAAAACGCAACGCGCTCAATGTCTACTGACGCAAGCGCCAAGTGAAGTGGATGAACGCCAGCTACGCGAGTTGCATATCCGGCTGCGCTCGACGGAGACGCTTAAAGCTTAAAGTAAAAAATGCACGCTCAGCATGGACTCTTACAAGCTACCGGAATCTGCACTCATTGTTATCTACACCGCCGAACTTGAAGTGCTGCTCATCGAGCGTACCGACTACCCAGGTTTCTGGCAGTCGGTGACTGGCTCGAAAGATCATCAGCAAGAAACACTCGATGAAACTGCCAGACGTGAAGTGCTTGAGGAAACGGGTATTGTCATCGGCAGTTCGCTAGTGCCACTTGATGCGTTGGTCAATTGGCACTGGCAAGTTGCATATCCAATTTACCCGATCTGGCGCCATCGCTACGCGAAAGATGTCACGCATAACACCGAGCATTGGTTTGGACTTTTAGTGCCGCGTGATATAGCAATCATGCTCGCGCCGCGCGAGCATACCGCTTATACTTGGTTGCCGTATCTCGAGGCCGCTGCACGCTGTTTCTCGCCATCGAATCGGGCCGCAATTTTACAGCTGCCAGCGCGCTCGATGCCAAAAATTTCCATATAATGACTTAATAAATAAGCACTTCATACAGGAGAAAAAAATGGGACAGTACACCGCACCTTTGCGTGATATGCAGTTCGTCTTACATGAATTGCTTGATGTGCAAGCTGAGTTGGCGCATTTGCCCGCCCATGCTGGGCTTGATACTGACACCATTGATCAGGTGCTCGCTGAAGCGGGAAAATTTTGTGAAGAAGTGTTATTTCCGTTGAACCATAGTGGCGATCAACAAGGTTGTCATTATAGCGACGGTGTTGTCACCACTCCTGTAGGATTTAAAGCGGCTTATCAAAATTACATAAAAGCAGGGTGGCCGGCGCTTGCCTGTGACCCTGAGCATGGCGGCCAAGGTTTGCCAGTGTTTGTAAATAATGCGCTTTATGAAATGCTTAACGCGGCTAATCAAGCGTGGACGATGTACCCAGGTCTCTCGCATGGCGCTTATGAATGCCTACATGCGCATGGCACGCCAGAGCAGAAAAAAAACTACTTACCCAAGCTGGCTGAAGGGGTTTGGACAGGTACGATGTGTTTGACGGAGCCGCATTGTGGCACAGATCTTGGCCTACTTTATACCAAAGCAGACCCTCAAGTAGATGGTTCATATCGGATCAGCGGCACTAAAATTTTTATTTCGAGCGGTGAGCATGACCTGGCTGAAAACATTATCCATTTGGTGCTTGCGCGCTTGCCAGGTGCACCCGCTGGCACCAAAGGCATTTCTCTATTCGTAGTCCCCAAGTTTGTGCCTGATGCCAATGGTGAAGTGGGTGAGCGTAATGGCGTAAGCTGTGCTTCAATCGAACATAAAATGGGTATTCATGCCAATGCGACCTGTGTCATTAACTTCGATAACGCTCGCGGCTGGTTGGCTGGAGAGCCGCACAAAGGGCTCAATGCGATGTTTGTGATGATGAATGCAGCACGGCTTGGGATCGGTATGCAAGGGCTGGGCCTAACCGAGGTTGCTTATCAAAATTCACTTGCTTATGCGCGGCAGCGGCTGCAAATGCGTGCGTTAAATGGCCCTAAAGCGCCAGATAAACCGGCTGATCCGATCATTGTGCATCCCGATGTACGCCGTATGCTACTCACACAAAAAGCCTATGTCGAAGGCGGTCGCGCTTTTGCATACTGGGTTGCGCTTTTAATTGATAAAGAGCGGTCACATCACAATAAAGCAGTGCGGACTGAGTCTGCAGAATTAGTGGCCTTATTGACCCCAATTGTTAAAGCGTTTTTAACCGACAATGCTTGCGAGGCCACTAATTTGGGTATGCAGATATTTGGCGGACATGGCTATATCAGTGAATGGGGCAGCGAGCAATACGTGCGTGATGCGCGGATAGGTACAATTTATGAAGGCACGAATACCATTCAGTCGCTTGATTTGCTGGGCCGAAAAGTCTTGGCAGATATGGGTGCTAAGCTGAAGAAATTTGGTGCGTTGGTGCAGGATTTTATTGAGCAAGAAGGGGTTAAGCCAGAAATGCAAGAGTTCGTGAATCCATTAGCCGAGCTCGGCGATAAAGTACAAAAACTCACGATGGAAATTGGCATGAAGGCAATCACTGATCGCGATGAAATAGGGGCTGCAGCCACGCCTTATTTACGCGTTGTGGGTCATTTGATTTTTGCCTACTTTTGGGCGCGCAGCGCTCGGATTGCGCTGGACAAACAAGCGACTGGCGATCCCTTTTATCAAGCTAAGCTTGCTACGGCACGTTTTTATTTTGCCAAACTATTACCCGAAACAGCTTGGCAAATCCGTTCTGCGCGCGCCGGCGCAAAGTCGCTGATGGAGTTGGATGAAGCATGGTTTTAATAAAAAAGTGGACGGGTTGTTGAGTTAAACTGGCTGTCAACGCTATGTTTGATTGAGATAAATAATTGCAAAAAACTGTACAATCTTTGCGGAGAAAAAAAGTGGGTCATTTAAGCATTCGAAAAGTTGCTGTGCTTGGCGCGGGTGTAATGGGGAGCCAGATTGCCGCCCACTTAATCAACGCAAAAGTACCTGTAATACTTTTTGACTTGCCGGCTCAACAAGGACCTAAAAATTCAATTGCACAAAAGGCCATCGCGCATTTGCGCAAACTGAATCCGGCCCCGCTTGGCGTGAGCCATGACGCTTCTTATATTGAGCCAGCCAACTACGAGGACGATCTCGCTAAACTCAACGCATGTGACTTGGTGATTGAAGCGATTGCTGAGCGTATTGATTGGAAACATGATTTATACAAAAAAGTGGCGCCGGCCATTCGTCATGATGCAATTTTTGTCTCCAATACTTCGGGGCTGTCGATTAACACGCTTGCTGAAGGCTTAGATGCTGAGCTGAAATTCCGTTTTTGTGGCGTGCATTTCTTTAATCCCCCGCGTTATATGCATTTGGTTGAGCTCATCCCCGCCCAACAGACACGTGCAGATATTCTAGATGGCCTTGAAAGCTTTCTAACTAGCACCTTAGGCAAGGGTGTCATCCGTGCCAAAGATACGCCGAATTTCATCGCCAATCGGGTCGGTGTTTTTTCTGTGCTAGCCACAATCAAGGAAGCGGAAAAATTTGAGCTAGGTTTTGACCTGGTTGATGATCTTACCGGTCGCCGGCTCGGCCGCGCTAAATCAGCGACCTTTCGCACCGCCGATGTGGTGGGTTTAGATACGGTGTCGCATGTGATTAAAACGATGCGAGATAATCTGCTTGATGATCCATTTTTTCCAATTTATAACGAACCTCCCGTGCTTAGCGCATTGGTTGCGCAAGGTGCGCTTGGCCAAAAAAGCGGGGCAGGGTTTTATAAAAAAGAAGGTAAATTAATTAAAGTACTGGACGCTAAACAGGGCGCATATATTGCCAGCGGCGCACGGGCAGATGCTTTAGTTGAGCGTATCTTAAAGCGACCTCCTGCTGAGCGTTTTAAATTGCTGCATGAATCTACCCATCCTCAAGCGCGTTTTTTGTGGGCAATTTTCCGTAATGTTTTCCATTACAGCGCCGTACATCTAGAGCACATTGCGGATAACGCGCGTGATCTTGATTTCGCGGTGCGCTGGGGGTTTGGTTGGAACGAGGGCCCCTTTGAGAGTTGGCAAGCAGCTGGCTGGCGCCAATTGGCCGAATGGGTGCAGGCCGATATTGATGCGGGAGTTGCTTTGTCGAAAGCGCCATTGCCGGCATGGACGCTAGATGGACTCGTCGCCGAACAGGGTGGCGTGCATAACACAGCCGGCTCATGGTCGCCTAAAGCACGTACATTTGTGCCACGTAGCGCGCTCGCAGTCTATACCAAACAGGTATTTCGCGCGCCCTTAAACGGAGAGGTTGCGGCCGATCCGCGCACGGCTGGCAAAACGTTGCATGAAAATGAAGCGGTGCGTATATGGGTTGACGCACGTGCCGGTCAGGATGATATCGCGATTGTTTCGTTTAAGAGCAAGATGAATACAATTGGCCCAGCCGTCTTAGATGGCATAGTACAAGCCATTGAGCTCGCCGAACAAAACCATCGCGGTCTGGTGGTTTGGCAGCCCTCTGCACTGCAAGCGGGGCCGTTCTCAGCTGGGGCAAATTTGGAAGGGTTGGTACCATCATTGATGGCGGGAGGAGCAAAAAAAATTGAACCTTTCGTTGCTCAGTTCCAACAAACCATGCAGCGTGTGAAATATGCAGCTGTGCCGGTGGTCCCAGCAATCGCAGGAATTGCCCTGGGCGGGGGGTGTGAACTGGTCATGCATAGCGCCAAGCGGGTGGCCTATTTTGAAAGCTATATCGGTCTGGTGGAGGTAGGGGTTGGCTTGCTGCCTGCGGGAGGAGGCTTGAAAGAAGGGGCGTTGCGTGCAGCTGAAACGGCTCGGCGCTTGGGCCAGAGAAATTTGCTTGAATTTCTAGTTAAACCTTTTGAGAATATTGCGCGGGCAAAGGTCTCTAGCTCAGCACTCGAAGCTATTGAGTTTGGCTATCTGTTGCCGTCAGATACGATTGTATTTAATCTGCACGAATTGCTGGCAACAGCTCTTAGCGAAGCGCGCGCATTGGCAAACGCGGGCTGGCGCGCGCCTTTGCCGGTACATGCCATTGCTGTGGCGGGGCGAGCCGGGATTGCCACGATTAAAGCGCAACTGGTGAATCTGCGCGATGGCGGTTTTATTTCAGTTCATGATTTCTTAATTAGCAGCAAAATTGCTGAAGTGCTGTGCGGCGGGGAGGTCGAAATGGGAAGTTTGGTTGATGAAGCGTGGTTGCTTAAACTTGAGCGCGCGGCTTTTGTCGAATTACTGGACATGAAGAAGACACAAGAACGGATTATAGGGATGCTGCAAACGGGTAAGCCTGTGCGTAATTGATGGAGCGAAAAAAATGAATAAACAAGTGCAAGACGCCTATATCGTTGCGGCTAACCGTACACCCATTGGCAAAGCGCCGCGTGGAACATTCAGGAATACGCGGCCAGAAGAATTATTGATTCACGCCATACGAGCGGTGGTGGCGCAAGTACCCGAGCTTGATCTACACGTCATTGAAGATGTGATGATTGGCTGTGCGTTTCCAGAAGCTGAACAAGGGCTGAATATCGCGCGTGTCAGCGCATTGTTGGCAGGGTTGCCAGTCAGTGTAGGAGGTGTAACGGTGAACCGTTATTGTGCTTCTGGCGTAACTGCACTTGCCATGGCCGCAGATCGCATCCGCGTCGGTGAGGCGGATGCATTGATTGCCGGCGGTGTGGAATCGATGAGCATGGTGCCGATGATGGGCAATACTCCATCCGTTTCGCCGCATATCTTTGAACGAGATGAACATCTTGGACTGGCGTACGGCATGGGCTTGACGGCTGAAAGAGTGGCGCAACGCTGGAACATTAAACGCGATGCGCAGGACCTTTTTTCATTTGCCTCTCATCAAAAAGCATTGCAGGCGCAAGCTACCGGCGAATTCAATGACGAAGTGGCGCCGTTTGAGGTGATCGAGCGTTTCCCAGACCTTAATCGGCGCGAGCTTGATTTAAGAAAGCAACTCACGTCGCAGGATGAGGGACCTCGTGCCGATACTTCGCTGGAGGCGCTTGCTAAGCTGAAACCCGTGTTTGCGAATGGTGGTTCAGTCACGGCTGGAAATAGCTCGCAAATGTCAGATGGCGCTGCTGCGCTGCTGGTGGTTTCGGAAAAAATACTTAAGCAATTCAATCTCACTCCGCTGGCGCGTTTTGTGAGTTTTGCGGTGCGGGGCGTACCGCCCGAGATTATGGGGATCGGCCCGAGAGAAGCCATTCCGGCTGCTTTAAAAGCAGCAGGGCTTAAGCAGGACCAACTCGACTGGATTGAGTTGAACGAGGCATTTGCTGCACAATCGCTGGCCGTCATAGAGGAGCTTAAGCTTGATCCTAAAAAAGTGAATCCACTCGGCGGGGCGATAGCGTTAGGTCATCCATTGGGCGCCACGGGTGCAATTCGCGCTACCACAGTTGTGCATGCACTGCGCCGACACTCCCTTAAATACGGTATGGTCACCATGTGCGTGGGCGCGGGCATGGGCGCCGCGGGCATTCTCGAGCGAGTTTGAGTGGATTGAGTGCATCACAAGCTCGAGTGAGCTTGTGATGCACTCAATTTGGTGCTGGCAATGCGCGCGGTCGGCGGTCGCTATCTGTGGCGACATAGATGAGCGTAGCTTCTGCTACTTTGAAAATCTCTTCCGCAAAATTGGGCCGCTGCGCGTACACTTCGACCGATACCGTGACCGAGGTGTTGCCAGTTTTGGCGATGTCTGCGTAAAAGCTAAGCAAATCGTCAACAAACACCGGTTGCTTAAAAACCAAGGAATTGATGGCCACAGTGACCACCTGGCCTTGTGCGCGGCGCGTCGCTGGAATCGAGCCGGCAATATTCACTTGCTCCATAATCCAGCTGCCGAATACGTCACCATGTATAGTCGCGTTAGAAGATTGTGGCACCACGCGTAAAGCGAGGGTTTTGCCATGTGGGAGGTGAGGGAGTGAATGCATGTTTTATTTCCGTTGTTATTTACACTAATGTTTCAGTTTTCGGACTTAGTTTTCGCGTACTTTGGATAAATAGTCAATCATTCTGAGACAATATCAAAATTTTGAGCGTAAGCCGCAACTAAAGCGCAAGGTTTATAAACTTTTTTTTAACCAGCGCGCAACTTTTTTCCGGGGATTAAGGAAGTTTATGTCGCAACATCATGTATTACCATCTTACCTTCAGCAAGATGAACTTGGCCCATGGGGCACTTATTTACAACAGATTGACCGCGTTACACCTTATCTAGGCTCATTGTCGCGCTGGATCGAAACTCTTAAGCGACCTAAGCGCGCGCTGATCGTTGATGTGCCTATCGAGCTTGATAATGGCACCGTTGCCCATTTTGAAGGGTATCGCGTGCAGCACAATACTTCAAGAGGTCCTGGCAAGGGCGGGTTACGCTACCACCAAGACGTGACGCTATCTGAAGTGATGGCGCTGTCTGCCTGGATGTCGATCAAGAATGCGGCAGTGAATGTCCCATACGGTGGCGCAAAAGGCGGAATCCGGGTTGATCCGCGGAGACTTTCACGCGGTGAACTCGAGCGGATGACCCGTCGCTACACCAGTGAAATCAATTTCATTATTGGTCCTAACACGGATATTCCAGCGCCTGATGTCAACACTAATGAGCAAGTGATGGCATGGATGATGGATACGTATTCGATGAATCAAGGACGTACCGCAACGGGTGTGGTAACGGGCAAGCCGATTGCGCTAGGCGGCAGTCTTGGACGTAAAGAAGCGACTGCCCGCGGGGTTTTCGTCGTAGCCTGCGAGAGTGCGCGCCAAATTGGTTTGGACATCGCTGGAGCACGGATTGCAATTCAAGGTTTTGGTAACGTTGGCGGGATTGCTGCGCGGCTTTTTTCTGACGCGGGCGCCAAAATCGTAGCAGTACAAGATCATACGGGCACTCTTTACCGGTCAGCTGGGATTGAAGTGCTTAAATTGTTTGAGCACGTTGCTCAAACGGGCGGCATTGTGGGTTTCACAGGCGCCGAGCCGCTAGCTGCGGATGAGTTTTGGGGGCTTGAAACCGATATTTTGATTCCGGCTGCACTAGAAGGGCAAATCACTGAAAAAAATGCACCACGGATTCGCACTAAGATTGTGGTCGAAGGCGCAAATGGGCCAACGACACCATTGGCTGACGATATTCTGAACGAGCATGGCATTCTTGTGATTCCTGACGTTATCGCAAATGCAGGTGGGGTGACCGTTTCATACTTTGAATGGGTGCAGGATTTCTCCAGTTTTTTTTGGAGCGAAGACGAAATTAATCACCGTCTTGAGCGCGTGATGCGTGAAGCGTTCGCATCTATATGGCAAGTTGCGCTTGAACACAAGGTCTCGGTGCGTACAGCGGCTTATATTGTTGCATGTACAAGAATTTTAATGGCCAGGGAGATGCGTGGACTGTATCCTTGAGATATATTTAAACTTTTTACTTTATAAATAAACCATTTGGGATATATAATCTATTTTTCAGAAGGGGGACTTAGTATGAAGTTTAAAAAAATAGTAACGGCATTGATGACGGCAGGTGTGGCGGCAGGTACGCTAACGTTCTCTTATGCACAGGCGCAGAGTGCTAGTACGACGGGCACTTTGCAAAAAATTAGGGATACGGGCACGGTTTCATTGGGGCACAGGGAATCGTCCATTCCTTTTTCCTATTATGCTGAGAACCAGCGGGTGGTGGGCTATGCACACGAATACGCGATGCAGATTGTTAAGGCAATTGAGCAAGAGCTTAATAAACCGCATCTAGATGTGAAACTCACGTCGATCACGTCTCAAAACCGGATTCCATTGCTGCAAAACGGTACGATTGACCTTGAATGCGGTTCCACCACAAACAATCTTGCGCGGCAGCAGCAAGCTGCATTTTCCAACACGATTTTTGTCGTCAACACGCGGCTGCTCACACGTGTTGATTCAGGTGTCAAGGATTTTGCTGATTTGCAGGGTAAGACGGTAGCGACCACAGCGGGTACTACATCTGAACGCATTTTGCGCGCAATGAATCAAGCAAAGAAGCTCGGCCTGAAGATCATTAGCGCAAAAGATCATAGCGAGGCGTTCTTGATGTTAGAAACAGGCCGTGCGGTAGCGTTTATGATGGATGATGCGTTACTTGCAGGAGAGCGTGCTAAAGCAAAAGACCCTAGCAGGTTTGTGATTGTGGGTACGCCGCAATCACAAGAAGCCTATGGTTGTATGTTGCGCAAAAATGACCCGGCATTCAAAAAGTTGGTTGATGACACCATTGCTAAACTGCAAACTTCAGGCGAAGCTATTAAGATTTATCAAAAATGGTTTCAAAAACCCATTCCTCCTCGTAATCTAAATTTGAACTTCCCGCAAAGCGAAGAACTCAAAGCATTGTTCAAGAGTCCGAATGATCAGGCGAAAGGTTAAGCCAGTTTGTTCGTATAGTGGCTGGCAACCATCACTGCCCTACCCGTTATGAGACTTACCAGCAATGGTGGTGCTGCGTTCGAGAGGGCCTCGGACGCAGCTGGGAAAGTTAGGCCTGGATAGTATGAAACAGGAAAAGAACTGTCTTAAAGTACTGTTTCTATAGCAATCTAAGGGTTATGAGTTATCAATGGAATTGGGGCATTTTGCTAAGTGCTGTGTCCACCGGCGAGCTAACGACGTATCTCGGTTGGTTCATTGATGGACTGAAGGTCACTGTTACGCTCTCTTTAGCGGCCTGGATCATCGCGCTTATCGCTGGCTCCCTATTTGGCATATTGCGCACGTTACCCAATAAATGGTTAGCAAGCAGCGGCGCTATTTATGTCGCGGTGTTTCGCAACATCCCCTTGCTTGTGCAATTTTTTATCTGGTATTTTGTGCTGCCAGAGCTTGTGCCTCCGTCACTGGGCGCTTGGTTCAAAGGATTGCCGCCCACGGTGCAATTTTTTTCATCAGCTGTGATTTGCCTTGGCTTATTTACCGGCGCGCGGATTTGCGAGCAGGTGAGAACAGGTATTCATGCCCTGCCGCCCGGCCAAAAAAATGCTGCCCTCGCGCTCGGGTTTACACTGCCGCAAACCTATCGCTATGTTTTAGTACCGAATGCGTATCGAATTATTGTGCCGCCTTTAACGTCTGAATTTTTGAATATTTTTAAGAATTCAGCGGTTGCTGCCACCATTGGTTTACTCGAACTTTCCGCACAAGCGCGCCAACTCAGTGATTATACAGCGCATACCTACGAGTCTTTCATTGTAGTGACCGCTTCTTATGCTCTGATTAATGCGACCGTAATGCTTTTTATGCATTGGGTTGAAAGGACCTCCAGGTTGCCAGGTCAAATTGGAGGGAAATAATGTATCAATTTAATTGGAGCGGAATTGCATCTTCTCTGCCTACCTTAGCGCAGGGCATGCTCATCACAGTCCAAATCACAGTCGCAGCTGTTATTGTTGGCATTGTTTGGGGAGCCATCCTGGCGTTATTGAGACTTTCATCAATCAAGCCGCTTGCTTGGTTTGCGCAACTATACGTGACGATTTTCCGCTCGATTCCGTTAGTGATGGTGCTTTTATGGTTTTTTCTATTGGTGCCGCAATTGCTCAAATCTTTGCTTGATTTGCCGCCTGATATCGATATCCGCTTTGCTTCAGCAATTATTGCATTTTCTTTGTTTGAGGCGGCTTATTATTCGGAAATCATTCGCGCGGGCATTCAGAGTGTCCCGCGTGGGCAGGTCTATGCGGCTAATGCGCTCGGTATGACCTATATGCAATCGATGCGTCTAGTGGTTTTGCCCCAGGCTTTTCGTGCCATGGTGCCGTTACTCTTAACGCAGGGCATTGTACTCTTTCAGGATACGGCTTTGGTCTATGTCATCGGCCTGGCAGATTTTTTCCGCACGGCGACCAATATTGGTGAACGCGATGGGCAACTGGTTGAGATGGTGCTCTTTGCGGGGGCATGTTATTTTGTTATTTGCTTGTTTGCCTCCACTCTCGTCGGGCGTTTTCAAAAAAGGTATGCAAGATGATTTCTCTTAAAAGCGTTTCTAAATGGTATGGCCCATTTCAGGTGCTAACTGATTGTAGTACTGAAGTGAAGCAGGGCGAGGTCGTGGTGGTATGCGGACCCTCTGGCTCTGGCAAATCGACCTTGATTAAAACGGTTAATGGCCTTGAGCCATTCCAACAAGGTGAGATTTGGCTTGATGGTCAGTCAGTGAGGGCCAAGGAAACCAATTTGTCTAAACTACGGGCCAAAGTCGGCATGGTTTTTCAGCATTTTGAACTGTTTCCACATTTATCGATCACGGAGAATCTAACGCTGGCACAGGTTAAGGTGCTCGGCCGCAGTGCAGAGGAGGCTAGGGCAAAAGGCATCAAGTTGCTGCAGCGAGTTGGCCTGAGCGCACATGCGGATAAATATCCGGGACAGCTATCGGGTGGTCAGCAACAGCGGGTGGCGATTGCTCGTGCGCTCTCCATGGACCCCATTGCGATGTTGTTTGATGAACCGACTTCCGCGCTTGATCCAGAGATGATCAATGAGGTGCTTGATGTGATGGTTGAGCTTGCACGTGAAGGGATGACCATGATGTGCGTCACGCACGAAATGGGGTTTGCCAAAAAAGTTGCCCACCGCGTGATCTTTATGGACAAGGGCGCTATTGTTGAAGATGTGCCTAAAGAAGAATTCTTTGAACACCCAAAATCAGAGCGCGCAAAGGAATTTTTAGCGAAGATTTTGCATTGAACTTAAACGTGTTTGCCCTATCACTTTGGGTCTATATTTAATTTGATCTGACATTTATATAGCGCAGGCATGATTCGCCAAGAAATAAAATGGCTGCGCTGACGAATGGCCCTTTATGCTCAGAGCTTAGAAGGGCGGAAAATGATGTTGGCTGATCTTATTTTAAACAATTGAATCAAGCACTTTACGTAGCATCACAAGCATCAAATCAATTTCATCTTTAGTGACATTAAGCGCTGGCATAAAGCGTATTAGGTTAGGCCGCGGTGCATTGAGCAAAAGGCCTGCTGGCTCGAGTTCCCGAGCTTTTTCAACGATTTCATGACCAATCTCTTTACCCAGCAATAGTGCACGTAGCAGGCCCTCGCCGCGTTCGCCGGCAAAACCATACTCATTAGACAATTTCAGCAAGGCGTCACTAAAATAAGCAGCGCGTTCGCGCACGCCAGCCAAAAAATCTGCTTGACTGATATGTTCAAGTATAGCAACGCCTACGGCGCACATAAGAGGGTTGCCATTATAGGTACCGCCCTGTTCGCCAGCCTCGAAACAAGCGACTTCATCACGCGCCAACAGCGCGGCAAGTGGCACACCGCCGCCGATGCCTTTACCTAATGTCATGATATCGGGTTCAATATCTGACCATTGGTAGGCAAAGAGCTGGCCGGTACGACCGCAGCCAGTTTGTACCTCATCGACAATTAACAGCAGATGGTGTTTTTGCGTGAGGGCGCGCAATTGCTGCATAAATTCGCGCGTGGCGCCAATCACGCCGGCTTCACCCTGCACGGGCTCTAGCATGATGGCAACGGTCTTGTCATGAATGCAACGTGCAACCGATGCAATATCGTTGAGCTCAGCTTTTGGAAAGCCCGCTACTTGCGGAGCATACATGGTGTCCCAGCCGGGTTTGCCGCTAGCAGACATGGTCGCCAATGTCCGGCCATGGAAGCTATGATTAAACGTGATAATTTCGTATGCGCCGTTTTTAAATTTACGCCCCCATTTGCGGGCCAATTTGATTGCGCCCTCATTCGCTTCAGCGCCGCTATTGGCAAAAAATACTTTCTGAAAGCAGCTAAAATCAGTCAGCAAGCCGGCAAGTTGCGCCGAGGGTGCGTTATAAAATGCTGGGCCTGGATTAATTAAGCTTTGCGCTTGTGTGGTGAGCGCGTGGATCATTGTTTTATGGCTATGGCCTAAGCAGTTCACGGCCCAACCTTGAATAAAATCGAGATAACGCTTACCTTCGCTATCGTATAACCAAGCACCTTCGCCACGCGTAAAAACAAGCTCAGGCCGGTTAGTGATGGTCATCAGCGAGCGAGTGGGGTAGTCATTAAAATGCATCTTCAAATTCCATTAAACACTGAGTTATGCGACTGGGTTCGCCAAATCTACTTCGCTGGTAAACGCATCGGCGTAAAACGCATCTTGAGGTAGACGATGATGCGCGGTGAAATCGCGCAAAGCGCTTTCAACCATCACCGGCGCGCCGCACGCATAGACTTCATAGGCGGATAAATCGGGCAGATCTGCCACCACTGCCTGATGCACAAAGCCAGTTCGTCCGTGCCAATTGTCTTCAGCTGCCGGCTCGGATAAAACCGGTACAAAAGAAAAATTGGGTAGCGTATTGGCCCATTGCTGAGCCAGTTCGGCCAGATACAGATCTTGGCTGCGGCGTGCGCCCCAATAGAGCGTGACGGGTCGCTCGATGCGTTTAAATATCATATGCTCGACGATCGCTTTGAGCGGAGCAAAGCCCGTGCCTGAGGCGAGTAAAATGATCGGCCGGGTGGTCTCTTCGCGTAAAAAGAAAGTCCCCAGCGGCCCCTCGAAGCGCAGCATATCGCGCTCTTTCATAGCGGTGAAAACATGATCAGTAAACACCCCTCCCGGCATATGGCGAATATGTAGTTCAAGCGGCCCATCATGATGCGGCGGTGTGGCAATTGAGTAGCTGCGCCGCTTACCGTCTTTTAAAATAAATTCAATATACTGGCCTGCGAAATACTGCAACTGCTGATTCGCCGGTAATTGCAAGCGCATAATCATGACATCATCAGCCACCCGCTCAAGCGCATTGACGCGACAGGGGAGTTTTCTAGCAGGCATATCGGTTGCGCCAGCTACTTCACGCACTTCAAGTTCGAGGTCAGATTTGGGCGCCGAGCAACAAAAAAGCGCCATACCTCGTAATTTTTCGTCATTGGACAAAGCTGAGGCTGAATGCGTTGCTTGTTCGATTTCACCGCGCAGCACCGTGCCTTTGCACGAACCGCACGCGCCGTTTTTACACCCATATGGCAAGCCAATGCCTTGCCGTAAGGCTGCTGCGAGCACGGGTTCATTAGGTTCTACTTGAAATTGCCGGCCGCTGGGCCGAAGAGTAATATTAAATGCCATAAAAAGACTGAATGTGACGAAACATTTCTAAGACCCGAATATATAATGATGCCACAATGATTCCAACCCGCAAACTTAAGCGTAAGCGAATCCTCATTATCGGCTGTGGCGATATTGGCTTGCGTTGCGCTAAGTTACTGTTGCCGCGCTACCGTGTGTTGGCCCTAACCCGTCACGCTGAGCGTTGCGTTAGTCTGCGCGCAATGGGTATTGTGCCTATCGTCGGTGACCTTGATCAACGTTCGAGTCTAAAGCGTCTTGCTGGCTTGGCAGATACCGTGCTGCAGTTAGCGCCACCCTTGCCACAAGGTAACGGTGACCCGCGCACGCGCTTCTTGCTGAGTGCCTTGGGCCGCTCATTGGCGCCGCCGGTATGGGTTTATGCCAGCACAACCGGCGTTTATGGTGATTGCGACGGAGCGCTGGTGGCTGAAACCCGGCCAGCGCAACCGGCCAATGCACGCTCGCTCAGGCGTATTTCAGCAGAGACTCAGCTGCGTGCAGCAGGCGCGCGCGCTGTGTTATCACTGCGTATTGTTCGCATTCCGGGCATCTATGCCGATAATCGGTTACCGCTTGCGCGCTTACAAAAAGGCATGTTCGCTCTTAATGCCGAAGAAGACGTGTATACCAATCACATTCATGCTGATGATCTTGCGATGATTGTGTTGCGGATAAAGCGGCTTGGTTGCCCGCAGCGGATTATACACGCGGTGGATGATACGCAAATGAAATTAGGTGACTACTTTGATCTAGTGGCGGATGCGCACGGGTTGCCACGGCCTGCGCGGGTATCAAGCGCCCAAGCGCAGCAATTGCTGGAACCAGGGTTGCTGTCATTTATGCGTGAATCACGCCGCTTAATGAATATTAGGCTTAAAATAGAATTAGGTTATCAACTGCATTACCCGACAGTGCAGCATTTTCTGCTAGAACATATCAGCAATTCTTTTGCTGGCGGCAAACCCGAATCACGCTGATCTTTGCAGAATCGGCTATCATACTAAATTACTACTAGACTTATCATTCAGTACACTTCCTATGGATACTCAGCAGCATATCAAACAACTTGTCACCGAACATCCGGTGGTTCTTTTTATGAAAGGTAGCGCACAATTTCCAATGTGTGGCTTCTCTGGCCGTGCAGTACAGATACTTAAAGCATGCGGTGTTAGCCGTTTACATACAGTCGATGTCTTACGCGACGAAGCAATTCGGCAAGGCATCAAAGAATATTCGGATTGGCCGACGATTCCGCAACTCTATGTCAATGGCGAATTTGTTGGCGGTTCGGACATTCTGGTAGAGATGTACCAGTCAGGTGAATTGCAACAATTATTCACAGCTGAATAGAGCGAGTGCTTAATACGGCATCTAACGCTACGCCGCGCCGCCTAGTCGTCGCCATTACAGGGGCTACGGGGGCGCTCTATGGCGTGCGTATTCTCCAAACAATACGTCGTATTGGCGGCGTCCAAACTCATTTGATTGTATCCAACGCAGGCTGGCTGAGCATTACGCATGAATTAGAACTGACCAAACCTGATCTAAATGCGCTGGCCGATGTGGTTCATAATATACGTGATGTGGGTGCCAGTATCGCGAGCGGATCATTTGCGACAGAGGGCATGATTGTTGCACCGTGTTCAATGAAAACGTTAGCAAGCATTGCTCATGGTTTTTCCGATAATTTAATTACCCGCGCAGCTGACGTGACTTTGAAAGAGCGCCGTCGTCTCTTGTTACTCGTGCGCGAAGCACCATTCAATTTGGCGCATCTACGCAATATGACGGCAGTAACTGAAATGGGTGGCGTGATTTTTCCGCCGCTGCCGGCACTCTACAATAAGCCCACTACGCTTGATGAAATAGTTGACCATACCGTTGGACGGGTACTCAGTTTACTGGGCTTTGAGTCAACGCTAGCCCCAAGCTGGTCTGGCATCCGCAACGCATAATACTTATCCGAACTTTTCAATAATTTACGGCAGCCTTAACAGGCTGCCGTGCGTTATAGTGGCTTAGATTGAGTCAATCTCTATAGGTTTATTTTCCAAACGGCGACGCAGGACACTATTGCGCTTACCATAACTAAAATAAATGATGAGCCCTAACGCCATCCAGATAAATAGCCGCATCCAGGTATCCGCAGGCAAACCCGCCATTAAAAATAGCGCGGCCAATGCTCCGCCTGGCGCGACTAGATAAACGGCTGGGGTTTTAAATACACGTTTGAGTTCTGGCTGGGTAATGCGCAGTACGAGCACGCCGACACAAACAATTAGAAAAGCAAATAGCGTGCCAATACTCACTAATTCACTCACTAAATTAATCGGCAGTAGGCCAGCTAGCGTCATCACCACTGCGCCGGTAATCAGCGTTGTGATATAGGGGGTATGGAAACGCGGATGGATTTTCTTAGCAAAGCTTGGTAGCAAACCATCTTTTGCTATCGTTTGAAAAATGCGCGGTTGGCTCATCAGTAAGACCAAGAGCACTGAGGTCAGCCCAAAAATCGCTCCAAGTTTGACCAGTGGCGATAACCATGGCATACCCAGCGCATCAATACCTACAGCAATTGGATCAGGCACACTTAATTGGTCATAACGGACCACCCCGGTCAGAACATAAGCGACCAGTACATAGAGTGTGGTACAGATGACGAGCGAAGTCAGCAGTCCGAGCGGCAGATTACGGCGTGGATTTTTAGTTTCCTGCGCAACACAGGAAACCGAATCAAAACCAATATAAGCAAAAAATACCACGGCTGCACCGCGTAGCATACCGCTCCAACCAAACTCTCCTGCTTGGCCGCTATTCGGTGGCATGAAATCACCATTAGGGTTAGCGGGCGTTATCCAGTTTGCGGTATCGACCAAGGCAAAGCCCGCCACGATAAAGGCGAGAATAATGGCTACCTTCACCACCACCATAATACTATTGACCCGTGCCGACTCTCGAATGCCAAAAATGAGCAGGAGTGTCATCAGGGCGACGACCAGAATGGCAGGCAAGTTGATCAGTGCGCCAGTATGTGTCCAACCGGTTGCGCTATCGAAGGCGAGCGGTGCTCTAGATAACACATCAGGAATATGAATGCCTAATGAATGCAGAAATCCTACGACATAACCTGACCAGCCAATGGCTACGGTAGTCG
This sequence comes from Mycoavidus sp. SF9855, assembly GCF_024582735.1. Taxonomy (NCBI): domain Bacteria; kingdom Pseudomonadati; phylum Pseudomonadota; class Betaproteobacteria; order Burkholderiales; family Burkholderiaceae; genus Mycoavidus; species Mycoavidus sp. SF9855. Next base: position 364,197 of record NZ_CP102085.1, read on the forward strand.
CGCCCAAACAATATTCAAGGATCAGATCCCAGCCGATGAGCCAGGCGATAAATTCACCCATGGTGGCATAGGCGTACGTATAAGCACTGCCTGCCACAGGCACCGTTGAAGCCATTTCTGCATAGCACAGGCCAGAAAAAGCACAGACGATTGCCCCCAAAATAAAGGACAACATGATCGCTGGCCCAGCATGTGTTGCCGCTGCATGACCGGTCAATACAAAAATGCCGGCGCCGACAATGCAGCCAATACCGAGCATGGTTAAATCGAATCCAGATAAAGCTCGTTTTGGATAATGCGAGCTGCCACTGACTGCGTTGTCGTCACCCAAGGCTGCTTCAGCCTCTAACATGGCGATCGACTTTTTATTCCATAAAGTTTTCATTAAATTTGGCTAAAAGAATACTTTTGTGAGCGCTGTTTTTTGGTGTAAAAAGGCGGATTAGAGGTGATGGTTCTAACTCTATCCTAGACGATCAAATATTATACTGTATTGATTTCTCGATAGCCGGGCAAAATTGTGCGATTTACATACGTCATTTCACTGTCTTTCATACCATTGCACTTAACATTTTTTTGAGTTCTCATCATTCACGGGTAAAGGTAAGCGAGCATTGAAATACCCTCTCTTATAAGAGAGCGACGCTTATGCACACTCGAATGTCTGAAATTGACCTTGCCCCCGTTTAGCGTATCCTTTAGCCGAACGAATTATGCTGCCAGCATGATCTGACTCGATCGCCTTCAAGCTCAAACCGCCAGTCCCAAAGTAACCAAGCAGACCAGCCTGACCTAATCGCACGACAAGATCCGTGGAAGCAGTACCGCGGTACATCGCGCCAGCCACATAGGCATACTTTAGACCGTAGCATGAGCGAAAAGCCATGCTACCCAGCCACTGGGCCTCGGAGGTAGGTACTACAGGTGCAACCTTCTCTATTTCATACATTTTTTGCATTGAATAATTTTAGTTTGGGTTAAGAATTAGGTATTCCCTTCGAGTCTAAAACTACCCAGTATAAGGTATGCTTACATGCGATACGGCAGGCTTGCGAGCAAAATTATCCGGCTCAATAGATTGCTGTTTTTTTTACAGTCTCAAAAACATCTTCTGCAGGATTGTAATGAGTGTCTATATGTTCCCAGGGCAGGGCTTCCAATCAAAAGGAATGGGTGACAAGCTATTTGCTGTTTTTCCAGAGTTGACAACAACCGCTAGCGAGATTCTCGGTTACTCAATCCAAGATTTGTGCGCCAAAGATTCACATAAGCAGCTCAATGACACTCGTTATACGCAACCGGCGTTATATGTTGTTAATGCGCTTTCTTACCAACAACGCAGTCACGAGACGGAGGCCAGAGCTAATCATTTGGTGGGACATAGCCTAGGGGAATTCAATGCACTACAAGCCTCAGGCGCGATAAGTTTCGAAGATGGTCTCAGGCTGGTAAAAAAATGAGGGGAATTAATGAGCATGGCCCCTGAGGGAACCATGACTGCCGTCATTGGGCTCACCGAAATGGCTATTAGGGAAATGCTACAAACCCATGGCCTCATAGACATCGATATCGCCAATCTCAATTCACCAACACAAATCATTCTCTCTGGTTTGAAAGAAAGCATTATCCGTGCAGCCACGTTTTTTGAGAGTCGCGACGTCCGTTACGTACCCCTGAATACCAGTGGTGCCTTTCATTCTCGTTATATGGAAGCAGTCAAACAAAAATTTGAAGCTTACCTGAAAAAATTTACTTTTCCGGCACCTTCGATTCCGGTTATTTCAAATGTTGATGCTAGCCGTTACCAGGCTAATCGCATTAGCATCAATTTAACCGCTCAGATTACGCATCCGCCCCAATTTCCACTATTGAACAGCCGTTTGCGCCGAATAACGACCGTGCGCAGAGACTCGCCGCACTGCACCAGAAAATTAGTGAATGGAACCGCAATTATCCGGTTGGCACCCAAGTCAAAACTGCCTCTCATAAAGGCCCTGTGGCAACAAAGACCAAGACCATGATGCTTTTTGGACACCGGGCTGCGATCTATCTGGAAGGTTATAACGGATATTTCGAGCTCAGCAGTGTTCAGCCCATCTAAGCAAATTAAAAAAGCACTAGATTGACCTGGCTGAACTGCCACTTATGCGGTAACGATTCATCAAGATATAAAGTTTTAGGGGATGTCACTATGCTAGATCTCATGATAGCGCAGGGAGATTTTAAAGACCCGCAGCAACTGATCACTGATTTAGCCGATCTGGGCATTCAGAATCCAGAAAGCATTTCGCACGTGAGTTCGTCTTTAGACGATCATGGCCTTTTTTTGCCAGAAGAAGGTGAGACGGTGGTTCAGCGACGAGGGGGATTAGATTATACGGGCGTGTACATTGCACGCGATGGCAGTAAAGTCCCCTTTAAAGCATTTTCTGGTCAGCAATTAGCCGATGCTTCGGCTTTTTTAATGGCGGCGGCTGAAGTTGGCCTATTTCCTAAGCCTGGTCTGTCACGTACTTTTCCTGAGAAGCGGATCTCTTTGCATTGTTTGGTCCCTCAGCCTTACACAATTCGTCATCCAGTACGAGCCGATCTATCTCGCCTGAAGCAACTGAATCAGATGTGCCAGCCAAGTGCGATGCGTATCTCTACAGCGGAAATAAAGCGGCGAGTGAGCGATTGTCCCCGGGAGCAAATGGTCCTGGAGTTTGACGGCCAAATTGCGGCTGTTTTGTATGCGCAGCGCATTGACTCTATCGAAGCATTACGCAGCATAAACTACGCCGAAGTTGGGCGTTTATATCGACCAGAAGGCAGCTATTTGCAACTTTTAGGGTTATTTGTTGCCCCCGAGATGTATGGGCGAGGGTTTAGTGATGCGCTCATTGACTTGATGCGGATCTATGGCCCCCTGCTTGATGGGGTAGAGGCTATTATGGGTGTCACGCGCTGCGATAATTATAGGCAGCATCGAGCCACATACAGCCTTGATCAGTATATTCAGTTACGCGACGAACAAGGCCATTTGGTCGATCCAATGTTGCATTTCCATGCTTCGCATGGTGCGGTGATACGCGAAGTGCTGCCTGGGTTTAGGCCGGGAGACATAGATAACGAGGAGGCCGGGGTTTTAATCGAATACGGCTTGCACGCTGAGCAGAAGGCCATCGCAAAACCTGAAAGGCCGCAAGCTGTGTCTGCCCCGCATACTAAGCTAGCCGCCGATCAGGTTGAACCAATCGTGCACAGCACGGTGATAGAGATACTGGGCAGTCAACGGGCCGCAGCCTATGATCCCCAAACGCCTCTGATGGAGATGGGGCTCAGTTCACTGGAACTGCTTGAATTAAGAAGACAGCTGAGTACTCGTCTGGGAGAATCATTGCCCTCGACGTTTTTCTTTAGCTATGGAACGTCTGAAGCAGTCATTGGGTATTTTATGGCCCAAGCTACCGTTCAACAGCCAATGCCGCAGACAATCGCTGCTCCAACGCTGGAGGCAAGCGTAGCTCCAGCACATGCGGACTATGCGTCAGCGAATAATGGCCCACAGCAGAAATCCACCCACCAGCATGAAGCAGTCGCGATCATTGGGTTAGCCTGCCGCCTCCCACATAAAGCGAACAACCCAGCCCAGCTCTGGCAAGAATTGCTGGCAGCGCGTGATGAGGTGGGTGCTTTGCCGGCTAACCGGCGCTTACTGTGGGGAAATCGAGCTGAGCCATGTCGTTGGCAAGGAGGTTTTCTGGACGACGTGGATTGCTTCGATGCGGGATTCTTTCGTATTTCGCCACGTGAGGCGGAATTATTGGATCCACAGCAACGTTTGTTGTTAGAGGTCGCTTGGGAAGCGCTGGAATCCGCCGCGATCGCGCCAGCGATGCTGCGTGGGACGCGCAGTGGAGTTTTCGTAGGCATGATGAGCAGTGACTATGAAGATGTGATTGCGTCAAATGGGCGCAAAGCGGATATCAATGCTCACTTTGCTACCGGTAACGCATGTTCGGTGGCGGCAGGTCGGCTGTCGTATTTCTTCGATTGGCAGGGGCCCGCACTCAGTATTGATACTGCTTGCAGCTCATCGCTGGTCGCTGTGCACACGGCATGCCGCAGTCTGTTAGGTGGAGAATGCAACCTGGCCCTGGCTGCCGGGGTCAATTTGTTGCTTGACGAGAAGCGGTTCCTGGCATACGAGCAAGCAGGCATGCTCTCGCCAGATGGGCGGTGCAAAACGTTTGATGCCTTAGCGAATGGATATGTGCGAGGAGAAGGTTGCGCGGCAGTGATTTTAAAACGCTTATCCGATGCGCAAGCTGATGGGGACCCGATCATCGCGGTGATTCGGGGCAGTGCCATCAATCAGGATGGCAGCAGCAGCGGCTTAACCGCTCCGAACCAGTTGTCTCAGCAGGCGGTGATCGAAGCGGCGTTAGCTCAGGCAGAATTAGCACCGCACGAGATCGGCTACCTAGAGGCGCATGGTACGGGCACCAAGTTAGGCGATCCAATCGAGGTGATGGCCGCTGCCCAAGTGCTTGGGACTGGGCGGCCAGATGATCAGCCTCTTTTGATCGGCTCACTCAAAAGCGTGATGGGCCATCTAGAAGCAGCGGCAGGCATTGCTGGGTTGATTAAGACTGTTCTGTCAATGCAGCAAGACGTGATTCCAGCGCAATTGCATTTTGTGACCCCAAACCCGCATATTCCTTGGGAGCGCTTGTCAGTGCAGGTCGTCGCACACACCCAGGCGTGGCCGGCCGGGCTCAAACGCGCGGGAGTCAGCTCATTTGGCTTTAGCGGTACCAATGCGCATGTCATCGTTGAAGAATACGTTGGGCCTCAGAAGGCACCGACAGAGGTGATTGGGCCCGTGGTAGTAGTGCTATCGGCAAAAAATGAAGAGCGGCTGCGGGACCAAGCACAGCAGTTGCTGTCGTACTTGGAACACCGTGCTCAGACAAATTTAGTCGAATTAGCGTACACCCTACAAGTGGGACGCGAGGCGCTGGGCGTTCGATTGGCGCTCGTGGTGAGGTCCATCAATGAACTGAAAGAGCGATTGTTGTGTTACATGCAAGACGAAGCGCTGCAAGAAAACACCTATCAGGGCGAGCTCAAGCGCAGCCAAGAGGCATTGGCGGAGCGAGCCAACGAGGATTCTCAAAAGCTCATCGAAGCATCGCTGGCACTGAGCCATCTTGACAAGCTGGCTCAGTTTTGGGCGCAGGGGCTAGAGGTAGAGTGGGCGCAGATATACGGTCAAATGAAACCGCAGCGGATCAGTCTTCCAACCTATCCGTTTGCTAAGGAGCGGTACTGGGTGCCGCAAACGGCAGTGCCGGAAGGCTCAGAACGTCAGTTGCATCCGCTGGTCCACCGAAACACGTCCTCCTTACGCCAGCAGTGTTTTAGTACAACACTCACTGGCGAGGAATTTTTCCTGCGTGATCATGTCGTGCAAGGTGAACGGATTGTGCCCGGGGCGGCTCAACTGGAATGGGCACGTGCAGCGGTGATGTTGGCTAGCGAGGATAAGGCCGACATGGCCGAGTCTTCGGTCTTATTGCAGGAGGTTACCTGGTTGCGACGCTTGGTGGTGCGAGAGCCACAAGAGGTGCATATTGGTTTGGAGGAAGAGGAAGACGCCCGTATCCATTTCGAGATTTATAGCGGTAGTGGGGACAAAAGGGTGGTCTACAGCCGGGGTTGGGCTCAACTGACTGAGGTAGGTGAAGCGCCGCGGATAGATCTGAAAGCGGTGCGGGAACAGTGTGAGCAGACGTTGACAGGTGAGGTGTGTTATGCGCGGTTTGCCCAACTGGGGTTCAATTACGGCCTAAGCTTCCAGGTTCTCCACGAATTGCAACTAGGCCGTCACATCGCAGTAGGTGCCTTGCATTCAACTGCGGCGTGGCCCGCTGGCTATGCGTGGGCGCCGAATATGCTAGATGGAGCGCTGCAGTTATGCGTGGGATTTGCGCCAGGCGCGGCCGATGCGTCCTTGGCGCTGCCATTCGCCGTGGAGCAGGTGCAACAATGGGGCGAAGTGCCAACGTCGGCGTGGGTGATAGTACAGCCGCAAACTGGCGATAGCGTGACTATACGTAAGCTCAATGTTGACATCGTCGATGCAAGCGGGCGGGTGGCGTTGCGCCTAAATGGTTTCAGTACTCGGCCTTTGCACGAGGCAACTGAGCAAGCGGTCATTCCCCCTCAGGCTGTTCTATTTGCGCCGCAATGGACGGCGCAAACTACTGTTCAGCCAACAGTCGCGCCGATCTATCAGAGGCATGGCATATTATTGTGTGAGATGAGCGAAGATCAGTCGGGGAGGATCGCTGAACTTGCTGCAGCCATGCCTGCAGCACAGTGTGTAGGGTTGATAGGGAGCGGCACTTTAGCGCAGCGCTATACAAGCTATGCGGTGCAGTTGCTGGAATGGATACAGAAAGAAGTCGCAGTCTATCCGGGCAAGGCGTTGTTGCTACAACTGCTTGTTTTTATCAAAGATGAAAGCATGGTACTGCAGGGTCTGGGCGGTTTATTGCGCAGCGCACAGCGAGAATATCCGCTGTTGACGTGCCAGGTGGTAGCTGTAGAGAGCGAGATATCGATACCGCTATTGGCACAATATCTACAAGCCGAAAGCGCCTCTCCTGCGCCGATGGTCCGCTATGTTGAAGGAAAACGAGAGGTATTGGGTTTTGTGCCATTGGCGCCGGCGGTTGAAGAGACGATGCTACCGTGGCGCGACAAGGGGGTCTACTTAATCACAGGGGGGTTAGGTGGACTCGGACAAGTGTTTGCGAGGGCGATCACGCAGCAAGTGCGTCAGCCCGTGTTGGTGCTGTCTGGACGCAGCGCGTTAAAGTCGGCACAAGAGCCAGTGCTGCAAGAGCTGCAGACGATGGGCGCGCAGGTCGTATATCGGGCAATAGACGTGAGCAACGCTGTGGCCGTGGCTGCCTTAGTGCGAGAAATAGTGGCGCAGTATGGGCAATTAAACGGCGTCATCCATAGCGCTGGGGTGTTGTACGATGGCCTGTTGGCACAGAAGAGTAGCGAGACTTTGCAACAAGTGCTAGTGCCGAAGGTAGCAGGTCTTGTTGCCTTAGATGAGGCGACAAAAGGTGTAACGCTGGACTGGCTGGTACTGTGCTCATCCGTGATGGGGGTATGGGGCAATATAGGGCAGGCAGATTATGCAGTAGGCAATAGCTTTTTAGATGCCTACGCACACTATCGAACTGGTTTGGTGGAGCAAGGACAACGCTATGGACTGACCGTATCAGTGAGTTGGCCGTTGTGGGCCGAAGGGGGTATGCAGCTCGACGCGGCAGCTCAAGAGCGGCTACGCAAAGAGACCGGGCTGGAGGCAATGCCAAATGCTGCCGGTGTAGCTGCTTTATGCCAGGCACTGATGCAGAATGTAGCGCATGTAGTAGTGGGATACGGCATTGCAAGCCACATACTGCAATACTTACGAGATACTTTTGAAGCGCCGGTATCACTTGCTGCAGCGGAGGTGCTGGACACTAAGTTAAGAGAGGTCTCAGCGGACGAATTACAGTCGCAGATAGAACATGTGTTGACCGGTTTAGTCTCGGTGCAACTAAAGATTGCGCGAGAAGAGTTGGACCACGATACGCCATTGAACGAATTTGGTTTTGATTCGATCACGCTGACGGAATTAGGCGATACATTGCATCAAAAGTACGGTTTGGCCTTGAGTCCAACGATATTTTTTGAGCATTCGACGATTGCCGCGTTGGCGGGTTATCTGGCGCGGGAACATCAAGCGGTGTTTGCTCCTGCATTCACGGCAACAACGACGAAAGCAGTTCAGAACCATTCAGAAGATACAGCTGTTTCCTCCCCATTTCTTCCCACTTCTCGGCGTCGGCAAAGACCTAATGCAGCAGCAATACCGCGAAATGATATCAGCGAGGGCAATACGCTCAAGCATGAGCCGATTGCCGTGATTGGCATGAGCGGCTGTTTCCCGCAAGCGGAGGATATCGATACGCTGTGGGCAAATCTATTATCTGAGCAGGATAGCATTGGGGTATTGTCAGGCAACCGGTGGGACCGTGGGCCGGCACCGTCGATTCGCCATGCTGGCGTGATTGAAAGCATTGATGAATTTGATCCGCTCTTTTTTGGCATTTCGCCGCGCGAAGCACAAGCGATGGATCCACAGCAGCGGCTGTTGATGCTCTATGTGTATCGCGTAATCGAGGATGCAGGCTACTCAGTGCGTAGCCTGTCGGGCAGTAATACAGCGTTATTGGTGGGAACTGCTGGCACGGGTTATGGACAGTTACTGGCGCAGGCTGGCGAGACAGTGGCGGGGTACAGCGCACCTGGAATATGGGTGGCAATGGGTCCGAATCGGATGAGCCACTGGTTAAATTGGCATGGTCCAAGTGAGCCAATCGATACAGCGTGCTCGAGTTCACTGGTTGCCGTGCACCGAGCGCTGGAACTGCTGCGCAGCGGGCAGTGTGATCAGGCAGTGGTAGGTGGGGTCAACACACTGCTGTCGATGGAACTGCACGAGAGTTTTACTCAGGCGGGCATGCTGAGCCCAGATGGGCGTTGCAAGACCTTTTCGGCACAAGCCAATGGCTATGTGCGCGGGGAGGGGGCAGGCATGGTGTTCCTCAAGCCGCTATCAGCAGCTCAGCGAGATGGGGACCATATCTACGGCCTGCTTAAAGGCAGTGCGATCAACCATGGTGGGCGAGCCAATTCATTGACAGCGCCAAATCCACGAGCACAAGCGGATCTGATCAAGGCTGCACTTCAACAAGCAGAGGTGGCGCCTGAGACCGTGAGCTATATCGAAGCGCATGGTACGGGGACCTCATTAGGGGACCCGATTGAGGTGCAGGGCCTTAAGAGCGCATTTGCAGAACTGGCTCCCGGGCTCTCAGCACAAAGTTGTGGTTTGGGTTCAGTGAAGAGCAATATCGGACATCTGGAGCTTGCTGCTGGTGTGGTGGGCCTGATTAAAGTGTTGTTGCAGTTGCAGCACCGGACCTTGGTCAAAAGCTTACATTGTGAAAAACTGAATCCTCTGCTTGCCTTAGACAACAGCCCATTCTATGTAGTGCAACAAACACGCCCGTGGGAAGCCTTACGAGATCGTCAAGAGCAGGCATTGCCACGTCGCGCCGGAGTTAGTTCGTTTGGCTTTGGTGGAGTGAATGCGCATGTCATCGTTGAAGAATATATTGAGCCTCAGAGAGTGCCAATGGCGGTGAATGGGCCTGTGGTAGTGGTACTGTCAGCCAAAAACGAGGCGCGGTTGCAAAATCAAGCGCAACACTTGCTGGCTTACTTGGAAAACCATGCTGAGACGAATGTAGTCGATCTAGCCTATACGCTTCAGGTGGGGCGTGAGGCGCTTGGGGTGCGATTGGCGCTCGTGGTGCAATCCATCAATGATCTCAAGGAGCGGTTGTTACGCTACGGGCAAGGTGAGGCGACCCAAGAAAATATTTATCAAGGAGAGCTCAAGCGTAGCAAGGAAACAATCGCGTTACTCGACGACGAAGAGATACGAAAGGCGATCGAAGTTTGGATCGCTAAAGGTAAGCTTAGCAAGCTAGCGCAGTTGTGGGTGCAAGGGCTGGAGATAGAGTGGAAGCAGTTATATGGTCAAACGAATCCGCGCCGAATCAGCCTTCCAACCTATCCATTTGCGAAGGAACGGTATTGGGTGCCACAAACAGTAGTCCGGCGTAATACTGAGCATGTAGAGATCGAGCCTGTAATGACTCAGCCCGAGGCTGTCCTACTGACGACGCAATGGAAAACACAAGCTATCGCACGAACCACAACAGTTCCTGTGTATGGAGAGCACGGAATTTTGCTATGCGAGGTCAGCAATGATGATTCAAAGGCAGTTGCTGAACTTGCTGCCGTAGTGCCAGCAGCGCAGTGTGTGCGCTTGACCGCAACAGGTACTCTGGCACAACGTTATACAGCGTATGCGACGCAGCTGTTGGATTGGATACAGCAGGGGATCGCTACCCATTTAGGCAGGACACGGTTATTACAACTGGTGGTTCCGAGTGCAGGTGAAGGTGCCGTGCTACAGGGTTTGGGCGGCTTACTACGCAGTGCACAGAAGGAATGTCCACTGTTGGTATGCCAGGTGGTAGCCGTAGAGATGGGGATATCGATGCCAATATTGGCGCAACTGCTGCGTGCCGAAGTGGCGTCCCCTGCACCGATGGTGCGCTATATCGATGGGCAACGAGAAGTCTGGGATTTTGCGCCATGGGAAAGTGAAGCGTCGTCGATACTTCCCTGTCGCAACGAGGGTGTGTATTTGATCACAGGTGGTTTGGGCGGTTTAGGGCAAGTGTTTGCACGGGCGATCGCCCAGCAGGTATACCGCCCACTGCTGGTGCTCACTGGGCGCAGTGCGTTGAAATCAGCTCAAGAACCCATACTGCAGGAATTACAAAAGCTAGGTGCGCGGGTTGTGTATCGGGCAGTGGATGTGAGCGATGCTGTGGCCGTGGCTGCCTTAGTGCGAGAAATCGTAGCGCAGTATGAGCAATTAAATGGCGTCATCCATAGCGCTGGCGTGTTGCGCGATGGCCTCTTAGCCCAGAAAACCAGCGAAACCCTACGGCAAGTGCTAGCACCGAAGGTGGCAGGCTTGGCGGCCTTGGATGAAGCGACACGAGAAATAGAACTGGATTGGTTAGTGCTGTGCTCCTCGATGACAGGGGTATGGGGCAATATAGGTCAGGTAGATTATGCAGTAGGCAATAGCTTTTTAGATGCCTATGCACACTATCGAGCTGGCTTGGTAGAACAAGAGCTGCGTCATGGATTGACCGTGTCAGTGAGCTGGCCGTTATGGGCCGAAGGGGGTATGCAGCTAGAGGCGGCAGCTCAAGCGCGTCTACGCCAGGAGACCGGGCTGGAGGCGATGCCGAGTGCCGTAGGTGTTACTGCTTTATGCCAAACACTGATGCAAAACGCAGCGCATGTGATGGTAGGGTACGGTGTGACAGACCATATACTGCAGCATCTGCAAGTGGCTTTTGAAGCACCGCTATTGCCCACTGCAGAGGACATACCACCTACCCAGCCGAAGGAAGTCGCAACGAACGAATTACAGTTGCGGGTAGAGCATGTGTTGACAGGAGTGATCTCGACGCAACTGAAGATTGCACGAGAGGAATTAGAACGTGATGCGTCCCTGAACGAATTTGGTTTTAATTCAATCACACTGACGGAATTGAGTAGTGCATTGCAGAAAAAGTATGGTTTGGCTTTGAGCCCAACAATATTTTTTGAGTATCCGACGATTGCAGCGCTGGCGGGTTATCTGGCGCGGGAACACCAAGCGGTGTTTGCCCCCCCGTTGACGGCAACGACAACGAAAGCCGTACAGAGCCATTCGGAGTCTCAGCACCAGCAAAAACACATTGCAATGGCAGCGCTGAGGAACGATATCAGCAAAAGCAGAAGTAATACGCCTAACAATGAGCCGATTGCCGTGATTGGTATGAGTGGCTGTTTCCCGCAAGCGGAAGATATCGATGCCCTGTGGGCAAATTTATTATCTGGGCAGGATAGCATTGAGATGCTACCAGCCAACCGCTGGGACCGTGGTGCGGCACCATCGGTTCGCCACGCTGGTGTGATCGAGAGCATTGACGAATTTGATCCACTCTTTTTTGGCATTTCTCCACCTGAAGCACAAGCGATGGATCCGCAGCAACGGCTGTTGATGCTCTACGTGTACCGAGTGATCCAGGATGCTGGTTACTCGGTGCAAAGCCTGTCAGGCAGCAACACAGCATTGTTGGTGGGAACCTGTAGCACGGGCTACGGACAGTTGCTGACCCAGGCGGGCAATGCCGTAGCATGGTACAGCGCGGCGGGATTAGCAGGGACGATGGGTCCGAATCGGATGAGCTATTGGTTAAATTGGCATGGACCAAGTGAACCAATCGATACGGCGTGTTCGAGCTCGTTGGTCGCGGTACATCGGGCGCTGGAGCTGCTGCGCAGCGGGCAGTGTACTCAGGCGGTAGTGGGTGGGATCAACACCCTATTATCAATGGAAGTTCAGGAGAGTCTTGCCCAGGCAGGCATGTTGAGCCCGGATGGACGTTGCAAGACCTTTTCAGCGCAAGCCAATGGTTATGTGCGCGCGGACGGGGTGGGCATGGTATTCCTCAAGCCGCTGTCGGCTGCTCAACGAGATGGGGACCATATCTACGGCCTACTCAAAGGCAGTGCGACGAATCATGGTGGGCGAGCCAATTCATTGACCGCGCCAAATCCGCGCGCGCAAGCGAATTTGATCAAAGCTGCACTGCAACAAGCAGAGGTAGCGCCTGCAACAATCAGCTATATCGAAGCGCATGGTACGGGAACCTCATTGGGCGATCCAATCGAAGTGCAAGGGCTCAAGAGTGCATTCGCAGAACTGGCGACAGAGCTGCCAGTGGGGTACTGTGGCTTGGGCTCGGTGAAGAGTAATATCGGGCACCTGGAAATGGCGGCAGGTGTGGCGGGCCTGATCAAGGTACTGTTGCAGCTACAACACCGGACCTTGGTGAAAAGCCTGCACTGCGAAGAACTAAATCCCCTGCTTGCCTTAGACAACAGTCCATTCTATATAGTACAGCAAGTACGCCAGTGGGAAGCCTTACGAGATCATCAAGGGCGGGTATTGCCGCGTCGAGCCGGAGTCAGTTCGTTTGGCTTTGGTGGAGTGAATGCGCATGTCATCGTTGAAGAATATATTGAGCCTCAGAGAGTGCCAACGGCGGTGAATGGGCCAGCGGTAGTGGTGCTATCGGCTAGAAGCGAGGAACCACTTCGAAGCCAGGCGCAGCACTTACTAGCCTACTTGGAACGCCAGGCTGAGGTGAACCTAGCTGACTTGGCATATACTCTCCAGGTCGGACGCGATGCGCTAGGAGTGAGATTGGCTCTCGTAGTCAGGTCCTTAGAGGAGCTCAAAGAGAAACTGTCACGCTACGCACGAGGTGAGAGAGATCAGGAGGATATCTATCATGGCAAGGTTACTTGTGAGCAAGGTGTCTTTCCAATGCTCCGAGCTGATGAAGAATTTCAGGAAACGGTAAGTAAATGGATTGCTCGCGGTAAGCTTGGCAAGCTCACTCAATTGTGGGTTCAGGGGCTGGAGTTTGAATGGAGGCAGTTATACGGCCAAACGAAGCCAAGGCGAATTAGCCTTCCGACCTATCCATTTTCCAAAGAGCGATACTGGGTTTCGTCTCTGCAATCCGGGATGCATGATAATAGACCGCTTGCCGCTCCCTCATTAGCATCCACTGCAGCGCCTCCTACAACGCATGCCAGATTAGTCACTGCGCTCAGCGAGATCAGTGGGTTGCCGGCCGAGCAGATCGATCCGCACGCTGATTTTGAGCAGCTGGGCCTTGACTCTTTGAAAATCACAGAACTCAATCGGCGTATCGCGACGTGGACTGGAGAAAACGATGCAACGCTGCTGTTTAAGTACAAGACCTTGGCAGATTTGGCAGCGTATCTAAACCCACGAATCGGGTTGGACACTTCCAGGAACACGCCTCCTTCTGCATCACAATCCAACACTGCGCACCATTCTGCATCAGGGTACGGGTATGTAAACGCCAAAAAGGAAAACGATCACGATAATGACGACGCGATTGCCATCATTGGTATGAGCGGACGCTATCCACAGGCGGAGACGCTGGATGCCTTTTGGGCCAATCTTGTCAGTGGTATGGATTGTGTCACGGAAATTCCACGTGACCGCTTCGATTATCGTGCGGTCTATCGGTCGGGTGCCAAAGGCAAAACCGGAACGATCTACTGCAAGTGGGGCGGCTTTCTCAGCGATATTTCACAATTCGATGCGGCGTTTTTCAAGCTTTCCACAAAAGATGCGGCGCTGATGGACCCACAGGAACGCCAGTTTCTCGAAATGGCCTGGACATGCCTTGAAAGCGCGGGATATCTTGATGCGCGTTGGCAGTCCCGGCCTCGTGACTTTGGTGTATTCGCTGGTGTGAGTTTCAACGATTATCAACTTATCGGCGCAGATGCGCTGAAGGCTTGCGCGCCTTTTTATCCGGCAAGCTCACAAACGTACTCGATCGCCAACCGGATTTCGTTCTTCTTCAATTTTACTGGGCCGAGTATCGTAGTAGACACGGCCTGTGCATCCTCCTTGTATGCATTGCACCTAGCTTGCGAAAGCCTTCGCAACGGTGAAACTGAGGCTGCACTCGCGGGTGGTGTCAATTTGATCTTACATCCGAGCAAATATCTCACGTTGTGCGAGTCGGGCTTTGCCGCAAGCGATGGCCGGTGCCATGCTTTCACGGTAGGCGGAGATGGCTATGTACCCAGCGAAGGGGTGGGTGTCGTTCTGCTTAAGCGATATGCTGACGCGATAAAAGCTGGTGACACCGTTCTCGCCTTGATCAAGGGCACGGGTGTTAGCCACGATGGCAAAACACAAGGGTTTACTGTGCCGAATCCTGTCAGCCAGACCAAGGCGATTAAAGCTGCCCTAGCGCGCTCAAAGGTCAGTGCTGATACGATTTCATATATCGAAGCGCATGGCACGGGAACGGCGCTTGGTGATCCGGTTGAGATGCAGGGGCTGGCGGACGCGTATCCGGCTGAGGTCAACTTCTCGCGAGCGATTGGATCAGTCAAGGCGAATATCGGTCATAGTGAAGCCGCAGCTGGTATCGCACAATTGACTAAAACAGTGCTACAGCTGCAGCACAAGATGTTGGTGCCTACTTTGCTGCATGGGCCTCTTAATCCTAATATTCCATTCGAAAAAGCAGGGTTTTATGTCCCTGAGCATGCAATGCCTTGGCCAGTCATCGAGCACAATGGGCGCGCTTTGCCACGCCGTGCAGGGATCAGTTCTTTCGGTGCTGGCGGCGTTAATGTGCACATGATTTTGGAGGAAGCTCCGATTGCTAAAGACTCTCATGCAGAACCTTATTCGGTGAGCTGTCCTGCGAACTCTTGTAACAGCACAACGCTGCTGACTCTCCCGCTTTCTACTCATGTCCCAGCACAGTTGTCAGAACAAGCGCGGCAGCTCGTGGATTTTCTAGATAATCCAATTAACGATGCTCACGCCTTGCACGATGTAGCTTTTACGCTGCAACACCGCAAGCCTGCATTCCGTCATAGGCTTGCGTTCGTAGCGCAGAACCGCGTGGATGCAATACACCAGTTAAGAGATTGGCTCGCTGCGCCAGATGCTGAACGCCAAAACGGCCTTTATTGGGGCGACAGTCTTGACGGCGTGCAGCAGCCACTGACATTCCCGTTCCCTGCAGATCCACATGCGCTTGCTCAAGCATGGGCAACCGGTTCGCTAATCGAATGGCCCGCTCTTGAGTCTCAAAACGGAGTGAGCCCAGTTGGGCGATTTGTGCCGTTACCAGGCTATCCATTTCTCACTAAGCGCTATTGGATTAGCGACGTGCTGGCACCCGAGGGCGCAGTTGTAGCGAAGCTGCCCTGCACCAAAGAAGATGTCACCGATCTTGATAGGTGGCTCATGCAGATAGATTGGAGCGAAGCAGGGGGGACTAAGGAGGCGGTAACAACGCCAAGTCCTGTCGTAGTGCTGTGCGAAGATGATGAAGTGCTGCACCGCTGGACTGCCACAAGGAAAGAAATCGCGCACTTGATCACTGTGGATCGCGACAATGTCTTTGACGAGTACTTGTCTCACTTGTTGCACTCGAGTGAGTGCGACACGTTTGTTTTTGTCCAGCCACACGCCAACTTAATGACAGCTAGCACGAACTCTGCGATGTTTGACGCTGCTTTCCAGGTCAGGGCTGATCAGCTTACTCGGTTTGTCAAACGGGCAGTTGATCTGGTTGGGCAGCGCAAGAGGCTCAAGCTTATCCTTGTCAATCTTACCGATCGAGGAGAAACTGACCCCATCCAGGAAGCCTTGTCTAAATACTTCAGCTTTCTGCGGTTCGAGGTGCCTGAGATTGGTAGCCTCATTATCGACACCGACTCGTTGGAGGAAGACGGACTGAACCGGATCCACAGCGAGTTACACTGCACGCAGGCCGATACAAGAGTTCGCCTCCAAGACGGCAAACGACTGTGCCAACGGATGCGCCCGTTATCAATCAAACGCATGACGGGCTCTCTGGATCCGTCCGGTGCGATGATCTTGACAGGAGGCTTCGGTGGCATTGGCCTCACCCTTCTTCGTTGGCTGGTCGACAAGGAAGTAAAACAACTGATCGTTATCGGTCGTAAGCCAACATCGTCAGTGTTGCAGCATCCGAGCTTGCCGTCTGGGACCCGTATCCAAGACTTTATCGATGAGCTTGCCCGCACCCGCAGTGTAATGCTCTGGTATATCCAGTCAGACTTGCGCGACGAAGAGGCGCTTGAGAGTCAAATTACCGACCTGAGAGTGACAATCGGTATGCCGATCACGGGCATATTTCATCTCGCAGGCATCACGACAGATGCAATCCCTATACGTGAGACAACGGCTGACATTTTGAGCGACGTTGTGCGTCCCAAGTTGGCCGGTGCGTATTGCCTCGATCGGCTTACTCGCAACGACCCTGTGCGATATTTTTGTCTGTTCTCATCGGTCTCATCGGTGGAGGGCATGCAAGGTCATGGGCTTAGCGCCTATGCCGCAGCCAACGCGTCTCTGGTCGGATTGGCCACAGCACGCCGCCGGGAGAAACGACCAACCCAGGTAATACAGTGGACAGACTGGGATGGTGCCGGCATGGCAGTGAAGCATAATCATCGGGCCTTTTTCGATGCACTGGGCATATCGATGCTCACACCTGAGCAGGGCGTGATATTGCTGGAGCGCATCTTGGTCCAGAATGTTGGCGAATCCATCGTATTCGATGCCGACTGGCATAAGTTCGCGCAAGTCAATCGTGCTGTACAGCGGCTACCGGTTTTCTCTTACTATGCTGCGCAATTGGGGAACGTTCAGCCTCGATCAGAAGATAACGCTGTCGAGGATACACAGGTCCCCGCGTTGGGAACTGAAATCATTGACGTGTTGTTAAACCAGTTAAGCATCTTGCTCGGTCAGGACGATTTGCATCCGGACCAGACGTTTGCTGAGATTGGTTTGGATTCAATCAATTCGCTCATCTTCTTTTCTAATTTGTCTGACCAGCTATCGCTTGAGATCCCGCCATCAGTCGTTTTCCGCTATCCGACTATTCGAGAGCTCGCCCGCTTCCTCGACGGGCAGCGAGGTGACTCAGCTTTGACGAGTACGAAAACGCAGATTCACTCAGCAGGCAAAACGAGCACCACGCCCTTAAGTGCGCCCGACGGCAGCCACACGAGTAATGACAGCATTGGCATCATCGGCATGTCTGGTCAGTTTCCCCAGGCACCAGATTTACCGACGTTCTGGACGCGTCTTACAGAAAAATTTGATGGAGTGAAGCATTACCCGAGCGCGCGGCGAGATCTGTTGGGTCTTAATGATTCATTCACTGACGAGGACCTTGCCACTGTCTTCGGGGGTTACCTTGACGATATTGATCTGTTTGATCCGGGCTTTTTCAATATCTCGCCACGGGAAGCGCGCCTAATGGATCCGCAGCAGCGCCTTCTGATGTTAAACGCGCACCGAGCGATTGAGAATGCCGGTATCAGGAAACAGGCAAATTTTGCCAATACCGGCGTATTTATCGCTGCGTATGCGAGCGAATATATGCAGTTTGTGAACGGCTACGACAAGGAAAACGCACTTTTCATCGTTACCGGTAACGCAAGCGCCATCGCAGCCAATCGCTTGTCCTACCACTATGGCTTTAAAGGGCCAAGCCTTGTATTGGATACAGCTTGCTCGTCAACCCTTGTAGCACTCGATGTCGCTTGCCAGTATCTGCACAGCGGGCAGATTGATTTTGCACTGGTGGGTGGCATTAGCCTCAACCTGAATCCTGACAAAATCCGGTTACTGCAAAAAGCCAATATGCTATCGCCGACTGGCAAATGCCATACGTTTGATGCGTGTGCCGATGGATATGTGCCTGGCGAAGGCGTCGGCATGATCGTGCTACAACGGTTTGATGAAGCAGGTCGACATCGCACGCACTCTCTGCAGCCTCGAATTTACGCCATGGTAGCGGGCTCTGCCATTAATCAGGACGGCAAGAGCAACGGCATGACAGCCCCTAATGGACTCGCTCAGGAAGAGGTCATTCGAGCCGCATTCCAGCAGGCAGGTCTTTCACCGGCACAGGCAGGCTACATTGAGACACATGGCACGGGCACCTATCTTGGCGATCCAGTGGAAATGGAAGCACTCGGGAATGTGCTAAACAAGGATCGGTCCGTTGACCGCCCCTGTATATTGGGGTGCCTGAAGACCAACATCGGTCATCTCGAACCCGCTGCCGGGATCGCGGGCGTCATCAAGGCCGCTCTGTGCTTGTACCTAGAGAAAATTCCTGCAAACAACCATCTCGATACCATTAACCCGCTGTTCAAAATCCCCGATCCTGGCTTTCAGTTTCCCGATAAGCCCATTCAATGGAGCGGGCCGGGCCGTATTGCTGGGGTCAGCTCGTTCGGGTTTGGTGGCGTCAACGGACATGTCGTACTGACTTCAGTGGATCAGGATAGTCACCTGACAACGGGACTGGACCGTGAGCGTCATTTCCTCGATACGTATCCTGCAACCGACCTTACCCTGAAGTCCTATTGGGTGCGCCGCTCAGAAAATCAACACCCGGCAGTGCCAATATACGACACAGCTAGTACGGCAACGGCTGCGGTGCAGTTTCTACCGCTCATTCATCTTCCGTCAGCGACCGAGACGTTATGTATCGAACTGATACTTCGGCCAGATGAAGATGGGCTCATGGACACAGGCAATTTCCACGTTGGGTTCTACCTTGACGTTATCTATCGGATATTTTCTCAGTATTTCAACCGCTTGCATCTTGCAATTCGGCGATTTGAATTTTTGTTGCCGCTCCTTATTTCGCCGAAGACGGATACGGCAGTCCAGGTGAGAGTGGAGGAGGAAGGGCAGCAGGGTTATCGCGTGACTTTCTATTATCAACCGATTGCCACAAAGACATCCGATTCTTTAGCCACAGCGAACGCCGTCTGGACGAAAACTGCCCAAGCGTGGGTAGAAGCAGGACCCAATGCAGACGTACGCCCCTCCGAAGCATGGTTAGCTTCGATCATGGAGGGGCGTCTTGGAATGCCTCAGCATACTTTCGACGAGACTGCATTCTATGGCCGATATACGGCGATGGGTTTCTCTGCTGAGGGTTTTGTCCGCGCGGTACATGAATGCCGCTTCTATGACCGATTGAGTTTAGCGACGCTGCGGCTCGATTTCGGGCGTGATGATTACGGCTTAGGTGCGCATCCCGGTTTTATCGACGCTGCGCTGCAACCGTCGATCTTGTTAGCAGATACAGACGGGGATCTTCCTTACATGACAACGGTCATGGAAAACATCTGGCTCTCCAGAAGCTTGGCACCTGGAGACAAATATCAATTGGTCAGCGTGCTGCTCCCCCAGCAGGAGAGTGAGGTCTCTGGCAATGTACCGGGCCAGGATGGTGCGCGGTGTTTCGCGACGGCTTGGGCCATTGTAGATAAGCAAGGGCGGAGCGTGATAACTTGCGGATTAGCTCGTTTGCAACGGCTTGGGCAGGGGAAGCGTACTGCATCGAAGCAATTAGACGCGTTGCTCAACAGCGGCGATACGCTAACGGAGAATAACCTGCTAACACTGGTGGCAGAGCTGCTAGATTGCGAGCAAGACGACATTGATCTCGACAAGGCTTTGCTAGACCTCGGTATGGATTCCCTGATGCTGATGAAACTGCAGAAGCAGTTGAACAATCACAGCATCCCGATCAAAAACTTATTCCAGTCCTCATTTCGCGATTTAGTCATGCAATTGCAATCGCATAACTTAGCGCCAGATGAAGTGCTTGTTTCGGTCACAGAGTCAGCCTGCGAATACACTCCCTTCATTGATCTCAAACCGCGGTCGCGGGAACGCAGTGCCTGGATTAGAGGGCAAGCCCAGAAGAAAACCCGTATACGTCTATACTGTTTCCCTTATTCACACATGTCTACGGCGGTGTTCAATGGTTGGCAAGAGCGCTTGCCGAATCACATCGAAGTGCGCCCCATCGAGTTGCCCGGCAGGGGAGATCGCTTTCGAGAGCGTCCGTTGCAGGATGTCTGGTCACTGGCCTCGACCTTGACTAACCTGCTTGGCGATGAACTGGAGCAGCCGTTCGCGCTGTACGGCCATAGTGCGGGCGCGCTGATGGCTTATGCCTGGAGCTTACATCTCAGAGCATCTGGTCTGCCTCTGCCGAAGCACCTCTTCGCTGCAGCCTATTCTGCTCCAATAGTAGGCACCGAAAATCCGTTAATCTGCAATATGCGACTGAGATATCGTCAGTACGGATTAGACTGTCTGCCTACGCTCGATGATATCTGCAACCCCAATGCAGGCCCTCTCCTTAAGACAGTTATTGATGCACTGGAGCATTCGATGCGCGAGGTCAGGATTCTCAATTTCAGCCACGACTTGATCTACGCCCACTTGCCCGCGCTCCTGTCAACGCTCAAGATGTTGGAAACATTTCAAGCAGGTATCGTACAATCTCTACCGATACCTGTTTCCGGTTTGCATGGAACAAGAGACCTCCAAGTTCAAGAAAGCGAGGTCCTGGCTTGGCAACAGCTGTGTAACGCATTTACATTGCGCTGCTTTGATGGCGATCATCTTTTTATCAAACCTGATCAATGCATGGGGGAGGTTCTTTCATATATTGGCGAAACTTTGATTACATGATAAAGATCGATGTAAAAACGGTATCTGATTGCATTTTAAAACGATCTTGAAAAACCGTATTTTTGATTAAAAGGTCGTTTAGATCTCGAGTGAGTTGTCAGCAGCAGTTATAAATTGATACAGGTCAGCGACGGAAAATTGATACACCGAATTGAGAAGACGTCCACTATTCCAGGCAAGGTCACCCTTGTACGGGAATAAACAGTTTTAAAGAATACGGCAGGGATATCTATATCGATGATGCGACTTACTTGGACACGCCAATGAAAAGATGACTCAAAGGTATGTCCGACACCGCAAAGGAAAACTGGTTAGTCCGACTAAATAACTCCCGTTTTGCGGAACTAATTCGAGTTGAAAATTGATGCAAAAAACACGAATTGCGGAACACCCCTCTGTTTTGCGGAACAAATAAAAAAGGCCTACATCGCTGTAGACCTTTTAGAATTTGGCTCCCCGACCAGGGCTCGAACCTGGGACCTGCGGATTAACAGTCCGTCGCTCTACCGACTGAGCTATCGAGGAATAAAGAACCCGCTATTCTATTGACGGGTTCAGAAATTGTCAACTAAAACCCTGTAATTTACGTGCAATAAGTTTCAACCTCAGTCTAATTTATGACGTTACATAATGACTACGAGTAAAGTGCAACGCCACTTATCTAGCTTGGTTGCACGTTTTATCGCTCGAGCAAGTCCAATTTATTGGGTTTATCTTTCCAATCATCCGCATCGGACAGAGGGGCTTTTGTTTTGGTAATGCTTGGCCAGTGCTTAGCGAGTTCTGCATTCAGCTCGATGAATTGCTGCTGTTCCCCAGGCAGGTCTTCTTCTGCGTAAATTGCGTTGGCTGGACACTCAGCAACACATACTGCGCAATCAATGCATTCTTCAGGATCGATCGCAAGAAAATTAGGTCCCTCACGGAAGCAATCGACCGGACACACATCAACGCAATCAGTATAGCGGCATTTGATACAATTTTCAGTTACTACATGAGTCATGCAACCCATCTCCTTGCAAAAAGCATAATGTCTTAAAGCTATTCAATCAATACAATGGCTAAAATTTATTGGTTCGCGCTCAATCTTAGCAGATTGGTAAAACACGCCAGTATAATCTTTGTTTTAGTGTGGTTAAGCTATGAACGATTTTTCACCGTAAAACATGATTGATATTTCATCTTCTGCGTCCGTATTGTCTGGTGAGTGGAGCATACCGTTTGCCGGTATGATCCTGTCGATTGCATTTTTGCCACTCCTCACCCCCGTTTTGTGGCACCGGCATTTTGGTAAAGTTGCTGCATTTTGGACCCTGGCGTTTATTGTGCCTTATGCAGCTATATTTGGCGTACGCGCGGCCAGTCAGAGTGTCGTGCATGCCCTGGTTGCCGACTATATACCTTTTATTATATTGCTAGCGGCCCTTTATACCGTGGCTGGTGGTATTTGTGTGCGGGGTAATTTACACGGCTCACCGCGGATGAATACAGCGCTCCTGGCGCTTGGTACCGTGCTTGCTAGCTTTATGGGCACTACCGGGGCAGCGATGCTGTTGATTCGCCCCTTGCTGCGCGCTAACGATAATCGCCGGCATGTTGCGCACATTGTCATATTTTTTATATTCTTGGTCGCTAATGTGGGAGGCTCGCTCACGCCGCTTGGTGATCCGCCATTGTTTCTTGGTTTTCTGAATGGCGTCGGTTTTTTTTGGACGACGGCCCATCTCATTAAACCCATGTTGTTTGTCACCCTTTTATTGTTGGCGTTGTTCTACTTGCTTGAGCGGTATTATTTCTACCAGCGTGAAGAAGAGCGCTCGCTTTTTTTGGACCCGACACCTGATTCAGCTTCGCTTTCAATCGATGGCAAAATTAATTTTATATTGCTTGCGTTGATGCTTGGGCTGGTATTCATGAGTGGTGTTTGGAAGCCTGGTATCACTTTTAACCTCTTGGGTACGCCGGTTGCATTGCAAAATCTATTGCGTGATGCACTGTTGCTGATAGTGATTTTAGCTTCCTTGCGCTATACCCCAAAGCCAGCACGCGTGGGTAATGCCTTTGTGTGGGCGCCTATTACGGAAGTCGCAAAACTTTTTGCGAGCATATTTGTGACGATTGCACCGGTTATTGCGATTTTGCGCGCGGGTCAGACGGGGGCATTTGGTTTTGTCACGCGGCTGGTCAATGATGAGCAGGGACAGGCTATGAATGCAATGTACTTTTGGGTCACCGGGCTGCTGTCGTCTTTTCTTGATAATGCACCGACTTACTTGGTGCTATTTAATACGGCCGGCGGCGATGCCGCTCATCTGATGCAGGAAGGGGCCTCAACCTTAGCGGCCATTTCCGCCGGTGCAGTTTTTATGGGGGCGTATACCTATATTGGCAATGCCCCAAACTTTATGGTCAAATCAATCGCCCAATCATCTGGCGTGCGCATGCCAAGCTTTTTAGGTTATATGGTTTGGTCAGGTGCTGTGCTGACGCCTATTTTTGCTCTAACGACGTTACTTTTTTTCTGTTGAAACGATCAACTTTCACTTTATGCAGGTCAATATTTCCCGATGTCAATATTAATGTTTGCGATTGCTGGTATAGGATTCGCCCTCGTGCTGATCGTTGTGTTGATGCTTTTTATGCGGCTCAGCATACGTGCTCAGTTGATAGCATTGCGCACGCGGCTGGAGGATATATATAATGCACAATCCCATGCTAGTGAGTGCCTTGGGCGCGAATTACGTAGCGATGTGACTGAAACTGCACGCATGATGCGCGTAGAGTTAAGTACGGGACTCGCTCAATTCCAGCAAAGTTTGTCTGCACAGTTGACTAGTATTGCTACCTTGCAAAACAATCAAATCGATTCTTTTGGGCAACAGCTCGCAAAGCTGACCGCGAGCAATACCACTCAGCTTGAAGCTATGCGATACAGTGTGCAGCAACAGGCCCAGCAGGCGCGCGAAGAACAAGGCATAGCCCTTAAACGCTTTAGCGATACGCTTAATCAGCAGTTGTCACAACTCTCTGAAGAAAATAGCCGCCGTATCACCGAAATGCGCGCCACGCTTGAGCAAAAATTAAAAGATATCGAAACAAATAACGCGTTAAAGCTTGATGAAATGCGTCATGTGGTTGATGAAAAATTACACGCTACCCTTGAGCAGCGGTTAGGTGAGTCGTTCAAGCTGGTTGGCGAACAGCTTGAACAAGTGTATCGCGGGCTTGGTGAAATGCAAACGCTTGCAACCGGCGTTGGCGATCTGAAAAAAGTTCTGACCAATGTGAAAACACGCGGTACCTGGGGTGAAGTGCAGCTTGGCGCATTGCTTGAACAGGTATTAACTCCTGATCAATATGCTAAGAATGTGGTCACGGTGCCCGGTAGCAGCGAGCACGTGGAGTTTGCGCTACGCTTACCTGGCCGTTACGATAACGCCGCGGATGCGAGCGGTCTTACTACGCCGGTCTGGTTGCCGATTGATGCAAAATTTCCTCGTGCCGATTATGAGCGTTTAATCGATGCTCAAGAACTCGCAGATCCGGTGGCACTTGAAGAAGCGTCGCGCGCATTGGATGTATGCGTGCGGCAAGCGGCGCGAACGATTGCGCAAAAATACCTTGCGCCACCGCATACAACTGATTTTGGCATACTTTTTCTGCCGACAGAAGGACTCTATGCGGAAGTGCTACGCCGTCCAGGACTGAGCGATGCTTTACAGCGCGACTACCGGATCACTGTTGCGGGGCCGACTACCTTGACGGCATTACTGAACAGCTTGCAAATGGGGTTTCGTACATTGGCCATAGAAAAGCGTTCGAGCGAGGTGTGGCGAGTGTTGGGGGCAGTGAAAACTGAATTTATGAAGTTTGGCGAAGTTTTGGCCAAGACGAAGTCACAATTAGAAACGGTCACGCGTTCAATTGAGGCGGCTGAAACACGTACCCGTGTTATGCATAAACAGCTACGCACGGTTGAGGCGCTACCGAGCGAGTCTGCGGCTCAGTTGTTGATGGACACTGAGTAAGCTTAGGCACTGATGTCATCCAGCGTGATCTCAATGCCGCCAACATACGAGGATACCCAGTTATAGATTTGGCACGCGAGCCATAAGAGCACAAAACCAACGGCAGCATTGATTAATAGTGCGCTAAGGAGCGTACTTATTTCAAATACGCCATAGCGCATGTAAGCTATTACCGCGCCCAATAAGACAATCGGTACCGAGAAAGTCAAGTAAATCAGGATCAAAGCTTTTGCAGCTTGGCCTGGTGCAATATATGAGATTTGCTTTTTCATAGGGTATTTTGCCATATCAGGAAACTCCCCTTTAGGTTGAGAATTTTTTATATTTATATATTACCGAAATTTTTAGGCTTTGAGGCCACCACTGGCCCGCTCGATTTGAGCTAGATCGCGCACTGAGCGAACCGTGCTAAAACCGTGCGCAATGAGTTGGGTGCGTACCGCAGCCGCTTGATCATAGCCGTGCTCAAGCCATAGCATACCGTCGTTTGTAAGCCAGGCGCTGGCTGGGGCGATGATTGTGTGCAGGGCGGTGAGGCCGTTTGCTTGATCGGTCAGGGCCTGTCGAGGTTCAAAGCGTAGATCGCCTTGGGTTAAATGTGGGTCGTGAGCGGCGATATAGGGAGGATTGCTGACAATAACATTAAAACGCCCATGCTGTGGCAGCGCTTTATACCAGTCGCCAGCTGCAAAATGGAGAGGGCCGCCCGGCCGGTCAACCGGCAATAGGTGGTGGGCATTCCATTGGGCAATGGCCAGCGCTGCGTCTGAGCGGTCCGTGGCCGTGATGATCGCATCAGGCCGTTGGTGCGCAATGGCAATCGCAATCGCGCCGCTGCCGGTACCTAAATCGAGCACCCGTGGCGCATCGATTGAGGCAATCGCGGCCAGGGCTAACTCAACCAGTAATTCTGTTTCTGGGCGTGGAATAAGCACCGCCGGGGTGATGCGAAAGTTCAATCCAAAGAATTCCCGCTGCTCAATGAGCTGTGCGATAGGTTCGCCAGCGATGCGGCGTTCTTCAAGTGCATGAAAGGCCACCACTTGGTCCACTAGCAGTTTCTGAGAGGCCCGCGTGATCAGTTCAGTGCGTTGCCAGCCAAGCACGTGAGCCAACAGGACACGGGCATCAATCGCATCAAGCGGCGACGCGCGTAGGAGTTGGCCTGGGGTAGTTGCCGGCAGGATTTTGGGCGGCATTAATTGGCGTCTCCCAGCGTGGCGAGCAAATCTGCCTGATGTTCGCTAATCAGCGTGTTAATGAGATCATCCAGATCACCATCCATCAACGCTTCAAGTTTATGGAGCGTTAGATTAACCCGGTGATCGGTCATTCTGCCCTGTGGGAAATTATACGTGCGAATGCGTTCTGAGCGATCTCCCGAGCCAATCAAGCGCTTGCGCGTTGCCGCCTCTTTTGCTTGTTGCTCATGGTAGCGTTGGTCCTGAATGCGCGCAGCGAGCACTTTTAGGGCGCGGTCCTTATTTTTATGTTGTGAACGATCATCCTGACACTCAACGACAATCCCGCTTGGTAGATGCGTGATGCGGACTGCTGAATCGGTTTTATTAATGTGCTGGCCGCCGGCGCCCGATGCGCGGTAAGTATCGATGCGTAGGTCAGCGGGATTGATTTCAACTTCGCCTAAGTCGTCGGCTTCTGGCATGACCGCTACCGTACAAGCAGAGGTGTGAATTCGTCCCTGCGCCTCGGTTTCTGGCACGCGTTGCACGCGATGTCCACCCGATTCAAATTTCAAACGTGAATAAGCGCCTTGACCGATGATCCGGATAATAACTTCTTTATAGCCCCCCAGTTCGGAGGGGTTTTCAGAGATGACTTCGACTTGCCAGCGTTTGCGTTCTGCATAGCGCAGATACATGCGCAGCAGCGTGCCAGCAAACAGCGCACTTTCATCACCGCCGGCTCCAGCGCGAAGTTCCAGAAAAATATTGCGCTCGTCGTTAGGGTCTTTAGGCAAGAGCATGGTTTGCAGTTCTGCCTCAAGCTGCGCCATGCGTGAGCGAGCATTGTGCAACTCGTCTTCAGCAAATGAGCGCATAGCCGCGTCCGCGAGCATTTCGTGCGCGGTTTGTTCATCAGTTAGGGCATGCTGCCATTGTGCATAATGTTCAACTAATGGCGCTAGCTCGGCATGCTCGCGCGTGAGTTTTCGGTATTGATCAAGGTCCGAAGTCACGCCTTCTTTGCTGAGTAATTGGTTTAATTCCTTAAGCCGCTGCGAGAGCTGCTCAAGTTTGTACTGCATACTTTGTTTCATAAAAATTAGGTGAGGGCAAGCGGGTGGTTTTTTATCAAGAGGCTTTTATCTGCTTGGATATCTCAATAAAATTGTTTAAAGGATTTCCGACGCATGGTCCGCTAGGCGAGATCGTTCGCCGCGTGCGAGCGTCACGTGACCGTTATGTTGCCAGCCTTTGAAGCGATCTACGACATAAGTCATGCCAGAACTGCCTTCAGTCAGATAAGGGGTGTCAATTTGTGCGATATTGCCTAGGCAAACAATTTTGGTGCCGGGTCCGGCGCGGGTGATGAGCGTTTTCATCTGCTTGGGCGTTAAATTTTGTGCTTCATCAATGATCAGGTATTTGCTGACAAAAGTGCGTCCCCGCATAAAACTCATACTCTTAAATTTTAGTCGTGAACGAATTAGATCTTGAGTTGCTGCTCGGCCCCATTCGCCCGCACTGCTATCTGTTTTCTGGAGAACCTCCAGGTTGTCGTCAAAGGCGCCCATCCAGGGCAGCATTTTTTCTTCTTCAGTGCCTGGCAAAAAACCAATATCCTCACCTACTGGCACGGTCGCCCGGGTAACGATAATTTCGTTATAACGCTTGTCATCAAGCACCTGCACTAAACCTGCTGCCAGCGCGATTAAAGTCTTACCCGTACCTGCTTGACCTAATAAGGTGACAAAATCAACGTCTGGGTCCATCAGCAAATTTAAGGCAAAGTTTTGTTCGCGGTTGCGTGCCGTGATGCCCCACACATTATTTTTGTAATGGCTATAGTCGCGCAAGGTTTGTAAAAGCGCAGTTTTGCCATGAATTTCACGTACCTGTGCGTGTAACCCTAGTTCGCCGTTATTGGGCTCAAAATAAACAAATTGGTTAATGAGGAATGATGCGCATTGTGGGCCGGTGATTCTGTAAAGCGTGGTGCCGGTTTTCGTATCTTGCCAGCTTTCCATGCCTTTACCATGGGTGCTCCAAAAGTCAGGCGCCAACGCCAACATGCCGGAATACAGAAGATCTTTGTCTTCAAGCACCTGATCATTGAAATAATCTTCAGCCGGTAAGCCAAGTGCATGCGCTTTAATACGCATGTTGATGTCTTTTGACACCAAGATAACCTGTTGCTCAGGATGCTTATTTTGTAGAGCATAGACAACGCTAAGGATCTGATTATCTGCCTTACCAGGGGGTAAACCATCAATTGGGGCAAAGGGTTGCAGCTGCGTTTGGAAAAAAAGATGTCCGCCGGCTTCACGATGTCCAAGGCGTGCCAAAGGGATACCGGTAGTGAGCAAATTACTGGCATTGGCGATCAATGCGTCTAGCGTGCGGCTTGCTTGACGCGCGTTGCGGGCGACTTCCGACATGCCTTTTTTGTGGTTATCAAGCTCTTCGAGCGTCATCATTGGCAGATAAATGTCGTGCTCTTCGAAGCGAAATAGGCTTGAAGGATCGTGCATTAAGACATTGGTATCCAGCACAAAAAGTTTACGAGCAAGATTGGCTGACGTTTCCTGATGAGCCGGCTGAGCGCCACGCGTTCGGCGGCGGGGCGGCGTGTTGGCGGCAACAGGCGCCGGCGTGCTGTTTGAGGGCCGTGGCACAGCGGCAACACTGGGCGCAGGCGCCGCTTTTTCTTTTTGGGGCTGTTTTACCGTATCTTTTTGGGGTTGTTTTACAGTACGAGCCTTGGCTTGATACATGTCAAGCGGTAATTGGCTACCAAGTTTGGTTGGCGCGGTCGGCAAAGGCATGGTCTTCCTTGATATTCAGTACATAGATTTTACGCTTTTGCGAGCGCTTGCACAGCGTGTAATACTTCCTCAACGTGCCCCGGTACTTTGACGCCGCGCCATAAGTGGCGCAAGATGCCTTGCGTATCGAGCAAGAAGGTCGAGCGTTCGATGCCCCGCACTTCTTTACCATACATGTTTTTGAGCTTAATGACGTCAAACAGCGAGCAGAGTTCTTCTTGCGCATCTGAAATCAAGATAAAGGGCAAATTGTGCTGCGTTTTAAAATTCTGATGAGATTTTAAGCTGTCACGAGAAATGCCGATAATTTCGGTGTTTGCTTGGCTAAATTGGGCATAGGCATCCCGGAAATCCTGACTCTCGGTGGTACAGCCTGGGGTGTTGTCTTTAGGATAAAAGTACAGCACCAGATTTTTCCCGCGTAGGCTGCTGAGCGAGATTTCGCCGTCTAACCCGGTTAAGGTACTGCTAATAGCGGCTGCACTGAATTCTGGCACGGCTTGATGAAGAGCGACGGACATCAAAATTCTCCTGTTTTTACGTTGTGATAAGACAACGGTTTGGGTTAGGGCTGCACAATCAATTCGCCAGAGCGTCCAGGGACTTCCCCCCAGCTGACAGGGTGCAAGGATAATCTATCGAGCTTAAGCGTTGCATAATAATCAGCCAATGCAACTAATGAATGGCCTTGTGCGCGCCAGCCAGAAAGGAGTTCGGCAAAAGCCGGCGCGAGTTTTTGCCCTTCTAATTCTGCATGTAGGGTGAAGACTTGAGCCGTATCCTGACCGGCTTGCTCTGGCTCAGTCAGCGCGAGCAATTGGCGTACGACTTCAGCGGCGCTGGCGCCATTGACCCCTAATTTCTCATCGAAGGTGGGCAAGGTGGTTGGGAGTTGGACATGGGCTAGCGGCTGGCCACCCAGCGTTGGCCGGTATGGACTGTGGCCGCGGCCGTCGGACGCATAGGCCATCTGCCAAGCGTCAATTTGGGCAAAAGCGAATTCATTCATTTGCCAGCCGGCGGCGCCGTGAGTCGCCGGCGCTGAGCCAAAAATTTCCATAAAACGCGCGTAGCTTTTTTGCATCTGGGCTAGTGTCCAGTCACGTTCGCGCTGACGCACATTGTCTTGCCAGCGAACATGATCCCAGGTGTGAATACCGCATTCAAAACCGGCATCGCGCACGGCGCGCATTTCAGCTGCTGCTCGGCGGCCTATATCTGGGCCGGGTAACAAGACGCCATACAAAAGAGTTTTTAAACCATAGTGTTCGAGTACTGAAGTGCGTGATACTTTTTTTAAAAAGCCTGGGCGTAGCGCCCGACGCAATGCCCAGCCGGTATGATCCGGACCTAGGCTAAACAAGAAGGTCGCCCGCGCGTTAGCGCGCTCTAATAAACGAGCGAGCGCTGGCACGCCTTCACGCGTGCCGCGCAACGTATCAACGTCGATTTTGAGGGCGATCTGAGCCACGTGTGAACGGTCAGCTATGCGACTAGAGTGCGTGCTTCGGCAGCATGGTTGCGGTACGCGTTGAAAATTTTGCGCAAGGCCGCATCCATGCCAATGGTGGGCTTCCAGTTAAGTTCAGCGCTGGTGTTATCAATGCTTGGCACGCGATTTTGTACATCTTGATAGCCGTCGCCATAGTATGCGCCTGACGAAGTTTCAACCAGCTTGACTTGCTCTGCGTTAGCCGCGTATTCGGGAAACTCAGCGGCGAGTTTGAGCATCATCTGGGCGAGTTCTCGCACTGAAAAATTGTTATGGGGGTTGCCAATATTGTAGATTTTGCCAAGCGCCACGTCGGCCGGGTTCTCAATCATGCGCACGAGGGCGTCAATGCCATCATCAATATCCGTAAAAGCACGTTTTTGCAGGCCGCCATCGACTAGATTGATGGTCTCGCCACGCAAGATATGGCCGAGGAATTGAGTCACCACGCGTGAGCTACCTTCTTTCTGGGTGTGGATTGAGTCGAGTCCAGGGCCAATCCAGTTGAACGGCCGAAACAAAGTAAAACGCAATCCTTCTTGCATGCCGTAGGCCCAAATCACACGATCCATCAATTGCTTTGAGCAAGCATAGATCCACCGTGGTTTATTAATTGGACCATAGGTGAGAGCTGAGCTTTGCGGATCGAATTCGCTATCCGCGCACATGCCATAGACTTCTGAGGTTGACGGAAAGACGAGATGTTTGCCGTATTTAACGGCTGAGCGAACGATGGGTAAATTGGCTTCAAAATCCAACTCAAACACACGCAATGGCTCTTTGACATAAGTCGCAGGCGTAGCAATTGCAACCAGCGGCAGAATCACGTCGCATTTGCGGATATGGTATTCAACCCATTCTTTATTGATCGTGATATCGCCTTCAAAGAAATGCATTCTCTCGTGTTGAGTGAGATCCCCCAGGCGATCTGCTTGCATATCCATACCGAACACTTCCCAATCGGTTGTGCTGAGAATACGCTTAGATAAATGATGGCCAATGAAGCCATTGACACCCAAAATGAGAACTTTTTTCATGAAATCAAAAACAAGAAATATGGAGAGGCATCTAAAGAGAGCATCCGTAGGCTAAGTATTCGTCATCTCTGTGAGCTCAGCCGAGCTAATAGAGCGTCCTTGGTGCTGCAAATCGTGAATAGCAATAGCACGGCCATCGCCGCATATGCCAAATAGCGTATTATCCACTATCTGTAGGCCTGGCGGCAAATCAGGGCAGGTTAACTGATCAACTGCGACGAGCCGGGCGCGGGCAATGACGAGGCGTTTGCCATTTATTTCAGTAAAGGCGCCAGGGTAAGGCGGGGCCACAGCGCGAATTAAATTATAGACCGTCTGTGCGGGCTGGCGCCAGTCGATACGCCCGTCTTCGGGTTTACGGGCGCCGAAATAACTGCCCTTGGCGAGAATGTTTGGCAGCCGAGGCGCTGTGCCTGAAAGTAATGCCGGTAAACTATTCCATAGGGTTTGCTCGGCGGCAACGGTGACTTTAT
The DNA here is from genome assembly GCF_024582735.1 of Mycoavidus sp. SF9855. Lineage (NCBI taxonomy): Bacteria > Pseudomonadati > Pseudomonadota > Betaproteobacteria > Burkholderiales > Burkholderiaceae > Mycoavidus > Mycoavidus sp. SF9855. The sequence continues at coordinate 396,114 of NZ_CP102085.1, forward strand.
CGAAGACTTGGGCTGCGGTGTCATCCGGTAAGATAGGCACAGCCGTTTGGGCCACGATCGCGCCCGCGTCAGGTTTGGCGGTCATTTCATGTAGTGTCGCGCCAGTTTGCGTTTCACCCTGCACAATGGCCCAGTTGACGGGTACGCGGCCGCGATATTTCGGTAGAAGTGAACCGTGCATATTAAATGCGCCTTGCCGCGCCAGCGCCAGCAGTTCAGGGCTTAGCATATGCCGATAATAAAAAGAAAAAATAAAGTCGGCGTTGGCGGCGCGTACCGCTGCGAGTAATTCGCTGGCGTGTCCATCTGTGGGCGTTAGAGTGGGCAGTCGGTGTTCGGCTGCGAGCGCAGCAACGCTGTCAAACCAGATATTTTCAGCCGGATTATCTTGATGCGTTACGACCAAGGCAACTTCGACGCCGCGCGCCAGCAACACTTGCAAACAACGCACCCCAACTTGATGATAGGCGAAGACAACAGCGCGCACGGTCATGATTGGCTAGGGGTTGTATGCGTATGATGGTTCGTTTCAAGCATGGTTTGGACCAAATAACGCGGCCGTGCGCGCACTTGTTGATAGATGCGCCCGATATATTCGCCAAGCAACCCCAACGCAAGAATAATCACCCCAAATAGAAAGAACGTAATCGCAAATAGCGTGAATACGCCTTGTACTTCCGCGCCCACGATGAAGCGGCGCACCATCAGCAAGATAAAGAGTGCAGCCGAACCCAGCGACAGGAAGATGCCGATGAATGATAGCCATTGCAATGGCGCCACCGAGAAACCTGTGACTAGATCGAAATTAAGCCGCATCAGGCTATAAAATGAATATTTCGATGTGCCAGCAAAGCGCTCTTCATGCGCTACTTCGATTTCTACCGGGCGTTGTGCAAAAGTATAAGCGAGGGCCGGGATAAAAGTATTCAACTCACCGCAGCGATTAATGGTATCGACAATATGGCGGCTATAGGCGCGCATCATGCACCCTTGATCTGTCATGCGGATATGCGTGATACGCTCGCGCAGTTGATTCATCGCGCGTGAGGCTTTACGGCGCCACAGGCTATCTTGCCGCTGATGGCGGATAGTGCCAACATAATCGTGGCCTTCGCGCATTTTTTGCACGAGCTTGCCGATTTCTTCTGGCGGATTTTGTAAATCGGCATCAAGTGTCACAATGATTTCACCGCGCGCAGCTTCAAAGCCGGCAAGTATGGCCATATGTTGTCCATAGTTGCCGTTGAGTAAAATCACGCGCGTGTTCTCGGGCTGTGCGCGAAACTGGTCAGCGAGTAAGGCTGCAGACTGATCTTGGCTGCCATCGTTCACAAAAATGACTTCGTAGGGTAGCGCGAGCGCGTCCAGGGCTTTATATAGACGATCAAATAATGCGCTAAGCCCAGCTTCTTCGTTATAAACCGGGATGACAACGGATAATTCAGGTGTTTTCATTTGACTGGATGAGATGAATATTGTTCGCAAATTTCATTAACCGCGGCCACGACCCGTTTGACCTCATGCCGCGGCATGGATGGAAAAAGAGGCAAGGTCACAATTCCAGCGCCAATGCGCTCGGCATGTGGAAACATATTAACGGTGAAACCGCGTGCTCGATACAATTTGAAAAGGTGAATCGCGGGATAGTGCGCGCCACTGCCAATGCCTCGTGCGTGTAGTTCAGCCATAAAGCCAGCACGGTCAAGTGTGAGTGCTGACAGCGGCAGCACAATCTGAAACATATGCCAATTGGTATGCTCAAAATCATAGGGCGGTAACTCTACGCCGAGCGCCACTGCTGCCCCGTTAGCAAAGTGTGCAAAATAATCTCGAACGAGTTCGCGCCGCTGCTCGGTAAAGCGTGCTAAATGTGGCATTTGTCCCAGGCCGACACGGGCGGCGACATCGCTCAGATTAAATTTGCCGCCAAGGACATCAACCTCCATGCCGTCAAAGCCGCTACGGGTTACGCCCTGTAGGCGGTACTTCTGTGCTAAAGATGCTTCGGCCTCATCATTGAGCACTAACGCGCCGCCTTCAATTGAAGTCAGATTTTTATTCGCATGAAAACTAAAGGACACCAAATCACCCATGGCGCCAATGCGTTGGCCGCCCCAGCTTGAGCCAAGCGCTTGAGCGGCGTCTTCAATCACCCGCAGCCCGTGTGCGCGCGCAATCGCGTATAGCCGATCCATATCGACTGGCAGCCCGGCGAGGTAAACTGGCATGAGCGCTTTAGTACGGGGCGTGATTGCTTGTTCGAGCAAATTAAGGTCAAGGTTGCGCGTGAGCGGGTCGATATCAACAAAAACAGGGGTTGCGCCAACCTCGATAATTGTATTACTGGTCGCCACCCAGGAGAGCGGAGTTGTGATGACTTCGTCACCTGGGCCTACTCCTGCGATGCGCAAGCTGATTGCAAGTGTTGCGGTGCCAGAATTGAAAGTCCGTACCGGACGTCCGCCGACATAATCGGATAAGGCTGCCTCAAAAGCGAGATTTTGGGGGCCAGTTGTAATCCAGCCGCTGCGCAAAACATCGGCAACACCAGCGATTGTTTCTTCATCGATCGTTGGGCGAGTAAAAGGCAGAAACTCCTGACTCATCAAGATATCCTTTACGAATTAAGTAATGGGGCGTAGTGAGTAATGATCATCGCGTAGCCGGCGCATTAACCGCGTGCGAGGACATAAACGCCAAGCAAAATGATGCCGGTACCTACTAAGCGCTGTAACGTCAGCGTCTCACCGAAGAAATAAGCGGCCAGCAGTGCATTCAACACATAGCCAAGCGATAACATTGGATAGGCGATTGACACATCAACTCGTGATAAGCCAACGATCCACACTACAAGGCTGAAAGCATAACAGACCAGGCCGCCGATAATAGGCCATTGCGCCATCAACTGTAGCCCGACGGGTACAATATTTGCTCGGCTGAACTCGAATGGGCTGACGGCATTGACGCCGGCTTTAAGTAAGAGTTGGGCGCTGGTGTTGAGTAACACGCCGCCTAAAATGCAGGATAAAGCGATTCGATTCATGCGCAGGATTCAGGAAAAGGATTAAAGTCGGATTCTAATCCTTTTCTGAGGCAACGCGAGACGGTCGAAAGCAGATCAAGCAATGTGGCTGCATATTGCGCCGTACCTTGGTAATCAGTCCAAGGCTCATAATCATTCGATTACCTGGCGGCTCAGTATTCATTGCTAAAGTAGGCAGGGAGAGCATTCTTAGCTTGGATCTTGAAGAACAGCTGCAAAAAGTTCGTTAAAAGCGCCAGGGTTTGCATTAAATGCTTTTTTCGCTTGCTGAATTTTCTCTAAAGTGAAGCCAACAAAAGAGACCGCACTCTCATTGTTCCCCGTCATTTCCACTAGCCGATCGGTAAGATCAGTGCTTGAAAGAATTTCCGGGACTTGCGATTCACTATCCAATTTATACCCATTTTTTTTCGATAATGCGAAGAAATGGTCAGCCTGATGCACAATTAGGCTTTCATAGCCTTTAAAATTGGGTGGATTGTTTTTATCAAATTCTGTTAGAGCTAATGGGAGTTCTAAATTATAAACTTCATTGACTATCCCAATAACGCGCATTACTTCCTTGAGCTCTCCTAGAATGCCATGGTGTTCTTTATATTCATGGAAATTCATTCTACTAGCATCTTCCAACCTAGACTCATTGAATTCTTTTTCCAATTCCTTTAATTTAGCTTCTTTGCCTTGAGCCGATTTGTAAAACTTCAAAAATGCCTGGTACTGTTTTTCTGTAATATAGTGAGATTTGAATGCTCTATCTTTAGCCGCTTTAGATTGTTTACTGTTATTAGGCGTTTTATCGTTCTTGGCAGCATAAATAAGCATCATATATTTTTCATAAGCCTCCGGTGTGATGAAAATTTCACCTAAAGCTTTATTGACTGCGTCGATAGCGCAGTTGTTTCTGTTGGTTATATCTTCAAAGTAGGAGGGTGTTGTGATCTCAGAGTGTTGAGTTTGCGCCTCCCCTTCCCCACCTCCACCCCCACAGGCAACAATAAATAGTTGAAAAAATATTATTAAAAAAAATTTAAGGGTTTTCATAAAAACCTCATCAGATCTAATTTATTTATCGCTATGCTGGCTTAGCAATAATCACGCGATGCGGATCACGCGCGATCACTCGCATTGGCACTCCGCGCGCAGCAAGTGATTCATAAAGTGACACAGGCAATAATGCAAACGCATACTGCTCTTGTTGCCAGCGTTGAATCCAGAGTTCGAGTGTGGCTACCCATTTGTGCGGTTCTTGCTCAATGCCAAAACGTAGTTCATCTGGATGCTCAACCATGATCATGGTGCGGCGTAAATAAAACGGCATCGTGTGGTCGAGCATCGTGACCGAATAAAACGGCGTATTAGCCGGCGCTTTTAAGAACTCGGCTTGTACGGTGCTGGCGAGTGGGGCGCCAGAGCTTATCCGGCCGAACACGTCATGGGCGTTGCCGGCAATGGTGGTGGCCGCTAACCAGCCGCAGGCATAAACGAATAGTGCCTGCATGGTCGCTGAGGGTTTATTGCGCGCGTTAATCCATGCAGATAGAGCAATGCCGATCAAGGCGGCGGCGAGCGCGAGATAAACCCAGCTTTGATAATTGCGATAAAGTGCATTTTCGGCTGGTGTACTGCCTAAATGGCCCAAATATAATGCGCCGGCGCAGCCAAATATAATGAGTACGGTTTGGCCGATCAGATGACGGCGCCATTGCGTTTTCTCAATCAAAGGTAAATAGCGGCCAAGCAAAAGTGCTAGCGCAGGCGCGATTGGCAAGATGTAGGAAATCAGCTTTGAATGCGAAGCACTAAAGAAAACAAAAATGAAAGTTGACCAAACCAGAAGTAGTTTGACTGGCGAGAAACCATTCGACTGCGGTGAGGATTTTAGTGCATGCCGTACACTTTGCCAAAGGATTGATAGCCATGGCAAAAAACCAATCATGAGCACTGGCACGAAATAATAAAATGCCCCAGGGCGGTTCTGCTCGGGTGTTAAGTAGCGGCGAAATTGCTGAACAATAAAGAAAAACTCGAAAAATGCAGGATGGCGTTGTTGAATCAGCACGAACCATGGCACTGTAATGGCCGCAAAGATCAAGCCGCCGCTTATCAAATGAAGCCGCTTCCAGAGGGCCCAATCGCGCGTGATTAGGGTATATAAAACGAGTACCGCACTGGGTAAGACCGCGCCAATTAATCCCTTACTTAATACCGCCAGTGCGATTGACGCCCAGCACAACCACATCCAATTGCGCATCGCAGTGGCTGAAATCCCTGGACGCTGCGCTAGCAATAACGCACATAAACCTGCTTGCATCCAAAATGCTAACCCCATGTCAAGCACATTGAAATGCCCAAGCAAATTCCAATAGGGCGCAGAGGCAAGTGCGAGTGCTGCAAAAAATCCCGCGCGCGCGCCAAAAATGCGGGCGCCAGTAAACCCTGCTAACAGCACGCCGCTAAAGCCGCACAATGCTGTGTACAGGCGCGCTTGCCAATCGCCAATGCCGAACCAAGCGAACGTCGCGGCGTTAAACCAAGTTTGCAGTGGTGGTTTCTCAAAATAGAGGTAACCATTGTAGCGTGGCGTGACCCAATCGCCGCTTACTAACATTTCCCGCGCTATCTCGGCATAACGACCCTCATCGGACGGCACCAAATGGCGGATATTTAATTGCATAAACCAGATCAGTGCGAAGAGGACGCACAACACAAGCAAAGTCGTGCGGGAGATGGGCTGTGATGAAGAAGTGTCATGCATAAATATATACGCGTAAGGGAGTTAGGATTTGGCTGTCTGAATATGTCGGCTTTTATTGTGTCTCATCGCGCGTTCACTGTAGGACTTACCTTGGCAAGCATCTTAAATCATTTCAATCAGCAGCGCGGCCACGACTTGGCGGCCTTCGGCAACTAAAATATTATAAGTACGGCAAGCTGCATAAAGATCCATCGTTTCAACGCCAATTCTGCGGGCCGTAAGTGTACGAATGAGTTCAGCGGAGGGGAAACGCAGCTGTGCGCCACTGCCAAAAATGACGATCTCAATCTCTTCGGCAGGCGCTGCGGTCGTTAACATGCTGAAATGCTCGTTACTTAAGGCGCTGAATGACGATACTGGCCAGGTTTGTACAGGCGTTTTAGGCCGTACCAGTACGCTGTGAGTGTAACGTTCTCGATTAATCTCAACGTATCCTGCACCATAGGCGGTGATAGTATTGTGCACCGATGATGGGTCTGGGTGTAATTTCAAGACGATATTTCCGAAAAGCCTAAAAAATAAATACGAGCTACAATTTGTCTAAAGGTACCAATGTGAAACGCCATTTAGGCGAGGCTGGTTAACGATATAGATTGATTGCATCACGCGTTTCCCGTGCCGCTTTGCCCGCTGCTGCCGCAAAATCATTGCCATTACTGGCATATAAGATTGCGCGTGAGGAATTGATTAACATACCCAAACCCTGTGCAGTACGCCCAGCTTTGATTGTGGCAGCGATATCGCCGCCTTGCGCGCCTATGCCTGGAATGAGCAATGGCATGTCGCCAACAATCTTGCGTACAGTGGCGATTTCATTAGGAAAAGTAGCGCCCACCACCAAACCAATCTGGCCGTTTGTATTCCATTTCTGGCTCGCATATTCGGCGACAATTTGATAAAGCGGGCGTCCATTGCTTTCAAGAAACTGTAAATCGGAGCCGCCTGGATTAGAGGTCCGGCAGAGCACAATGACGCCTTTATCTTGATAGGCGAGGTAAGGCTCAATCGAATCGAAACCCATATAAGGATTCACTGTAACTGCGTCTGCTTGATAGCGCTCAAAGGCTTCGCGTGCATATTGCTCGGCCGTACTACCGATGTCGCCGCGCTTTGCATCAAGAATGACTGGTAAACCAGGATATTCGGCGTGAATATACGCAATGAGTTGCTCGAGCTGAGCTTCGGCACGGTGCGCGGCAAAATAAGCAATTTGTGGCTTGAAGGCACACGCATAAGTAGCGCTTGCATCGACAATCGTGCGGCAAAATTCAAAAATCTTATCGGAACTTCTCGTGAATGGAGCTGGAAAACGTGCCGGCTCGGGGTCAAGGCCGATACAGAGTAGCGAATCAGTGCGTTGCCAAGCGTGAGTTAGGTTTTGAATAAAGGACATAGCAAAAAGCTCTGGCGATTGCGTAGAAAAAATAAGGGTTGCATACCAATATAAATTGGTTGGCAATTAATCTAATTGGTTAATTTAATGGGTTGTGAGAAAACATGACACAGGTGTTAAATTTAAACAAACTTAGGGAAATTGTAATGGCTATTGCTTTATTTGACACGTTAAAGTTTTGTAAGCGCTTGAAAGAAGCTGGGGTTCCGAGTGCTCAAGCCGAAGCAGAAGCAGAAGTTTTGTCCGAAATTTTTGCGGATATGTTTATGTTCGCAAAAGTTCAGGTGAGCAGCCAGTCGTCAAAACGCGTAATGACTTCCGCTTGGTGTTTCAGCCAATATGAACCATTATTATATAAACCTCGCTTGAGGCTGTCTGGAGATATTTGCAGTAACTTAGCGTGCTTAGGGTGAATATATTTAAGAGCATCAGGCTGAGTGGGCGTGATGGCGTAGGGTGCAAGTAGCGCTTGTCGCTTTGGATGTGAAGCAAATTGAATGAATTGACGACATAGTTCGGCGTGAGGTGTTCCCTTCAAAATGGCCCAACTCTCACAACTATAAATATGTTGATCCCATGCAATCGCAACGGGTGCGCCAGCGTCAATAATCGACTGCGCGCGGGCGGCCCAAACAGAGGTTAAATCTATCTCACCGGACTTTAGCATCTGCTCAGTCTGAGCTCCGCTTGTCCACCAGGCTGCAATGTGCGGTTTGATTTTTTCAAGGCTTTGAAATGCCTGTTCGAGATTGCATGGGTAGACTGTATTTGGATTGACGCCAGCAGCCATCAATGCTTGTTCAATGGTGTCAAAAGGATGCTTGCGAAGACTGCGCCGGCCAGGGAAATTCTGCACATCCCATAGATCCTTCCAGGATTGCGGCGGCTGGCGTTCCTTGAAGGCATCTGTACGGTAGGCAAGCACAGTACTATATATATTTATCCCAACACCATGCGGCAGGATAAAGTGCGGCGGAATCGACGAGATGACAGGATCGTTTTTAAATTCATGCGGCTCTAAATAAGGTGTGTCAGCGGTTAATGACAAAATGGAGAACCGGCTGATAGCGGCCATATCCCATAGATAGCGCTTGGATTCGACCATTGTCCGAATCTGTGCGATAGGCTCGGCAAGTGATGAAACACTGACAATTTTAATGCCGGTTGCTTTTGTAAAAGGCTCGTAAAACGCTTTTTTATAGATCTCTGTGAAAATTCCTCCTGCATCGCGTATGACAATTTTCTTTGAGGTTACTCGAGATGCAGTCCAAATAAATGGAGCCGCAATGACCGCTGCGCCAAACGTCGCGGCTTTCATGACTTTGCGACGATGCAGGCTTTGGAGTGAGCTCTTATTATTAACCATATGTGTATTCTTAATGCGTGGCTGAGAGTTCGGTAGAAGGCTGTATTTAAAGGCGCTGGGCGGCTGAGTTAAAGTGTAATCCTTGCGCCAGTTTTTAATAGAAGTGTGAGCCTCATGTCAGGTCAAGGACTTTTGATCATTGAGGCCTTCAACTTGAAGGTGCTGATTAAAGCTTATGGTTAAGCAAGCCGTTTGGTTTAACCGGTTGTAGCCTAAAAAAGGGGCATTCGCTGCGAGCACTCAAAAATTCTGGTTTTATATTTTATCGTCTTGACTCGGTTTTGAGCAATCATTAAACGATTTTTGAGTGCTGGTATAGCGCAGCATTGTGTCTGCAGATAGTCATTAACTTAAATTGCTTAACAACAAGAGAGCGATGGTAATGGTAAGCGCGCCTCCCAGCCGAGTCGCCATTTGCGCGAATGGCATAAGCTCTAGGCGATTAGCCGAAGTCAGAATGGCCACATCGCCAATGCCGCCCATGCCACTGTGGCACGCATTGAGAATCGCTCCTTCAATCGGGTATAGCCCAACCCACCGGCCTACAAAAAAACCAACCGTAGTGAGGGTCAACACAGTCACAACAATAGTGATGATATTCGCTAAATTAAAAGCTGCTACTAAATCACTCCAGGGAGTAATGGTGACTCCAATCGCAAAAAGTAGAGGGTACGTGACGGTCGTCGAGAAAAAGCGGTAAACTGAGCGTGCGCCATCCTCTAATTTTGGAGAAACCGCATAAGTCAACTTAGCGAGCACTGCCAGAAAGAGCATCGTGACCGGAGCGGGTAAGCCAATCAGTTTATGTGTGAGGATACCTAAGATATAGAGCGTAATCGCGATCATGCCGGCTGCGGCAATATTTTCGACCGAGGCTAAACTTGTATTGTTTTGCTTTAATAATCCGCCATCATCGGCGGCATGCAAACGCCCATTGCCGGTATAACCGGGGCGGCGTTTACCGAGTTGGTTAAGCAAGCCAGCGCAGATAATGGCGGTTAAATTGCCGAGCATCACCGCAGGTAAAACCTGGGCAAAGAGCTGCTGTTGGGGCAGATTCATAATATCGGCATAACCTAGGGTAAGAGGAATCGCCCCTTCACCGATACCGCCAGCCATGATAGGGATGACAATGTAAAAGAAAGTACGGTGTGCATCCAGGCCGAAGGCCATGCCAGTGAGGGTACCTAGGATAGCCGCGGCAATTGAGCCGGCGGCAAGGGGGATAAAGATTTTAGCGAAACCTTTTACGATGGTTAAGCGGTTCATACTAAGAATACTGCCAACGACTACGGAGGCGATAAATAGATACAGGATGTTGGTGGATTGCCAGAAATCGTTGATTGAGCTGACTAACTCGCTGGGCAAGAGTTTGTAGTAAACGAGGCAAGAAGGTAAAAATGTAGTGACAATGACGGGGCCGCCGATTCGGCGTAGAACAGGAATGCGGGCGCCCAATTCGGCACAAGTAAAGCCGAATACGGTGAGTACCGCGATCATGACCGAAATATCGTTTGGAATTTTGTTTAAAGCAAGCAGAACGCTCAGGCAAACAATGATGAGGCAGTATACCGGCAGTGGGACAATACCGACGCGCTGGTCCATACAGTGGTGCCAATTGTCCAACCAGGATTTTTTGCTAGACCGGAGCAATTTTGATGCAGAGACACTAGTTAAGGAAGTATGTTGCATGTATGCGTCCCCTCGTAGGTGCTGCCTATTTTTTTAACACCCTAATTTAAAAAATTTTAAGTTTTAGTTAACCTCAAGTTTCACACTGTAATTAGATAAGTGCTATTAGTCTAATGATTTTTTCTTTAAGGCTGATTCCATTTAGTTATCAAAATTTCTGAGAAATAAATATGCGTACTGCCTCACTCACTTTCCAGGCGCTTAGCAAGCAACTCAAATTTCGGCATTTGATGTTGCTCGATGCCTTGGCGCACACGAAAAATATGCGTTTAGCTGCGGAGCAAATGAATGTGACGCAACCAGCGGCCACTAAAACTTTGCATGATCTCGAAGAGTTAATGGGGGCTTCGTTATTTGATAGATTGCCGCGCGAGATGCGGCCAACTGAATTGGGCGCATTGGTCATTAGCTATGCCCGGCGTGCGCTTAATGATCTCGAAAGATTTGTGAATGAAATCAATGTGAGGAAAGAGGGAGGTTACGGCCATCTCGTCATTGGAGCTATCCCTGCTTCATTTGGTAATATTGTGACCGCTGCCATCAAAGCTATCAAACAACGGCGCCCATTACTAACCATTAAGCTTTTTGAGCAAAGTAGTGATCAATTACTTATTGGGCTTGAGCAGAAAAAATTCGATTTCATTATTGGGCGTTTCACCGAAAACCGACAGAAAGAGATTTTTAATTTTGAGAGTCTGATTGATGAGACGCTGTGGGTTGTTGTCAATGGACAGCATCCGCTTCTTAAGAAAAAGAAATTGAGCATAAATGAATTGGGAGATTGGCCATGGATTTTGCAGCCTGCCTCTAGTCCATCTCGTCAGCTGATGGAAGAAAGCTTCTCGCAAGCCGGTATGGCAATGCCCGCGAATCTGACTGAAACACCTTCGGCTTTCCCGATGCTGCAACTTTTACAGTCTAGTGAGATGGTTACCTTACAGCCGCGCTCAGCGGTGAGTGAATATGTTAAACGCGGAATATTAGGGCGCTTGCCGATCAAATTTGATCGTAAACTGAGCCCTTATGGGATAATCACTCACAAAGAAGATATCGTGTCTGGCAGCGCACAGGAGTTTATTGTTACGCTGCATGAAATCGTGCGTAAAATGCATTAAGCACTTAGTTATTTTTGCTCACAATAGGGCTGATTAACAATAATACGCCAATGACTCCGGCAATGGCTAAGGCCAACAGGCCAGCACGTTGGCTTTCGAGTAGTATTTCAACTGCTGTTTTGAGATTTGGCGCAAGGAACCCGCCGAGGTTGCCTAGTGCATTAATCAGTGCAATCCCCCCTGCTGAAGGGATACCGCCAAGGTAGCGAGTGGGCAGGGTCCAGAATAGCGGTTGCACTGCAACAAAACCAGATACTGCAATGCAGGAAGCAATTAATGCCAAGATCAGGTTTGTGCTGAAAATTAAAGTTGCAATTCCCAGTACCATCATGATTAGCATACCAATAGCGAACTGCTGATGGCAATTAGTACGATCGGCGTATCTTATTACAAAATACATCACGATGACCGCACATAGCCAGGGAATTGCGGTTAGCAAACCGACTGCGGTACCAACGTTCGAATCGAGTAAACTGGCAATGTGCGTTGGTAGATAGAAAATAATGCCGTATACATTGAGTTGGATAATAGAATAAATGAGCGCCAACCGCAGTACGCGCATATCAGTGAATGCTGAAAATAATGTTTTTGGGCCTGACAAGAGTTTTTGTTGATTTTCATGCGCAAGTTTACTTTCAAGCACTTCTTTCTCGGCCTCAGTCAACCATTTTGCCTTGTGCGGTCGATCGACAAGATAAAAAAATGCAATCACGCCGATTACTACGGCCGCGAATCCTTCAACGAGAAACATCCATTGCCAGTTTTTGAGCCCAAACACATGACCCATGTCTAGTAACATTCCTGATATAGGGCTGCCAAATAGTAATGCGAGTGGTAATCCGAAATAGTAAATACTGAGTGCCCGCCCACGCTGTTGGGCAGGAAACCAATAGGTTAAATACAGGATCACGCCGGGAAAAAATCCCGCTTCTGCTACCCCGAGCATGAAGCGTAATGCGTAAAAAGTCATTTCATTCTGGACAAACATCATTGCGGCTGACACAAAACCCCAGACCACCATAATCCGGCTTAGCCATAAACGCGCGCCAACGCGATGCAAAATTAAATTACTTGGGATTTCAAAACAGGCGTAGCCGATGAAGAAAATGCTTGCACCAAAGGCAAAAGCAGCGTTACTGATACCAACATCGGCTTGCAATACATTTTTGACAAAGCCAACGTTAGAGCGATCGATGATCGCAATTGCAAACATCAGAGCAACAAAAGGAACAAGCCTCATGCGGCTCTTTGCAATGGCGCTGGCTAAATGCTCACGGTTATTTTTGTGGATCATTTTTACCCCTTTCACTAATTTTCCCGGAGGAAGGGAAGGCTCTATTTTTTACTGCTAATGCCACAGTCGACTGCTTCTAGCAAATCATTGACAATAGTTAATATAGATGATCTTACGTTTTTTGTTGTATTTTTCTTGCTGAGGGAGTCGTTATGCCGACCCGCTGAGCAATCCAGGCTGTTGCAAAGGGAGTCAGAATATAGCTGAAGCATGATGATCTCCTGATATCAACTTATAAAATAGCTAGCATCAAAACGATTAATTCGGTCTAAATTGGGATGGGGGGTCATCGCCGTGCTTTGTCGAATCACTGCTTCCATTCCGCCCCTTGCGGAAACTCAAAGCGATTAAGTGACTCTGTATGCATGGTGATGCTATAACCGGGTTTTTCTGGTGGCATATAATGCCCATTCTTGATTGCAACCGGTTCGATGAAATGCTCATGCAGGTGGTCTACATACTCTAGCATACGATTTTCGAGGGAGGCAGACACCCCGATGTAGTCAAATATTGAGATGTGTTGCATGTATTCACATAGCCCCACGCCACCCGCATGTGGACAGACTGGGACGCCAAATTTCGCAGCCATCAGAAGCACAATAAGTACTTCATTTAAACCGCCAAGCCGTGCTGCGTCAACCTGGCAGAAATCGATTGCACCGGCTTGTAACAATTGCTTAAACATTACGCGATTATGTGCATGCTCACCAGTGGCTACGCCAATGGGTGCAATGTTAGCGCGAATTCGAGCATGGCCGAGAATGTCATCCGGGCTAGTTGGCTCTTCAATCCACCATGGTTTAAATTCAGCTAAGCGACGCATATTCATAATCGCTTCATCAACATCCCACACTTGATTTGCATCCATCATGAGCGTACGTTGCCAGCCGATTTCTTCTCGTAACATACGTGCCCGTTTAATGTCTTCCTCAATGTCACCGCCGACTTTTTGTTTAAAATGTCTCCAGCCTTGTGCTATACCTTCGCGTGCAAGATGACGTGTTTTTTCTTCAGAATAGCCAAGCCATCCGGCTGATGTTGTATAGGCTGGATAGCCGTTTTCACGCATTTCGCGTTCACGCGCAGCGCGGGTAGGAGCGTGGCGTTGCAGTATTGCCAACGCCTCGTCAGGTGTTATGGCATCTGTTACGAAGCGGAAGTCTAAACAGCGAATAAGCTCTTCCGGGCTTAGGTCCATTAATAATTTCCATACGGGTTTGCCTTGTGATTTAGCCCATAGATCCCATACAGCGTTAACCACGGCAGCTGTTGCAAGGTGGATTGCGCCTTTTTCGGGCCCGATCCAACGTAGCTGGCTATCGCTTGTGGTGATATGCCGCCAGAATTTGCCCATATTCGCTGTGATTTCTTCTAGTGTCAGTCCAACTATGAGCGGAGCGAGGGATTTGACGGCCGCCACGCAAATCTCATTGCCTCGGCCAATGGTGAACGTTAGCCCATGCCCTTCGAGACCTGCAGGACTATCCGTCTTAAGCACCACATAAGTCGCAGAATAGTCAGGAGCCTTATTCATGGCATCGGAGCCATCAAGCTCACGGGAAGTTGGGAAGCGAATGTCTCGGACGATAAGATTGTTGATGGTCGTATTTATAGCCGCACCTTTGAATCAGAAAACTAAAAAATTTCGCGCCTTTTGCGCCCAGCTGAAAAAGTACTAAGTGACCTTCCTTTTAAGCTGCTACGATAGCGCGCTGAGCATACATTGATGGCTTCAAACGTATGGGTGTCATATAAAATATGGTAACACGAGATCCTAATGGTTTTTATTAAAGACTTAACGGAGCGTATAGAGATTGGCCCTGTACGTCATGGCTGCGGTGCTTTTCATGGTGGCTCTGCTCACGCTGATGGTGCCAGCGAAGCTGGTTAATCGCTAACAAACTTAGACCTGGGGAAAAGGCGGGCGGTACAATGTCTGTTTTATTGGAATTACCGCTGCTATGTCGCTCTTTTCTATTACCGGTGCGCAACTTGCGTTTGGCCATGTTGCGCTGCTGGACCGTACAGATTTCTCAATTGAAACTAATGAGCGCGTTGGCCTGATTGGTCGCAATGGGGCCGGTAAATCGTCGCTGCTGAAAATCGTAGCGCAGCTGATTGTGCCTGATGATGGTGTGAGCGCGCGGCAGCAGGGTCTAGTCACGGCGTATGTGCCGCAAGAACCTGTCTTCGCCGATGGCGAAACGGTGTTTGAGGCAGTGGCCTCAGGGCTTGCCGCCGGCCGTGCGTTGCTTGACGAATTTAATACTGTGACTGCGCAGTTGGCCGAAACACATGAACCGAGCCAATATGATGCACTGCTGGTGCAAATGACAAACCTGCAAGCCAAACTGGATGCAGCGGATACATGGCAGTGGTCTGCGCGGGTTGAGACTCTTTTGACTCAGTTGGCGTTGGATGGCAATGCGCTTGTGCAGACTCTCTCGGGAGGCGGGCAAAAACGCGTCGCGCTGGGTGCGGCGCTGGTGGCGCGCCCTGATTTATTATTGCTTGATGAGCCAACGAATCATCTTGATTTTGACGGCATGCGCTGGCTTGAAGAATTACTCATTTCACAACGCGCCAGTGTCTTGTTCATTACCCATGATCGGTCTTTTCTTGATCGGGTGGCGACCCGCATTGTTGAATTGGATCGCGGCCGCTTACTCTCTTTTCCAGGTAATTTTGGCGCTTATCAGGTTCAAAAAGCACAGCAGCTAGAAGTTGAGCGCATCGAGAACGCAAAATTCGACAAACTACTTGCGCAGGAAGAGGTGTGGATTCGTAAAGGGGTTGAGGCGCGTCGCACGCGTAGCGTAAGCCGGATTGGGCGCTTAGTTGAAATGCGCACAGAACGCTCCCAGCGGCGCTCAGTGCAAGGCAATCTCAAACTGAATGCCAGCCAAGCAGAAAAGTCAGGCAAGTTGGTGGCGGAACTCAATGAAGTGTCAAAGAGCTATGACGCGCGTGTGCTGATTAAAGACTTTTCAGTGACCGTGACGCGCAGCGACAGGATTGGTTTAATCGGTCCGAACGGGGCCGGCAAAACAACGCTATTGAAGCTTATCCTTGGTACTGTGCCACCAGATCAAGGCCAGGCGCGTACCGGCACCCAGTTACATATTGCGTATTTTGATCAGATGAGAGCGCGACTCGATCCTGAGCAAACCCTGCTTGAGACAATTAGCCCAGGCAGTGAGTGGGTCGAGATCAATGGGAAAAAAAAGCATGTAATGAGTTACCTAGGTGATTTTCTATTTGCGCCTGAGCGCGCGCGCTCACCTGTAAAGTCCCTATCAGGCGGCGAACGTAACCGGTTGTTGCTGGCACAGCTTTTTGCCCGCCCCTCGAATGTGCTCGTATTGGATGAACCGACTAATGATCTGGACATTCCGGCGCTTGAGTTGCTTGAGGAATTACTCGCCGAGTATGATGGCACGGTGTTATTGGTGAGTCACGACCGGACTTTTCTCGACAATGTTGTAACCTCAGTCATTGTGGCTGAAGGGGGCGGCGAGTGGCGCGAATATGTGGGCAGTTTTACAGATTGGCAGATTCAACATGCGCGCGCAGCGCAAAGTGCACCAGCCGGAGCGACCAAGAATACAGGTACTCCCGCATCCAAAGACCGTGCGGCAGATCGTCCTATACAGCGTGCGCTTAAACTGTCTTACAAGCAGCAACAAGAGTTGAGTGCCTTGCCCGCTAAGATCGCGGCGCTTGAAGCCGAACAAAAGGCAATCAACGAACAACTTGTAGAAGGCTCGATTTTTATGCAAGATGCGCAACAAGGCGCGCGACTGGCCGAGCGTCATGCGGAGATAGAAGATGAATTACTCGCGGCACTCGAACGCTGGCAGGCGTTGGAAGCAAAATAGAAAAGCGAGGATCTCACTTAAACTCTAAGCCAAGTGTTGTTTAATGAATGACAAACTCTTGCGAATCCAACGATAAAGTTTGCTTAAACATTTGTAAAAAATACGCTACATTTTTATCCTTTTTCCTCATGGCTATTAAAAGAAATCTCCCTGCATATAGCGAAGCGTCGATTAAAGTATTGAAGGGCTTGGAGCCGGTCAAACAGCGGCCAGGCATGTATACCCGTACTGAGAACCCTTTGCACATTGTGCAAGAGGTGATCGATAACGCCTCCGATGAAGCGCTTGGCGGTTATAGCCGGCAAATTATTGTCACTTTGCATATTGATGGTGCGGTGAGCGTTGAGGATGATGGGCGGGGTATTCCATTTGGCTTGCATCCTGAAGAAGGCACGCCGGTGGTTGAACTCGTCTTTACACGGCTTCATGCGGGCGGGAAGTTCGATAAAGCGGCAGGCGGCGCCTACACTTTCTCGGGGGGGTTGCATGGCGTCGGCGTGTCAGTGACCAATGCATTATCGACGCGGCTAGACGTCACTGTATGGCGAGAAGGTAAAGTTGCACAAATTGGTTTTGTGCATGGTGAACTCGCGCAGCCGTTAACTGTGCGCTCAGTTGGTCGCGGTGAAAAAAAATGCGGCACGCGAGTCACCGCATGGCCGGACCCGAAATACTTTGATGCTGCACATTTGCCAGTAGGAGAGTTGCAACGGTTACTACGTTCAAAAGCAGTTTTATTACCAGGTGTTGAGGTTTGCCTCGTTATTGAAAAAACTGGCGAGCGGCAACGCTGGCAATATGAAGATGGCTTTCGCAGTTATTTACAAGAGGGGCTAGCGGGCGCTGAGCTACTCATCCCCCTTTTTGAAGATGAGCGTTTTGTTGGCGCAAACCGTAACGGTGACGAGAATTTCGCCGAAGGGGAGGGCGCCGCCTGGGTGGTTGCTTGGAGCGAGGAAGGTCCGCTGGTGCGTGAGTCCTACGTCAATCTGATACCGACTTCCGCCGGCGGCACTCATGAAGCTGGCTTGCGCGATGGCCTGTTTCAGGCAATTAAGGGTTTTATCGAGCTGCATAGCCTGCTACCAAAGGGGATTAAATTACTGCCGGACGATGTGTTTTCGCGCGTTTCATTTTTGCTCTCAGCCAAAATCCTTGATCCACAATTCCAGGGGCAGATTAAAGAGCGTTTAAATAGCCGCGATGCGGTGCGTTTGGTTTCATCTTTTGTGCGTCCTGCGCTTGAATTATGGTTGCACCAACATGTTGAGTACGGCCGTAAACTGGCCGAATTAGTCATTCGACAGGCACAGGCTCGTACGCGTGCTAGCCAGAAAGTAGAAAAACGCAAAAGCTCTGGGGTGGCGGTGTTGCCAGGCAAGCTCACGGATTGCGAATCGACGGAGATCGCGCGCAACGAGTTGTTTCTGGTTGAGGGAGATTCTGCTGGCGGCTCCGCTAAAATGGGGCGCGATAAAGAATTCCAGGCGATTTTGCCCTTGCGTGGCAAAGTGCTGAATACTTGGGAAATGGAGCGTGAGCGGCTCTTTGCGAATAATGAAGTGCACGATATTGCGGTCGCCATTGGGGTGGACCCGCATGGGCCGGCTGATACGCCAGATTTATCGGGTTTGCGCTATGGCAAGATCTGTATTCTGTCCGATGCAGATGTGGATGGCTCACATATCCAAGTATTATTGATTACTCTTTTCTTTAAACACTTTCCGCAACTCATCGCGCGCGGTCATTTATGTATTGCACAGTCGCCGTTATTTCGGGTTGATGTGCCTGCGCGTGGCAAAAAGCCAGCGCAAAAACTATATGCTTTGGATGACGGTGAACTTGTTTCTATTCTCGATAAGCTGAGCAAAGATGGGGTGCGGGAGCAACAATGGAGCATTAGCCGCTTTAAAGGGCTAGGCGAAATGAGCGCTGAGCAGTTGTGGGATACGACGATGAACCCTGATACTCGGCGTTTGCTGCCAGTTGCTCTGGGCGCGCTGGGGTTTGAGGCGACGGTAGACATGATGACGATGTTGATGGGCAAGGGTGAAGCGGCTGCGCGGCGTGGCTGGCTTGAAGAGAAGGGGAATGAGGTTGAAGCAGACGTTTAAGGTTATGGCAAAATAGCGGCCGCCTGCACAATTTATCAGATTGAGACAGGGGGTAGCGGACTGTAGGCAACAAGCGTACGGACACCTCCCCGCCACGTTTGAAATCATCGTCGTAAATAAACCATCGACTTGTCTGGCGAGGCCACCCGGCATAGGCCTCATGGACGAGGTGGTTCGTCGAGGAGAAGGTGTTGTAGCAGCAGCGCGTTGGCCTCTATATTCTCCCGCCCGATGACGGTGTTGTGGTGGCCGACAGCGAGATAGCTGGTGACGGTGGCGTCGGTGAATTTTGCCCAGGCGCATGATGGGTCCGTTCGCATCGAGTGGCTCAGCACCAAGGCAATGGGGGCAGCAATTCGCTCATGCTCGTATGCCTGGTAATGGGCTCGGGTGTAAGCTTCGATCCGCGCGAGGGTTTCAGGTGTGTGCGCTAGCGGCCCAGTGACGCTGTTTTTCGTAAAATCAAGCGCATCAATTTCGCTAAATCCGGCTTCGCCACACCGTGGTTCGGAATCAATGAGCACCAGGCGTACGACATTAAGCGAGCGGCGTTCCAACTCGAGCGCTACTTGATGGGCAAGGTTGCCGCCCGCAGAATAGCCGCAAAGTATCACCGGCTTACCCGCTGTTATCCGAACGATGGTGTCAGCGTAGCGAGTGACGCGATCCGGTTGAGCAATGAAGTCAAACGCAAACAGCTGCGCGTGCTCAATGCGTTCGGCAAGCGGCGCAAACACCCAACCGAGCCCGGTGATCGGAGGAAAGCAGAAGATGGCTTGGCCGAGTCCTTCCTTTAGGAAGCGGCCGATTGCTTCGTCGGCGATGGTTGCATGGGTCGAAATCAGTTGCGCGTGGCCGCGCACAGTGCAATCGCGGTGTAGATCGGCCAAGGACGGCGCATAGCCGAATGCCTGCCTTAAGAGGCTTTGCAACATGACTAGGGCGAGGCTATGGCCGCCGACCAAAAAAAAGTTGTCGTCGACGGTGAGCGCCCGTTCGCCTAATACCCGGGTCCAAGCTTGCACCACCTGCCGCTCGGTCGGATCAGTGGGGATTTGCGCAACTGTCTTGGCCGTGGTATTCAACGGTAATGCGCTCAGCGCTGTACGATCAAGTTTGCCATGGGCACTGCGTGGCAATTCGCTGATGCGGATGAAGCGACTGGGCACCATTGCTGTGGGCAGCTTGTTCGCAAGTAGAACGGTCAGGCGGCTATCGTCCGGGATATTGTTGCCTGTAACAAAAGCGAGCAGCTGCCGCTCTGCCGCTACGGTGCGGCAGACGGCTGCGGCGTCGTGCACGCCGGGGAGAGTGCGCAGATGGGTTTCGATCTCGCCGAGAGTCATGCGGTGGCCGCGGATTTTCACTTCGTCGTCCTGCCGACCCATTAGCTCGATTTGACCGTCTTCACGTTGCCATGCAAGGTCGCCAGTGCGGTACATGCGCCCGCCAGGATGAAAAGGATCGGTAACGAACCGTTGCGCAGCCAGCGTTTCATTACCTATATAGCCGATGCCCACGCCTTCGCCTGCGATGCATAATTCACCCACGGCGCCGGCTGGCAACAGACGTCCCGCGCTGTCGAGAATGTAGCAGCGGTTATTGTAGATGGGTCGCCCAATGGGTAGCGTTGTGGTATCAAGCAGTTCCTCCGGTCGCCATGCGCCGGCGGTGGCAATGTCTGCGCATTCAGTCGGGCCATAGATATTAGCGAAGTTTGAGAGCTGGCAGGCTGATGAGCTGAGCCAGTTGCGTAGCCGGCCAAGATCAGGCTTTTCACCACCGAGCGCTAGTACTTGCAGTCCGGATAGCTGCTCATATCCACCCGCCGCGGCCAGATCGACTAGAGGGTAGAACTGGCTGGGCACGCCGGGATTGAGGACATTTATTTTTTCCCGGTGCAGGATATTCAGCATGAGCTCTGGGTCGTAAGAGGTCTCTGGATAAGTGACGATGGTGGCCCCTGAGGCAATCGGCGCTAGGTAATTCTTAATTGAGGCGTCGAAGCTGCTGGCGATCACTTGATAGACTCGTTTGCCCGGCGCTAACGCGCAGAACTCTATATACCAATTGCAAAGATTAACCAGAGACCGCATCGAGTTGACGACACCTTTGGGCGTACCCGTGCTGCCAGAAGTAAAGATGATATAGGCCTTGCCCTGTGGGTCGCTAGCATGAACCGCGGGCACCTTGGTGTATGGCTCCAATGCGCGTCGGTCCAAACGCCGCCGGCGGCGCGATCCGAGTGGCTGTGCCGCACAGCGCTGCCGCCTCAGGTGCAGTATACAATCGAAGCTGTAAGCCGTCAGTTCGTTCTGAGCGCGCGCTGCCATGGGCGTGATCTCAACCTTGACGATCTCTGGGAATTCATGCTGGAGGTCAAGCAGGAATTCGCGTGCTACGAACAGTGCATCGTCACTTTCGGCCTGCGCTCCAGTGGCGGCGTAGGCATCGCGCATGCTAGCGTCCCAAAGGTGGCCTAGGAACACCACCGCTTCGTTGGCGCATAGCGCCAATGCTTCGGCAATCACTTGCCGCAGATAGCTGTAGCCGCTAAAGCTCTGTACTACACTGTTAAGGATAATGACGTTGAACTCGCTCTCGCCGAGGTTTTTCAAATCGTGGGCAGCTAGATGGTGAAAGCGAATCTGATCTAGGCCCCGCTGTCGCGCACTTGCTGCTGCTGTGTCGATCATCGAGCTGGAGAGATCAGTAGCGAAATAGCTGCCTACCAAAGAGGCTAGGGCGAACAGCGTTAGCCCGGAGCCGCAGCCGATTTCCAGCACCTTAGAGTCTGGCCTAAGATGAAACGCGAGCTTTGTTCGGACGTTGTCGGCATAATCCTGCATGACCCACTCTGGGAGCTGTTCGCCAGTGATGGCACTGCGCCAGCCGCCGCCACTGATGGCGTCGTCGGCGGTCTCAGCGATATGGTCCCATAGCCCCTCGTCCATACGGAGCTTGCGCGGCTCCGTTTCACTGTCAAGGTCGTCACTGTCCAGGCAGAGGATGGTAGCGAGCTCAGGACATTCCCACAGATGCGCCTGCGCTAGGTGGACGTGGTGGCGGCTGCACAGCAAGATGGGTGTAGCGGTTAGACGCAGCATCATCTGTTGCCTGCGGAGTGGGAAGGCTGGGTTGAGCGGGGTATAGATCGCGCCTGCGCGTAGAATACCCAGCAATGCTGTGAGTAGCGTGAAGGAACGTTCCGCCAGCACTGCGACTGGGGCTGCTCCAACTTTACTGTCCAGCAGGAAGGCCGCAATTCTGTTCGATTCCCGGTCCAATTCGCAGTAGCTGTATTGCCGACCCTGTTCGATTAGGGCGATGGCGTTTGGCATTGCCTGGGCCTGCTGCGCGAACAACCTATCAATAGTCGTTTCGGGGATGGGACGATCAGTGTGATTGACGTTCGTCTCAAGGTTCGGTAACTCAAACAATGAAATGTTAGACAGTTTCATGCGTTTTTTCTTGGTGGTCATGTGTGGCAAGCCGATCCATCAGGTCGAGGAAGGCGTGAAGCCAGCGTTGCGCCTGAGCAGGGACGACCGTGGCAGTGCTGTATTCCAGCGCTAATTCTAATGCCTCGCCGTTAGGGTAGACGTTCAATGATAGATCGAATTTTGCCTGGCCAAAGGAGAAATCAAAGCGCTCTAACTGGTCGCCAATGACCACAGGCAAGGGCGACTGTTGGCCATTGGCGACTTTCTCATAGCTTTGCCACGCGAACAGTATATTGAAAGGAGGACCCCCGCCAGGAACCAGTTGGGCGGCCATGGTATCCAGTGGTAGGGACTGGTGTAGTAAAGTTTCGCGCATCTGGCGTCCGACCTGTTCGTAGATGCTGGTCAGCGCGGCGTCTTCCGCTAGCTTGATGCGGATCGGGACGACATTGACGAAGCAGCCGAGGCAGCGGTCAAAGGCTCCATGGGGTCGATTGGCAACGCCCATGCCAACGCACAGATCATGCTGCAGTGTCAGCCGGTTTAGCAGGATTAGGTAATGAGATAGCACAATAACCGCTGGCGTGACCGCGTGGTGCTGCGCTATAGAGTCGATCAGCTGCTTGAGTTTAGGCTTGACAGTGAGCCGGACCTGTCCTCCGCTGGCGGAATCGTTGCTGATGCCGCTCGACGGCAACACAATTGGCAGTGGCGGTGGGGTCAATACGTCTTGCCAGAACCGCATGTCGTCTGATCCGTCGCGAGTTTGCTCCCAGTGAGCGAAGTCGACATAGGGGCGCACGGCTGCAAGCTTGGCGTTTGGGTTGTGATAGAGTTGGTTGAACTCCTCTAGAAGGACCGAAATGGCCCAACCATCCGCCTGGCAGTGGTGCAAAACCAGCAGGAAATGCCAGCGGTCTTGCGCTAGTCGGAGTAGGCGCAAGCGGAATAGGGGGGCATGGGCGAGCTCAAAGGGGCGCCTGGACTCCTCGGCAGCAATCAACCTCGCTTGCGCCTCAGAATCGGTGGCAGCGCTCAGATCGTCGACCGCAAAAGGAAAGTCGATGTCATCGTGTATCAACTGTCGCAACTGGTTATCGCGTAGTACCAAAGAAGTACGCAGGGCAGGGTGCCGCGCCATCAACTGGTGCATAGTAGCGTGCACCCGAGCGGGGTCAAGCTCCCCCGTTTCTCGGTAGACAGGCACGTTGTAAAGATGGCTATTATCGCCAAGCTGGGTCAGATACCACAGCCGCTTTTGGGCCGATGAGGCGATATAATCGTCCCCTGGCGGCGCGCAGGCGAGTTCCGCGCTGATGGTGCGCTGTTCCATCAGTTGTTGCTCTAGTTCGGCTAGGGTGATATTGGAGAGCACTGCCTCGAGCGAGACCTCGGACTGGAAACGGCTGCGCATCGCCGCGACCAGCCGAATCGCTGCGATACTGTCTCCGCCCAGCGCTAGGAAACCGACATGTGGATCGGCTTTAACCCCACCCAACACTTCTTGCCAGAGATGCGCGACGGTTCCGGACGCGCCTTGCTGAACAACCTCTGGCCCGCTGTCCGTGAGCAAAGAGATGAGCATTTCTCGGTCTACCTTGCCGTTGTGCGTTAGGGGCAAGGCCGGGCCGAGATGGACAAAAGTGCCGGGAACCATATAACTAGGTAATAACTGGATTGCCTGGGCGCGTAAGCGTGTGAAGTCAGGCGGCGCGTCAGCGGCGACAAAAGCAATCAGCCGGCCGCCATGCTCACGCTGCTGATAAAGGGCCGCGAACTGATAGAGGCCATTGATGGATTTTAGCCGCTCTTCGATCTCCTCAAGCTCCACCCGCTGGCCCGCGATCTTGACTTGATTGTCTCGCCGGCCACGAAATTCCAGCATGCCATTGGCGCTAAAGCATCCCAGGTCGCCCGTGCGATACATCACTCCGCTACCCGCGTGGTGGTTGTACACGAAGGTACGGGCGGTGGTCTCTGGCCGGTTCAGATAACCGCGGGCAAGGGCGATGCCGGTTAAATAGATCTCGCCGGTGGCGCCTGACGGTAGGATCTCTTCCTTCTCGCCAAGGATTAAGACCTCAGTGCCGGGCAAGGCTCGGCCGAGCGGGATCCGGTCTAGTGTGGCGATCATGTCGGCCTTAATGACGAAACAGGTCGAGTCCACACAGTTCTCAGCGGGTCCGTACATATTGACCAATTCTAGGTGTGCAAACGCTGGTTCAGCAAAAAGCCGCCGAACCAGTGGCAGCGGCAGCGCTTCGCCGCCGGTGACGATGCGGCGTAGCCACGGTGCGGTGCGGATCAGTCCGTTCTCCAGCAACAGAGCCAGATGGCTGACCACTACGTTGATTTGAGAAATTTGGTGGTGCTCTATGTAAGAGACTAGAGCAGCCGGATCTTGGCGCAACTCGTCGGGCACGATGTGTAGGCTGCACGCTCCGGTCAGGGCCGAGAACACCTGCTGTACGACCACGTCGAAGACGAAAGGTGCGCTCAAGATCTCCTTATAATCTGCGTTCGCTTCACGGTATAGTATGCCTTTAACTGCTGTCACCAGGTTTGCCAGCGGCCCATGTTCCATCAGTACGCCTTTAGGCCGCCCGGTAGAACCCGAGGTGTAGATCACGTAAGCCAAATCAGCTGGCGTAGGTTGGACCATGGCCGTTGGTCGTTGCCCCGTGTCGGCAATGTCAATGCGGGGCCCCGACCATGCCGGGTCAGGCATGCCCGCAGTCGTGACTAACGCCCGGCAGCCTGCATCTTCCAGGATAAGATTGAGCCGTTCAGTGGGCCAGGAAGGGTCAAGTGGGAGAAAAGCTCCGCCCGCGAGCATGCAGGCCAGCATCGCGGAGGGCATAGAGCGGTCACGCGGTAGCAGCAGGCCGATCCGATCTTCCCGGGTAAAGCCGGGCAGCCTAGACAGCTGACCGGCGAGGACTGTCGCCGCCTGCCACAGCTGGCTAAGTTTGACTGAGCCGCGGTGATCTATAATCACGGGATGATCAGGAATACGGACGCACGCTTCGGCAATACGATGAACAACCGTATCTGAGACGGGGATGATCGGTGTCATGAAAGGCGCCGACGGTAAAAATGGTTGCCGACAACAAACCCATCCATGCCTGTGTTCTCCACATAGGTGATGAGATCACTCATGCGGTTGATAAAGCCGCGTCCGTTGAAGTTGAGGGAAGTATTGCATAGCACGCCATAGCCGGTGCGCTGGGAAAAAGCGTTGAGTAAGCGGTACATCGGCGGATTTTGGCTAGCATTGACGGTTTGAACCCGACAGGTATTATCCACATGAGTGACGGCGCCTAACTGAGCATCGCGCACGTGGTGGAAATGCAGCATATACGGGCTTGGACTCGCACCGTCGAAATGACGAGTTGCCTCCTCCTCTAGACAGATGCAGGCAACGGGACGGTAGCCCTCGCGTTTTTTGATGGCATTCAGCCTGTCGCGTGTCTCAGCGGAGAAAGGCGCGGCGAGGATAGAGCGGTTGCCGAGTGCCCGCGGCCCCATTTCGTACTGGCCCTGGACCCAGGCGATAATGCCACCCGTCGCGATAAAATTCGCTACCACGTTTTCGTCCAATGGTTCAGCAGTGAAGGTATCATTGGGGCAGGGAATATCCTCGACAAAGTTCTCGCCAGCGTAGACGCTCCAGTGCTCTATCTTGGCGTTGCCGGTTAGGCGGGCCTGAGCTTCAACTGCGGTTCCGAGGGCCGAACCGGTATCGTTGGTGCAAGGGGGAACAAAAACATCAGCGAATAGGCCGCTATCGTGCCAGCGGCTATTCCATTCGCAATTTAGGCCACAGCCGCCGCTGATTAACAAGGGTAGGCCTTTGGTCAGGTGCTTGCGGGCGAATTCATAGAAGCGGTTGTAGATCATATCGGAGAAATGACCGGCCAGTTCCATGAAGGCCGGATCGGTGACCCCAATATTGTAGTATCGTGACCAGGAAAATTCGTCTTTGGCTATGTTTTTGACCAGACCATCTGCTTGGATTAGAGCGTCGAGCAGCCGGCGTCCGTCATCGTCCAGTGGTGTGCGTTTTGAGAAGGCGGCTAGGGCCATTAGCTTGCCGGCGTTGGAAAAACGGAAATGCCCCTTGAGTGAAGGAAAGGTAGGATCGGCGATACCAAAGAGCTGAGCGTATTTGTTACCCGGATCCACCAGCGGCCAACCGAGCCGGGTGACCGAAAGATCGGCGCCGATCTCATAAAAGCAACCGAGATTCCCCTCCCAAACCAGGGCATAACACGGTTCTCCCTGCGGGAAAGGGGAGAGGCCGTAACTGCAGAAAATATGCGAGCGTTCATGGGTCGAGGTAAAGAGTTGGATGTCGCGTCCCATAAAACGCATCGAGGAAAGGCGGCCACAGTCCTCTGCCCAGCCGAAATAGCCGCCGTTCACGGGTGGTTCGACCGAATGCCATCCCTTGACCCAGCCACTGACGGCTATGACGTCGGGAATACCTTCAAGATATTTGCCGGCACGCACCAGAAGATCCGCCGTGATTGTCTCGTAGCGAGGGAAAGAATCTTTCTCTGCTTCAATCTGCCACCGCAGTGCATGATCTTCTAAGAGTGCGAAATTGCCATCATGGCCTGCCTTCATTGCTAAAATTTGCATCGTACAATTCCTATCGGTCAGAGGGGCGTTGGGAATTGGAGACAATGCATTGCTTAAGTAGCGTTGAGGAGAAGTCATCACGACCGCGGTAAGTATCCTCGCTACCCGATAGACCTTCAGAGGTCAGACCATAATAGATGCGCACGCCTTCCTTTTGCTTTGCTTGGGCCAGAGCCAGCACGTCGGAAAGTCGCGGTGGCTGGTAACCTCCTGGTTGTGCCATAGCTTTATGAGCCCAAGGTGTGCCGCGGGACACGTACATTGGATTGAGGCGGACGATCAATGGAATGGAGCGCTGGGCGCACTGTTCGGTGAGGAAGTCGATGGACGCTTCGGCTTCGTCCTTAGCCTCAACATCGCTCATGGAGGGACTGGGTTTGAAGAGAACGTAGGCGGTCAGTTCCACTCCGCCAGCAGCGATCTCGTCTAAGCCAGAGAGGAAGGCTTTCAATGGTTCGCGCTTGTCCAACACTTTGTCCCGGATGGTTTCGTCCAAGGTCTCAAAACCGGTCAAGATGTCGATGGACTTGCCGCTTTCCGCCTTAAACCTCCTTAGCACATCAGCTTGCACAAACTCTAGCCGACTTTCGATGACTAATTTACGGATATTCGGCAAACTGCGCGTCGAACTGACGATCTCTTCCAATGCGTCTAGAGGAAAGGTAGTGCTGTCAAACACCGACCCTTCGTTGGCGATGGTCAGTCGTTCGAACACACCGATGGCATGACGGACCTCCTGCACGACATTTTTAAACTGTTGCACGACCAAATCTCGCCCAATCCATTCCTTACTCGCCTTATAGGGTAAAGCACAGAATTTGCACTGGTAACGACACCGCTTAGTATTAAAAAGGATCGCCAGATCCTGCTCGCCCAAGAAATTTCGGTGTAGAAAAAAGTGCGGCCACTCGCGATCCTCGACGATATCGTTCATTGGCTTTGGCGGCCCGAAGCGCCGGTACATGTCAGACAGAAATGCATCAAGAGCCATGTCTTTAGCTACGTTGTTATTCATTATGCTAATTACGTTATTCATGCTATCTCCTAGAGAACATCGTTATTTACGGCATTAGATTTACGGCATTGGACGAAGTTTTTTAGCGCTTCGAGGTTAAAGTGAAAAATATCGTGGGCACAGTCGATCAGATTGGCGGAGCAGGAGGCGGGGCCGAAATACTGCGAACGCGATTCTGCTAACTCTCTGTAGCCTGGGGGAAGATTGTCAAAGCGACGCACCATGCCGCATTCGTCATCATTGGCCGCATATAAAACTCGACCGATACCTACATTGATCAGGCGAATGGTGCACATCGGGCAACATTCGAGCGAGCTATATAAGCTGCACTCAGCAGGTGGCACATGTGGGTGGTCCTGTTCCAGGGCATTCAGCGCATCCATCTCGGCGTGTAGATCACTGCGCACCTGCGGCCAGAAGGCGCGGTTGCGACCTTCGGCGATAACGCGGCCGTTATGCACGATAACCGCGCCGACGCCGTGGTTGCCTTCTGCCACTGCCGCCAGAGCTAGCATGCAGGCGTATCGGACGAACGCGTCATCGGCTTGTATCTGCTGGGGTTCGGCCTGTAATTGGATCCGCAAGGCTTCTAGAGGAGGAGCAAGCAGCGGTGGCAGTCGCTCAAGGTGACGCTGCTCTGGAGTGGGGCTTGGGTCAAATAAACTCATTGCGCGGTCAGGGCTGAGCGGGCCTTCGCTTGGGCTAGGATATATGGCCCACAAGCGATAGCTGCGTTATTGCTTAGCGGCTGGTTGGCGCTGCCACAGGAAGGCGGGCAGGTCAACTCGGCGTCGAAATTAGGATTGTAGAACATGGCGATTGAGAAGCGCTGTCGACCTGGAACAGTGACAACGCGATGTCGCAGCGCCTTGAAGCGGCCGTTGCTCCAGTAGTTCATGAGCCCACCCAGAAATACGACTAAAGCTCCTTGGGTTGGCTGCAGTGGTCGCCACAGCTCAGTACTATCCTGATATTCTAGGCCTCCTGTACCATCTTGCGAGATGAAGCTGAAAGCGCCGAAATCAATATGCGGGGCCATTGGGAAGCCGTCGGCTTCCAGCGTCTGTTCCGCGTTGGGATAATGCAGTAGCCGCATGGTTGAGAGGGCATTGCCGTAGTACTCCTGGAACCACTCGTTAGGCAGCCCTAGTCCCAAGGCCAGCGCCTCCTGCAGAGCGAACCCGAAGTCCCGAAGTGCTTGGAAATAGCGTTCAACTGTGGAGCGGAAGCCTGGTGCGTCGGGCCAATGGTTCGGACCGTGAAACGGTTTGTTGCCGAGCACTCGCGGGTCATCGGCTGGAATGTCGATACCGATATCAAATGCTTCGCGCAGGTCAGGGGGAAAGCCAGGCTTGCGGTTGGTCCGCAAAGCGAGAAAGCCGCGTTGCCACTGGTTTATCCCCAACGCTTGCCGCCAGGATAAGGGCTGTGCAAAAAACCAACGGGAAGCGGTGAAAACATCCTCGACTAAGACTGGATCCACGCCGTGATTAATGGCGTAGATTCCACCGATCTCCTCAAAAGCCGTTACGATCTCCCGCCCCAAGGCTTCCCGACTGCTATGGTTTCCGCCGCGCAGAGCGGCAAAATCGATCGTCCGTATCGGTCCGCTGACTTCTGTACTGTTCATTGAGCTCCTCCCCCCCTCGCCGCTTATATGAATCGAGATAACTTATGCTACTTTTATATCTTTCCCTTCTACAGTACAAAAATTTCTATGGCACTTAAGTAAAAAATTGATTGCGTCGCAAATAACTGGCGCTGACCATTAGTCTATTCGGGTAAGCCGACAACAAACGGTATTAGCCAGTGGATGCCAGCTTGGCTATGCTCTTATAACCGGCATTCTTGCGTGCTTCTCAGTATTTGGCATCAGAGGCTAGCGCCGTTTACCAAACACAAAGACTGCTCCTAAATATTCTTATTGTGTGGCAGAATATATTAATATTTTAAAAGTTGCAATAGACCGAGCAACTGCACTTACGCTTATAAAAAGTTGCAATAGACTGAACAACTGCAGTTACGCTTATATTCTGATCAAAGGGGGAATGTATGTCTAAAGAGTCTTTGTGTAGTTACGCACGCAGCGGGATGCCTTTTAATATTGAAGATGCTGAGAAAAATTTTCCATCGGTCCAGAATTTCACGCCACTCAAGGTAAAGACCCATTGCATCTATTCGCCCGGGTCTCGGCTTTGGGGCAGCCCGCCTCTCGACGAAACCTTATCCTTTAAGGACAATATGCGTATCGTCGCGCAGCATATGGCTCACTTCATTAATCTGTCGCAAGCATTCAAGGTTGACGGTTACGTGATTGACCTAGCCAATCCGAAATACGGCAATAATATTGAAGTGTTGGCGAAATTCACGCACGCAGTTCTGCGCTATCTGAGTGATTTGGATCCGGCGGGCGAACATTGTATGGACCAGGAAATTGAGGATCCGGCATGGTGCTTTGCCTTTGGCGGCGAAAAGATTTTTGTCAACACCTTTGCTCCGTGCTACCCAGAGAATCATGCACGCTATAGCTTTGGTTCACAATCGACCATGATCGTTATGCAGCCACGGCACACTTTCGCGCAGGCAATGCGAGTTGGCGAGTCGTCGCTGTCGCCCTCCATTCGTCAGAGAATCCGGCGAGTTTTCAACGAAAACGACCGAGCTTACAGCGGGACGCTTGGCATGATGCCGTATGAGGCGTATCGCTGCATCCGGCCGATGCAGCCAGACGGACCGGCGGTACGCTGGTGGGAAACCTCGCTCGATGGTCTTTGACCCGATACCATCTATACTTCTAAGATCAAGTCATGACTTCTTCTATTCCTCCTTCAAAAAATCCCCCGGCAGCCGCCAAAATATTCCGCCTTGGCGTTGAATCCCAGGCGGAAGCCGACATTCTCAGCCTTGACCAACTCGTTGCACCGGCGGTTAGTTTTGACGCCTGGGTCCGACCGCTGCCTCGGCTGACGATAGCCGAAGTCCTGTCCTACCGTTCGGCCTGGGGCCACTATGGCTTGCAGCTGGACCCCATCGGCAGCGTCGCTTTTGTGCCCGGCAAGCCGCGTCAATGGGTTATGGTGCAAAAATTCGTCGCTTTTCCCGCGGAAGAATTCACCTTCGAAGCCGTGTTGTGCCCTTATCGTGCCAATTCTTGTAGCACCATCTTCTCCTACAGCTGCGTACATACCAGCACCACTTGTGATGTTTTGCTGCAGGATAAGGGGACGGAGGGGCTAGTGCTGTCGATCAATGGCAAAAAAATTGTCACCGGCTTGCACCTCGATTTTCACCAGTGGCAGCATATCGCGCTGACGTGGCGTTCCACCGATGGTCGGGTGTGTTTATATAAAGAGGACGGGGTTGCCGCCATTGCTGCCTTGGCTGAGGGGCGCACAATTGACTTTGGGCCGCCGGTCTTTGTCGGTTCATTAGCGGCGGGCGAGCACATAGCAGATGGCGGCTCTTTGGTCATTGGCCAGGAGCAGGGGACTCCTGGCGTACTGTCCGACTTTGTCCCTGATGCCGAGTTCGTTGGCGGATTGCGCATGGTGAGATTGTGGAGTAGGGCGCATGATCTCAACACGTTGAACCACCACAAGTCTGGTTGGCTGAGTGGCGATGAGCCAAGGCTGATCGGCTGCTGGTACTTTACCCGGCGCGCTCTGGAGATCGGCGAGTGTCTGAATGCCTGCTCCAGCACTGACAACATTGGGTTAATTGGCGGACTGACAGTGGCATCGCTGTGCGACATACAGCTTTACCGTCTGCTGATCATCGCCGCTGACCAGACTGTAGCTAGCCGCGTGCCGCTGACGGCGCAGCGATGGCAGCATATAGCTGTGACCTGTCGCGGCCAAATGGTGGGTTTGCCTGTTGACCCCAGCCTAGAGATTGACGGTATACCGGTGCCTGTTCGCCCGCTGACGGCGGCGGACGCCCCCCCTCCACAACCGCCTCATTTCCGTATTGGGCCGATGGCTAATAGCCTAATGGCGGAGTTGCGTCTGCGGCAAGCGGATAACGGCGACTTGTTGGCTCATTACACTGGTGATCTGACGCCAGACGGTCGATTGCGTGACCAGTCTGGGCGGGGCTTTGACTTGTCCGTTACTGGCGAATTCAAACTTGAACCTCGGGACTGAACAGCGATGATGAAGCAACGTCGTGAAATCGAGCCGCTTGGCAGCTTCTTCGCGCAGACGAAGGACGGCTACGTGATTAATCCAGCCTCGCCCGAGCGGCTGGTTTCTCCGTGGCTCGAAGCGCTAGAGGAGATTCGCCAAATCTATATCCAGAAACTGGGTGAGCAGTTGCATAGCGTTTATGTTCGAGGTTCCGTCGCTTTTGGTACGGCGATCGCCGGCTTTTCCGACTTGGACAGTTTTTGTCTGGTTTACCCCCGCGGGGCTGAGTGTGTTATCTGGCAAGCTTTGCCATGGTCTGATGACGCGCCTGTTCAGCAACTAGGCTTTCCTTGCGCAGTAGAATTTGTTTCGGTCACTTTCCATCACAACTTTGCGCAGGTGAACCCAATTGTCTCCATGATTATCAAAACCCAGTCATTGTGCATCCATGGGCCGGATATCGGACCGGCTTTACCGGATTGCCGCCCTGGTTTGGCAATGATGATGGATGCGGAACTCCTCGACCGGCAGCTGTCTGCTGTCGAGGCCGAGTTGACGAGCGGAAGGCCGGTTTCACCTGAGCAGGTCCAGTCACTGATGAAAAGGATTTTGCGTACTGGTTTTGAACTGGTGATGGAGCGTGAGAGCTGTTATGCGACCAGTCTTTATCTGCTTTATATGTGTTTTTCAAGACATTACCCGGAACGGGAGGCTGATATGCGATGGGTCCTGGAGACTTTTCTGAACCCTGATGTATCGCCGCTCCAGCTACGCGACCGGCTCACCGATTTTGGTATCTGGCTACGTCAAGAAGTGGCTTCGGTTCTGGCTTGGGGGGTAAAGTAAGCTCAGTTGATTGACATCCTCTTCTTCCTTTCAATTTCAGTCAAAGAGATGTCAAGGGCACCGTTTTAATAAACGAATGCCCACGGTAAGTTAATTTTTCGCCTACGAAGTTTCAAGTTGGGGGTCATTTGATTTCAGTCGCTGTTCAGCCGACTCGATGGCCCCAGACTTTAGCGTTTCATCCTCAATACTGGCTATAGCCATAGCCATCCTGAAAAAATCGGCGCCGTCAGTGATATCTTTGTTTGTATGGTTAGCCATAACTTGAAAGCGGAAACGGGCAGCTCCTTTCGCAACGGCTGGAAACTCGACCAAATTGGATAGAAGCCCGATCGTCGGTAAGCAGCGGCTAACGAGACGTGCCAAGCCCTCACTCGCTATTTTAACGGAAACGATGGGCGACGGCTCGCCGTACGTGTCAAAGTGAGAGTCATTCAACAATTGACGCAGTAGCATTACATTGTTCATTAATTTGCGGCGCAAAGCCACGCCTTCGCCAGAAGCGGCGATGTCGAAGCACTTGCCAACAATAGCCGCTTGTGAGGGTGACAGGGCATTAGAACCAATATTGGGCGAGCTAAAATAACGTAAATACTCTTTCACACTTCGCTGGCTACTGGCAACAAAGCCTCCACTAGAGGCGAAAGTTTTTGAGAAACTGCCCATGACTACATCAATTTTTCCTATCATGTTTTGCAGTTCAAGATGACCTCGTCCATTTTCGCCCAAGCTGCCGAGATCGTGCGCGACATCGACGACCAAAGTAGCGTTGAATTCGTGTGCCAACTCTTGCAGCGCTTTAAGGTCTGGGCTATCAGAGTCCATCGAGAACAAACTTTCTGTCACAACTAAGATGCCGTTTTCTGTGTCACTGGCGCGAATTTTCTCCAACTTTTCACGCGCCATTTCAAGATTATTATGGCGGAAGAAATGTACATTCTTAGTTGCGGCTCGAGCACCTTGCTGCAGACAAAAATGAGATAGCTTATCCATGACAATATGGTCATTGGATCGGACCAAGCCTTGAATGACACCAAAGCCAGCGGCCCAGCCGGTTGGATAGAGAATAATATGATCGGCACTGAGGAATTCCGCAATCTTATTCTCAAGTGCAAGCGATAGTGATGTATTGCCAACAAAGGCAGGCGCACCTGCGCTATGAACGCCAAAGCGTTGTATGGTTTCTATCGCTACGTTAAGCACTTCCGGATGAGAGGACAGGCTTAAATAATCTTGGGATGCGAAATTAACGCCTTCGAACAAATTTCCATCATCGGTACGTGCCAGGCATCTACTGTGCGGCCCATTCTCAGTAGAACGGCCATATGGCCAGAGACCCGCTTGGCGGCGCGCTTGCTGCCAATTATAGAAGGCCGCAGTCCTATTAAGGAGATTAGCTCCAGGTATATGAAGAAAATCACCCATGCTGCCACTTAACACATTGAAATTATCCACAATATAGCTCCTCCTTATTTTTGTTTAAATTATGATCTGTCCTAATCAAGACGTGATCTCATTCAGGTTGGAAAATCTCCTATTGACTACAAACAACACTGTACCCATAAATCTTACTCTACACCACACCAATTTGAATGAGGCCAACTGACTGGGCGGAATTTTCGGCGTTTCCCGCTCTGTCTCTTGAATGGCCGCATTCGCGCAAGCGAAGCCGAGATTGCGTGCGCTTTGTTGTGGATCTCACCCGCATTCATGGTATCAACACCGTTACCGCGCTGACGGTGCTCGCAGAAGTGGGCCCCGATCTATCGCGCTTTAAAAATGCTAAGCATTTCGCCTCGTGGTTAGGCTTGTGCCCTGGCACCAAAATTATTATGAAGAGCGCTATCGCCAACGGGTGATCCACCATCTCTCTGAGCGCGCCGAAAAACTGGGCTTTCAGCTTACGCCTGTTATACAATAAATTTAAAAAATCTTTATAAATCAATGGCTTGTAATTTGTTTCTTAAGATATTTATTGTGCGGGCTGGTGATTGTGTGTGTAAGGACATACCTATAAAATTTAATAAGAGAAAAAGTATTTTTAATAAAGTATAAAAAAATAATAAAAAAGTCTTTTGAGAAAATATGAAATTAAGAATAAGAAGGGTTGTATTTGTGGTTATATTGGCTTGATTAAAACATTTTTCTGGTTTATCTTAAGTTGAGCTTTTCTAAAAAGCTTAATATTTTGTGGAAGTGAAAAAATCTTTTTTAAATTTTAAATTGAGATGAAAATGCTAATGAAACTAACTTTGGTAAGTGCGATGAGCATATCGCTTGTTGGTTGTGGAGGTAGTGACAGTAATGATAGTAATACTATTAATGATAGTAATACTAGTCATACTAAGGCGACTAAAGCATCTGTAGGTAGTGTATTGTCAGCGCAAAATATAAAATTTAGGCTTGGACCCAGCGAGGATGGACGAGCTTCATTGTTTCTTCATGGAAGTGGAACAATAGGTTTTATGGGTAGTGCTAAATTTAGTGTTAGAGTTTCGGAACCTAAACCTGAAACATTGCCTAGCGGTTTGTTGTATGAAATTGTAGGGGAAAGCGAGGCATATTCTTTGTTCGAGAAACGTGAATTAAAAATTCAATTAAATTTAAGGAGCGAAGTGGGCTTGTTACAAATTCAGCATGCAGATACTAAGGATGGAACCTACAATCCAATTCATGATGTAGAGGTTTCTGGGTACAGCGAACAAACGGAAGAAGATGGTCAAGTGTATTATTCTGTAGAGTTAAAAGCCCAAGTGTCAGGACCAGGTTATTACTTTGTTCCATTAGAAGATCTTGGTATTCTTATGCCTTCTCTGAAAAAATCTTCATAAGCTATTGTGGCAAAAGCAGCTTAACTTTATATGGGCTAAGCTTGACACTCATTCCAGCTTAGCCCAATATAAACATGGAATGGAACAACAAAACATCAACTTCACTACCCCCAATGGGGCAGACACTGAATTTCTAACGCTCGGCGACTACGCAGAACGCGCCTACTTAGATTACGCCGTCAGCGTAGTCAAAGGCCGTGCGCTGCCCGAAGTGGGAGATGGGCAAAAACCTGTACAGCGCCGCATCTTGTTCGCGATGAGCGAGATGGGGCTCGCCGCCGATGCTAAACCCGTTAAATCGGCGCGCGTGGTGGGCGATGTGCTGGGTAAATACCACCCACATGGCGATCAATCCGCTTATGACGCTTTAGTACGGCTCGCGCAAGATTTTTCATTGCGTTATCCATTGATTGACGGCCAAGGTAATTTTGGCTCGCGTGATGGAGATGGCGCTGCCGCTATGCGTTATACCGAAGCGCGCTTGACGCCAATTGCCCGGCTTTTACTGGCTGAGTTGGATGAAGGCACGGTCGACTTCATGCCGAATTATGATGGGTCGAACGAAGAGCCTCGGGGCTTGCCGGCACGCTTGCCTTTTGTATTGCTGAATGGTGCTTCGGGGATTGCGGTTGGCTTAGCAACTGAAATTCCATCTCATAATCTGCGTGAAGTGGCGCAAGCGGCGATTGCGCTGATTCGCAATCCAAAGCTTTCCCATGCAGAACTCATGACAATACTTCCTGGGCCGGATTGCCCGGGAGGTGGTCAAATTATTTCAAGCGCTGATGAAATAGCTTCTGCCTACCAGACCGGGCGGGGTAGCCTGAAAGTGCGCGCACGCTGGAAAATCGAGGAGCTTGCGCGTGGCCAATGGCAGTTAGTGATTACCGAGTTGCCGCCAAATGCGTCGGGGCAGAAGGTGCTTGAAGAAATTGAAGAGCTGACTAATCCAAAGCTGAAGTCCGGTAAAAAAACACTCACACCCGAACAGCAGCAGACGAAACAACATCTCCTTTCCTTACTCGATACGGTGCGTGATGAATCCGGGCGGGAGGCAGCGGTGCGCCTTGTGTTTGAGCCAAAATCAAGTCGTATCGAGGTGGATGAATTTATCAATACGCTGCTTGCGCAGACCAGCATGGAGTCCAATGTCGCACTTAATTTGGTGATGATTGGCACAGATGGTCGGCCGCGCCAAAAACCATTGATAGAGATTTTGCGTGAATGGGTTGCGTTTCGTTTTGTGACGATCACGCGGCGTAGCCGCTTTCGGCTGACGAAGATGGAGGATCGCATTCATATTCTTGAAGGGCGGTTGATTGTCTTTTTAAATCTGGATGAAGTGATTCGTATTATTCGTGAAGCGGATGAGCCGAAGCCTGCATTGATTCATGCATTTGGTTTAAGTGAGCGACAAGCTGACGATATTCTTGAGATCCGTTTGCGGCAGTTAGCACGGCTCGAAAGTATCAAACTAGAAAAAGAGTTAGCAGAGCTGCGCGATGCGCGCACCAAGCTGCAAGAGCTGCTTGGCAGTGAGGCGGCAATGAAGCGTTTACTTATCCGCGAGATAGACGCGGATGCTAAACAATACGGTGATGAGCGGCGTACGCTGATTCAACAAGAACGGCGCGCAGTGATTGAGGCGCGTGTGGTCGATGAGCCCATCACGGTTGTCATTTCGCAAAAAGGCTGGGTCCGTGTGCACAAGGGCCATGGACTGGATGCCGCTCAATTTGCGTTTAAGGCGAGTGATCAGCTGTATGGCGCATTTGAATGCCGCACGCCAGATACTTTAATTGCCTGGGGTAGCAATGGCCGCGTTTATTCTGTCCCGATTGCAATCCTGCCCGGTGGGCGTGGTGATGGGGTGCCGCTCACGTCGTTGCTTGAACTGGCGGCAGGCACGCAGCTTTTGCATTACTTTGCCGCACCGATTGAACAGCGGCTTTTACTGTCGATGAGCACCGGTTTTGGTTTTATCGCCAAGATTGGCGACATGGTGAGCCGTGTTAAGGCGGGCAAAGCATTTATGACACTCGATGCACAGGCCATGCCGCTATTGCCGGTGCCGTTATTGCCGCAGGCCTCATATGTCGCATGTTTATCAAGTAGCGCTCGCTTACTTGTATTTAGCCTAGATGAGCTGAAGATTTTAGCGGGTGGCGGGCGTGGCTTGACCTTGATTGGCTTGGATGACGGAGAAACGCTGGTGCAAACAGCTGTTTTTGGAGCGGCTGGTTTAGTCTTGACTGGTGTTGGGCGTGGCGGGAAACCAGCCGAAGCAACTGTGTCGCTTGCGGCGCTGGCGCCCGTGTTAGGTAAACGCGCTCGCCGTGGCCGCGCGCCAGCGGTCAAGTTCAAACCAACCGGTCTGCGGCCCGCGTAAGCTTAAAATATTTTCATACAGTTGTGTCCAGCACATGCGCAATCGCTTGTGCAACGACTTCAACGTTCTTCGTATTCAATGCCGCCACGCAGATACGGCCGGTACTGACGGCATAAATGCCAAATTCTGTTTTTAAACGCTCAACCTGCTGAGCGTTTAACCCTGAATACGAAAACATGCCATGTTGACGGCTGACAAAGTCAAAGTCGCGTTTTGCACCATATTGTTTCAGCTTGCTAATGAGGCTGCTGCGCATCGATAGAATCCGGCTGCGCATTTCGCTGAGCTCTTCTTCCCAAAGCGTGCGTAATTCTGGCGAGCTTAGGATGGTCGCAACCAAGGCTGCGCCATGAGTGGGCGGGTTTGAGTAGCTGGTGCGGATCACTTGCTTGAGTTGTGATAGTACGCGCATGGCTTCGTCTTGGCTTGAGGTGATCACCGACAGCGCGCCAACGCGCTCGCCATATAGCGAAAATGATTTTGAAAATGAATTCGCGACAAAGCTATTGATGCCCGCCTCGGCAAATAGCCGGATGGCCGCAGCGTCCTCCTCGATACCTGCGCCAAAACCTTGATAGGCAATGTCAAGAAATGGAATGAGTTCGCGCTCTTTAACAATCTGAACCACTTGTTGCCATTGCTCGGGAGTCAGATCAACGCCGGTTGGATTGTGGCAACATGCATGTAATATGACGATCGTGCCTGGTGTATAAGTATTTAATGTGCTACTTAAGCCAGCAAAATCAACGTTTTGTGTTTCAGCACTGTAGTAAGGATAGCTCAGAACCTCAAAGCCGGCAGCTTGAAAGATCGCACGGTGGTTTTCCCAGCTTGGATTGCTGACCGCGACTTTTGCATTTGGGTTGAGACGTTTCAGAAAATCTGCGCCGATCTTTAATGCGCCGGTGCCGCCTAGAGATTGGGCGGTGACAATGCGACCTTGCGCGATCAGTGGTGAGGCATTGCCAAATAATAATTTCTGGACGGCAGCATCGTAAGCGGCGATGCCATCGATCGGCAGATAACCGCGGGGGATAGCGGCTTCAATGCGCGCTTTTTCTGCTTCACGCACGGCGCGCAATAACGGCAGGCGGCCTTCGTCATTAGTATAAACGCCAATCCCGAGATTGACTTTAGTTGGGCGTGTATCGGCACCAAATGTTTCATTTAGGCCCAAAATAGGGTCGCGTGGTGCAAGTTCAACGGTGGCAAAGAGAGTCATAAGGGCTGCTCAAAAAAAGGACAGGGTAGAATAAGGACATTCCGCCTAAGAACCAAAGGCGCCGGTTGAGTCTATCACTCAACTGGCGCCTAGCAAGACATTACGGTTATTTAGGCTCACCCCATTATTTTATCCAAAATGACTGATCTGCGGGAAAATCAAGGTAAGCTGGACGAATCGAAATTTATCACTTTCGGCGACTCCCCTTATCAATTGTACCAACCCTATCTCCCTGCTGGCGATCAGCCAGCGGCGATTGAGCAGTTGGTCAGTGGGCTTGAGGATGGTTTGTCATTTCAGACGCTGCTGGGCGTAACCGGCTCGGGTAAAACTTACACAATGGCAAATACCATCGCGCGGCTTGGTCGGCCGGCGATTGTATTTGCACCAAATAAAACCCTTGCGGCACAACTGTATTCGGAGTTTCGAGAATTCTTCCCACGTAATGCGGTTGAATACTTTGTCTCTTATTACGACTACTATCAGCCAGAAGCCTATGTGCCGCAGCGCGATCTTTTTATCGAAAAAGATTCATCCATTAACGAACATATTGAGCAAATGCGGCTGTCGGCAACCAAAAGTTTGCTGGAGCGGCGCGATACGATCATTGTGGCAACGGTGTCGGCCATCTATGGGATTGGTAATCCAGGCGAATATCATCAAATGATTCTGACGCTGAGAATGGGCGATAAGCTCGGCCAGCGAGAAGTCATTGCGCGCTTGATCTCAATGCAATACACGCGCAATGAGACAGATTTTCAGCGGGGTACCTTTCGGGTGAGGGGCGATACGATTGATATTTTTCCGGCCGAGCATGCGGAAATGGCGGTGCGGGTTGAGTTATTTGGTGATGAAGTTGATTCCTTATATTTATTTGATCCGTTAACTGGCCATATCCAGCGCAAACTTTCGCGCTTTACTGTATATCCGTCTTCTCATTACGTCACGCCACGCGATACCGTTCTGCGTGCGATTGAAACCATCAAAACGGAGTTGCGCGATAGACTCGAATTTTTTAATGGTGCAGCAAAATTACTCGAAGCGCAGCGGATTGAACAGCGCACCCGTTTTGATCTTGAGATGCTGCAAGAACTCGGTTTTTGCAAAGGGATCGAAAACTACTCACGTCATTTTTCGGGAGCAGCCCCTGGTGAGCCGCCGCCAACGCTGGTTGACTATTTGTCGCCCGACGCTTTGATGTTTCTTGATGAGTCGCATGTATTGATTGG
Source organism: Mycoavidus sp. SF9855 (assembly GCF_024582735.1). Taxonomy (NCBI): domain Bacteria; kingdom Pseudomonadati; phylum Pseudomonadota; class Betaproteobacteria; order Burkholderiales; family Burkholderiaceae; genus Mycoavidus; species Mycoavidus sp. SF9855. The sequence continues at coordinate 436,507 of NZ_CP102085.1, forward strand.
CCAATTAAATGGTATGTACAACGGCGATCGGGCGCGTAAAGAGAATCTAGTGAACTATGGTTTTCGTTTACCGTCTGCACTTGATAATCGGCCACTTAAATTTGCCGAGTTCGAGGGCAAGTTACGCCAAGTCATTTTTGTTTCGGCGACACCTGCCGATTATGAGCAACGCGTATCTGGGCAGGTGGTTGAGCAGGTGGTTCGGCCTACGGGTTTGGTCGATCCGGGAATCGAAGTACGTCCAGCCAGCACGCAGGTGGATGATGTCTTGGCAGAAATCCATCAGCGTGTGCAGGTGGGCGAGCGCGTACTCATTACCGTATTGACAAAGCGCATGGCCGAGCAGCTGACCGAATTTTTGTCTGAGCATAACGTCAAAATCCGTTATTTACATAGCGATATTGAGACCGTTGAGCGGGTCGAAATCATTCGCGATTTACGGCTCGGTGTGTTTGATGTGCTGGTGGGGATTAACTTGCTGCGCGAGGGGCTCGATATTCCAGAGGTTTCGCTGGTCGCAATTTTCGATGCAGACAAAGAAGGTTTTTTGCGGGCGGAACGCTCGCTGATTCAAACGATTGGCCGCGCCGCACGTAATGTAAATGGTAAGGCGATTCTTTATGCGGACAAAATCACCGGTTCAATGAAACGGGCAATGGATGAAACTGCGCGCCGGCGTGCTAAGCAGCTTGCGCACAATCAGGCTCATCAAATTACACCAACTGGGGTGGTCAAGCGGATCAAAGATATTATTGACGGTGTTTATAACATTGATGATGCACGCGCTGAATTGAAGGTTGCCCAAGAGCGGGCGAAATTTGAGGGGATGAGCGAGAAGCAGCTTGCCAAAGAAATTAAACGACTCGAAAAGCAGATGATGGAGCACGCGAAGAATCTTGAGTTTGAACAAGCGGCTCAAGCCCGTGATCAACTCGCTTTACTACGGGCGCGATTCTTTGGCGCGGATACGCACGATGCGCTGAGCAGCGCAAGCGGGTGAGATAATCTTAACGATAAGTCATTTCCAACTTGAGAGCAAGCTGCTATAATGTCGTCCTTAGTGTGCGGCTGTAGCTCAGTTGGATAGAGTACTTGGCTACGAACCAAGGGGTCGTGGGTTCGAATCCTGCCAGCCGCACCAGTAATTCTCTTTAAAAATTAGCTACTTAGGTTCTAAACCACCGAAGTGGCTTTTTTTTCGTGGGTAGATTTTGGGTCACTTGCGTTTGACGTGTATCCCGATCGTGCGCTCAGTTCATTAAAGATATGGGGATGGAATCGTTAACTCGCTAATCGTGTCGAGCGAGCAGAGCATGTCCGTTAATCAACCGCTTTAACGATATCCTCCACAACTTTTTTGGCATCGCCAAATACCATCATGGTCTTATTCATATAAAAAAGTTCATTATCCAGCCCAGCGTAACCCGCAGCCATTGAACGCTTATTCACAATCACCGCGCGCGCTCTATAGGCATCAAGGATAGGCATACCTGAAATGGGTGATTGGGGGTCGTTTCTAGCCGCTGGATTCACAATATCATTTGCCCCGAGTACAAGCACTACATCAGTTTGGCCGAATTCAGCATTAATCTCATCCATTTCAAACACTTGTTCATAAGGGACTTCGGCTTCAGCCAGCAGCACATTCATATGGCCGGGCATCCGTCCGGCCACGGGGTGAATCGCATAACGTACTTGTATGCCTTTGGCGGTGAGCTTGCTGGTTAATTCTTTGAGCGCATGTTGTGCGCGCGCTACGGCGAGTCCATAGCCTGGCACAATCACAACTGATTCGGCATTGGCGAGCATAAAGGCGGCGTCATCGGCGGAAGCCACTTTCACCGGGCGCTCAATATGCTTTGCGTGACTTGCCGACAGCGGGTGATTACCGACGCCGCCCAGTAATACGTTTAAAAATGACCGATTCATCGCGCGGCACATAATGTAAGACAGAATCGTGCCTGACGAGCCAACCAGAGCGCCAGAGATAATCAGCATAGGGTTATTCAATGAAAACCCGATACCTGCTGCTGCCCAGCCTGAGTAAGCATTAAGCATTGATACAACAACTGGCATATCAGCGCCGCCGATTGGGATAATTAGCAGTACGCCAAGGGCGAAGGCGAGTACCGTCATTAAAATGAATGGCAACCAATTTTGTGAGAGTAAAAAGAGGCTTCCAAAGCCGACCATGGTGAGCGCCAGCATCAAATTCAATCGATGTTGACCTGCATAAACGATTGGACTTCCTTGAAAAAGCCGGAAGCGATATTTGCCAGATAGCTTGCCAAATGCAATTACTGAGCCAGAGAAGGTTATGGCGCCAACGCAGGCGCCAATAAAAAGCTCAGCGCGATTACCATAAGGCAGTACGCCTGTCGTGGAAAGCATAAAAGCGGCGGGTTCAGCCACTACTGCATAGGCGATGCAAACTGCCGCTAGCCCAACTAATGAATGCATAGCCGCCACAAGCTCAGGCATTTTTGTCATTTCAATGCGGGCCGCCGCCAACGCCCCCAGCCCGCCCCCTATCGCGAGCGCGCCAAGCAGCCAGGCCGACCCTGCTCCTGGTGCTTGTTTAGCGATAAGCGCCAAGGTAGTGAGAATCGCAAGCGCCATGCCGACCATGCCGAATAAATTGCCGCGCCGCGCATTTTTGGGGTGGGATAAGCCTTTTAACGCCTGAATAAAACAAACCGACGCAATCAAATAAAGCAGAGTAACAAGGTTCATATTCATTGGGCATCCTTGTTTGATAGTCCGCCAGTTATTTCGTGCGAAGGGGTTTTCGGCGCTTTCTTTTTAAACATTTCTAGCATGCGGCGAGTGACCAAAAAACCACCAAAGACATTGATGGCGGAAAGCAATACCGCGAATACGCCAAAGAGTCGACCTGTACTGTCGGTAGTGAGCGCGGCGGCGAGCATGGCCCCGACAATCACAATCGCTGAAATAGCATTGGTCACCGCCATTAATGGGGTATGTAGCGCAGGCGTGACATTCCAGACAACGTGATAGCCGACATAAATGGCGAGCACAAAAATGATCAAATTAATGATTGTGTGATTGATGATATCCATGGTGAGTCTCCATCGCAAAACGGATCGGGCGCTATCAGATAAAATTTTTGCCACCAGTGGTACAGATCCGCCATATTAATATCAGACGGATAAGCGGTGCTAGATGGCGAGCAATCAGCGCTTATATTGATCTGATAACAGTGGGTGACGGGTTATGAGCGGGTTTTAATAGTTTGCCATCGCGACACAGTAGCGTGGCGGCTACAATATCGTCTTTCATGTTAATCGCCAAGGCACCGCTTGAATCCATGATCAGTTTCAGAAAATCAAGCACATTACGTGCATAAAGTGCGGATGCGTCTGTCGCGGCCATCGCAGGCAAATTTGTATAACCAGCGATTTGTACGCCATAGCGAGTGACCACTTTATCTGCTTCGGTCAAAGCGCAATTGCCCGCGCCCGGATTAGATGGGCCGCCGCGTCCAGCCGCAAGATCCACAATCACTGAACCTGGTTTCATTGTTTTGACAGTGTCTTCGCTCAGTAATACTGGTGCTGGGTGGCCTGGAATGAGCGCAGTGGTGATGATGATATCGGCGTGTTGCGCGCGCTCCCGTACCTGCGCTGCTTGGCGCTGTAGCCAACTCGCCGGCATAGGCCGCGCGTAGCCGCCGACGCCTTCGCCTGCTGCGCGCTCATCATCGGTTTCATACGGCACACTGATAAATTTTGCGCCAAGCGATTCAATTTGCTCTTTAACGGCTGGCCGTACATCGGAGGCCTCTATCACCGCGCCAAGCCGCTTTGCCGTTGCAATCGCTTGCAGGCCGGCCACTCCTGCACCGAGGACCAAGACCCGTGCAGCCTTCACGGTGCCTGCTGCAGTCATGAGCATCGGCAAGAACCGCTGATACAAAGAAGCCGCCACTAGCACAGCGCGATAACCGGCAATATTGGCTTGCGAAGATAAAACATCAAGGCTTTGTGCGCGCGTCGTGCGAGGGGCGGCCTCCAGCGCAAAAGCGATCAGGCCAGCTTCGGCGAGCCGCGCTACCTGCTCGTGATCAAACGGATTCAGCATCCCTACCAAGACGGAGCCGGCTTTGCTCAACGCAAGTTCAGCATCATTGGGCGCATGGACTTTAAGTACGAGATCAGCCGCCAAGGCGGTACGCGCATCGCCAATCTCAGCGCCAGCTATAATGAACGCCTGATCAGTGAACCAAGCGCGCGCGCCAGCCTCTTTTTGCACCGTGACGTAATGACCCTGGGCCACGAGTTTGCTAACGGTCTCGGGAGTCGCCGCGATACGCGCCTCGCCCGGATAGGTCTCCAGCGGGATGCCGATATGCATCTTACTTTTCCTTGGTGTTGTCATCAGCTCGGTTGCATTTTGTGCATTCTAACCTGATTAAACTGAAATCGATATGGGTCTCCGTGTATGCCGAAACCACTCAGCAAAACTATCATCTTCAAGCGCGTAAGCCCCGCGTCCTGATTGCCAAATAAAGCCGCGCTCACGTAGACTCTGGATGGCAGTTTGCACTGAAGCAACCGTCAGTGTAGGTTGTTTGCTCAGTAGCCGATAACTTGCCATTGAGGATTCGGAGTAGGGTGACCAATCACGACTCTTTAGCACCATGACCTCTAAAATGGCCTGCTGCAATGAAGTAAGTGCATTAAAATCACTCTCAAACTCTTCCCAAATCCGCTCATGCCAAGTCTCAGCATTTTGGGAGAGTAAATCAGCAAAATTGGCGGCGTTGCCACTAATTGCGATTTTGCCCGCAAGCTGACGCAGGATTTCCGGCCGATGCCCTGCTAACTTAAAGGCCGCCCACATACCTTCTTGGGTAAACTGGTTATTCTGAGATAGACTCTGATTAGCCCAAGTCGTGAATGCATCTGTAAACCCCTTATCCAGTAAAGGAAACTGAATCACGTCACTGCCAAAAAAAGGCTGGTCCTTTTTAAGTACGAGATGCGCAAGCTTATCTTGATTGGAGCCGGTAAATACTAGCATCAGCGTTGGCATGCTATGGCCGCTATTGAGTTGATCACGAGCGGATTTGAGTGCAAACATAGCATTTAGGCCGGCTTCAGTGGTGAGCGCGCATTGCGCCTCATCTACAATTAAGACAATTGGCTGTTTGGTAATATGGTGCAAAATGCGCAACGCATCAGTCAGGGTCGTGTTGTGGGGCAAACCGGATTGCTTAAAATCCAGTATAAGCGTACCCATCACAGCAACCTTGTCCAGTTTCGCCGCTTTTGCTAGGCGGGTGATGATGCTATCAAAGGCGCCGATTTTGGTTTTGATCGCCTCGGCAATTAGAGTTGCTGGATTAGTATTTTTGTCTGACCATAGATCGACGTAAACGGCTATCCATTTGCGTGCATGCGCTTCTGGCACCAGATCCTCATTAAGGAAAGTACTTTTGCCGACGCGCCGTGGCCCGGCTAAAAACAGGCCGGAACGTGAATTAGCAATCCCTATGCCGGCCAGACTATCGCACAGGCTACGGGCTAATTCCGGCCGTTTATAGGTGAATTGGGTGTGCATCAGGAGATCCTTTTATGGAGATATATTTTGAGCGCCATAAATTATGGCTGAGAAAATAATTTACCATAAAAGACCATTATTGAAGTAACAAATTATGACTAAGCAACGTATCGTAGTGGGCATGTCAGGTGGCGTCGATTCGTCGGTGACTGCCTGGCTGCTCAAACAACAAGGCTATGAAGTGATCGGCCTTTTCATGAAAAATTGGGAAGACGATGATGATGATGAATATTGTTCAACGCGTCAGGACTGGCTGGATGTGGTGTCGGTTGCCGATTTGCTTGGCATTGATCTTGAAGCGGTTAATTTTGCGGCCGAATATAAAGATCGTGTATTTGCCGAATTTTTGCGTGAATATGCAGCGGGGCGTACACCGAATCCAGATGTGTTGTGTAATGCTGAAATCAAATTCAAAGCTTTTCTCGATCATGCGTTTGCTTTAGGTGCGCAAAAAATTGCAACGGGACACTACGCGCGCGTGCAGCAGACGATGAATGGCAGCTTTCAGCTACTGAAAGCCCATGATCTTTCGAAGGACCAAAGCTATTTTCTACACCGGCTGAATCAACATCAGTTGGCCCGTACCTGCTTTCCTTTAGGTGAACTGCCTAAAACCAAAGTACGTGAACTTGCCGCCCAAATTGGGCTGCCCAATGCGCAGAAAAAAGATTCAACAGGGATTTGTTTTATTGGCGAGCGGCCATTTAGAGATTTTCTGAATCGCTATTTGCCGCATCAACCGGGTCCGATGAAGACACCAGAAGGGCGCGTAGTGGGCAAGCATATTGGGCTAGCGTTTTACACGCTTGGGCAGAGGAAAGGCATTGGGCTGGGCGGCTGTCGGGACGGCAATGGCGAACCGTGGTTTGTGGCGGCTAAAGACATTGAGAGCAATACGCTCTATGTTGTACAAGGGCATGATCATCCATGGTTAACGAGTCTAACGCTTAAAGCTGGCGATGCGAGCTGGGTTGCTAGTGAGCCGCCGCCTGACGGATTTATATGCAGTGCGAAAACGCGTTATCGTCAGGTTGATGCACACTGCGTTGTGAAGCGTATAGACGGTAATCGTTTTGCATTAAGTTTTAGTGAGTCGCAATGGGCTATTACACCTGGGCAATCAGCAGTGTTGTACGACGGTGACATATGCATAGGCGGTGGGGTGATTGATAAAGTTAACGGTAGCAACCTGTAATTAAAAACGCCTGTTTTTTATCCTATGGTGCTAAATAGCAACGAATCAATAGTGGTAGCGGGCAAAATTAGACTTTTTCAGGGACAACTAACTATTGGCCCAGGCACCAGCGGCAAGCTGGATTTCATTGCATGACGACAGTGCTAAAATCACATTTCTATAAAAAACGGCTTTCCCATGGTTGATACTACCTTTACCTCTTCTGATCACACTCATACACTAACCGTACTCTCTCCGCTCGACGGCCGCTATGCGGCAAAGACCGAGGCGCTACGCACCTGGCTTTCAGAAGCCGCCTTCATGCGCCATCGTGTCACGGTTGAAATACATTGGCTGCTCGCCTTGTCTGATGCAGGCTTAACTGAAGTGCCTCGTTTTTCTGCGCAATCTGAAGCTTTTCTCCTGCGGCTTATTGAGAAATTTAGCGCAGAAGACGCTATGCGCATTAAGGAAATTGAGCGGGTCACCAATCACGATGTCAAAGCGGTCGAGTATTGGCTCAAGGAATCCGTCAAAGGGCAGGCTGAATTGGAACGCGCAAGTGAATTTATTCATTTTGCCTGTACCTCAGAAGATATCAATAACACGGCTTATGGGATGATGCTCAAGGGCGCGCGTGCAGATGTCTTGTTGCCAGCGTTAAACGCGTTGCAAGAGCGGCTGGTTGCAATGGCGCATACCCATGCTGCGCAACCTATGTTGTCACGCACGCATGGGCAACCGGCTAGCCCAACTACGCTTGGCAAAGAAATCGCCAACGTTGCCGCTCGTTTATCAAGGGCTATTGAGCGTATTGCTGCGGTGCCTCTATTAGGCAAGATGAATGGCGCGGTGGGCAATTACAATGCCCATTTAAGCGCTTACCCAGAGCTTGACTGGCCCGCGTTTTCGCGTGCAGTGATTGAACAACGGCTTGGGCTCACCTTCAATCCGTACACGATTCAAATCGAACCCCATGATTATATGGCTGAGCTGTTTGATGCGATTACACGTGCAAATACTATATTGCTTGATTTGAATCGCGATCTGTGGGGCTATATTTCAGTCGGTTATTTCAAACAAAAAACCAAAGCAGGTGAGGTCGGTTCGTCCACCATGCCGCATAAAGTCAATCCAATTGATTTTGAAAATTCAGAAGGCAATTTGGGGCTGGCCAATGCGCTATTGCGGCACTTAGCCGATAAGCTGCCAGTTTCGCGTTGGCAGCGTGATCTGACGGATTCGACGGTACTACGCAATATCGGCGTGGCTTTTGGCCATGCCTTGCTAGCCTATGACTCTTGCTTGCGTGGGCTTGCCAAACTTGAGGTCAATCCGCCGCGACTTAGCGCTGATCTCGATGCGTGTTGGGAAGTGCTGGGCGAAGCTGTACAAACGGTGATGCGGCGTTATGGTGTGCCTAACCCGTATGAGCAACTCAAGGAATTAACCCGTGGCAAGAGCATGACTCGTGAAGTATTGCATACATTTATTAGTACATTGCCTATTCCGGCAGATGCAAAAACGTATTTGTTAGCTCTTACTCCAGCCTCCTATATTGGTCAGGCGATTGAATTAGCGGCGCATGTAAGTTAGTTAAAATAAATGATAAAGATCCCTTGCTAAGTATAAATTATTGGATAATAATTAAACCCACAAAGTTAATTTGTGGGGTGGAAAACGCTATATGGGGTCATCCCGGAAAACGGCTCGCAAAGTACGTTAGTGCGCTAGGAGACCAGGAAAGTCTTGTATAGCGAGGAAATAAAAATTCATGTTATTCCAGAGTGGTGCGGATGTTGATCTTGCCCGGGCCCAGGATATTTAGATGAAAAACTCTAATTCATTGGCGGCGTTGTGGCCGTTAAGCCGATCATATTTTTTCAAGTAATTATCCTGTCCCTGTTAAAAAAAATGCTGGTTAAATTTGTTTCTTCTCCTACACTACAGAGCGGATAACTTTAATCAATCTTACTTTTGTAAGTATATTGAAGTTATCCGCTTCTCATCACGTAAAAGGAGAGTAAAAATGCAACGTATTCTTGATCTTCAAGAGTTAGATATTTCCACCGAGGCAAGTCTGGATAGTGAGTTTGAATGTAATGCCGGAGGGTCAGAAATAAGTCTTCTGATATGTGGCTAACATCACTTTGGATTAATTGTTCCTTAATTTATTAGTGATGGTTTGGTATGGTCAACTTGGCTTAAGATTTGCTTATTCTAATAAAGTTAAGTTGACCATTTTCATTTTATAATGATCAAGCTAAAGTTTCAATGGCAATAATAGATTTTTTTGTTGCTGAGGAGGGGGATGATAATGGCGGCAATGCAAGAAAGGCGTATCGCCTTCGAATTTATCGGTAGCCAATTCTATGAAACGTTGAATCAATATAAAGCAGATACATCGCATTATATTAATTTGGCGAATCAGTATATTCCAAAAAAATGGAAATCAATTCATCAGGGCATTTGGAATCACTGCTATTCTCCTTTGCACACTCTTCCCACACAGGGCTGGAAAATCCACCTGAGCGCGACGCCATATAATGCGCGCACGGTCCTGGCCACGGCTATTCCTATGCTTGTCGAAATGGATACCGCTTTTAAGTTTGCAGCGGATCGCGCCATCTTTTCCATGATGACGGGGAAAAATTGGGCGCGTGGTTCAAGTGGTAAATTTATTACAATCTATCCTCAGGATGAGGATAGATTCCGCGAAATGATTGAGCGTATTTACACAGCAACGAAGGGATTTGTTGGACCATACATTTTAAGTGATCGCCGTTACAAAGACAGTAGTATCGTCCATTATCGGTATGGCGGCATGCAAAAGATGTCGATGCTGAATGAGCGAGGCGAACTCCAAAGTTACATTTGCAAGCCATCGGGCGAACGTATCGTTGATGAGCGACGCCCGAGTTATCAAATCCCAACGTGGCTTGAAGAGCCGTTTCCGTGTAAAGCACAAGACGAGGGGGAGCCAGGAACGCTCAAAAAAGGGCGTTATCTGATCAAGAAAGTTTTAGCGTTTAGAAACTCGGGGGGCGTTTATCTCGCGCTGGACCGCATGCATGATCGCGAGGTTGTTATCAAAGAGGCAAGACCATACGTCGGTGGTCCGACGGCTGAGTCCGATGCGATCTCACTCCTGCAAAAGGAATATCGTATTCTAAAAACAATGGAGGAGAGCGGGTATACGCCAGCCGCTTACGATCTATTCCAAGATTGGGAAAACTGGTTTTTAGTCGAAGAATATATTGACGGAGAAATCCTAAGAAAGATACCGTCGCATGAATCTATTGTATTACGCGGCCAAGTTGATGAAAGCGATATTCGGCGTTTTCATCAACGCTTCATCGCAATTTTTCTTAGCGTTTCAAAAGCGATAATGGAATTTCATGAACGTGGTATTGCGCTGAACGATCTCTCTCCAAATAATATTCTGGTTTCTAAAGAGAACACCCATATTACGTTTATCGATTTTGAGGCGGCATGCCAGGTTGACACCGATCTGTTGATCAAGATGAAAACGCCTGGCTACGCGCCGCCTGAACATGCTAAACAGACGGAGATTGAGTTTACCAGCGATTATTATGCTCTTGCAGCCATGATGCTGACCTTCATCTTCCCGGCAAATTTGTTTTTTCGTCTCGAATCCGGCCGTATCCCGGAAATAGTCAGAGAAATTTTCGCCGATGCAGCATTTCCTGAGGAGATTGCAGCAGCGGTAATTGCTGGCTTGTCACCCCATGCAGAACTTCGTCCTGCCGCATCTGAAATAAACGCCAAGCTTAGTTCAGCCGACTGGAGTTGCGCTGTAGTCGGCTCACGTCAGGCGCTTATGCCAGAGCCAAGCTATTTTGATACCACAATTGACGGAATACGTTCCTTCATTGAAGCAAATGCTATTTTATCTCGCGCCGATCGTTTGTTTCCGTGTGATTTTCGTGCTTTTGATACCAACCCTTTGAGTCTTGGATGCGGCGCATATGGCACGCTCTTCGGTTTGCATCAAGCAGGCATCGCAATCGACCCGGCATTTCGCGATTGGGCTCAGCGTTGTCCGATTACCAATGAAGGCTATACGCCAGGATTTTTGATGGGCCAGGCGGGCATCGCGTGGATAATGACTGAGCTGAAGGAAGTAGAACAAGCAAGCGTGCTATTAACGCAAGCGCGTGCGCATCCATTATTCGATCGTTCACACTCTCTCTTCGAAGGTAAGGCCGGCTGGGCATTCTCTGCACTCCGTCTATTTTTGGAAACGCAAGATGAGCAGTTCCTCGATGCAGCGCTCAATGTGGTTGATGAACTACTGTCGCAGGCAAAGGTGGATGCTGAACAGAGGATCTACTGGCCTCATGCTGATGGCAAAGTCCATCTCGGTCTTGGTTATGGCGCCTGCGGCATTGCGCTCGTCTTGCTTTATGCGGCGTTACTGACAAATCGGGAGCACTATATCGAAGCTGGGATGCGCGCTTTGCATTATGACATTTCCTATGGCCATAGCACGCGGGGCTGGTCGTATATGACAGATAGCAGTAATACTTTATTACCTTATTATATGTACGGATCCGCGGGTATTGGAACTGTACTTTTGCGCTATCAGTATTTCGCTGGTATCGATGCGTTTGATCAGACACTGGAGGATATCTACGCTCATACTGATGGTAAGTATTCGGTTGGATTCGGAAAATTGATGGGACTTTGTGGTATTGCAGGGTTTCGCTTGGATGCTTGGCATTACACAAAAGAAGAACGACATCGTACCGCCTTAGCAAGATTACTCAGCGGAATGGATATGTTTCGGGTGCAAAGCGAGGAGGGCCTTGCCTATCCTTCCTTAATAGACCGGATTTCATGTGATTTTGGTTATGGTACGGCAGGTATTCTTACGCTTCTAGCGCGTATACGACAATGGACGCCTGATGAACTGACGCTTGATCGTTATTTTGATAAGTGCAAAAAAGGCATGGTCATAGACGATACGATAGCTGTTTATAGCTGAAACAAACTGCTAAATTGATGCCTATCGAGGTTTTTCTGGGTCCTCGACGGTCGTTGTCGAAATCGCCTCGAGTAGCGAAAATGACGCCTCTTGGTAAGAAAAGCAAAGAATCGGGCCCATTGGTCGTTTGGCATACCGCTCCGGCCGGGAGTTTGCTGTGCCGTTGTCTGGTTATTTATTGAGTTCGTCAGTGGGCGCGCCAGTGGTTTATTTAGGCCTGGTGCCGTTACCAGCGCTGATTGAGCCTAACCCAGCGCTTAAACCAATTTTTAGCATGTCGCATATTTATCTGAACTATGCGTTAGCAACCTTGGTTGTGCTGCATCTGCTGGCAGCGCTTAAACATCAATTTATTGATCGAGATGGTGTGCTGGCGCGCATGTTGCCGTGCTGGAAAAAAAATTGATGCTTTCTAACCATATGGCCTTGCTAAGACACCTGTTTTTTTATACAGTATGTGGTATGCTAATTTGGAAAGCGGCATTTACATTTAGACGAAGCGCCGTTTACCCCCACAAAGGATGATTCATGGAAGAAAGCAAGAAAGGCCAAGCGGGCTTAACGGCTGAAAAAGGCAAAGCGCTTGCCGCTGCGCTGGCGCAGATTGAAAAGCAATTTGGCAAAGGCTCAATCATGCGCCTGGGCGATGGGGAAGTGGTTGAAGATATTCAAGTAGTCTCTACTGGCTCGCTGGGACTTGATATTGCGCTTGGGGTAGGCGGTTTGCCTCGCGGTCGTGTGGTTGAAATCTACGGGCCGGAATCCTCGGGCAAAACCACTCTCACTTTACAAGTTATTGCTGAGATGCAAAAACTCGGTGGCACCTGCGCATTTATTGATGCAGAGCACGCGTTGGACGTCCAATATGCAGCAAAGCTTGGCATCAACGTGTCTGATCTCTTGATTGCACAGCCTGATACAGGTGAGCAGGCGCTTGAGATTACAGATGCATTGGTGCGCTCGAGTTCGGTTGATTTAATTGTCATCGATTCCGTCGCCGCACTGGTACCCAAGGCTGAAATTGAGGGGGATATGGGCGACTCTTTGCCTGGCCTGCAAGCGCGCTTGATGTCACAGGCATTGCGTAAGCTTACTGGGACCATTAACAGGACAAACTGCCTAGTCATTTTTATCAATCAAATTCGGATGAAAATAGGGGTGATGTTTGGTAGTCCGGAAACCACAACGGGCGGCAATGCATTGAAGTTCTATGCATCAGTACGGCTTGATATCCGCCGCATTGGCTCAATCAAAAAAGCAGATTCGGTCATTGGCTCTGAGACGCGGGTGAAAGTGGTCAAAAATAAAGTTGCGCCGCCTTTTCGTGAAGCCATATTTGACATCCTATATGGTGAAGGCATTTCGCGTGAAGGCGAAATCATTGACCTTGGCGTGCAAGCGAAAATTGTTGAAAAGGCTGGCGCATGGTACAGCTATAATGGCGAGCGCGCTGGGCAGGGCAAAGACAATGCGCGTGAATATCTGCGTGAAAATCCAGAGATTGCCCGTGAAATTGAAAACAAAGTTCGCATTTCATTTGGCGTGGTGGCCATGCCTGCAACGGATGAAACTCAAGAAAACACTGAAACTAAAACGCCAAAGCGGCAATCAGCGCCAACTCTTGGGTGATTGTTTGTACATTTGCTTTGGAGATGTCTCATTTGTGAAATGATGCGTGCTAATCCTAGTTTAAAAGGGCGTGCATTGGGATATTTATCGCGCCGAGAATACAGTCGCGTTGAATTACAGCGCAAGTTGTCCTCTTATACAGATAGCGAAGCCGATGTCGATGCGCTACTCAACACGCTGCAGCATGAGGGTTGGTTATCTGATACTCGCTTTGCCGAAAGCGTGGCGCGCCGCCGCGCGGCGCGTTGCGGCACGCATCGAATTATTCATGAGCTCAAGCAACATGTGCTTGATGAAGAGCTAATCGAGCGCATTGGCACTGAGTTACAAGAAACCGAATTCTCCCGTGCCAAGGCTGTTTGGGAGAAAAAATATGGTGTTTTACCCGCAACCCACGTTGAACGTGCGCGGCAAGCCCGTTTTCTGATGATGCGCGGGTTTGCCAATGCAATAATCGTAAGGTTGCTCGGAGGCTGCGATGAAGATTGATAGCTATGTTAAAATCAAGGGTTTTAAAGGCCTGTTTAAAGGGATCAGCGAATGAAGATTCACGAGTACCAGGGTAAGGAAATCCTGCGCAAATTTGGTGTTGCTGTACCACGCGGCAAACCGGTATTTACAGTTGATGAGGCAGTGCAAGCTGCGCAAGAGCTTGGTGGCCCGGTATGGGTTGTTAAAGCACAGATTCATGCAGGTGGCCGTGGTAAAGGCGGTGGCGTGAAAGTGGCAAAGTCGATTGATCAGGTGCGCGAATATGCCGGCGAGATTCTTGGCATGCAATTAAAAACGCACCAAACCGGTCCGCAAGGTCAAAAAGTGCGGCGTCTGTTGGTCGAAGAAGGCGCGGACATCAAAAAAGAGCTTTATATTGGTCTGGTCGTAGATCGGGTGACGCAACAAGTGACCGTCATGGCGTCTAGCGAAGGCGGCATGGAAATTGAAGAAGTTGCCGAAAAAACGCCTGAATTGATCCATAAAGTAGCGGTTGACCCAACTCAGGGCCTAACCGACGCGCAAGCGGATAAACTGGCAACAAGTATTGGCATCCCTCAAACTTCATTGGCGCAAGCGCGCACTATATTGCAGGGACTCTATAAAGCATTCTGGGAAACAGATGCCTCGCTCGCTGAAATCAATCCGTTGATCCTGACGGGTGAAGGTCAAGTCATTGCGCTGGATGCAAAATTCAATTTTGATTCAAACGCGCTTTTCCGTCATCCGGAACTGGTTGAATACCGTGACGTAGATGAAGAGGACCCAGCCGAAGTCGAAGCTTCAAAATTTGATCTTGCTTATATTTCGCTTGATGGCGATATTGGCTGCTTGGTTAATGGCGCGGGTCTGGCGATGGCGACCATGGATTCAATTAAGCTCTTTGGCGGTGAACCTGCTAACTTTCTCGATGTGGGCGGCGGCGCCACCACTGAGAAAGTCACAGAAGCCTTCAAGATTATGCTCAAAAATCCAGAGCTCAAAGCAATTTTGGTCAATATCTTCGGCGGCATTATGCGCTGTGATGTGATTGCTGAAGGCGTGATTGCTGCCTCGAAGGCGGTGCAGTTGAAAGTGCCGCTGGTCGTCCGCATGAAAGGGACCAACGAAGACCTTGGCAAGAAAATGCTTGCTGAGTCTGGTTTGCCCATTATTTCGGCCGATAGTATGGAAGAAGCTGCGCAGAAAGTGGTTGCAGCGGCTCAATAAAGTTGAGCTTCTTCTGACTTAACCCCGGATACGGATACATCATATTGAACTGAGTGCGTACATGGCGCGCTGAGTTCAAACGAAAAAGCTGAAAAGAGGCTGATATATGTCGATTTTGATTAACAAAGATACAAAAGTTATCACGCAAGGGATTACGGGTAAGACAGGGCAGTTTCATACCCGTACTTGCCGTGATTATGCTAATGGCCGCGCTGCTTATGTCGCGGGCGTCAACCCTAAAAGGGCCGGCGAAGATTTTGAAGGCATTCCGATTTTTGGCAGCGTGAAAGAAGCCAAAGCGAATACAGGTGCTACCGTATCGGTGATTTATGTGCCGCCAGCCGGTGCTGCTGCCGCGATTTGGGAAGCCGTGGAAGCTGAGCTTGAGCTTGCGATTTGTATTACCGAAGGCATTCCTGTGCGCGATATGATCGAACTCAGAGACCGCATGCGCCGGGAGAATCGTAAAACCTTGTTATTGGGGCCAAATTGTCCAGGCGTGATTACCCCTGACGAACTCAAAATCGGCATTATGCCGGGCCATATCCATAAAAAAGGCCGGATTGGCGTGGTTTCACGTTCGGGTACTTTGACCTATGAGGCGGTTGGCCAATTGACGGCGCTTGGCCTAGGGCAGTCTTCGGCAGTGGGTATCGGTGGCGACCCAGTGAATGGCTTGAAGCATATCGATGTCTTGCGTCTTTTCAATGACGATCCTGAGACGGATGCCGTTGTGATGATTGGCGAAATTGGCGGCTCAGACGAAGAAGAGGCCGCTGAATGGGTCAAAGCCCATATGAAAAAACCTGTGGTCGGTTTTATCGCAGGCGTCACCGCGCCTCCAGGCAAACGGATGGGCCATGCTGGCGCCATCATCTCTGGCGGTAAAGGCACGGCTGATGAAAAACTGCAAGTTATGCAAGCCTGCGGCATTAAGGTGACAAAGAATCCATCTGAAATGGGTCGTTTGTTAAAAGCAGCACTGTAAGCTTATTAATGTAGACAGCTTTCAAACCCCATTAGGAGAGATGTTCATGCTAGCACTGCTGACTGACCTTCATTGGGGGGCGATTGCCCAGATCGTAGCAATTGATCTTTTGTTGGGCGGCGATAATGCCGTGGTGATTGCGCTTGCTTGTCGTAATTTACCTGCTCAGCAACGTATGCGCGGTGTGTTATGGGGGACCGCGGGCGCGATTGTGTTGCGCGTGTTGTTGATCGGTTTTGCGGTCACCTTGCTCTATATTCCGCTGTTAAAAATGATGGGCGGTTTGTTGCTGTTTTGGATTGGCATCAAGCTTATGTTGCCCGAAGTTAATGCTCATAATGATATTCGGTCTAATGACCGGCTCTTAGACGCAATCAAAACCATCATCGCCGCAGATTTTGTGATGAGCCTTGATAATGTCATCGCGATCGCTGGCGCAGCAGAAGCAGCGCAGCCTGAACAGCGTTTTTTCCTTATCCTCTTCGGCCTAATTCTCAGTATCCCAATCATTATCTGGGGTAGCCAGTTGGTATTAAAATTATTAACCCGTTTTCCACTGATTATCGCAGCAGGTGCTGCTTTACTTGGCTGGATTGCTGCTAGGCTCATTACGAGCGACCCATGGGTACAACAATTCAAACTATTCGCTACGCCGGTTGCCGGTTACATAGCGAGCGCCTTTGGCGCCGCGCTGGTAGTGGTGTTAGGCACGGGACTCAAACGGCGCACTGCCCGCGACTAGACCGGTACTTGTTCAATCAATATAGCCAAACGGCCAACTACTGGGATGCCGCTTAATTTGGTACTCTCCAAGCTACAAGTACAGGAGGCAAGCAGCGGATAGACCATCCGGCGGCCCTCGCTAACTATGCGTGACCTTCTGCCTCTTATTTTCTTTCTGCATACGGAAGGGTGCGATGGCAAAGTGGTTATACGGTAGCCTGGTTCGTTTTTGGTTTTTTGCCCAACGTACACGCTTGCGTGCAAGTTTTCGCTGGTTGGGTTTTACGCTGATTGAGCTGATGATCGTGCTGGCGATTGTTGGTATTGTGGCTTCCTACGCGATTCCCGCGTATCAAGATTACTTAGCTCGCAGTCGCGTAGGAGAAGGTTTGTCGCTCGCCGCTTCAGCGCGGCTTGCGGTTGCCGAAAACGCAGCTAGTGGTATGCCGTTTGACAGCGGATTTAACCCACCTAGCGCGACGCGTAACGTTGAATTGATCCATATTGTTCCGAACAATGGGCAAATCGTCATTTCATATATGTCGCGTGTGGCGCCGGCCGGTTCAAACACCCTGGTGCTGGTCCCTTCTGGACCCAATGATCCGGCTTCACCTAATGCTCGTATTGGCTTGGTAGCGGACACTGCGCAGCCAGGTTCACTAAGCTGGGAATGTTTTGCTGCAGGTAAGGCGGCTTCATCCTTACCTGCGCCTAGCCCTGGGCCGTTACCGTCTGAGCCAGCTACATTACCGCGTCGGTTTGCACCCTCGGAATGCCGCCTTTAGCCCAAACGCCGTTTTTTTCGCTGCGCTTTGCATACGATACAAATATGCCCATATCCCCCTTGCCCTGCACTGAGCGTCTGATCAAAAAAAGCCTCTTTGTTTTTAATTTCTTGGCAGCGGCGGCAAATCTTTGCGCTGCCATCGTCGAGCTCTTTAATACCACTATGAATGTCCGTCACCACGGCTGCATGAGCAACGTGACGGGCGGCGTCCACTAAAGCGAACAAGCGCTCAGAGAGCGCTTGTACCGGATCTTCACCCAGATTAAAGCGATTCAGCCTAATAAAGGTGTAGCCATAGGATTCTAAGATGAATTGCTGTTCAATATCTTGGGTGCGGTAATAGGTGGGCGACAGGGAGGAATGGTCTGAGTTGCCGTTTTGGGCGGCATTTTCTTCAAAATCATCATATTCCAAGACCGCATTCACGGTTTTTTGTCCGCCATAAAAACGCAGTAGCAGATCAATCCGCCTGACGGGATGCTGGTACGAAGGGTCGAGCTGCTGCAAGTAAACGCCCACTGGAAAGGGCGAGACAATTTCAATCTCATCTTGATTAAGCTGGTAAAACGGCGTCGCCAGCAACCATCCTAGTACTTTTTGAGCGAGTGGTGAATTTGATTGCGCAGGGGAGCTTGCTTGGTCCGTTCTATCTCGTTGCAGTATGCTTTGATAGTGCGCCAGAACTTGGCCAATCGAGCCCTTATAGTGTTCGATAGGCTTAGAAAGAACAAAATGCATCTTCTCTTTAGCACGTGAGAAGCCAACGTTAAGGCGCTGCACTTTAAGGGCATCTTCTGCCCGTTCGGCGATATCCTCAAGGGTGAGCGGGAAAATATAATTCAGTGAATCGTGGCTCGGCACGGCTACCATTGAATAAATTACAAGGTCACGTTCTTCACCCTGGCAGGTGTCAAAGGTCATAATCTTAAGGCGCAAGCACTGTTCAAACTGACTGGCATAAGGATCATGAAAAATTGTTTTCGCCAAATATTGCTGCTGTTCACGAAATGGCGTAATGATGGCGACGCTGTGCGGATTAGCCTCATCAATCATTGTGCGCAATAAAGCGACGATGAACTCGCCTTCGGCGGAATTGACGTTGCGGTAAGGCTCGTGGGTATTGGCAGGCGTTACCCACGAGAATTCGAGAATTTCATTGATTGGTTTACTGCGTACCTTAATCGCTTGCAGCGCATTATCATAGAAAAATTTTGAACTCAATGAAATCAGCGCTTGATAGCCTCGAAAATGCTTTTTTAACATGCTCCTGTAATTGGCAATCAGTTCGAAAAATTCAAGCACAGATTTTTTGACGTCGAACTGCTTAAGCCGCTGGATCCGGTCAGCTGCATCACTGATATGAATCCTAAAATAGGCTTCCAGTTCTGAGCGATAGCCGTTGTTCATCGCCAAACTTGCCTGACTGGATTTGACATTGCTAAACTGCCGTTGGTCGCCAAGTACAACCACTTTTTTGGCCCGCAATAACGCCGGAAATGCCTGTGCAATAGAGACTTGCGATGCCTCATCAATCACCACTAGATCAAACACACCGTGCTTCAGGGGTACATATTCGGCAAAGTCACGAATACTGGCAATAATGACTGGAAACGCTTGCGTGAGTGCATCAAAGGCCGCGACTGGAAATTTCTGTTTGGCTTTGATGACTTCCGCTAAGGTCTTTGCAGTTGCACTTTTATCATCGATAAAGTTTAGAAAGCGCCCGTCGATTTCGCTACTCATGCGGGTGGTATGAAGTTGCGCTAATCGTTCCATCTCTCTGACGTAGTTAAAAGAGGGCGCGCTACGGATAATGGCTCCGGACGTTTGCCATAGCAGGCTGTACTCGGAGACGTTATGCAGCAGATCCAGTAAGGCCTGCACGTTTTGCGCAGAGTGCATATGCGGTGCGGCTTTGAATTCTTTTAACGCGCTATGTTCCATCAGCTTTGGCAAGATCGAGTGTTCTCCGGCAAGCAACGAGAGCGCCTCTAACCAACGCCCAGCTTTACTGACGCTTGCTGGGGGCGTACTGGAATTAAGCAATACATGATAGACCGAGCGCATTAGGCCTGGCGATGACGGCGTTTGCTGTAAGGTTTTCGCAATGCGTGTCAGAATCAGATGGACTTCACGTAGCTTGCTGAGCTGTTTATGAAATGCTAAGGGTCGCGCGCAAGGCAACTCGTTGGCGAGTTGTTGGTCAAGGGCTTGAGCTTGTGTCCGTGAAAACAGAAAGCCCACAATGGGTTTGCGGATCGCGTGATACGCTAGAATAAATTTTTCTAATGCTGCATATTCGGCCATGCCCAGCGGGGCAAACAGGGCCAGGCTGTGGCGCATTGACCAAACGTCACTCAACTGGGTCAATAGCGCGGTGGCTTGCAATGTAGACACAATCTCAAGTAAAGAACCCGCCGCGAGGTGGCTGGCGATAAAGCGACTGGCTTCAATCCGCTCATCACTTGACAGCAAATCTGCTGCTAAACGCTGAACTGCATCCGCTGAGAGCGGTGTTTGCAATAACGGTAAAAGCCCTGATATATGTGGCGTAATGTGCCCTTCAAGGGTGCGTAGGCGTGCCAGATCTTTTAGTGTGACCGATGAATAAGCGGTAATGGTTTGCGCCACGTCCGCGCGCACAGCGGCATCTTGTGCGGCTGTTTCATCCGCCAAGCGTTCAGCTTGCCCCTTTGTGACCTTCCAATATGTCTTGATTTTTTCAACGGCCGCTGACGACACCAGGCGTGGGTACGAATTTCCCGCTTTACCTAAACGTAGGATTGGATTTGGAAAGTCATCATCTTGCCGTACACTGGCGAGTGCTGTTTGCAATTTATCTTCGACGACGTCCAGCGCTTCTTTTTTGTCTGACAGAATAAGCAGTGAGCGGGCCGACACAATACTGTCAAATGCAATTGCAGTGATGGTGTGCGATTTGCCTGTGCCGGGCGGCCCTTGTACCGTGACAAAACGGCAAGCAGGGTGAGCCAGCGCGGCTAAGATTTTGCGTTGCTCTTCATTCAGTGGGATCGGCGAGCGGCCCACTAGACGGTCGACAATCGGCGTGTTTTCCCATGCCTCTTCAACTTCTCGCCAAATGGACTGGGGCTCTTCGGTAATGAAACGTTGGATGATGTCGTTAAAAAGCTGGTTGACCTCGTTTTGATCCGCGCCGGTTGCTGTTAACAGCGCTTCATAATCGTTGACCTGACTTTCATCGCTTTTATCAAAAACCGATAAATAAGAGGCTTTGGATAATTTAAGCTGGCTCGATCTGATGGTTTCCAAGGTGGGTAAACGCACATCAAATGCCCCGGATAAATCAAGAACAGGCGTTATTTTAGTGAAAATACGGCTTATTTCATCCAAGAAACTGGCGCTTGCCAGCGGATAAATAATTCGCTGCGCAATCGGGAAAAGCGCTGACTGACCTGCGCCGGGCTTGAGTTCTTGTAAGATGAAATCAACTGCATCACGATTGGTATACAGATGCGGGTTAAATTCCAGTACATATTCGCTGGTTTTTTCATCTAGGTTAAGTTGGACTGGAATATAAAAAAGAGGAAAGGCAAGCTTATCAAAGCGCAGCTCGCACAGATAAATATAAAAGGCTAGGTTATCGCCCGTGCGCATCGTTTGCCAGAGATCGCGTAGTGCTTGATATGCGTTTGCGGCTGCAAAGCCATCAAAAAATGCTTTTAGCTGGGTGCGTGCGTCAGTCGCCACAAAAAACTCTGTGAGAACGGCCTGGACAGGTTCAAGCTTGCCAGTGACAATGAAAGTATTGAGTGCGATGGGCAGGTTGCTGATCGTTGCAGCGCATAGTGACTCAACTAAATCATGTTCTACCTCAAAAATAGAGTCAAGCGCCGCATAACTTTGGTGTTGAAAGGATTCGTTGAGCAGGCTCAAGAGTGGATGAATCACTCGCTTTGAGACTGCTTCAGCGAAGGACGCGATCACTTCATCAACGAAGGCCTCAGGATTTTGCGTAGCGCGCTCACGTAAGGCGGTGGCGCGTGCTAGCGTGTCATCGTGTACCGCGTTAAAAATGGCGCCGTCAAGAGCGTCAATCTGCTGCTTGACGAGATTTTTTAAGACCGGACTAATCGGCGTGGTGTAACGGTTACGTCCAATGCGCAGGGGTTTTAAATTGGCCATTGGCGCAGCAAGTTGTTTCCAAATTGCGCTAAGTAAAGTGGAGTATTGTCGCAACGGTATGCCACAACGAAATCCAGCTTCAGTTTGTAGTTGGATTTTCCGGCGCGGGGCAGCAGATTTTTTAAAATCTGTGCGCAGAAAATCCATGAAGTAGCGGCTTATTTTTTGCGCGAAATGGGTAACAGCTGGAGGCATAGATAGGGCCACTCCGTAACGGATATGCAAAGTGAGCCTGTTGCGCTATGGTTAGTGCAAAGACCCTTGATTTTGCTCGAGGCCATTGGTAAAAAGCGAAGCCGCCTGCTCAGGCATTGGACTGGCATGAATATGTGCGACTCTCCATTTTCCGCATTCCTGGACTAAAACATAAGTTGTCAGCACCAATTTGGGTTGCTCATCTTGGTTAACCGGATTATGGGCTTCGGTCACGACATAGATTGCTGTACCTGGGCTTTCATAAGAACGCGTATCGAGCACCGCGATCTTAGGGGCGCCATATTCAAATTGCTGAGCCAAATGGTAGCGAATCGTATCCAAACCATTAAAAAGAATGCCATCCACGCTAATGAAACTGACCGCGTCTTCATCGATCCAAAGCGCCATGAGGTCTTCAAGCTTGCTGTCAGCCAGCGCGTGGTAATACGCGTGCAGCGTATCAATAGCCGTATCGAATGGGCGAGTGAAGGAAGGCATGAGGTTCTCTTGTTAACTCTTGATCAGCAGCATTTCACGTAATTGCTCGAATATATGTTCTGGTTTGAGTTGGCGCAAGCAGTTCAAATGCCCCAATGGGCATTCGCGCGCAAAACACGGACTGCACTCGAGATGTAACCATTGTACCCGGGCGGTGTCAGTTAGGGGAGGGGTATGGCGTGGGTCGCTTGAACCGTAAAGGGCCAGTAGCGGCCGGCGCAACGCGGCAGCAATGTGCATCAGCCCGGAATCATTGCTGACTACGGCGCTGGCGCTGGCAATTAAGGTGCATGCATCGTTCAGTGTGGTTTGTCCGCATAAATTGCGTACATGGGGCGCGTGTGCGGTGATGAGTGCGCCAAGTGGCGCATCTTGTGCTGAGCCAAGCGTAACAATTTGCGCATAAGGGAAAGCATAGGTAATGAGTTGGGCAAGCGTAGCAAAATGTTCGACCGGCCAGCGTTTGGCACTGCCGTATTCAGCGCCCGGACAAAATGCGATAAGAGGCGCCTGTGCAGTCAGCATAAAGCGTTGCGCAACAAGCGCTGCTTTGTGCGGATCGAGCGTGATGCGCGGCAGCGGCAACTCATCTGGCAACTGCGCGCGTGGGGCATAGGCCAGTGCTGCATAGTGTCGCACCATGGTTGGCCGCTGTGCGTTTTTGCGTGGATTGGGGTGGCGCACATTGACGAGCCCATAACGGTGCTCACCATGATAGCCAATGCGCAGCGGAATGTGCGCAAGCCATGGGAGTAAAGCGGATTTGGCTGAATTGGGTAGCACATAAGCAGCGTCATACTGGACTGTGCGCAGCGTCTGCGCAAGCTGCCAGCGTTGCCATAATTGTACTTTTCTATGAGCGAGCTGGGTGGGGTAGATGTGGTCGATTTCCGGCATCTGCTGCAGTATCGGCGCCACCCAGTTTGGCGCGACTGCATCTAGAATGATGTGTGGATGTAACTTCTTAAGCAAAATGAAAAGGGGTTGCGCCATGAGCGCATCGCCAATCCAATTGGGAGCGATAATGAGTACGCGTTGCATTAAGATGACTGGCTAAAGGATGAGCGGCTAAGCCAGGCGGGTAATCACTTCGCTATGGCGCAGTACATAACGTGTACCGCAATAGGGGCAACTCGCCTCGCCATGGCTCAGGTCGATAAAAACACGTGGGTGCGAACTCCAGTGAGGCATTTGGGGATTCGGACAATACATTGGGAGTTCGTCTATATTAACTTCAAGCAGTGGTATTTGCGTCATCTGTGATTCTCTTTAAATTGGCGTGAGCCAGTGTGCATATTGAGGATTTTGACCCGCCATAAAGCGGCTCCTGAGTGCCGCGATTTAATATTTAGGCTGGCTATTATAAATCAGGTGTTATGCCATTTATTTAGCGTATAACGAAAGAGTGATTGGGATGGCGATAGCCGGCGCTGAGCGGGGTTTCTCACGGGGGAATTTTTACAGGCTGGAGGTTTTTTCGTATAGTGGGTACAATGCGGAATTTCCCCGGCGAGCCTATTAGTTTTTTGCCGAACGTATTGGTATGCATCCTGCTTTACCTTATTGTCTTTCTGATTTTCTGCGGATTTTATCTGCGCTGTGCTCTCCATGCCCCAAATTCTGTGCCTTACTGATTTGATTGCTGCTGGTAAACTGACTGGCAAGCGGGTGTTTATCCGTGCTGATCTCAATGTGCCGCGCGATGCAGCCGGTCAGATCACCGACGATACTCGCATCCGTGCTTCTATACCCGCTATGACTGCAGCCTTGGCTGCAGGTGCGGCGGTTATGGTGACCTCTCACCTGGGCCGGCCCATTGAAGGCCAACTTAAACCGGAAGATTCTTTAGCGGCTGTTGCCCAACGGTTAGGTGAACTCCTTGGCCGTACTGTGCCATTGATCCGTGATTGGGTCGAAGAAGGCGTTGAGCTTGCTCCGGGGCAGTTGGTTTTACTAGAAAATTGCCGGGCAAACCTAGGAGAAAAAAAGAATTCGGACACACTCGCCCAGAAAATGGCGGCGCTGTGCGATATTTATATTAATGATGCATTTGGCACGGCACATCGCGCCCAAGCATCAACGCATGGCATCGCAAAATATGCGCCAATCGCAGCCGCGGGGCCTCTCCTTGCTGGTGAATTAAGTGCGCTTGCACGCGCGCTTGAACAACCCAAGCGGCCGTTAGTGGCAATCGTTGCAGGTTCAAAAGTATCGACCAAACTCACCATTTTGAAGTCACTGGCACATAAGGTTGACCAACTGATTGTGGGCGGCGGCATTGCGAATACGTTTTTGCTGGCGGCTGGTTTGCCGATTGGCAAATCGCTGGCTGAAGCTGATTTACTGAGTGAAGCTAAGGCAATCATGGAATTGATGCAGCAACGTGGCGCATCAGTACCTATTCCGCTGGATGTGGTGACTGCAAAAACATTTAGCGCCAGTGCGCCACCTGAAATCAAACCGGCGCACGCGGTGGCTGAAGATGACTTAATTCTCGATCTGGGCCCAGCTAGCATGAGCCAACTGACGGCGCTGCTGGCTAAGGCCGGTACGATAGTATGGAATGGGCCAGTGGGCGTGTTTGAGTTTGATGCCTTCAGTGACGGTACAAAAGCGCTGGCGCAAGCGATTGCAACCTCTGATGCGTTTTCAATCGCAGGGGGGGGCGATACACTAGCCGCGATCGCAAAATACGGTATCTCTGATCAAATAGATTATATTTCGACTGGCGGCGGCGCTTTTCTTGAGTTTCTTGAAGGTAAAGCACTGCCTGCTGTAGAGGTACTCATGACGCGCTCAGTATCTGGAACCGGATGACTACTTATGTATTGTGCCACTTAGTTATGACCATTGTCCCCACCTGATTTATACGCACGGTGAGGTTAGTCTATGGAACAGACGCTGGTATGAATACCACGAAAATCGCGCAAGTTAGTGATGCGTAAACATCATTTTATTATTTTGAATTAAGGAGAAAGCAAGTGCCTCTCGTATCAATGCGCCAATTGCTTGACCATGCCGCTGAAGAAGGCTATGGACTGCCGGCCTTTAATGTGAATAACTTGGAACAAGTGCAAGCGATTATGGCAGCGGCTGATGAGGTCAATGCGCCAGTGATCATGCAAGCGTCAGCAGGCGCTCGTAAATATGCTGGCGAAGCCTTTTTGCGCCATTTAATTGAAGCTGCAGTCGAAGCCTACCCTCATCTGCCAGTGGTTATGCATCAAGATCATGGCCAATCGCCAGCAGTCTGCTTGGCGGCCATTCGTAGCGGCTTTACCAGCGTGATGATGGATGGTTCACTGCATGAAGATGGCAAAACGATTGCCTCTTATGAATATAATGTGGCAGTTTCAAAAAAAGTCGTCGATTTGGCCCATGCAATCGGTGTGACCGTAGAGGCAGAGTTAGGCTGTTTGGGCTCGTTAGAGACCATGCGCGGCGATAAAGAAGACGGTCATGGCGCTGAATGTGCGATGAGTCGTGAGCAATTATTGACTAATCCAGAGCAAGCGGCTGATTTTGTTAGTCAAACTCAATGTGACGCACTGGCGATTGCTATCGGCACTTCGCACGGCGCGTATAAATTCACCAAAAAGCCGACCGGCGATATCCTGGCCATTGAACGCATCAAAGAAATTCACCGCCGCCTGCCCAATACGCATTTAGTCATGCATGGCTCATCGTCGGTGCCACAGGAATTGTTGGCCGAAATCCGAGAGTTTGGCGGCGAGATGCAACAAACTTATGGCGTGCCGGTTGAAGAGATTCAAGAAGGGATCCGCCACGGTGTGCGCAAAATCAATATTGATACCGATCTACGGCTGGCTATGACGGGTGCGGTTCGACGCTTTCTGGCTGAAAACCCGAGCAAATTCGATCCACGCGACTATCTCAAGCCCGCTCGCGCCGCCGCGCAAGCGATCTGCAAAGCCCGCTATCTCGCTTTTGGCTGTGAAGGGCAGGCTAGCAAAATCAAGCCAGCACCGCTTGAAAAAATGGCTCAACGTTATCAAAAAGGCGAACTGACGCAACAGGTGCAGTAAAAATTAACGCGCGTGCTCACCAGTCGAAAAAAATACTTCTTATGCCGTCACCTACACTTTATCAATCTTCGTTGTCTTCGCTGAACCTGTTAGGCTGCGGCAAAGTCCGCGACAATTATGCGGTTGGCCGGGATCAACTGCTGATTATCACGACTGACCGTATTTCGGCGTTTGACGTTGTGCTCAATGAGCCGATTCCTGGGAAAGGATACGTCCTTAACCAGATGTCAAATTTCTGGTTTGCGCGGTTTGCGCATCATGTCCCCAATCACTTAACAGGGGTTGCGCCTGAGTCCGTCGTGGCCTCTGACGAAGTTGCGCAAGTCAAAGGCCGTGCGGTAGTCGCTAAGCGCTTAACGCCGATTTTGATTGAAGCGGTTGTGCGCGGTTATCTGGCAGGAAGTGGCTGGAAAGATTACCAAGCAACTGGAGCGGTATGTGGGGTTGCGTTACCGGTTGGCTTGAAAAATGCGCAACAGTTGCCGCAGCCGATCTTCACGCCAGCGGCCAAAGCCAATCTTGGCGAGCATGACGAGAATATCTCTTTTGCTGCAGTTGAAGCCTTGATTGGGACTACCTTGGCATCGCAAATTCGTGATCTTAGCTTGTTACTTTACCGTGAAGCGGCAGAATATGCGGCAACGCGCGGCATTATCATTGCAGACACCAAATTTGAATTTGGCTTAGACGAAAATGGCGTTTTGCACTTAATGGACGAAGTGCTCACTGCCGATTCATCGCGCTTCTGGCCGGCTGACCAATACCAGGTTGGTGAAAATCCTCCCTCGTTTGATAAACAGTTTGTGCGCGATTGGCTCGAGACGCAGTCTTGGTCAAAGACTCCGCCTGCTCCTACATTGCCGGCCGCGGTGATCGAAAAAACAGCCGCCAAATATCACGAAGCGCTCGAGCGTTTAACGGGCGAAATTTAATCAGCTATGCAAGGCTTAAGCAGATGGAAAATGACCAGCGACAGCCGCCATTGATAGGCGTGGTAATGGGTTCAGCCTCGGACTGGGACGTCATGCGGCATGCGGTGCAAATTCTAAAAGAGTTTGATGTGCCGTATGAAGCTCAAGTTCTTTCCGCACACCGTATGCCTGACGAGATGCTGGCTTATGCACAGAATGCGCGCGCGCGCTCACTGGTGGCGATTATTGCCGGAGCTGGGGGCGCGGCACATTTGCCGGGTATGCTCGCCGCAAAAACCACGGTACCGGTACTGGGCGTGCCGGTGCCAAGTCAATATCTGAGAGGCGTCGATTCGCTCCATTCAATTGTACAAATGCCAAAGGGCGTGCCGGTTGCTACTTTCTCGATCGGCGAAGCAGGCGCGGCCAATGCGGCCTTATTTGCCATTGCGCTATTGGCCAATGTTTCTGCTGAATTTACCCGCAAACTCGAACTATTCCGCCAGCGACAACACGATGCTGCGTGTGCTGCAACACTACCTAATCTCTAATGTTTGCTCCTAGCTTTCCAATTTTGCCCGGTGCCTGGCTTGGCATACTGGGTGGCGGCCAGCTTGGCCGCATGTTTTGTTTTGCGGCCCAAACAATGGGTTACCGGGTAGCGGTGCTGGACCCTAATCCAGCGAGTCCAGCAGGCGCAGTAGCGGATCGTCATTTGTGCGCGGCTTACGAGGATCAGGCAGTGCTGGCTGAGTTTGCTCAGCTATGCGCGGCGATTTCCACCGAGTTTGAAAACGTGCCAGCGGCAAGCCTTGAGCACCTAGCGCGCACAACCTATGTTAGCCCGGCGAGTCACTGTGTTGCGATTGCGCAAGATCGGATTGCAGAAAAGCGTTTTATGGAAAGCTGTGGGGTAGCGGTTGCGCCTCACCTCATCATAGAGTCGGCAGATAGGCTGGCGCAGTTCAGTCATGAACAGCTTACTTCAGTTTTGCCGGGCATTTTAAAAACCGCCCGCCTGGGCTACGATGGCAAAGGCCAAATTAAGATTGCAAGCGCAGTCGAACTGCAGCGTGCTTATGCTGAGCTTGGCGAGGTGGCCTGCGTGCTTGAAAAACAGGTACCGATTGCTTATGAAGTCTCTACGCTAATTGCCCGCAGCGTAAATGGTGCAACCGCTGTTTACCCACTGGTATGCAATACGCATCAGCATGGAATCTTAATGCAAACGATTGCCCCGGCGCCAAATGTGCCGCCAGCACTAGTCGACGCTGCAACGTGCACAGCTTTGGCGATTGCTGAGCAACTGCGCTATGTGGGGGTTTTATGTGTTGAATTCTTTGTGCTGGAAGATGGCTCGTTATTAGCCAATGAAATGGCTCCGCGCCCACACAACTCCGGTCATTACACGGTAGATGCTTGCGCTACCAGCCAATTTGAGCAGCAAGTACGCGCAATGACGGGGCTGCCATTAGGTGACACGCGGCAACATTCGGCCGCGGTTATGCTGAATCTGCTGGGGGATCTTTGGTTTGCTGGAGGTGGGTGTAATCAAATGCCACCATGGCATGAGGTGATTGCATTGCCAGCGGCACGGCTCCATCTTTATGCGAAAGAGGAAGCGCGTCCAGCCCGTAAAATGGGTCATTTAACGCTTGTTGCGGCAACATTGGACGAGGCCTCTGCTGCCGCGTGTGAAAGCGCGCAGCTGCTACAAATGATATCAACTAAAGCGCATGGACAATATCCGTTTGATTAGCACATACGGTGTGATTAATTTTCTGGCATGAGAGCGGTGATTGTATCGTCAGAAAGTTTCGTGACTTGCTTGATAAAATCAAAGGCTGCACCTCCTGTTAACATATTTTTAGCTGTTTCAAGCATAGCGTCTTGACGGCCTTCCTGACGGCCTTTTTGTCGGCCTTCTTCAATTAAATATTGCGCAGCAGACATAATGTCCTCCCGGTAATGTGGTGCGGTGTTAATCATAAATTGGACAAACTGCTTATCCATTCCATGCCCTTCTTTTGCTAAATAATATAGTAGTCCTTGTCTCTTTTCAATGGCTAGTGGATAGCGGTCAAAAAGCTCAAAAATCTTAGGCACAAGTTGTTTCAGATCCCAGCTATAAATGTGTTTTTGCGCTAGTTCTAATGCTGCACAACGCTTATGTGCCATTAAGATATTGTCTGGTATTGCTGATAAAGCAATCAACTGAATGGGCTTGGTTAATGCTAATATTTTTTGTGCTAAAGTCTTATCCCTAAAACATTCTAAGAGGCTGAGCGGACCTCGATAAGACCCTGCGCCTCGATAGAAAATGATCGGCAGCACGACAGGCAATAACGTATTACCTTGGTTAAGGTGTTGTTTCATGAGCGCGCTTTGGTAGCGCCATAGTTTAAATGGGGTGAGCTTACCCACTGCGCTTTCGTGTTCAAGCAAAATATACGCTGAGCTGTGCTCGTTCATTACACGGATCGAATAAACGATATCGCAGTAATGCTGGCTTAAATCATTTTCAACAAATGCACCTGGAGCAAGCGTTAAAGTATCAAAATCAAACTGTTGTTGCACAGAATGAGATAAGTGAATTTGCAAAAACTCTTTGGCGATGTCTACATCCATCAAGAAGAGCTTAAACAATCCATCATGTGGCATCGATAAGTGACTCATCTAACGATTGTCTGGTTGGTTGGCTTACCGCCAACGGGTGAAGAATGCCAAACATTCTGTCACGACCAAACAATGATGAATACTAGACCAAATGTCTAATTTAAATGAGCTTTTTCTAGCGTAAGTAAGGCATGTTTTACGTCGAGCCCGCCTGCATAGCCAGTCAGACTACCACTGGCTCCAATGACTCGGTGGCAAGGTACAATCACAGCAATCTGGTTGGCGCCATTGGCAGCGCCTACTGCGCGTGCCGCTGTTGGGCGGTCTAGGGTACGGGCTAGCTCGCCATAACTCAGGGTTGTACCGTATGGAATAGCAGTGAGTTGCCGCCAAACGCGAAGTTGAAAAGCCGTGCCTAGTGGCGCAAGTTGCAGGTCAAACTTTTGCCGGCGGCCTTCGAAATATTCCTCAATTTGCTGCTGAACAAAGGCAGTTTTGGTGTTTTGCCATTCGACATCAATCCCCTGCAGTAAACGGCGCGCGGCTCGTGTTTCTCCGGCAAATCCAAGCCGAACTAAAGCGCCTTCGGTTGTGACGATGGCTGTCATTTGTCCAAGTGGGGTCGAGAATTGCCCGCCAAAATAATGTGTTTGAGGTTGCATGGTCTCTCTCCTTATGCTTGAGTCGCTAAGCTGGCCCAAACATGGCAGGTAGCGAGGCTGCGATGGGGGGCGAAGGGGGCCATTAGGGCTGCCATCTGCTCTACGCTTGGCCTCTGTGGTAATTGATGCAGGCGTTGTAGTCCTGTCGCCAAACCACTGTCGCCAGCTGGCACGCAATCGGCTAACCCTAAACCACGCATTAAAGTGTAGTGCGTGGTCCATGGTCCCAGACCGCGTAGACTGCGTAGGGTTCGGTCTGCGACTTGAGCCGAGCCTTGCGCTAAGCGTTCTAATGGCAATAGCCCTGAGCAGACTGTTTGCGCAGCATTAATCAAATACTCTGCTTTAGAGCGTGAATAACGTAACGCGGTTAATTCAGAGGGGTCCATCGCAGCAATGCGCTCGGGTGATGGATGAGTATATTGACCACCTGTGCCAACTGGGTCACCTGCGTGTTTGATCAGAGCTCGCCGTAGTTGTACCGCGAAAGCTAGATTAATTTGCTGTCCGATGATTGCCCATACGAGCGCCTCAAAAGCGCCTGGCGCTAGAGGAATGCGTAGGCCGCGGTGATTCGCAACGAGCGTTCGCACATATTCTTGTTTATTCGCTCTCGCCTCAAAACTGGCGCTGTCACTATATAAACCTAACATACGCATAGCGATAACATGTGCTTTAACCATTGTTTGCGGCGAAGGTGCGCCATCATATTCAACTTCACACCAGGCGCCTGGCGTTTGCACGGTGAGCTTGAGCTTCACTAATAAGTTGTTGAATTTGAGTGGAATAGAGATCTGTTGACCGCAGACTTGTTCAAAGGTGCCATCGCGATCTCGTCCATGGTAACGAAGCACATCAATTGTCCGAAAGTCTGCCGGTAGTTGCAGTAAAAAACTCTTTGACTCGCGTAAAGCCCGATAGGCGCCTGGTGTCATTGCAGTCGTGGCCAGAAACTGCCGATGGAAGGTGGCCTCGCTCTCAAAACCTGCTTCATGAGCAAGATCGATCACCCGCTCATTTGAATCAATTAACCGTTGACAAGCGAAAGCAATTTGCTCTTGGCGCAATAGCGCCGCCGGCGTTAGATGAGCGTGAGTGCGGATGAGTTCAGCTAAATTGGTGATGCCAATGCCCGCGGTTGCGGCGAGACTATTCACATCCTTAAATGCGCTAGGCTCAGCGCGCACCCGTTCGATTAAGCCTTCATATAAGGCCTCATCCCAACGCATGCCACGTGCAAAAAGATCTGGGCGACACCGCTTGCAGGCGCGTAAGCCCGCAGCAATCGCTTCCGCTTCACTCGCAAAGAAGCGGACATTGTCAAACTTAGGTTTGCGCGCAGGGCATGATGGCAAACAGTAAATGCCGGTGGTGAGCACCCCAGTGAAAAACCGTCCGTCATAAGTTTGGTCTTTGGCAACACTACGCTCGTACATCGTTTGTTGATTTAATTTCATCATTCTGTTCCACTTTATGCGCTGAATGTCTATTTTTCAACTGCCATTACTCATCAAATGATCGTGATGCACATCTACTAGACCGCTGATTTCAGCGCTGGTAGGCTTCCATTTAGAGCAACCGTCATTGTGTAGTACATTGATAGCTGATAGCTTACTTTGGTTAACTCTCACCCGCCTCTCACAGACACCGCTGGAAGTAGAATTCATGGTATTGTGGGCTAATGAGTACTTTTTCTATTTGCAATACTGTGTTGAGCGTTTTTTTCAATTTTGTTTTCCTATTCAAATCAGGAGGTTTCGGCCGTGCACGATAACCTCTTGTCTAAATTCACCCTATCTGATTCCGGGCGTTGCCCGCCTACGGCTTTGCCCGTTGACGAAAGCGGTATTGCGCAGGCGGCCCACTTGCTGGAAAGGGGGGAGTTGCTCGCGTTTCCAACTGAGACCGTCTACGGTCTTGGCGCTGATGCGGAAAACCCTGCAGCTATTGCGCGTATTTATACCGCTAAAGGCCGCCCACGCAATCATCCGGTGATTGTGCATCTGGCTCCCAATGCAGATCTTGCTTACTGGGTAAGCGGAGCGCTCCCGCTGAGTGCTCGCGCGTTGATTGATGCATTTTGGCCTGGGCCGTTGACATTGATTCTGCCGCGTGCTGCCCATATCCCAGATGCGGTGAGTGGCGGCCAGGCGTCAATTGGGCTGCGCTGTCCTTCGCATCCAATCGCGCAGGTGCTGTTACGTGCTTTTCGCGGGCCAGGCGGCCTGCGTAGTGGCGGGCAGGGTGGGGTGGCGGCACCTTCCGCTAATCGCTTTGGCCGTGTCAGCCCAACGTGTGCCCAACATGTCTATGATGAATTTGGGGCGGCAATACCCGTACTCGATGGCGGGGCATGTGAGGTGGGTATTGAATCCACTATTTTAGATTTGTCGCGCGGTTTTCCCGCGCTGTTGCGCCCCGGGGAAATTAGCGCTGAGCAGCTGGCGGCCGTGTTGGGGGAGATGCCACAATTGCCAGTGCAACCCAATGAAGCACCAGCAAAAGAAGGAAAAAAAGCGTTGCTTCATGCCAGCAGCGGCGAGCGCGCACCACGCGTATCAGGTACGTTACGTGCGCATTACGCACCGCGCATACCATTGGCTTTATTGACGGCAGATGAGATGATGCAAGCTCTTAGCCGCCGCCATCACGGCGAATCTGTCGCGGTCGTGGCGCGGGCACGGTTAGCCGCGCGGTGTGCCGTGCAATGGGCGGAGTGTGCTGAAGTGCGTATCATTGCGGCCGCTGAAGAACCCCATGCCTATGCGCATGAGTTATATAGCCTGCTGCGCACATTGGAAAATACTGACGCAGAGCGTATTTTGATCGAACAACTACCCGCCGAACCGGAGTGGGCGGCGCTCAATGACCGCTTGGGCCGGGCTGCCGCAGCTTTTAATTTGTCGGAATCATGAGCGTATCAGCGTGTCGTACTTCACCACCATGGGTATCTGTAATATAAACACGCACCCCAGTTTAGGAGCCGCCGGTCTTTAGGCCGGTGAAGAGGTCAATTGCATCAGATTCGTGGTGCGGCTCTTATGCTTGCGTTAGTCTGCGTAGGCACAATTGCAAGTATGTCTTGCGATGTGCGCGCGCGGCCGCCCTCCACCCAACCCTCTATCACGACTGCTACAACATTGCCTGCTACCGTAAGGGCTGCTTTACGTCAGGCCGGCGTGATGCCGTCTTCGATGAGTGTGGTGGTCGAGCGCATTGGAGCTGTGCGGCCGTTGCTCTCGGTTAACGCCAGGCGGGCGATGATTCCTGCCTCGACGATGAAGCTCGTGACCACTTTTGCCGGGCTCTCCATATTAGGTGCGGATTTTCACTGGCAGACTAAAGCCTATGTTGATGGCGACCTTAAAAAGGGGGCGCTACAGGGCAATTTGTATATCAAAGGCAGTGGAGATCCTAAGCTGATTCCCGAAGAGTTAATTGACCTTGTTGAGCAAATCCGTCATGCAGGGGTAGTCAGTATAGAGGGAGATTTGGTTCTTGATAAAAGTTACTTTGCCGACTCGACACGTTATGTCAAGTGGTTTGATGAGAAAGCGGGTGCGCCGTATAACGTTGGCCCCGATCCCTTATTATATGCTTTCAAGTCGTTGACCTTCACGCTCACGCCGCAAGCCGATGGGACAATGGTCATTATGGCTACGCCTGCGCTTGAGCAATTACACATTACCAATGCTTTGCAAGTCACGCTCAATTTATGTTCCGGCCTGCCTAGCGCTGCTGCCCCATTTGTACTACTTGAGCCCGACGGTAGCACGCATGTAGCGTTTGCCGGTGAATACCCATTGGCTTGTGGGACCCGCGTTAAAAGTGTCGCTCTGCTGGATCACAGCCGGTTTTTTGCGAGAGGGTTTCTTGCCTTATGGCGACAGTCAGGTGGGACCTTTAGCGGACGTGTGCGTGAAGGGCGGAACTCTATTGATGCATGGCCTGTCGGGCTTCATAAGGGGCCGGTGTTGGCTGAGATTGTGCAGGATATTAATAAGTTCTCAAATAATCCAATGGCGGATAACCTTTTTTTGACGATTGGTGCACAAAGCAATAAACCACCGGCAGATGTCGCCAAATCAGTACAGGCGATTAAACAGTGGCTGCGCCACACCGGCCTGGCGATGCCTGAGTTGGTGATGGCTAATGGCTCCGGTTTATCGAATCAAGTGCGCGTCAGTGCGCGTTCGTTGGCGACATTATTACGCGTCGCAAATCAAAGCCCGGTCGCGCAAGCTTTTGTTGAATCACTGCCGATCGTGGGTATTGACGGGACCATGCGCCATCGCTTGCTCAATACTCCGCTGGTTGGGCGGGCGCGGATCAAAACCGGTACGCTTGATCAGGTGCGCGCTATCGCCGGTTATGTGAGCGCAGCAAACGGTGATAGCTATATTGTTGTCAGTATGATTAATGATCCACGTGCCCCTGCTGCGCAGGCAGCTCATGATGCGCTCCTTGAATGGGTCTACCAAAGACGGCGCTAAAGAGATAGCATATCTTTTCGCTTTTAGATGGATAATAATTTGGTCATAATGACATTTAATATAACTTTCTGACTAACCTTAAACACGATGAATGCTAAATCCGAGCAATCCCTTGAAGAGGCTGCACAAGAGCATGCAATACTTGCGCCAGATGCGCGTGAGGTGCTGGATTTTTGGTTTGGCCCGCCAGGCTCGGCAGAATATGGCGGTGACCGTACCTTATGGTTTAGCCAATCTGATGAAATAGATGCCGTGATCCGCAGCCGATTTTTGGCCATGCATGAGAGAGCTATGGCTGGACAATGTGATGCCTGGGCAATGACGCCATTGGGAGCCTGTGCTTTGATCGTCTTGCTGGATCAATTCTCGCGCAATCTATATCGAGGCACAGCGCGCGCGTTCGCCTCTGATGCGCGTGCGCTTGAGGTCGCGCTGACGCTGCTTGGCAGCGCCGAAGATCGCTGTTTGCCAACACCTTATCACCGCTGGTTTGTGTATCTGCCGTTTGAGCATGATGAGTCTGTACATGGCCAGCGTGAGTCGTTGCGCTTGTTCGAGGTACTTAAGTCTGAAACAGGTCTAAGTGCTCCTCTAACCTGGGCGCGCAAGCACGCAGAGGTGATTACGCGATTTGGCCGCTATCCGCATCGGAATGCCATTTTGGGGCGAGTATCTAGTGCCGAAGAAGAGGCATTTCTACGCGAACCTGGTTCGTCTTTTTGATAGGTGTCGGCATAGGGGGTATTCAATACTTGGATTTATAAATAAAATTTACCTATAAGAATACCTATGTATACCGAACAGCAGATTAAAAGAGAGATGTGATGAAACGAATTGGCGTAATTTTAAGTGGTTGTGGTGTTTTTGATGGTGCCGAAATACATGAGTCAGTATTAACTTTACTGGCCATAGAACGTGCCGGCGCGCAGGCTATTTGTTTTGCGCCAGATAAAAAGCAACTTCATGTTATTAGTCACTTATCTGGTGAAACGACTACAGAAAATCGTAATGTTTTGGTAGAGGCGGCGCGCATTGCTCGCGGTAAAATCACGGCCCTTTCCGACGCTGATCACACTTTGTTAGATGCTCTGGTTTTACCCGGTGGTTTTGGGGTAGCGAAAAACTTAAGCGACTTTGCTACGCAGGGAAGCGATTGCTTTATTGAACAAGAGCTTAGTCAATTAATACAAAAAATGTATAAAGCTGGCAAACCCACTGGATTCATCTGTATTGCCCCGGCACTAATCCCTAAATTATTCAAAAATCTGACAGAGCAGCCAGTGAGCCTAACCATTGGTAATGACAGTCATTTGGCGGCAATGCTTGATCAAGCGGGAGGGCAGCATGTTATTTGTGCGACGGATGCGATTGTGGTCGACAGTAGGCACAAAGTGGTGACTACGCCAGGGTATATGCTCGAAGGCGCATCAATCGCAGAGGTTGCGCAAGGGATTGATGCTCTGGTTAAGAAGGTCTTGGAATTAATAGAAATACTCTGACCCTTACATATCAGTCTGATCAATAGGGCATTAATGATGATTCCACTCCCCCTGAATCGCTTGTCGCATCCGCGTGAACTGATCCGGCAATTTACGCCTAATTGGTTTACCGCCACGATGGGTACAGGTATTGTTGCCTTGGCATTGGCGCGCTTCCCCTTTCCAATCAATGGGGTAAAGGCAACGGGTGAGGTGCTTTGGCTTATCAATATAGGCTTATTTATAGTGTGTAGCCTGTTGTATGCGGCACGCTGGATATTTTTCTTTGATGGGGCCAAACGTATTTTTCAGCATAGCGCTATGGGTATGTTTTTTGGTGCGATCCCGATGGGTCTCGCGACCATCCTCAACGGTTTCTTGATTTTTGGCACTGAACGTTGGGGACACACGGCGGTCGAGATCGCCACCCTCCTGTGGTGGCTGGATGCAGCGCTGGCCCTGCTCTGTGCATGGCTGATTCCGTTTCTTATGTTTACCCGCCAAACCCACACGCTGCAAAACATGACGGCCATTTGGCTGCTGCCGATTGTGGCGGCGGAAGTGACCGCTGCATCGGGTGGTTTGCTGCTGGGCTATTTGCCTGCAAATTCAGCATCTAGCGCTATTTTGTTTTTCAGCTATGCGCTTTGGGGTACTTCAGTTTTGCCAGCCTTGGGGATCTTGGCCATTTTGTTTCTACGTATGGTGCTACATAAATTGCCCGGACGTGATATGGCTGTCTCAAGCTGGCTTGCAATGGGCCCGATTGCCACGGGTGCGCTCGGTCTGCTGCAACTGGGTGAACAAGCACCCCGTATTCTGGTTGCGCCCGAACTTATCGATATCGGGCGACTTGCCGAAAGTACCGGCGTCATCGGCGCCTGTATCTTGTGGGGTTATGGTTTGTGGTGGTTGGTTATCGCAATTTTGACCACCTTACATTATCTGCGGCAAGGATTACCTTTTAACATGGGGTGGTGGGCGTTTACCTTTCCAATCGGCGTCTATGCGTTGGCAACATTGACATTGGCGCGGATCACGGAGGTCGGATTGTTTGCCATACTGGGTGCGATTTTCGTCTGCATGTTGCTCGGTTTCTGGCTGATCGTTACAGGGCGCACCTTGGTGGGCATTTATCACGGCACGCTATTTGTTGCACCCTGCCTTGAAGGTTCAGGAAAGTAGCAAAAGTTACGCTATTTTTACGCCAAATGAAAAGCGTTTTTCTTGTTGTCAAATAGCGGCAAATAGCCGTCGCTGGTGGCATAACAGTGGTTTAGCCCTTAACAAAGTGCTGACGATTGCCTACTTTGATGCTCTTGGCATGCCAAAACTCTCCTGACCTCAACTTCTCGAACCGCCCGGTTCGGACCCGCATGCCGGGTGGTGTGGCAGGGGCGGACTCTCGGGTCCCCCCTATGCCGATAGTTTGGCAGGATGGATTCTGTTTTGCCTTGTGTTCATGCCGGATAACAAAATAATTTCATATCCATTTCCAATTGATTAATGGAAACCATTTTCTGTCCGTGAGAGGGGGGCAACTTCACCTTTCCGCTAACCGCCAATCCTGACATTTTGCCGTCACCAAACCGTGGTGATCCAGTACCTGCGTGCCGAGGTCTACCTCGCCTTTCACCATTGACCTCGCTATAACTCTCAAAAACCCATATCACAACAGCATCTCACTCAAAATTCAAGCTTTTTTATGAGGGTGGCGGAATGTGGGGTATTAGCTTTCCGAAGCAAATTTTGAGTAAAATTTCGCACATTAAACTTCGATAGAAGATTGTCGAGGCGAAAGAAATCTTAATGAGTCTGAGCGGTCTCTTGGTGAGATGGAGTTAGCTGGTGGCTCGTTAAGTGAGTGCGCTTGATTCTCTACAAAAGGGAAGATAAGACGCTGCTTTTATTCTGGGTAGGGGGTGTCCTTGATTCACTCAGTTCTAATAAATAATAAAGGGAAGAAAATGTTGAATGCATTAATGGGGCTTGGTAATAGAGTGATCAATACATCATCAACCTCAATTTCTGGTTTGCCAGCAGCCCGCAGGCTCCAAGAAGAAGTGAACAATCATGAAAGGCTGGGGGACCTGGATAAAGCAAAGGAATGCTTTGAAGCAGGAATTCGCAAAGCAGAAGACTTGCTCCGGCGCACCCATAATAAATCTGAATTAGGAAAAACAAGAGAGCGGCTTGCAGCGAGTCATTTTTATTATGGTAATTTTCTGCGCGAGTGTGGGGATAAATTAAACGCTGAGGCTAACTATAAAAAGGCCTTAGAGCACGCGGGGTATATGGATTTAGAGCAGCCTGAGGCAGTGGAGTTGTTCAACCAAATAAGCGTTCAGTATCGCTCGATTTTAGCCGATGACGGAAATGCAAGTCAGGGGAATATTAGTCAGCTTGATCAAACAAAAGTTTCTGAGGAGCATGGGCGGATTTCAAAACTTAGCTTAATTCCCTTGCGGCGGCAGGGTGCCTCGTTTGCCCAGGAAAAAAGCGCGCTGGTGGATTACCTGTTTGAAAAGGCGTTGTCGACGCTGGGCTCCTTAGAGGTGTCCAACAAACCCAGCCTGTTTCTGGTATATGCGCACGATAATTCAACTCACGGAAAGGCCGAGGCCTCTACGTCTCGATATTTAATCAAGAAGTTATCTAAAATCCGGGTCAAGTTGTATTCCGATCAAACCCCGATGGGGCAACCGTATTCAAGCTCTCCGGAAGATCTGAAAGAAGACGGCAAGTTAGAGGATATCTTAACTAATCAGCTCTGTTTGCTGCCCGATCGGTTGCAAAGCGGTGTGAAACCGGTTGATAAGGTTGTGGTGTGTTGTTCTGAGGTACTAGGAAGCTATCTAAAATGGCCGGACTATGACAATTTTTATAAGCAACTTCGAGAGGCTTATCGCGAAGATCGAGAAACTTATCTCAAAGATGGTGAACAAGCGAAGGCTTGGGCTATCCGTGAGGTAGTCAGAGAATTTTCGCAAGAGCCGAGATATAAAGCAGGGTTTCATCATGTGCTGACAGAAATGGCTTTTTTGCAAATCCGAGCAGAGTGGCTGAAAAATGGTCATGGGATTATCCCAGTTCCATTAACTCGAGGTGGCTATGATGATTGCCTGCCCGGTTTTATTTCAGCGACCACGGTTCGGATGGGAGATATTCCTCGTTTTGAGGCGCAAGTCCAAGCGGGGCGAGAAGTGTATCCGAATCAAAGTCGACACTGGGTACTGTTCAAGCTGATCGAGCGGCTATTAGTGGACAGTGATGAGGCTAAAACGTTTCTGAACAAGTTTTGGCAGGGGTACGACGATTGCATTTCTTGGCTGAAAAGTGAGCCTTCAACACCTAGCGAACTTGAGTTTGTTAAGCTAGTAGACCGTATTTTCGATGAGATAGAGAGAGCCTTGCACAAGCAGCTTGCCTCTACTGTGAAGCAGGTTTATCCAGCTTGGCAGAAAGTGGACGCGCGGTTGTTAGATCAATCACGGGATCTGGCCAAGATTCAAACTAGGGTAAATTCACTGGTCAAAAAACTATTAGGCAACTTGCAGAAAAATATCCAGAAATTAAGAGCCACCTACTTAGAGGGTTTGCAGCAAGATAGAGAGATTAAAGATGCGCTGGCGAACTATGTCTCGCTTGAAGGTATTCCACTTCATGATTCAACCAGATTTGATTTAGAGAGCAAAGTTCGAGATTTCTTAAATTCGGATAAAAAAGTCTTGCTCCTATTGGGAGAGGCTGGCTCGGGCAAATCTACCTTTAATCGACACCTTGCCGTCAGCCTGTGGGAGGCGTATACCCAGGTGGATAGGGTAGAGGATGTGCCAATTCCGGTGTTTATAGAGTTATCGAGTCTGTCAGGGCCGAGTCAAAATCTGCTCAATGCGTTCTTTGAAACACAGGGTTTCTCGAAGGAACAGATCAACGAATTACAAACTAAACACCGTTTTGTACTTATTCTGGATGGCTTTGATGAGATTGAGCATCGTCAGCAGGTATTTTATAAAGATAACCAGTTGCATGCTTGGCAAGAGGCGAAAATCATTATCAGCAGCCGTCCAGAATATTTAGGACCGAATTATCAATACAAATTCCATCCGTCAGGCGAGCGCAGTGCGTTGCAGGAGTACCAGTTAGCGCCGTTTTCGGAGGAAACGATAAAGCGGTATATTGATCGATATAGCGCAACCCACCGGCATGCCTTATGGAACGCGCAACGTTATAGAAAAGCCCTAGAAGAGCCCAACTTAAAGGAGTTGGTCAGCAATCCATTTTTGCTGAAAATAACCTTGAGCGTATTGCCTGAGTTGAGTGGGGCGCCTCAAACAGAGGGCCAACGGTTTACCCGAATTACAATTTATGATCAGTTTGTAAAAAGTTGGTTTGATCGCTCGCAACAGAGGTTGAATCAAATACTGGTGCCTGACTCAAACGAAAGAAAAGAGTTTAAGGTTCTAGAGCGAGCAGGGTTTGCTGGTTTCGGGGTGGACTTTAGCAAGGAACTGGCGGTAGAAATGTACCAGGCAGGGGAAGTGATAACGTATTATCTGGCTACGACTTATGCGAAATGGAAAAAAAATAACGCTTTGACAGAACTGGATTGGCAGAGGCGCTTATTAAGCGATGAAGATACTGCCGCGGTGTTAATGCGCTTGAATGCGCCGTTAATCTGCCAGGACAGGCCGAATGACTTAGGCAAGGCATATCGATTTATCCATAAGTCTTTGCGGGATTATTTTGTGGCACGAGCGTTGTGGGAAGAGCTTAGCATTCATGTCAAGATTAGTCCCTCCTCATGGTTCAACAAATTAACTATCGTAAACGATCCGGCGGTATTGCAGTTTTTAGTGGAACGCGTGTGGCAAGAACCCGAATTAGAAAGCCAGCTTTTAAGCGTGATTGAACAATCTAAAGGGAAAGAAGGTACTCAGTTTGAGAAGGGAGCAGCGAATGCGCTGACAATCTTGGTAAAAGCTGGAATATATTTAAACGGCAAGGATTTTAGCGGGATACGCGTGCGTGGCGCCAATTTAAGCAATGGGGTTTTTGACCATACACGATTTGAAGGGGCAGACTTACGGGATGTGGATTTGTCCCGAGCATGGCTACGGTTGGCGGATTTCGCTGAGGCAGATTTAGCGGGTTTGCAATTGGGTGAAAAGCCCGCTTTAGAAATGAAAAGTGGGGTTATGGCTTGTTGTTATTCGCCGGATGATCATTGGCTTGCTGTAGCAATGGATGAGGAAATTAGGCTCTATGAAACCGGAGTTTTGCAATGTATACACACGTATGACGGACATGAGGATGACGTGGAGAGTATCGCGTTCTCAAGTGATGGTCAGTGGTTAGCGTCTGGAAGCTCTGATTGTACGGTGAAGCTGTGGCATGTCTGGGGTGATCAATCTCTTGTGCACACGTATGACGGGCATGAGTCTCGTGTGACGAGTGTCGCGTTCTCAAGTGATGGTCAGTGGTTAGCGTCTGGAAGCTCTGATTGTACGGTGAAGCTATGGTTTGTCTCTGGCGAACGAACCCCAGCGCACACATATGACGAGCATGAGTATGGAGTGATGAGTATCGCGTTCTCAAGTGATGGCCAGTGGTTAGCGTCTGGAAGTTATGATTGGACGGTTAAGCTGTGGACTGTCACGGGCGAACGAACTTTAGTGCACACGTATTACGGGCATGAGGAGGCCGTGATGAGTGTTGCGTTCTCAAGAGACGGTCAGTGGTTAGCCTCTGGAAGTAATGATGGTACGGTTAAGTTGTGGACTGTCACGGGCGAACGAACTCTAGTGCACACGTATGACGGGCATGAGAGGGAGGTGATGAGTGTCGCGTTCTCAAGCGATAGTAAGTGGTTAGTATCTGGAAGTACTGATTGGACGATGAAGCTATGGTTTGTCACGGGCGAACGAACTTTAGCACACACGTATGCCGGGCATGATGATGAAGTGATGAGTGTTGTGTTCTCAAGCGATAGTCAGTGGTTAGTGTCTGGAAGTTTAGATAAAACAGTGAGGCTGTGGACTATCTCGGGCGCACGGACTCTAGCGCACACGTATGACGGGCATGAGGGGGGAGTGGGGGATA
Source organism: Mycoavidus sp. SF9855 (assembly GCF_024582735.1). NCBI lineage: Bacteria > Pseudomonadati > Pseudomonadota > Betaproteobacteria > Burkholderiales > Burkholderiaceae > Mycoavidus > Mycoavidus sp. SF9855. The sequence goes on from NZ_CP102085.1 coordinate 479,265, forward strand.
TCGCGTTCTCAAGCGATGGTCAGTGGTTAGCGTCTGGGAATTCTAATTGGACGGTGAAACTGCGGACTATCACGGGCGGAAAAACTCTAGTGCACACATATAATGGGCATGAGTCTTATGTGCCGAGTGTCGCATTCTCAAGCGATGGTCAGTGGCTAGCATCTGGAAGTGGTGATCAGACGGTGAAGCTGTGGGATGCCTCGGGCGAACGAACTCTAGTGCATACATATAAAGGGCATGAGGGTGGAGTGTTGAGTGTCGCATTCTCAAGCGATGGTCAGTGGTTAGCGTCTGGAAGTAGGGATCAGAAGATAAAGCTGTGGAGTGTCTTGGGCGAAAGAACTCTAGTGCACACATATAGCGGGCATGAGGATGCCGTGATGAGTGTCGCGTTTTCGCCCGATGGTCAATGGTTAGCGTCTGGAAGTAATGATAAGACCGTGAGGCTGTGGACTGTCTGGGGTGTACGGACTCTAAAGTACACGTATGACGGGCATAAGAATTATGTGAGGAGTGTCGCATTCTCAAGCGATGGTAAGTGGTTAGCGTCTGGAAGTATTGATTGGACGGTGAAGCTGTGGACTGTCACGGGCGAACGAACTCTAACGCGCACGTATGACGGGCATGAGGATGGAGTGACGAGTGTCGCGTTCTCAAGCGATGGTCAGTGGTTAGCGTCTGCAAGTATGGATAAGACGGTAAGGCTATGGTCTACTCTAACCGGAGATTGTCAAGCAGTACTGAAAAATTTTGTTGGTACCGTCAAAACTGTCGCGTGGCAGCCCACGCAGGATGGTCCAACCATACTGGGTACAGCAGACAAAGCTATTCGTCTTTGGCGAGTCACTTATGACTCAGATCAAATTGGCTCCATTATGTTAGATTGGGCTTCAAGGCAAAATACACTAAACGCAGAAGGTGCATGGATCGAAAATGCCAAAAATTTAGACCATCAAAATAAGGCATTGCTTATGCAATTAGGTGCAGGGCACGCTGGAACTGATAAAGGAAAGGCGGCTAACGTATCGACTCAGGAAAATTCAGACTTAAATAAAACTGAAATCGCTCGCATTAAAAGGGCATTGTTTGTTGATCTAGAGCGAAAAAATGATATTTTTGATGGATTAATCGAGGAATAATTATTGCTATCTTCAACAGAGCTCGACGAAACATTCTGACCTGAGGGAGAATTGAATGAGGAGGGAATAACTGGTGCCGAATTTCTCTCAAGAAAAGAACTCGTTCTACAAATTCAATCTCTTTAGGGATAAATAGAAAAGTCATGGAGTGCTTACGATATCTCCGGTAATCTGGTAAGAGTATCCACTGCGCGTTTTGCCAAACTGGCCACGGTAGCGGTGAGTACTCTGGCACAGGGATAGCGGTTGCGAATGCAGGAATCAACCAGCGTCCTTTATGTTGTGGGTCTTCATCGGCAAGATTGCTATAGAGGTATTGGCTAGGACATACCTACAGAATAGCTGTGTTGTGTTCCGCGTTTATGTTGGAAACAGGAGATGCATAACCCTCGATAAACCCTTATTCTATATGGTTTTAATTGGTTTTGCAGAGGGACTTAGTGACTATTGCTGAGGATAAATGGTGCCGGAAAGAGGAGTCGAACCCCCGACCTTCGCATTACGAATGCGCTGCTCTACCAACTGAGCTATTCCGGCACGAGGGGCGATTATAACGAGCTTTTTGTTGCGCTGCCAAGCCTATGTGATGAAAAGAGGCTAATGCTAATCAAGACAAGGATCGACAGATAGCCGATTAATGACCATGCTGAGAGCGATAATCCAAGAATTGGCGCATAGGGTACTTCACATAAACGGCTGACGGTGAATGCTGATGGTAAAATCCAGGCCAGTGGCAGGTTATCGACAAGTGGGCGCAAAACATCGAAACCGCAGCTAAAGAATGGATGCTTAAGCACCCAGATATGGCGCGCAGCGGCAGCAATACCGCCGGCAGTTGCAAGCAGCGTGAGTACACGTAGCGCCAAGTTAAGGCAACGATGGCGTACGATAGCTCCTGCTAGCGCAAAAAGCGCTATGCATAGATATGCATAGCGTTGCAAGATGCATAATGGACACGGGGCTTCGTTTTCAACGAATTGAAGATAGAATGCGCCGCTCAAAAATGCGGCACTGATTAGACTGCTGAGCAGGAGTAAACGCGATGAACGGAGCCAATCAAATCTTGGATTCATGAAAATGGATAAAATGGAGTCGTTAAATTAAAAACTATTGTAGCGCGAAGAAGTCACAACGGCTGTTCGCTTAAGCTATAGTTCGGGAGCGAGCGCTGGATTTTAGCGCTGCGGCTTAGTCTAATCATATTATTGTATCTGCCTTCAAGGACACGTACTGCATGCAGCATACCATTGGTTTTATTCATGACCTGGCGGTGATCATGTTGATCGCCGGCATTGTTACTGTGCTTTTTCATCGCTTCAAGCAGCCGGTTGTGCTTGGCTATATTGCTGCAGGGGTGATTATTGGGCCCCATACGCCGCCGTTTGAGTTAATTGGCGATGAGACATCGATTCATACGCTGGGTGAGCTTGGCGTGGTTTTTCTAATGTTCTCGCTCGGGCTTGAATTCAGTTTGCGCAAGCTTGCCAAAGTGGGTGCCACAGCGATTGTCGCTGCGTTATCAGAGATTGTGCTGATGTTGTGGCTAGGCTATGAAATCGGCTGCTGGTTTGGCTGGAAAACCATGGATGCGCTTTTTCTTGGAGCCATGCTGGCGATTTCATCGACCACCATTATTGTCAAAGCGTTAGACGAACTTGGCTTGAAACGTGAACGTTTTGCGCAAACCGTATTTGGCATTCTGATTGTTGAGGATATTCTTGCTATTGCGATGATTGCCTTGCTGTCCGGAATTGCGAGCAGTGGCTCGGTAGATGCCGGCAGTGTCGTGATCACTCTGGCACGCCTAATGTTGTTTATGGTCGTATCGCTGGTGCTCGGGTTATTGCTGGTGCCGCGTCTATTACAATATGTGGCGAGTTTTAAACGCGATGAAATGTTGTTAATTACGGTGCTTGGCTTGTGCTTTGGTTTTTGCTTAATCGTGCTCAAGCTTGGTTATAGTATTGCACTTGGGGCCTTCTTAATTGGCGCGATTATGGCTGAATCGCGTGCGCTGCATTCGATTGAGCGGGTGGTTGCGCCGCTACGCGATATGTTTAGCGCAATCTTTTTCGTGACGATCGGGCTGATGCTTGATTTACGCGCATTGGTCGACTATGCGTGGCCGATTGCAGTGATTACAACCGTGGTGGTGTTTGGCAAAATTCTGACTTGTGGACTTGGCACTTTCGTTGCGGGCTGCGATGGCCGCACCTCAATGCGAGTCGGCATGAGCGTGGCGCAAATTGGCGAGTTTTCGTTCATTATTGCGGCGTTGGGCGTGTCTTTGCATGTGACAAGCGATTTTCTTTACCCGGTTGCGGTTGCAGTTTCTGCTCTGACAACGCTCTTTACACCTTATTTGATTCGAGCCGCTGATCCGTTGACGCAACGCATTGCGGAAATATTGCCCCGGCCGTTTGTACGCTTGTTTTCTAATTACGCGCAATGGTTATCGAACTTACAACTCACCGGCGATAACGCTGCGGTCTTTAGACTGGTGCGCAGTATTGTGTTACAGATTGCGGTGAACCTTGCGCTGGTTGCGGCCATTTTTATCGGTGTTTCTTATTTTGCGATCCGCATCGATGACTGGGTTAACGCCCGAGTGCCCGATGAACGTGTCCAAAACGTTTTGTGGTGGAGTGCAGCGCTGGCTATCTCGATGCCTTTTCTAGTTGCGATCTACCGCAAGCTTAAATCGCTGGCGCTCTTATTAGCCGAAATTAGCGTGCGGCCTGTAGTCACGGGACGCTTTACCACCAGTATCCGGTATGCGCTGGCTGAGCTTGTGCCCGCGATCGCGATGTTTGGCGTATTTTTATGGGTGACGGCTTTGAGCGGGCGTATTCTGCCTCCTGTCGATTTGTTGATTGCAGTTTTAGCCTGTGCAGCGCTTTTGCTGGTGGTACTGTGGCGCTGGTTTGTGCGAGTCCACGCTAGGTTGCAAATTGTGCTACGTGAAACTTTTGACAATAACCAAGATCATGGTTAGGCGGGCTGTTTTTCTGCTAGTTGTTAAAAAATAGAGAGAATTCATCTGAATAGGCAATTGCAATGAATGAACACTCACCATCGACAGTAGTCGAGTCCTCTGCAACCACGGTGGAGTCAACCCACCCTGCGTCCGTCGCGGCGGCGCCTGAAACAACTGAATTGACAGCTCCTTTAGCAGACAATTCTGCTACTGCTTCTTATGTAAAAGAGAATGAGTCAGCGTGGTCAGTCTTCGGGCGTAGCGTTGCTGCGCGTTTGCGCATGCTGTATGGCCGGGCCACGCAGCGCATCACACAACGGACCTTGCGCATCGGTATCTCAGCGCGAATTTTCCATCCGGAACCCGATGGCAAGGGACTACGCGGTAAAACGCTGCAATATTTAGAAGAATCTATTGCGCACTGGGTGATGTCGCGTGACGTTCTCGTCTTTATGATTCCGACTGTAGGGCATCAAGGCATGTTGCATCCCAGCAATATTCGGCTGCGCGATTATGCCAAGCATCTAGATGGGCTGGTGTTGCAAGGTGGCGCGGATGTCTCACCGCAATCGTACTCGCCTGAAGCCACTCGTCCTGAATGGTCAGGGGACCGGGTGCGTGATATGTATGAGCTTGAGCTATTGCACGAATTTATTGAGTCGGGTAAACCCGTGCTCGGTATCTGCCGCGGTTGTCAGTTGATTAATGTCGCGTTTGGCGGGACTTTATATCAAGACATTGCGAGCGATGTACCCACGGCTGGCGTGCATGTGAGTGAGCAATATGATTTGCATCGGCATGCCGTCAATTTTCCAGCGGGGGCAACGTTTTCTACGCTATTTTCAGCGAGCGAGGCAACGATCAATTCAATTCATCATCAAGCTGTCAAAACGCTGGGGCGCGATCTGTCAGTTGAGGCCATCTCAGCGGGCGACGATATCATCGAAGCGGTGCGTTACAACAAAGCGCCATTTGTCGTGGGGGTGCAATGGCATCCTGAGTTTCATCGCGCACAGGGACCCGAGTTACTTGATTGCACGCCGCTGTTGGATAGTTTTTTACGGGCTGCGCGTGAGACTCGGTTTTAGAGGTCGCACTTCCTAAGCATAGAGAGAAGCGGGCAGTATAATATTTATAATTGAATTGAAATCTCCTCAGGCGGCGCTTGATGACTGAATTGAAAAAAACACCTCTTTATGCGATGCACTGCGCGTCCAATGCTCGTATCGTTGATTTTGGCGGCTGGGCGATGCCGCTGCATTATGGCTCGCAGCTTGATGAGCATCAGGCAGTACGTACGGATGCAGGCATGTTCGATGTCTCGCATATGTGTGTGATTGATATTGGCGGTACTGTCGGCAGTGATGATGTGCGCACTTTTTTGCGCTACGTGCTGGCCAATGATATTGATAAACTCAAAACCCCCGGGCGTGCATTGTATTCGTGTATGCTTAATACGCACGGTGGCGTCATTGATGATTTAATCGTTTACTTGGTTCGTGAAGACCTATTTCGCGTCGTTGTGAATGCAGCAACGGCTGAGCAAGATATTGTCTGGCTTAACCAATTAAATGCTGAAGGTGAGTTTGGCGTTACGCTGATGCCGCGGCGTGATTTGGCGATGATTGCAGTGCAGGGTCCGCACGCCTGTAAAAAAATATTGCAGGCAGTGCCTGCTGTGCGTCGTGCAACCGAAGCACTGAAGCCATTTGGTTTTGCGATTGTGTCGGCTACGCCATACGGTGAAATGTTGCTAGCGCGTACCGGTTATACGGGCGAAGATGGTTTTGAGCTTATCGTTGCGGCTGATGCGGCTACCGCCTTGTGGCTCAAGCTAGCTGAGGCGGGTGTGCGTCCGTGTGGTTTGGGCGCGCGCGATACGTTGCGGCTTGAAGCAGGCATGAATTTATATGGCCAGGATATGGACATTAACACCTCGCCGCTTGATGCGGGCTTAGGGTGGACAGTCGAGTTGGCGGTAGCTCGAGATTTTGTTGGCAAGGCCGCGTTATTGCGCGCTGGCTGCCGAGCAACCTTCGCAGGTCTCATATTGTGCGAGACGGGTGGAGTTTTGCGGGCGCATCAAACTGTGTTGACAGCCGCGGGTGAAGGAAAAATTACAAGTGGTACGTTTTCACCCGTATTGCAACAGTCGATTGCCTTTGCGCGTATGCCATTAGAGGTGCAGGTAGGGGACCTGGTACAGGTCCAAATTCGTAACAAACAATTAGCTGCGCGTGTTGTGAACTTGCCTTTCGTACGTCATGGCAAGGCGCTGGTCAATTGATTTTAAATTGATTTTTTAAATTTTCCGATGATGCACGATTTAATCAAAAGGAATGACTAATGAAACTTCCAGCAGATTTACAATACACTGAATCGCATGAGTGGGTGCGGCTTGAGACCGATGGTACTGTCACCATCGGTATTACTGATCATGCGCAAGAGGCGCTGGGCGATATCGTCTTTTTAGAGTTGCCGACTGAAGGTACCAAGATTGACGCTGGCAAGTCGTTAGCGGTGATTGAATCCGTTAAAGCAGCTTCTGATATTTATGCGCCTATATCGGGTGAGGTCCTTGAAATAAACGAGAAGTTGGCGGAGGAACCTGGCGCCGTTAATGCCGATCCATATGCTGCTTGGCTGTTGAAACTTAAACCCTCTGAGCAGGCAGAACTTGCGTCATTAATGAGTGCTGAAGCATACCGCCAATCGCTTGGCGGTTAGTTTTTTCTGTAAACTGAGCTGGCTCTAACAACTTAGGCCAGCGGTTAGCTAGCCTATTCACTTCTTCGTAGTACACGCTTGTCTTGTTTTGCAGTAGCCTACTGCAAAGTAGAGTGTGAAACCCAATTTAGTTCCCGATGCGATCCCCCTCTCTTAATTCAATCGATACCCCTTCTTCTCTCCAGGCATTGGAGACTCATGATAGCTTTGCCAAGCGCCATCTTGGCTTAAGCGATGAAGAGCAACAACAGATCTTGACTGAGCTTGGCTTTAGCTCACGTAAAGAACTGATAGATGTGGTGGTGCCCGCTGATATTCGACGCCATGATGCGCTGCCATTAGGCGCTTTTAGTGAACCTAAAAGCGAAGTGCAGGCACTGGCTGAACTTCGTTCATTGGCGGCGCAAAATCAGGTATTGCGCTCTTTTATTGGTCAGGGCTATTACGGCACGCATACCCCCAGCGTGATTTTGCGTAATGTGCTTGAAAACCCTGCCTGGTATACCGCTTACACACCTTATCAGCCAGAAATTTCACAAGGGCGATTGACCGCATTACTGAATTTTCAGCAAATGGTGACTGATTTAACTGGCCTGGCGCTGGCGAATGCATCAATGCTTGACGAAGCCACCGCGGCGGCTGAGGCGATGGGGTTATTATGGCGCATTAGCACGATCAACTCACCGGTGTTTTATGTCGCAGATGATGTGTTGCCGCAAACCCTGGCGGTGGTTCAAACACGTGCGCAGGCACTAGGGATTGAGGTCGTGATCGGACCTGCTGAGGCAGCTACAAAAGCCCAGGCGTTTGGCGTGTTGCTTCAATATCCAGGGGCCGATGGTACGGTGCGCGATGACCGGGCGCTAGTGAAGGCGCTCCAGGTGGCGGGTTCACGCGTGGTTGTCGCCGCGGATTTACTCGCTTTGACCTTATTGACGCCACCGGGTGAATGGGGCGCGGATATTGTCGTAGGCAATACGCAGCGCTTTGGCGTGCCGATGGGGTTTGGTGGTCCGCATGCGGCTTATTTTGCTGTGCGCGATGAATATAAGCGCCATTTACCGGGGCGCTTGGTGGGGGTCACGGTTGACGCACAAGGCAAGCCAGCGCTGCGGCTTGCACTGCAAACACGAGAGCAGCATATTCGCCGGGAGAAAGCCACCTCAAATATTTGCACGGCACAGGCGCTGCTGGCGATTATCGCGAGTATGTATGCGGTCTATCACGGCCCGTCGGGACTGCGCGCCATTGCTTTGCGCGTGAGCCGGCTGGCTGAGATTCTTGCTGCGGGGCTTGAACAACTTGGATTTACGATTGTCAATCAGACTTATTTTGACACACTGACAATCAAGACCGACGGCTTAACTGACACGATTCACGCGCAAGCTGTGCGGCATGGCATGAACTTGCGGCGGATTGATGCAACGCAAGTAGGGGTGGCTCTCGATGAAACGACTACGCGCGCTGATGTGATTGAGCTATGGAGGGCATTTAGCTTAGCCAGCAGGACTCAAGAGGGCTTAGTCAAGCCGTTTAGCGAAGCAGCTAAAGCGAGCCAAGCGGGTGCAATAGACCAGGCCTTTTTACCGGATATCGATGCCCTGGATGCCACGACTCGTTCGCGCCTACCCGTTTCGTTACTGCGCCAAAGCAGTTACTTAACGCATCCAGTCTTTAACAGCTACCATACTGAACACGAAATGCTGCGTTATTTACGCGGCTTGGCGGATAAAGATTTAGCGCTTGATCGCACAATGATTCCGCTCGGCTCATGCACGATGAAGCTCAATGCCAGCTCGGAAATGCTGCCGCTGACCTGGCCTGAATTTGCGCAGATGCATCCGTTTGCACCTGCTGCACAGACTGTAGGCTATCGGGCGATGATTGCACAATTGGAGCAGATGCTGGTTGCGTGTACCGGCTATGCTGCGGTTTCATTGCAGCCTAATGCGGGCTCACAAGGCGAATACGCGGGCTTGCTCGCGATCCGTGCCTATCATGCATCGCGTGGTCAAGCGCAGCGTGATGTTTGTCTGATTCCTGCCTCAGCGCATGGGACCAATCCAGCCTCAGCTCAAATGGCTGGGATGCGAGTGGTGGTGGTGAGCTGTGATGCAAATGGCAACACCGATCTTGCTGACCTTCGCGCGAAGGCGGTGCACTATGCCGCACAACTCGCCGCGATTATGATTACTTATCCGTCCACCCATGGTGTTTTTGAGCGCAATGTGAAAGATATCTGCGAGATTGTGCATACGCATGGTGGTCAAGTGTATATCGATGGCGCTAATATGAATGCGATGGTGGGTTTAAGCGCCCCGGGTCAGTTTGGTGGCGATGTTTCGCATCTCAATTTACATAAAACTTTTTGTATTCCACATGGCGGTGGCGGACCCGGGGTCGGGCCGGTTGCGGTGGCAGCACATTTAGTTCCTTTTCTACCTAGTCATACTGCGCTCGAGCCAACTAAAGCGGCGGGTGTTGGCGCGGTGGCCGCGGCACCTTATGGTTCGGCGTCGATTTTACCCATTTCATGGATGTATATTGCAATGATGGGGGCGGCAGGTCTCACCGCCGCGACTGAATGCGCGATCTTGGCCGCGAACTATGTGGCTCATAAGCTAGGCGCGCATTACCCGCTACTCTATAGTGGCCCGCAGGCAAGAGTTGCGCATGAATGTATCCTTGATCTGCGGCCTTTAAAAGAATCAACCGGCATTACGGTAGACGATGTGGCTAAGCGTTTGATCGACTATGGCTTTCATGCGCCAACGATGAGCTTTCCGGTGCCAGGCACGCTGATGATCGAGCCAACCGAATCGGAATCTAAAGCCGAGCTTGATCGCTTCATTGACGCGATGATTGCAATTCGCGCTGAAATCCGTGAGATTGAAGAGGGCCGTGCCGATCGCGCAGATAATCCTCTCAAACATGCGCCACACACGGCTCAAGTAGCGACTGCAAGCAATTGGACGCATGCCTACTCGCGTGAAACAGCCGTGTGGCCACAGCCTATATTATTGTCGCGCAAGTATTGGCCGCCGGTTGGCCGGGCTGACAATGCTTACGGCGATCGCAACTTATTTTGCTCCTGTGCGCCAGTCAAAGAAAGTGTGTGAGCATAGGCTACTTAGCGAGGCTAGAGCGCTCCCAAGACGCGTGGTCCTGCAGCGCCGCCACCACAGACGTAAACAGCTTGGCAGGTATTGGCAGACTGTGCGATAGTCCGTGCAATACAGTCGATTTTGTTTTTAAATAGTTCCAACTAGCCCATTTGATTTAGCGTGAAGACTCAGCATCCCTCTACCCAATCCGCACCTATTACTGACGAAGTACAGGCGGCGTTAGCTATTGCCCAGCGCGGCTGTGATGAACTCTTGATTGCAGAAGAGTTTATCCAAAAGCTGGCGCGTAGCGCCGCCACTGGCATACCTTTGCGCATTAAACTCGGACTTGATCCAACTGCGCCAGATATTCATTTAGGGCATACGGTGGTGCTCAATAAAATGCGCCAATTGCAGGATTTGGGGCATACCGTCATCTTTTTAATTGGCGATTTTACTTCACTTATTGGCGACCCGTCCGGGCGCAATATTACTCGGCCGCCGCTTACGCGTGAGCAAATCGAAGCCAACGCAAAAACTTACTTTGAGCAAGCCTCGCTGGTGCTGGACCGAGCTAAGACTGAAATACGCTACAACAGTGAATGGTCAATGGCGCTCGGAGCAGATGGCATGATTAAGCTTGCCTCACGCTATACCCTGGCGCGGATGCTTGAGCGCGATGATTTCACGCAACGTTTTCAGGGTAATACGCCGATTTCGATTCACGAACTCTTATATCCGTTGATGCAAGGATACGATTCAGTGGCTTTAAAAGCTGACCTCGAGCTAGGCGGCACTGACCAAAAATTTAATTTGCTGGTTGGGCGCGAATTGCAAAAGCAATATGGGCAAGCCCCTCAGTGCATTTTAACAATGCCGCTATTAGAGGGGTTGGATGGTATTGAAAAGATGTCCAAATCCAAAGGCAATTATATTGGCATTCAGGAAAAACCCGCCGATATGTTTGGTAAGTTGATGAGCATTTCAGATGATTTGATGTGGCGCTATTATGAGTTGCTGTCATTTCGCAGCTTAGCTGAGATTGAAGGGTTTCAAGGCGAAGCCAGCGCTGGACGCAATCCACGTGACTTTAAAGTTTTGCTGGCACAAGAAATGGTCACCCGCTTTCATTCAGCAACCGCTGCTGAGCGTGCCTTAGAAGAGTTTAATCACCGCGCGCGTGGTGGGGTGCCAGACGATATTCCGGCGCTGACACTAAATGGCGCGCCGCTGGCCATTGGCGCTTTGTTAAAGCAAGCAGGTTTGGTGCCATCGACCAATGAAGCGGGGCGTAATATTGAGCAAGGCGGGGTGCGGATTGATGGTGGGGTTGTGTCTGATAAAGCGCTCAAAGTAGAGGCCGGGACTTATGTGGTGCAGGTGGGTAAGCGGCGTTTTGCGCGCGTGACTGTATCGGCCTGATTTTATTAGAATGGTGCCCCATCAGTTTCTTGGTCACCTGATGGGGCGGCGCCACTTTTAAAAACGCAGCAGCGGTTAAAGACCTTTTATGTCCCACAGTTCTCGAATTGGCCCACCATCAGGCGCGGCGAGCCCAAAATGCCGGTAGGTGAGTAAAGTCGCAATACGTCCGCGCGGAGTTCGCTGTAAAAAACCTTGCTGGATCAAATAGGGCTCAATCACGTCTTCGATCGTATCGCGCTCTTCGCCAATTGCGGCGGCAAGGTTATCGACGCCGACTGGCCCGCCATCGAATTTATGCAAAATCGCTTCGAGTAATTTGCGATCCATCAAATCAAAACCAACCGGATCAACGTCAAGCATGGCCAGGGCAGCATCCGCGATAGCGGCGGTAATGTTGCCATCGGCTTTGACTTGCGCATAATCGCGCACGCGGCGCAAAAGCCGATTTGCGACGCGGGGCGTGCCGCGCGAGCGCCGCGCGATTTCAAGGGCGCCATCGTTAACGATAGGGACCTCAAGCAACTGCGCTGAGCGGCGGACGATTTGCGCCAGTTCTGCCGCATCATAAAATTCAAGCCGCGCGACAATGCCAAAGCGGTCGCGTAGCGGGTTGGTTAGCATGCCAGCGCGAGTGGTTGCGCCAATCAAGGTGAAAGGCTGTAAATCAAGTTTTACACTGCGTGCAGCAGGGCCTTCGCCAATCATAATATCGATTTGATAATCTTCGAGTGCTGGGTACAAGATTTCTTCGACGACCGGAGACAGTCGGTGAATTTCATCAATAAAGAGCACATCATTGGCTTCAAGATTGGTCAACAACGCAGCTAAATCGCCGGCGCGCTCAAGAACGGGTCCTGAGGTTTGTCGCAAATTCACGCCCATTTCACGCGCAATGATATGAGCCAGCGTGGTTTTACCCAGCCCAGGTGGACCAAACAGCAACACGTGGTCAAGCGCTTCAGCTCGCTGTCTGGCGGCTTGAATAAAAATTTCCAGCTGTGAGCGTACTTTTTGCTGACCGATATAATCATCAAGCTGGCGTGGCCGCAGCGCTCGCTCAAAGACTTCTTCATTAGGTGAGGTAGAGGTCGCGGTGATTAAGCGGGAACTTTCCAGAGTGTCGGTTTCGATCATTATTGAACGGATAGTAAGCAGTTAAAGCTAATTTAAGCTAGGTTTTAGACAGGGCTTTCAAGGCAAATTTAATCCCGTCCGACACACTGGCGCTAGCGGGTATGCCCTTGACGGCCAGCAACGCTTCTTTCTCCGAATAGCCTAGCGCCAGTAATGCATTGAGAATATCGGCAGCATCTAGGCCAAGTGCATGGCCCGTTCCGGTGCCTAGCTCAGCGCCCAGTTTACCCTTTAATTCAAGCAGTAGCCGCTCAGCGGTTTTTTTACCAATGCCCGGAATGCGGGTTAGCAAAGCGGTGTTTTGGGCGGTGACGGCCTGCGCTAAATCGGCCACACTCATGCCAGATAACACAGCAAGCGCCATCCGTGCGCCGATACCGCTGATTTTAAGTAGCTCACGAAAAGTTGAACGTTCTGGCGCGCTAGCAAAACCATACAGTAAATGCGCATCTTCGCGCACCAACAATTGGGTGATTAATACAACCGGCTCGCCAGTTGCGGGCAAGGTGTAAAAAGTGCTCATCGGCACATCGATTTCATAGCCAATGCCATGGCAATCGATGAGTAGGCGCGGTGGATTTTTTTCCAGCAAAATGCCGGCAATTCGACCAATCATGACAAAAATAAAAAAACCAACTTAAAAGACAAGTGTAGCGCATTCGGGCCAAGCAGTTGGTGGATCTGGGCCAACGCTTATAACGAACAGGCTAAGGAGAAGGGGGATTAACCTACAAGCCGGCCGCGGCGCATGCGATACCCTTTTTGCGTAAGCGCAGGAGCAAGACCGCCAAGAGTGTTCAGTGCGCTGCCGCTATGCGCGTGGCAAATGGCCACGCCAAGCGCATCAGCCGCATCAGTGCCTGGTAGGCTATTTAAGCGCAAGAGCCTTGCAACCATCTGCTGCACTTGTTCTTTGCTGGCGCGCCCGTGACCCACAACAGCTTTTTTTAACTGTAACGCCGTGTATTCATAAACAGGCATGCCTCCGGCCACGAGCGCGCAAATTGCTGCCCCGCGCGCCTGGCCGAGCAGTAATGTCGATTGCGGATTGACATTAACAAAGACCTTTTCAATGGCTGCCTGCATAGGGGTATGCTGGCCAAGCAGGACTGCGATGCCGTCAAAGATCGTCCCAAGCCGTTGTGGCAAATCGGCATTGGGGGTTTTGATGACGCCACTTGCAAGATAGCTTAAATGTTGACCGTTTTGTTCGATCACGCCAAAACCTGTGACCCGCAAACCGGGATCGATGCCGATGATTTTTATGCTAGCCCTCCGCTTGAATTATTTGCCTAAAAAAGACACTCTGTTCCAAAATCAGCATGATCCGATTGCCTTGATCAATGCCGGAAGTGGCGTGTGCCGGTGAATACCATGGCAATATTATGCTCATCAGCAGCAGCAATGACCTCGTCATCGCGCATCGAGCCGCCTGGTTGAATCACACAGGTCGCACCTGCTGCAACAATCACATCAAGTCCATCGCGAAATGGAAAAAATGCATCCGAGGCAGCGGCGCAACCGGCTAAGCTTAAGTTAGCATTTTCCGCTTTAATGCTGGCAATGCGGGCGGCATCGATACGGCTCATTTGGCCGGCGCCAATACCCAGCGTCATATGCTGCGCACAAAATACGATCGTGTTTGATTTAACAAACTTAGCAACCTGCCAGGCGAATAACAAATCATCCATTTCTTTGGGGGTTGGATGCCGCTTGGTGACCACGCGTAGCTCATGCAATTGACTATTTTTTGCATCGGGCGATTGCACTAATAAACCGCCGCCGATGCGCTTTAAATCGAAAGCATTCAGCGTCTGGCCCAGCGGAATTTCAAGCACGCGCAGGTTTTGTTTGGCGGCGAGCAGTTGCTTGGCGCTGTTGCTAAAGGCGGGGGCAATCAGCACTTCGACAAATTGCTGCAGCACAGCGTGTGCCGCTGCTTCATCGACTTCGCGATTAAACGCGATGATCCCGCCAAAAGCGGAGGCTGGGTCAGTTTGAAATGCTTTGCCATAGGCCGCAGCGGCACTATCTGCGAGCGCGGCGCCACATGGGTTCGCATGTTTGACAATCACGCAGGCATAGGTCTCGGCGCCAGTTGCGTTGAAACTCCTGACGCATTCCCAGGCAGCATCAGCATCGGCGAGGTTATTGTAAGAAAGCTCTTTGCCTTGTAGCTGACGATAATTCGCGAGCGCGCTATCAGGGGGGGTAAGATCACGGTAGAACGCCGCCTGCTGATGCGGATTTTCACCGTAGCGTAGGTCTTGCACTTTCTCAAAGGCTAGATTGAGCACAGCCGGGTATGGGTTGCGTGTGCTATGCGTTAGATCTTCGCCTAAGCTACTCAAGTAATTGGCAATCGCGCCATCGTATTGCGCGGTATGCGCAAAGGCTTTGGTCGCGAGCCTAAAATTAGTGGCGTAGCTGACGGTATGAGTGGTTTGCGCGCGGATTTCATCGAGTACTACGGTGTAATCAGCCGGATCAACGATGACCGTGACATCGCGATGATTTTTAGCTGCCGAGCGCAACATTGCAGGCCCGCCGATATCGATATTTTCAATTGCTTCGGCGAGCGTGCAATCCTCACGTGTAACGGTCTGGGCAAATGGATAAAGGTTCACCACGAGCAGATCAATGGTGTTGATATCGTGCTCTTGCAATGATGCTTTATGCGCGGGCAAATCACGCCGCGCGAGTAAGCCGCCGTGTATTTTAGGATGCAGTGTTTTGACGCGCGCGTCGAGCATTTCAGGAAAACCCGTGTAATCAGCGACTTCTGTGACGGCGATGCCTGCCTCACTTAAGTGCTTAGCGGTACCGCCCGTCGATAAAATAGCAATGCCAAGCGAAGAAAGCGTGCGGGCAAATTCGACAATACCCGATTTATCTGAAACAGAAAGGAGTGCTTGTTTGATCATTATTCATTAAAAATAGAAAAACCCGCTGCTAAAACAGCGGAGGGTCAGTGACTACAATAAATTGTGTTGCTGCAATTTCTTGCGCAAAGTATTGCGGTTAATACCAAGGTATTGGGCTGCCAGCAATTGTTTTCCGCCTGCCCGTGCAAGGATGTACTCAAAAAGTGGCTTCTCGACACATGAAATAACCATTTCATAGAGGTCATGTGGCGGCGAACCGTCCAAATCCTGAAAGTATTTAGCTAAACTTTTGTGTACGCAGTGTTCGATGTCGCCTTTGCTCATACGACTAACCACTCAATTTGAGAAAATGACTCAATAGAATATGAGCGGCGGCGATGCTGACAGTGAATAAAGGGGGGCCTAGGACTGGCAAAAAACGGGTGGGATACCATAGATGAAGCAGATATATAGAGGGTGCAGGAGAAAAAGGCTATATTCTAACGCTAACCTACCTGCTAATTTGCTTTGTAGTGCTTTAAATCTCCTATTAAGAAAATATGTTGATAGTTAAATTGAGGTGGATCAGTCAACTTAAATTTAAGGTTGCTTGCTGGGCCGGCTAAATAGCCGAGCGTAAGCACGAAATATTTTCAAATGGGTAACGAACGATAGATTTGACTGCGAGTTCCTGATTCAATTAGTTCCGCTGGCCAAATATCATATGTTGCGCCAGTCTACGTTTGAGTGGTGGTAAGCAATCGAGCGCAGTCAAAGCAAACCCATAGCTGGGCGCAAGTAATGCACTCAATGGAGGTGCAAAGCCGCTGGTAAAAATGCGCGCCAGTAAATCGGTGCCAGTAATGGTTAATTTCCGGTCAGCGCGCCGGCGCTGTGCAAAGCGGGCTAGAGCCGCGGGTGTCGGGCCTGCTTCGGATAAAGCTTCCACTAATGTATAAGCGTCGCGTAAGCCTAGGTTTAACCCTTGCCCTGCCACTGGATGCAAGGTTTGAGCTGCATTGCCAATCACCGCGGTGCGATGCTCGGCGAGCGTTGCCGCCGTGTTTAAGTTCAGCGCAAAGGCAGCACGGCCATTGATTTCGGTAAAACGTCCGAGACGAGAGCCGAATAGTGTGCTCAGTTCCGCTAAAAATGCGCTTTGATTTGTCTGTAGCCGGCGTTGTGTGTCGTCAGGGCGGCCGCACCAAACCAGCGCATAGTCAGCGTTGCGGGTGCCCCCTAAAGGAAGTAGGGCAAGTGGGCCTTCATTGGTGAAACGCTCCCACGCGACATAGGGCTGTGGCGTGCTGACGCTGACCACGCCAACCAAAGCAGTTTGCTGATAAGCACGAGTATTGCTGTGCTGAGGGTTCAGCGCAGAGGGTTGAGCATGATATTGGCCACCCTCTGCATGAATTAAAAGCCGCGTGCGTAGCGTGCGTGTACCGGTGGCAGTTTCGATCGGCAGGGTCACACTATACGCGTCTTGCGTAGGCACGCCCGCCTTGGTTTGGGTAAAGCGGTGTAGCGCCTTGGCAGGTAGTGCGTTTTCAAGCGTAGAGAGGAGCGCGCCGTAACGTACCACATAGCCAAGTGCTGGCAAACGCTGTTCGCAGCAGTCGATAAGCGCACGCCCAAAATATCCGCGTTGCGAGATATGCACCCGTTTAATTGGCACAGCCGAGGCCGGCCAGCCGAGCGTCTCAAGCAGGCTATGGCTGCCTTGCGAGAGAGCAAAGGCACGCGGGTCGTTGTTTAATGCAGAGGGTTTATTGGCATCAATGAGAGCGATAGACAGTGTGCGTGTTGCGCTGCGACGCATGAGCCAGCCTGCTAGTGCTAGGCCAACTGGCCCTGCGCCAACAATGATCAAATCAAAATCAAAGGGCGCGGGTAGCAAGTGGGGCATGGCTGGATGGGCCTTGTGGCCTTCTGCTAGCCAGTCTGAAAGTTGTGCTAGGCGGATGTCAACAGGATAGGAGAATGTCATCAAAATATAACGAATAGAGATCTTGCCTATATAATACCCGATGACTTTTTTGTATGCTGTTGGGCGAGGGTCTCTTTGGGCATTGCTTTTAGACATATTCCAAGCTTCGGCAGTTTTAAATTTTTTTATTCAACTTTGCCTCGATCTATTCATCCGCGTCTTTCATCTTTAATGGCTGCTTTGCTGGCGTTGCCAGCCAGTATGCCGCTCTGTGCATTCAGTCAACCGCTAGGGCAGGTCATCAGTGCGGGTGCGCCGGTAGTGCTGACTACATCCTCTGGGCTGAGGCTAGCGCCGCAACTTGAAGAGCACCCATTACGCGCAGGTCATGGCGCGGCAAAATTTGTGCTGGGTGATCAAGTCGAAGCGCAGGGCGAGCAACAAGTGACCGTTTCGGGCGCCGCTGAGGTGCGCAGCCCAACCCTCGTGATCAAAGGCGACCGGCTGCATTATGATGCCGCCACCGATCAAGCGGATGCTTACGGGAATGTGCGCATTATCAACAAGGGTAATACTTTTAGCGGACCTGAAGCGCATTTGAAGGTCAAGGCGAATGAGGGCTATATGCTCTCGCCTAACTATCACTTCAATGCTGGCGGTTCGGGTAGTGCGCAACGGATTGACGTGTTGGATCCTGAGCGCACAGTGATTACGCATGGCACCTATACGGGATGTCCATGTCCGCAGCCGGCATGGAATATCAAGGCGAGCCGGGTTGAATTTGATAAAGCCAATAACTCGGGTGTGGCGCGCAATGGCGTGCTGTTTTTTCAGCAGGTGCCGCTTTTTGCTAGCCCTTACCTTTCATTTCCATTATCAACCGAACGGGTCTCTGGGTTATTGCCGCCGGTGGTTGCACTGGGTTCAACCGCGGGCGCCGACGTTACGTTGCCGTATTACTTTAATCTTGCGCCGAATCGTGATTTGACGCTTTATCCACGTTATATGTCGCACCGTGGCACGCAGTTTGGGGCGGATTATCGTTATTTGTCGCCCACCTATGCGGGCTCGATCAACGTTGAATATCTGCCTCATGATGAAGTCATGCAAAGCCGGCGTTATGCCATCTATGCGCAACACCGGCACGAGCTGAAAAATGGCTTAGGCGCTTATTTCAACTACAACCGCGTATCGGATAAGACTTATCCAGAAGACTTAACCGCCGGTAATATTTTTATGAACGGCACGCAGCTGCTCTATCAGCAAGAGGCCGGCCTGACTTATAACCAGGGCCCTTGGTCCGCACTGGCGCGCGTGCAGCGTTGGCAAACGTTGCCGCCATCGGCTGCGCCTTATGGGCGGGAGCCTGAGTTAAACGTTAAATATGAGCGTTATGATGAATATGGTTTTGATTTTGGCGCGCAAGCGAATTATTCGCGTTTTAGAATTGCTACGGCGGATTTAACAGAAGGTGAGCGGATTTATTTAAAGCCATATCTGAGTTATCCGCTGATGACTCCGGCTTATTTTATTGTGCCAAAGCTGCAGTATCATCTGGCTTCGTATGACCTGAGCACGATTGCATCGACGGCTGGCCCTCGCCAACCCCGCTATTTTGGCTCGGCGATTCCAACGCTTAGCTTAGATAGTGGACTCGTCTTTGAGCGTGCAGTGCGTTTTTTTGGAACAGAGTATATTCAGACTCTTGAGCCGCGGTTATATTATGTGTATACGCCTTACCGGGAGCAAAATTTTATGCCGCTCTTCGATACGGCGGAAGCCGATTTTGGTTTGGCCGAAATTTATACTGAAAACACTTTTGTGGGTAATGACCGCGTGGCCGATGCAAGCCGGTTGACGGCAGGCATAACAACACGTTTTACTGATCCAGTAACGGGCCATGAGCGAGGGCGTTTAGTGGCGGCGCAGCAGTACTATTTTCAGCAACAGCGGGTGACTTTGCTACCCAATGAGTCGAATCTGCGAGCCAATCATTCCGATTTATTATTGGGTGCTGCGCTGAAATTAAGGGCGGGCCTTAGCTCAGAAACAGCGGTGCAATTTAATGCGGATAATAATGAATTGATCCGCTCCAATATTGGCTTTGGTTGGAGTCCAGAGGACCGCAAGGTGTTGAATTTGGCATATCGCTATACACGTGCTAATCCAACGCTCAACTATCGGCCTATTAAGCAGGCGGTGATCTCTGCCCAATGGCCGTTAAGCCGCCGTTTATATGGCATAGGGCGGCTTAATTATGGCCTCGATAGCCGCCGCTTAGTCGATAGTCTATTAGGTTTTCAGTATGATGCGGATTGCTGGGCATTTGGCTTGGCAATCCAGCGCTTTGCGAATGGGATTGATCCGAGTGGAGCGAATGCGACTGGCACGCGTGTGCTGGCGCAGCTTGAGTTTAAAGGGCTGTCAAGAATTGACAATGGATTGATTGAGCAATTGCGTGCGAGTGTGCCAGGATATGTTGGACTGCCGCCACCGCCGCCACCGCCCTCGCGTTTTTCAAATTATGAGTAAGTGAGTTGTTTATGCGAATTTTTGATTGGGTCAGGCTCTGTACTGCCACGACTTTAATGGTTTTATGTGTATTTCCTGCGGCCGCGCGTGAGCAAAAACTGGCGCATTCTGTTGGCCAAGAAGTAGATCGAGTGCTGGTGGTGGTGAATCATGAAGTGATTACCAAACGTGAGCTAGCTGCCCGTCTGGAGCTCGTAACACGCCGTTTACGGCAGACCCATGCGCCGCTGCCGCCGGCTGCGCATTTACAGCGGCAGGTGTTGGAGCAAATGGTGTTAGAGCGGATGCAGATCCAACGGGCGAAGGATGAGGGTATTGTGGTTAATGATGAAATGGTGCAACGTACACTTGAACAGATCGCACAGGCCAATGGCTTGTCGCTTGAGCAATATCGCAAGCGCTTAGAAAAAGAAGGCGTAGCGTGGTCAGTCTTTGTGGGCGATGCAAAAAATGAACTGATCTTTAGTCGGCTGCGCCAGAAAGAAGTAGACCAAAAAATTGTTGTCTCTGATGCTGAAGTGGCTAATTATCTGGCTAATCACCATAGCGCTGATGTAACCGGCCATAAGCTAGATGCTGAACGATCTCTCGCACAGCCAGAAGAAGTACGCCAAGCAATTGGCATGCACAAAGCTGAAAAAGCTTATGCCGACTGGCTGCGTGAGTTGCGAGATAGCAGTTATATTCGATATCAATTCGAGATAGAACCGCTTTAATTTTATTTGCTAAGTTTCGGCTTACTTTATGCACCCTGACTTTGCATTTAAGATCGCGATAACCACTGGTGAGCCAGCCGGGGTTGGCCCTGAGTTAACTGCGCTAGCGCTTGCTCGTGCGCTGTTAACGGAGTCTCCTGCTTGGCCTGATGCCCATTTTACTGTGCTGGGCGACACTGCCTTACTGGAGGCACGCGCCAAGGCAGTTGGTGTTGACTGGCTCGCGCTATTGGCAACTGGATACCTTACAGTACGCCACGAAGGGCTGGCTGCGCCTTCTAGAGCAGGCCAGCTTAACGCAAAGAATAGCCATTATGTGCTTGCGCTGCTTGATGCCGCTATCGATGGAGCGTTGGCTGAGTCTTTCGATGCGATCGTGACTGCCCCTCTACAAAAAAGTGTGATCAATGAGGTCGGTATTCCGTTTACCGGCCATACTGAATATTTGGCGGCTCGTACGGGGACTGCGCAGGTGGTTATGATGTTGGCAGGCTCGCGCAATGCGCGAACTGAATCTGCGGTGCTGGCTACGCCAACGCCCACCTCGGCTGCTGTCGAGAAGATCGCTCGCTTGCCTAAAATTTCACGCGTGCTGGGCCATGATTTCCGGGTGGCGCTGGCGACGACCCATATGCCGCTCAAAGAAGTTGCCGCGGCGCTCACGATTGATAAATTGATGGCTACGCTAGGCATTATCGATTCTAATTTGCGCCGTGATTTTGGCATACGGCAGCCCCGTATTTTGGTGACAGGACTAAATCCACATGCGGGTGAGCAAGGGCATCTTGGCCATGAGGAGATCGAGGTTATTATCCCGGCGCTAGAGCAAGCGCAGGCATTAGGGATAGATGCCCGCGGCCCCTATCCAGCAGACACCTTGTTTCAACCGCGGTATTTGGATCAGGCCGATTGTGTGCTTGCCATGTATCATGACCAAGGGCTGCCGGTGCTGAAATATGCGACTTTTGGTACCGGTATTAATGTGACGCTTGGTTTGCCAATTATCCGAACTTCGGTAGATCATGGCACCGCACTGGATTTGGCAGGTACCGGCCAGGCTGATCCAGCGAGTTTATTAGAAGCGATTGACGCTGCCGTTGTGATGGCCCGTCATCGCCGGTTTACACAGCTCAACTTGGTTTCTTCAATCTGATGCAAGATAGCAAATTTAGCTCAGTCGCTAGCCAGCGGCATCAAGGTCATATTGCTCGTAAGCGCTTTGGACAGAATTTCTTGGTAGATACTGGCGTTATTGAAAGGATTGCGGCGGCCATTGCGCCGCAGCCAGACCAATGCGTGATTGAGATTGGCCCCGGTTTGGGGGCGCTGACAGGACCCTTACTCACCCACTTAGGGGTGACGGGCGTATTGCATGCGATTGAACTTGATCGTGACCTTATTGTACGCTTGCAAAAACGCTTTGGCGCTCAGCTGATATTGCATGCAGGAGACGCGCTGACGTTTGATTTTCGGGCATTGGCAATGGCGCAACCGGTAGCGCCTGCCTTGCTACGCATTGTAGGTAATTTGCCTTATAACATCTCAACCCCATTGCTTTTTCATTTATTGAGCTGCGCTGACTGGGTTGTGGATCAACATTTTATGTTGCAAAGTGAACTGGTTGAGCGCTTGGTCGCAAGTCCAGGTAGTAAGGCGTATGGGCGCTTGTCAGTGATGTTGCAGTACCGCTACGAGCTCGATAAGCTGATTGATGTCCCTCCGACCGCGTTTTCGCCTGCTCCCAAAGTGGATTCTGCCGTGATTAGAATGGTGCCGCGTCCGTCGCACACTTTGCCTGAAGTGAATTGGGTAGGTTTTTCTGAGGTGGTGGCAGCGGCTTTCTCGCAACGGCGTAAGATGTTACGTAATACCTTGGCGGCCTATCGCACCCGGATTGATTTTGATGCCATGGGTTTCGATCTTGCGCGTCGTGCAGAAGAAGTGGCGGTCAGCGAATATGTCGCTCTTGCACAGCAAATCTCCGCCCGCTGAGCTTGGCGGAGATTTGCTTAATGGGGTCCTTGCCTAATTACAGATAAGCGGCCGGGTCAATGCGCTGCATCTCGGTTTCAATCCAAGCTTCAACCTCTGCATTCACTTCAGCCGGAGTACGGCCTGCTGTTTGGATTGGTTGGCCAATCGAGATAGTGACGACGCCTGGATATTTTATGAAAGAATTTCGAGGCCAGACATGTCCAGCGTTGTGTGCAATTGGAATCACCGGAACGCCGGCACTGACTGCAAAATGCGCGCCGCCTGCTTTGTATTGACCTCGTACGCCAATAGGGGTACGAGTGCCTTCCGGAAACATAATAACCCAGGCACCTTCGGCAAGCCGCGTGCGCCCTTGTCGGATCATGGAAGCAAATGCGCTATGGCCTTTTCTGCGGTCAATTTGCACCATCTTTAGCATACCCAGGGTCCAGCCAAAAAATGGTACAAACACCAGTTCTCGTTTAAAAACAAAGCACAACGGGCGTGGCATCAGCGCAGGAAAAGCCAGCGTTTCCCATGCCGATTGGTGCTTCGATAATAATACGGCGGGGCCGTTGGGCAGATTATCAAAGCCTTTAAATTGGTATGTGATACCGTTGAGGGTGCGTAGCATCCATAGTGTGATGCGGCACCAAGTGGCCGCCATTGCGTAACGGTGCCGTGCGTTCATAAATGGGAAGACTAAAAAGCACAGCAGCGCGTACGGAATCGTAAACACAAGCAAATAGAGCGATAAAAGTAATGAACGAATCAATACACCAGACGGTTTAGCAAGCAGCATAGATATTTAAACGGTAGAATTTGCCAAAAAATCAAGCGAAAAAGCCCATAAATCTGGGTGGATTTTTGTGCCGCTGGGCAGCATGCCAGCTTCATAGGTTGCGCGGCCCTTGCCGGTTAAAACCAGATGCACTGGAAAACCCAGGGCTGCTCCTGCCACTAAATCACGTTGCGCATCGCCCACCATCGGCGTAATGGTCGGTTCAATGTTAAAGCGCTCAGCAATCATCTGTAGCATACCGGGTTTTGGCTTGCGGCAATCGCAATTGTTATGGGCTGTATGGGCGCAAAAGAATACAGCATCAATCCGTGCGCCGAGCGCGGCGGCAGCTTGATGCATTTTAAGGTGAATGGCATTTAAGGTAGCCATATCAAAAAGACCGCGCCCAACCCCTGATTGGTTAGTTGCGACCACCACTCGATAGCCGGCTTGATTAAGTCGTGCAATGGCCTCAAGGCTGCCTGCGATAGGCCGCCATTCGTCGGGCGATTTAATAAATTCATCGGCGTCGTGATTAATCACGCCGTCGCGATCGAGAATGACGAGTTTTTTAGCTGTACTCATGGTTAGACGGGTTAATCTCTCTTGTTTTGAGGCATAGTTAGCATAGGCTGAGCCTCTTATCGCTAGAGCCAATAGCTTTACCAATTATCCTGTCGCTAGTTTTGAAAGGTCAGCTACGCAATTCATCAAGCTCCACAGTTGCGCGAGCAGAGCGAGTCGGTTCATCCGCAAAGCGCTATCTTCTGCATTGACCATCACCCCATCAAAAAATGTATCAACGTTGGTGCGTAATTGAGCCAGCGTGACTAACACTTGGGTATAGTGTTGTGCCGCAAGCTGTGTTTGTACGGTCGGTGTGATGGCTTCGAGTTGCACATAGAGGGCTTTCTCGGCGGCTTCTGTGAGTAAGGCTGGCTGCACTGTAGCGGGCGTTTCTGCCGATTTTTTCAAAATATTGGTAATGCGTTTATTCGCTGCGGCAAGTGCTGGTGCTTCAGGGAGCGCGGCAAATACGCGTACAGCCTCAAGCCGTGCCGGCAGATCGTCGATACGCGTTGGCGCATGGCTCAGTACGGCTTCGATTTCATTGGCGTGATAACCGCGCTCGCGTAATAGACCACGTAGCCGGTCTCGCAAGAAAGCCAATAGCGCGTCGCATGGATCTATCATCTGCGGCAAAGAGGCAAATGACGCAAAACTTGTGCGCAAGAGTTGTGCTAGATCGAGCGGCAACGCTTTTTCAAGCACCATGCGCAGTATCCCGAGTGCGTGCCGGCGTAATGCAAATGGGTCTTTATCGCCGCTTGGCGCAAGCCCAATGCCCCAGATCCCAACCAAGGTCTCAAGTTTGTCGGCAAGCGCGACTACTGTACTGGTGATTGAAGCGGGCAACGCATCGCCAGCAAAACGCGGCTGATAGTGTTCGGCGCAGGCTTGTGCAACTTCCGCAGGTTCGCCGTCGTGGCGGGCATAATACTGCCCCATTGTGCCTTGCAACTCGGGAAATTCATTCACCATCAAGCTTAGTAAATCCGCTTTTGCCAAGCGTGCGGCGCGTGCCACGAGTGAAGGATTGGCGCCAAGCTGAGGCGCAAGTGCCGTGGCGATATTTTCGATGCGTTCTATGCGCTGCAATTGTGAGCCGAGTTTATTATGGTAGGTCACGTTTGCAAGCTGGGGCACCTGCTGGATGAGTGGCTTTTTGCAATCCTGCTCAAAAAAGAATTTTGCATCGGCAAGCCGTGCCTGCACAACGCGTTCATTGCCTGTAATAATCGCCTCAGGGGTGGTGGTTGCCAGATTTGAAACCACTAAAAAGCGTGCCTGCAGCGCGCCGTTGACATCCGTGAGCGCAAAATATTTTTGATTGGTTTGCATGGTCAGAATCAGGCATTCTTGCGGTACGGCAAGAAATACCGGATCAAAGCGGCAGAGGTATACGGCGGGCCATTCAACCAGTGCGGTGACCTCATCCAGTAAGGCCTCGGGCAAGCTTATGCGTGCTGCGCCAGCATGTTTGATTAATGCACTGCGAATGACTTCGCGGCGGGTCTCGAAGTGGGTCAGTACTCGCCCAGTTTGATTGAGTGTGTTGCTATAGATATCTGCATTTGGCAGAGTGATCTCATGATTTGACAAAAAGCGATGCCCCAACGTTGTGCGTCCGGCCTTAAGCCCGAGCGCGCTCACGGGCACAATGGCTGTGCCATGCAGGGCAAGCAGCTTATGCGCGGGCCGTACAAACGCTACCCAAGAGCCATCAGGAGCTTGATAGCGCATGACTTTGGGAATTGGAAGCTGCGCTAAAGTTTCGTTAAGCGCTGTTTGCAAAGCCTCGGTTAGCTCGGCGCCAGGCACTGTACGATTTAGAAAGAAGGCCTCAACTTTACCGTCGAGTGCACGCTCAAGCTCTGCTAGCTTTAAATCGGCAAGCCCGAGCGCCGCCAGTTTTTTAGTGAGCGCAGGGGTGGGTTGTCCAGTCGCGTCAAGCGCAATGGAGACCGGCAATATTTTCTGGCGAACCAGCTTAGCGGGTGCCGCGGCACGTACTTGGCGGATCACCACAGCTAAACGGCGCGGGGTTGCATGCCGCTCAAAATCAGGAACGCCAGCAATCAGGCCCTGTGCGTTAAGCTTTTCGACCAGGCCGTTGGCAAACGCATCAGCTAAGCGCACAAGCGCTTTGGGTGGCAGTTCCTCAGTGAGCAGTTCAATGAGTAAAGTATGGATAGCGGATTGACTCATAGGAGGGGTGAGTGACGGCATGGCTTACTTAAGCCTGAGTTGGAACGGGGGTACGCGTGAGCATTGGAAAGCCAAGTTTCTCGCGTGAATCATAATAGGCCTGTGCAATCTGTCTTGACAGTCCGCGGATGCGGCCAATATAGGCGGCCCGTTCGGTCACTGAAATTGCGCCGCGTGCATCCAGCAAATTAAATGTGTGCCCTGCCTTCATAATCATTTCGTACGCGGGCAGCGCTAGTTGGGCTTGAATCAGGCGTTTTGCTTCCATTTCATACTGGTTAAAAAAGCTAAATAACAGTTCGACATTGGACTGTTCAAAATTATACGTGGACTGCTCGACTTCATTTTGGTGAAAGACATCGCCATAGGTCAGTATACGGCGTCCACTTTGAGTCTCGTTGGTGGAGGTATTGAGGGAGTTATGCTCTGGCCATTCAGCCCAAATCAGATCGTAAACGTTTTCAACTTGCTGCAGATACATGGCAAGCCGTTCTATGCCGTAAGTAATTTCTCCTAATACGGGTTTGCAATCGAGGCCGCCGACTTGTTGAAAATAAGTAAATTGCGTGACCTCCATGCCATTTAGCCAAACCTCCCAGCCTAGCCCCCAAGCGCCCAAGGTTGGGTTTTCCCAATCGTCTTCAACAAAGCGCACGTCGTTTTGGGTAAGGTCGAGTCCGAGCGCTTTAAGTGAGCCAAGATACAACTCGAGAATATTTTCTGGCGCTGGTTTTAACACCACTTGGTATTGATAATAATGCTGCAAACGGTTTGGATTTTCGCCATAGCGGCCATCTTTGGGTCGGCGCGACGGCTGCACATAAGCTGCTCGCCAAGGCTCAGGGCCGATTGCACGCAAAAAGGTTGCGGTGTGCGAGGTACCCGCACCCACTTCCATATCATACGGTTGCAACAGAGCGCAGCCCTGTGCATCCCAGTATGTTTGCAAGGTCATGATGATTTGCTGAAAGGTAAGCATTGGAAAATCCGAACATTCATATATGGCATGGCTAGCAAAGCGCTTGCTTTGAATCCGGCCATACCGAATATAGGCTAAAACCACAGATTTTAACGGTTATTGTTTGGCTTGGCGATTTTTGCTTAAGTCGCGCAAGGAGATAATGGGTAGGCGCTGCGTTAGCGGGGGTGCATCGTCCGCATCCGTGCCGCTGCAAAAATCACCAGCAGCACAAGAGAAATAATCAACACTGGCGCATTGCCATAAGCAATATAGGGGGTGAGTCCCACTCTACCTTGTACACGGGCTTCAAGTGCGCCAATGGTGAAAGCCGCTAATCTTTTTTCAACCTGGCCATCGGGGCCAATGACTGCAGTTGCTCCGGTATTGGTTGCACGCAGCACTGGGCGGCCGGTTTCAAGTGCGCGCATTTGCGCAATCTGTAAATGTTGGTCAAGTGCAATGGTGTTTCCAAACCAGGCGAGGTTGGTTGCATTGACGAGGATACTCGCTGGTATTGGGGTTTGGCGTAAAGTGCGAGCGATTTCTTCGCCGAAGATATCTTCGTAACAAATATTGAGCGCCAGCGGTTGCTCGCCAACAAAGAAAGGCAGCTGGACTGCCGGCCCACGTGCGAAATCACCCAATGGCATTTTCATGAGTTCAACAAACCAGTGAAAGCCCCATGGAATGAGCTCGCCAAATGGCACCAGGTGGTGTTTGTCGTAGCGGTAAAGAATGGGCGAACGTGGTGTAACCCCAAATAGGCTGTTGGTTAGATCAATTAGACCAGCGGCTGTGAGGGTCGCGCCGACCGAGCCGAAAATCACAGTTGAACCGGTTTGGTCAGAAAAATCTCGGATCGCGTGTGCAAAAGGTTCAGGTATATCCTGTTCTAGAACTGGGATTCCCGTTTCGGGGGTGATGATTAAATCAGCAGGCTGGGTGGTGATCAGTTCTTGGTAAAGTGCAATCGCCATATCAATACCTTGCTGTTCGAACTTTATTTCTTGCTGCACATTACCTTGCAGTAGGCGCACGGTGAGGGGCGCATGATTGGCGGGTTTCGTCCAAGAGATTTTCGTAGCCGCTATGCCGCCACTGAGCAGCACGATAATGATTATTAAGGGTGCAAGTACAGTCCATTTGCGCTGCTTATGCACCGCGGTTAACGTTTGTATCATCAGCGCGGCGTTAAAAGCCAGCAACCAGCCCACGCCATATACGCCAGTGACAGCGGCATACCCTGCTAACGGACCCGCAACTTGTGGATAGCCGCTTGCTAGCCATGGAAAACCGGTAAAGACAACGCCACGCAGCCATTCGCTAAGAGCCCACGCACAGGCAAACACCAAGCTACTGCGCCAGCCGATTTTTTGGCTAGTTGCAGATAGGTTTGATCGAGCGGCGGATACGACATTTTTATCTGTCTGCGAGTGAGTCCCGCTGCAAAAATACCATAAGGCAGCAGCCAAAACTGGCCAGGCTGCTAGATACAGAGCGAATAGAATTAGAGCTGCGAGCGCGAGTATAGCTGGCATACCGCCGTAGACATGCATGCTGATATATAGCCAGAATACGCCGCTCACAAAGTGGCTGAAACCGAATACCCCGGTGGCCAATAAAGTAGCGCGCAGGGTGCGCTGATGTGCAATCAGGACAAAAAATAACGTAAAAGTGACGATTTCAAGCCAACCACCATATGGCGTAGGCGCGAATGATAAGGTATGGGCAAGACCGGCCAATACAGCAATTAGCATGGGCAAGATCTGTCGCCAATAGGGCATAAGGCGTGCCTTAGCTGGCAGCGTTCGAGTTAAGGGAGGCAACTGCCAGCCATGGCGTGGCTTAATGGTGCTCAGCGCTGGCTTCAAATTCACCGGGCAGAGCCGTATGTGGAGCACGGCGCACAAGCAACATGTGAATCTGGCGTGCGTCACCTCGCAAAACCTCAAAGATCAGATTATCGATACGTACTTTTTCACCACGATGCGGCACACGAGCGAAGCGATGGGTAATCAAGCCGCCAATGGTATCGACTTCATCATCGCTATATTGCGTGCCAAAGACTTTGTTGAACTGCGCAATTTCAGTCAGGGCGCGTACGCGACAGCGGTCATCCGGCGAGCCGATGATATTGTCTTCTTCTTCATCGAAGTCGTATTCATCTTCAATATCCCCAACGATCTGTTCAAGCACATCCTCAATCGTAATGAGGCCAGCAATACCGCCATATTCATCCACCACAATCGCAATGTGATTGCGGTTTACCCGAAAATCGTGCAGTAGCACATTGAGGGGCTTCGATTCAGGAATGAAAACAGCGGGGCGCAACATGCCGCGCACATCGAAATCCTCTTCTGCATAAAAGCGTAGCAAGTCCTTGGCAAGTAGAATGCCAATCACATGATCCCGGCTACCATCATAGACGGGATAGCGCGAATGAGCTTTTTCAAGGACGAATGGGATAAAGCTCTCTGGACTATGCGCAATGTTAATCGCATCTATTTGCGCGCGTGGCACCATGATGTCACGCGCGCATAAATCTGTTACTTGAAAGACGCCTTCAATCATCGAGAGCGAGTCTGCATCGATCAGATTGCGGCTATGCGCATCTTGGAGCACTTCGAGCAGTTCGCTACGTGAGTCAGGCCCTGGAGAAATAAGGTCAGTTAGACGCTCGAGCAATGAGCGGGGTTTTCCGGTGAGTTTTCGACTGGGATAGACATCGTTCATATGGATGCGTTGCGGTTATAGGCCACGCGCAGAAAATAAAGAGCTTAAAGGATACACTAGTCGTCGGTTTTTTTGCATTGGCAACGCTCAAGCAGCGCTTCCAGTGCTCGGTCAGGGATGCCGCTAGCGCGTAGCGCTTCAACGGTGCGTGCTACGTAATCAAGTGTGGTGCCGCAGTGGCCCTGTGCGTGTTTAAAGGCGGTGCGCACAATATGATCTGGCAAACGTCCGGCATAAGTGGGTTTGTCGCGGTGCATCACAAAGGTCAGCGCGCGTACGCGGCGGCCGTCGTTGAGTTGACATGCTAGCCAAACAGGACGGTACGAGCCCATCGCCATTTCACGTTGCCACAGTTTTTCTAAATGAGGCATGGCGCCATCGGTGGCGATTCTAAAGGCGAGACCGGCGCATGAGCCGCCATGGTCAAGCGCTAGCACAAGGCCAGGGATCTGTGGCGTGCCGCGGGTCAGGCATGACCATAAATATAAGCCGCGATGGTAGCCATAAACGCGTGCGCTGCATGATTCAGCAGCGGGTAAATCAGGCTTCCAGATCAGTGAGCCATAGGCGAAGAGCCAGAGGTCGGAGGTGCGATCCCACTGTTTAAGGGAGGTTTGCAGTGAATGCGCCAACTCTTCATCGGTGAGTGGATGGACTTCGCCAAGCAGTGATGGATAATCTGGCGCAGCGGCTGCATTGCCCTGTTGATTCATCATAGAAACAGTCATTTAGCAATATGGGTTATCAAAACCAAGTTTGGCAAGCAATTCGGTTTCCAGTGATTCCATAACAGATGCTTCCTCGTCGTTGTCATGTTGATAACCTTGTGCATGCAAAATACCGTGCACAATCAAGTGTGCGTAATGGGCCACGAGCAGTTTTTTTTGTTCGTTGGCCTCCCGTTCAATGACTGGGCAGCACAACACCAAGTCGGCAGTAACTGGGTCGCTGAGGTTTTCTGCATAATTAAAAGTTAAGACATTGGTTGCATAATCTTTGTTGCGCCAAGTACGATTAAGCACTCTGCCTTCTGGCTCATCAACAAAGCGCAGGGTCAGTACGGCATCTGCAAAAAGCGCAGGCTTAATCCAGTGTATGAGCGTAGCGCGTGGCATCAATGCTTTATGCGATGTGCTGTCGCTGGCTACGAATTGTACGGTAAGTTGCAAACGAGGGGCGTGTTTCATGATGTCATGATTTTGCCGCGCAGCGAATGTGCATAAGCTTCTTCAATGGTCAGCTCAATAATTTGCCCAACTAGGCGTTGATGAGTGTGAAGCGGCGCTGGAAAATTGACAACGCGGTTATTTTCCGTGCGTCCGCAAAGCTCGACTGGATTTTTACGCGATGGCCCTTCGACCAATACAGATTGGGTGCTAGCGACCATCGCTGCGCTGATTTTTTGTGCATTGGCTTCAATCGCCGCTTGTAAACGTTGCAGGCGGCCTAGCTTAACTTCATGTGGCGTATCATCTATTAGATTGGCCGCGGGCGTGCCAGGACGGGGGCTATAAATAAAGGAAAAACTAGTGTCATAGCCGATTTCATCGACCAGCGCCATCAGTTTATCAAAATCGGCCTCTGTTTCTCCTGGAAACCCTACGATAAAGTCTGTCGAAAGCGAAATATTGGGGCGTATGGCGCGTAAGCGCCGCACAATGGATTTATATTCAAGCATAGTGTAGCCACGCTTCATCGCCGCGAGTATCCGATCAGAGCCGTGTTGCACGGGTAAATGCAAATGATCGACCAACTTAGGTGTGTTTGCGTACGCATCAATTAAGCGTTGGCTAAATTCTTTGGGATGAGAAGTGGTGAAGCGGATACGTTCAATGCCGGGAATCTCGGCGACATATTCAATCAAAGTAGCAAAGTCGGCGTATTCAGAGAGATTGTTTTCTGAAGCGGGAGCGAGCGTGGGTTCGCCTATTGGGCTTTGCCAAAGTCCCCAGTAAGCATTCACATTTTGACCCAGCAGTGTGACTTCGCGCACGCCTTGCTCGGCTAGGCCGGCGATTTCAGTTAATACGTCAGGAAGTGGGCGTGAGACCTCATCACCGCGTGTATAGGGTACTACGCAGTAGCTGCAATATTTGCTGCACCCTTCCATAATTGACACAAAAGCACTGGGGCCGTTGACTTGCGCCGGTGGCAGATGATCGAATTTCTCGATTTCTGGAAATGAAATATCGACTTGAGCGTGGCCGGTGCGTCGGCGCTGTTCGATCATGGCGGGTAGCCGATGTAGGGTTTGCGGGCCAAAGACCAGATCGACATAAGGCGCGCGGGCAATAATGGCTTGCCCTTCTTGGCTTGCCACGCAGCCACCGACACCTATAATAAGTTCCGGTTTGGCTTCTTTTAGGATACGTGCGCGGCCGAGGTCCGAGAAAACCTTCTCTTGCGCTTTCTCGCGCACTGAGCAGGTATTAAATAGAATAATATCGGCTTCTTCGGCAGAGGTTGTTTTAACCAATTCTTGCTCGAAAAGGTTCTTTGCTGTTGTCAGCACATCGGCCATTTTGTCAGAGTCATATTCATTCATCTGGCAGCCGAAAGTTTTGATATAGACTTTCTTGTTCATAAAAAGCGCCGTTCTCAGGGGTAAAAACTGGGGGCGATTGGAGTTGGTGCTCAGATGCGTTTTTTATATGATGAACTAAACTAGATATTGATAACGCAGACGCACCAGAGCATATCTGTATAAAAAGCGTATTATAGCTGGCTATTTGCCTGAAAGTGGCCCGTCTTTATTACAATGATGGATCGACGGGAGGCTTTTGCTGCTGACTTTTAGGTTGCGGCTGGGCCGTAGATTTTTACCGAATGCCCGAGTCTCTAAGCAGAGGAGTCAATTTTGGAGAGTCAAAAGATGCAAGCTGACACTATTGATATTACTACATTGCCATGGCGTGTTGAGGATATTGATTTTAGCCGGATTAATTACACGGCTGTGCGCGCAAGCGAAGAGCTAATGCTATTGTTGTGCGCTTCATCGTTTATCGAAAGCGGTTCTGATTTATATACCAAGAATTTGGTGAATTACTTTGGTGAAGATGCCGAAGTCGCTGAGTGGCTTAGCCTGCACTGGGAGCATGAAGAATTGCAGCATGGCCGAGCACTTAAGACGTATATTAACCATGTTTGGCCGCAATTTGACTGGGAGCTTGCGTTTGCGAATTTCTTTGCCGAATATTCAAAAATATGCACCGTGGATGAATTCGAGAAAACACGTGCCCTCGAGATGGTGGCGCGCTGCGTCGTTGAAACCGGTACGGCTACGCTGTATCGCGCAATCAATGAATGCTCCAACGAGCCGGTGCTGAAAGAAATCACCAACCATATCCGCACAGATGAAGTGCGTCACTATAAATACTTCTTCAAGTATTTTAAGAAATATAACGAAATTGAAAAAAATGGCCGCTGGGCTGTGCTTTGTGCACTGGTGCGGCGGCTCTTTGAAATTCGTAATGACGACACGGAAATTGCTTTGCGCCATGTATTGGCAATCCGCTATCCAGAGCAAGCTGGCAATTCAGCCCACGCACGGCAAATGAGTGCGCGTGTAAATAAGCTGGTGCGCCGTCATTTATCGGCGGATATGTGCTTGAAGATGTTGCTTAAGCCGCTTGATTTACCGCCGCGGATCCAGCCGAGCGTGCATTATCCACTGGCCAAGCTTACGCAACACCTATTTTTCCGTTAATCGCCCGGTTTACTCGAGTGGCGCCGAGCGCAAATCATTGACCTGCTGTGGCGACACGGATGTACCGTGGTTGCCCCAGGACATCCGAATATAGCTTACAACGGCTGCAACCTCCTCATCAGACAAATGCTGGGCAAAGGGCGGCATTCCGTATGGGCGTGGATTGCCGGTAGTGGAAGGTGGGTAGCCGCCATTGAGCACCATCCGAATCGGGTTAACGGCCGAGTGCATTTGAATTGACTGATTGTCTGCCAGCGGTGGGTATGCGGGAGGCTGGCCACGCCCATTTGCTTCGTGGCAGCTAGCACACTGTTGTGTGTAAATTTTTTCGCCTTGTGTAAAGAGCTTGGCGCCAAATGCTGCTGAAGTGACAAGCTGTACGGGTTCGGGCGGTTCACCTTTTTGCGGTAATGCTTTCAGATAAACTGACATAGCCCGAATATCTTCATCAGACAGATGCTGCAAGCTATTATGCACCACTTCGGCCATTGGCCCAAATACGGCGCCGCGTTGCGAAACGCCTGTTTTTAACAGATCGTCGATATGCTGGAGATGCCAATCGCCAAGACCGGTTTCTTTATTTGACGTTAATGAAGGGGCATACCAATTTTGTAATGGGATTAAGCCCCCACCAAAGGCTGCGCTTTGGTCGGAACCACCCAGCGCGTTAATGCTGGTGTGGCACATCGCGCAGTGGCCCAGGCCTTCAACCAGATATGCGCCGCGATTCCATTCAACTGATTGAGCTGGGTCGGGCTGAAACTCCCCTTCAGAGAAAAAAAGCGTGCGCCAGCCGATTAAGAGGTTGCGATTATTGAACGGAAACCGCATCTCATTAGGCCGGTTTGGTTGCTTAATGGCTGGCACTGAACGCAGATAGGCATAGATTGCATCGGAATCGGCGCGTGTCACCTTGGTGTAGCTGGGGAACGGAAAGGCTGGATAAAGCAAGCTACCATCTTTTGAGCGCCCGTTATGCATGGCGCGATAGAAATCGTCTGAGCTCCAGGTGCCAATCCCGGTTTCGTTGTCAGGGGTGATGTTGGGCGTATATAGGGTGCCAAATGGTGTCGGCATAGGAAGGCCGCCGGCGAACTGCTGGCCACCCCGCACCGTATGGCATGCAATACAATCTCCTGCGCGTGCAAGATAGTGGCCGTGCTTGATCAATTTGGCTTGATTGTCGGGTGTGCTAGCGGGGCCACTATGGCTGGAGGCTGGGATGTTACCCCGCCACAGTATAGGGGTAAACATAGCCACGGCGGCAAGTATGAGCGCTAATAGTGCGGTGGCCAACAATCCGAATAAGGTCTTACGTTGCATGCTGAGTTCCTTGATTTTTCTAAAATGGCGCTTTTAACTCAGTGAGGCTGGCTGCCACATGAGAGCGGCAATTTTAGTGAGCCTGCTGGAGCGGGGGCGGCATTGGGGGGCGCTGGTTGCATCGCAAGCCAGGTGGAGACAGCACGGATATCGGTATCACTAAGCTGGATAGCAACGGTATGCATGCAATCGGGAGCTGTCGCATGGCGAATCCCTGAACGCCATGCACCGAGTTGGGCGCTGATGTAATCAGCATGTAAGCCAACTAGGCCTGGAATGGCGGGCTCCATCCCGGTGAGGGCTTGACCATGGCACGCAATACAAGCGGGTACATTTTTAGTCGAGTCCCCATGAAGAGCAATCCGCCGGCCGCGTTCAAGCTGTGATGGCGGCAAGTTGGAGAGCTCAGGCACTGGGTAGGGTGGATGTAGGTTGGCGTAATACACTGCGATTTCACGTAGATAATCGTCAGAAAGATAGGTTACGAGGTAATTCATTGGCGCATATTTACGCCGGCCTTCACGAAAATGTTTCAGTTGGTTGTACAGGTAATCGGCGGGTTTGCCGGCTAAGCGGGGGAAGTAATCATTGTCGGTTCCTTCCCCTTGGTTGCCATGACAGATAGCGCAAGCTTGCACCCGCGCAGCAATCGTATCTGGGGCCCGTAGGGAAGAGGTCTCAGCATGGGCGAGATTAAATAATCCGCTGCTACTCACAACTAGGACCGCCAAAATGCGGTGAAAAATAGGTTTTAAAGCCACCCGGGACTCCGTTATATATAAACAGGCATCAACTAGGCTTGGTCTAGCCTAGCGATATGATAATTCTTCGTGGTTGCGTATTTTATCATCGAGTGATTCAGAGAGGATATTTGTATTTTTGACTCTATACCCAAATCACTATACAATATTGCCTTTTCGTGCTTAAAGCCGAAGAAATTAAACGATTAATTTATTAATGAGGTACACACAATGTACGCGGTCATAAAAACCGGTGGCAAGCAATATAAAGTTGCAGCCGGCGAAAAATTGAAAATAGAACAGATACCGGCAGACATTGGCGCAGAAGTGACTCTTGACCAGGTATTAGCAATTGGCGAAGGTGAATCAATCAGATTCGGCGCGCCACTGGTGAGTGGAGCTAGCGTCAAGGCTACCGTTGTTGCCCAAGGGCGGCATCAGAAGGTCACGATCTTCAAGATGCGTCGCCGCAAGCACTATCAAAGGCATGCTGGCCATCGGCAGAACTATACTGAAGTGCGCATTGACGCAATTAACGGTTAAAGCGGTCTAAGGAGTTACTCATGGCACATAAAAAAGCAGGCGGGTCATCACGTAATGGCCGCGACTCAGAGTCAAAACGGCTTGGCGTTAAAGTATATGGCGGCCAGGCAATCAATGCGGGCGGCATTATTGTGCGCCAGCGCGGTACGCGTATGCATCCAGGCGAGAATGTCGGCATCGGTAAAGATCATACGCTGTATGCGTTGACTGATGGTCACGTATGTTTCACAATTAAAGGCAAAGCGAGCAAAAAGATGGTCAACGTGGTTGCTGTAGCTGCTTAACGCAGACCACGTAGTCGTCCGGTTTGTCCGGCTCAATGCAAAAGGCTCCGCCAGCAAGCGGGGCCTTTTGCGTTAATACGCTCAATATAATCAGTGGCAGGCTGCGTACTGTAGCAGATCGCTTCGCGAGGCGACGGCGGACCAAATTGTGCAAACTATGGTCAATTAGAACTACAATGGATTTGTAGCCTATTTTAGGTGAATGGGCAATTAAAGCGGGTTGAATAAACACAATGAAATTCATTGATGAAGTAAAGATAGAAGTCTTCGGTGGCGATGGCGGTAATGGCAGCGCCTCGATGCGGCGTGAGAAATTCATCCCGTTTGGCGGGCCGGATGGGGGGGACGGCGGACGGGGCGGTAGTGTCTACGCTGTTGCCGACCGCAATATTAATACTTTGATTGATTACCGCTATGCTAAAAAGCATCTGGGGGGTAGAGGCCAGAACGGACGTGGTGCCGATTGTTACGGCAAAAGCGGCGAAGATATTACGTTGCGTATGCCAGTGGGTACGATTATCACGGATCTTAACACCGGTGAAACCGTTGCAGATCTGACGGAGCACGAACAGCGCGTTACGCTTGCTCAAGGCGGGAGTGGCGGGTTAGGCAACCTCCATTTCAAATCGAGCACGAATCGCGCGCCGCGCCAAAAGACAGAAGGAAAGGAGGGCGAATGTCGGATGCTTCGCCTGGAATTGAAAATACTGGCGGATGTCGGCCTATTAGGTATGCCTAATGCGGGTAAATCGACTTTTATCGCGTCCGTTTCCAATGCTCGGCCAAAAATAGCAGACTATCCATTTACCACGCTTGCGCCTAATTTAGGCGTCGTGCGGGTCGGCCCTAGTAAAAGTTTTGTGATTGCCGATATTCCAGGTCTGATTGAGGGCGCCGCTGAAGGGGCTGGACTCGGCCATCGTTTTTTGAAGCATTTGCAGCGCACTAGCTTGTTATTGCATTTAGTTGATATGGCGCCTTTTGATGAAGGCGTTGATCCTGTTGCAGAAGCACGGGCAATTGTGAATGAGTTGCGCAAATACGATACGCAGCTTTATACCAAGCCGCGTTGGTTGGTGCTTAACAAAATCGATATGGTGCCGGATGATCTGCGCGCGGCACAGATTGCCGAGTTTGTTAAACGCTTTGGCTGGGAGGGGCCGGTGTTTGGCATTTCTGCGCTGAATGGGCAAGGTTGTGAAGCGCTGACTTATGCCGTTTATGATTACCTTGCCAAGCATGGACCCGCCGGCCTTGCTGCTGAAGCTGAGCAGTTAGCGCTGGATGCACGCTTTCGGGAGGGGCCGCCAATAGATGCCGACGATGCAGGCCCTCTCTAAGCATACCTCGCTGCCGGCGATTGCTGTCGCCAAACGCCTGGTGGTTAAGGTGGGCTCAAGCCTGGTGACCAATGACGGGCGTGGACTCGACCATGGCGTGATGCGTAGCTGGGCTGAGCAAATCGCC
Organism: Mycoavidus sp. SF9855; assembly: GCF_024582735.1. Taxonomy (NCBI): domain Bacteria; kingdom Pseudomonadati; phylum Pseudomonadota; class Betaproteobacteria; order Burkholderiales; family Burkholderiaceae; genus Mycoavidus; species Mycoavidus sp. SF9855. The sequence continues at coordinate 517,094 of NZ_CP102085.1, forward strand.
GGTTTGCGCAGACTCGGTAAAGAGGTCGCGCTGGTGAGTTCAGGGGCGATTGCCGAAGGGATGCAACGCCTTGGCTGGAGCTGCCGTCCGCGTGAGATTGACGAATTGCAGGCGGCAGCGGCAGTTGGCCAAGTTGGGTTGGCGCAAGCGTATGAAAGTCATTTCAATGCGTACCAGTTGCGTAGCGCGCAAATTCTTCTGACTCATGCTGATCTGGCTGAGCGCGAACGTTATTTAAACGCTCGCTCGACCCTGCTGACATTGTTGCGTCTAGGAGTGGTGCCGATTATTAATGAAAACGATACCGTCATTACCGATGAAATTAAATTTGGCGATAACGATACGCTAGGCGCTCTCGTAACCAATCTCATAGAGGCTGATGCGCTGATCATTTTGACTGACCAGCGTGGTCTGTATACCGCCGACCCGCGCCAGGGTGCAAATGCGGTTTTCGTGGCTGTGGCCGAAGCTGGAGATCCCGCCCTTGAAGTGATGGCAGGCGGCGCCGGAACGCATATTGGCCGTGGTGGCATGCTCACTAAAATACTCGCTGCTAAGCGGGCCGCGCATAGTGGGGCATGTACGGTGATTGCGAGTGGGCGCGAACCTGATGTGCTGACCCGGCTTGCAGGGGGGGAAGCAATTGGCACTCGACTGGTTGCGCGCACGGCGCGAATGGCTGCGCGTAAGCAATGGATGGCGGATCACTTACAAGTGCGCGGCCATGTTGTGATTGATGATGGCGCATGCGCTAAGCTCGCGCGGGAGGGCAAAAGTCTACTGCCAATCGGTATTGTGAAAGTACAAGGCGTGTTTGCGCGAGGCGAAGTGATTGTTTGCCTAAGTCCAGCGGGCCAAGAAGTGGCGCGAGGGCTCACCAACTATAGTAGCGCAGAAGCGCGACTCATTCAGCGCCGGCCCAGCAGCGAAATCGAGGCTGTCCTGGGTTATATGCTTGAGCCTGAGTTGATTCATCGCGACAATCTGGTTTTAAGCTAACGTTATCTAGCGCGCCAGCGGCATTAGCCGTTTTCTACTAATGCCGCTGGCGTAGTATTGATAGGCTGCTTCTCTGCGCGTACCGGCAAATGATGGACAAAGCGCGATAATTCAGTCAGCGCCAGTTGATACACCTCACGTTTAAATTCAATCACCGCCTCGCGCGGTACCCAATACTGATGCCAGCGCCAAGCATCAAATTCCGGTTGTCCTGTGGCGCGCAAGCAAATATCGCAGTCGCGGCCGACCATGCGCAGCAAAAACCAAATTTGTTTTTGCCCACGATAATGGCCACGCGCATCGCGCTTGATATATCTGTCCGGCACCTCATAACGCAGCCAGTCGCGTGTGCGGCCAAGGACTTTGACATGTTCGGGTTTTAGGCCAGTCTCTTCATATAACTCCCGATACATTGCTTGTATCGGGGTTTCGCCATATTGGATGCCGCCTTGCGGGAATTGCCACGAGTGCTCGCGTATCCGTTTGCCCCAAAACACGTCATTGCGTGCGTTTAAGAGAATGATGCCGACGTTTGGGCGAAAGCCATCGCGATCCAGCATACAACTACCCTTGAATCCTTTAAAATAGCTCGATTATAAACAATAGCGGGCGCGGTGTACGATCTTAGTCCACAGCGCCTGTTTTTTTACACCCTGCTTGGGAAACTAAATGAAGGCCTCTCGTTTTTTTATCAGCACACTTAAAGATGCGCCCGCTGACGCAGAGATTGCCAGTCACCAGCTTATGCTGCGCGCTGGTATGATTCGGCGCGTCGCCGGTGGGATTTATACTTACATGCCATTGGGGTTGCGTTCAGTGCGTAAAATCGAAGCGATTGTACGTGAGGAGATGAATCGAGCGGGGGCGCTTGAGTTGCTGATGCCAGCGGTGCAACCTGCCGAGTTATGGCAGGAATCGCAGCGTTGGACCCAATACGGACCAGAACTGCTGCGCTTGAAAGATCGGCATCAGCGTGATTTTGTGATTGGACCCACGCATGAGGAAGTAATTACTGATATTGCCCGTAAAGAAATCAAAAGTTATCGGCAAATGCCAGTCACTTTTTATCAAATTCAAACCAAATTTCGCGATGAAATCCGGCCACGTTTTGGGGTCATGCGCGGACGTGAATTTACCATGAAAGATGCCTATTCCTTTGATCCGGATAATGCGGGTTTAGAGCGCTCATATCAGCAAATGTATGATGCTTATGGACGCATTTTTAAGCGACTTGGTCTCGTGTTTCGTGCAGTGGCGGCTGATAATGGGTCAATCGGCGGTTCTGGCTCGCATGAATTCCATGTGATTGCGGATACGGGAGAAGACGCCATTGCTTATTGTCCTGCCTCAGACTATGCCGCCAACGTTGAAGCTGCTGATGCACTGCCATTGATTGAACAACGTGTCGAGCCGCAAGCGGCACTGACCAAGGTGGCTACGCCGGACGCCGAGAAATGCGAAAGGGTCGCAGCACTCCTTGGCGTTTCGCTTGAGCATACAGTTAAATCGATCGTCCTGGCGATTGATGCTAACGCGGAGGTTGACGCTAGTCCACTCACACATCATGGTAGTGGCAGCTCTATGCCGCAGATTTGGTTGCTGCTATTGCGTGGTGACCATACGCTCAATGAAGTTAAATTAGGCAAACTTCCGGGTGCCACCGGCTACCGTTTGGCCAGTGAAGCAGAAATTATTGAATGGTTTGGCACCCGACCGGGTTATTTGGGCCCGATAGGTACGCAAAAGCCGGTCAAAGTATTCGCTGATCGGACTGTAGCTAAGATGAGCGATTTTATTGTGGGTGCGAACGAGGCGGGTTTTCATCTGACGGGAGTGAATTGGGGGCGCGATTTGCCGGAGCCGGTGGTGGCTGACCTGCGTAATGTAGTTGCTGGAGACCCTTCACCTGATGGTAAGGGAGCATTGGCCATTTGCCGGGGGATTGAAGTGGGCCATGTATTTCAACTTGGCACGCGTTATTCGCAAGCATTAGGCGCGACCTATCTTGATGAGTCGGGCAAGGCGCAGCCAATGGTGATGGGATGTTACGGCATTGGCATTACCCGCATTCTTGGGGCGGCAATTGAGCAGAATTTTGATGAACGTGGCATCATTTGGCCTGAGGCGATTGCACCGTTCGAGGTCGTTATATGCCCGATTGGCTATGAGCGTAGTGAAACGGTGCGAATGGCGGCGCAAGGTTTATACGCGGAGTTGCTTGAGATGGGAATCGATGTGATCTTGGATGATCGTGGCGAGCGTCCAGGGGTGATGTTTGCTGATTGGGAGCTGATTGGCGTACCGCACCGGCTAGTGATTAGCGAGCGAGGCCTTAAAGAGCGTCAGTTTGAATATCAAGGACGTCGGGATGCTCAGCCGACCTTAGTGGATGTGACGGCTGCGCCAGCATTCATCTCAGCTAAAATTCACGCAGCATTTGAAAATTAAAGGAAAAGTATTGTGCAATATGATTTTATAACAGCGACCATTTTATTGCTTTTGATTATTGATCCGCTTGGCAATATTCCTATTTGCATTAATGCGCTCCGCAATGTCGCCGCCGAACGGCGCGTCTGGGTGGTGCTGCGCGAAGTGGGGATTGCTTTTGTGACGTTGTTGATCTTTATGCTGATGGGCGAGCATTTTTTGCGTCTGATGCACTTGACTGATACATCGTTGCAACTTGCGGGCGCCATTATCCTTTTCATCATTGCTCTGCGGATGGTTTTTCCAGCCGCGGATGACCCAATGACCGCTGAAATCATCGGTGAGCCGTTGATTGTGCCACTCGCGATTCCTGCGTTAGCGGGACCATCGGCAATGGCGACGGTGATGCTGCTTTCTTCGCAAGGGCCCGGGCAGACTATGGAGTGGATTGGTGCGCTGACTGTCACGATGGGGGTTTGTGCATTTGTGTTGATTTTGGCAGATCGCATTCAGCGCTTTCTCGGTCCGCGCGCGGTGATCGCCATTGAACGCTTGATGGGGTTAGTATTAATTGCGATTTCGGTTGAAATGCTGCTGGCCGGAACGCGTGCGTTTATTCGTCAGCTTTGATGCAGTCATGCCTGGTAGCCGCCCCGCTCTTTTTAGGGGGGGCGGTATTGAGGGTAGATTCCGCAGTAACTTGAGGGACTTAGCGCATACCTGGCATCATGCCTTTTAGGCCACGCATCATGTTCGCCACGTTACCCCCTTTGAGCTTTTTCATCATCGTGCGCATTTGATCGAATTGCGACAGCATTCGATTGAGTTCTTGCACCTGGACCCCCGCGCCGGCAGCGACCCGGCGTTTGCGGCTGGCTTTAAGGAGCTCCGGTTTTTTGCGCTCAAGGGGCGTCATGGCGTTAATCATGCCTTCCATGCGGCGTATTTGGCCTTCGGCTTGATTCATCTTCAGCGGGTTGCTGGCTGCCTGAAATTGTGCGGGTAATTTATCAAGCAGTGATGAGAGGCCACCCATGTTTTTCATTTGCGAGAGCTGCGTCTTAAAGTCATCGAGATTAAAGTCCCCCTTTTTGACCTTATTGGCGAGTTGCTGTGCGGCCTGTATATCAACTTTATGTTGCGCTTGCTCGACAAGAGAGAATAGATCACCCATGCCGAGAATCCGGCTGGCCATGCGGCTCGGGTGAAACACCTCGAGACCGTCAAGTTTTTCACCTACGCCCACAAATTTAATCGGCCGGCCTGTAATATGACGCACTGATAAAGCCGCGCCACCGCGTGCATCGCCATCGAGCTTGGTTAATACAATACCCGTCAGTGGCAGCGTGGCACTGAAGGCTTGGGCACTATTCACTGCGTCTTGCCCGAGCATGGCATCGACCACAAACAGAGTTTCAGCGGGGTTTAATGCGCTGTGTAACGCTGCAATTTCTTGCATCATAGCTTCGTCGATACCCAGGCGGCCGGCGGTGTCGACGATTAATACATCATGGTAGTGGCGTTGTGCCCAATCGAGTGCTGCCTGCGCGATTTCAAGCACGGATTGTTCGGGCTGCGAAGGAAAAAAGTCAGCCTTGGCCTGTTCGGTCACCGTTTTGAGCTGAGCAATGGCAGCTGGGCGATAGATGTCGCATGAAACAGTCAGTACCTTTTTTTTCTGTTTTTCGCGCAAAAACTTGGCAAGTTTACCCACGGTGGTGGTTTTGCCCGCACCTTGCAAGCCTGCCATTAAAATGATCGCAGGCGCTTTAACCGCCAGCTGTAATTCGGCGGCTTGGCCTGCATAATCGCCGCCCATGACGGCGGTGAGTTCGCGCTGGACAACGCCGATTAACGCTTGGCCTGGCGTCAAGTTGCCGATAACCTCTTCGCCGAGGGCTTTTTCTTTTATGCTGGTAGTCAATGCGCGCACAACCGGTAGCGCGACATCTGCTTCGAGCAAAGCCAGGCGCACCTCGCGCAGCATTTGCTGTGTATTGGCTTCAGTTAAACGGGCTTCGCCGCGCAGCGTTTTGACGATGCGCGCCATGCGCTGAGTTAGAGTATCAAACATAGAAATAGTGAATGAGCTGTAGTTTTACAAACAACTTTTGAGAAATCAGGGACTCAGGGTAAACTAAGGTTATGACTATTGTACTGTACCTGTTGACGGCGGCGCTCTACGGTGGCTTGGCATCTGTAGCTTGGTACCAGCGCTGGCGGGGAGGTTTCGCGATTAATTATAGTGGCTTGCCGGCGCAGCCACGTTTGGGCTGGAACCGTTTATGGCTTGCGGGCGCACTCCTCTCGCATGGGGGATTACTGTATATCACCATCTTTTTGCCGGATGCGATGATTTTTGGTTTTGCCTTTGCTTTATCAGCAATGCTGTGGCTTAGCATTGGCATTTACTGGCTTGAAAGTTTTTTCTTTGAGTTAGAGGGTTTAAGTTTATTGGCCTTGCCACTGGCTTGTGTCGCCTCGTTATTGCCTCTTGCATTTGGTGGCGTGCAGTTACTGCCCTATGCCGCCAATCTGCTTTTTAAATTTCATTTTGTGATGGCGAACGTCGCTTACGGCTTGTTGGCCCTGATGGCTTTGCATGCACTGCTGATGTTACTGGTTGAGCGTAGATTGCATCGTGTTGTGGGCCAGTCTATGCAGCACGCGGCGCTAGAACAAAACTGCTTAGGCCGCTGGCTGGATTCGTTGCCGCCATTGCTCACGCTGGAAAAATTGCTATTTCGTTTAATCGGCGCCGGTTTTGTCTTACTAACGTTGGCCCTGGTTTCAGGGATTCTTTTTAGTGAGCAGTTATTTGACCGCGCTTTGCGCTTTGATCACAAAACGGTCTTTGCTGGTTTGTCATGGATCATGTTTGGCGCAGTCTTACTGGGTCGGAAATTTTATGGTTGGCGTGGCCGCACCGCTTTACGCTGGGTATTGGCCGCCTTTATGGTGCTTTTGCTGGCTTATGTGGGGAGCCATTTCGTGTTTGAAGTGCTGTTGCGGCGCCCAGCTCTTTAAAAGACTGTTGCAAAACAGTAGAGTTTAAATGCAGGATTAGAAAAGTGGCTTATTTATGCGTCGAATTCTTCTTTATATAGTTTTGTATCTGCTTGGCAGGACCCTTTGGCGGCGTGCGATGCGCTATCTTAATCTCGATCCGTACGATCCAAAGCACCGGCCTCATGCTCACTCTGACTCAGGCGTTGAGCGTGTGGTGCGCTGCGCCGAATGCGGTGTATATGTCCCTGCGGTCGAAATACAGCACGCTCATGGCAAGTCATTTTGCACTATGGCGCACGCTCGGCGCTATGCACAGGCCGCAGGGCGCAAGCGGTAAATATGCGACTGATGATTGATGAGTCTGGCTGGATTGAGGCCGTATCTCCACAAAAGTCTCCTAATTTTAATGCGCGGCCGATTGGTATTACGCCGACGCTGATTGTGATACACAATATTAGTTTGCCGCCAGGTGAATTTGGTGGGCCACAAGTGGCTGAGTTCTTTTGTAATCGACTTGATTTTGATGCGCATTCATATTACGGCGAGATACGGCGGCTGCAGGTATCTGCTCATTTTTTGATTCGGCGTAATGGCGACTTGCAGCAATTTGTCTCTTGCGATGACCGCGCTTGGCATGCGGGAGCCTCCAATTTTTTCGGGCGTGAAGGGTGCAATGATTTTTCGATTGGGATTGAACTTGAAGGGGTCGACATGGTCCCATTTGAAGCCACTCAATATCTTAAGCTTGCAGAACTGATTAAAGCCCTCATGGATCGCTATCCAATTGGCGCCCTGGTTGGGCATGAGGATATTGCTCTTGGGCGAAAAACTGACCCAGGCCCCCATTTTGATTGGCAGCGTTTGCGTGTTTTGAGCGGGCTTGCTGAAGTTTATTTTCCTTACCAAGGGCCCAGGGCGTGAGTTAATGCACGAGCGGTGCAGAGAGCGCTAGCGGAGTAAGCTTGTGGTGCATAGTTTAGTATGTTTGTAGCGCGAATTCACAAAAGTCAAGGGTGTAAATAAAAAATAAAGCAGTGTTCAGTGCCTCATAAATTCACTATACTTGGTATCCGATGTTTTATTCAACACTATATCTTGTGGTCTGCACTCTTTTAGTGACAATGCAATATGCTCAAGCACAGCGTGCAAAGTTTGACGGCAAACAGGGTGCGAATCAGTGCTAGGCTCGTCTTGTGTTCATTTTCCCAGCCCTATTCGTAGACGTAAACGCGCATAGCTTTGAAGACAATTTCTTATTTTCAGCCGCGGTTTTGCCGCGCCTTCATCAAATAGACTAGGAGTTTTGCCGATGCAAACCACCGCATATAAGGCCCCGGCCGAAGAGAGCGCGCCGATTGGCCGCCCCGTTATCAAGCAAGATGACCCCCATAGTAAAAATGCTGCGTCGGCTTTGGCTACGCAGACAGACACGTTGGCTGACTATAAAGTGATCCGCCGTAATGGCGCAGTGGTGATATTTGAGCCTTCTAAAATAGAAGTTGCCATGACGAAGGCTTTTTTGGCGGTTAATGGAGGGCAAGGCGCTGTTTCAACTCGTGTACGCGAACAAGTCGCTCAGTTCACACAACATGTAGTGCATGCGCTTATGCGTAGCCGTCCTGCTGGCGGCACGTTTCATATTGAAGACATTCAAGATCAAGTTGAGCTTGCGTTAATGCGCGCCGGCGAGCATAACGTCGCACGCGCCTATGTGTTGTATCGAGAAAAACGCGCTCAAGAGCGTGCGTTGAGTGATCAGGCGCAGCCAACTCTAGAGGGCGTGATCCAGGTGACCGATGGGCCACTGATGCGGCCGCTTGATTTATCTGCACTTAATGCGCTGATTGTCAGCGCGTGCGAGGGTTTAGGCAGCGCGGTGCAAGCCGAGCCGATTGTGACTGAAACGATTAAAAATCTTTACCATGGGGTGCCGATTAGTCAAGTCTACGATTCAGCCATTCTTGCTGCGCGTACGATGATTGAGCAAGATCCGGCCTACAGTCAGGTAACGGCGCGTATTTTGCTGCACACGATGCGCCGCGAAGTGCTTGCGGAAGAAGTCGCGCCAGCAGAAATGGCCACTCGCTATGCTGAATATTTCCCGCAATTTATTAAACGGGGTATCGCAGCTGAACTGCTTGATGACAAGTTATTGCAGTTCGATCTAGAAAAACTAGGCGCAGCGCTTGACGCCAGCCGCGATTTGCAATTTGGTTATCTTGGCTTGCAAACCCTCTATGATCGTTACTTTCTGCATCATGAGGGACAGCGGATTGAACTGCCGCAAGCCTTTTTTATGCGGGTGGCGATGGGGCTTGCACTGAATGAAGCCGATCGTGAAGCGTGCGCCATTGAGTTTTACCAGGTGCTGTCAAAATTCGATTTCATGAGTTCAACCCCAACCTTATTTAATTCTGGCACGCGTCGCGCGCAATTGTCGTCATGTTATTTGACAACGGTGGACGATGATCTGGAAGGTATTTATGAGGCATTAAAAGAAAATGCGCTATTGTCAAAATTTGCCGGCGGCTTGGGCAATGATTGGACGCAGGTACGCGCGCTAGGCTCGCATATCAAAGGTACAAATGGTAAGTCGCAAGGGGTCGTGCCTTTTCTAAAGGTGGTCAACGACACCGCGGTTGCTGTCAATCAAGGCGGCAAACGTAAAGGCGCGGTATGCGCTTATCTGGAAACATGGCATTTAGATATTGAGGAATTTCTCGAGTTGCGCAAAAACACGGGGGATGATCGTCGCCGCACGCACGATATGAATACGGCCAACTGGATTCCCGATCTCTTTATGAAGCGCGTGAATGAAGGCGCAGATTGGACCTTGTTTTCCCCTTCAAGCTGCCCGGATTTGCACGATAAATTTGGCGCTGAATTTGAAACTGCTTACGTAGGCTATGAAGAGAAGGCTGCGCGTGGCGAGATTACGCTCTTTAAGAAAGTATCCGCTGCTCAGTTGTGGCGCAAAATGCTGGGCATGCTGTTTGAAACCGGTCACCCTTGGATTACATTCAAAGATCCGTGCAATATCCGCTCCCCGCAGCAGCATGTGGGGGTCGTGCATTCGTCGAATTTGTGTACGGAAATTACGCTCAATACTAATGAGAGTGAAATCGCAGTATGTAATTTGGGCTCAGTCAATTTGGTTGCACACCTCAGCCAGCAGGCAGATGGCAGCTTAGCGCTTGATCACGTTAAGCTGAAAAAGACCATTCAAACGGCGATGCGCATGCTCGACAATGTGATTGATATCAATTATTACGCTGTGCAAAAGGCGCGCCATTCAAATTTGAAGCATCGGCCAGTAGGGCTGGGCATTATGGGTTTCCAAGATTGCTTGCATTTATTGCGCTATCCCTATGCTTCGCAGGCTGCAGTTGAATTTGCTGATCGTTCGATGGAAACCGTGTGTTATTACGCATATTGGGCTTCGACTGAATTGGCCGCTGAGCGCGGTTGCTACTCAACCTATCAGGGCTCGTTGTGGGAGCGAGGGATTTTGCCGCAAGACACACTGAAACTTCTGGCTGATGCACGTGGCGGTTATGTCGAGGTGGATCAAACCAGCTCGCTTGACTGGGATGTGTTGCGCAGCCGCATTGCTCAACACGGCATGCGCAATTCGAATTGCGTCGCGATTGCACCAACCGCCACCATTTCAAACATCATTGGGGTATCGGCATGTATTGAGCCGACCTTCCAAAATCTCTATGTGAAATCGAACCTATCGGGTGAGTTCACCATGGTGAACGATTATCTGGTGCGCGATTTGAAAGCGCGTGGCTTGTGGGATGAAGTGATGGTAGCCGATCTGAAATATTTCGATGGCATGTTGACTCGTATCGACCGAATTCCGGCTGAGTTGCGCGCGCTGTACGCAACCGCTTTTGAAATCGACCCTAAATGGTTAGTTGAAGCAGCCTCTCGTCGGCAGAAATGGATTGATCAAGCGCAATCGTTAAATATTTATATGGCGGGTGTTTCTGGTAAGCGGCTGGATGAGATTTATCGGCTCGCTTGGGTGCGCGGCTTAAAGACCACGTATTATCTGCGTACGATGGCCGCTACCCATGTTGAGAAATCGACAGTGGCGCATGGCGCACTAAACGCCGTGTCAGCTTTGGCGCCTGACAGTACTGACCTGAATAGTCTCGCACAAGCGGAGCAAGAGTCAGCTCCAGTGTGCATGCTGCGGCCGGGTGATGCGGATTTTGATTCGTGTGAAGCTTGCCAATAAGAAACGGCGCGCGCATCTTTTTTGATGCGTGCTAAGCCTCTCAATTAAGAACAAGCAAGCGGCATCGATCGATGTTTAAGATTGAATTCGATGCGCTGGGCGCGCGCTTAAGTGACTCGAAGTGTTGTATGCAGGTTGCATACAACACTAAAAAAGCGCTTTTCACAACTGAACTCTTTTATCCCTTGTGAAAAGATGGTACAAACCGATTTATATCGATGGTGAAATTTATGCTCAACTGGGACGAAGACATTACAGCTGAAACTCCCGCAAGTGGCGCACAGCACTCTTTCTCGCCTGAGTCCTCTGGACCTGTGCTTGACAGCGTGACTCGCCAACCTGATCAAGAGGCGCGCGTAAAAGCCGCGGACAAGCGCATCATTAACGGCAAAACCGATGTGAATCAATTGGTTCCGTTTAAATATAAATGGGCGTGGGAAAAGTATTTGTCTGGTTGCGCGAATCACTGGATGCCGCAAGAAATTAATATGTCGCGCGATATCGCGCTGTGGAAAGATCCGAATGGCCTGACTGAGGATGAGCGCCGAGTCGTTAAGCGCAATCTCGGATTTTTCGTCACGGCAGATTCGTTGGCGGCGAATAACATTGTCCTGGGGACATATCGTCATATTACAGCGCCTGAGTGTCGGCAATATCTATTGCGCCAGGCGTTTGAAGAGGCGATTCATACCCATGCGTATCAATATATTGTTGAATCGCTGGGCTTAGACGAAGGTGAAATCTTCAATGCTTACCATGAGGTTCCATCGATCCGTGCGAAGGATGAATTCCTGATTCCGTTCATTCATACATTGACCGATCCTGCTTTTAAGACCGGCACGCCAGCCGCAGATCAAGCTTTGCTGAAATCGCTGATCATGTTTGCGTGCGTGATGGAAGGGCTATTCTTTTATGTTGGCTTTACGCAGATCTTAGCGCTGGGCCGACAAAACAAGATGACTGGCGCGGCTGAGCAATATCAATACATTTTGCGCGACGAATCATTGCATTGTAATTTTGGCATTGATTTGATCAACCAAATCAAACTCGAAAATCCGCACTTATGGACTTCTGAATTTCGCGAGGAAATTCGCGAGTTGTTCAAAACAGCGGTCGATCTTGAATACCGTTACGCTGAAGATACGATGCCGCGCGGCGTGCTTGGATTGAATGCATCAATGTTTAAAGGCTACTTGCGTTTTATTTGTAATCGGCGTTGTTCCCAAATTGGCCTTGAGCAGCTTTTTCCAAAAGAAGAGAATCCTTTTCCGTGGATGAGTGAGATGATTGACTTAAAGAAAGAGCGTAATTTTTTTGAGACGCGAGTTATTGAGTATCAAACTGGCGGCGCGCTCAATTGGGAATAGTGACGACAGACAAGATGATGATAAGTCTGGCAAATTACACCTTCTTTAAAGACTATTCTATGAAAAAAATCACGCGGTTTTGCCGTGATTTTTTTCAGCAATGGCCGGCCTGGGTGTCGGCGTTTTTTTGGCATGTACAGTACTCAAAAGAGGGCGTATATGTGTTGCCGTATTCATTAGCGTAAGCCAAATATGAAGCGTACGCCGATGAATGGTTCGTTTTTCGCGAGTGCAGATAAGCCATGCACTTGCGAAAGGCGGACCTCGACCAAGGGTGTTGTTTGTTCGATTCTTATCTGAAACTTGAAGGAGTAAATAATGGTTACTGCTAAAAAGAAACCTGCTGTAAAGAAAGACACGGCTAAACCCGTAGTAAAGAAAGCTGCTGTGAAGAAAACGACTACAGCTCAAAAAGCTACTGCTAAGAAAAGTGTAGTGAAGAAAGCCCCAGCCAAGAAAGTTGTCGCTCAAAAGACCGCTGTAAAAAAAGTAGCGGCGAAGAAGGTAGCCGCGAAAAAGGCTCCGGTCAAGAAAGTGGCAGCTAAAAAAGTCGTAGCGAAGAAAGCAGTGGCAAAAAAAACGGTAGCCAAGAAAGCCGTGGCGAAAAAAGTGCCAGCTAAGAAAGTTGTCGCTAAAAAGGTTGCTGTGAAAAAAGTCGCAGCGAAAAAAACGCCAGTAAAAAAAGTAGTAGCCAAAAAAGCAGTGGCTAAAAAGGTCGTGGCTAAAAAAGCCGTAGTCAAAAAAGTGGCTACAGTTAAAAAGACTGTAGCAAAGCAAGCTACCGTGGCCAAAAAAGCCGTAGTTAAAAAAGTGGCTGCAGTTAAAAAGACTGTAGCAAAGAAAGCTACCGTGGCTAAAAAAGCCGTAGTCAAAAAAGTGGCTGCAGTCAAAAAGGCTGCAGCAAAGAAAGCTACCCCAGTAAAAAAAGCCGAGTCGGCAAAAAAGCCATCCTCGGCGATCACTAAACCAGCGGTAACAACGCCCGTGACAATCCCATCAAGCTCTACATCGGGTGTCAAAACCGCGTTGAATCCGGCGGCTGCTTGGCCGTTCCCAACCGGCAGCCGGCCGTAACTTTAGCGCCGGTAGGTGTAAGTTGATATGTAGGCGGCTCGCTGCATCGATTGATCGGGTTCTGACTCGATCCTATATCCCGCTGATCTGCATTTGCCAGACAGCGGGATATTTTCTTGATTTAAAGCAATCAAGAAAATGGCTGATTAGTGGGTGACGCGAGTGATCCCGCTACCTGACACTAAACGTACCCGCTCACCGGCTCGGAATATTTCTTGTGTAGCTTCCTGAGTAATTGCGCGTACCTCACCGTTGTCAAGACGTACCGTGATTTCTAGCCCACTACGCTTGGCGATTCCCCCTTCAATGGCATCGCCCGCAACGACACCGCCAAGGCCTCCCACGATACCGGTCAGCAGTGCGCCGCGTCCGCCACCAATGGTGCTACCCGCAATTGCACCTAAAGCACCACCACCGAGCGCGCCTAGGCCGCTTGGCTGGCCATTGTCTGCTTGGATTTTAACCGCGCGTACGCTGGCAATGGTACCTAAGCGCACTGTTTGTTCACGCCGCGCTTGGTTCGCCGTGTAGACATTAGCTGAACTGCTCTGTAGTGCGCAGCCTTGTAATGCAAAAGCGCTGGCCAGCAAGACAGTGGCTGTAACGCGAATCATCTTATCCATACATTTCTCCAAAAAATGACTGTAGGCTGCCGCCATTACTGTAAGCTGTAAGAAAATGTTTGTTTGAAAGATTGATGGATGGTATCCCGTCGATGAGGATAGTTTTGCGGACCTTGGTGGGCAATTTGGATTGAACCCATTAAATTCGCTAGGCGACCGGTTGTGGCCCAATCTAAGCCGTGTTCGAGGCCATAGAGTAAGCCACCTCGGAAGGCATCGCCGCATCCGGTTGGATCAATGACCTGCTCAACCGGAACGGCAGGAATGGTGGTCGTACTACCATCATGGTGAATTAAGACGCCATGCTCTCCACGGGTAATGATCAGTGCCTTAACCCGCTCGACAATCTGTGCAATTGACCAGCCGGTTTTATTGCTCAATAGCTCTGCCTCATAGTCATTGACGGTGACATAGGTGGCAAGCTCGATCATTTTTTTTAGCTCGGCGCCTTGGAACAGGGGCAGCCCTTGGCCGGGATCGAAAATAAACGGAATATTAGCTGCTGCAAATTGTTCCGTATGCTGGCGCATGGCATCGCCGCCGTCTGGTGAGACGATACCCAGGGTGATATTCTGGGTTTGGCTCACGTGGTTGACGTGTGCCTGTAACATCGCACCTGCATGAAAGGTTGTGATCTGGTTGTTTTCAAGGTCAGTGGTGACCATCGCTTGCGCCGTATACATCTCAGGTATCACGCGCAAATAATCAGTCGGTAATTTGAGCTTAGCTAGATGGGCGAGATAGTCTTGTGCATCTATTTCACCCAGTGTACCCATGATGTATGGTGTACCTCCGAGAGTGTTCAGGCTGTAAGCAATATTACCTGCACAGCCGCCAAATTCACGGCGCATGGTGGGTACCAGAAAGCTGATATTCAGGATGTGCGCCTGTTCACGTAAAATGTGCTCGCTAAAACGCCCCTCAAAGGTCATTAATGTGTCATAGGCGAGTGAACCGCAGATGAGTGTACTCATGGCCTTACCTCAGCACGGCAAGCGCGGCTTCATAATTAGGCTCGTGCTTGATTTCGGACACACGTTCTGCATGTAGAACTTGATCGTTTTCATCAAGCACCAATACTGCGCGTGCCGTCAGGCCAGCGAGTGGCGAGCTGGTTATCTCAACCCCATAATGTTTGGCAAACTCAGGGTGGCGAAAAGTTGACAGCGTAACTAGATGGTCAATCCCTTCGGTGGTGCAAAAGCGTGCTGCTGCAAACGGCAGATCGGCTGAGATGACCAGGACCACCGTATTATTAAGCTGGCTGGCAGCCTGATTGAAGGCACGCGTGGAGGTCGCGCAAACCGGGGTATCCAAGCTCGGCACAATATTTAAGACCTTGCGTTTACCCGCAAAATCAGTCAGTTTAACTTCAGCCAAATCTTTGCCGGTGAGGGTAAAAGATGGCGCGGTTTGATGAAGTGTTGGGAAGGTGCCGCTGAGATTGACGGGCGTGCCGCCGAGGGTAACTGTAGACATTGTAATTCCTATCAAAGGTTAAAAATGACTTTCAGAGTGGCCGCTGACCGGTCAAGCACACCCAGCCTTCCTCGGCGCGCCAAACCGATAATTTAAGCCAAGGCGCATAGGTGTGTATCAGTTCGTCTGCCTGGCGCTCAAGGATACCAGAAAGCGCAAGTTGACCGCCTGGGCGTATTTTTGCACATAACATTGAGGCCATCAATTTAAGTGGATTCGCCAAAATATTGGCGACAACGAGATCGAATTGCCCGCTTTCACCATCATCGGGGGACTGATAGGCGACTTCTGCCAAGTTCTGTTCGCTATTGCGGCGCGCCGCGGTAATTGCTTGTGGATCGATATCAATGCCAAGGACATGCGTTGCGCCACATTTCTTAGCGAGAATAGCCAAGATGCCGGAGCCGCAGCCGTAATCGAGCACCGAGTGGCTCGCAGTGACGGTTGCTTCAAGCCATTCCATGCATAGCTTCGTCGTGGGGTGGCTGCCGGTGCCAAAGGCAAGCCCCGGATCTAACGCGAGTATCAGCGCATCTTGAGGCGCTTCTGGGGGCAGCAGATGCCAGGAAGGGACGACCCAGATGCGCTGGCCGATCGGGATCGGCTCGAATTGCGCTTGGGTGAGCTGAACCCAGTCTTGATTCGGCACTTCACGCACATGATAGGGCGGCAGCGAGGTTAGACCAAGCTCATTGGCTGCCGCGCCGAGCAAAAGCGCGGGCTCTTGCGAGCCGGCAATCAGCACGCTGAGCCGCGAAAGTTGCCACGCGGCATGAGGCGGCTCATGACCGGGCTCGCCAAAAAGTGGCTGCTCATCAAGCGTATCGGCTTGCGCATCTTCAAGCGATACCGATAGGGCGCCTAATTCGAGCAGGATATCGGAGAGCGCTTGCGCATCCGCTCGAGTAAGCTCGACTACGAGTTCACGATAGCTTGGCGTATTCATGCTGTTTGGTTTGGGTCATGCCTTTTTTGGGGTGACTTGCAGTTTAGCTGCCAGCTTATTTTCAAGATAATGAATGCTGGTACCCCCGGCAACAAATTTTGCATCGAGCATGAGCTCGCGATGTAATGGAATATTGGTATGAATGCCTTCCACTACCATTTCGGAGAGCGCAATGTGCATCCGGCTAATCGCTTGCTCGCGGGTGACCCCATACGCGATCACTTTCCCAATCATTGAATCATAATGAGAGGGGACAAAATAACCGTTATATGCATGTGAATCGACTCGAATGCCGGGTCCTCCTGGGGTATGCCATGATGTAATGCGGCCAGGCGAAGGCGTGAATTTATACGCATCCTCAGCGTTGATCCGGCATTCGATGGCATGACCTTTGAGCACGACGTCTCGTTGTTTAAAGCGTAATTTTTCGCCCGCAGCGACGCGGATTTGTTCTTGCACGAGATCGATGCCGGTAATCATCTCCGTGACAGGGTGCTCGACTTGTATGCGCGTATTCATTTCAATGAAATAAAATTCATTGTTCTCATATAAAAATTCAAATGTGCCGGCACCGAGGTAGCCCATTTTTTTACATGCTTCTACACAGCGATCGCCAATGCGTTCGACCAGGCGGCGCGGGATATTTGGCGCAGGCGCTTCTTCGATCACTTTTTGGTGACGGCGCTGCATTGAGCAGTCGCGTTCGCCCAGCCAGATGGCGTGCTTGAATGAATCGGCCAAGACTTGGATTTCGATGTGCCGTGGGTTCTCAAGGAACTTTTCCATATACACTTGGGGGTTGCCAAATGCGCGCCCGGCTTCTTCACGGGTCATATTGACGGCGTTAATCAGCGCGGCTTCCGTATGGACCACGCGCATGCCGCGTCCGCCGCCGCCGCCAGCCGCTTTGATAATCACTGGGTAAGTAATTTGCCGCGCAATCTTGATGATTTCTTTCGGATCTTCAGGTAAGGCGCCTTCGGAGCCGGGTACACAGGGTACCGCCGCTTTTAGCATCGTTTGTTTCGCCGATACTTTGTCACCCATTAAACGAATGGTTTCGGGGCGTGGTCCGATAAAGGTAAAGCCTGACTGTTCGACGCGCTCGGCAAAATCGGCGTTTTCCGATAAAAAGCCATAGCCGGGATGAATTGCTTCGGCATCAGTAACTTCAGCTGCGCTAATGATGGCCGGCATATTGAGATAAGACTGCGGGGAAGGTGCGGGTCCAATGCAGACGGCTTCATCGGCTAAGCGCACGTATTTGGCTTCTTTGTCTGCTTCTGAGTAGACAACCACGGTTTTGACACCGAGTTCGCGGCACGCGCGTTGAATCCGTAGAGCGATTTCGCCACGATTGGCGATTAAGATTTTTTCAAACATATGATGTTATCGGCTTTCAAGCAATGACAAATAAGCGTTGCCCATATTCGACAGGTTGGCCATTTTCAACCAAAATTTCTTTCACAACACCTGTTTTATCGGACTCAATTTCGTTGAGTAACTTCATTGCTTCGATGAGGCAAAGTGTTTGGCCTTCTTTGACGCTATCGCCAATTTGCACAAAAGGATCTGAGCCTGGCGATGGCGCGCGATAGAAGGTGCCGACCATCGGTGAAGTCACTACATGACCTGGTAAAACTTCGCTAGGAGTCACTTCTGCGCTTGCTACTGGCGTAGTGTTAGCCGTGACCTCAGTCACGTTACCTTGGATCGGCGCGCTGAACTGCATAGCGGGTCCAGGCGCGGGTAAATAAACGGGTGCCGTATTTTTGACAATCCGAACTTTACCTTCTCCTTCGGTGACTTCTAGTTCAGAAATACAAGATTCCGCTACTAGGTCGATAAGTGTTTTGAGCTTACGTAAATCCATTGATAAGTCCCTATGAAATAATGGCCGCCGTAACAGCGCATAATAACTAATTAGCTTGGCTTAAGTGTATCAAGCGCAAATTCGAGCGCGAATAGATAACTTTGCCATCCAAGGCCGCAAATCACGCCAAGCGCTTGACTTGAAAGAAATGATTGATGCCTAAATGCCTCGCGGCGATGAATATTCGATAAATGCACTTCGATAAATGGAATGTCCACTCCAACGAGTGCATCACGTAGCGCTACACTCGTATGCGTGAGGCCGGCCGGATTGATGACAATGAAATCAATACCTTCAGCCTTGGCGCGGTGCACCCGGTCAATTAATACTCCTTCATGGTTGCTTTGAAAGGTCTCTACTGCGGCGCCTAAGGATTCAGCGCGGTGTTGTAAGCGCTGGTCGATTTCGCTGAGCGTCAGATGACCATATACCTCCGGCTCTCGTGAGCCGAGTAAATTGAGGTTAGGGCCATGCAACACCAGTAGCCGAGCAATCATTTAATATCTAATTTAGAGAAATTGGGCGAACTTTACAGCCGAATGGCGAAGTTTGTCCAGTTTAATAAAAAATAAGCAAGGAAAATCGCTCAGTTAGGAGAAATATATTTTGTACGCAAAACAGCTTAAATGACCATTATAAATTATTAAGTTGTTGACGGAACTCGGCAGCGCTACGGCGACCTAGCGCGGTATAGTGAATTTCTCCTGCTTTATTTAGGATAACGGTGAAGGGTAGTCCACCTTGGGCATTGCCAAAGCCACGCGCCAATTCGATACCGCCGAAACCGGCAATATATAATGGATAAGGCACTTTAACTTTTTGGGTAAATTGCTCGACATGACTGGCTGAATCGACAGCGACGCCGATAAACTGAATACCCGTGCGCGCATATTCATTATAAAGTGCTGACAGCGTTTCGATTTCTTTAATGCAATGCGGGCACCAGGGCGCCCAAAAATGAATCACCAGCGGCTTGCCGCGGTACTGCGCCAGAGATTGTTGGTGGCTGATAGCGGCGGGCGCTAGTGCCGTAGAGCCGGGCAGTTGAGGCAGTTTAGTCTGCCACCAATTGGTTAACGCAGGCGGCGGTACACGATCGCGCGCGCTAGCGTAGAAGGGGACACTTGCCGTCACAGCGACGGCCCATATAACCAAAAATATAAGAGATTTTCGTAACATTTAAATATGATACAGAAAATTTCGCCACATTGACCATGCGCGAGGGTTTTTGCGGTTCACATACCTCAGGTACAATCCTAGGTTTTATCGGCCTTCTGCGGCTGGTCTGAGTTGCGCCCAATTCTGATTCTTTATGCATATTCACATTCTCGGCATTTGCGGCACCTTCATGGGAGGGCTTGCTGTGCTTGCGCGTCAAGCAGGCCATCGGGTGACGGGTTGCGATGTACATGTGTACCCACCGATGAGTACGCAGCTTGCAGCACAAGGCATTGAACTCATCGACGGTTATAGCGCTGACCAACTTGCCTTAAATGCCGATCTTTATGTGGTCGGTAATGTCGTGACGCGCGGCAACCCACTCATGGAGGCGATTCTCGACCAAGGCTTGCCTTACACCTCGGGTCCGCAATGGCTTGGCGAATATGTGCTGTCTAATAAATGGGTCTTGGCAGTAGCCGGTACGCACGGCAAAACAACGACGGCGTCCATCCTTGCTTGGCTGCTCGAGGAGGCTGGACTGAATCCGGGCTTTTTAATCGGCGGCGTGCCATTAAATTTGAATATCTCAGCACGGCTGACGGCATCAAATTTTTTTGTGATTGAGGCAGATGAATATGATACGGCGTTTTTCGATAAGCGCTCTAAATTTATCCACTATCGTCCGCGGACTGTCGTGCTCAATAATCTCGAATACGACCATGCAGACATTTTCCCCGATCTGGCTGCGATTGAAACGCAATTTCATCATTTAGTGCGTACGGTTCCGGCTGCCGGACGGATTATTGTGAATGGTCGCGATGAGGCGCTTGAGCGCGTGCTAACACGGGGTTGCTGGAGTGAGGTTGAACTTTTTGGCGTGGCAGACGGCTGGCAATCGCAGCCGATTGATGAGCGTCCAATTGATCAATCTTTTGCCGTTTGCTGGCAGGCACAGCGAGTCGGCACCGTCAGTTGGCAGAGTTTGGGCGAACATAATCGGCTCAATGCGTTGGCGGCATTGGCCGCGGCGCGCCATGTTGGCGTAGCTCCGGCTGCCGGTGCCGAAGCGTTGGCGCGTTTTGCCGGGATTAAGCGCCGCATGGAAACAGCCGGTTGTGTGGGGGGCATCACTGTCTATGATGATTTTGCTCATCATCCGAGCGCAATTAGCACTACCATTGCTGGCTTGCGCGCGCGTATCGGGGCCCAGGCACGCATTCTGGCTGTGCTTGAGCCCCGCTCAAATACAATGAAATTGGGCGTGATGAAAGCTCTGTTGCCAGCGAGTCTGGCACAAGCTGATCTGATCTTCGCATATGGTGCGCCAGCGGGGCCTGACGCGCTTGGCTGGGATTTGGCTCAAACACTGGCGCCACTTGGTGAGCGCGCTTATGCTTTAAATCATCTTGAGGCGCTGGCGCACGCTGTCATCATGGCAGCGCGGCCAAGCGATCACATCGTGGTGATGAGCAATGGCAGCTTTGGCGGTATTCATACGAAACTGCTTGCAATGCTTTCTGCAAAAGAATGCACGGCAAGCGATTTTGATTTAGGGAAGGGTGTGTGAACGTTTTTTTTGAAGATTCCGGTAGTTTTAAGGCAGGAACTGTATTGTCGCGCCAAAATGAAACGTTGCAAGTTGAATTACTCGGCGGGCGGCGGATTAAGGTAAAAGGCAAAGATGTCTTGCTTGAGTTTTCGGCGCCGACGGCAGCAGAATTGATGCAGTCCGCTGAGACCTGCGCCCAGACCATCGAATTAGATTTTTTGTGGGAGTGCGCGGGTACCGATGAATTTAACTTTGCGGCGCTTGCTGAAGAGTATTTTGGGATGCAGGCCACCTCAGTTGAGCGAGCAGCGCTTGCACTCCGGTTACATAGCGCGCCGGTCTATTTTCGTCGTAAAGGGCGCGGGCAATATCAGCGCGCACCGGAAGAGCAGCTCAAAGCCGCATTGGCCGCTCTTGAGCGGCGTAGTCAACAAGCGGTATTACAGGCCACTTATGAAGCTGAATTAACCGCGCATCGGCTGCCGGCTGCGTTTGAGGGTAAGGTGCTGACGCTATTAACTAAGCCTGACAAAAATTCAATCGAACACAAAGCGTTGGAGGCAGCAGCCAGCGCTTGCGGTACTTCAGTCGCGCAATTAATCCTTGATTGTGGCGCCATTCCTTCTGCGCGTGCATTGCATGAAAGTCGTTTTTTGGCTGAATATTTTCCGCATGGCATCGGCTTTGGGCCAGCCGCTGCGTATTCTGAGCAGCCGGCCGAGAGTATGCTCGCCGAGCGACCTGCTACTGAAATCCAAGCCTTTTCGATCGATGATATCAGCACGACCGAAATCGATGACGCTTTCTCGGTCGAATGGCTAGCAAATGACCGCTTGCGCATTGGCGTACATATTGCAGCGCCGGCTCTTGGCATAGCGCGGGACGACATCATCGACCTGCAGGCGCGCACGCGCCTATCGACAGTTTATGTTCCGGGCGACAAAATCACCATGCTGCCCGCCGCACTGGTCGATACTTTCACTTTACAGGAAGGCGGGCTACGGCCTGTATTGTCGTTTTATACGATTATCGATAGCGCTACGCAAGATATTGTCGTGACTGAGACGCGCGTCGAGCGTGTCTTTATCGCGCACAATCTGCGCCATAATTTGCTTGAGGCGATAGTCACGGCAGAGGCCATTGCAGCGGGAGAGGGCGATTACCCCTATAAAAAAGAGATCGCGGTACTTTGGCCATTCGCGCAAGCGCTCTACGAAAAACGGCAGCAGGCTCGCATCAATTATGGGCTTAAGCGTGAAACACCACGCCACGCAGACTTCAATTTTGCCATCGAAGGTGAATCTGTCTCAATCACCCCGCGCCGGCGTGGCTCCCCGCTTGATCTGATTGTTGCTGAGTTGGCGATTTTAGTGAACAGCAGTTGGGGCGCTTTGTTAGCTAAATATGGTGTGCCAGGTATTTACCGTGCGCAACGCGCCTTTGGTCTCAACCGCACGCGCATGCAAATTGGCCCTGCGCCGCACGAAGGGCTGGGGGTTGAGCAATATGCATGGAGCACCTCACCATTGCGCCGCTATATCGATTTAGTGAACCAATGGCAGCTACTGGCATGTGTGCAACATGGTGTGGCGGCTAAATTGGTGGCGCCGTTTAAGCCGAAAGACGTAGATTTGTACGCGATTGTGCAAAATTTTGAAGATACTTATCAAGCCTATGCGGATCATCAGAACCGGATGGAACGCTTCTGGTGTTTGCGTTGGCTCAAGCAAGAAAAGCGTAAGCGTGTGCTGGCCTCTGTCATAAAAGGCGATTTGGTTAGGTTTGACGAAATCCCACTCTTGCTCCATGTGCCTGGCCTTGGCGTACATGCGCGCGATACCAAGCTTTGGCTCGATATTCTAGCGATAGACGAGCTCAATATTGAAGTTTCATGCCGTCTGTCGCAAGTACTGGAGGTAGGTGAGACACAAGAGAATCTCACAGGCGACGCAGCGGCTAGCTGCGCCTAGATATGCCGGCGCAGACGGTTGATCGCTATGCGGTGATGGGCAATCCGGTGCAACAGAGCCAATCGCCGTTCATTCACGCCCGTTTTGCAGCACAGACAAAACAAAAAATCTGCTACACACGTGTATTAGCGCCGCTTAATGGCTTCGCCGAAACCGCGCAAGATTTTATAGCGCACGGCGGACGCGGCCTAAATATCACCGTGCCATTCAAACTCGACGCATACGCGTTAGCTAATACGCTATCGCCACGCGCAGCGGCTGCGGGTGCGGTGAATACCTTAAGAGTCGATGCGGGCGGCCTCTATGGTGACAATACCGACGGCGTTGGTTTGGTGCGAGACATTGAATCTAACCTAGGACTGGCGCTGGCGGGCCGTCGTGTTTTGCTACTTGGCGCGGGAGGTGCTGCGCGCGGGGTCATATTGCCATTGCTGCAAGCTAAAATCGCTGAAATCACGATTATTAACCGTACTGCTGAGCGTGCGGTTGAGCTTGCTGATCATTTTGCGCAAGCAGCAGCAAACGCCGGGTGTAGATTAATCGGCGGAGGGCAAGAAGCTGCTCAACACGTATTCGATGTTGTGATTAACGCTACTGCCAGCAGCCTTACGGCTGAGCTTCCGGTATTCAATGAGTGCGTGCTCAGTCCAAACACGCTCGCCTACGACATGATGTATGGGCCGCAACCTACTGTGTTTATGAGTTATGCGCAGCGCTATGGTGCACGTATAGCAGATGGACTAGGTATGCTGGTTGAGCAAGCGGCTGAAGCGTTTTTTGTCTGGCGCAATATTCGCCCAAATAGTGCTCCAGTACTTGCTGAATTACGTGCATTGCTTGATCAGAAGCGCACAGATTAAATTCAATTTCTCCAGTTTGGCAAAGGAGTCTTTTGCGGCATACTTGAAGTGATCTCGCGTTATAACTTTATCTTGCGAAAAAAAATAATTGAACTATATTAGATAAAGGTTGTTGCTCTATACCTATAAAAGAAAAATTCAGTATGCATGAGCGGTTAGCTGCTAAGGGATGGGGGACTAGAGATTTTTTGATTTCCTATTGATGTTTGGGGGAGATGCCGATGGATGCGGTGAAAAGGCTTTGCGTGAGATGAAAAAAGTAGTGGTTTTGGTAATTTCTTAAATTTATTCAATGTCTTCCGATTTTTAATTGGACTTTATGGTAAAAATAAATGAAATTATCGTGAAAATTAGATAATTATTTAATCCTTTAACTTTTTCTATCAATAGCAATGAAACGAATTCTTCTATCTATATTTATAATATTTTTTTCCTTTGTGGGTTGTGGCGGAAGTAGCCAGGATAATGATGATACGCATGGAAGGAAAAAAGAAATAGCAGAAATTACCGGTGATACAGATGAAGGTGAAATTAATAAGTTAGTGCTAAGATTTAGGAAAAATGCACCTCATGTGAGAAAAAGTTTAATGGAGCCTATAGGAAGTATAGCGGAAGAAGTTATACTGCTGTTCGCTCGACAATTTGAAATTATGCAAGAAATTTCAACTGCGGAAAATAGGCCATCACCTACAGAATTAAATAAAATGGATCAAGATATCGCTCAATTAATCGAGGAAGTAGATAAAGTAAGATCAGAAATTCAAGAAATTGATAAATATAATTCAGAAGCATTAGATAAATTAAATGGATTAATATATCTCGCACAAGAAAATTTGAAGGGACTTGATGAATTGTGTCCTAATTTAAACCTATTGCGCGAACGGTTTAAAAATTCAGGCAGGGTAGCTTCTGTGTTTTGTGCTCCTGCAGCTTGAGGAAAATATAAATTTACACTCCATTTGTTTTTTTAGAGATGCATTAAGAATTTACAGGGATAGAGTAAACCCTGATTTAAATCGTATTGAGTAAGCAATTATTAATGAGAAAGCTGAGTTTTATAAGATTATTGAAAATTAATTGACGAATATTTTTTTAAGAAATTTTACTCAAATAATATTTAGTCAATGGTACACAAAAAAATTAAAATATTTGCCTCTCTCTACTCAATATTGAAATTGTTTTCTAATCCAGGCTGGATTAATAGATTTGTGGAATTTTTCGATTAAATAATTGGATGTTATTTAATCTAGGTTTTCAAGTGCTGCAGATGTAGACTTGGATATAATAATGAAAATATTAGAGAGTGCGGAGCGGGGACCTGAAATCTTATATTTCTTTACGTATCATAAGGCAGTGGCAATGCTATTTGAATTGTACAAAGATTATAGGCTTAACTAGTCGACCCTGAATAACTCGTAAGCTCTTATGTGGTAAAGGTTTTTCGTCGAAACAGAGTGGCACAAATTGCAATAAAATGGCATATTAAGAAAATAAATCTTGCAATTTGTGATGAGGCAAAAATGGGTCCAAAGGCAACGGCGAGCACAGGAGATTTATTCCGGTATCCGCTAAACGAACAGATCAATATGAAGCATCCGTTGGTGCGACTGGCGGGTTTAATCAACTGGGATCAGCTTAGCGTGTTGATGAGTGAGAGCTTCACCTCAAATAGAGGCCGACCTGCGACCTCGCCACGGCTCATAGCAAGCTTACTGTATCTGCAATACGCATTCAATTTGTCTGATGAAGAAGTGGTGTTGGGTTGGCTGGAAAACCCCTACCATGTGCGCCGGGAGACCGGCAAGGTGTCGGTGGTGAAAGTCCACTACGATGAAGGCGTAGCAAGCCACATCGCCCCCAAGCCGTGCGCAGGCATCCGCGAGGAGGTCAGCGAAGCGTCGGTAGGGGTACATATAGGCCAGCCATGGAGCCACGAAATGGTTCATATCCCGGATGCTGACGCGATGTGGTACGCGGAAAGCTATACGAGCAGGCGCGATATTGCGAGTGTCTGTCGATCCGGCGTGGTCGAAGACCCTGGCATGTATGCAAGCACCTTGCATGGGAACCGGGAGATCTCATGCCTGACCTGGTGGAAATGTAATCGCCAGGCCCGCATCGGGAAGGTGAGGAGCCGAAACCGATGATGCACGGGCATGAGAAGTCAGACTCCGCCATAGTAGCTATGAAACCTGCGAACAAAGCTGCAACAAAAGCTGCGGAGCGGGCGGAGCCAAGGGCGGGGACCAAGAGGAACATGAGCCAAACTCACACGTGCCGGGCGCAGAACCGGGGGAGCGTGTCACAGGGATTGGAGCGTGTACGAGAGTTAGCGAAACGGCATAAGAAGATGCGTTTTACCACATTGCTCCATCACCTCACGGTAGACCGCTTAAGAGAGGCATTTTATGCACTCAAACGCAAGGCAGCGCCAGGGGTAGATGGAACGAGGTGGCAAGACTACGAGGCAGGACTAGAAGAGCATCTTCAGACTTTGCATAAGCGAGTACATACGGGAAGCTATCGTGCCCAGCCAGTGCTGCGTCGGTACATACCTAAGAGCGATGGCAATCTCAGACCTCTAGGAATAGCAGCACTAGAAGATAAGCTTGTGCAGAGTGTGATGGTAGATATACTCAATGCCATCTATGAAGAAGACTTCTTGGGTTTCTCATACGGATTCCGACCAGGACGCAGTCAACATGATGCGCTGGACGCAGTAGCAGCAGCAATACAGCAGAGACCGGTGAACTGGATTCTGGACGCAGACATACGAAACTTCTTCGACTCAGTTAATCGAAAATGGTTAATCCGTTTTGTAGAACATCGTGTTGCAGACCCTCGAGTTATTCGCTTAATTAGCAAATGGCTGGAGGCAGGAGTACTGGACAAAGGACAATTGCTGGTGGTCCAAACCGGTACCCCCCAGGGGTCAGTGATTTCGCCATTATTAGCGAATATATACTTGCATTATGTATTCGATATATGGGTAAATAGCTGGCGACATCGATGCCCACGAGGGCAAGTGATAGTCTCGCGGTATGCTGACGATACAGTGTTGGGATTTCAGTATGAAGAAGATGCATTACTACTCAAACAAGCGCTTGAACAGCGTTTGGAGAAGTTTGATCTCATGCTACACCCCAAGAAGACCCGATTGTTGGAGTTCGGACGATATGCCACCGAACGGCGACAACGCAAAGGACTTGGAAAGCCAGAGACGTTTACCTATTTGGGGTTCACTCACATAAGTGGCACGTCACGTAGCGGCGCTTTCCAACTCAAACGCTCAAGCCGTAAGGATAGGATGCGCGCAAAGCTTCAGCAAGTAAAAGAGCAAATGCGCAGAAGAATGCATGAGTTGATTGCCTCACAAGGGCGATGGCTCGCGCAGGTCGTTCGAGGCTACTTCGCATACCATGCGGTGCCAACCAACATGAAGGCGCTGCGTGCGTTTAGACACAGTATTATGCATCTCTGGCGGCGGACGCTACGGCGACGCAGTCAAAAGGATAATATGACGTGGCAACGTATACAGCGGCTAGCTAACGAGTGGCTACCTCAACCAAGGATTCTTCACGAATGGCCGGATCGCCGATTTGCCGTCAAATACTCAAGGTAGGAGCCGAATGCCCGAATTGGGCACGTTCGGATCTGTGCGGGGGGTATCAGGTAACTGGTATTCCTACCGCGATCAATTTTTTACAGGGGAAACGTACCTCCAAACCGAGGCGCCGATTGACCCGTCAAGTCTAACGCGTTGGCGTAATCGGCTGGGTGAAGCGGGCGTAGAAGAGCTATTAGCGGAGACGATCGAAGCGGCCAAACGTAGTGATGTCATCAAAGCGTCGAGCGTAAAACGAGTCATCGTTGACACCACGGTGATGGAGAAAGCGATAGCGCATCCAACCGACTCGCGACTCCTAGAGCGTTGCCGAGAGCACCTGGTGAAAGCGGCGGAACAACATGGCTTAAAGTTACGGCAAAACTACAACCGAGTCGCGCCCCGCCTATCAATCCAAATCGGCCGCTATGCGCACGCGAAGCAGCACAAACGAATGAACAAGGCGTTGAGCACCCTGCGTTCGCGAGTGGGACGAGTGATGCGTGACGTTGAAAGACAAATCGAGTCAGTGGCCGAGCAAGGGCGTGAAGCATTGCGAGAGTTGATATCCCGTACGAAACGAATCATTTCGCAAAGGCGCAAGGACAAAGACAAACTCTATGCTCTGCATGCCCCGGAAGTGGAGTGTATTGCCAAGGGCAAGGCGCGTAAGCCCTACGAGTTCGGTGTGAAAGTGTCGATCACGACGACTCATCAGGAGGGGCTGGTGGTTGGCGCACGCTCGATGCCAGGAAATCCCTACGACGGTCATACGCTGGCCGAGGCGCTAGAACAGGCAGCGATCTTAAGTGATGTGACTCCAGAGGTTGCCATCGTTGATCGGGGTTACAAAGGAATTGCGATAGAGGGTGTAAAAATCTATCACTCTGGCATGCGTCGGGGTATTACCCGTACGCTAAGCGCGATCATCAAACGACGCAGTGCCATCGAGCCCACTATTGGTCATATGAAAGCGGATGGGAAGCTCGGTCGAAATTGGCTTAAAGGGGCATTAG
The DNA here is from genome assembly GCF_024582735.1 of Mycoavidus sp. SF9855. NCBI lineage: Bacteria > Pseudomonadati > Pseudomonadota > Betaproteobacteria > Burkholderiales > Burkholderiaceae > Mycoavidus > Mycoavidus sp. SF9855. The sequence goes on from NZ_CP102085.1 coordinate 545,297, forward strand.
GCGATGCCATGCACGCTGTGCTCTGTGGCGCTGGGCATAACTTACGAATGATCCTCAGAAAGCTTCGGCTTTTTTACGTCTTTCTTTTATCCGTTTTATTCTGTCATACCTTTGCTGTTGCTTTGAGTTTTTAGATCAAATAGTACGTAAAACGATTTATTCAGGACCGACTAAGTAAAAATGGAAATATTTTAAGAGGTGGGAAATGAGATATTTTAATAATTCAAAACCAATGAATAAGGCTCTGATTGAGGCAAAGCTTTCATCTGGAAATGTAGAGGAAATATGTAATGCTTTAGTGGCTATGGCTTTTTATGAATCTGATTGGAAGTGGGCTCAAGAAAAATTCCTGGCTTTATTAGATGACGATAATCCTAAAATCAGCGGAATATCAGCAACTTGCTTGGGACATATCGCAAGAATTCACCGTAAGCTAGATAAAGAAAGAGTTATAAATATTCTGCGTAATAAAATAGGCAATAGTGCTATATCTGGAAGGGTTCAGGACGCTTTAGATGATATAGAAATTTTTGTATAGTTTATCTTTGCGGATTAATTATTAACTAATTGGTGTGATCAAAGGCCGGCGCGCACACTGAGATCGTGGGAACATTGGGCCGGGAAGCGAATGCATTTATTGCCAATAGAGCCAGAGAAGCAGATCGTAAAATTCAGCAAGCTGAACATCAAGAAGCGCTTGCGAATGAAAATGAATTGATGTCTGTAGAGCAGCGGCAGGCGTTACGTGAGACTGCAACTGAATTACGCTCGCAGGCGCAAGCACTGAATAAGCAATGGGGGCCAGGTGGAACCTACCGTCGAGTGCTCACAGCCGTTACCGCAGCCGCGTCTGAAAATGTGACTGGGACGACGGCACAGTTTGTGCAATCAACGGTGGTGAATTATTTACAAAGCTTAGGTGCAGAAAAAATAAAAGAGATTTCAGATAATTTAAACAGTGAAGGTGTGCGCGCAGCTTTGCATGGGACATTGGCTTACGGCAGCGCTGCTGTGCAGGGGCAAGAGGGAGGTTCGGCAGCCTTAGGAGCAAGTGCGAGTGTATTGGTGAGCAACCTGCTGGGTTCAGTGGATGGTCTTTCTGCACAAGAAAAGGAGGCGCGTAAAAATTTAGTAACGGGGCTAGTGGCGGGAATTGCAGCAGCAAGTGGCGCAGATGCGGCATTAGCGCAGAATGCGGCGCAAATTGAAGTGGAAAATAATCAGTTGGCGCCACCTCCCCAAGCACTGCCACCGATGGGGAGGCCCATGGTGCCATTGCAACCATTTCGAATTCCAGGGAGAGAGCGGCATGAAGGTGAGGAGATACCGCTGTTTGGGGGCGCGCCTGATCGATCAAGGGATAGAGCGCGGCCATTAGTGAGTCCTAGAGAGGCTCAACAAGGAGTCGAACCAATAACTACGCCGATGAATGAGGAGGTGGGTGCGTACGGGAATGCGATTTTTAGTGAGGCCCCAAAAGAGGAGGCTGCAGTTGTTGATATTAAGCAGATGCTCACTAATCAAGAAATTAAAGCTATTCGCTCTTATGAAAAACTTATTACCGAGCACGAACAAAAACTAAAATGGTTCAAAGAAAATATGACTACCAAACCAGGAATGGAAGGTCTAGCACCAGATATTGTTTCAAAACAACAAGAGGCACGCATAAGACACTTAGAAAAAGAAATTAAAACATTTTCTGATAATATAGATAAAATAAAAGGACGCGGTAAATGAGCACCAATCTAGTAAAGCACAGTAGGAATTGTGAATTAATTATTTCATCTTTTGATGACTTTAATTTAACGAGCATTATTAAAGATAGAGAGCTTGTCTGTTTACTTATAGTAAACAATTTTTTTGATAAAGAGAAAATTTTACATCTTGTTAAAAAAATTATTGATCTTGGCGCAGTATTTTTCTTAACTTATGGTAAATTTTCAGATGAAGTCCATGATTTAATTGATAAAATCATAGAGGGTGACAATGATAGAGATCTTTCTTACATTGCCACGACCTCACATAAAAATGAGGAAATAAAAGATATTTCATATTTTTTTATCCGATCTACATATTTAGATCCTAAGGAGTATCGTTGTCTGGCACTTTTCGATAGATACGACTCTGAATCTATGGAATTGCAGTCTGAGTTAATGAAAGTATTAGACGAAGGTTATCAATGATAATTAGGTATTGTTTTTGATGGAAAATAATAAATTAGGGAAAATGTTATCGACGATCTTTAACCAAACTGAAATTGAGGCCGGCTTTGAGATCGTAGGAGCATTGAGCCGAGAAGCGAATGCGTTTATTGCGAATAGAGCAAGAGAAGCGGATCGTAAAATTCAGCAAGCTGAGCATCAAGAAGCGCTTGCGAATGAAAATGAATTGATGTCTGTAGAGCAGCGATAGGCGTTATGTGAGACTGCAACTGAATTACGCTCGCAGGCGCAAGCACTGAATAAGTAATAGGGGCCAGGTGGAACCTACCGTCAAGTGCTCACAGCCGTTACCGCAGCCGCGTCTGAAAATGTGACTGGGACGACCGCACAGTTTGTGCAAAGCGGCGTGCTGAATCTGGAGCGATCAATGAAGGCAGCCCAGCCCATGCAGCACTGCACGCGTTAGTTGGACTAGGCGGCGCCGCGGCATTGAATCAAAGCATGAGCGCCGGTGCGATAGGTGGGGCTGTATCGAGCATTTTAACGCATGCATTTAGTCCAACTCATCCAGATGAAACACGCTCAGAAATTACGGTATCCGCTAAACGAACAGATCAATATGGAGCATCCGTTGGTGCGACTGACGGGTTTAATCAACTAGGATCGGCTTAGCGCGTTGATGAGTGAGAGCTTCATCTCAAACAGAGGTCGACCTGCGACCTCGCCGCGGCTCATAGCAGGCTTGCTGTATCTGCAATACGCGTTCAATTTTAGAGCGTTGCCGAGAGCATTTGGTAAAAGCGGCGACCCAATACGGTTTAAAGTTACGGCAAAACTACAACCGAGTCGCGCCGCGTCTATCAATTCAAATCAGTCGTTATGCGCACGCGAAGCAATTCAAACGGATGCACAAGGCGTTGGGCACACTGCGTTCGCGAGTGGGACGAGTGATGCGTGACGTTGAGCGACAAATCGGGTCGGTGGCCGAGCAAGGGCGTGATGCATTGCGAGAGTTGATTGTGCGTAAAAAACGAATCATTTCGCAAAGGCCCAAGGATCAAGACAAACTCTATGCTCTGCATGCTCCGAAAGTGGAGTGCATAGCCAAAGGCAAGGCGCGTAAGCCGTACGGGTTTGGTGTAAAAGTGTCGATCACAACGACTCACCAGGAAGGGCTAGTGGTTAGCGCACGCTCGATGCCAGGAAATCCCTATGACGGTCATACACTGGCCGAAGCGCTAGAATAGGCCGCGATCCTCAGTGATGTGACGTTAGAAAAACTATTTATTCAGGATTAACTCATTAGCCTTTACGCCATAGCCAGCCGCTGAGCAGAAGGAAAGCCATGGCCATCAGCAGGGCGGTGTTAATCAGATAATATTCACCATAAATGCGGGATACCAACGGGACTAAGAGCGCGCTTAATCCATAGCCGAGCGTATGGCTGGTGGCGATAACCCCCGCCCCTTTACCGGTCGAAAGGCGTGCATTAAGCAGCAGCTGATAGCCAGGTGTTGCTATCGCCGCACCGAAAGAAGTCACAGCGATACCGCAATAAAACACCGCCAGCTGCGCTATCAACATCATGCCAAGCCCGGCTACCATCAACAGTGCCGCCAACCATAGCAACGTCATCGCCTTAAAGCGCTGCGGACGCACCACCAGAAACTGCGCTAGTAGAGTACTCGCCGCTGCCAGGCTCAGTAGCAGAGCCACATGATGGCTAACCCGCGCGGCTTCGCCTACAAATGGTTTCAGGTGCGGAGCCAGCCCAAGCTGCATCAGGCTGATACAGGCCGCCAGTAGCAGAGCCAGCAGCAGATAAGGCAACATTGTTATCTGCAAGCGGGTGGACTGATGCGCAGCCGGCGGTAAAGGAGGATCGTTTGGCTGACGCATAATCAACAAAAAAGCTAGGAACGGAGCAACCGCCATCAGCCACAATGGCGCCTGCGGATGGAAGTTCAATGTCGCTACCGCCAAAGGAGGCCCCAGCAGACGCCCGCAACTCAGCCCTGAACTGATGGTAGCTAGCGCCGCCATACGGTTTTTAGGCCCCGACCGCTGTATCGCCCACGTCTGCGCCGCCGGCACCATGCCGGACACAGTCAGGCCGTACAATGCACGTGAAACGATCAATCCCGTCACTCCCCAGAAGGCACTGACGAGCCCCGTCGTCATCCCCCACACGACCAGCGCCATCACAGCAAAACTGACCAGATAGCCGCTAAGTGCGGCCAGCACCACTGACTTGCAGCCACGAATTTCTGACTGTCGTCCCCACCAGGGCGACGCGGGAAGAAACAGCATTGAACCGAACATCAGTAACCCCGCCCAGACAGAAAGCGACAAACCGGTCATCTCTACCAACTGGGGCAAAACTACCAGTAAACCGTTTTGACCGATACCAAGTAGTCCGGCGCATAAAGCAAGCGACCAGCTAGCTTTCGGAGTGCTTCCACGCTTTAGAACTTCAGGAGATGCGCTCATACAATCGTTAAATAGAGTGTCCGTAAATGTGAGGAGATTATGAAGTTAACGCAAAAAATATTGCAGAAATGTTGCCATCGCGGCTCACAATTGTTAGAGTATATATACTAATAAATAATTATCAACACTATCTGAGTGAGATTTCATTATGCATTCCTATTTCTGTCCCGCTGGTACAGACGTTGCGGCCCAGTGTTTTTTGAACGCGCTGTTGCGCGAAACCCAGAACTGGGAGCGTTTGCCCGCTAATGCATCAGATGAGCCTGCACAAATACTCATTCCTCTTTCTGCCAGGCAGGCTCTACGAGTTTCGGTTCGCTATTTCTCTCCGACACAACACCATCAGTATTGTTTCCCCGCGCAACTTATCAATACCGATGACAGCCGGGGTGAAGACGTTGATTTTGAAAAAATGGTGTCGCTTATCCTTGCAAATCCTGCAGTGAAAGGGGAACTTGCGGATGAGGTAATCGCGCGCTTCAAAAGCCGTGTTCAGGAAAGTCACAAGTATACCTGGCAGGCCATAGATCTTCGCCACGATTGGGCACAGCAACTGCGCCATAAGCCATTGAACTTTGCCGAAGCCGAGCAGGCGTTACTGGTAGGCCACGCTTTCCATCCGGCCCCTAAATCCCACCAGCCGCTTAACGAAACCGAAGCGCGCCGTTACCTCCCGGCTTTTGCACCACGTTTCCCGTTGCGCTGGTTTGCCGTGGATAAGGCTTTTGTGGGAGGGGACAGCCTCATGATGCCCCTGCGTGCCAGGCTGCTGCGCTTTGCCGAACAGAGTGCGCCGGAACTGCTCAGTTATTTTACCGACGACCGCTGGCTGGTGCCGATGCACCCTTGGCAGGCGGAATATCTGCTTACACAAAGCTGGTGCCAGCAACTCCTGGAAAGTGGTGCGCTGAACGATTTGGGGGAAGCAGGCGCAAGCTGGCTACCAACCAGTTCCGCACGTTCGCTCTACAGCGAAACCAACAGTGACATGATCAAATTCTCTCTCAGCGTGCGCCTTACTAACTCAGTCCGCACGTTGTCAATGAAGGAAGTGGAACGCGGTATGCGCCTGGCACGCCTAGCGCATACTCCACGTTGGCAGGAGTTGCAGGCGCGCTATCCGACCATGCGCATTATGCAGGAAGATGGCTGGGTAGGCCTGCGTGATGTAGAAGGCCAGTTGCAGGAAGAAAGCCTGATGGTACTGCGCGTCAACCTTCTATTCGCAACGCCTCAAACGCAAACCAACGTGCTGGTCAGCCTGACCCAGGCCGCTCCCGATGGCGGCGACAGTCTGCTGGTCGAAGCCGTTCGCCGGCTCAGCCAGCGTCTGAATTTGCCGCTGGCTCAAGCTGCCCGTTGCTGGCTGGAAGCCTACTGTAACTGTGTTCTGCTGCCGCTGTTCAGTGCCGAGGCGGACTACGGGCTGGTGCTGCTGGCCCATCAGCAAAACATTCTCGTGGAAATGCATGAGGATCTGCCCGTTGGCCTGCTCTATCGCGACTGCCAGGGCAGTGGCTTCACCGAAGGCGCCGATGAATGGCTCGCCGAAGTGGGGGAGAGTGAAGCCGAAAACCGCTTCAGCGAAAGCCAGTTACTGCGCTACTTCCCCTATTACCTGCTGGTGAACTCAACCCTTGCCGTAACTGCGGCACTCGGCGCTGCCGGGTTCGAAAGCGAAGAAAACCTGATGGCGCAGGTTCGTGAGGCGCTTCTTAAACTGCGCCGTAAAGTGAAGCAAACCCGCTGTCTGGATTACGTGCTCGACAGCCAGCACTGGAACTGCAAAGGCAACTTCTTTTGCTATCTGCATGACCACAACGAAAACACTATCGCCGACCCGGCGGTCATCTACTTTGATTTCAGCAACCCGTTCTATAAGGAGAAAGCGTGATGCCGCACGCGAGCATTGTTCATGACGGTTATGGTTTCCGCTGCACTCAAATCGATACTGCGCTCCCGCTGACGCTGGGGTTTGATGGCAGCGCAGTACTCCAGCGTATGCCATCACCGCCCGAGGGTTGGCTTGTCGAAGCGCTGGATCAGCTCTTTGTCGTGGCTCCTCAGCTTACCGGTATCACCCTTCCCTGGGCGGACTGGCGTGATGAGCCACAGGCACAGGTGCTGTTCACTCTTGCGCAAAGTGATTATCTAGCACGAGAAACCTTCTGGCAGATGCCGCTCTGGTTGCGTGGCGAGCGCCAGACCGCTAGCAGCAAGATGCAGTACGACGAAACTCGCCAGCTCTATTTTCCAGTGCGCCCGGCGCGCCCACAGGGTGAGGTTTATCGTCGCTACGACGTACAGATTAAGCGAACTATCAGTTTCCGTCTGGCGGACGTGGAACAAGACGCAGAGCGTTTTACCTGCTGGATGAATTCACCACGCGTGAATGCTTTCTGGGAGATGGCAGGACCGCAGGCAGAACAGGAAAAATATCTGCATCGCCAGCTTGATTCTTTGTACTGCTACCCACTTATCGGATGTTTTGACGATGAGTCCTTCGGCTATTTCGAAGTCTATTGGGCGCCGGAAGATCGTATTGGTCGTCACTATCGCTGGCAGCCGTTTGACCGCGGTCTGCATATGCTGGTGGGCGAAGAAAAATGGCGTGGCGCGCAGTACATCCGCAGTTGGCTGCGCGGGCTGACCCATTATCTGTGGCTCGATGAATCACGTACCACACGCATTGTGGCTGAACCTCGTTTTGACAATCAGCGCCTGTTCCGCCATCTGCCAATCGCCGGTTATGAGAAGCTCAAAGAATTCGATTTCCCGCACAAACGCTCGCGTCTTGTGATGTGCCAGCGTAACCACTTCTTCAGCGAGGTGGGCCTGTGATGCTGGAATTGTGGAACCAGGTCAACCGCGAGATGGTAGCGAAGATCCTCGCGGAACTGGAATACGAACGTACACTCAGCGCCCATGAAGAAAACTACGGTCGCTGGACGGTTCAGTTAGGTGATGAAACCTGGCAGTTTAGCGCAAAGCGCGGCATCTGGGGCTGGCTGCATATCGATTCACAGACCCTTACCAGCAACAGCGGCAATCCCATCGAAGCGGAAAGCGCGCTGCGTCAGCTTGCCATGGTGTTGAAAATGAACGATGCTCAGACCGCAGAGCATCTGGAAGATCTCTACGCCACGCTGCGCGGAGATTTACAGCTATTCGAAGCACGCAAGGCATTAAATGCTGATGCGCTTATCGCTCTCGATCCTGACGAACTTCAATGCCTGCTTTGCGGCCACCCGAAGTTCATCTTCAACAAGGGCCGCCGAGGTTGGGGGCTGGATGCGCTAAGACAGTATGCACCAGAATACCGTGGACGTTTCCGTCTGCATTGGGTTGCCGTACGCCGTGACCTGCTGGCGTGGAGTGCTAACGAAGAGTGTCACACCAACACTCTGCTGGCAAGTGCGATGGACAGCACTGAACGCGAGCGCTTCAACCAATGCTGGCAGACGCTGAACCTTGACGGTAATTGGCTGCCAGTGCCGCTGCATCCGTGGCAGTGGCGACAGAAAATTGCCATTCATTTCTTGCCCCAACTGGCGCGCGGTGAGATAGTAGAACTTGGCGAATTTGGCGATGAATATCTAGCGCAGCAGTCGCTGCGCACCCTGACTAACGCCAGCCGCAACGTGCGTTTTGACATCAAACTGCCGCTCACCATTTACAACACTTCCTGCTACCGCGGTATTCCCGGCAAATATATTACAGCCGGTCCGTTAGCATCACGCTGGCTGCAGCAGCAATTTGCACAGGACGCCACGCTGAGAAATGTGGGCGCACAAATCCTCGGCGAACCTGCAGCTGGCTATCTGGCGCATACCGGTTACTCGGCGCTGCCCAAAGCGCCCTATCGTTACCAAGAAATGCTCGGTGTCATCTGGCGCGAAAATCCTTCCTGCTATCTGCAAGAAGGTGAACAGGCGGTGATAATGGCAGCACTGATGGAAACGGATAACGCAGGTTACCCGCTGATAGGTGCCTGGATAAAGCGATCAGGCCTCAGCGCTGAGGCCTGGCTTACAAAAATGTTCCAAGCGGCCGTCATTCCGTTCTACCACCTGATATGCCGCTACGGCGTGGCGCTGATTGCCCATGGGCAGAACGTCACGCTGATCATGAAAGGCCACATCCCGCAACGCATTTTGCTGAAAGATTTTCAGGGGGATATGCGTCTGGTGGATGAAGATTTCCCAGAAGCAGCTTCGCTCCCCCTGCAGGTGAAAGACGTGACGGCACGCCTGAGTGCCGACTACCTGATCCACGACCTGCAAACCGGCCACTTCGTAACTGTGCTGCGCTTTATTTCACGCCTGACGGAACAGTGTAGCGTCAGCGAAACCCGCTTCTATCAACTTCTGGCTGGCGTTTTACAGAGCTATATGGCTCAGCATCCGCAAATGGCGGAGCGCTTTGCGCTGTTTGATTTGTTTAAACCGCAAATCCTTCGCGTGGTGCTCAACCCGGTAAAACTCACCTTCTCCGAACAAGATAGTGGCAGCCGTATGTTACCGAACTACTTAACCGATCTAGATAACCCTCTTTACCTGGTCACCAGGGAGTCCGCACAATGAAAATGTATGATTTCATCGGTATTGGTATTGGCCCGTTTAACCTCAGCGTAGCTGCGCTTGCCGAAGGGCTTGAAGGCTTCAGTTCGCTGTTCCTTGAGCGCAAACCGCACTTTTCCTGGCACCCAGGCATGATGGTTCCGGACTGCTATATGCAGACCAGTTTCCTGAAAGACCTAGTGAGCGCGGTGAAGCCCACCAACCGCCACAGCTTTATCAACTATCTGGTACAGCGTAAAAAGTTCTATCGTTTCCTGACCACTGAACAGCGCACCGTTTCGCGTGAAGAGTTTGCGGACTACCTGTGCTGGGCGGCGAGAAATCTGGATAATCTCTCCTTCAGTCAGCAAGTACAGCAGGTCAGTTTTGATGACAAAGTCGGGCTGTTTAACGTGAAGACCCAGCGCGGCTACTACCGCGCGCGCCATGTGTGCCTCGGCATTGGAAAGCAGATCAACCTGCCGGCTTGCGTTACGGAGCAGAGCGACCGCTGCTTCCACGCAAGCGAGATGATGCTGCGCACGCCTTCGCTTGCCGGTAAACGCGTAACAGTGGTGGGCGGCGGCCAGAGCGGCGCGGATCTTTTTTTAAATATTCTCCGCAGTGAATGGGGGCAGCCTGCCGAACTCAACTGGGTGTCACGCCGCAACAACTATAACGCGCTGGACGAAGCCGCTTTTGCCAACGAGTACTTTACCCCGGAGTACATGGAGAGCTTCTCAACGCTTGGTGACAGTGCCCGCCGCCGGATGCTGGCCGAACAGAAAATGACTTCCGATGGGATCACCACCGAATCCCTGCTTGCCATTTATCGCGCCATATATCACCGCTTTGAAGTGCTGCGCGAAAAACCCTGGATACGGCTGATGCCATCGCGCTCAGTTACCCGCGTGACGCCGAGCCGTGAGAACCAGCGTTTAACGCTGCACCATCACGTTGACAATGGCGAAGAGCAGTTGGACACTAACGTGGTGATTTTCGCCACCGGCTATCGCACTGCGCGCCCTGCGTTCCTCGAGCCACTGGCACACCGCCTGCACCTGAACCGCGAGGAAGAGTACCAGGTGAATACCGATTTTACCCTCGATTGGGACGGTCCGCAGGAAAATCGCCTGTTTGCCGTGAATGCCGGGATGCACAGCCTCGGCATTGCAGAGCCTCAGCTCAGCCTGATGGCCTGGCGCTCTGCACGAATTCTTAACCGTGTGCACCCGGACGAACCGTTTGAGCTGACGACCACTCCTGGCGTTATCCATTGGCACAGTACATCAAGGCACAGTGAGAGCGAACACAGTGAGAGTGAAGCTACAATTTGACCGCATATGTACTAGTCGCGATTTGATCTGACAGTTACCTGATTTGAAAGATGCAGTTGTCAGCTGAGCTCAGAACTAGTACATATAAATAATAAAAACCGTTTATATAGTGGATTACGTTTTAAATATAACCAAGAAAGATGCGACCTAATGGGGGCGGCTACGCAGTTTATGCAAGCAACTGCATCCTTTACAAAGTTTTGATCTGCAAAGGATACCGCCTTCAGGTTATGGTGCCGAGCAAAATAATCGCAACAGTAATCGTCAGGGCGCCACCTAAACGAGTTGCCATTTGCGCAAATGGCATCAACTGTAAGCGATTAGCAGAGGTGAGAATAGCTACGTCGCCAATCCCTCCCATGCCGCTGTGGCAGGCATTGATAATGGCCCCTTCAATCGGATATAACCCTACCCAACGCCCAACAAAGAAGCCGACTGTCGTAAGGGTCACCACGGTGACAACAATCGTGATGATGTTAGCCACTGTGAAAGCAGCCATTAAATGGTCCCAGGGTGCAATTGTGACGCCGATTGCAAACAGCAGTGGGTAAGTCACAGTACTAGAGAAGAAACGATAAACAGTGCGTGCGCCATCTTCTAATTTTGGTGAAATCGCATAAGTTAATTTAGCGAGCACAGCCAAAAATAGCATGGCGACAGGAGCCGGCAGGCCAATCAATTTATGCGCTAGCATGCCCAACATATATAAACAGATGGCGACCATACCGGCGGCTGCAATATGTTCAACTGTAACGGTAGAAGCATCGGCGTGCTTTGCTAAAATGCCAGTGTCACTTGCATGCAAACGACCTTCCCCGCTATAGCGGCTATAGCGCTTGCCCAATTGGTTGAGTAAGGCAGCGCAGATAATGGCAGTCAAATTGCCGAGCATGACAGCGGGTACAATCTGAGCAAATAATTGCCCTTGTGGTAGGTTCAAAATGTCAGCGTAGCCAAGGGTAAGCGGAATGGCCCCCTCACCAATGCCGCCGGCCATAATTGGGATAATAATATAGAAGAAAGTATGATGCGCGCCTAAGCCAAAGGCCATTCCGGTGAGGGTACCTACAATCGCGGCAATGACTGAGCCAGCAGCGAGTGGCAGAAAAATTTTAGCGAAGCCTTTGACCAGAGCTTGGCGGTCCATACTAAGAATACTGCCAACGACAACGGAAGCAATAAACAAATATAATACGTTGGTCGTTTGCCAAAAATCTTTGACTGATTGGGTTAACTCATTAGGCAGTAATTGATAATACACCAAGCAGGAGGGCAAAAAGGTGGCGACAATAACGGGTCCTCCGATTCTACGTAGGCCTGGAATGCGCGCTCCTAGTTCGGCGCAGGTAAAGCCACATACTGCAAGAATGGCAATCATAATTGAAATATCGCCTGAGATTTTACCCAGCGTGAGTAAAATACCCAAGCAAATCACAACTAGACAATATACAGGCAGCGGAATAATGCCAATGCGCTTATCCATCCAATGCCACCAGAGAGAGTTCTGGCTTGGCGAATAATGTAGCGGACTGTCGCTTCTAGGCCGGTTTGCAAGTTGCCGCCAAAGTTTGCGCGTAAAAGCAAATGTGCCTAAAGAAAAAGTGCTCATTAAGGGTTTCCTGTCTGGTCTGTATTTTTTACTTATGGTGCGCCCCCCTACTATGTAAAATGAAGGGCGCTTCACTAGAATGTAGTTTTGGCGAAGTTGACCTACTTAACAAGAGTAGCGTTCAGGAACTAGTGATGCTAAATAGTCAACGAAGATTCGATTTAGTCAACAAAGATTCGATTACGGTGTTTTAGCGCACGTTCCTCAATTTTTCTGTACAGGTAAGTTTTTAGATGAAAACAATTAAAACCGGGCTTTTGGGTTTTGGCACTGTCGGTCAGGGCGTATGGAGTGTGCTCCTGCGCAATCACGGCGAAATTAGCCGCCGGGCCGGGTGCGGTATTGAAATTAAACGAATTGCCGTACGCGATATCGGTAAAGCGCGGGCAATACTGGGTGCAACCGATTCAGTTGTATTGGATACAGATGCTCATGCATTGGTCGACGATCCAACCCTTGATATTGTGGTAGAGGCCATTGGTGGCACCACGATTGCGCGAGAATTAGTGTTGCGTGCACTCGCACAGGGCAAGCATGTCGTGACCGCTAATAAAGCCCTGCTTGCGGTCCATGGCACTGAGATTTTTGCCATGGCGCGTAAGCACGGAGTGATGGTCGCATTCGAGGCCGCTGTCGCCGGTGGTATCCCGATTATCAAGATTCTTCGTGAAGGCTTAAGCGCTAACCGAATTCAATGGATTGTTGGCATTATCAATGGCACAACAAATTTTATTTTGTCTGAAATGCGCGAGCACGGAATTGATTTTGAGGTAGCGCTAAATCGTGCTCAACGCCTTGGTTACGCAGAAGCTGATCCAACCATGGATATTGAGGGCATAGATGCTGCCCACAAAGCAGCGCTGATGAGTGCGATTGCTTTTGGCGTGCCAGTACAGTTTGAGAGCGCATATATTGAGGGTATTCAAGGACTTGCGGCCCTTGATATTCAATATGCAGAAGAATTGGGTTACCGAATCAAGCTACTGGGTATTATACGGCGTGTTGCAGATGGAATTGAGTTGCGCGTGCATCCAACTTTGATCCCGGCTAAACATTTGTTGGCGAATGTGGAAGGGGCGATGAATGCAGTCGTGGTGTACGGTGATGCAGTAGGTTCGACACTTTATTATGGCAAGGGCGCGGGAGGGGAGCCTACGGCCTCTGCTGTGGTGGCCGATCTTATTGATGTGACCCGCCTGCAGACTGCAGATCAAAGCCATCGTGTGCCGCCTCTGGCATTTCAGCCGGATCGACTATCAAAATTGGCAATCTTGCCAATCAGTGAAGCGAGATGTGGTTATTATTTACGGCTGCGCGTGGCGGACGTGACAGGGGTATTGGCTAACATCACAAAGATTCTTGCTGATAACGACATTTCAATTGATGCTCTGTTGCAAAAAAAATCCCATCTGCCTGAATGCGCGGGCGGCAGTCAGACGGATGATTTAATTTTAATTACCCATCTGACACTTGAAAAGCAAATAAACACGGCGATTGAGAAAATGAGTGCATTGCCGACGGTGATGCCGCAAATGACTAAACTGCGGATTGAAACATTAAATGAAGAGTGTTAGTGCATGAACTACATTTCTACCCGTGGTGCTCATGCGGACGAGCGCCGGACCTTTACCGATATTTTGCTTGCCGGCCTAGCTGAAGATGGTGGGTTGTATCTACCGGCGGTCTACCCTTCGATTACACGGGACGAACTTCAGCGCTGGCGAGGCCTGTCATATGCAGATCTTGCCTATGAAATTCTCGCAAAATTCTGTGACGATATTCCTGCTGATGATTTGCGATCGCTTACGCGCCGCACCTATACGGCTCAAATATATAGCCATGCGCGTGAGTCTGAGAGGGCGACACAGATCACACCTCTTAAAGCTTTGGGTGCTGAAAAAGGCGCACCTCTTTACCTGCTTGAGCTATCCAATGGCCCTACGCTGGCATTTAAAGACCTAGCGATGCAACTGCTTGGCCAACTATTTGAGTATATGCTGGCAAAATCAGGCGAGCAGCTCAATATCCTTGGCGCAACCTCAGGCGACACAGGTAGCGCAGCCGAATATGCGATGCGTGGCAAGCAGGGTATTCGTGTCTTTATGCTCTCGCCCCATCAAAAAATGAGTGCGTTCCAAAGCGCACAGATGTATAGCTTGCAAGATCCGAATATCTTCAATCTTGCGGTTGCCGGGGTGTTTGACGATTGCCAAGATTTAGTCAAAGCGGTCTCAAACGATCACGCGTTTAAAGCGCGGCATAAGATTGGTACCGTGAATTCGATCAATTGGGCGCGGGTAGTTGCGCAAATTGTGTACTACGTGAAAGGTTGGTTGGCGGCAACTGAGCCAATGCTTACTTGCGCAGAAGGAGCCACTGAGGCTTTTCCGGCTGGATCTACTGCAACAGTAGTGGGGCAGGGGGGGAGTGGCCAGTCACTCCCTAAAGTCTCGTTTTGTGTCCCCTCGGGTAATTTCGGTAATGTGTGCGCGGGACATATTGCCCGCATGATGGGCTTGCCGATTGATAAACTTGTTGTAGCGACCAATGAAAATGACGTGCTGGATGAATTTTTTCGTACGGGCATTTACCGCATCCGCGACGCTGCGCGTACGTATCATACGAGCAGCCCGAGTATGGATATTTCAAAGGCATCGAACTTTGAGCGCTTTGTATTTGATCTGCTTGAGCGTGATCCAGCGCGTGTGCGGCAGCTATTTAATGAACTTGAAGCAAAGAAAGGCTTTGACTTATCGGGCAGCAGCGATTTTGCGCGCATTAACCAGTTTGGCTTTGTTTCAGGCCGGAGTTCGCATCAAGAGCGTATGGCGGCCATCGGAGATATCTATGCGCGCTATGCCACCATGATTGATACACATACTGCCGATGGCCTGACGGTGGCTCGCCGTTATCTAGAGCCTGGCGTACCGATGGTGGTGCTTGAAACGGCGCAGCCGGTTAAATTCAGTGCGGCCATTCGCGAGGCGTTGGGGCAAGACCCTGCAAGGCCTGCTGCATTCGCCGGTATTGAAGAGTTGCCGGTGCGCTTCAAAGTGGTGCCGCCTGATGTGCAGTCTTTGAAAGAATTCATTGCTGCTCATACTGGAGCGTAAGCTAGGCAGGGGCAAAAACCGATAGTCTCGATAACTGTCAGATCAGATCTCAACTAGTACACCTAAGTAATGTTTAATATAGGATTCTCTATTATTGATTGTGCTCGCTATCAAAATAAGTCGATCACGTCATGCGAGTGAGCCAACAGCTAGATTATTCACGGCAGACATGTTCGGCATAGGAGCGTCATTGAAAACAATGTGGCCATCTTCCAGTTTGACCAAACGATCTGCCAGGTGGAAATATCGGTCATCGTGGCTGATAACGATCAGTGTTTTTCCTTGCTGTTTAAGCTGCGGCAGCAAGGTAAGATAGAAATGTTCTCGAAAGCGTGGATCTTGGTCCGCGGCCCACTCGTCGAACAGACAAATCTCTCGATCTTCAGCGTAACATTGCAGGAGCGCTAAACGTTTACGCTGTCCCGTCGAAAGATTTGTATGCGAAAGCTTGCCATGCTCCACATGCAATTGCTTCTCTAATTTTAAGTCGCGCAATAGCGCACGTGTCCGAATATCAGGTAGGGTATCGCCTTTCGAATCAAGCACGTGGGGGAAAAGAAAGAAGTCGCCAAAAACACTGGAGAAACGTTCCCTGTATGCGCTTGATCCGTATGGAACAGGATATTCGTCAAGACAGAGTTGCCCTGAATTGGGCGGCAATAAGCCACACAACAAATGCATCAGGGTGGATTTACCACTGCCATTACTACCCACGATGAAGACCATTTCACCGCGGCGGATACTTAGAGTGAGGGGGCCGACTCCTTGGCCCATTTCGCTTTCTTGGTAGCAATAGGATAGATCTCTGGCGTGAATAAACTGCCAGTCAATATTCACTTGTGGCTCTGCAACTGGCTTAGCAAGTTCAGATCGCAGGTCTAGACCAACGCGCCTAATATGACGCAAACTGCTCAGGCCAACACCCACCGGTTGGCCCGCGTGGATCACAAAAATTAAAGGCCCCACCATAAACAGCGCGCCGATGACAAAGCGCACAATGACGTCGGAGGGCAGCGCGAATGCTGCGTATCCTAGATAGACAACGATAAACACGATAGCGTATGACGCTGCGGATGTCCACGCTTCATTCACGTTCCAGCGCAGATGGACTTGCCGCATGAAAGTTTGTGCTTGTGCAATGGCTGGCTGCAAAAGCACCTTATGAAAGTGTTCGGCGCGTGCTTGACTCAAGAGCATTTCTTTCTTGCCATCAGCAATCGTGCGGAAATGCTCAAACAGCGCTTCTTCGCTACGTCGCATCGCATCGAATTGCACGCGACTTGATTTAACTAAAAAGAATGAAAGTCCGAGAGGAAGGCTTAAGCCCGCCATCAAAGCGAGGAAAAGCGGGCTTGACAGCGTGAGCAGATAAATCCCGCAGACCAGAGCAAGGGCGATATTGTAGGCAAGATGTGGCGCGAGTAAGACCAGTGGGCCGATACGGTTAATGTCTTCAATCAAAACGCCGAAGATTGATGATTTATGATTGGCCAGCTTGTGATATTCAACTCTAATGAATTCCTTGGATAAATCTTTACGTAGCTGAGCCACAAATTCACTACCGAGCCTTGCTAGGATAATCTGCGCGATGCCATTGACTAGGCACAGTGCAACGAACCATCCCAATCCCACCGCAAGGCAATTCCAATGTGCTTGCGGCAATCCTTCCGTCGCCAGTCGATTGATATAGGCAAGTAGGCCGATGGTTAACATGGCGCCGATACAAGAAAGGGTCGCCGTCACTAACAAAGGCCGAAAATATTGCTTTAAGTATTGCGCCATTAACATCCGCCTCTCCTCTCTAATCAGTTAGCGTTATTTTGTTTGTAACCGCCCTGACTTAACTCAGCTGGCGCTGCTCACGATCGTGAGCAGCGCTTTGATGCAGGTCGCTATACCCCCAAAAAACACCTTCACCCTAGAGTGAAGTGTGCCGATTATTAGCCACCTATAGTTTCAATCAGACTTTGAGGGCGCATATCGGCCCAGTTCGTTTCGATATAGTCAAGACATGCTTGGCGCGCATCGGGTCCATGCACGGTTTGCCAGCCTGCGGGTACTTCAGCAAAGTTAGGCCATAGCGAGTGCTGGTTTTCGGCATTAACCAATACCAAAAAAACACCATTGGGGTCATCAAACGGATTACTCATTCTAAAAGTCTCCTCTTGCTTTTTAATGCGGTGCTGGATTTAATCATTTATCCAGTTTCCAAGCCAGAATTTAACCAATCATGGTTGTTAATTCTGGTCCATCCATTTCATCATGTTTTTTATAACGGACATCAAAAACTTCTATTATTTTTATATTGCTTAACAACGTATAGGCTCCCTCCCACGGGAGGGAGCCTATTGCATTGAATCCAGCTTTTTGAAAAGCATACACGAAAAAAAAGTATACTTCTACTACGAGTTGCCTCACATTAAAAGTAACCCAATGATGGTAGCGGATTTAATGAGTGAGCAGCGAACGCAGCACAAACGGCAAAATACCGCCATGTTGGTAGTAATCCACTTCAATCGGCGTATCGATGCGCAGCAAT
The DNA here is from genome assembly GCF_024582735.1 of Mycoavidus sp. SF9855. Lineage (NCBI taxonomy): Bacteria > Pseudomonadati > Pseudomonadota > Betaproteobacteria > Burkholderiales > Burkholderiaceae > Mycoavidus > Mycoavidus sp. SF9855. The sequence continues at coordinate 563,106 of NZ_CP102085.1, forward strand.
AAAGGCACGCGTTGCAGCACGCCATTGGCGCGGTGGATGGTGAGCGTAACGTGCTGCTGTGGCTTGATGTGCTCAAAGTCCTCAAGATCAAAGCTTTCATCGCCCTGTAGATTTAACGTTTGCGCGCTTACGCCACTCATAAATTGCAGCGGCAAAACCCCCATCCCGACTAAATTCGAGCGATGAATTCGCTCAAAGCTGCAGGCAATCACAGCCTTTACGCCGAGCAATTGAGTTCCTTTGGCCGCCCAGTCGCGCGAGGAGCCTGTGCCGTATTCTTCACCACCAAAGACAATGGTTGGCACGCCTTCATCAATGTAGCGCATGGCTGCATCATAAATGGATAGCAATTCTGAGCTGGGTTGATGCAGGGTAATTCCGCCCTCAACGCGCGTACCGTCTGCCTGCAGCGGCACCATCAAATTTTTGATGCGGACATTGGCAAAGGTTCCGCGCATCATAATTTCGTGGTTGCCGCGGCGTGAACCATAACTGTTGAAATCGGCTTTAAGCACGCCATTTTTTTGCAGCCATAAGCCAGCAGGGGAGGTTTCTTTGATCGCGCCGGCTGGACTGATGTGGTCAGTCGTGACTGAATCGCCAAAAATACCGAGTGCGCGCGCGCCTTTGACGCTAGTCTGATGAGCCGCAGGCTGCATCCTAAAATCAGTAAAAAAGGGTGGCTGTGCGATGTAAGTCGATTTTGGCCAGTTATAAGTTTGGCCTTCAGTGCCTTCAATCTTGCTCCACAAATCGCCTTTTTGGGTAAGCTGCGCGTAGTTTTTTTTGAATACTTCTGCATTCAGCGCGACCTTGAGCAATTGATGGATTTCATGGCTTGATGGCCAGATATCGCCGAGATAAATATCTCGTACTTTTCCATCCTTGCCTTTACCCTGGCCAAGCGGTTCAGTCATTAAATCGCGCATGACCGTACCGGCGATTGCATATGCTACTACCAGCGGAGGCGAGGCCAGAAAATTGGCCCGCAGATTCGGGTGAATCCGTGCCTCGAAGTTGCGATTACCCGATAACACGGCAGCGGCCACGAGATCGTGCTGGATGATTGCCTCGTTAAGGGCTGGCGTGAGGTCGCCTGCATTGCCAATACACGTTGTACAGCCATAGGCGGCGAGTGTAAAACCGAGCTTCTCAAGATAAGGCGTGAGGCCGGTTGCATTTAAATATTCGGTAACAACGCGTGAACCAGGCGCCAGAGAAGTCTTAATATGCGGGGCGACACTAAGGCCCATTTCAACCGCTTTCTTGGCAAGTAAGCCAGCGGCAAGCAGCACGCTTGGATTGGATGTGTTGGTACAGGACGTAATCGCAGCAATCAAGATGTCGCCGTTTTTAATTGGCAGGCCATCACCGGTCTTATAGGCTTGATCGAGCACGCTGTTGTCTTTAGAAAAACCGTTTTCAGTGATTGGCTTTGAGAAGAGTTCAGTGAAAGTTTGTTTCATCTGACCAAGCTCGATGCGGTCTTGCGGCCGCTTAGGGCCAGCCAGTGAGGGAGTTACGGTAGCTAGATCCAGCGTGACGATCCGGGTATAGTCGATTTGACCGGCCGCGGGCATGCCATAGAGGTGCTGCGCTTTAAAGTAATTACGGAACGCGTCAATTTCTTGTGGGGTACGGCCGGTGTTTTCAAAATATTCGATAGTCTTATCATCTACTGGGAAAAAACCCATCGTAGCCCCATATTCGGGCGCCATATTGCTGATGGTTGCCCGGTCCGGTACGGCGATTGAAGCGGCCCCTTCGCCGAAGAATTCAACAAATGTGCCGACGACTTTTTCTTTGCGCAAGAGTTCAGTCACTGTCAGTACCAGGTCGGTGGCAGTGAGACCTTCACGTAGTTGGCCTTTTAACTCAAAGCCAATCACATCAGGGGTCAGCAAATATACTGGTTGACCGAGCATGGCTGCTTCCGCTTCAATACCACCGACTCCCCAGCCAATCACGCCAATACCGTTAATCATGGTTGTATGGCTATCCGTACCAACTAGCGTATCGGGGTAGTAAATGGCGTTGTGGCGAGGATCCGTTAGATCTTTCTTCTGGTGCACACCCCGTGCAAAATATTCAAGATTGACTTGGTGGACAATGCCAATGCCAGGCGGCACCACGCGGAATGTATCAAACGCTTGCATGCCCCATTTCATGAACTGGTAGCGCTCTTGGTTGCGCTGAAACTCCAGCTTCATATTTAAATCGAGCGCATCTTTGCGGCGAAAATAATCGACCTGAACTGAGTGATCCACCACTAAATCAACAGGCACCAGTGGCTCAATCGATTTTGGATCCTGCCCCATTTGTTTAGCCACATCGCGCATGGCTGCAATATCGGCCAGTAGCGGCACACCTGTGAAATCTTGTAAAACGACGCGCGCGACAACAAACGGAATTTCTTCAGTGCGAATTGCATTGGGCTTCCAGTTTGCGAGTTGCTCGATATGCGTGCGAGTGATTTTGAGGTCGTCATAGTTACGCAAGACCGACTCAAGTATGAGCCTGATTGAAACGGGCAGGCGCTCAAGCTTAAGTTTAAGCGCCTGACCTAGCTGCGGCAGCGAGTAAAATGCACCGGTGCCAGTACCGCTATCAAATTCTTTGAGTGTGTTGTAAAGAGTGTGAACCATTTTGTCCTTATGGGCAGAAATCGCAAATCCTATGCGCCGCTTTTTCCCACTTATGCATTGCGTTTATAGCAATGTGCGTCAGTACGGGAAAGCGTCCGCGCTATGATTTGCGAACGACCGTTCGTTAGTGAGCTTTGCGGATTGCCTCTGCTTGGGTTGGAGCGGGAGTATCCTTAGCAATCATTGCGGGTGACTTGCATTCATCGGCAAGGCGTCTTTTATGCTGGCCTTTATCATTGAATAGCATTGCTTTGGACGGAATAACAATCCAATTCATACCGCTAGCCGGATCATAGAAACGATCAGCACCAGTCGTAGTTCGGACGCGCGGCAGTTGGTAGTTTTTACGGCCCCAACGCATGGTGAGGATTTGGTCGCGCTGCATATCGCCGGTGATCCAGAGTGTTTCTTTGCCTTTACACGACCATTTCACTGGCTTAGCAGCCGTTTTTTTGTGTGCGGCATGCTTGATGCGCAAGCGCTCGGCCTTAGCGGATGCTTTTGAGGAGGTGGCGGTTTGCGCTGTGTGCGCCACAGCATTGCTCGCTAGCACCCCCGGTACGATAGCGAATAGATAAGTGAGGACAGCGATAACTAGGGTTCTCATACAAGTCTCCTTATCTATCGTAACTTCAAGCAACAACAATCGCGACTACCCAAGCAGATGCTTTACACCGTTCTGTTCTTCGAGCAATTCTTGCAGCGCCAGATCCATCCGCTCACGTGAAAACGTATCGATCTCAAGATCTGACACCAAAGTGTACTCTCCGTTTGCTGTCGTCACTGGAAAACCATAGAGCACATCTTTAGGAATGCCATAGGCTCCATTGGATGGAATGCCCATGCTAACCCAGCGCCCGTTGCTGCCCAGTACCCAGTCGCGCATATGATCAATCGCTGCATTGGCTGCGGAGGCTGCTGACGACAAGCCACGCGCCTCGATCACGGCGGTTCCGCGTTTAGCAACAGTTGGCATAAAAACCTCGCGATTCCAGGTCTCGTCATTGATCATCTGCTTTAAGCTAGCGCCGTTAACCGTGGTGAAACGGAAATCGGGATACATCGTAGGCGAATGATTGCCCCACACAATGATCTTCTCAATGTCTGTGATTGGGGTACGCGATTGAGCGGCGAGTTGCGACAAAGCGCGATTATGGTCAAGGCGCATCATTGACGTGAAATTTTTCTGCGGTAAATCGGGCGCAGATTTCATCGCGATGTAGGCATTGGTGTTAGCGGGGTTGCCGACCACTAGTATTTTGACATTGCGGCTGGCTACCTCGTTTAAAGCGCGGCCTTGCACGGTAAAGATTTCAGCATTGGCGCTAAGTAGATCTTTGCGCTCCATCCCTTTTGAACGCGGTCGTGCACCAACTAACAAAACAAAATCGGCGTCCTTAAAAGCAATTTTAGGATCATCTGTAATAATAATGTCTTGCAGCAGTCCAAAGGCGCAATCCTCAAGCTCCATCACCACCCCTTTCACGGCTGCTTGAGCCTGCGGCAGATCCAGCAGTTGCAAAATTACAGGCTGATCTTTACCAAGTAGATCGCCATTGGCAATACGAAAGAGCAGCGAGTAAGCAATTTGCCCGGCAGCACCGGAGATGGCGATACGCTTTGCAGGTTTAGACATAATTATTTCCTGAATGAGTCATTGAACAATCCGCGTGTAGGCGGCGCGGCGCCTAATTGATCCCAAGTCTAAAAGCCACTGTCTTGAAAGTCAACATTATCATGTATCTTATATAAGACATATAAATTAAAGCAGCGGGTAGACGGTATGAGTGCGCTGTGATCCAATACTACAATGAATACTCGTTCTGCCACTTTGTCGAAGGCGACTACTGAAATTGAGCGCAGCGCACAGGTAGAGTTGCCGCTTTCTCCTACCTTTAGCCCTCTCTATCAACAAATAAAAGCTCTCATTACACAGAGTTTAGAGGTCGGTGAGTGGAAGCCAGGTGAACCGATTCCGAGTGAGGTTGAGCTTGCCACGCGCTATAAAGTCAGTCAAGGAACTGTACGCAAAGCAATCAGTGTGTTGGCTGCTGAAAATTTGCTTATCCGCCGACAAGGCAAAGGCACTTTTGTTGCGACGCATAGTGAAGCGCGTGCGCAATTTCGTTTTTTGCGCTTACTGCCGGAAGCGGGCGTGCCGAACGTATACGAAAGTCATTTGCTTGAGTGCCGGCGCCTACGTGCACCGGTTGAGATTGCTCGGCCGCTCGAGCTTCAACCCAATGAGCCAGTTGTACTCATCAAACGTACTCTGCAGTTTAGTGGAGTTGTTGCCGTCTTCGATGAAATTTGGTTACCAGGCAATTTATTCAGGGGCCTGACGCTAGAGCGGTTGGTTGCGTATCATGGGCCGCTTTATGTACTATTTGAAACAGAATTTGGTACGCGCATGATTCGCGCTTCGGAAAAAATTCGTGCGCTAGCCGCTGCTGATGAGGTTGCAGCAGTGCTTGGTGTTGAACCAGGTCACCCGCTATTAAGCGTTGATCGAGTGTCTTATACCTATGGCGACCGGCCGATTGAAGTTCGGCGCGGTTGGTATGTAACTGACGCGTTTTATTCAGAATGATTTAAGCTAATTTAATGAGTATGTTTGTGGGTATTGACTTTTGATTCATGTCTTCAGTCGTCAGCTGCCTTCAATAGAAAATTATTCATTATAAATATTTTATATTTTCTAAATAAATTTTTTATATTTTAGAAATATGAACGAAAAATTTGTTTGCGGAAAATAAAACAAGTACAATTCCCAATCTATTCAAAGCAACTCTTAATCAATTACTGTTTAAATAGGGCTAAAATAATGAAAAGGTATCAAACTGTACTCGCCATGGGACTGGCTATAAACTTTGTTTTAACCGGCTGTATGCGCAGCATAGCCAATCCGGTGCCAATCGCACAGATAGGAGATGAAACCAAGAGTTGCCAGTCACTCTCGGAAGAAATCCAGCAAGTGCAGATACTGCTAAACACGAGTGAGTCAGATGGACATCGTCAAACGGCACAGAATCTTGTATTAGGAGTGACGGGGGCATTTTTACTTGTGCCTTGGTTTTTTATGGATTTGGGGAATGCAGCGACGGTAGAGAAGAGAGCTGCACAGGCTCGACTGCAGAGGCTACAGTCGACCTATGCGAACAAGCAGTGCCGGGATTCAGCTGGATCGTTAGCTCATATTGAAATCAATAAAGAGGCGCCAACCTCTAAATAAACCATACCTTGTTGTAAGTTTTTCTTATGAAAATTTTACTGTTTCCTCAATAGGGGAAGCAGTAAGACGATTGCCAAATAATGCGGAGATTCTTTTGAGACGATTGGTACTAGGTCACCCGCTATTAAGCATTGATCTAGTGCCTTATACTTATGGTGATCGCCAGGTCCGATGATGCGTTGTTTAGTTTTTAATTGAACATGAGAGTACGACAAGCGCTCTTCCGCCGTTCAAACTCTCAAGAATTTAAATTTTTTAACCGGCCTTATAACTTGCTTAACCCCTCTATTTGCAAAGGGTCTCGTGCGCAGGTTTGAGTTATCGAAGTCTCTATAGTGTCAGACAAGCAGAAAACGCGTTAAAATCTCGGGCTGTGTGATTCAATGAGGTTTAACCGTATGGCTGAAGCTAGCAAAAAACCAAGGCCGGAATTTCGTAATATTGGAATTAGGCAGATACTCAGTTACCGGCTTCCGTTAGCAGGGATGGTGTCGATTTTGCATCGTATTAGCGGGGCGCTGCTTTTTCTTTCCTTGCCGTTTTCTTTGTATTTGTTCGAGCAAAGCCTGGCTTCTGCAACGAGCTTCGAGGTGCTAAAGGGTTTCGCGAGCGGTGTGCTGGTCAAGTTAAGCCTTTTGTTGGTTATTTGGGCATTTGCATTTCATTTTTTTGCAGGTCTTCGTCACGTGCTGATGGATATGCATTATGGGGTGGCTAAAGCCGCCAGTAAGAAGACAGCTGCTGTTGTATTCGTCCTTTCGTCAATAGTCACGTTTGCTATTGCGCTCAAACTATTCGGGGTTTTTTAAATGGCAAGCCAAAATAATCTTGGCCCAAAGCGCCTCGTGGTGGGCGCACATTACGGTTTGCGCGACTGGCTGGCGCAACGGGTGAGCGCCGTGGTGATGGCGATTTATACCCTTATTTTGCTCGTCTGGTTTTTTGCTGCGCAAGCTTTTTCATATGACGGTTGGGTATCGATTTTTGCTGCGCAATGGATGAAGGCAGCTACTTTTGTTGCATTGCTGGCGCTTTTTTATCATGCTTGGGTTGGCCTGCGTGATATTTGGATGGATTACGTGAAGCCGCTTAGTGTGCGGCTTACGTTGCAAGTGTTGACGATCGTATGGCTGCTTGTATGTGCAGGTTATGCCGTGCAGATTCTGTGGAGAGTATAAGAATGGCCGCAATTAAGAGTACGCTACCCCGCCGGCGTTTTGATGTAGTGATTGTCGGTGCGGGAGGCTCGGGCATGCGTGCCTCTTTGCAATTGGCGCAAGCGGGTTTGTCGGTCGCCGTATTATCTAAGGTGTTCCCAACTCGCTCACATACCGTTGCAGCTCAAGGCGGTATTGGCGCCTCGCTGGGCAATATGAGTGAAGATAATTGGCATTATCATTTTTATGACACGATTAAAGGCTCAGATTGGCTCGGTGACCAAGACGCGATTGAATTCATGTGTCGTGAGGCGCCACGTGCAGTTTATGAGCTTGAGCATTTTGGCATGCCGTTTGATCGTAACCCTGATGGTACGATTTATCAACGCCCGTTTGGTGGGCATACTGCAAATTATGGCGAGAAACCCGTACAGCGCGCTTGTGCCGCGGCGGATCGAACCGGTCATGCATTACTGCATACGCTTTATCAACAAAATGTTAAAGCAAAAACTCACTTCTTCGTTGAGTGGATGGCGCTTGATCTGATCCGCGATCAAGAGGGCAACGTGCTTGGCGTGACTGCGCTCGAAATGGAAACGGGTGAGGTTTATATTTTGGAAGCCAAGTGCACACTCTTTGCAACGGGTGGCGCTGGCCGTATTTATGCGGCTTCAACCAATGCATTCATCAATACGGGCGATGGTCTTGGCATGGCTGCACGAGCCGGTATTCCTCTCCAAGATATGGAGTTTTGGCAGTTTCATCCAACTGGGGTAGCAGGCGCTGGCGTCTTGATTACAGAGGGGGTGCGTGGCGAGGGTGGAATTTTACGCAATGTCCACGGCGAACGTTTTATGGAGCGTTATGCGCCAACTCTGAAAGATCTTGCTCCGCGCGATTTTGTTTCCCGCGCGATGGACCAAGAAATCAAGGAAGGCCGCGGCTGTGGGCCACAGCGAGACCATGTGCTATTGGATCTATCGCATATTGGGGCTGAAACCATTGTTAAACGACTGCCATCAATCCGTGAAATCGCACTTAAATTTGCCAATGTGGATTGTATTTTAGAGGCGATTCCAGTGGTGCCTACAATTCATTATCAAATGGGCGGCATCCCGACCAACATTAATGGCCAGGTGGTTGGCAAAGAAGGTAATAGTCAAACCCCAGTCAGTGGTTTTTACGCTGTTGGCGAATGTTCGTGCGTATCGGTGCATGGCGCTAATCGTCTCGGCACTAATTCATTGCTGGATTTGGTTGTATTTGGCCGGGCTGCAGGTAACCATATTATTCAGCAAGTGAAGGCTCAAGCGGAGCATAAACCGCTGCCAGCTGATGCGGCCGAACGTACGTTGGCGCGGTTAGCTGAGCTTGAGGTAAGCACGACTGGTGAGTATACACAGCATATTGCGGGCGATATTCGTCAGGCCATGCAAGCTCATGCAGGCGTTTTTCGGACCAGTGAATTACTCGCAGCAGGCGTTGCAAAAATGAGCGAGTTGACTGAGCGCGTTAAACATGTGCACTTGCGAGATAAATCAAAAGTATTTAATACGGCGCGGGTCGAAGCACTGGAATTGGCTAATTTGATTGAAGTTGCACGTGCCACGATGACTTCAGCCGAAGCGCGTAAAGAAAGCCGTGGCGCACATGCGCATCGCGATTATCCAGAGCGCGATGACGGAGATTGGCTGCACCATACTCTTTGGTATAGCGCGGATAATCGCTTGGAATATAAGCCCGTGCAAATGAAGCCGCTGACAGTTGAAACGATACCGCCAAAGGCTCGCACCTTTTAAGTGCTGCCTATTTTTGCTAGATATGTCTGACAAAAGCATCAAGCGCAATCAGTTGATACAGTGTGCCTGCATGCTAGGTTAGGCCAACGGAAGTTCGAGATGACAAAACGTATTTTTGAGATTTATCGCTATGATCCAGACCAGGACGCAGCACCACGCATGCAAACTTACGAGCTTGAGCTCGACGCGCATGACAAAATGCTGCTCGATGTATTGATCAAGCTGAAATCGATGGATGAATCGATCGCCTTTCGCCGCTCATGTCGCGAAGGCGTATGCGGCTCGGATGCGATGAATATTAATGGTAAAAATGGGCTTGCCTGCCTAACCAATATGAATGAGCTGCCGCAGCGAATTACGCTAAGGCCGTTGCCAGGGTTGCCCGTAGTACGTGATTTGATTTGCGATTTTACGCATTTTTTTGATCAATATTATTCAATCAAGCCCTATTTGATTAATGATGAGCCACTACCAGAGAAAGAGCGTTTACAATCTCCACAAGAACGTAATGAGCTGGATGGATTGTATGAATGTATTTTATGCGCTAGCTGCTCGACTTCTTGCCCGAGTTTTTGGTGGAACCCAGACAAATTTGTTGGCCCCGCTGGTTTATTGCAAGCGTATCGTTTTATTGCTGACAGTCGGGATCGTGCGACCGGCGAGCGCCTGGATAACCTGGAAGACCCTTATCGCTTGTTCCGTTGCCACACGATTATGAATTGCGTTGATGTCTGCCCGAAGGGGCTGAATCCAACTAAGGCAATTGGTAAAATCAAAGAACTCATGGTGCGCCGTGCAATTTAAGCATAGACGTTGAAGCGGGCATTTAAAATGGAAACTGTTTCTCATCAAGCAGACCCCGTGCAACGGGCCCGATTGCGTTGGCGCGCGCGGCGCGGGCTGCTGGAAAATGATCTCATCATTGAACGTTTTTTTAGTCGTTATGAGCATACGCTGAGCGATGCTGACGTAGGGGCGCTGACTCAGCTGTTGGAGCTTAGCGATAACGATTTGTTAGACTTACTTCTTGCTCGATCGCAGCCGCAAGGCGAACTCGCCAGCGCGGATGGATTACGTGTATTGGCGCTGTTACGCGCCAGTTAAATGAACAACCCATTCTAATTTTACCGCAGAATCTAAACAGGTTCACGGCCTGCTTTTTTTGGCAACACCCGCTATGCCATTTTTTAACTTGAGGACGCTTATGACTCCATCCGATGTAAAAGCGACGCTTTCTTTTAGTGATGGCTCGCCCAGCGTTGAACTGCCAATCTACCAGGGTACCCAGGGCCCCGATGCGATTGATATTCGCAAGCTATATGGACAAACCGGTAAATTTACCTATGACCCAGGTTTTATGTCCACGGCAGCGTGCAATTCGGCCATTACCTATATTGACGGTGACAACGGCGAACTCTTGCATCGCGGCTATCCGATTGAGCAACTTGCAGTGCATGGCGATTTTTTGGACGTTTGCTATTTACTCTTAAAAGGCGATTTACCCAAGCTCGAACAGAAACGGGAATTTAACGAACTGGTCACTAAGCATACGATGGTGCACGAGCAGATGCAGTTTTTTTTCCGGGGTTTTCGGCGGGACTCGCATCCAATGGCAGTATTAACGGGGTGTGTCGGTGCCCTCTCCGCGTTTTATCATGACTCATTGAATATTAACGATGCCCGTCATCGCGAAGTATCGGCCATCCGGTTAATTGCTAAGCTGCCGACGTTGGTTGCAATGGCGTATAAATATAATATTGGCATGCCGTTTGTGTACCCACTCAACGAATTGTCATATAGCGCTAACTTTATGCGCATGATGTTTGCCAATCCATGCGAAGAGTATAAGGTTAACGAGGTATTGGTGCGCGCTCTTGACCGCATTTTGATCTTACATGCTGACCATGAGCAGAACGCTTCAACGTCAACGGTACGGCTTGCCGGGTCATCGGGCGCTAACCCATTTGCTTGCGTGGCAGCAGGCATTGCCTGTCTATGGGGACCGGCGCATGGCGGAGCGAATGAAGCTGCACTCAATATGCTAGAAGAAATTGGCTCGCCAGAGCGGATTTCAGAATTTATCAAGCAGGTCAAGGATAAGCACTCAAGTGTAAAGTTAATGGGCTTTGGCCATCGCGTCTATAAGAATTATGACCCACGCGCTAAACTCATGCGCGAGACGTGCCATGATGTGCTTGAAGAGTTGGGCTTGCAGAACGAACCACTCTTCAAATTGGCGATGGAGCTAGAAAAAATTGCGCTGGAAGATGAATATTTCGTCTCGCGCAAACTCTATCCTAATGTTGATTTTTATTCAGGCATTGTGCAGCGCGCGTTGGGTATTCCGACTTCGATGTTTACCTGTATTTTTGCGATGGCGCGCACGGTTGGCTGGATTGCGCAATGGAATGAAATGATTTCCGAGCCGGATCAAAAAATTGGCCGGCCACGCCAGCTTTTCGTTGGGCAGACACCGCGCGAAGCAAAACCGATCGAGCAGCGCTAGCCATATAGGATGCTCTCGCAGTGACGTGAGCGGATTTTTAAATGAGTAAAAAGATGAAAATAGTTGGTTTTGTCGGCTGGCGTGGCATGGTGGGCTCAGTTTTATTGCAGCGCATGTGCGAAGAAAACGATTTTGCCTTGATCGAGCCGTTATTTTTTAGTACGAGTAATGTTGGCGCAGCGGCGCCACCTTTCGCTAAAAATGAAATCAAGCTGAAAGATGCGTATGAGTTGCAGGCGCTCAAGCAGTGCGACATTATCATAACTTGCCAAGGTGGCGACTACACGGCTGAGATATTCCCTAAGCTGCGTGCGGCTGGCTGGAATGGCTATTGGATTGACGCTGCTTCTTCGCTGCGCATGCAAGAGGATGCGGTGATTATCCTAGACCCGGTGAATGCGGATGTTATTCAAGATGCACTAGGCCGTGGCATTAAAAATTACATCGGCGGCAATTGTACGGTCAGTCTCATGCTGATGGCGCTCGGTGGTCTTTTTCATGCGGGCTTAATCGAATGGGTCAGTGCGATGACCTATCAGGCCGCTTCTGGCGCTGGCGCGCAGAATATGCGCGAATTGCTGCAACAAATGGGCGTGCTATATGGCGCAGCCAATCAAAGCCTGGCTGATCCGGCCGCCGCAATCTTGGACATTGATCGCTGTGTGCTGGCGGCAATGAACAGTGAGCAGATGCCGGTGGCTCAGTTTGGCGCACCGCTGGCGGGTTCACTGCTGCCATGGATTGACCAGGATCTAGGACAGGGTATGTCGCGCGAAGAATGGAAAGGGGCGGCTGAAACCAATAAGATTCTTGGCAAGCCCTCATTGGGCATGGCCGGTTCAATACCCGTTGATGGTATTTGCGTGCGCATTGGTGCGATGCGTTGTCATGCACAGGCAATGACGATTAAGCTCACGCAAGATGTGCCGCTGGCCGAGATCGAAAATATATTGGCCGCGGCAAATGACTGGGTGAAGGTGGTGCCGAATGAACGCGTTGCATCGCTTAGCCAGCTTACGCCGGCTGCTGTAACGGGTAAGTTATCCGTACCGGTTGGCCGGTTGCGTAAGCCCGCGATGGGCGCTCAATATCTCTGCGCCTTTACCGTAGGCGACCAGTTACTTTGGGGCGCGGCTGAACCTTTGCGGCGGATGCTGCGAATTTTGTTGGCCGCAGCATGAAGTTTAACCCGCACTGCGGCTTTAGACCGTAAACTGCGATGCGCATTGCTTTAGGCTTGCAGTACGATGGTGCGACGTTCTCCGGCTGGCAGTCGCAGCAGCACCGCAACACGGTGCAAGATGCGCTTGAACGCGCATTGGCGTTATTTGCTACCCGTCCGCTGAAGACCGTGGCGGCGGGTCGTACAGATGCAGGCGTGCACGCGTTGGGCCAAGTGGTGCATTTTGACACCGAAGCGCAGCGCCCGATATTTGCATGGGTGCGCGGGGTCAATGCTTTTTTGCCGGCTAGCATTGCCGTGCAGTGGGCGCAGCATGTACCTGCAGAGTTTCATGCGCGTTTTAGCGCATATGAGCGTACTTATTACTATATGCTGTACTCGCATCCTATTCGCTCACCCCTATTGGCTGGCCGTGCCGGTTGGGTGTATCAGGCAGAACTTGACCTGACAGCCATGCGCGCCGCTGCATGCGTGCTGCTTGGCGAGCATGATTTCTCCGCCTTTCGTTCCTCTGAATGTCAGGCCAAATCGCCTTGTAAGCACCTCTATGCGTTGGATATCGAAGCGCGTGGCCATTTTATTTATTTTCGTTTTCGTGCTAATGCTTTTTTGCACCATATGGTGCGAAATATCATGGGCTGTCTGATTGAAATTGGCCGTCACCGGCAGTCGGTGAGCTGGTTGCAAACGGTGCTTGAGGCGCGTGAGCGACGCCAGGCAGCGCCAACTTTTATGGCGGATGGCCTATATCTTGCTCAGATTGGCTATCCGCCCACTTTCAAGGTGCCACTGCCGGACTTGACTAGTCAGCCTTGGGGAGAGCTATGGGCAAGCCACAGCTAGCTGCGGTGGTAACCGGTAGACGTATTGTGCAGCTTCTGGCCGAGGCGCCGCCCGCAGACGCGGTACAATTGCTGATTAATTTTATTGCGCAAATGCGACAGGTGCTCGATACAGCCGTAAAGTTAGAGCGTAACCAAGAAACTAAGGATAGATGATGAGCTGGCTTGATAAACTACTGCCACCTAAAATTAAACCGACTGATCCGGCAAGCCGCAAAAGCATGCCTGAAGGGCTATGGATTAAATGTCCATCATGTGAGGCCGTACTCTATCGCAATGATCTAGAGAGTAATCTGCACGTTTGCCCCAAGTGTGATTACCATATGCGGATTGGCGCGCGCGCGCGGCTAGATAGCTTGCTTGATGCAGAGGGCCGTTATGAAATTGGCCAGGAAATTGTGCCGGTCGACTCGCTTAAATTCAAAGACAGTCGCAAATATACCGAGCGCATTAAAGAAGCGATGGAAGATACCGGGGAAACCGATGCGATGGTCGTACAGGGTGGCGTCATCCATACCTTGCCAGTGGTCGCGGCTTGTTTTGAATTTTCTTTTATGGGCGGGTCAATGGGCTCGGTCGTTGGCGAGCGTTTTGCGCGCGGCGTGAAAGTTGCGCTTGAGCAACGTACGCCATTTATTTGCGTGACAGCTTCGGGTGGCGCGCGCATGCAAGAAAGTTTGTTGTCGCTGATGCAAATGGCCAAAACGACGGCGATGTTGACCAAACTTTCCGAAGCTAAACTACCGTTTATTTCCGTCTTAACTGATCCAACCATGGGGGGGGTTTCAGCGAGTTTCGCATTTCTAGGCGATGTTGTGATTGCTGAGCCTAAAGCATTAATCGGTTTTGCCGGGCCACGCGTGATTGAGCAGACAGTACGTGAGAAACTACCGGAAGGTTTTCAACGCTCTGAGTTTTTGCTGCAAAAAGGCGCGATTGATATGATCGTTGACCGTCGTCAACTGCGCGCAAAAATTGCGCATTTGCTGGCCATACTTACGCTACAACCGCATGATGCCGTTGTTTCTTAGAGAGCCTAGGCCGCTATGATTCACTAATATGAGCGTTTTTATAACGGTGTTTTTTGATCACGAACCCTTTAATCTCAGTACCTATTCAGCAGTACATATCAGCTAAATGATCGCTTTTCCAACCCTAACCGCTTGGCTTGCTCATCTCGAAACAGCCCATCCGATTGGTATTGATTTTGGTCTTGAGCGGGTGAGCAAAGTGAAAGATGCGCTCGCGCTGGATTTCAAGTGTCCAGTGATTACTGTCGGAGGGACAAACGGTAAGGGCTCGACCTGTGCGCTACTCGAATCTATTTTGTTACATGCCAGTTATCGTGTTGGTTGTCATACTTCACCGCATTTACTGTCGTTTAACGAGCGTGCGCGTATTAATGGTGAGATAGCCTCTGATGCCGCTTTATTGCCTCACTTTGAAGCGGTCGAACGTGCGCGCCATAGTTTTGCCGAGCCGATCTCGCTGACTTACTTTGAATTTACGCTGCTGGCGATTGCGCATTGGTTTGCCGCCAGTAAACTTGATGTCGTGATTCTTGAAGTAGGCTTAGGCGGGCGGCTAGATGCAGTCAATAGTATCGATCCAGATTGCGCGGTGATTACGAGCATTGATCTCGATCATACTCATTACCTTGGTGACACGCGCGAGAAAATTGGCTTTGAAAAGGCGGGTATCTTCCGCCCTGGCAAACCGGCAATTTGCGGCGATCCATTACCGCCGCGCAGTTTAATTGACCACGCTCAGCGCATTGGCGCAGATTTATGGCTGGTTGGCCGTGATTTTGGTTATCAGGCGCAAGCGGGTAATGAGCGTCAGCAGTGGTGTTACACCGGCCGTACCTTATCGCGGGCGGCGCTTGCTTATCCGGCATTGCGAGGCGCGAATCAATTGCTCAATAGCTCAGCGGCGTTGGCGGCGCTTGAAGCACTGCGCGACAGACTGCCGGTCGCCGCGCAAGAGATTCGGCTTGGCCTAGCCAGGGTTGAATTAGCCGGCCGCTTCCAGGTACTGCCTGGCAAGCCGGCAGTGGTGTTGGATGTTGCACATAATCCGCATGCCGTGGCGGCGCTCGCAGAAAATATAAGTAATATGGGATTTTTTCCGTATACCTATGCAGTATTTGGCGCCATGGAGGATAAAGATATTGCTGCCGTCCTGCAGCGGATTAAGGGCGAAATTGATTACTGGTATATCACTGATCTGCCCACGCCACGTGCAGCGCCAGCAGCCATGATCGAGGCGCTATTGCATGAAATACAGGCGGTTGATCAGAATCGTACCGCGGCCACCAATGTGCCTCGCCGCATCGAATGTTTTGCTACACCGGCGCAAGCTTACGCAAAGGCATTAGCGAATGCCGCGGAGAATGATAGAATTATCGTTTTTGGATCTTTCTACACGGTGGCTGATGTCATTGCATATCGACAACGCCAGCTATAAACCGGTCGACCTTCCAAAATTTTACGATACAAGTAAGGCGGTTTAAGCCATTTATGGGACTTTTCTCGTTCGGTAACAAAGAGAACAGCCGCCGCAGTGCGGGCTATGATACGCGCGACGCATCTAGCGGGCGAGCGAGCCGCGCGGATAAGGCCGCATTGGCTCGCGAGAAAGCTGCGCAGCGTGAACGCAGTGCTCGCCGCACTGGGCAAGAGGCTCTACTAGATCCGCTGCTGCTAGAAAAGCGGCGAGCGCGTCGTCGTTTGCTGGGAGCGGTAGTCCTGGTGGCTGTCGCCATTGTGGTTTTGTCTAAAGTGCTCGAGCCGGGCCCTAGGCCACACGTTGATGACATCGCAATTCACGTGGCTGCGCCGACTAAAATAACACCGGCGACAGCGTTGGGCATAGATACAGCTGTATCTGGTGTTCGTTCGCGCTTGCCTGAGTCGCTTCCCACTGCCCAAAAATCTATTCCTAATCCAACGAGTCTAGCGGCCAAGGCTGCACCGAATATACTGTCCGTTGCGTCTAGCCGGTCCGCTCAGCCAACTCGTAAGCCAGCTTCGCCCCCTACCGTAACGAATATGCCGCTGGTTACGGCGACTCATTCTTCAAAGCCTGTCAATGTGACGGACGCAAGGCGTGCGGCCACGGCGCCTTCTGCACCTGTTAACCCGCGTATAAAAGCCAGCCCTCAGACCACAAATGGAGTTGCCGGCAGTGCGCCTAGCAATCGCTTCGCGGTTCAGTTAGGCACTTTATATGATGAGCCGCGCGCCCGCGCATGGATTGCGCGCTTAAAAGCAGCTAACATACCCGCTTATGTGGAGCGTAAAAAGCTGGCTAACGGCAGCCAACAACTGCTCGTGCGAGCTGGGCCATTTAATGATCGCGTGAGTGCTGAGGCAGCTAGCAAGCGCATCCGTGAGCTAGGTCTGGCGCAGATGAAGGTCAAAACTGGTAAACCAACACTTAAATAGAGGTGCTCATGCTAACCGTATTCGACTTTACCGTGTTGCTCGTGCTTGGCCTTTCGGCCTTGCGTGGTCTATGGCGGGGTTTAGTTGCTGAAATCTTTGGTTTAATTGGTTGGATTGCTGCTTTTATCATTGCTGCCAAGTGTGTAAACGGGGTTGCGCCTTATCTGCCGGCGCACTTGCCGGGTGGCGAGTTGACACAGTTTTTGTTGGCATTTGCTCTGCTGGTGATGGCTGTACTGCTCGCCGCAAATGTGCTCAATGCCTTATCAAACCGATTAGTCGGCGCGATTGGACTAGGCTCGCTCAACGCATCATTGGGCGTACTATTTGGTTTATTGCGCGGCTTTGTACTGGTGGTGGTGTTGGCGGCTATGGCCAGTATGACCGATTTGCCACAGCAGCGGTTTTGGCGCGAGGCGTTGCTACGGCCTTATGTGCAATCAGGCGTGTCCCTCATGAAGCACCTGCTGCCTGATTCGCTAGCGCGTTATGTGCGCGCCTACCCCGAATGAAGTAAAATAACTACCTGGTTGCTAAAAGTTGCTAAGAAAGCAACAAGCGGGTGTTAGCAAGTCAGGGTAGGTGTTCTAAAACAAGAATGCAAGTAATAATTGGTGTCATTTGAAGGGACCCGCCATGTGTGGCATTGTAGGTGTAGTTTCAAAATCTCCTGTTAACCAGTTGCTGTATGACAGTTTGCTCTTGTTGCAGCATCGTGGTCAGGATGCGGCTGGTATTGCCACGGCAAATGGCAATACTTTCTATATGCATAAAGCCAATGGGATGGTGCGCGATGCTTTTCGCACGCGCAATATGCGTGCCTTGCCTGGCACCTGCGGCATTGGTCAGGTGCGCTATCCAACGGCAGGTTCGGCCAGCAGCCAAGAAGAGGCGCAGCCTTTTTATGTCAATGCGCCATACGGTATTATTTTGGCCCATAACGGCAATTTGACGAATTCCCGGCAATTAAAAGACGAGCTGTTTCGGATTGACCGGCGTCATATTAATACCCATTCTGATACAGAAGTTTTGCTCAATGTGCTCGCGCATGAATTGCAAATGGCGAGCGCGGGCTATTCGTTGGATCCTGCTATGCTGTTTAAAGCAGTCAGCGGGGTACACCGGCGCGTACGTGGCTCATATGCGATTGTCGCACTTATCGCGGGTTATGGCTTGTTGGTATTTCGTGATCCTTACGGTATTCGTCCGCTCTGTATCGGTAAGCGTGAAACTGAGCAGGGCACCGAATGGATGAGCGCATCTGAATCGGTTGCGCTTGAAGGTATTGGCTTTGAGTTGGTGCGCGATGTGGCGCCGGGCGAAGCGATTTTTATTGGCCTTGACGGCGATTTTTATAACCATCAGTGCGCGCTTGAGGCCAGCCTTAATCCTTGTATTTTCGAGTATGTGTATTTGGCGCGGCCGGATTCTTGTCTGGATGGAGTGCCCGTCTATAATGCTCGGTTGCGCATGGGCGATTATCTAGCGAAAAAAATTGCGCGGGTGATATCGGCAGGGGATATTGATGTGGTGATGCCGATTCCTGATTCAAGCCGGCCGGCGGCGATGCAAGTGGCAAATCGGCTTGGCATTGAATACCGTGAAGGGTTTTTTAAAAACCGTTACGTAGGCCGCACTTTTATCATGCCAGGCCAGGCAGTGCGCAAAAAGTCGGTGCGCCAAAAGCTAAATGCAATGCCGGTTGAGTTTAAAGGACGTAACGTGCTGATTGTCGATGACTCAATTGTACGCGGCACGACCAGTCATGAAATCGTACAAATGGCGCGCGATGCGGGCGCCAACAAGGTTATCTTTGCCTCTGCGGCGCCCCCGGTTAAATTTCCAAATGTCTATGGCATTGATATGCCAACCCGAGGTGAGCTTGTTGCCCATGGCCGTAGCGATGAAGAAGTGGCGCGCATCATTGGCGCAGACCAACTCATTTATCAGGACGTGACGGCGATGAAACAAGCTGTGCGCGACTTGAACCCGGCGCTCACGTCTTTTGAAGCAGCCTGTTTTGATGGCCATTATCTAACCGATGATATTACGCCGGATTACTTGAACAGCCTCGAATTGGCGCGACTTGCCCCCGCGGCACTGAGTGAGCGCGATGCCGGTTCCGATGGTGAAAAAGCGTTTTCGCAATTACATTTGCAATTGTCAGTGGAATAAATAAAGGGTGTTGACCTATGATGGATAATTTGAATTTTGATACGCTGGCGGTTCGTGCCGGCAGCTTGCGTACAGAATTCAATGGACCGCCACATCTGAAGCAAAACGCGCGAATGCTTGTCGTGTAATAGAGATGAAACACAGCGGTGTTCAATTACTGGCAACCTGGGTGATACGCGCACGAGCCACTACCACGCATAGCCGTATTTCGCCGCAAGCACGCGCGGCGGCAGGGATTACTGAAGGTTTAATCAGGCTTGTGGTTGGCCGCCCGGTTAAAGCGTGCTGAGAGTATTTAATGCTGGGGCGCTACTTTTTTGATGTCGTCGTCAAAAAGACCGGTTACCTTTTTAACAAAAGCAAATTCTGATCCCTCGGCTAGCATTTTTTTAGCAATAGCGAGGGCTTTCTGGCGTTCACCTTCTTGCCTACCTTCCTGCCGCCCCTCTTGTCTACCTTCTTGCCGTAATTGTTCGTTAAAAGTCATTATACTCTCCCGCTTCTCAGGTAATACTGTGCTTAGTAGCTTAAATAAATCTTCCGCTTTTTGCGGTTGCTGCCCTTGTTCATGTGAACCAATATACTCTAGCATAGCAAAAAAATATGACTCTGTCGTATGAGATATCGCCATCTTCAAGGTGCCTTGGTCTGCAAGCTGCCGAATTGTTTCAATAAAATCGCGTGCCCGATAATGCTTAAAAAGTAATTCCATCAGTGCCGCTACCCCATGCTGTTTCAAGGTATCAACAGGCAGCGTCGTCAAATCAATGAGCTTAAATTGTTTGAAGACTAGCGCTCTTGCCATCTCAACATCATCAAAGTCTTCAAAGATATCTGTTGAATATGGATAGGGAGATACGGCGCCATGATAAAGACATATCGGCAAGACTAATGGGAGAGAGTCGTGGCCAGCTTTTAAATGATCGTCCATTAAATTTAAAGTGTATTGCAGCAGTCTAAAAGCCATATGTTTGCTGGCGGTAGATTGATGCTCAAGCAGTAGCAAGATGGGGATATAACCTGCTTTGCCATTGATTTGGCAAGCATAGACCATATCGCTATGTGCTTCACGCAGCTCAGCATTGACATAACTTTTATCAATGGCTCGCAGAGTGCTGAGGTCAAGCTGTTGATAGATATTGGCAGGCAAATGGGCTTTCAGAAAATCGAGCGCAATTTGTTTTTCTTTGAGACTTCCTTTAAAAAATTTGTCATGGGGGTGGGAAATAATGGACATAGAAGTCCTCGTAGAACTAAGTTTAAATGCTAAAGAAAAAATTATACCAGTTTAACTAGTATAAATAGACGCGTTATGATAAATTTTTCGAAACTTATGAGATGCCTGTGCGCCTATTGTGCTTGAGATAAAGCTAGGCAGTTTCAAGGTTTGATTGAGATTGCTATTTACAACGTCAAATGTACTGAGCTCGCCAAGATGCAAAATTTAATAGTGAAGTGCCGCAGCAACTTAGTTGAACGTTATAATTTCTGTAGACCGATTTTTAGCGAAAATCCATATGGTCTTATCTTTACGCAGGCGCTCGCAGGCTTGCTGCCTGGCGTACATGGCCTCTATCTTTCATGAAAACCCATCATGTGCGCCGGGCAAGGGTCCACAAGGACTTGCTGCTGACATGGCTGCCGGAAGGGGTGTTGGGACCCGCGGCAGACAAAGCGTCACACGGATCCCTATAGGCAAATGATGGGCATGCCCGCGCTTTATGTGGAAGCCGACGGCCAGCGCCACTTATCCGGTGTTAGCTCCGCGCCTCAAACCACTCAAAGCATTTCGTGGTGATAACGTGTTACACGATCAACTTCATTTTTTGACCCAAGGAAAACGGCCACCCGTTCGTGTAGTTGAGTTGGGGTGACCTCAAGAATGCGCTGCTGACCATTGGTTGCAGCGCCTTGTGCCTGTTCCACGATAAAAGCGATCGGATTAGCTTCATACATCAGGCGCAGCCTGCCAGGTTTGGCAGGATCGCGCTGGTCGGCCGGATACATAAAAATACCGCCGCGATTCAAAATACGGTGCACATCAGCCACCATCGAAGCGACCCAGCGCATATTAAAATCTTGCTCACGCACCC
Source organism: Mycoavidus sp. SF9855 (assembly GCF_024582735.1). Lineage (NCBI taxonomy): Bacteria > Pseudomonadati > Pseudomonadota > Betaproteobacteria > Burkholderiales > Burkholderiaceae > Mycoavidus > Mycoavidus sp. SF9855. The sequence goes on from NZ_CP102085.1 coordinate 584,184, forward strand.
CAGTTTTGCCCATCAGTAGCTCATTGACATAGCGTTGTACCGGCGGATACCAATGCCGTGCATTTGAGGCATTGATGGCGTATTCATGAGTTGTTTGCGGGATACGCATATTGCTTTGCGTAAGGACCCATGAACCCAGTTCGCGATCAAGCGTAAAGCAGTGTACGCCGTGACCTGTGGTGAGCACAAACACAGTTTGTGGGCCATACACAACGTAACCCGCAGCAACTTGCTGCGTACCTGCTTGTAAGAATGATTGCTCGGTAGGCGGCTGGGTTTTATCTGTGCAACGCAAGACCGAGAAAATTGTGCCAATTGACACATTGACATCGATGTTCGATGAGCCATCAAGTGGATCAAACAACAGCAAGTATTCACCTTTAGGGTAATGGTGCGGAATCAGGTGAATATGCTCAAGCTCCTCGGATGCCATGGCGGCGAGGCTGCCCCCCCATTTATTGGCTTCGAGCAGAATATCATTTGAAATCACATCGAGCTTTTTTTGCACTTCGCCCTGCACATTCTCGCTGCCGGCGCTGCCTAGTACACTGCCTAACGCACCTTTACCGACATAATGGCCGATCATTTTGCACGCTCGTGCAACGACCTCGATTAAGAGCCGTAAATCGGCGGGGAGACTATTGTGTTGGCGTTGTTGTTCAATTAAAAATTGAGTAAGCGTGGTACGGTCTTGCATGAGGATGACTCCAAAAAGCGTTCAAATCGCCGCGATGTTACCAGTTTGCGCAAAAAGTGCGCGAATCTTTATCAATAACAACACGCGATCTGCGTTAATTCCTATTCTGCACTCTATAATTTTGTATTACGAGCAGGATGAGGGTGGATTTAAACAGAGATATGCGCATGAGGGATATTTTATTGCCCTCGCCAGTGACGTCCGGGCGGATCTGCAGGTTAACGAGTAAAGGCCTTCACCGCACACTACGCCGGCGCAACCGATCCGCACATCCAATAATAATCGCCACGAAGAAAAACAGGCAAGTTGAAACGGCTGCAATCGTCGGAGAGACGTTTAATGTAATCTCGTCCCAAAACTGCTTAGGCAGCGTTGCACTGAGACCACCCGTGACAAAAAGTGCAATCGTCAATTCATCAAATGAAGTGGCAAAGGCAAACAAAAACGCTGAGGCTAAGCCAGCGGATAAAATCGGAAAAGTGATATAACGTAAAGTCTTAAACCGGTTAGCCCCCAGGCTTTGAGCTGCCGCATCAAGCTGGGTATCATAATTTTTAAGAACCGCTATGATTGTGATGACGACATAGGGAAGCGCAATGGTCGTGTGGCCTAACACCAAGCCAAACATGGAGCCTACTAAGCCTAGCTTAGCGAAAAGATAAAAGAAACCAATCGCTAGAATCATCCTTGGCACAATCATCGGCGTTAGAATAAAACCCAGCAGTGCTACTTTCCAGCGAAAACCTGAGCGAGAGAGCAAAAAAGCGGCAGGTGCGCCAATCAGCATCGATAAAAATCCCGTGCTTATGCCAATCAAGATGGAACGTATAGCGGCATGGCTCCAATTGGGCGAATGAAAGATAGCTTCATACCACTGTAAGGAAAACCCTCGAGGGGGCCAATCGATTGCTCGGCTTTCAGTGAAAGAGATTGGAATCATCACGAGTATCGGAGCCATCAAGAATGCCAGCATAGCCAGCGCAGCGATCCGCAGCGCCCATCCTTGTTTGCCGGAGAGATGCCGGTTTTTTGCAGGATTTTTGACGTAGGTTTGTGTTCTCCAAGAAACCGTATGGCGCCACAGACTACCCAAACCATCAAAAATATCGGCCAAACGTTCAAGGATCCAGTAGCCAGCAAGTCGTATCCTGAGATGGGTGGGGCTAGCCGCTTGCTGAGTGGTCGTGGTCCTTTCTCCGGCTAAACTTGAAAGCCCGATGAGCCGACTATATAAGAAAAAAACGGCTAACACTGCCACCAGCAGCAGCATTGAAACAGCACCAGCAAATCCCCAATTGAGCGTACTCTGAATTTGGTCCATGATAATTTGCGTCATCATGATTTCTTTACGCCCACCTAACAGCGCTGGCGTGATAAAAAAGCCAATCGACGTGACAAATACCATCAGCGCTGCTGCCGCTACGCCTGGCAAAGAAAGTGGAAAATACACGGTCCAGAATGCTCTAGCGGGTTTTGCGCCCAGTGTTAATGCAGCACGAGGCAGGGTGCGGTCAATATTTTTCATGACCGACAGCATGGTCAAAATGGCCAGCGGCATCATTGCATGCACCATGCCAGTTAGGACAGCTGGAAAGTGATAGAGTAAATTGAGTGGGGCGTCTGTCACCTTGGTGAGGGCCAGCATCTGATTGAGCATACCATTGCGGCCAAGCAGTACCATCCAACCAAAGGTGCGCACGAGAAAGCTTGTCCAAAATGGCAACAAAACCCAAAACAGCAACGAACTCTTAAACTTTGGGGGCGCAAAAGTAATCAGATAGGCAACTGGATATCCTCCCACGACAGCAAGCAAAGTGGTATAGGCGGCTGTTTTGAAGGTGATGGCAAGCACTTGCAGGTAGACTGGCGACAAAAAGAGCCGGCTGTAATGGGTCAGCCCTAATTCTCCTTCAGGCAGAAAGCTTAGACTGAACAACTGGGTGATGGGTAACACCAGCGTCACCAGCAGATAAATGATAATGGGTGCGCCGAGATAAAATTTTGGGCTACTCAATAGTCTAAATAGCTTGGGCCAATACTGTGCGGTGAGTAGCCTGGAGGCTGCTCGAACTTGCCAGGAAGACTCTTTTTGTTTCATTAGACCTCAATGCCCATTGGGTCTTGTGGAATTGCGATCGCATCCGCTGCATTCCAGGTCAACGTAAGTTTCTCACCTTGAAGGCGAGGTGAGCGGTGGCCCTGGGTTAGCTCTGCAATGATGAGTTGCGTGTCCCTTGGGGCCGATAGGTACGATTTGCTGGTGGCGCCAGTGACCACGAAATCAGTGAGCATGGCTTCAATTCGGTTTTCGTTTAAGTCGCTCTCTGTGCTGACGCGCAAATGTTGCGGCCTAATCATGACCTCAATGTGGCTGCCAGGCGTGACCGGCTTGCCATTGGAGGTGGCAATGCCGCCCCCACTCATACCGTTGAAGCTGAAATGCACGGCTTCACCAGCGACTTGGCTGACGCGCGCTGGCAATAAATTGGACTCGCCAATAAAATCTGCCACGAAAGCGGTCTGTGGGCAAAAATAAAGCTCAATAGGCGTACCCAATTGCTCGATCTTGCCCCCGTTCATTAAGCAAATGCGATCCGACATGGTCATCGCTTCCTCTTGATCATGCGTGACATAAAGGATCGTTGTGCCAAGCTCGCGATGGATGCGTTTAATCTCCAGCTGCATTTGGTTGCGCAATTTTTTATCTAATGCGCCGAGAGGTTCATCCATCAAAATAATGGACGGGCGATACACCATACAGCGAGCGAGTGCGATGCGCTGTTGCTGACCGCCGGATAATTCACGCGGGAAGCGCTCAGCCACATGCGGCAGCTCGACAAGCTCAAGTATGCGTGCAACGGCTTGCTGAATCTCGCGCGCGCTCACTTTGCGCATTTTAAGAGGAAAGGCAATATTTTCTGCCACGGTCATATGCGGAAATAACGCATAGTTTTGAAAAACTACACCAATATCCCTTTCATACGGCGCCTTGTTAGTGACATCGATACCACCGATATAAATGTTGCCGCCATCGGGCTGTAATAATCCTGCAATCAAGCTCAGCAGCGTTGTTTTACCTGAGCCCGAAGGGCCGAGTAAGGTTAGAAATTCCCCTTGCGATACGGCCAAATCAGTTGGAGCTAATGCAACGACATGGCCATACTGCTTACACAGCTGATTGGTTTGTAATAATTTTAATGGTTCGGGCATTAGAAAATTTTCTTAAAAGGCGTGGGTTAACTTTGCCCCTAGTTGTGCGCAATCTTTTGTGCAGGAGTGATGCTGCTTGGTGGTAATGCTGCAATCCGCGTGCGACTGCTAAGTGCAAGCATGAAGACAACCGCTGCGGCAAAAAGCCAAGTGTCCGAGCCAACTTCCTCGCCAAAAAAGCAGGTAGAAAAAGCCAGCGTGAAAAATACCTGTAACTGTTGCACTTGGCTAACCCGCGCAATACCGCCTAACGCAAGGCCCGCGTACCATATAAAAAGACCAAAAAACTGCGAAATAAGCGCAGCATAGCCAAAAGCCAGCCAGGATTTAAGAGAAATTGGGCCCGTATGGTGCCAAGCCAGCAAAGTAACCGGTATGACTAGCACTGGAGCGGAGATAACCAAGGCCCAACAAATTACTCGCCAGCCACCCATTTGCTTAGCCAGGCGACCCCCTTCTGTATAGCCGAGCGCGCCAAAAACAACGGCAATCAACATGAAGATATCCCCGGCCATTAACGTGCCGCCACTTGCGCGCATTGCATAGGTGATAATGAGTGTGCTGCCTATGATTGAGCATAGCCAAAATGTACGGGAGGGTTTTTCACGGGCGAACCACACTGCATAGATGGCAACGCATAAGGGTTGTAGTCCATTGACAATCGCGCCGTGCGAGGCAGGCAGGGTACGCATAGCCCAGGCAGTACATACCGGAAACACTATAATTGCGCCTAAGGCGACAACGGCTAGCCCCTTCATTTGTTGTTTAGTTGGCCATTTTTCCCGGCGCCAGGCCAGTAAGATGGCTGCAGGTATCGCCGCTATGAATGAACGCCCAAGCCCATTGAGTAATGGATGAATTTCCATAATGGTAATGCGTGTCATCGGTAACGTTATGCTGAAAAGAATAACGCTTAGCAAGCCAAGCAGCATGCCTTGAATTTCACGTGGACTCATCAAAGAATATCCGATAATGTTGAATTTGGCCGACAGCGCCGAGATAATAAGTATAGGCGAATGTGATGGAATAATTGTACGACAATGTGGCAAGAGCCATTAAAATAGGCCAACTAACGCAAAAATGTTATTGCAGTAGCCCACCAACCTGGCTTGCTGCTTGTGCTGGCATTTCATGTGCGCGCTTATCTAATCTCTCTCTTGAAATACGGAAAAGCGCCTCCACTATTTGGCACGATCAATTAATATCAATTTAACAGCCCTTAAGGATTTTGACAATGACGCAAGAAACCCTAAGCTTTCAGGCAGAAGTAAAGCAGCTTCTGCAGTTGATGATTCACTCACTCTATAGCAATAAAGAAATTTTTCTGCGCGAATTGATCTCAAACGCGTCAGATGCCGCGGACAAACTACGCTTTGAAGCCATTGCAGATGCGTCACTTTATGAGAGTGATGCGGATTTACGTATTCGCATTTCATATGATGCCGCTGCGCGCACCATCACAATTGACGATAATGGGATTGGCATGAGCCGCGAGGAGGCAATTGCCAACCTTGGCACGATTGCTCGCTCCGGTACCAAAGAGTTTTTTGCCAAACTTTCTGGCGATGAGCAAAAAGATGCGGCGCTGATTGGTCAATTTGGCGTGGGTTTTTATTCCGGTTTTATCGTTGCTGACCAGATCACAGTCGAATCGCGCCGCGCTGGCTTGCCAGTTGCTGAAGGAGTCCGCTGGCAAAGTACAGGAGATGGCGAGTTTAGTATAGACGCTATTGAACGGACCGCACGCGGTACGTCCATTACCTTGCATCTGCGCGCAGGCGAAGATGATTTTCTGTCTGCGTGGCGCTTGAAATCGATCATCAGAAAATATTCGGATCATATTGCCCTGCCGATTCTGATGGCCAAGGAAGAATGGGATCAAGAAAAGCAAGAAACCGTACGCCGTGACGAGGACGAAACGATCAACCAGGCAAGCGCTCTATGGGCACGCGCAAAAAGCGATATTGATGAAACCCAGTATAAGAATTTTTATCAGCATCTGTCGCATGATCAACAAGAGCCGTTGATCTGGACACATAATCGCGTTGAGGGCCGCAATGAATATACGCAGCTCTTATATGTCCCTGCTCAAGCGCCTTTCGATCTAGGGGACCGTAATCAGCGTGGTGGGTTAAAACTGTATATCAAGCGCGTCTTCGTGATGGACGATGCAGAGCAATTATTGCCTACGTATTTACGTTTTATTCGCGGCGTGGTCGATTCAAACGACTTACCATTGAATGTCTCACGTGAAATTTTGCAGGAAAGCCGTGACGTTAAGGCAATTCGAGATGGTGTGACTAAGCGCGCGTTATCCATGCTTGAAGAGCTCGCTGAGACAGATGCGGAAAAATATACGGTGTTCTGGCAGCAATTTGGTCAGGTATTGAAAGAAGGAATGGGCGAAGATCATGCCAATCGCGATCGAATTGCGCAACTTTTGCGGTTTGCCAGCACAGCCACTGATACAGCAGCTCAGACGGTCACTTTGGCAGAATATGTGGCACGCATGAAAGAAGGCCAGAGCAAAATTTATTATGTCACGGCAGATAGCTGGCAGGCAGCGCGCAATAGCCCACACCTTGAGGTATTTCGCAACAAAGGAGTCGAAGTATTATTGCTGACGGACCGGGTAGATGAATGGATGCTCTCTTTCTTAAACGACTTCCAAGATAAGCCACTGAGCAGCGTAGCGCGCGGCGATCTTGATCTAGGCACGTTAAGCGATGATGAGAAAAAAGAGCAAGAAAAAACCAGCGAGTCATTGCAGCCGGTGGTCGAAAAAATGAAAGAGGTCTTGAAAGACAAGGCAAAAGATGTGCGTGTTACATTCAGGCTGACTGACTCACCCTCTTGCTTAATTGCCGATGCAAACGAGATGAGTGGCTATTTGCAACGCCTATTAAAATCGGCGGGCCAAAAAGCACCTGAATCGAGGCCAATTCTAGAAATTAATCCAGAGCATGCATTGATTAAGCGTTTGAATGCTGAACAAGCCAGTTTTGATGCCTGGTGTCATTTGCTTTTCGACCAAGCAATGTTGGCCGAAGGGGGCGCGCTAAACGATCCGGCGGACTATGTAAAACGCGCTAACACGTTGTTATTGGAAGGGCTGGAGCGCAGCTAAACAGTTTTATCCGTTTGATGCCCATGCCTTTTAATGTGTCCAATGCACACTGGCGAGTGCTGCCGCGCCCGGCTTTTTCTGCTGATCAGAAAGATTGGCTGACGCGCGGTGGCTCGTTGACGCGTCGTTTGCAAACATTGGGCAGGGTAGACGTGCAGGTCGTGCGCGAAACAGTTGATTTTGTTTGGGCGAGTGAAGCGCATTGTTTAAAGACACGTGCCCGTCAACGTGTATGGGCGCGCGAGGTGCTACTGCTGGTAGAGGGAGAACCTTTTATTGCCGCGCGTAGTATTGTGCCGTTGGTCGCAAGCCGTAGTGTTTGGGGCGGGATTCGCCAGTTACATACGCGCTCACTGTCTGAGCTATTGTACGGTGGCGCGATTCAACGCTCGGCGCTGGCCAGCCGGCCAGTTGGAAGGCGCGATCCACTCCAGCGTTTTGTTAGGCGGTGCCTTGCTCAACCGGCGCTAGGTTTATTACCGGCTCTGCCGTCGATCGACGCGCAGCCATGTGTTGCGCGCCGTTCGATTTTTATGCATGCTGGCGAGCCTTTGCTCGTCACTGAATGTATGCTGGCAGCATTATGGACACGCCTTGCTACGCATAATAGGTGAAACCGGATAATGTTATATGGTTTTCCACCTGTGCTCGCAAACGATACACGCATCCTTATTTTGGGGAGCTTTCCTGGCGAAGCATCCCTGCTGGCAACACAATACTATGCACATCCACGCAATCAATTTTGGCGTTTATTGAGTGAATTGCTCAATGAACCACTCACAGAACTGACTTATCCGGCTCGTCTTGAGCGCCTGCTAACTTATCGGATCGGTCTTTGGGATGTACTGGCGGCTTGTCAGCGCAAGGGTAGCCTCGATACCGCGATCCGCCAGGCGGCGCCCAATGATTTTGCTGGTTTGCAGCAGTTGGCTCCGGCCCTTGAGAAAATCTGCTTTAATGGCAAAACCGCGGGCCGCTTTGCGCCAGTGCTGTGCGCGGCGGGTTATCAGACATTGGCTTTGCCCTCTTCAAGCCCAGCTTATGCTGCGCTCTCATTTGAACAAAAACTGCGCGCCTGGCGTGAAATTTTGCATGACAACTTCTAATAAACGTAGCTTACGTTACCCGCAAACCCCGCGTTTTGCACCCGTTACTTTTTCTGAGGAAGGGGGCGTGCGTTATTTGCATTTTGGCACTCAATGGGTGCAGGGCGCGATGCGATTGCGTGCGCCAACGCGGATTGAACTCGAATATGCGCAGCAGATGATGGCGTGGCTGCTCTTTCTTGATCCGCCTGCGCATATTGTGCAACTGGGTTTAGGGGCGGCAACATTAACCAAATTTTGCTACCGATACTGCCAAGCTTCACGGGTCACGGCAGTTGAATTGAATCCGGCTGTTGTGCTTGCTGCGCGTACCATGTTCGAGCTACCCGCTAACGATGAGCGCTTATCGGTGATTGAATCTGATGCTTGGGATTTTGTTCATGATTCATCTCACTATGGTGCCATCGGTATTTTGCAAGTCGATTTATATGACGCAACTGCACATGGCCCGGTACTTGAGAGTACAGCATTTTACCGTGCTTGCCGTTCTTGTTTGGCTGCGCCGGGCATCTTAACCGTCAATTTGTTCGGCGACCATCCTAGCTTTGCGCGCAATATGCGTAGTTTACGTGAAGCTTTTGAGGGGCGCGTGGTGGCTTTGCCTATAGTTCATGATGGTAATCGGGTAGCGCTTGCTTTTAGTGGTCCACCGCTGGCCTTTGATTGGGATGCGCTGGCCGCCCATGCGCGTGTGCTTGAAAAGAAATGGCGGCTGCCAGCGCGTGCATGGCTGTCAGCGTTATCTGAAGTGATGGATATGAATGCCCCGCATCAATTGTTAATTTAGCAGAAAGGCAAAATATCCGCCTGAGCTTCACTCTGCAATTTGTCCAATATCCGTCGTACTGGTGCGGGCAAACCATAAGCTTGGACGTCATCTGCTGAGACCCAAGCTTGGTTGGCGTCGGCCACTGCTGCGGCAGTTGCAGTAGAGGAGGGAAGTGCCGCCAGCCTAGGTTCTATGGTGAGCTGAAAATGCGTAAAGGTGTGGATGATCGAAGGCAGCGCGGTCAAAGGGCCAAGCACGCCGAAGCGCGCTGCATAAGCGGCCAGAGTGGCATCATCCGTGGCTTCTGGCAGGCTCCATAAACCACCCCAGATGCCTGCGGGAGGGCGGCGCTCAAGCAGTACGGCATCACCGTTACATAGAATGAGCATTAGCGTGCGCCGCATAGGTTTGATTTTTTTGGGCCGGGCCGTTGGCAATGTTTTTTCACGGCCGCTAAGATAAGCTACGCAACCGCTTTGAAAGGGACAGCGTGCACAAGCAGGACGACCACGTACACATAAAGTAGCGCCAAAGTCCATTAAACCTTGGGTATACGCTTTGATTGCGAGGTTGTTGCTGACTTTATCTTGGCCAGAGTAGAGCGGCAATAGCGACTCTGCTAATTTCCACATTGCGTTCTCAATCTGTTTTTCGCCAGGAAAGCCTTCAATTCCAAAAACGCGGGCCAGTACGCGCTTCACATTGCCGTCCAGAATGGTTGCGCGCGCGCCAAAGGCAAAAACAGCAATGGCTGCCGCCGTTGAACGGCCAATACCCGGTAATGTGATGAGTGTATTGACATCGTTTGGGAAATGACCATCATGTTCGGCCACCAGCTGTTGTGCGCAACGATGCAGATTGCGTGCGCGCGAGTAATAACCTAGTCCGCTCCATAAGGCCATCACTTCATCAAGCGGCGCATTGGCTAATGCCGTCAGATTAGGAAAGCGCTCAATAAACCGTAGATAATAGGCAATCACAGTTGACACTTGCGTCTGTTGCAGCATGATTTCAGATAGCCAAATACAATAAGGGTCGTCGTGCTGCCACGGCAAATCGTGGCGTCCAGATTGACGTTGCCAAGTAATCAGGCGAGGAGCGAATTCTGCAATCGAAATCATTGAGGGAGTGGATGAATTGTAAAAAAATCAAATGAAGGGCTTGGATACTATCCGCTGCTGGATCATTTATTGTTTAATGCTGGCAGCGCGGACAATAATAAGTGGAGCGCTGCTGTTGCATAATTTGGCGAATGGGCGCGCCACAGTTGCGGCACGGCTCACCGCTACGGCCGTAAACGAAATAGTCCAGCTGAAAATAACCTCGCGCGCCGTCGCTACCAACGAAATCGCGCAACGTGCTGCCGCCTTTTTCAATGGCTTCGGCCAATGTTGCACGGATCTCAGTGACGAGTTTTTCATAACGCTTAACTGAAATACGTCCAGCCGCAGTTGCTGGATGAATGCCCGCGCGGAATAAACTCTCTGAGGCATAGATATTACCCACCCCCACGACAATCTGACCCGCTAGCAAGATCTGCTTGATAGGCGTGCTGCGCGCGCGTGTTAGGCGGTGAAAAAGCGCGCTATTAAAATCAGCCGATAGTGGCTCAATACCTAACTTGGCTAATAATGGGTGTAGCAAGACGGGTCCAGCATTGTGCGGATGCCACAAAACCGCGCCAAAACGCCGTGGGTCCCGAAAACGCAGCATACATTTATCGAAGATCCAATCGATATGATCGTGTCGGTCCGTTGGCAAGAGCTGGCTCTCGCTGGCCGTGCCACGCGACAGGATACGCAAAGTCCCGGTCATGCCGAGATGAATCAGTAGCCAGCCGTTTTCTAGCTCAAGCAATAAATATTTACCACGCCGCTCAACATGCTTAATTAAGCCATCGTTAAGCAAGGTGCCAAGCTGCGTTGGCACGGGCCAGCGCAGCTTGGCAGTACGCACCACGACGCGTTGAATTCGTTGATTCGTTATATATGGCATGATGCCGCGGCGGGTAACTTCTACTTCTGGTAATTCTGGCATAGTGCAAGATGGATTAGGTTAAGCCAAATTTTATCCGATTCTTGTCGGTTGATCGCGTTACAATTCTTCAATCAGATTGCCGCTGGAGACTCATGAATATTTTTCTTACACAGTTGTTGATGTATCGATCTGAGCGTACGGCTCTGCCGCGCGTGGCGTATTCGATTGGCGTAATGGTGCTGGCAACCGCCGTATGGGCGGCTCCCTTCAGCGTAAATGCGCGTGCAACCGCCATCTCAGGCGAAGAGAGCGTCGTCGCCGGCTTGCCAGCGCCGCTTGACGCGTACAGAACACTGCCGGCAGTTAAGCTGACAAGCCAGATTATGTTCTTGGTCCTGGCGGCTGAGATTGCGCTACAGCGGGGGCAGCCTGCGCCTGCTTATCAGACTTATCTTGAACTGACGCGTACTACCCATGATCCTCGTATGGCTCAGCGAGCGGCAGAAATCGCATTGGGTGCGCAGAGCCCATCTGATGCGCTGGTGGCCGCCCGTCTATGGCGCCAATATGAGCCAAATTCTGGGCGTGCCGCACAATTTGAAGCTGCTTTGCTGGTACTAAGCGGTAAGTTTAATGAAGCGCGGCCTATTTTGGCTGCTGAACTGGCCAAAGTCCCAGCAGACGATAAAGGGGAGGCGATGTTGGCGCTGCAGTTACTGTTAGCACGCAGCCCAGCCCCGGCGAGTGGCTTGAACTTACTGCAGACGCTACTCAAAAGCGAGTTGGCGCGTCCTGAAGCGCACCTTGCGCTGGCGCGGCAGCAGCTTTTGTTAAATGACTCAGCCAAAGCTTGGCAATCATTGCGCCAGGCGCTTACTCTTAAGCCAGACTATGAAGCTGCCGCCTTATTGTTGGGGCAACTTGGGCCCCTCCAGCGGCAGCAGGCGATTGAGTTGATGCGGGCTTTTGCTCAGAAAAATCCAAAATCGCGTAATGCGCATATTGCGCTAGCGCAGCTCTATCTAGCCGATCAGGAGTTTGATCAGGCCCGTAGAGAATTCCAAGTAATGCGCGCGCAAAATCCGGCTGATCTTGCCCCGTTAATGGCTTTGGCCCTGATTCATATCCAGCAAAAGCACTATGACGATGCGCAGCAGTATTTGCAACAATACGTGCATGCCGTAGAAAAGCGCAAAACCAAGCCAGAATTGGATGCCGGGCAGGCCTATATTTACTTAGCGCAGATTGCCAGCGAAAAAAAGAATGATGTGCTCGCCATGCAATGGTTAAGCAAAATTAATGCCGCCAGCGGCCAATACATTCCGGCGTTGTTTGCCCGCGTACAGCTGTTAGCTAAAGCTGGCAAAGTCGATGAAGCACGCAAATTGCTTGCTGATTTGCAAAGCAATGAGCCGCGCGTCAAAATATTGGCCGCGCGCACCGATAGTGCCTTGCTGGCTGAGGCGCAGCATTATGTCGAGGCCGAAGCAAGTCTAGCGCGGGCGCATAAAGCGCATCCAGATGAGCCGGAGTTGCTTTACGAGTACGCCATGATGGCCGAAAAAAATCGCCATTACACGCTGATGGAAAATTTACTGCGTCGTTTGATGACGTTACAGCCCGATAATCCCAATGCGTATAATGCTCTTGGCTATTCATTGGCAGATCGTGGTCAACGGCTTAATGAGGCAGACAAGCTGATTGAGAAAGCTTCTTCTTTGGCGCCAGACGATGCTTTCATTATCGATAGTTTAGGCTGGGTCAAGTACCGACTTGGCAATCCACTGCAAGCAGCTAAATTACTGCGTCGCGCTTATCAGCTACAGCCTAATGCCGAAATTGGCGCTCATTTGGGTGAGGTCCTATGGATACAAGGTTTGCAGGAAGAGGCCAAACAAATCTGGAAAAAAGCCAGAAAACTTGAAGAAAACAACGATATCTTGCTGCGAACGCTAAAACGTTTTTCGATCAAACGGTAATGAGACAGTAAAGAACAAAAATAGATATGCGATATCCAATCAAATCTCAACTCAAAAAGTTTACGGTATTGGCTATTTTGTTAGGGTGGCTGGCGGGTTGCGCGTTGCCACCGCTTGCGCCCCCTGCACCCACATCGTTTGCATGCAATGGCCGTTTTTCAGTGCGCTACCAAGAGGTCAAGGGCGTTCATAGCCGAACCTGCAATATCTATGGGCATTTTGCCTGGCGCGACGATGGCAAAGCAGTGACCTTGCGTTTACTGAGCCCGCTTGGTCAGACGTTGGCTATAGTCCAATTATCGGCTTTGGGCGCAGTGCTTGAACTGCCTAATCGGCCGACACAGGTGGCTGACAATGCGGATGAGTTGATGAAAACCACACTAGGTTTTTCCTTGCCGGTGACAGGTTTGCGCAATTGGCTGCGGGTACCGGAAGGTTGGGAGCGCCCTGTGCAGATTCGGCAAGATGGGTGGACGATTGACTATCTCTCTTATACAGAGGCGCCTGTAGTGCGGGTGCAACGTATGAATTTAACGCGTGATGATTCATCGATTGAGGTTAAGCTTGTGCTTGATCGTTGAAGCTCAACTGAGCACTAGGCCGTTATCAGGCAAGCAAAATCGAAGCAGATAAGGCCTGTTAACAGAAATTGAATGATTTAATGATATAAAACATATGCCTGATTTTTCATGTTTGGCGCCTGCCAAGCTGAATCTTTTTTTGCACATCACCGGTCGCCGGGCGGATGGATATCACTTTTTACAAACGGTATTTCAGCTGCTCGACTACGGCGATACGCTACATTTTAAGGTGCGCGCTGATTCACTCATCACGCGCGCGGCGCCTGTGCCGGGCGTGTCTGAGGCGTCCGATCTGACCTTGCGCGCAGCGCGCGCGCTGCAGGCGCATGCGCGTTGTCCCCTGGGGGTTGAGATTGGGCTTGAAAAGCAGATACCGATTGGCGCCGGCCTAGGTGGCGGTAGTTCAGATGCGGCCAGCGTCTTACTTGCGCTGAACCGGTTATGGGAGCTCAATTTATCACGTGCACAACTACAGGAATTGGCTGTATCATTAGGCGCAGATGTGCCATTTTTTGTATTTGGCTACAATGCATTTGCACAAGGAATTGGAGAGCAGTTGCAGGCTCTCGAGCTACCGCAGCGCCATTTTTTGGTCGTGACGCCGGCCGTGCAAGTGTCGACTGTTGAAATTTTCTCTACGCGGGAATTGACACGGGATACGAAAGTCATCAAAATAGCGGACTTTCTAGCGCAACGAAGTGGCGCGTTAGGGCCTGGCGGTTTTGGGCGTAACGATATGCAAGCTGTAGTTGCCGGAAAATACGCAGAAGTAGCGCAAGTGTTGGATTGGTTTAAAGCTGTTGCGCCAGCTCGCATGACGGGGTCAGGTGCAAGTGTTTTTGCGGTATTTCTCAGCAAAGATGAAGCCCTCTCGGTGCAAGCGGCGTTGCCTGCTGGCTGGCATAGTCAGGTAGCGACAAGTCTTGACAGCCACCCGTTGCTTGCTTTTGCGTCGTAAAAAGTTAAAGATAAGGTTTAAGCGATTTAGAAGTTGTTGTTTGTAGGGGAGTCGCCAAGTTGGTCAAGGCACCGGATTTTGATTCCGGCATGCGAGGGTTCGAGTCCTTCCTCCCCTGCCAAAATTTCGCGAAGAGCCGTCCTGAATAGGTATATATGAGTAGTGACGGCTTAATGGTGTTCACTGGCAATGCTAATCCTAAGCTTGCTCACGATGTAGTTAAGATCCTTGGTATTCCGCTTGGTAAAGCAATGGTCAGCCGCTTTTCCGATGGCGAGATTCAAGTCGAGATTCAGGAAAACGTGCGTGGTAAAGAAGTTTTTGTCCTCCAGCCTACATGCGCGCCAACTAACGATAACCTAATGGAATTAATGATCATGGTCGATGCGCTAAAACGCGCTTCCGCTGGCCGGATCACTGCTGCTATTCCTTATTTTGGTTATGCCCGCCAAGATCGTCGGCCCCGCTCAGCGCGGGTTGCGATTTCCGCTAAGCTGGTTGCCAATATGCTGCAAATTGCTGGCGTTGGCCGGATCATTACGATGGATTTGCACGCGGACCAAATTCAAGGTTTTTTCGACATCCCGGTTGATAATATTTATGCGACGCCAATTCTGCTAGGGGATTTGCGTAAGCAAAACCACAAAGATTTGCTCGTTGTGTCGCCCGATGTAGGCGGAGTAGTGCGTGCCCGCGCATTAGCTAAGCAACTCAACACCGACCTTGCAATTATCGATAAGCGGCGCCCTAAAGCGAATGTTGCGGAAGTCATGCATGTGATCGGCGAGGTAGAGGGTCGCACCTGCGTGATCATGGATGATATGGTGGATACCGCTGGCACTTTATGTAAGGCGGCGCAAGTATTGAAGACACGGGGTGCGCGGCAGGTTTTTGCGTATACGACGCACCCAGTTTTGTCAGGTGAGGCCGTCAAACGAGTTGCCGAATCTGAGCTAGACGAGCTTGTGGTTGCCGATACCATTCCGTTACGCGATGACGCCCGTGCTTGTGCAAAAATTCGACAGCTATCAAGCGCAAGCCTGCTGGCTGAGACATTCTCGCGGATTCGCCGCGGTGATTCAGTCATGTCGCTTTTTGCAGATAGTTAAACATTGAATTGCCCCATTTTTTAGCGCATAAAATGCGCTAAAGAGCGATGCGAAATGAATCAAAATTCGCTTGCATCGTTTTTTTATGAGAAGCGCGCCGATTAAAAATGTAATGGGCGCGATTTCTTTTTCTGCCTGGTCGTGGGCGGTTTTTTAGGAGAAGTATATGAAAATAGTCGCTTTTGAGCGCAACCTGCAGGGTACGGGTGCGAGCCGCCGTCTGCGTAATGCTGGCAAAACACCCGCTATTGTTTATGGCGCGGATAGCCAGCCACAATTAATCGAGCTAGATCATAATGTGATCTTCCATGCACTGAAGAAAGAAGCGTTTCATTCTTCGATTCTGGAGCTTGAAATTGGTAGTACCTCGCAGCCGGTATTATTGCGCGATGTGCAATATCATCCATTCAAACCTTTAGTGCTGCACGTTGATTTTCAACGTATTGATGCCAGCAAAAAGCTCCACAAAAAAGTGCCTCTGCATTTCTTGAATCAAGATATCTCTAAAGCGGTCAAGCTAGATGGTGCGATTCTTTCCCATGTAATGAATGAACTCGAAGTGACCTGTTTACCTGCCAATCTGCCCGAATTTATCGAGCTTGATCTGGCCGATATGGGGGTCGGTCAGTCACTACATGCAAAAGACGTGAAATTGCCAGAAGGGGTTGAACTGATGCAATACCTAGAGCAAGAAAACCCAGTGATCGTCTCGGCAACAATCCCTGCAGCCGCGTCGGCAGCTGAAAATGCGTCTGCTGTTGAAGGAGGCGAAGCGCCAGCAGCTTCTTAAGGCATTCTTCTATGATTAAGCTCATTGCCGGCCTTGGCAATCCGGGTGCGGAATATAGTGCAACCCGGCACAATGCCGGCTTTTGGGCGGTTGATGCGATTGCCCGCGCGACGCAAACAACGCTACGTCATGAAGCGCGTTTTCATGGCTTAGCGGCGCGGGCGCGTTTTCATGGCAGTGAAGTATGGCTACTACAGCCAGAGACCTTTATGAATCGCTCAGGCCAGTCAGTTACTGCGCTTGCTCGCTTTCATAAAATTCTTCCTGCTGAAATTCTAGTGATGCATGATGAACTTGATTTGCCGCCTGGCGCTGCTAAATTAAAATTTAGTGGCGGCAGTGGCGGGCACAATGGTTTAAAAGATATTGCTGCGCATTTGGCAACTCCGCAATACTGGCGCTTGCGTTTAGGGATTGGTCATCCACGGGATTGTGCGATAGACGAAAAAAAATCTGACGTAGTTAATTACGTACTCAAGCCGCCGCGTAAAGAGGAGCAGGCATTAGTTGACGATGCTATTCGCCGCAGTCTTGCAGTGATGCAATGGGTGGTACAAGGCGAAATGGAGCGTGCAATGATGCAGTTGCATGGTCAGTCGCGCTGATTCCAAACAAAAATTCCAGACTAAACTCCACACAAGAAAGTACACGCTCTGCAAAAGCCCGGTTTCGTTGTCACCCTACTATTTTGCACAGTCATTCACAAATTTCTGGCTCGCCTTGAGCCGTCACGCGTTCCACGCGCGAGAGCACAAGGCAAACACCTGCTTAGTGCGCTTAAACTGTTTCGTCCGAGAGATTGGGCAGAGGGATTATTTAGAATTTCATCCGCAAGCCAGTCGTGATCGCTATTTGTCTGTTAGTGCTGGAGTATTTGAAGCCATTGATATTGGTAAGGCTTAACTGGCTATCTCGTACTTGAGATTGCTGAGCGACCGCTGAAATAAAAACATTCGTGCGTTTTGATAGAGCGTAGCTGGTGAGCAGGCTGGTTTGATGCCATTTCGCCTTTAAAGCGCTAATATCTTGAGAGGGGGAGAATTTGCCCGTGCTGAATGTGTACGCGCCATTTACGCTCCATGCTGGCGTTATGCGATAGCGGGCATTGAGTTCATAGTTATTAAAATTAGCATAATTGCCAAGCAATGGGCGGTCTGGAAGGTTTAATTTCTTTCCAATCTCATCATTCGACGGACGGTCAAATTTTGCTTGGGTAAATACGAAACCTACTGTGGTTGGGCCAAACATATAACTTGCCCCAGCTCCCCATATGCGCTGACGGTCAGCGGGTAAATTGGACTCCTCCTCCATCTCTGCGCCGGTGTTATTCGCGCCAGCGTGGTGAGCTTGCAGATACCCTACTGCGGCGCCGAACGGGCCATAATTATAGGCAGCGCCAAGGCTGTAATTACGGTTATTGGCGAACTTGCCTGCTTCATTCGAAAAACCATATAAACCACCGAACGTAAAGCCGTTATAGTCGATACTTGAGAATTTAATTGAGTTGCTAACACTAAACGTGCTATTCAAATTATCGTTATCGAAGGGATGCGAGAATTGTCCGCCCCCTAGACTGCTGCCTGCTAAGCTGAATGTCGCAAGGTAATCGGTCAGAGAGTCATATTGGCGGCCAAGTGTGATTGTGCCAGTTCCTGAGTCGGACAAACCGATAAAGGATTGGCGGTCAAAGCCCACGCCCTTTAGTGGAAAGCGGCCATTGTTAATTTTAAAGCCGCTTTCTAGCAGAAAAATTGCTTTTGTGCCTGCACCTAGATCTTCTGCGCCGCGCAATCCCCAGTAGTTGCTGCCCGCCCCGCCGCTGCCGATTTGCCAGTTTGGGTGACCAGCTTGCTCTTTCCCTGTTTGGTTGTTGGTATAAATAATCGCAGCCCCTAGTGAGCCATAGAGCGTTAAGCTGCTCTGAGCATAGGTAGGAGCGGCAACTGCGCTAGTGAGAACAATGCTTAAAAGAGCTTTCTTCATCTTTACACCCCGCAATATAATAGTGGTCAAATCTTTTAATAAAAAATAAAAAAGCCGTACGAGCATTGTGCTTGTACGGCTTAGTCTGTATTTCTTATCGCAACACCGACTGAGTGATTGCTAAGCGAACATTTAATTCCGATTCCCGCCAAAAACGCCGAGCAGTGCTAACAGATTAGCGAACACGTTGTAGATATTTAGATAGATAGCCAGTGCTGCGGTAATGTAATTGGTTTCTCCTCCGTTCACTACACGCTGCACATCAAACAGCATATAAGCGGAGAAAATCACAATCGCCAGCACAGATACGGTCAGCATCAAAGCGGGTAGCTTGAGCCAAATATTAGCGACTGACGCGATGAGCAGCACAACTACGCCCATGAATAGCCATTTGCCAAGACCGGAAAAATCCCTTTTTGAAACAGTTGCGATCGATGCCATCACGGTAAAAATAACGGCCGTGCCGCCAAACGCGAGCATGATTAACGACGCGCCATTTGAAAAACCCAGCACAAAACTCAATAGGCGTGAGAGCATCAAGCCCATAAAGAATGTAAAGCCCAGCAGCAAGGCGACGCCGACGCCACTGTTTTTAAACCGCTGAATCGCAAACATAAAGCCAAATGCAATCGCCATAAAGAGCATTAAGCCGATACCTGGACTGGTTGCGCTGAGCAGCGAAAAGCCGGCGCTCACACCAAGCCAGGCGCCGAAGACACTTGGAATCATCGATAGTGCTAGCAGCCAATATGTATTACGCAATACCCGGTTGCGAGTCTCAACCGTGGTGATGCTTCCATTACGGCCGAAGCTGTAAGTTTGAAAATCGTTTTTCATATACTCTCTCCTGAAAATACGGGGGCTTGGCAACGTACCCTACCCATAAGAAAGGACGCCGCCCAAATAGAGCGCCCGCACAGCGTTTATATAGCACATTTATAGAACTATGTATAGCCCCTTGGTTTGTGTGCTTATGCTTTGGCCTTTTGGCTAGCTGGTGGAGGCAAGGATAAAAACCTACAATATTATTAATTACGCAAAGAGCCACGCCTATTTTTCTCCTGTAACGAAGATATTTAGCATGGCTAGCATATAGACAGTATCCTCGTATTTGGCTACATGTTAGAATATTAGGCTTGCTTTAGATGTTGCCAAGCTGACTGACGCTTACTGGTAAGGGGTTTTGGCTGAGTAGAATTTATGATGCTAATGCTTTATTCATTTCGCATAAACATCATCATCCTTTAGGGAGATGAATGAGGGCGAGGTCATCGCTTGTGCGCCTGTAGAGAAAAGAATGCAGTCAGGCCGTTCTGTGAAACAGGAATCCACCGAAGCGGCTCAAGTGATTATTGCTTGAATGTTGTCGGGATCCCCTCACTGTCAACAGGAAGGGGAGAGGGCTGATTAAGTAATATTAAATAAACATTTATTGAGTGGAGTTTTTTATGGCGTTTGAACGCACTTTGTCAATTATTAAACCTGATGCTGTAGTCAAGAATGTAATTGGCAAGATTTATAGCCGTTTTGAAGATGCTGGCCTGAAAATCGTGGCCGCTCGCATGACTCATTTGTCGCGTGAGCAAGCAGAGCAATTTTATAGCGTTCATAAGGAGCGTCCGTTTTTTAAAGCGCTCGTTGATTTCATGGTATCGGGGCCGGTTATGATTCAAGTGCTCGAAGGCGAGGGCGCAATTGCAAAAAACCGTGATTTAATGGGTGCGACTGATCCGCAAAAAGCAGATAAAGGCACAATCCGTGCAGATTTTGCTGATAGCATTGATGCGAATGCTGTCCATGGTTCTGATAGTTCAGATAACGCGCGCATTGAGATTGGTTTTTTCTTTCCAGAAATCAATATTTATTCGCGTTAAACTTATAGGCCACTAAAAAATGGCAACCGCCGAAGCCGTCAATTTGCTCGATTTCGATGGGCCTGGGCTGAGCGCTTATTGCGCCAACAGCCTGGGCGAGAAGCCATTTCGTGCAAAGCAATTACAACGCTGGATTCACCAATATGGCGTAGCCGATTTTGATCAGATGACCGATCTGGCGAAATCATTGCGGGCAAAACTTAAAGCACATGCAACGATCCAGCCTCCTGGAATTGCGAGCGACCACCTATCGGCTGATGGCACCCGTAAATGGCTGATCGATGTAGGAAATGGCAATGCGGTTGAGACCGTATTCATTCCCGAAACGGCGCGCGGCACCCTCTGCATTTCATCTCAGGCCGGATGTGCCGTGAACTGCCGCTTTTGCTCCACGGGCAAGCAAGGCTTTAGCCGGAATTTAAGCGCGAGCGAAATCATTGGCCAACTCTGGCTGGCAGAATTTGCCTTGCGCAATTCTTTGCCGCCAGGCGATCTTGGCGCTAATCGCCCAAGTCGGGTGATTACTAATGTGGTCATGATGGGAATGGGCGAGCCGCTACTTAATTTTAATCCAGTAGTCAGTGCGATGCGCCTGATGCTGGATGATAATGCTTATGGGCTTTCGCGCCGGCGTGTGACTTTGTCGACTTCCGGAGTTGTGCCGATGATGGATCGGTTGGCGGCAGAGTTGCCAGTCGCCCTCGCTGTCTCGTTGCATGCGCCTAACGATAAACTGCGCGATGAACTGGTGCCGCTGAATAAAAAATACCCGCTGCACGAATTAATGAGTGCATGTCAGCGTTATTTGAAAGCCGCGCCCCGTGATTTCATTACGTTTGAATATTGCATGCTGGATGGGGTCAACGATGAAGTTGCACATGCGCATGAATTGGTTGCGCTGGTGCGTGATGTGCATTGTAAATTCAATTTGATTCCTTTTAACCCGTTTCCTGAGTCTGGACTGAAGCGTTCCAGCGCTGAGCGGATTAAGCGCTTTGCGCAAGTTTTGTTGGCCGCTGGCATTGTCACGACAATTCGCAAAACGCGTGGCGATGATATTGACGCAGCATGCGGCCAGTTGGCGGGGGATGTAATTGACCGCACCCGCCTTGCCGAACGTAGTCAAAGCATGAAAGGCGCCGTCGCGGCAGATACCACGGCTCAAAATAAAGGGCGAGCAATGATCGAGATTCATTCGGCATGATGCTAAGGCGCCTCTTTGTTTTATGTGTAGCATGCTTTTTAAGTGGGGCCTGTTCAGCGCCATCGTTAGTAGTTGTTAGCCCTGGTCCGGCGAAGCAAGCGGCGTTGCGTTACCGGGCGGATTTACATGCGGAACTTGCGCTGACTTATCTGGACAAAGAACAATTTGAGGTTGCCCGCCGCGAAGCTGCGTTGGCGCTACAACTCACTGCGGATCACCGTGAGGCGCTACACGCGCTAGCGCTGATTGAGCGTGCTGCCGGTAATGTGCAAGCAGCAGGGCAATATTTTCAGCAGGCGCTAGCAGTCAAAAGCGGTAAGGACGACCCGTTGTTACGATTAAATTATGCGAGATTTTTAGATGAGCAAGCACGACGAACAGTCTTTGATGACTGATAGCAAGGAACCATTGCCCGCTACTTCGGCAGCGGCTGTTAGCACGGTATGGACTGCCGATGATGGTTCAGCGCGTGTTGCAGGCGAGCAACTTGCTCAATTACGTCAAGCTAAAGGTTGGCTGATTGAAGATGTTTCTGCCCGGCTTAAGGTGCCGGTGGCCAAAATGCGCGCGCTTGAAGCGGGCGAGCTTGAGCATTTACCAGAAGTCACTTTTGCGATTGGCATTATGCGTAGCTATGCAAAAATCCTCGGCACTGATCCGCAGCCTTTAGTCGATGCTTTGCGTCGCACCAGTGGCCAAGGTCCCTCTAACCTTTCAACCTTGAGCTTGCGCGATCCAATTCAGCCACCAAAGCGCTGCGGCTTGACTGCTTGGCAGGGTAAGCGCAGACGTTATCCATGGCTATGGGGCGCGAGCCTACTTGCTTTAATCGTGGCGGTGCTTTTGACATACCGGCATGGCAGCACAACAGCGCAATGGCTTGAGCAGAAGTTCTCTGACCCAGCGCCGGCAGCGTCCACCAGCGAGGCGCCTGTGGGTGCTGCCGAAGAGCGCTCGGTTCTAGCTAGCCAAGCCAATTGGCTCACTGCAACTCAAGAAACAAGCTCGGATGTGGTGCCAGCTATTTCATCGACTGCATCGGCTTCAGAAAGCCAGCTGAATACGCCAAACGTATACTCAACCCTGCATATCAAAGTTTCGCAAGACAACTGGATTAGCGTAAACCAGCACGATGGCCAACAAGTGTATGCAAATACTCTGCGGGCAGGCGCTCAACACACTCTGAAAGGGGCGCCACCATTCAAGGTGGTGGTTGGCAATGTGGTTGGGCTGAGTGCGCTAGAATTGAATGGCAAGCAGGTAGATTCAGCTAAATATATGGGTGCGCGCCAAAATGTTGCTCGTTTTGAGTTACCGTAGCCAGATGAATGTGAATGGATAGAAGCGGGATGCAAACGCACAACAAACCAGCGTTACAGGATGTGCCTGTTACTGCTGCTATGGCATGTCGCCGTCTGTCGCAGCCGGTACTCGTGCGCTGGGGGGAGCATCAAGTCACGATTGGCGGGGCGGCCCCAGTTTGCGTCCAGTCAATGACCAACACGGATACAGCAGATGCGATTGCGACTGCAATCCAGATCAAAGAGCTAGCGCAAGCGGGCTCTGAGTTGGTCCGGATTACCGTCAATACGCCACAGGCGGCCCAGGCGGTGCCTATTATCCGTGAGCAGCTGGATCGGATGGACGTGCCCGTGCCGCTGATTGGTGATTTTCATTACAACGGTCATGTATTGTTGCGCGATTACCCTGCGTGCGCGCAGGCTTTGTCAAAGTATCGGATTAATCCGGGCAATGTTGGCCAAGGCGCTAAGCGCGACCTTCAATTTGCGCAGATGATCGAAGTAGCATGTCGTTATAATAAGCCTGTGCGTATCGGCGTTAATTGGGGTAGCCTTGACCAGACTGTCTTAATGCGCATCATGGACAACAATGCGCAGCGTGCCGAGCCTATCTCGGCGCAAAGCGTGATGGTTGAGGCATTGATTGAATCTGCACTAAGTAGCGCCGAGCGAGCACTTGAGCTCGGGCTTACGGCTAAGCAGATTGTGCTGTCATGCAAAGTCAGTAGTGTGCAGGATTTGATTGCCGTGTATCGTGAACTCGGGCAGCGTTGCGACTATGCTCTTCACCTCGGATTGACTGAGGCTGGCATGGGCTCAAGAGGTATTGTGGCATCCACTGCTGCGCTGGCTATTCTATTGCAAACTGGCATTGGCGACACCATTCGTATTTCACTAACGCCTGAACCTGGCGCTACGCGTACGGGCGAGGTGACCGTCGCTCGAGACATTTTGCAAGCTCTAGGTTTACGCGCATTTTCGCCAGTGGTGATTGCTTGCCCGGGGTGTGGACGGACGACGAGCACTTCTTTTCAAACGCTGGCCGCCCAGATCCAAGATTATTTGCATCTGAACATGCCGGTATGGCGCAAACGCTACCCAGGCGTTGAAAAAATGAAGATTGCGGTGATGGGCTGTATTGTGAATGGGCCGGGCGAATCGAAGTATGCTGATATTGGCATCAGCTTGCCGGGTTCTGGCGAAAACCCGGCAGCTCCGGTTTTTATTGATGGTGAAAAATCAGTGACCTTGCGTGGCGAGCGAATTGCTGAAGAATTTCAGCAAATTATCAGCCACTATATTGAGCGCCGTTTCGGCAGTGCGCTTGCAGTAAACTAAAAAAGATTCAACAAAATAGAGTCAATTAAAATCCATGATAGAGCAACGTAAGAAGGTTGAAAAACTGACCGGAATCAAAGGGATGAATGACATCCTGCCGCAGGACGCAGCCCTATGGGAGTTTTTTGAAAATACTGCGAAAGCAGCACTAAGCGCATACGGCTATCATAATATCCGTACTCCAATTGTTGAACAAACGCAGCTTTTTACGCGCGGTATCGGTGAAGTGACGGATATCGTTGAAAAAGAAATGTATAGTTTTGTGGATGCGCTAAATGGCGAATGCTTGACGTTGCGTCCAGAAAATACTGCTGCCGTTGTGCGGGCAACCATTGAACATAGCTTGTTATACGATGGTCCTAAGCGTTTATGGTATAACGGGCCGATGTTTAGGCACGAACGCCCACAGCGCGGCCGCTATCGGCAGTTTCACCAGCTTGGTGTTGAAGCATTGGGTTTTGCTGGTCCAGATGCGGATGCTGAAATTATTTTGCTGTCTCAGCGTTTATGGGATGAGCTTGGTTTGACTGGTATCCGGCTTGAGCTTAACTCGTTAGGCCAGCCTGCTGAGCGTGCCGAACATCGCAAAGCGTTAGTCGCTTACTTAGAGCAGCATATGGAGTTACTTGATGACGAAGCGAAGCGGCGCCTATATGCTAATCCGCTACGTGTGCTGGATACTAAACAGCCAGCGTTGCAAGAACTGGTGCAGCAGGCACCTAAGCTAATGGATTTTTTAGGGGAAGCATCGCTGGCCCACTTTGATGCGTTAAGTCAGTTGCTAAAAGCAAATAATATTCCATTTACCCTGAATCCACGCCTTGTGCGCGGGCTTGACTATTACAATTTGACGGTCTTTGAATGGGTCACGGACCGACTTGGGGCGCAGGGTACAGTTGCTGGGGGCGGGCGCTATGATTTGTTGTTTGAGCAGCTTGGTGGCAAGCCCGTGCCAGCGTGTGGCTGGGCCGTAGGTATTGAGCGGGTTCTTGAACTGCTTAAAGAAGATCAACTCACGCCGCAGCCGCAGGGTTGCGATATCTATCTTGTTCATCAGGGTGACGTTGCGCGCACGCAGGCTTTTATTATCGCAGAACGGCTGCGCGACGCAAGCTTTGACGTTATTTTGCACTGTAGCGCCAATGGCGCTCCCGCAAATTTTAAAACACAAATGAAGCGTGCGGATGCGAGTGGCGCACAATATGCGGTTATCATTGGCGAGGACGAAGTTGCACAAGGCTCGGTCACCGTCAAAGCTTTGCGCAAGACCCATGAAGCAGGTAGCGATGTCACGCAGCACAGCATCTCTAACGAGCGTTTACTAGACTATCTAATCGATGCAATGGTTGCCGCCTAGCAGCGCAACCCGTTTCTAAAAGGAAGCAATGGTATGAGTTATCACGACGAACAGGAAACACTCGATAATATGAAAACATGGTGGACTCGGTGGGGTAATACCCTCATCCGATCATTAACCATAGTGCTATTGGTCGGGGCTGGCTGGAGCGGCTGGAATTACTGGCAAAGCCGGCAGGTAGCGCAAGCAGCGGTCCTTTACGAACAG
The DNA here is from genome assembly GCF_024582735.1 of Mycoavidus sp. SF9855. NCBI lineage: Bacteria > Pseudomonadati > Pseudomonadota > Betaproteobacteria > Burkholderiales > Burkholderiaceae > Mycoavidus > Mycoavidus sp. SF9855. The sequence continues at coordinate 609,751 of NZ_CP102085.1, forward strand.
CTGCAACAAGTTGCGCAGGCATCTGCCCAGGAGTTCGATAAAGAGCGACTTGCTCGTATCATAAGCGATATGCAAAGTAAATTTAAGCATACGCCGTATGCCCAGATGAGCGCACTGATTGGCGCCAAAGCCTTCTACCAAGCAGCCGATAGCGCGGCCGCTAAAACCCAATTGCAATGGGCTATTGAGCATGCGCGAGATACTGAATATCAGCAAATCGCACGATTACGCTTAGCTTCAATCTTGCTTGATGAAAAAGCCTACGATCAGGGTTTAAGCTTGCTTGCCCAGCCACCGATGGATACATTTAAAGCGCTCTATGCAGATCGCCGCGGCGATTTATTGGCGGCCCAAGGCAAACGTGATGACGCGCGGCAAGCGTATCAAGACGCATTGCAGTGGTTGGCGACGGATAATGCAAACAATGGCCCGGTACGTCGCCTGGTCCAGCTCAAGCTTGATGCGTTGGGCGGCTAAGATAATATTTTTATGATTTATTCACCTCGCTCTCTGTTTTATCCGCTTGCCTGTAGCTTGGCTGTGCTGCTATTCGCCGCTTGCTCATCGTCGAAAGATTTGCGGCGCGTTCCTACCCCTCTCGCCGACCTTTCCCCAGTGCTTGGCGTCGAGCAAATCTGGACTGCAAAGGTCGGTAAGGGCGGCCGTTATCTATTTCAGCCGATTGCTTTCGATGATGCAGTTTATGCTGCTGGGGCCAACGGTACGGTAGCAAAATTTGATGCCGGCAGTGGCCAGACGCTCTGGCGCACCAAGCTTGATACTGACTTATCCGCTGGGGTTGGCAGCGACGGCACAGTGGCGGCCGTTGCTAGCTTAAACGGCACTGTCTATTTACTTGATGCCAACGGCAAATTGTTATGGCAGGCTAATGCAAACGGTGAAATCTTAACCTCCCCTTTAGTTGGCCAGGGTAAGGTGCTAGTGCGCACAACAGATAGCCGCATTATTGCGTTTGATCTGCAAACAGGCGAACAAAAATGGGTGTTTTATAATCGTGCGCCGTTGCTGAATTTGCGTACCAGCGCTGAGATGATATTTGCGGGTATGGGCGCGTTTCTCGCTGGCTTTCCAGATGGTTCATTGGCAGCGATTAATCTTTCAAACGGCGCGCCTTATTGGCAAACCCCAGTGGCCTATCCAAGGGGCGTGACCGAGGTCGAGCGCTTAAACGATGTGGCCGGCGCTCCGACGTTGGTAGATGACCAAACTTGTGCCGTGACTTTTCAAGGTAGCCTGGGCTGTTTTAATGTGCATAATGGGCAACCTTTATGGGAGCAGCCATTCTCAAGCTACCATGGGATTGCACAGGATAAAAGCGCATTGGTTGCAAGCGATGATTGGTCAGTGATCTCGCTCTATGATGCTGTCAATGGTAGGCTGCTTTGGCAAAATGCCAAGCTTAAAAGCCGTGGACTAGGAACCCCGATCATCGCTGGCCAAACAATTGCGGTTGGCGATTATCGTGGTTTCGTACATTTTTTCTCACGTGAGCAAGGCGATTTGGTTGCGCGAATGGCAACAGACGGCAGTGCAATTAGCGCGCAGCCGGTGTTAGCCAAGCGCACCCTCGTTGTGCAAACGAGCAATGGTAGTTTATACGCATTCCGCCCCAAATGAAGCCAGTAATTGCCCTAGTAGGGCGCCCCAATGTCGGCAAATCAACTTTATTTAATCGCCTGACGCGCTCGCGTGATGCGCTAGTTGCCAATTTACCTGGCTTAACGCGAGATCGCCATTACGGTGAGGGCCGTTTAGGTGAGCGACCCTATTTAGTGGTGGATACGGGGGGCTTCGAGCCAGTCGTCAAAGAGGGTATCGTCCACCAAATGGCGCGTCAGACACAGCAAGCCATAGATGAGGCAGATGTAGTTGTTTTCATCGTAGATGCCCGCCAAGGAATGACGCCGCAGGATAGTTTGATTGCTGATCATCTACGTAAGACCGGACGGCCATTGAGTTTAGTGGTGAATAAAGCCGAAGGAATGAAGCATAGCGCGGTAGTTGCTGATTTCTATGAGCTTGGTTTAGGTGAGCCCTGTGCGATTTCATCGGCACATGGGGAAGGCGTGCGCGACATGATAGAGCACGCCCTCGAACTTGCTTATGCTGGGCGTGCGGATGAAAGTGAGGCCGATAATGCAGCGCATGGTGTTAAAATTGCAATTGTCGGCCGTCCTAATGTAGGTAAATCGACGTTGGTGAATACGTTGCTTGGCGAAGAACGCGTTATTGCGTTTGATATGCCGGGGACAACTCGTGATTCAATCTATATTGATTTCGAGCGGCAAGGGCGACCTTACACGCTGATTGATACAGCGGGTTTGCGTCGTCGTGGTAAAGTGTTTGAAGCAGTTGAAAAATTTTCGGTAGTTAAAACCCTGCAAGCTATTTCTGATGCAAATGTTGTTGTGCTTTTGCTTGACGCATGTCAGGATATCAGCGAGCAAGACGCGCATATTGCGGGTTTTGTGATTGAACAGGGGCGGGCATTAGTCGTTGGCGTTAATAAATGGGATGGGCTTGATGCTCATACGCGCGAGCGTTTTAAAACTGAGTTAACACGACAATTACAATTTCTCGATTTCGCGAAGTTTCACTTTATTTCGGCGACAAAAAAAATCGGCATCGATCCGTTGGTACATTCGGTTGACGACGCATATGCAGCGGCAATGGCAGATTTGCCAACACCGAAGTTGACGCGGGCGTTGATCGAGGCAGTTGAGTTTCAGCAGCCACGTCGCAAGGGGCCGGTACGACCAAAGTTGCGCTATGCGCATCAGGGTGGTCAGAATCCGCCGATTATTATTATCCATGGGAATGCGCTTGACGCGATAACAGATTCTTATCGGCGTTACCTTGAACGAAGATTTCGCGAAACATTTGCGTTGACGGGTACTCCATTAAGAGTAGAGTTCCGATCAGGGCGCAATCCTTACGTTGACAGAAAGTAGGGCATAATTTTTTAAATTAATTTTTTAAATTAATTAGAAATGAATTTTGCTTCACTTAGTAAATTGGCTGTAGTTATAATAGCTGGCTGAAATTAGAATTTTTTAATATTTTGATTTATTAATCCAATCGCAAAAAGCAAAATGGAGTTTACTATGAGTAATAAAGGGCAACTATTACAAGACCCGTTTCTGAACGCACTGCGTAAAGAACATGTGCCGGTGTCAATTTATCTTGTTAACGGCATTAAATTGCAAGGTAATGTTGAATCTTTTGACCAATATGTAGTATTGCTAAAAAATACCGTAACCCAGATGGTATATAAACACGCAATCTCTACCGTTGTACCTGCTCGTCCAGTCAATTTTTCTACAGATGCTGACGCAGCTCAGGACTAAAACGCTATCTGGAAACGGGTGGTTTTCGGTTGTGCATAAACGGGCCCGGTTAGGCTTTGATCGTTTGCAAGGGCAAAGATTGGAAATCAACGGGGCCGTTAATAGCCGCAATAATCCACCCGATTTGGATGAGCTTTGGCGCGACTTCAACCGCCGTTTAAGCCGCTTGTTTGGACTAAAAGAGGCGGCTAATGGCGGGCGTGGTCCATTTGGCGGGGGCAAAAACAACCGTTACTATGGCATTGGGATTGGGTGTGCGCTCCTGCTGGCTATTTGGCTGGGCAGTGGTGTTTATATTGTAGGAGAAGGTCAGGCAGGCGTGATTACACAGCTTGGAAGCTATAAATATACGACCACCTCGACTGGCATCCGGTGGCATTTACCCTATCCATTCCAGTCATGTACATTGGTTGATCTGGTCCCGGCGCAGCCGGTTGAAATCGGCGGCAATAAAAGCAATGAGTCGGCTGGCGTTAAAGCTTCGCCAATGCTGACGCGAGATGGCAAGCTCGTCGATGCGCGTTTTACTATACGGTATCAGATCAAAGATGCGCATGCCTTTCTCTTTAATAATGTCGATGCGCAGGCTAGCATTGCGCAGGCAGGTGAAGCCGCTGCTCGCGCGGTTTTGGGCAAACTCAAACTAGACGATCTGCTCTCTCACAGTCGTGAAACGGCGGTGTTTGAACTCAAGCAAAAGCTGCAAAATAGACTGGATCTGTACCACACAGGCATTCTCATTAAAGATGTGACAATGCAAACGATACGGTGGCCCGCACAGATACAGGCGGCATTTGATGATGCGCTTAAGGCAACGCAAGAGAACGAACGTCAAAAGAAGCAGGCCAACGCGCATAGCGATGCACTCCTAGCGCGCGCGCGCGCGGACGTTGCACAGATGATTAATGAGGCTGAGGGCCATAAGGCACGTGTGATCGCTCAGGCGCAAGGGGATGCAGAGCGTTTTAAGCAAGTCCTTGCCGAATATTTAAAAGCGCCGGCGGTCATTCGCGAGCACCTGTACTTGGAAACGATGCAGCAAATCTATGGCAATGCAACTAAAGTGTTGGTAGATAACAAAATGACTAGCGCTCTAATCCATCTGCCGCTTGATAAGCTATTGGCAAACAGCGCAGTGCCTCAGACTGCAACGCCTGATGCAAGTCCAAGCAAAGGGCCTGCGGCTACAGAAAAGGGAGCGGCAGGCGCGGCTCATGTGGCTGGACAGCCGCCGGCCAAAGATCGTCAGCAAGCAACTGGTCCTACTACGCCAGCGAGCGCTGATCCGGCGAGTCTACGCGACATGCTGCGCACTCGGGACCGTAACGATGATGGACGTTAATGCGGTGAAAGGACAAAAATTCAAGATGAACCGAATCGCCCTATTGATTGCCTTTTTCTTTGCACTGACCTTGGGGGCCTCAACGTTGTTGGTGGTGGACCAGCGTCAATATGCTGTGGTCGTTTCTGGGCTGGGTAGCCTCAAGCGAGTGATTAGCGCTCCCGGTCTTTACTGGAAATTGCCGCTGCCATTTGACAGAGTCATGTTATTGGATAAACGGACGCAAACTGTGACGGCTCAGAATCCAGAGCATTATTTGACGGCCGATAAAAAACAAGTATTAGTCAGGCTATATATTAAATGGCGCATTACTGATCCAGACAAATACTTTAGTCACTTTCGTCACGAATTGGCGCCTGCGCAGAGTCAATTATTGCAATTGGCACACACGGCACTCAATGTAGAACTCGGGCAACACTCGGTAGCTGAGTTGGTCGCCAACAACGACAATCGGATAATGCACGCCGTGCAGACACAAATCACGCGTGAAACAAGCATGTTGGGCATTGAGATTGCCGATATATCTATGACTCATCTGGATTTTCCGGCAGAGTTGAATGATGCGATATACAAACAGATGGGAGTCGAGCGCACCGAGGTTGCTCACCAATTACGTTCGGCGGGCATGGTTGAAGCTGCTGAAGAGCGTTCCTATGCCGACCGTCAGCGTGAAATGATCTTGGCGCAAGGTTATAAACGAGCGCAGATGGTGAAGGGCAACGGCGATGCGCAAGCCATTGCAATTTATGCAAGCGCGTTCGGACGTGATCCACAATTCTATCGTTTTTACAAAAGTCTTGATGCTTATCGGCAGACTTTTCGTGAACGTGATGTGATCGTGGTTGACCCAACGAGCGACTTCTTCCGCTTTATGCATAGTTCGGCAGGAATGCCAAGTAGCAAGCGCTAAAATTGAACGAATCTTCGATCGTATCCTAGTTAAACGCTGCGATCAGTGGCCGATCGCAGCGAAAGAGTAACATTCATTTTTAATCCAACTAAAGATTCCAATATGTCTGGCAGCGCAGTAACCCAAGGACGCAATGTCGTCGTGGTCGGCACCCAATGGGGTGATGAAGGTAAAGGAAAAATTGTTGACTGGTTGACTGACCATGCGCAAGGAGTCGTGCGTTTTCAGGGTGGGCACAATGCTGGCCATACACTGATCATCGGCGGCCAAAAAACCATCCTGCGCTTGATTCCATCAGGCATTATGCGCGCGGGAGTGAAGTGCTATATCGGCAATGGCGTGGTTCTTTCGCCTGAGGCGCTGTTTAAGGAAATTGGCGAACTTGAAGCGGCAGGTCTTGCGGTGCGGGATCGACTCTTTATTTCTGAGGCGGCCACCTTAATTCTGCCCTATCACGTGGCGATTGATCAAGCGCGTGAAGCATGGCGCGGTGGCACATGCAAGATTGGCACGACTAAGCGCGGCATTGGCCCAGCGTATGAAGACAAAGTGGGCCGGCGTGCGTTACGGGTGCAAGATCTATTCGATCCGGCAAGCTTTAGTGAACGGCTGCGAGACACGCTCGATTTTCATAATTTCGTACTGAGCCAGTATCTGGGTGGCCAACCTGTGGATTATCAGCAAACGCTAGACACGATGTTAGCTTTTGCTGAGCCACTTGCACCGATGGTCGCTGATGTTTCTGCTGCTTTATATGAACAAAACCGCGCCGGCAAAAATCTGCTGTTTGAGGGCGCACAAGGCACCCTGCTCGATATTGACCATGGCACCTATCCATTTGTCACCAGCAGCAATTGTATCGCGGGTGCGGCGACCTCAGGCGCCGGGGTCGGGCCGCAACAGTTGCACTATATTCTCGGGATTACTAAAGCCTACTGCACTCGTGTCGGTGCCGGGCCTTTTCCTAGCGAACTCTATGATGCGGACAATCCGCAACGGCAAGAGCCAAGCGGCTTGGCGTTGGCTAAGGCCGGCAATGAATTTGGCTCAGTGACGGGGCGGCCGCGCCGGACTGGCTGGCTTGATGCTGCAGCCTTGAAACGCTCGTTGCAAATCAACGGTGTCAGCGGTTTATGCATTACTAAGCTCGATGTGCTCGATGAATTCGATACCATCAAGCTATGCGTCGGCTACAAAATGAATGGTCACTTGCTTGAGTTGTTGCCACCTGGCGCGACTGCTGCTGCCAAGTGTGAACCCATCTATGAAAGCTTTGCCGGCTGGCGGCAAAGTACAGCAGGTATCCGTACTTGGGATGATTTACCATTGAACGCGCGCCAATATCTGCAGCGCATTGAGGCCATTACGGGTGTGCCGATTGATATGATCTCGACAGGTCCAGATCGTGACGAAACGATTCTGCTGCGTCATCCATTTAAGGCATAATACAAAAATACATCATACCCGCGGCCCTTTCAGTTTTGCAAAAGCCGTGGCCATCGCGCCAGCAGGTTCTGGTTTGCGCTCATGTCGCTGCGGATTACGAGGCGGCTGCGCGACGCTTTTAGTCGCCGGCGCCTCATCGTCAAGCCGCATTGTCAAAGCAATACGTTGTCGTTTTAAATCAACTTCAAGCACCTTAACGCGTACCACTTGGCCCGCTTTGACGATCTCGTGCGGATCTTTGATAAAGCGGCTCGACAGCGCAGAGACATGCACTAAGCCATCTTGATGCACACCAATGTCAACAAAAGCGCCAAAGGCAGCGACATTGGTGACCACTCCTTCAAGCACCATGCCCGGTGTTAAGTCGCTTAATTTTTCAACGCCTTCACGAAAACTCGCTGTCTTAAATTCAGGACGCGGGTCCCGCCCTGGTTTTTCAAGTTCAACCAGAATATCGCGCACGGTTGGCAGCCCAAAGCGTTCATTAACGAATTCACTTGGCGAGAGGGTGGCTAATACTTCGCGCTTGCCGATGATCGCCGTAATAGGCTTGCCTAGCTTTGAAAGAATACGTTCAATGATTGGGTAGGCTTCTGGGTGGACGGCCGATTGATCTAGCGGATTCTCGCCGCCATTGACGCGCAAAAACCCTGCCGCTTGCTCAAACGTCTTGTCGCCTAAACGGGGTACCTTCTTCAAATGAGCGCGCGAAGCGAACGGGCCATTGAGGTCACGGTAATCGACAATATTGCGCGCTAGCGTACTGTTTAGCCCAGATACACGCGTCAGTAACGCAGAAGATGCGGTATTTAAATCGACCCCGACAGCATTCACGCAATCTTCAACTACGGCATCCAGAGTGCGGGCTAATTCGCGCTGGTTAACATCATGCTGATATTGGCCAACGCCGATCGCTTTGGGTTCTATTTTTACTAATTCAGCGAGAGGATCTTGCAAACGTCGTGCGATAGAGACCGCGCCTCGTAACGAAACGTCGAGCTCGGGGAATTCATGAGCGGCAAATTCAGACGCAGAATAAACCGACGCGCCCGCTTCTGAGACGACAAGCTTTTGCAGTTTTAATTCAGGATGGCGCTGGATTAATTCGCTCGCTAGCTTATCCGTTTCACGCGAAGCCGTGCCATTGCCAATGCTAATTAGGCTTGCTTGGGTTGTTTGAGCAAGGCGCGCGAGTTTGGCAATCGAGCCATGCCAATCCCGCCGGGGCTCATGTGGATAAATGGTATCTGTTGCAAGTAATTTGCCGGTACGGTCAACAATCGCAACTTTGACACCGGTACGTAGTCCCGGATCGAGGCCCATCACTGCCAGCGGACCGGCCGGCGCGGCTAACAGTAAATCTTTCAAATTGCGGGCGAAGACCAGGATGGCATCATGCTCAGCCTGCTCGCGCAATTGCGTGAGAAGTTCATTTTCTAGCTGAGGCTGAACTTTTACGCGCCAACACCAGCGGCAGACACTGGCAAGCCAGATATCGGCAGCCCGGTTGCGCTGCACAATACCGACATGCTCCGCAATCATCGCTTCACCTGGATGAGGTATTTGCGTTTCAAGTATCTCCTCTAGGGTCAGCTTGAGCTGCAACACGCCGGCGCCACGTCCACGAAAAAGCGCCAGCGAGCGGTGTGACGGGATCAGACGGATGCTTTGTGCATAATTGTAGTAATCGCGGAATTTCTCGCCCTCATCCTGCGTATTGCTAGCAATCACGGTCGATGACACGATACCTTGCTGCCATAAATAATCGCGTAACTTACTGAGCAACTCTGCTGTTTCAGCGAATTGCTCAGATAAAATATCTCGTGCGCCATCAAGCGCGGCTTTAACATCTGGAATGTTATGTTCGGCATTCACAAAGCGTTCTGCTTCATGCTGCGGCTCAAGCGACGGGTCTGATAGCAGGGCGTGTGCGAGTGGTTCAAGCCCCGCCTCGCGGGCAATTTGAGCGCGTGTTCTACGTTTGGGCTTATACGGTAAATAAAGATCCTCTAATAGTTGCTTACTCTGCGCGGCGTTAATTGCGTTACGCAAAATCTCTGTCAGTTTGCCTTGTTCTTCGATACTGTTCAGGATGGTTGCGCGCCGCGCTTCGAGTTCACGCAAATATACAAGCCGCGTATCCAATGTGCGCAATTGGGTATCGTCAAGGTTACCGGTTGCCTCCTTGCGATAGCGTGCAATAAAAGGAACGGTAGCACCGCCATCTAATAATTGCACTGCCGCCGCAATTTGCTGTGGCGCCACGGCAAGTTCAGTGGCAATGCGTTGGATAAGGGCAAGAGTGATGTTATCCGTCATAAGTCAAACTTCGATCGATTGAAGAGCCAGTTGGCCGCAAATTTGTCATTTTGCCATAGGCCGCTCCTATGTTTTAAAACATTCATTGTTTTCGAAGAGTTTATGCAGCCCTAACCCAGAAAGCCATATCTGGCAATAGATGAAAGTTGACTGCTATAAATGAGCTAAGCAACTAAGAACGCGTTAGAATCCTCTCTATGTTCTATTCATTTCTTGCCATTCTTTTTTGGGCGCTCTCTTTAGGCGTACGCGCTGATGATGGTGTGCAGGCTATGCTTGATGCACGCCAAGTAGCGCTTAATGAGCGTGCCGCGGCACTCGATTACGGCTACGCATTCGAGCAGCATCATTGCTATTCTCGTTTTTTTGTTAATTATTGCTTAAATAAAACTCGTGCCAAGATGCACGACGATAGCGCTGCGCTGCGTAGAGAGCAGTTAGCACTTGATCGTGAATGGCGCGCGCTGCGCGCACAGCAGTATGCTGAACATTTAGCGCAACGGCGGGCGCAAGAAGCGGCTTCTTTGCCGCAGCGCAAAGTGCAAGAGCGGCGCAACCAGGCGCGTTACCAAGATAAACAGGCTGACCATCGGCGTAAGCTAGAGCAAGCGCGTTTGCGTTCTGCACGTAGCGCCCAGCAAGTGGCGCGTTATGATGCCAAGCAACAAGCCGCGAAACGACGTCAAGCAGCCCGCTCGGCGCAGCGTCAGCACAAGCCGGATTCAGATGCCGCTCAATGAATCGGAGCTAGCAAGCGGCTTGGATGCGCAACACACCGCTCAGCTTGAGCACCTCTTTGCGACGGATGGCCCGCTCGCGCGAAAGCTAGCGGGGTATCGCCCGCGCGCAGCCCAGCTTACGATGGCGCGGGCAGTTGCTGCGACCATTGAGATAGGGGCTCATAGCGACAGCACATTGCTGGTTGAGGCCGGCACTGGCACAGGTAAAACCTTCGCCTATCTGATCCCGGCTATTTTGTGGGGCGGCAAAGTGATTATCTCGACTGGCACTAAGCATTTGCAGGATCAGCTCTTTGCGCGCGATATCCCGATGGTGCGTGATGCTCTGACGGCGCCGGTATCGGTTGCGATGCTCAAAGGCCGGGCCAACTATATTTGTCATCACTATTTGCAGCGCACCGCCAGTAGCGGTAGATTGCCCTCGCCACAAGACGCTGCCCAGTTACGCGACATTATCCGTTTTGCCAAAATCACGCAAAGCGGCGACAAAGCAGAGCTTGCGACGGTGCCTGAAGCAGCTCCAGTCTGGGGACTGGTTACGTCAACGCGGGAGAATTGTCTCGGCCAGGAATGTTCGCACTATAAAGAATGTTTTGTGATGCGCGCCCGTCGCGAAGCGCAGCAGGCCGATATGGTGGTGGTCAATCATCATCTCTTTTTTGCAGATATCATGCTGCGGGATAGCGGCGTAGCTGAGTTATTACCCAGCGCCAATACGGTTATCTTTGACGAAGCGCATCAATTACCCGCCACCGCCACGCTTTTTTTTGGCGATGCCATTTCTACCAGTCAATTTCTGGAGTTGGCGCGAGATATCACTGCTGAAGGGCTTCAGTCCGCACGCGATGCGGCTGACTGGGTCGATCTAGGGGCCATGCTTGGCCAAGCTGCACGTGATGTACGGCTTGCGTTTGAGACGCAAAGCGCCAAATTTCCGCTGGCTCAGCTCACCTCCGATCATCCTTTGCATGAGGCGCTTGCCGATTTAACGGCTCAGCTTGCCACCCTGATGGTGACGCTTGCAGCTCAAGCCGAGCGGGCCGAGCCCCTGCTCGCTTGTTTGCGGCGCACGCGTGAGTTGCATGATGCCCTGGAATATTTTCAGACAACTGCGCCGGCTCAAACAGATCAGGTCTGCTGGATCGAAGTTTTTTCACATACGGTGCAATTGCATATCACGCCACTGTCGATTGCCGCGATTTTTGAGAAGCAGCGCGCGGATACCCCACGTGCTTGGATTTTCACTTCGGCGACGTTATCGGTTAAAGGTAATTTTAAGCACTATGCAGCGCAAATGGGGCTTGATGCAGACCGCTCAATGAGTTTACCCAGTCCATTCGATTACGCTCAGCAAGCTTTGTTATATGTGCCGCAAGGATTGCCGCAACCCGCTTCGCCCCATTTTATCGATGCGCTTTGGGAGGCTGTTTTACCCGTGCTTGAGGCCGCGGGTGGACGCGCCTTTGTTTTATGCACGACGTTGCGCGCGGTCAACCAAATTGCGCAGCGCTTACGCGCAGTCAGTCAAACGCGCACATGGAATTTTCCATTATTGGTGCAAGGGGAAGCGAGCCGAGGAGAATTGCTTGAGCGTTTTCAACAAGCCGGCAATGCCATCTTAGTGGGAAGTCAAAGCTTTTGGGAAGGCGTGGATGTCCGTGGCGGTGCTTTGTCAGTGGTCATCATTGATAAATTGCCGTTCGCGCCACCCGATGATCCGGTGCTTGCGGCACGGCTTGCATTGCTTGAGAAGCAAGGGCTGAGTCCGTTTGTTGATTATCAATTACCGCAAGCGGTGATTGCCTTAAAGCAAGGTGCTGGCCGGTTGATTCGGGCTGAAACGGATCGAGGCGTATTGATGATTTGTGATTCGCGCTTGATTGATAAGCCGTATGGACGGCGGATTTGGCAAAGTTTGCCAGCGTTTAAACGTACGCGTGATTTGAGTGAAGTGCAGGCGTTTTTCGATGAAGCACAGCATGTGTGAATATGATTCGCGTGCGTATTCATTCGTTCGCAAAGAAGCGGCGCAGTCCGCTTCGTATCGTTAAACGCCCCTGAAGAGCGGCTGGATTATTGGCGAGCGGTACGCATATTATTGGGTAGCGATAGATTAAAATTCGCTCTGAAAGGGTTAATATCAAGCCCGCCACGCCGCGTATAGCGCGCATAGACGGCGAGTTTGTCCGGCCGGCAAATCTGCATGAGGTCCATAAAAATACGCTCAACGCATTGCTCGTGAAAGCCAGTATGCAGCCGATAAGAGATCAGATAGCTCAATAATCCGGCATGATCAATTGGCGCGCCAGTATAGCGGATCTGAATGCTTGCCCAGTCAGGTTGGCCGGTGACTGGGCAGTTTGATTTGAGTAAATTAGAGACGAGCGTTTCTTCTATGTCAGCCTCGTTAAAGTGTGCTGATAATAATTCAGGTGCGGTCTCATACTGATCGATATCAAGTTCAAGCCGGTCAAGCAGCAAGCCGTCGAGTTCTTGCCAGTGCACGGTGGCGAAAGCTGCGGGTTGAGTCAAAATAATGGACACTGGCATGCCACATAGTGCAGACAAATCATCACTGATCAGGGTGCGGACTTGATCTGCTGAGGCAAATTGTGTTTGGGCAAATGCGCCTAGATATAACTTGAGCGATTTTGATTCGACCAGGTTGGGTGATTCTGCTGGAATGACGATACGCGCTAGCGCGATCTGAGGCTTGCCTCGTTCATTAAGCCATGATAGCTCATAGGCATTCCAAATATCGGCTCCCAAAAAAGGCAAAGCCGCTGAAATGCCAATTTGCTCGCGTAGCGGCTGGCGTGCAATCGGAAAAAGCAAGTTAGGGTCGTATGGTGTACTGTATTCAGTCGCTTGACCAAGCGGGGACAGGTGCGGATGCATTGATTCTTAACCTAAAAATAGCGGGTAGACTGGGTTTGCGCTCTCATCCCAGTGCGGTAGCCCAAGGGTAACTAAAAACTGTTGGAGTGCTGATGAAAAACAGCAATCATAGCGCTAAATGCCCTAAATATTCGGATAGTGCAACCTTATAGTAAAATTAGCCGGAACAGATGATTCAATGAATTGAACAAAATTAAGGGGAAAGCCTGTCAATTTGGTCCTTATCGACTTGATGGGCTTAGGCTGGTTAAATACTTATTAAGGAGGCAGTTAAAAAATATGAAAGAGAAATTTAATGAAGTCATTGATTGTTACGGTAATTCTAAGCTTAAGTGTGGTTGCTTGTGGAGGGGGAGATGAAAATAGCCCTTCTCTTGCGAGCCTTTCCAGTGAGTCAGTAACGCCTCCTGTCACACCTCGGCCCGACTTTATAAATAAATTTCCAGCGGGTGAGAATTTCGTAGAGCCGCTTGAGATACTAATTGGAAAGCACCAAGGCTTATCACAGCCTTCGACGGAGAGTGATTCCGTACCATGGCCCTCGTCTGAGCTTTATAACTCTATTAGGGGGAGTCGTGCGGGCCAAAAGAAAGACCCTCTGGTTAGGCGTTATTCTTCTGCTATTAATTCGAGATCAATCGTATCATCCCCTACCTCACCCGTTTCTAATTCTGCGCTTAGTATGGTTCAGTTTTCGACCAGGAAGAGCTCCAGAAATTCTATTGAGAGTCATCGCGCAGGCCAGCAGGTAGAGCCTCTTATTAGGCGCTGTCCTCTCCCTTCTAATCCAAAATCAATCGCCTCATCTTCCGTCTCGCCCCCGTCTAATTTTAGGCATAGTATGGATCAGTCTTTGATGGAGAGGAATTCCGCATCATGGCCTTCGGAGGTTTATATTCCTCTTGCGAAGAATTATGCATGCCCAAAAAAAGAAGCTCTTGTTAAGCGTTACTCTCTTCCTGTTTCTGTTGCCGCGGCATCTTCCATCTCGTCTGTGCTTGCGATTGTGACTGATATAAACCAACTTTCCATGAGTGAAAATTGGGTGGAGTCGCCGAAGTCTGGTGTAAATAGCTTAGAACATCAGGTTTCTCATTTAGGTATTTCATATAACGATTTGAAATCAAAGGTTTTTTCTGGGCTTTCTAGTGATTTTTCTCTCCTTTTATGTTTGGATACGTATTGCTTGTATGCTGATGATTCCAACGAAGAAGTAAAATTAAAGATATATTTCAATCGGCTATCCGAATCAGATTTTTGTGAGAAAAAATTTCTTAAGCTGAGTGAAGATAATATTACAAAAGATGAAATAATAAATACTGAAAGAGTAGTGTTATTAACTAATTTCGATATTGCCTCTGAGAATCTTGAAAATTTTCAAAAAAAAGAGGATGAATCTTATTTTCTGATAGTATTTCGCCGTTTTGAAGGAAATAAAAAATGGTATAAATATGCCCTAGTAGGTGATCAACCCTCATGGGAAGAGATCGAAGATAACCATTTTGAGCATTGGTTTGAGACGGGCGCACAATTTGTTTACTTTACTTCAGATGAGCTTAAAACAGTGAGGGAAGAGGAACAGGTGCCTCATTTGGAAGAAGTACAAGAGGAAGGAGTGGAGTAAGGTCTCTTTTAAGCCGCGTGAGCGATACAGTACAATTCGATCTCGCGCCAATTATTGCCGGCAAGGCCGCTGGCTCGCTATAAGTAGACATGAACGTATCATCTCAGGCTTTTGAAGCACAACAACCCGCTGCGCGCTTGCGCGAAATTCCGTATAACTACACCTCCTTTGCTGATCGAGAAATCGTCATCCGGCTGCTGGGCGAAGAAGCTTGGCATGCGCTCGACGAATTGCGCGGGCAACGCCGTACAGGTCGCTCCGCTCGGATGCTCTATGAAGTGCTAGGGGATATTTGGGCGGTACGCCGTAATCCCTATTTACAAGACGATCTGCTTGATAATCCAAAGCGCCGGACCCTGCTTATCAAAGCACTGAACCACCGCTTAGCTGAAATCGAAAAGCGGCGCCGCCTTGATTTAGATGCGTGTGCTGATGAAGTGAGCCGTGCGCGCACGGCTCGAGTGCAGCAATTACTCGTCGCCGCTCATGGGGCCGTGGCAGCGTTTAGCGCTGAGTTTGAGCGCATACGTGCGCTGCGCCAGCGTACGTTAAAAGTGCTAAGTCACTATACGCATAAAGATAATGTGAAATTCGATGGTCTCTCGCGCGTCTCGCATGTGACCGATGCAACCGATTGGCGTATTGAATTTCCGTTTGTTGTCCTGACCCCGGATCATGAAGCCGAAACGGCTGGTTTAGTTAAAGGCTGCATAGAACTTGGGTTGACGGTGATTCCGCGTGGCGGTGGCACCGGCTATACCGGCGGCGCTGTGCCGCTAACGCCCTGGTCAGCTGTCCTGAATACAGAAAAACTTGAGCAACTTGGCGCGGTTGAATTGATTGAACTGCCGGGTCACACAAGAGAGTGTCAAGCGGCCACGATTTTAAGCGGTGCGGGGGTCGTGACGCGGCGCGTAACTGAGGCGGCTGAGCAAGCAGGTTATGTCTTTGCGGTTGATCCCACTTCGCTCGATGCATCATGCATTGGTGGCAATATTGCTATGAATGCAGGTGGCAAAAAAGCGGTTTTGTGGGGTACGGCGCTTGATAATCTGATCTGGTGGCGGATGGTCGATCCAGATGGAAATTGGCTTGAAGTGACGCGCCTTGAGCATCATCAGGGTAAAATTCATGAGGTGCCGCTGACCCGCTTTGAATTGAAATGGTTCGATGGTAAACGCGCGCCAGGCGAAGCGTTGCTGCGCACAGAGACACTCGTGATAGAGGGTTGGCGTTTTCGTAAAGAAGGGCTTGGTAAAGATGTCACGGATAAATTTCTAGCTGGCTTGCCAGGGGTGCAAAAAGAAGGCTGCGATGGGCTGATTACAAGTGCGCGCTGGCTTTTACACAAAATGCCGGCGCATATCCGTACCGTTTGCCTTGAGTTTTTCGGTCAGGCGCGCGACGCGATTCCAGGCATTGTTGAGATTAAGCAATATTTATTTGAAGCCTCTGCAGCGGGCCGTGCGACCTTAGCAGGCCTTGAGCATTTAGATCAACGCTATCTACGCGCTGTGGGCTATGCGGCTAAATCGAAGCAGCATGGCGTGGACGCTACTTTGCCCAAAATGGTGCTGATTGGCGACATTGTTGGCGATGATGCAGACGCAGTGGCGGCGGCGGCCTCCGAGGTCGTACGCATAGCCAATAGCAAAAATGGCGAAGGCTTTGTTGCCGTGAGTGCGGAAGCGCGTAAGCGTTTTTGGCTGGATCGCTCGCGCACAGCTGCCATTGCGAAGCACACCAATGCGTTTAAAATCAATGAAGATGTAGTGATTCCACTCCATCGCATGGGTGAATATACGGATCATATCGAGCGGATTAATATTGAGTTGTCACTCAAGAATAAGCTGCAGTTGGTGAGCGCGCTTGAAACTTTTTTTAAGAGCCGGGCCCTGCCACTCAGTAAGAGCGGCGAAACCAATGACATTCCAAATGCTGAATGGCTTGAAGGCCGGCTACAGTATGTTCTCGATGTGCTAGACAAGGTCCACGTGCGCTGGGAATATGTGCGCGCAGAACTCGCTACGCCACTCGCTAGCGCCTATACTCAATTGCTGCAACTTGGCTATGCGCCGCTTGAATCCGCCTTTGAGCAACGCCTCAGCGCTCAGCCACAGGCCAGCCTATTCGATATAGTGCAAGACCATACCATCCGAATCTCATGGAAAAACGAAATTCTTAAGCCATTGCAACAGATTTTTAATGGCGCTGCATTTAAGCCGATTCTCGATGAAGTGCAGGCGATTCACCAGCGCGTACTGCGTGGGCGGCTGTTTATCGCCCTGCATATGCATGCCGGCGATGGTAATGTGCATACCAATATTCCCGTCAACTCAGACAATTATGAGATGTTGCAAGACGCGCATCAGGCCGTTGCACGCATTATGCAGCTTGCACGTTCGCTTGATGGCGTGATTTCTGGCGAGCACGGCATTGGCATCACTAAACTTGAGTTTCTGAGCGAGCCGGAGTTGGCTGACTTCCGGGCGTATAAGCGGCGGGTTGATCCTAATGGGCATTTTAATCAAGGCAAATTGCTTGAAAATGCAGATTTACGTCATGCGTATACGCCTAGTTTTGGGCTGATGGGCTATGAATCGCTTTTAATGCAGCAATCTGACATTGGTGCGATTGCCGATAGTATTAAAGACTGCTTGCGCTGTGGTAAATGCAAGCCAGTGTGCGCCACCCATGTGCCGCGAGCGAATCTATTATATAGCCCGCGCAATAAAATTCTGGCTACTTCGCTGTTGATTGAGGCTTTCTTATATGAGGAGCAGACGCGCCGTGGCATATCGCTGAAACATTGGGATGAATTTAACGATGTGGCTGACCATTGCACGGTGTGCCATAAGTGTTTGTCGCCCTGTCCCGTCAATATTGATTTTGGCGATGTGTCGATGAATATGCGTAATTTATTGCGCAAAATGGGTAAGAAAAAATTTAATCCAGGAACGGCGGTCAGTTTATTTTTTCTGAATGCGACGGCACCGAGAACGATTCGTTTCGCTCGTCAGATAATGATTGGCTGGGGCTATAAAATGCAACGGCTAGGTCACGTCGTGCTGAAAAGATTCGCCAAAAAGCAAACGGCGCGGCCCCCTACAAGTGTAGGTAGGGCTAAGGTTGTGGAGCAGGTGATTCACTTTGTTAACAAGAAAATGCCGGGTAATTTGCCGAAAAAAACCGCGCGCGCGTTGCTTGATATTGAAGACAATAAAATTGTGCCGATCATTCGCAATCCGCACACCACGACGGTCGATTCAGATGCCGTGTTTTATTTTCCCGGTTGTGGCTCCGAGCGGCTTTTTTCGCAAGTCGGGCTAGCGACGCAAGCGATGTTATGGCATGTGGGCGTGCAAACCGTACTGCCTCCTGGTTATTTGTGCTGTGGCTATCCGCAACGCGGTGCCGGGCAAGAGGACAAGGCAGGAAAAATCGTCACGGATAACCGCGTGCTATTTCACCGAGTGGCCAATACCTTGAATTACCTGGATATTAAGACTGTTGTTGTCTCGTGTGGAACGTGCTATGACCAGCTGGCAGGCTATGAGTTCGACAAAATTTTTCCAGGTTGCCGGTTAATTGATATTCACGAATTCCTCCTCGAAAAAGGGGTTAAACTGGAAGGCGTAGCGGGGGTGCGCTATATGTACCATGATCCTTGCCATACGCCAATTAAAACCATGAATCCGACGCAACTGGTCAACCAGTTAATGGGTACCGAGGCGGGTCCAGGCCAAATTGAAAAAAGTGACCGTTGTTGTGGTGAGGCGGGTACATTTGCGATTACGCGCCCGGATATCTCGACGCAAGTGCGTTTTCGTAAAGAGGAAGAGCTTAAGAAAGGTGCAGCGCGCGTGCGCGCGGATGGTTTTGCTGGCGAAGTTAAGGTGTTAACAAGCTGCCCATCTTGCTTGCAAGGGCTAGCGCGCTATCATGACGATGCTAATATTGATGCAGATTATATTGTGGTTGAAATGGCGCGTCACCTGCTAGGTGAAAATTGGTTGCCCGATTATGTGAAGCAGGCCAATGCGGGAGGAATTGAACGGGTGCTAGTATGACAAACTGTGTGTTATGCGAAACTGCTGGGGGCGATTTACTTTGGCATGACGATAAAGTGCGGGTTGTGACTATCGATGAAGCCGATTACCCGGGTTTTTGCCGGGTTATATGGAATAACCATATGACTGAGTTCTCGGAGCTTGAGCCTCGGCAACGGGAATATTTAATCGATATCGTCAGTCAAGTTGAGCGGATTATCCGGCGGGTGATGCAGCCCGTAAAAATGAACCTGGCTAGCCTTGGCAATCAAGTGCCGCATTTGCACTGGCACCTGATTCCGCGCTATGCTGATGACGCCCATTTCCCAGCGCCGATCTGGGGGCCGCGCGTGCGCGCCACAGCCGAAGCGGTTTTACAGCTACGCCGCAGCCGTGCACTTGAATTGCGAGCAGCCATCATGAGTGGTCTTGCAAGTCAGCCGGTGGTGGCGCCTCACTGATGATTTATTATGGAAGGTTGATCTAATGAGTAAAACGCACTTTGGCTTTCAGACGGTTGCTGAAAACGAGAAGGCGCGCAAAGTGGCAAACGTATTCGATTCGGTTGCCGCAAAATACGATTTAATGAATGATTTAATGTCGGTCGGTCTCCATCGGGCATGGAAAGCATTCACTGTTGCGCAAGCCGGTGTAAGGCCCGGTTTTAAGGTGCTTGACTTGGCTAGCGGCACCGGAGATTTGGCTAAAACTTTTGCCAAACAAGTGGGCGACTTGAATCAAGGTGGCGAGGTTTGGCTCACTGATATTAATGAATCGATGTTGCGCGTGGGCAGGGACCGCTTGCTCGATCAAGGTTTGATCACACCCACACTCTTATGCGACGCAGAGCGAATTCCGTTTCCTGCTGGCTATTTTGATGTGGTGACGGTGGCTTTTGGTTTACGTAATATGACGCATAAAGAGGTGGCACTCGCCGAAATGCGGCGCGTGCTCAAACCGGGTGGCAAATTATTAGTGCTTGAATTCTCAAAGATCTGGGCGCCCTTGGCTAAGCTGTATGATTTTTATTCATTTAAAATATTGCCATGGCTTGGCCACAAGGTTACGCGTGATGCGCAGAGTTACCGCTATCTAGCTGAATCGATCCGGGTCCACCCTGATCAAAACGTTTTGCAGGCGATGATGGCACAAGCAGGTTTCGATCAGGTCAATTATCATAATTTGGCGGCAGGGGCGGTTGCCCTGCATATTGGCATAAAATATTAATTTTCTAACTGAGGTCTATCCAATGTTTTCTTTATCAGCTATACAGTTTGCTGATTTCTCTCTAAGTTCATTGGCTCGTGCTGGCCGGAATTTCCTGGTGCGGCGGATGGCCAGGCTGACTTTAAAGCGCGTTGTTGTGCTGATGCTAGCCAGTGTGCTCGCGCTGGGACTGATGATGCAAGAGGCTGAGGCTAAACGCATGGGCGGCGGCCGTAGCAGTGGTCGCCAAGCGCAGATGTTTAAGCGCCAGCAAGCCGCTCCTAATCCGCGCCCAAGTCGGCCCCATGCGGCTGCCCAGCCAACGCGTAATCGTTGGCTCGGTCCGCTGGCCGGGATTGCTGCTGGGCTAGGGATTGGCGCTCTTTTGTCTCACCTAGGTTTAGGTGGAGCGTTAGGTGGCTTGCTCTCTAACCTAATTATCATTGGCGGAATTGCTCTACTTGGCTATTGGTTGGTGCGTTGGCTTGCCGCGCGACAGGCGCGTAATAGCGTGGCGGCTTCGCCAGCGTTTATGCGTGGTGCGCATGAGCCGGCAATGGCTTCAAACGCTGGCTCGAATTTCGATATGCGTGCGGGTTTTGCGCAAGATCAGAAAGGTCTGGCGTCGCAATTTAGCGGCGGTATGGCGTCTGCTCATACAGCAGTACAGCCTGTAAACGCTGTGCCAGCCCATTTTGATACGACGCTTTTTTTGCGTAACGCCAAAGTTCTTTTCGTCCGCCTACAGGCCGCTTGGGATGCCGGCGATGCGGCCGATATTCGTGAATTCACAACCCCGGCCATGTTTGCTGAGATCAAACTCGATCTAGCTGAGCGCGGTATGGCGTTGAATCAAACAGAAATTGTGCAACTTGAAGCCGCGCTGATTGGCCTTGAAGAGCAAGCAGGCGAGACTTTAGCGAGCGTACAATTCTCAGGATTGATTCGGGAAGAGCTGGGGACCCATGCTCAGCCGTTTTCTGAACAATGGAATCTCACTAAACGAGGCCATGAAGGTTGGTTACTGGCTGGCATTGAGCAAGATACTTCACCTAGCGGCGTGCCATTACTTTCTTAGTGCGTTTGATTTAACTAAAAACATTTTTTGGGCGCTTCTTGTAGGCGCCCTTTATTATGTTAGCGCTTGCATTGTATCGCCCACTGCTAGCTAAATGCTATGTCTACTCCTGCTTTAACTGTTATGCTGCTTGACGACCATCCGGTAGTACTGGATGGATTTAAGACGCAATTATGCGCCGCGCCGGATATTAAGATCGTTGGTACTTTCATTACCAGCCGTGCGTTGCTAGCTGCGCTTAGAAGTCATACTTGTGATGTTTTACTGATAGATTATTCATTGGGTGAGCGCGATCTTGATGGCGTTAATTTGGTCCGCTATCTAAGCGTGCGTTATGAAAGGATTAAAGTCCTTGTGGCCTCAGCGCATCATGATCCAGCCACCATGATGTTAGTGATGCGAGCGGGCGCGCGCGGTTTTTTTAGTAAGCGCCAGAATTTAGCCGAGCTACCGCAGGCGATTCGTATCGTTGCCTCCGGGCAGGCTTACTTAGGCGTGCAGTTGGCAGAACAACTTTCTGGCCCATCTTATGCGCTAAGCGAAGTGGTCACTTTGGGGCATACGGGGCAGGATTCACGTACGGATTACGATATCTTATCTCCCCGTGAACGTGAAGTTTTACGTTGTTGTCTTGAGGGCCTGACATTGACGCAAATTTCAGAAAAATTCTCACGCAGTATAAAAACAGTAAGTGCTCAAAAGAGGGCTGCTTACCGTAAATTGGGTATTCAGAATGACTGCCAACTTTTTAAAATTGGCCCTTCTTTGAAAGCCAAGGTAAATCAAGGCTAGCCCTTTTAGCTAAATGACTGACTGCCTAGGGTAGTTGGTATGCTATCGGCTTTGCAGCATTCACTTCCCCATCAAGCTAAAAACCACATGCATAACCCAGTAGACCATGACAAAGCTGAACGTGCTGCAGCGCTGCGCGCGCAAATCGAGCAGCACAATGATGCCTATTACGTACAGGATGCCCCGGCAATACCTGATGCCGAATACGACCAATTGTTTGCCGAGTTGGTAGACATTGAAACAGAAAATCCTCATTTGCTGACACCAGACTCGCCTACGCAACGCGTAGGCGGCCAGGTTGCCGAGGGTTTTAAGCCGGTTGTGCATACGGTGCCGATGCTGTCGCTGAACAATGGTTTTAGCGATGAAGAGATTGAAGCATTTGATAAACGTTGCGCGCAAGGGCTGAATAAAACAGAGTTGGATACAGGCCTAAACTATGCTTGTGAACTCAAGTTTGATGGACTTGCGGTTTCATTGCGTTACCTCGACGGGGTACTGACGCAGGCGGCAACTCGGGGCGATGGCGTGCGCGGAGAGGATATTACGGCCAATATCCGCACGCTACGCTCGATTCCGCTGCGTTTGTATGGGTCCTCTATCCCTGAGCTGCTTGAAGTGCGTGGCGAAGTGTTTATGCTCAAAAGTGCTTTTGACACATTAAATGAGCGTCAGCGCGCAGCGGGTCAGCGAGAGTTTGCTAATCCGCGTAATGCAGCGGCAGGCAGCTTGCGCCAGCTCAATCCAAAAATCACCGCCAGCCGGCCACTGTCATTTTTTGCTTATGGGATAGGTGCGCTTGCCGGCGTTGCCATGCCACCCACGCACCAAGCTTTGCTGGATTGGTATCTGGAGCTGGGCCTCCCAGTCTGTGAAATGCGTGCGGTCGTGCAAGGAGCAGTGGGGTTACTTGGCTTTTTTAAGGCAATGAGCGAGCAACGCAATAGTTTGCCTTATGAAATCGACGGTGTCGTATACAAATTGAACCAGTTGGAAGATCAATTGCGGCTTGGTTTTGTTGCGCGTGCGCCGCGCTTTGCACTGGCGCATAAATTTCCTGCACAAGAGGCCTTGACCAAGTTGATTGCAATCGAGGTTAATGTGGGCCGCACCGGTGCGGTTACGCCGATCGCACGGCTTGAACCCGTGTTTGTGGGGGGCGCAATGGTGACCAATGCGACCCTGCACAATGAAGATGAAGTGCGGCGCAAAGATATTTTGATTGGCGATACAGTGATTGTGCGGCGGGCTGGCGATGTGATTCCAGAAGTGGTGAGCGCATTAATTGAGCGCCGGCCCATCGATGCGCACCGTTTTGAGATGCCAACTGAGTGTCCAGTATGCGGATCTGCGATTGAACGCTTGCCCGGTGAGGTGGTTGCTCGTTGCACGGGGGCCCTGGCTTGCGCCGCACAGCGTAAGCAAGCACTTTGGCACTTTGCTCAGCGGCGCGCGCTGGAGATTGATGGTCTGGGAGAAAAAATTATCGATCAACTGGTCGAACAAGAGCTGGTGCGTACGCCTGCCGATTTGTTTAAGCTAGACGTTGCAACGCTGGTTGCGCTTGAACGTTTTGCTGACAAGTCTGCCCAAAACCTGCTTGCTGCATTGCAACATGCTAAGCAGACTACGTTGGCTCGTTTTATCTATGCACTTGGTATACGCCACGTTGGCGAGTCAACTGCGCTTGGTTTAGCGCGTTATTTCGGTGCGCTTGATTCGCTGATACAGGCGTCCCGCGAAGGATTGCTCGAAGTCGATGAGGTCGGGCCGGTGGTGGCGGAATCCATCCTCCAATTTTTTGCCCAAGCGCATAATCTCGAGGTGATTGAACAATTGCGCGCAGCCGGTGTAACCTGGCCTGAAGGGCCACCTGCTGCGCGGCCTAGTGCTGGACCGTTGGCCGGTAAGACGGTCGTCCTAACGGGCAGTTTACCTAACTTAACCCGCGAACAAGCAAAGGCGCAACTGGAAGCCGCGGGCGCCAAAGTCGCGGCTTCAGTCTCCAGCAAAACCCATTATGTGATTGCTGGGGCAGATGCTGGTAGCAAACTCGCGAAAGCGGAGGCGCTAGGGGTTGAGGTGCTTGATGAAGAGGGTTTGCGCCAGTTGTTGGCAAGCGTAGAGTCGCCGCAAGATCTTTAGTGCCGGTGGCTCAAAATCTCAGACTGCAATGGCGCGGAGTAATTCGGTTTCAAGCTGAATCTGTTGCCGGTGGTTAGCGAGTTTTGCACCGGCGAGCAAAAACATGTCTTCAACGCGCTCTCCTAGCGTATTGATGCGTGCTGCATGTAGGCTGATTTGGTGTGCCGCGAGTATATAGGCAATTGCATAGAGGAGCCCTGGCCGGTCATTGGCTGAGAGTGACAGGATGTAATATTGGCCACGTTCATCGGCGCGCAAATTAACCCGTGGCGTGCTCGGAAAAGTACGTGATTGCCTTGACAGCCTGCCTGGAGATGGGCTGCGTAGTGGTTTGGCGGCCGCCAGATGGAGCGCTAATTGCCGCTCAATGCGCGCGGTGATTTCATCGTAGTCGTGCAGCGTTTCATTTGCTGCTCTATGCGGATTGTCGTCTAGGCTGTAATAAGCGTGAGTCACAAAGAAACTATCCAGCGCATAGCCATGGCGGGTGGTGTGGATGCGCGCATCTAATACGGATAGAGCATGACGGTCGAAGTAACTACAAATACCGGCAAACAAATCGGCTTGATCTTTCATATAGACCAGCACTTGCACCCCTTCCCCAAGCGGTGAGCGACGAGCTCGGACAATCGGCTGAGGGGTTTCGAGATATAAATAAAGTGCATGCGTTTGCCAGGCAATATCGGGGGCGTCATGGCGTAAAAAGTAAGCAATGTCTAGCTGCTCCCAAAAAGCTTGGGAGGCACCCGCCGGGATCAAGTGCTGCTGCAGCAGCACGAGTGCTTGCTCTTTACGGAGCGCCAGCGCCGAATGCGTATTGGGTTGCATACCGCCGAGTGTATTTAGGGTGAGCCGGTACAAGTCTTCAAGTAATTTGCCTTTCCAGGCATTCCAAACCTTCGGACTCGTGCCGCGAATATCGGCCACCGTCAGTAAATAAAGCGCGGTAAGTTGGCGCTCGGTTTGTACTTGATCTGCAAAACGCTTGACGACGTGCGCATCGCTGGTATCTTGTTTTTGTGCGACTCGGCTCATGGTTAAATGGTGCTCGACCAGCCAGACAATCAAGTGAGCATCTGCAGCCGCTAGCTTGTGCTCGCGGCAAAAGCGCTGTGTTTCGGCCATGCCAAGGATTGAATGGTCGCCTCCCCGTCCCTTGGCAATGTCATGAAAAAGTGCGGCAATCATGAGTACCCATGGCTGTTCAAAATTCATCATCAATTGGCTGCAGAATGGATATTCATGAGCATGTTCTGCAACGCCAAAGCGGTGCAAATTGCGCAACACCATTAAGATATGTTGATCTACTGTATAGGCATGATAAAGATCGTGCTGCATTTGCCCCACGATCCGCCAAAAGCTTAATAAGTAGCGACCCAGCACACTCGTTTGGTTCATCAGTCCCAGGGCGTGGGCGGTGCCTGAGCTCTCTGTAGAGTTCTGCGATAGCTGCAAAATCTCAAGAAAGTGTTGGCGGTTTTGTGGCGAGCGGCGCCACTCTTGGTTCATCACGTTGCGCGCATTGTATAAGGCACGCAACGTGCGAGTCGATAAGCCCTTAACGCCGGGAGTGCGCTCGCACAGCAAAAAAGTTTCAAAAATCGCATCAGGTTCGCGCTGATACAGATCATCTTGCAGAATTTCGATCATGCCTTGTTTTTCAGCGAAGCGCTCGGACAGTCTATGCGTAATGCCGCTTGTCTCTGGAAAAAAGTGCGCTTCAATCGTTTGCAGCAAAATCGTGGTGAGCTGGGTGACAGCCTTAGCCGCCCAGTAATAGCGACGCATCATTTGCTCGCTAGCACGCTTAGCAGGCGTTGCGCGATAGCCGAAGCTTTCAGCCAGCTGTGTTTGAAAATCAAAAGCAATCACATCTTGCCGCCGGCCAGCCAAAATATGCAGCCGGGCGCGTAGCGTTTTTAAAAAGAGTTCGTTGCGGCGCAATTCACGAGCTTCGCGCACGGTGAGTTGGCCGCCTAGCTCAAGTTCGTGCCAGCTATGGCCAAAGCCGGCTGTACGCGTCAACCATAGAATAAGCTGCAAATCGCGTAATCCGCCTGGGCTTTCCTTGCAATTAGGTTCAAGGCTATAGGGAGAATCCTGAAACTTCGCATGGCGTTGTTGCATTTCAAGCAGCTTTGCCTGGAAGAATGCGCGCGTATCCAGGGCTTGATTAAAGCAGCTTATAAACTGACTAAAGAGCGCTAAGTCGCCGCCGATACGGCGCGCTTCGAGGAGGGCAGTTTGCACCGTAATATCTTGGCTCGCCGCCTCTATACACTGTGCGATGGTGCGTACGCTGCTGCTAATTTCCAGGCCAAGGTCCCAAGCCATACCAATAAAGGATTCGAGCTTAGCGGTTAAGTTGGCATCGGGTTCAGCAGGCAACAAAATGAGAATATCGAGGTCAGAGTGGGGCGCCAGTTCGCCCCGGCCAAAACCGCCCACTGCCGTTAGCACAAAAGATGGCGGTAGCTGACATAAGTGCCATGCATTTAAAAGCGCGTGATCGGCAGTGCGTGCTAGCGCACGCATGAATGTATCAATTTTGCCGATGGCGTTAAACTTTTCAATGAGTGCGGCTTTGGTGGTTTTAAAGCTGGCAGCTTGAGCCGTAGGGTTGCCAGGCAAACGCTTACTTTGCATCGCACTCATTGTCAATTTGCATCGAGTACAAAATAGTTAATCATAAAGCAACGGCTTAAACGGCGACGCTATTTGTTGGACGTGCTGGGGAACCCGCCGATACGGTGAGCACTTCATGGCCCGTTTCTGTGACCAGTACCGTATGTTCCCACTGGGCAGAAAGGCTGCGATCCCGCGTTTTCACGGTCCAATGATCCGGCATCGTGCGAATCTCGCGGCGCCCGGCGTTAATCATCGGCTCAATCGTAAAGATCATGCCTGCCGCGAGTTTAAGACCGGTGCCTGGCCGGCCATAATGAAGCACTTGTGGATCTTCATGGAAGACTTTCCCAATACCGTGTCCGCAATATTCGCGCACGATGCTATAGCCTTGTGCTTGGGCATGTCGCTGAATGGCATAGCCAATATCGCCTAGCTGCGCGCCGGGGCGCACTTGATCGATGCCTAGCCACATGCATTCATAGGTTGTTTGCACGAGCCGCTTGGCGAGGATTGAACCCTCGCCCACAATAAACATGCGGCTCGTATCCCCAAAATACCCATCTTTAATCACGGTAATATCAATATTTAAGGCATCGCCATTTTTGAGCACCTTGTCACCCGGAATGCCGTGACAAACGACATCATTCACTGAAATGCAGGTCGCTTTAGGATAGGGCGGGTAGCCATCGGGCTGATAATTCAGTGGGGCTGGAATCGTTTTTTGCTCGTCGAGCATATATTGGTGGCACAGGCGATCAAGTTCGCCGGTCTTGATGCCAGCCGCGACAAACGGCGTAATGTAATCCAGCACTTCGCCCGCTAGTCGGCAAGCAACACGCATCTGCGCGATATCGTTTTCATTTTTAATGGTAATACTCATATTTTTGTCCAATTGTCTTAGCTGCGCTCATTTGTATTATGACCTCATGAGAGTATCGAGTGCAAGCGCATAGCAGCGAAGGCTGGGCCTGCTGACGAATGGATTTGAATAGTTGGGAATTAAAAGACGTTTCTTTAAGCGCCGATTTGTGGAATAATCTGGATACCACGGGGCCGACTTGGTTTCGACGTGGGTTGCAAAGCAATGTAGGGCATACCGAGGACCCGTTACCTCGTTAATCAATGGGAAAAAAAGTAACTGCAAACGACAAAACGTTCGCTGTAGCCGCTTAATTGCGGCTCGCCTCGCACTCGCTCTCTGACGGGTTAGGGTCGCAAGACCGCGCGAGGTCATTTACGTCAGACCGTAGTAGGTGATGTCACGGCGTCTACTATTAAATCTAGTGAATCGCTGTAGTAGAGCGTGTTCGTCCGCGCTGCTGCAGTTAAATTAAATGATTGAACTAAGTATGTAGAACTGCTTGTAGAGTGCTTGCGGACGCGGGTTCGATTCCCGCCGGCTCCACCAATATTTCCTTTGAAATCAATGGGTTAGAATTTTTGAAATATCGTTTTTTACCCCTGATTACCACTCATTTCTGATCGGAAAGACAGCATTCCGACAGCATTTTTTTAGCAAAAAGCGCTGTAGCCTTTTCTCCGGCTTGCTGATCTGCTGACGGCATCCAGCGACCATAGCGACGAGCGATCATTGTCCAATTTGGTTTAATACCGCCGAATGCCGCAGCAATTAATCACGATTCTCAGCCAGCTTAATCAAGTAAGACGCTTGAGACAGGCTAAACCTTGCCTACACTATGCCTAGCTT
Organism: Mycoavidus sp. SF9855; assembly: GCF_024582735.1. Taxonomy (NCBI): domain Bacteria; kingdom Pseudomonadati; phylum Pseudomonadota; class Betaproteobacteria; order Burkholderiales; family Burkholderiaceae; genus Mycoavidus; species Mycoavidus sp. SF9855. Next base: position 638,004 of record NZ_CP102085.1, read on the forward strand.
GCCAAGCTGCCAGTTGCATGGGGCGTAATCCGTAGCGAGCCAACACACCTTCATGCAAACGCCGCAACTCTTCAAGCGTCAACGCTAAGACATCTGCGCGCTTTTCTTCAGGTATGCCATGTTCTTGCAAATAACCCTCTAGCAAAGCTAAAGCATCCTGCTCTGGGCGCACTACCACATCGTGCACCATGCGCTTAATCAAAGTGCCATAGGCCAAACGTACTGGGTCTGGCTCAACTAAATCCCGCTTAAGCACAACATATTCTTGGGTCGAACGCTCATAAGCCCAAAGATATAAATCTCGTAATAATTGGATGCGTGTTAGCTCATAGACACCGAGAATAGCGCAGCTGTAGGCAGCTTCAGACACACCTAGAAAAGTAAGAGGACACAGATTCGTGCGCAACAGAGGCAAATTCGCAGCTAGCCTCGAAACCCGTTTATTTACATCAGCGAAGGGTTGCAAATAAGGCAGATGTACCATCATGAAAAAAGACTGCTCGAATGGGTCAGTGATTTTGCTCGCTTTATTTAACAATTTATCTAGCGCCTCACTAATCTGAGCCGGCACGGCAAGCGGCCGATAAACGCTTTGGCCAATTTCCACAGCATGTTGGCGCAGGCGCCCTTCGTCGGCTGGGTTCGATAATAAATTTTCTGCTAATAAACTATGTAAATTAAGCAACGTATAACGATTACATCCAACTACCTCTGCGTTCTCCACCAGCAACTCAATGGCCGCTTTATGGTTGAGAATCATCTGGGTTTCAAAAGCCGTCTTATTCGTTGCGACATGGCCGTGCTCAAGCAACTCCCGTGTATCGAGGCGACTGTAAGTATTCCCTTCTAGTTGGCTCGAAGCCCATGATAAGTCAATCAACAATCGATTCAATAGAGTGCGGCCATACGTACCAGCAGGTAATTTGGCCTGGCCTGCATCGCCCATTTTCCATAACTGACGGCGCAGTGGCGCAGGTAAATACCAGCTCTGATTGGGCCGATAACTCTCTAGAAGATCCCATTGATATCCAACTGGCTTGCGCACCATAAGAGGTTGATTGACGTACGCCAAAATCTCTTGGCTGTCTAAAGATAAAGAAATTGCGCTGGGGAAAACCGCGCTGAGCTCGGGCGCAGTAACTGAAGATGGGGTAGCCACCACATATCGTCTAGCGCGCCCTTCCCCCACACCCACGATTTTTCTCTGGGTAATCGATTGACTCAACCAACGCTGAACGGTTCGGCGCGCCAGCTCGGGATGCAGAGTAAGCAGCTTAGCTAAAGTAAGCCCTTCGGGGGAATGTTGGATAGAAAGTAATAATTGTTTAGCAGATGACTTCATTTAACGCTCTTTACTTCTGAATATGAAGCAATTATGGCGCAGTTTTTATAACTGCGCCATAAAAGTGGCGCAGTTTTTATAACCGCGCCACTTTTAATCAGAATTATTTATGCTAAACCTCATTTGAATGCGCTGCGCATTTATGAATGAAGCGGCTCTAAAAGCTGCCCCTTTACAGGATGCAGTAGACCTCAAAATAGCCACTGATGACGAAAGACAGCGCCTAAAAGCATGGAAACTGTATCGCGTCAAACTTAACCGCATTGAGCAACAGCCAGGCTTTCCGGCTCAGGTTGATTGGCCTAAACCGTCTGATCAATCTACCGTCAACACTATTGGTTTCAGCCTCGCTTGGATCAAATCAATGCGATTTATCCTAGGGCGTGTTGACGTTTCACATAGGCAGCCACAAGAAAGCGCATGCGATAGTGACCATACTCTCATAATTGCGTTTTAACTTATCGAATCGGGTTGCTAATGAAGCTGTTTTAACCGCGCGAAGGCTGTAATGCTAAACTCAATCGGTTTCCCCAAAAGCATCGACTGCTAAATGGATTTTGGTGGTCTGACCCGCATGACTTTTCCCGATGGCTTCATCTCGCTCACTTGCCGCTCCAGCGCTGTGCTGGTGAGCTTTGATATAGCTACCATCAATAAACGTCCACTCTAAATCCAATTGCCCAACCTCCGAAAAATCAAACGACTATCGCAGCACGATCCAGAACGAAATTCAAGATTTTTGAAAGGATGGTAGCAGAATATAGGATATTATAGCTATACCTAAATCAATCAAAGTACGGGTAAAACATGAGAAAACTTGATGTCAGTGTCATTATTCCGTTTTACAAAAAAGAAAGTGAATTTAAATTTGCGATTGAAAAAAATTATAAGCAATTTGAAAATATAAAAGAATTAATAATAGTATTTGATGAGCCAATAAATATTGATATTGATCGATATTTATTTAATTAATTAAATATAAAATACATTATAAATTTTATCAAAATTATGAAAAACACCCATGGAGAAATCCAAGTGTTGTCATTAATTTTGGACTCGCGCAAGCAACAGGAAAATATTGTATCGTCATTTCACCAGAATCAATCTTACTTGACAATGCTATTCATTCACTAGTATGTGAATGCGATGAGAATACATTTACAGTTGGCTCTATTCTATTTACGACATACGACTACTATGCGTCACATTGTAGTAATAATGAAATCTTGATGAGCCACTATGGTAATGAAACAAGATGCGAAAAATTTATAAGCGGATTTAATTATGGTTCTATTTGTTGCACCAAAGAAAATTTAGAAAAAGTGGAATATTATACAAATGACTTTATTAAAAAAGGATGGGGCGGAGAGGACGATAACATTAGATCAAAATTAGAAGCAAAAGGTATTGTTAAGAAAATTTTGAATGATGCCAAATTATTGCATTTGGAATCTAATCGTGAGTTTGAAATGAGATTTCTTAAAATGAAGAATATTATTCACCAAGGTAGTGAATTGGCATACGATAATTTTTCTAAAATTGATTGAATTAATTGGGAAGCTTTTGTATATTTTATTGTGTTTCATTTTACGTTAAATACTCACTATATGCAGAATGTTAGCTCGTTAACTAAACAGCCAGTTGTCGTATTAACCTTTGACACATTACCGACGGCTCAGACGTTGTGCATGGATGGAGAAATACGCATGCAAAAATATATTGATGCGCTTGCTCACGGGCTGCCATATACACCAAACGTATCTCGGGTAACTCGGCTGAGAGTTCTGCCAGTCGGCCTACAAGAGGCTTCATGCGGAAGCCCCGCTTCTTCAGCGATGGGGCGGTCAAACAGGTAACTTTTATGCTATGGTGTCTATGGGACCGGGAATGCTCGATCGGCGGGCGCTACCTGGTGTAACCGGGGGCGCCCGTTTTCATTGTGGGAACACCTTTAGGCTATTCACACTCCCATTACGATAGAAGTGCGGGAGCACTACATCAAAAGCACGGTTCGCTTCATCGGGTTGTAGGACGTGTCGCGCTACTGTTCACATAGTTAGAGCGAACTTGAGCTTGCCGTGTGTTCCCGAGTTGGCCCTAAGACGGCAATGGCAAGTCCACCCGCCAACACTAAGCCCGCGATAATAAATAATCCCATTTGCAGGCTACCTGTGACCTCTTTCAACCAGCCGATAATAACGGGACTTAAAAAGCAGCCTGCTAAACCAATGACATCCAAAATTGCAATGCTGCCCGCGGCGAGTTTGCCTTTTAAATAATCCGAAGCCATGGCCCAAAATACAACAGACACCGTAAATAGACCGGCAGTGGTAATCGTGATGCTAATCAATGCAATGATAAGGTTATTGCTGGCCATAGCACAGAGCCCGAGGGCGCTAATGAGCATTAAGAGCGTGGTATGCCAACGCCGCTCAAGGTAGCGGTCGGAAGTGCGCCCAAACACAATCATTGTAATGATCGAGACCGTATATGGAATGGCTGACAATAGGCCAATTTGGGTCAAACTGACTGAGTTGGCTGAACTGGCTTCTCTTAAGATGGTTGGCATCCAGAAATTGACCGCGTAAATACCCGCCAGAAAGCTTAAGTAGCACAGCGCCATTGCATAGAAGTGTTTGTCTTTGAAGACATGGTGCATCCGCTGGTAAGAGGGACGCACGACATGACGTTGCGCAAGGTCGGCATTGAGTCGGCGCTTTTCTCCAGCGGACAGCCATTTTGCTTGTGCTGGCGTATCCTCTAAGTAGAAAAAGATGATCAGTCCAAGAGCGATGCACGGTAAGCTCTCAATCAGAAACATCCACTGCCACCCTTTTAAAATCCAGATGTTCGTCATATGCGTCATCAGCCAAGTGGAAAGCGGGCCAGCAGTAATGCCTGCGAGTGCGGCAGCGCACATGATGAAAGAAATGGCGCGCGCGGTACGGGCTTCTGAGTACCAATAAGTAAGGTAAAAAATTACGCCAGGAAAGTACCCGGCCTCAAACGCGCCGAGCAAAAAGCGCAACACATAAAAGCTATAGGCGTCATGCACGAACAGCATGGCCGCCGAAGTTAATCCCCATAAAATCATGATCCGGCTAAAAGTTTTACGCGCGCCTATTTTTAAAAGCAATAGATTACTCGGTACCGCAAATAACATCAGGCCGATAAATAGGATACCCGCGGCTAAGCCATAGACGGCCTCACTAATGCCAATATCTTGTTGCATTTGCAGTTTTGCAAATGCAATGTTGACACGGTCCATATAAGCCAGGACATAACCTAATGTCAGTAATGATAGGATGCGCCAGTTGATTTTACGGTATATCGTTGCTAGCTCATGCGAGGGGGTAGCTAAGGTGGTGCTCATCTCTTTTGCTCCTTCAAGTGTCGTGTTTTTAATGCACTCGTCGTTTCCCGTTTAAAAAAATTTCAATTTAAAATTAGACTCTGTAGGGGTTCTTCAAAAGAGGATGATTGAAAGGTGGATTAGCGGGCAGCAAGTACCGCTTCGATCGCGCGGGCTATGCGGATAATCCGCGCGTCGCTATGTGCGAAACCGCACACGGACAGTCCGACCGGTAGTTCTCCGGCTTGCTGGCAGGGTAGAGTGAGCGCGCAGCCGTCCAAGATGTTGGTGATGCGTGCATTGCGCAAGGCCAGTGTATTGGTTGAAAAAAATAAAGCGTCGTCATGGATGAGCGGCGCTAACGGTGGCGGCACGATAGCCGCTGTGGGCATCAGCCATGCATCCGCATCCTCTAAACGCTGCCGAGCTGCTGCTTGTAAACGCTGGTGTCCGGCGAGTACATCAAGGTAGTCGGCCGCCGTATGGGTTTCGCCTTTGCGGATGTTGGCGGCAACCCGCGGGTCATAACTTGCGCCAGCACGCTTAAAGAGTGGCCGGTGCCAAGCCCAGGCTTCGGCTGCAACGAGACCCCCTTTGGCATTAATTTGGCTAAGCTCAAATAACTCGGGAAAAGAAAATTGTACGATATGCGCGCCTGCTTGGCCTAATGCCTCAAGCGCTGCTTGAAAAGCTGTGTTGACGGCATCGTCTAGATCGGCACTGACGTAATCGTCGGTGACGTAAAAGCGTAAGCCGTTAATATTGGCTGCGCTAGCCTCAATTGAGGGGGGGGATTGGCCGGCTAATACAGCATCGAAAATTGCACAGCAGTCAACCGACTGGGCGAGCGGTCCAGCTGAATCAAGCGATGGAGAAAGCGGTATGGCGCCCGCCATAGGAATGCGCTTGGCGGTTGGCTTAAAGCCAGTCAGTCCGCAAAATGCTGCGGGCACTCGAATCGAGCCGCCGGTATCGGTGCCTAGGGCAGCGACCGCCATTTCGCCCGCCACAGAAACGGCAGCGCCGGCACTCGACCCTCCCGCTACGCGGTTTGGGTGATGAGGGGTGCAGGGGTTGCCATAATGTGGATTGAGGCCGAGTCCTGAATAAGCAAATTCGCTCATATTCGTACGGCCAAGCAAAATGGCGCCCGCAGCTCGCAGGCGGGCGACTGCGGGAGCATCTGAGGTGGCCGGCGGCGCATCCATTAACGCGCGCGAACCGGCTGTCGTAATTTGCCCGGCGATATCAAACAAATCTTTAATCGAAACTGGCAAGCCGGCCAACAGCGATGGCGCATAACCGACAGTGCGCGCAGCATCGGCTGCGTGTGCCGCGGCTAATGCATTTTCTGCGTTGATGTTGATCCAAGCACTGCCGCCGCCACGACGGTGGGCATCGATGCGCGTGAGAGCGTCTTCAATCAGGCGTACGCTCGTAGTACGTCCGCTTTGCAATTCAGCAGCCAGATTCCGAATCGTCTTCATTTGTGCTCTTTTACTGTATTAAAGCCATTCAATCGCAGGTAGATTCACGAGGCTCGTTTCGTGCATGATTGACACAAATTCGCGCATATATGGTTGTGCCGAGAGCGCTGGCAGTGCTGCTGCATAAAGCTCGCCAGCCAGCAATTCACCATTATGCGCGACGATTGGCCGTGCGCTAACGTAGCGTTTTTCTAGATAAGCTGCTACTGCCCACCAGGGTAACGCAGCAATCCCGCGTCGGCTAGCAAGCAGTTGCAAGATAGCAACGGTCAATTCAGAAGTACGGCGTTTAGGTTCGATGCCGGCTGGTTTAAGGACTTGCCTGACGATATCGAGCATATCGTCCGGTACGGAGTAGTTCATTGAAGCTAGATCGCAGATACTGTTCGCCATATTCAAAGTTATGGCAAAACTTATAAGAGGGCGCCAGGCGGGTTGAAGAAACTCGCGCTGATCTAAAAGAATAGCCAATTAAAAAGAAATAATAGTTGCTTTTTATAATAAAAAGAGTAACTATTGTTTCTATGTCTAGACGATCTACCGCCGCTTCCATGCTCCCCGCACCTGTTGCTCGCAGCTTGGGCGAATTGGGCCAAAATTTGCGCATTGCGCGTAAACGCCGCAAAGAAACGCTTGCCTCGTTTGCAGAGAGAATGCAGGTATCAATACCGACTTTACGCAAAATGGAGCGAGGCGACCCGACTGTTTCTATCGCGATTTATGCAATGGCGCTGTGGCTCATTGGGCGGCTTGCATTTCTGAGCGAGATCGCTGATCCATTCAATGATGAAACGGCTTTATTGCTCGAGTTACGTAGGTTAGAACCTAAAGTCAACGGAAGTGCGCGATGAATAATCGGCTTTTTGTTTGGGTATATGTCGAGGGCGCAAGTGCTCCTATACCTTGCGGTGAACTTGAATTGTTGGGTGGGCGGCGCTGTTTGTTTCGATATTTGCCTGATTATCTGAGTAGGTCGAATGCGTTTGCGCTCGCGCCTGATCTGCCATTGCGGCGAGGTCAGTTAGAGCCCTCCGCTGGGCAAGATTTACCCCCGATTTTTGAGGATGCAGGTCCGGATCGTTGGGGCCGCCAAATTATTGATAAAATTTTTCAGCCGCAGCGGCGTTCACCGATTGATTATTTGGTGCTATCCGGTGAGGATAGGATTGGCGCGCTTGGTTTTTCACTGTCAGAAACCGTTTACCAAGCTGGGCATCAGCAGGTTTTTGGTTGTGCAGATCTGGCCGAACTATTGCAAGCAGCATCTGCTGTCGAGTGTCAGCTACCGATGACTGAGCATTTACGCCGGCTGTTGCAACCTGGGGCGAGTGCAGGTGGCACCCGCCCCAAAGTCATTTTGCAAGAAGGTGGACGCAAGTGGTTAGCTAAGTTTCCAGCCTATGGGGATGAAGCTGATGTGTGTGCGCTTGAATATGCTTCGCTGCGCTTAGCCGCTGCCTGCGGCATCGCAGTGCCGGCATCGGAACTCATTCCTATTCATGGCAAAAACGTTTTATTAGTGGAGCGTTTCGATCGGGCCAGCGATGGTCGCCGCTACCATTTTGCCAGCGCCCGTACTTTGCTATTAGCACAAGGCATCAAAGAGGGCGAAATGGCATACTCTGATATCGCTGAAACGGCGCGCCGGTTTTCAGCTTACCCTAAAGCAGATTGCTTGCAAATTTTTCTCAGGATGGCATTTAATGTGTTGATGGAGAACACCGATGACCACGAAAAAAATCATGCTTTTTTGTACCGGGACGGGCATTGGACGCTTGCTCCAGCGTATGATCTTCAGCCCCAGTTGCAAGCGGTGGGATATCAACAGCTGCTCGTTGGCGCAGGCAGTTATGAGCCAACGCTCTTTAATATGATGGCGGATTGTGGCCGTTTCATGCTCACCAAGACTGAAGCGAGCGCGGTGCTGAAACAGTTAGCCATTCAATTAGAACGCTGGCCGCAAATTTTTGCCCAATCTCATGTATCAGCAAACGATATTGAGCTTTGCCGGCGGTTTATTTCGCTGGAGCAGATATCAGCGCTTTGTCAATGATTTCGCGGACGTCTTTTGATTGTACTGAGGCCAATACTGTTGCAAGCGCCTCGTGCATTTGCTCGCGTAGTGCTGGGGTAAATTTACGCCAGCGCTCAAGTAGGCGGGCAAGCCGCGCAGCAAGCTGAGGGTTGAGCGTATCAAGTGCCAGCACCTGTTCAGCCCAGAGTGCGTAGCCTGTGCCATTCGTTGCGTGAAATTGCGCAGGGTTGCCGCTGATAAAGCTAAAAATGAGCGCGCGTACGCGGTTCGGGTTTTTTAATGTGAAGGCAGGATGATGCATCAAAGTGCGTACAACCTTGATCAGGTCCATCTCTGTGCGCTGTTGAGTGGCTTGTAATGCAAACCACTTATCAATTGCCAGCGGTTCGTTTTCAAACCGTTGGTAAAAATCGGCAAGCGCTGCTTGCGCGGGCTGGCCACCTAGATGTATCAAAGCGGCAAGGGCTGCACTACGATCGCTCATATTATCGGCGCGAGCATATTGTGTTTGCGCTAGATGTAGCGCGTGCGCGCTTTGCTTGCTGTTGGTTAAATAGCTAAGCGCTAGGTTCTTTAGAGCACGTTGTCCCATATCGGCGGGTGTTGGCTGGTATGGGCCGGGCGTTTGGTGACGTGCATAAATAGCGGACCAGTCGTGACTCAGAGCGTTAGCCAGCTGGGTGCGTAGATATTGCCGTGCAGTATAGACTGCCGCTGGGTCTGCCTGGTCCATTTGCTCCGCCAGGTAAATCTCGGTCGGTAAGGTCAGTACCTGTTCTCGAAAGGCAGGGGTCAGTGTTTCGTCACGCAAGATGCGGCCAAAAGCATCGATGATCGACTGGTTAAGCTCATTGCCAGTGAGTTGGGTACGCCCGGCTTGGTGGGCGAGGGCAAGCAAAGTGCGGGTTACAAGCCGTTGGCCAGCCGCCCAGCGATTAAACGGATCACTGTCATGGGCCAGTAAAAAGATGAGCTCATCGTCAGTATAATCGTATTCGACAATCACCGGCGCCGAGAAGTCACGTAGCAGTGATGGTACGGGTTGAGTCTGCACGTTGATAAAGCGAAACGTTTGTTCAGCTTGGCTTAATTCAAGCACGCGTGTTGCAGTGCCTGGTGCGTCTTCGCCATCCAGTTGTAATGCAAAGTCCTGCCCATTTGCATCGACCAGCCCAATGGCAAACGGAATCAGGAGTGGCGCGCGTACTGTACGAGGTGCATTCAGCACAGGTTTATAGTGCTGTGCCAGTGTCACCGTATAAGTTCGGGCCGCTTCGTCATATTGGCTGCGCACTAAAATGTAAGGCGTACCTAGCTGGCTGTACCAATGTTCAAATTGCGCCAGGTCGCGCTGATTCGCCTCGGCCATTGCTTGCCGGAAATCATCACAACTCACCGCTTGCCCATCGTGGCGCTGAAAGTACAAATCCATGCCTTGGCGAAAACCGTCGCGGCCTAGCAGCGTTTGATACATGCGGACGACTTCAGCGCCTTTCTCGTAGATCGTAGCGGTATAAAAATTATTGATTTCAACGTAACTTTCTGGGCGCACAGGGTGCGCCATTGGGCCCGCATCCTCAGCAAATTGCACTTGCTGCAAAATACGCACATTCTCGATCCGTTGGCTTGCCCGTGCGGCCGCAGCATTGACCGCGCCTGCCGCCGCTATATCGGCTGAGAATTCTTGGTCGCGAAATACGGTAAGTCCCTCTTTTAAGCTGAGTTGGAACCAATCGCGGCAAGTTACGCGGTTGCCCGTCCAATTATGGAAATATTCATGGCCGACGACGGCCTCAATATTGGCGTAATCACTATCGGTAGCGGTTTGAGGATTGGCTAACACGCATTTAGTATTGAAAATATTGAGCCCTTTATTTTCCATGGCCCCCATATTGAAATCGCTGACCGCAACAATCATAAAACGTTCAAGATCAAGCTCAAGGCCAAAGCGTGCTTCATCCCAGTGGATGGCATGAATGAGTGCGTCCATGGCATGACGCGTTTTATCGAGATCATGCGCTTCAACCCAGACTTGTAATAGTTTCTGAGCGCCTGAGCGGGTTACGATGTGCTCTTCAAGGGCCACCAATTGGCCCGCAACCAGGGCAAACAAATAGCTCGGTTTGGCAAAGGGGTCGTGCCATTTGGCATAATGTTTGCCGTTAGGTAAATCACCCGCCTCAATCAAATTGCCATTGGATAACAAGATGGGATAAGCCGCTTTGTTGGCGCGCAGAGTCACCGTATAACGCGCCATCACGTCTGGGCGATCAAGAAAATAAGTGATTTTCCGAAAACCTTGCGCTTCGCACTGAGTAAAAAAATGGCCGTTTGATAAATATAAGCCCATGAGAGAAGTATTGCTGGCAGGCTTGCAAGAATTGACGATAGTGAGTTCAAAAGCATCGGGGACATTATAGAGGGTGAGTTTTGCCTCATCTATTTGCCGGTTGGTGCAGGGAACGCCATCAAGGTGGATGCTAATCAGCTGAAGGGCTTCGCCGTTTAGCTGTAATTCAGGACAGTAAGCGGCCTGCGGGTTGCGGCGCAGCTGCATTTTACTGGTGACGGTGGTGCACTCAGCTTCAAGCTCAAATTCCAGTTCGATTGTATCGATCAGAAAAGGGGGCGGAGTGTAGTCAGTACGATGAATGGTGCTCGGGGAGGTGGAATTTGGCATTGTCAAGTGAGTGCGGAAAAGGATTGTTTGCTCTATTGTACAAAAACTGGGTGGTCTGGTACAAAATGAATCGATTCATCAGCCGCAAAATTAGCCATCCGGCTAGGTATTCATCCGAGTCCGATCGAGTCAGAATAAGCTGACTCATTACACGGCGAGGGCAGAATGAATACACTATCGATGCCACATGATGCATTGTTCAAACTTTTTTTGATGGATGTGGATATCGCCCGCGAATTTTTGCAAATCCACTTGCCTTCTTCTTTGCAACAACAGTTTGATTTTAATACGCTGGCTCTTGCACCCGGCGCATTTGTTGAGGCTGATTTAAGCCAGCATTATTGCGATATCGTTTATTCAATCCGTGTGCTCAAAGGCCAAGGAGCGGCATATATTTTGCTCGAGCATGAAAGTGCTGTGGGGAAGCTGACGCCTTTTAAGCTGTGGCGCTATCAAAGCGCGATCATGAAGCAGCATCTTAATCAAGGTGACACGCTATTACCGGCTGTATTTCCGATTATCTTTTATCGAGGCACAACTGCTTATCGAGGCCCGCTTAGTCTTTTGGATTGCTTTCGAGATAAACCATTGGCACAAGAAATGTTTGTCTTAATCAAGCCCATCCAACTGATCGATTTGTCGGCAATAGCAGACGATATCTTGATGACACATAAGCGTTGCGCGGTATTGAAATTAGCTCAAAAGTATATTCATAGTTTGGATTTACAGCAACTCGCGCCTAAAATTTTTGAGCTTTTTGAACGCTATCCATTATCCATTGAAAAGAGAAAAGGATTGCTATATTATCTAGCAAAAGAAGGCCGGGGATTGGACGAACATTTTGTCCAATCTATGATCAGCATTGCACCAAATTATCAGGAGGACATTATGTCTGCTGCACAATATTTAATTGAGGAAGGACGGCAAAAGGGCTTGCAAGAAGGCCAGCAAAAAGGTGAGCGTCAAATGGCTCTCACCATTGCTGAAAATATGTTGAAATCAGGCGCTGCCCTAAATTTCATCAAACAAGTCACCCAACTTTCTGATGAGAAAATTGCAACATTAAAGTTAAAGCAGTTAAGCCACTAAGGCTTGCATTTGCTGTGATTTTTTTAATGTGTTGGGGCCGGCAGTTGAATCGCGCCTGCATCTTTACAGATTAATTGCGATACAGTAACCATCTGTTTGCACTGGAGTGCAAGCAGCTTTAATTCTTGTACGATTTCATTAGGCTCAGTATTCGCTTGTTCGGCCTCGATGACCATTGCATCCAATCTGTGCGTTAGCTCTTTTTTGATCTGCGCAAAATCACTTTCTACCTGCGCGCCTGCTTCTGCTTGCATCAGATTTTCGCGTATTGCACTCAGGGCATGGGCGAGCGCAGGGTTGTCAGCTGTGCCGTCTGCAGCTAATAAAGGTGCAGCTGCCGCCATTTGTGAGGCAAGTGTATGGCTTTGGATTAATAAGTCGTTTATTTCAGCTACGAATTTTTGTTGTGCCTTAGGTTCTAACATCATGCGAGCAAATGCATTGCCTAGATTGGCAAAGGCGATCTGTGTATTTTTACGCGCCAACCGACAGCGGAAGTCGTTGCTGATGGCGGGTGAAGCCGGTAGAGCGTTAGTCGCGGCTGTTTTGCTGGCGCCCATGCAGATGGCGTCGAAATATTGCCGCATTGAAGCAATCATTTCTTTGACCAGCGGTTTCATTACGCGATATTCCCAATATGGAAATAGGTGGCTAATGCCAAGCGCAATGGCGCCGCCAATAGCGGTATCGAGTGCGCGCTCACCAATCAGTCTCATGCCTTCTGGTGCGAGTAGATGATATAAAAGTAAGACATAAGAAGACGTAAAAACCACGCTTGCAGTATAGTTAAAAAGCACCAGGCTATAGCTCATGACCATGCACGTGAACATCACGAGTAGTAGAGTGACAGGGGATTTCACTAGCAAAATCAAAGCAACGCTCGCAGCACAGCCAATGACTGTGCCAATCAACCGTTGCGTATTGCGTTGTTTAGTGAGAGAAAACCCCGGCTTCATAATGATCACGATGGTTAAGCAGATCCAATACGCATTAGTCAGAGGCAGTAGTGTGCCGATCCACAGTCCGAGTGCCACGGCGATGCTCACGCGTAGCGCATGCCTAAAGCTGGGTGAGGCGATTTTCAAATTTGAAAAAATCTGCCGTAGTGGCACATGCTGGCGCTGTAAGAAATGCTGCAAGGCTTTATCAAGTTGTAATTCAGTGGTGGGCTGAGGATTATCGCTGCGCGTATTGCGATGCATTTTATCGAGCAGCCTTGAGACACTCCAGACGCGCCGGAAAGCGGCGACGAGCATTGCATAAGCTTCAGGTTCTTGTGCCGGGAAGGCTTTTTTGCGCTTAACGTCAATTTCAAATTCAAGGGCGCGCAGTTCAGTTTTGAGGGTGACAAGTTGTTGCGAAGCGCTGTTTTGCGATACGGCAAGCCCAATATTTTCAAGATCGCGGGCGCATTTTCGTAGAAAATCGTGGAAAAAAATAAGCACATCTGAATCTGCAAATACCGTGCGCATTAAAGTGTAATCTACGTGTGCGGCAACCACGGTTTCATGCAGATCTACAATATTGATAAAAAGATTAAAAAGCATGGTGCGCCGTACATCGAGGTGTCCTGCGCGCAGCACAGGCAGATTGCGCAGTACAATGCCTCGCGCGACGTCGTGTTTATCGATGGCGGCAATTTGTTTAAGCACGAGTTGCCGGTGGCACTCGTCAAGATCGTTATTCAGTTTGTAAAAATCGGCGCGGGCGCGCAGATATTCGGCTGTTGCAAACATGCTTTCGGCAATCGATTGCTGTTCAATACGCTCGGCTTGCCAGCGGTTAACTAAAGTACTCCAATAGGTATACCAAAGTCCGCCAAGCAATAACCAAGCGGCATTCATTAGTGCCTCTAAGACAGTGAAATGGTTGCCAAGGGTGGCAATCATCATAAAGAGCGTGGCAAAGCTAATTTGCAGCCACTTATCGCCATACACCACCAACATTGACAGTGCAAAGCTTAAGGGCGCAATGGTCAGCCATAGCGGCAGCGAGGCGCCGGTAGCAATGCCAGTCGCAAATGCCGCCAAAAAACCAAGCAGCGAGCAGAGCAGCATATCGTTATGTTTATGCTTAAGCGGTCCTGGTTTATCCACTGCGCAGACGCCAAGCGCGCCGGTGGCGATGGTAAAACCTAGCGCTCGGTCGTGAAATAGCGCAAGCATTAACACCGCCGGCAACGAAATGCCAAACGCGATGCGTAGCCCACCATAAAAATATTGGCTATATAAGAACTTTTTAATTTGTGTTGAGTAGCGCATGGAGATAAAAAAGCCGGTACGCCTCCACCAGGCGGAGGGTAAGAGTCTAGCGTATTTTTGTGAAAGTGGTATTCTGTTATTCGGGTTGTTTTTCGGAGAACGCTATGCCTTATAGAGAGATCAATGATTTACCCGAAAGTGTACGCGCGCATCTCCCTCAGCATGCACAGGAAATTTACAAAGAAGCTTTCAATCATGCGTGGGACGAATATCGTGATGAGAAAGACCGTAGAGATAACGCTTCACAAGAGGAAACTGCTCATAAAGTAGCGTGGGCAGCTGTCAAGCGATTCTATCAAAAAGACGCTAACAGCGGTCAATGGGTGCCAAAGCAAAAATCGAATGCTTAAGCTGTTTTATTCAAATCGCTATGAAGCGCTGACGGATGCTTTGCTGGATAACCTGGCCGATGATAAGTCCGATCCTTGGTGTGCCACTTCTATTATTGTGCCTAGCGTTGCCCTGCGCCGCCGCCTCGAATTAGATATTGCTACGCGCTTTGGCATCTGCATGAATGTCGACTTTGCTTATTTAGCACAATGGCTATGGGCACAAATCGGCCGCATCTATGAGATTCCTAAGCATTCTCCCTTTGCGCCAGAGCGGTTGGTATGGCATTGCTACCATTGGTTGGATGCACGCACATGGCCGCATGAGGATAAGGAGAGACTTGGTGCTTATTTGCAGGCGGCCGACGATACCATGCGCTATGAGTTTGCCGAGCGTGTTGCAGTGCTCTTTGATCAATATCTAACCTACCGCCCAGACTGGCTTACCGCCTGGTACGAAGGTCGCTCGCTGATGGCTCGGCGCTCGATGGCACCAAGCCAGACGCCAAATGATATTGGCATAGGTGCTACCTGGCAAAGCGATGAGTGCTGGCAAGCACAATTATGGCGTTTAATCTTTGCTGAGCTTGCAATGTCAGGCGAGAGCGCACCCGGCGCCTATCGCTTTCTCAATGAAGCCTCTACGCTGAGTTCAGAGAGCGTGGCGCGTGCCGGCTGGCCTAAATCTGTGAGTATCTTCGCTTTACCCGCAATGCCGCCATTGCATATTGCTCTATTGCGTGAGCTGGCGCGCTGGATCGAGGTGCGTCTATATGTGATGAACCCTTGCCGTGAATATTGGTATGACATCGTCGATGCGGCTCGGGTGACTGAACTGGCATTAGGCAACAAGGCTGATTATCACGAAACCGGCAATCTGCTACTGGCTGAATGGGGCCGGCAAACACAGGCGCAGTTGCATTTATTGCAAGAGCTAAGCGAAGGCACAGTCAGTAGCGAGACTGCGCACTATATCGAGAACGATGCCCCGACTTGGCTAGCTGCGTTACAAAATGCTGTGCTCAATTTGCAACAGTGGCCAGTGCCGCCAGCGGCAGGCGAGGAGGCTGCGACCGGTGTCGAAGTGCATGTTTGTCATAGCCTAGTGCGCCAGCTTGAAGTGTTGCATGACCGGCTACTCGCGCTATTGGATGAAAATCTTTCATGGACGCCGTCCGATGTGCTGGTGGTATTGCCTAATTTGGCCGCCGCCGCCCCGCTGATTGATGCGGTGTTCGGCGCAACTGATGGCAAGCGCCGTATTCCTTATAGCATTACAGGGTTGCCGTTTTTGCACACCAACCCGATGGCGCGCGTTTTGTACGAAATGCTCGACCTACCGGCACGCAATATTGGCGTAGCGAATTTAATCGAATGGCTACGCACTGACGCACTGGCCGCGCGTTATGAAATTCGCCAAGCGGACAAAACTCAGATCGATGCTGTCGCCTCTATGCACACCCAGGACGGGAGTGATGCCGCTGTCTTCGAAACGCTCCGGCTATGGCTTGCCACAGCACTTGCCCGGCGCGGTCTGGCGCCATCCAATGACACCCTGAGCAGTCATGACAGCCTCAGTGCGCCAGAACGCCACACTTTTGCAGACGCCTTAATGCGGCTCTATCTTGGCTATGCTTTGCCTGCTGGGGCGCTGCCGATTGAAGGTTATTTGCCTATACTCTCTGTCAGCGGCGCTCAGGCTAGCCTGTTAGGTTCTTTGTCACGGTTCATTGATGATCTGGCTGCCTTGGCGGATGAATGCGCGTTGGCTCGCCCGGCAGCCGCCTGGCGCATTGTTTTGCTCAATGCCATCGAGCGTTTTTTCGTAACAGATACTGAATCAGCCCAACCAATCGCTGATCTACGCGCTACGATTATAGAGCTCACTGAGGCGATGGAAGCAGGGGGCGCAAAGCAGCCTTTATCAGCAGCCGTACTGCGCTTGGCGCTTGGCCGCGTGCTTAATCAGCCAGTGCGGGGTGGTGTGCCAACGGGGGGCGTGACATTCTCTGCACTGACGAGCTTGCGGGGCCTGCCCTATCGTGTCGTCTGTCTGCTTGATATGGGGGAGGGTGTGTTGCCGGGTAAGGTGCGGACAGATGAATTTGACCTGATGGCTAGCTTCAGCCAGCCGGGAGATCGCCAACGGCGCGATGATGAACGTACTTTGTTTCTTGATTTGGTGCTTGCTGCGCGCGATTGTTTATTGCTGGCTTATACTGGCCGTAGTATTCGTGATAACACCCCACTGCCCAGTGCTGCTGTGGTGAGTGAATTATTGGATTATCTAAGCCAGGCGTTGGCTGGGCCGGATGCTACGCAGACTGAAATGGCGGCGGCGCGCAGGCGCTTTGTGATTGAGCATCCGTTGCAATCTTTCTCCGCCGAATATCTAAGCAATGATGGCGCGCTTTTTACTTATGATTCAGATCGTGCGGAAATTGCCACAGCGCTTAACTCACTCAATGCGCCTTCCGCTGAGGGGAGGGCAGCAGCGTTTTTTAGTGCACCGCTGCCGCTAGAAGAAAGCCAGGAAATCATCTTTGATGATTTCGAGCGCTTCTGGCAACATCCAGTGCGGGCATTATTGCGCGATAGGCTGGGTCTCGCCCTGGCTCGTGCCCAGTACGAGCTATCCGATTTTGAGCCGTTCACCCTTGAGTATGCTGGGCGTGATGCATTGGCAAAACGTCTGTTGCCTCTGTTGCTGGCCATAGGAGAGCAACCCGAAGACATCGAGGCCAATCAAACTCAGGGGGGGCCGCCTGTTTTATTCGAGCACGCGCGCTGTATTGCGCAAGCAAGCCCCGAGCTACCGAATGGCGCAACCGGCGCATTTGTGTGCACGCGCGAATTGGATGCACTGGCAGCACTTGCTGCGCGCATTCGTCTGGCCCGTACGGCTGGAGTGGTGAGCTATCCGTTCACGCTTGAACTGGAGCCAAAATGGCCTGATGTCCCATGCTTGTTAGGTGAGCACAGTGCCGCGGCTGGCGGAGGTAGCCAGCTTCAGTTGATGGGTGTATTGCATGATGTCAGTCAAGACGGGTTGATTCTGTATCGCCATGGGCGGCCTGGCGCACGTGATTATCTTGGCGCATGGCTGCGTCATCTAGTTTTATGTGTGATGGCTCCGGCGGGGGTGAAGCTGTGCACAGTATGGCTAGGCAACTCGATGAGTTTTACTTTAAACACGGTTAATGACGCCCAGACCTATTTGGCTGAATTAATGGCGCTTTATCGTGCAGGCCGCTGTGCGCCGCTGCATTTTTTCCCCAAAAGCGCATGGGCTTTTATCAATGATGGAGAGGAAGCCGCTCGTAGAATGTGGGCTGGCAATCAAACAGCGCGGCAAACCGTGGCTGAAATGGATGATGCATGGCTGCAGCTTATGCTGCGCGGAGAACCGCCGGAAGGGGCCTTGGATGCGCGTTTTAAGGCGCTTGCGCGAGCAGTATTGATGCCGCTGAACGAGCATCTTGAGCGAACTGGCAGCTAATCGCGAGTAAAACTTTAAATTGTCCTATACAGATAGAAATAGGTCCCCCTTTTTTGAGGAAATGGGTGAGTACTTTAGAACCATTTTGGAAAAAGCAGATGTACGCAAAACGGCGGATTTGTGGACAGTATTTCGTTTGAGCGTGCGCGCATCGGAGCAAATGCGGTGAGCGCTACGGAGCAGCACAACCATAGTGATGGCGGTGAGTTTGATGCGTTCAAGTGCCCGCTTGATGGAGTCAATTTGATCGAGGCATCCGCTGGCACGGGTAAGACCTGGAATATTTGCGCTTTATATGTGCGTCTTTTAGTTGAGAGAGCGCTCGATGTTGAGCAAATTCTTGTCGTTACGTTTACTAAAGCGGCGACCGCTGAACTCCATGAGCGGATTCGTAGCCGTTTGACTGAACTCGTCCACGTACTGACAAAGGTGGCCGCGTGCGACGATCCTTTTATGGCCGGCTTACTGGCTGTGATAGAGCAGAGCAAGATGACGCGCGCTCAAGCAAAGCTCAGGCTTGAATACGCACTACACCGTTTTGACCAAGCGGCAATTTATACGGTCCATGGGTTTTGCCAGCGCGCGCTGCAAGAAGCGCCTTTTGCGGCCGGCATGCCATTTGAATGCGAGCTGCAAACAGATGACGAAATAGTGCGTTTTGAGTTAGCAGTTGAATTTTGGCGTACGCGGATTGAGCCGGCCGCTGCTGCCCATGCCGAGTTTGCAGCTTGGCTGGTTGAGCATGGGGCAGGACCTGCAACGCTGGCTGAAGAGTTTGCGCGGTGCGCACAAAAACCGTTAGCACGGCTGAGGTTCGGCGCAAATCATCTTAACCCTATAGATCAATCCTGCTGGCACAATGAGACTGTGTCATCGCCGCCGCTGATGACTTTGTTTGCCGCTGCCCGTAGCCTATGGCAAATGCAGCAGAGCGAGATTAAGCAGCAGTTAGATGAGGCATTGCCCGCTCTTAACGCAAATACTTATAAACCCACGACAGTCGCACTGGCGCTAAGCTCCTGGGCACGGTATTGCGATGAGGGCAATCCGTCTATTGCGCTGGGTGAAAAAGCCGAACTTCTCACCGCATCAGTCCTCGAAAAGCGCACTAAAAAAGGGTGTGCCGTACCAAGCCATCCATTTTTCAAGCTAGCGGATGAACTCGTTAGCGCATTACACACGGCCGCTACGCTTAACCGCGCCCATTGGTTATCACTATTATCTGCCTGGTTAAGCTGGGCAGGAGGCGCTTTACGTGAGAAAAAACGCACCCAGCGTGTGATGTCCTTCAATGACTTGCTCACTCATTTACACGGTGCGCTCAATCAGCATCCCGGACTCGTGCGTGCGCTTAGGCGGCGTTATGCCGCGGCCTTGATCGACGAATTCCAAGACACTGATCCAGTGCAGTTTGAGATCTTAAGCCAGATCTTTGCGCCGCATGGCCCGCTCTTTCTAGTTGGAGACCCTAAGCAAGCCATTTATAGTTTTCGCGCGGCCGATCTACATACCTATTTACTGGCGCGCAAAGAAGCGTATGCATGTTATACGCTGACCGTGAATCAACGCTCAAGTGCAGCGTTAATTGCTGCCTGCAATCGGATTTTTAGCGCGAATCCGGCGGCTTTTGTGTTGCCTGGCCTTGATTATCGTTCGGTACGTGCGCATACGCGTGCACGCGACCTTTTTATCGAACCGCCGCGCTTAAGGTTAGCTTCCGCGGAGCAGCTTGAACCAGAGACAAAGGCGCAGACACCGGATTGCCGCGTTTGGTTATTGCCGCATGGCGACGCCATACTCACTAAGCCACAAGCGCTCAAAGCGGCGGCGAATGCCTGCGCGGCTGAGATTGCTCGCCTGCTTTCGATCGGTACTGCGGCGCCCATGTCAGAAGGGGCAACGTATATCGGTGCTGTCCCGCTTAGCGCGGGTCAAATCGCCGTATTGGTGCAAACCCACCGGCAAGGAAGCCTGATGAAGCAGGCGCTGGCCGAGTGGGGAGTGGGTAGCGTTGAACTAGCGCAAGTCTCAGTGTTTGAGACTCAAGACGCTGCTCATCTTGAGCATATACTGCTGGCGATTGATGCGCCAGGCGACTTACGCCGCTTGCGTACAGCGCTTGCCACTGACTGGATTGGCCTAGATGCGCTGGCGCTCAATGCAATGGATGCCAATGAGCAGGCGCTGCTAGAGCCTAATCTTCACCTATGGGCGCAAGGGCAAATCGAGGGCTGGGCAGAGTGGATTGATCGATTCGCGCATTACCGTATGCTATGGCATGAACGGGGCTTTGCCTTTATGTGGCGCACACTCCTGCGCGCTTTGCGTATCGCCCAACGTATCGCAGTTGGCCCCAATGGCGAGCGGCGCTTAACGGATTTAAGCCACTTGGCGGAACTGGTGCAAGCTCATGCGGCTCAGCAAGCGGGAATTGAGCCAGTGCTGCGCTGGCTGGCTACACAGCGTGCCGCGCGCAAGGGCGGCGATGAAGCGCAGTTGCGGCTTGAATCCGATCGCGATCTGGTGCAGATTGTGACGGTGCATAAGGCCAAAGGCTTGGAATATGCAGTGGTATTTTGTCCATTTTTAAATGATGGTGCAATTCGTACAGCGCCCTCAAACAAATTACCTAGTGCGCGAGAATATCATGATGAGCAGGGTCATGCGGTGATTCACTATGGCGCTGACCAAGCTGACGAAGACCGGGCCAAGGAAGCTGCTAGTTTTGAGCATTCAGCTGAGCGTGTGCGCTTAATCTATGTTGCGCTGACGCGCGCAGTTTACCGCTGCTATATAGTGGCTGGCTTGTATATAAGCGGGCCACAACGCTCAACTAAGCAAGCGCGGCAAAGTATGCTGAACTGGCTGGTGGCAGGTGCCGGGTATGATTTTTCAAGCTGGTTAGTTAAACCGCCAACAGAGGACGAAATATCCGCCTGCTGGCATGCATTGGCTAATGAATATTCTGTTTTGGACACAACTGAACTGGATGCGCTCAATTCTAAAAAACGTATTGAGGGGAAGTTCATTACGATTGAACCGTTGCCGATGCTGCCCCAGCGTGCGCTAAAGCCCTTGCCCGTAGCGCCGCCGGCGGTGTTGCGCGCGCGCGTGCTGCGGCGGCCATCCTTTGTCAGCTGGCGGCTCGCCAGTTTTAGCTCGCTCTTAAGCCATGCACGCCCTGTTGAACCGGCAGAAATCTCATCCGCTGCCAGTCCGTCTGCTGGGGCAGACGATATTGTTCATTTTCCGCGTGGTGCAGCTGCCGGCGAGTATCTGCACCGGTTATTTGAGCTAACGGATTTCACTACGTCAGCGAGCTGGCCTGCAGCGATTGAGCGCGTGTTGCAAGAGCGCATGTTGCCAGCAGGGGCAGAGCCTACTGTGTCAGTCGCCATGATGACGCGTTTATTAAGCGATCTAGCCATGACAGAGTTGGTGCCTGGTCTGAGGCTTGCTACGGTGGCTGCAAACCGTATTTTCCGTGAATTGGAGTTTACTTTTACCACTCATGCTCTAGATTTATCCGCCCTGCACGCACTCTTGAAAACGCACGGCTATCTAGACATTGACTTTGAGGCAAGCGAGCTAACGGGCTATATGAAAGGCATAATCGATCTCGTGTTTGAGCATGAAGGCCGTTTCTGGATTGCAGACTGGAAATCGAACCATCTTGGCAACACTGCCGTGCACTATAATCAAGCCGCATTGCATACTGCTATGGCTGCCCATGGCTACCATTTACAGGCGCTTCTCTATACGCTTGCGCTACATCGTTATTTACGCATTAAACAGCCCGCCTATGACTACACCACGCATTGCGGCGGGTACTTATATTTATTTGTGCGAGGCGTGCGTCCAGACTGGCAGGTAGAAGGGCAGGCGGCTGGTGTTTATCATCATAAACCTACAGCAGCGATGATCGATGCGCTGGATCGCCTCATGCATGGAGAGCGCTCATGAGGTCGGGGTGGTTAACGGATAGCTTTCCGCCGACACCAGTTCATGCAAATGATGCAGCTATACTTACGCAGCGGCCACCAGCTGCATCTCTATTTTTAGCGGAGGGTTTTGCGCAGCGTATCAATGCCCTGGCCCTGCAGCTTGGCGCCAGCGCCCAGGCCGCACGTGTTACTGCCCTGGCGGCGGCCGAAGTAAGCCGTGCGGGTTCGTCTGGACATGTTTGCATCGTACTCGATGCCTTCGCTGAGCGCCTCGGTGAAACATCACAGGCGGTGCAGCGGTGGCTATTCTCAAGTGGTCTGGTCAGTGACGGCCAGGCCGCAGATATCGAATTGTTGCCGCTGGTACTGGATGAGGGCGGGCGGCTTTATCTGGCGCGTTATTATGCCTATGAGCGGCGGATTGCACAGGTGCTTGCCGCGTGCGCCTGCTCGGGTCGACTCACTGTAGTCAGCGGCGGGCCAGGCACAGGTAAGACCACGGCAATGGTCGGTCAGCTGGTTCGTCTACTTGAAGCCAACCCGGAACTTCGTATCGTGCTTGCGGCACCCACCGGTAAAGCCGCTCAGCGCATGCTTAGCGCGCTCGCCGAACGTGCCAGCGCTCTACCTGCAGCGATTAAACAGCGCTTACCTAAACACTCTTTCACCTTACACCGATTGCTTGGCACGGGTTTAAAGGCTAACGCTCAGCTTCCTGTGCCGCTGCCCTATGATGTTGTTGTGATTGACGAGGCGTCGATGATCGACGTTGCACTGGCAGCACAACTGGTCGCGGCCCTCGCGCCGCATAGTTGGCTTATTTTGTTAGGTGATAAAGATCAGCTGGCGGCGGTTGAGGCAGGGGCAGTATTTGCTGAGCTGAATGTCAGCAAAGGATTGGCCGAGTGTGTTAGCCGCCTCGAACATAATTACCGTTTTGGGCTTGAGTCAGCCATCGGACGGCTATCGCTAGCGATTCGTGCTGGCTTGCCAAAGGATGCATTAGCGGCATTAGTCCTACAGCCGCCAACGTTGCCAGCGCAAGCAGACCTCCTATCTGATTCAACCGGGGCTGCAGTCTTGATAGACGATCACGGTGAGACACTTGCAGCGAGTTCGTTAAACCTGATGGCGGACGGTTTCGCACCGTATGCAAAGGCGTTAAAAGACTTGCTATATGCGCTGACTGAGCTGCAGGCGAGTCCTGATCTAGGCCCTCTATTTGAGGCCTTAAACCACTATCGGGTATTAAGTGCCGTACGCGCAGGCCCGCGCGGGGTTGAGACGCTCAATGCGTTGTTAGCGACTCGTGTATGCGCTATGGCCGGCATTCCGGTGGCGAGCGGGGCAGTATGGTTTGCTGGCCGGCCGGTGATGATTACACGCAATGATTATGCGCTTGGCCTTTTTAACGGCGATATGGGCATTGCATTACCCGTTGCGGGAAATAAATTTCGCATTGTTTTTCCAACCACGGGTGGCGGTTGGCGTGTGTTATCTTCTGCTGTATTGCCACCTCATGAAACTGCGTTTGCTTTAACTGTGCATAAATCGCAAGGCTCGGAATTTAACCAGTTGGCTTTTGTCTTGCCTGCAATAGCCCATGGCGGGCTCACGCGTGAATTGGTCTATACCGCCATTACGCGTGCTCGGCAAACTCTGACAATATTGGGTAGTCCCAGTGTATTTGGGCAAGCAGTCGCAACCCCAACCATCCGTGCAGCAGGATTATCCGCTCGTCTAGAAGAGGCGATCATGGCGCTCTCATTAAAGCCCTTGAAATAACGCATAGACTCCCGCTGCTGTTAATACACTTTTGTTTTTTTAGCGCGTAGAGAGTGTTTTAAAATAAAGTTTACAGCAGCGGGGATCCCGCACTCTGCACGCGCTGCTTAACTTTCTGGCCAAGCTGGTAGACGCTTAGCGCATAAAAAAAACTGCGGTTATAGTGTGTGATCACAGCAAAATTGCGTAGGCCCAGTTTATATTCGGTTGGCTGCTTAGGCGTGGGTAAATCGATAATATTAACCAATGTCTTCGACTCAGCCTCTAGGTTGAGAGTTTCATTGAGTAATAGGCCTGCTTTATGAAGTTCGCCTAGCGTTCGGCGAGGTTCAATTTTCCCATCTGCGCCGGCTTGTGCTAGGCCTAGGCTAGCGCTATCAGAGGCAATTTCCCAAATCACCGGCCGGCCAGCTTCCCAGCCGTGTTGGCGCAGATAATTGGCAACACTGCCAATTGCATCAGCAACGCTCGTACTTAAATCGACCTTCTGATCACCATCATAATCAATGGCGTACTGTATAACGCTGCTTGGCATAAATTGCGCAATACCCACGGCTCCGTTATAGGAGCCTAAAATGCGAGTTGGATCAAGACCCGCAGCACGGGTCCAGAGTAGAAAGTCTTCTAAATTTTTGCGAAATAGCGCTGCACGCTTAAACTGATTTGGCCTCGTTGGATAGTCAAAAGTTAAGGTCGTCAGGACATCCAATACAGGGTGACGGCCCATATTACGGCCATAAAAAGTCTCAACGCCAATGATCCCAACAATAATCTCAGGTGGCACACCAAATTCTTGCTGCGCGCGCTGTAAAGTTGCTTGATGAGTGCGCCAGAACTGCACGCCAGCATTAATGCGCTCCGCATTAAGAAACCGTGACTGATAAGTACGCCAATCGCGAGGCGATGCTGCGAGGGGAGGCTGTTCAAGTTTAACAACCGCGGCTGAGTATTTAGCTTGCGTGAAAAGCGCGCGTAGCGCGCTAGGCTCAAAGTGATGGCGTATCACTAGATCACTGATGAAAGTCTCGATAGCTGGATTGTTTTGATAGCGTTTTGAAACGTTTTCTTTTTCGGAATTTTGCTGTGCCGGTGTGCAACCTGCTACGAGCGTACTCCCTACAGCCAATATTCCGACCCCGCTCAGCAACAGGCAGGAGAGAAATATACGGCGAGTAGCAGAAATAGCTAAAATGTGCGTCGCAGTCATCATGAATAAATAAAATAATATGAATTTGGATCAATATATAGCACGAATGTCCTGTTTTCGCTATAACTCGCCTCTTGTTAGGCGTGCTGAGCAGGATGTTGACAAGCGACCTCTCTGAAGACTGCTGAGCAATACACCAACGCAATGCCACTGGCCGCCCATGTCGAGCAATAATTATTTCACGCTCTTTGCAAAAATTACAGATGCAAAACTGTGACAACAGTCGTAACTACATGTGTTAATACGAAGACCGTTAATAAAGCCAGCCACGCCATAAGCATTCTTCATTTGAAACTCTAGCGAGTAGGTGACAGTCCCCGCAAAGTATAGATATACTCCTTGCACGTGCTGGAACGACAGACCAAGAGGCTCGCGTATCATCATCTAGTGCCAATCATGCTCCTAGCGCACTTGACCCTAGCGGAAGCTAGCGGACGAAACATCGAGGCAGGTTTGCCCAAGTGGGCGCTGCGTTGAAACACTTAATAGAAAATAACAGGGGGGACATGATATGTTAGGCAATATCTTTTCGTCATCACGGAGCGCGCTCTCACCACAGAAAACACTAGACCTTGCTAACTGTTATTTAGAGAATGCCCGCAAGGCCAAGGACCTCGAAATAGCTTTAGTGTTATGCGACGACGCGGAAGCCTCGTTATCTCAGATGAAAAGAGCTTTGAGAAAAGCGCATACTCCTGAGACCCTAGCAGATCAAACCCTGCGGACTAAAATCGGTACCGTTTATTTCGAGCACGGCAAAGTGTTAGAAAACTTAGGTCACCCCGATAAGGCGCAGGTCAGCTATAAAAAAGCAGAAAAGTGGGGATATGTCCAGGAGCAAGCCAGGCCGACTGTTTCATCTCGTCCCAGCAGCACGTTTGAGTCGATTAAAGGCGGATTCCATTCTCACCCCGCTTCAGTCACGCCCCAACACGCCTCCACAGCAGATAATAAGGGTAGTCTGGGCCGCAATATCGCCCAGATTCCTGCCCATATTTTTGTGCAGAATGTGTCTGCACCGGTTGAGCGCTATGACTTACCGCAAGCAGATGACCACTTCACCAGCACCCCCCAACTTGTGTACTGCTTGAGCCTGTTACCCAGTGTCTCGTTAGAACATAGATCCCTCAATGAAAAAGAAAGTGACTGGTCACAGGCCCTAGCAAAAGATGAAGTAGAACAAAAAAGGCTCCGTAGCCTGGCAACCAATTTGATTCGGGAATTCATTGAGGATTCACTCCAAGAGGCCACCACCGTAGCCGAAATGGTGTACCTGGCCCCAGTTCTCGAGCAGGAGCACTTTAAAAAGCTCATAGCACAGTGTGTAGATGGCATAAATCAATCAGTCTTGTTGGATTCTCCTTTACTGGAAGGACTGGCTCAACTGATTCAACATACGACTCCTGGTTATTTAACGGAAGATGATTTAGCAAAAATATTAAAACTCTTAGATGCTCGTTTAGAAGATACCCATGGGCAGTCTACGGACTCTATTTATCAATTAACGCGCACGGTATCGCACGTATTGGATGCGATGGCCGATAGCCACGTCACGGGCGTAAAACGCGAAGCCCTCCATGCTCCGCTCTCTGCGTATCTAGAAGGGTTAAAGAGTAGCGATGACCCATATCTTGTCTACCAAGCCGCCTATGCCGCTCAAGCTTTGCTATACGTGCCCAATGATGAAACGCTATTGGACGCGGTGCAACGAATCGGAGGAAAAATATTGGGGGGTGCCGCAGGGATAGTGAGTGCCATCAAAGGCTTTGACCTGAATGGCTTCATAGACGGTTTAAAGAATATTCAAGAGGGAGTAGGCGGGATCGTAATCGCCGCTAAAACCCTCAAGGAAGGCTATGACACGGTGATGTCATTGAAGGAGAGCGGGCAAAGTTTTCTTGAAAGCCTGCAAGAAGGATACAGTTTTGACCGTAAAAGTGCATGGTATCCTGCCTTGCAAGTCGCCGATCAGTTGCTACAAAAAGGGCGGCTCGCAGACTTCAAAGAGTTGGTGTGCGCAGCGCCCTGTCGGCGCGCTTCTGCTTTTCAGTGGGGGGTGTGCGAACGCTTAGCGCAACTGGCTTCTAATCCGCTGTGGGATGGGGGCATACGGCAAAGCGCGTTGGACTTTTTAGGTGCGCTGTATAAAGACGATGCGACGTGGGGGCACCACGCCAACGTCAAGCAATGGATTATTAAGATTCTAATGCACCTAGCCGATTCGTCTGAGCGTACGCTAAAGAGCAAAATTTCCCTTAAAGCCTCGGAAAAGTCGTTTGAGATAGCAGTAGCGGCCAAAACTCTGCTTAAAGCGTTGAAAAAGAGTGAGGATGCTAAGAAACAAAAGCTTTATGAAGACTGTATAAAAGAGGGCAAAGGCCGATGTCCCTATACCCTGAATGTAGGACCACCGCTGCTCGCTTCGCCATCCTTGTTAGACCGCATTCAGAATAAGCCTGACGTCGAGACTGACTTGCGCAAGCTCAAACGTCAGCGCTTAAAAGAACGGAGTGGCGGCGTGTATGTCTCCCCACAAGCTAAGCATAGCCTAAAAGCGCGTGATACAGCACTGTTTGATTTAACCCAAAAGGTCAACGACTTTTTGGATAATAATCAAAAGGTGATGTTGCTCTTAGGCGATTCCGGTGCGGGTAAATCGACCTTTAATCGGGCGCTCGAAACCGCCCTCTGGGACGTCTATGAGACAGCGGAAGACCCGAGCATCCCCCTCTTTATTAACTTACCTGCGATTGACAAGCCAGAACAGGATCTGATCCCCAAACAATTACGCAAGGCAGGCTTTACCGAACCGCAGATTAGAGAGTTAAAGGAGCATCACAAATTTGTCTTGATTTGTGACGGCTATGATGAGAGCCAACAAACCCATAATCTGTATACCAATAACCTGCTAAATCAGCCGGGAGAATGGCAGGCGCAGATGGTGATCAGCTGCCGTAGCGAATATATTGGCCTCGATTATCGGGATCTCTTTCAGCCGACGGACGGCCATCACCAGGATGAATCGACGCTTTTTCAGGAAGCGGTTATCACCCCATTTTCCGAGGGGCAAATTAAAGATTACGTCAGGCAATATGTGTCCGTGATTAGACCGCTCTGGCAGGAGAGTGACTACCTACAGGCACTTAAGGGTATCCCCCATTTACAAGATTTGGTGAAAAATCCCTTTCTTTTAACCCTATCCCTAGAGGTGCTCCCTCGCTTGGTGGATCTAAGAAAAGAGTTTTCTATGGTTCGCTTAAGCCGCGTTGCGCTCTATGACCAGTTCGTGGAGCAATGGCTGGAGCGTGGTAAAAAACGATTAAGCAAAAAAGAATTAACCGGTCCAGAAAAAAAAGCCTTTGAAAGTTTAGCAGATGAAGGGTTTACGCAGAACGGCATCGTTTTTTTGAAAAACTTGTCGGCCGCTATTTATGAGCATCAAGCGGGGCATCCGGTGGTCGAGTATTCGCACTTTAGAGATCAAGAAACGTGGAAAGAGGCCTTTTTTAGCCGAGAAGATGAAAAACACCTGCTGCGTGAAGCCCTGCCGTTAAACCGCAGCGGCAATCAGTATCGATTTATCCATCGGTCGTTACTGGAATACGGAGTGGCCCGCGCGGTGTTTGAACCGCAAAATAAGGAGCACGCAAAGAAAGTTGCCTTTAAGCCAGCTCTGGCCCGTCGAGGCAGCGTGAGTTCCATCTTAAGTTTTGAAAGCCAAACCGCTTCGAAAGAAGCCGCTATAGCCGTTGAGCAGCCGGTGCTCGATTCGCCTTTGGCGAAGAAGAGTTTCGTCGGTGAGCCGTCCGTTCTGCAATTTTTAGTGGAGCGCGTTCAACAAGAGCCTTTGTTCAAGCAACAGTTGCTCGCAGTGATTGAACGTTCAAAAATAGAAAGAACAGACAACCCGCTACGCAACGCAGTGCGTAAGGCCGCGGCCAATGCGATCACGATCTTGGTGAGAGCGGGTGTGCCATTTAATGGCGCGGATTTACGGGGCATCCAGATTCCCGGGGCGGATCTGAGTGAGGGCGAGTTCGATTCTGCGCAGTTGCAAGGGGCCGATTTAAGAAAGGTCAATCTCCGCGCTATCTGGCTGCGCCAAGCGAATTTGAATGGCGCACAGATGACCGGCGTGCAGTTTGGCGAATGGCCTTTTATCCAAGAAGAGGCCGGCGTGCTGGCCTACGCGTATTCACCTGATGGCGATGCTTGTGCCATTGGTCTGAGTAACGGAAACATCAATCTTTATGACACAGCAAGTCAGGCAAAAATCTACGCCTTACGCGGCCATGCCGACGCCGTTAGGAGTGTCGCATATTCATCGCAAGGTGGGCAGTTCGCCTCTGGCAGTCGGGATACTACCGTGCGGCTGTGGGACGTAACAACAGGCACTGTGCGCCACACCTTACGCGGCCATACGGATGAGGTGAATAGCGTAGCTTATTCACCGTCAGGGGATCAACTCGCCTCTGGCAGTTGGGACAATACTGTCAGGTTGTGGGATGTGAAAACGGGTACCTGCCTGCGCACTTTAGACAAACATGATGATAGAGTCTTGAGCGTAGCGTATTCACCGCAAGGTGGGCAGCTCGCCTCAGGGAGTTGGGACGATACCGTCAGGCTGTGGGATGTGAAAACCGGCACTTTGCTCCACACCTTACGCGGACATACTCATGGGATCAATAGCGTAGCATATTCGCCGAAAGGGGATCAACTCGCCTCTGCGAGTGCTGACAGTACAGTGATGCTGTGGAATGTAGAGGGCGGCACTTGGCTTCGCACCTTAAGCGTCGAGGGCCATGCCCTTGTCGTTAATAGTGTAGCGTATTCGCCGCGAGGAGATCAACTCGCCTCAGGGAGTTGGGACAATACCGTCAGGCTGTGGGACGTAGAAACGGGCACTTGCCTACGCATCTTAAGCGGGCATAGTGGTAACGTTACGATCGTAGCCTATACACCGCAAGGGGGATTAATCGCTTCTGGTAGTGCAGATGAAACAGTCCGGTTGTGGGATATAGAAACGGCCGTTTGGCGCTCCATCTCAAACGGCCATACTGATTGGGTTAACAGTGTGGCGTATGCATCCCAAGGGGATCTGATCGCCTCTGGCAGTGATGACGAGACCGTGCGACTGTGGGATAGGGAAACGGGCGCTTTACGCCACACCTTACGTGGACATGCTAAGTGGGTAAATAGCGTAGCGTTTGCACCGCAAGGCGGACAGATCGCCTCTGGCAGCTGGGATAATACCGTGCGGCTGTGGGACGTAGAAACGGATTCTTTGCCTCGCATCTTAAGCGAACATACGGATAGAGTTAGGAGCGTAGCGTATTCACCGCAAGGGGATCAACTCGCCTCTGGAAGTCACGACTGCACCGTGCGGCTGTGGGACGTAAAAACAGGTACTTTGCGCGCTACCTTAAGCGGCCATACGGATAGAGTTATGAGTCTAGCCTATTCACCGCAAGGGGATTTGATCGTCTCTGGCAGTGATGACCGGACCGTACGGCTGTGGGACGTAACTACGGGCACTGTGCGCCACGTCTTACACCAACATACGAGTTGGCTTAGGGGCGTGGCCTATTCACCGCAAGGCAATCAAATCGCTTCTGGCAGTAATGACCAGACCGTGCGGCTGTGGGACGTAGAAACCGGCGCTGTGCTCCACATCTTAAAAGGACATACTAATTGTGTTAGAAGCGTAGCCTATTCACCGCAAGGAGATTTGATCGCCTCTGGCAGCGATGACCATACCGTGCGGCTGTGGGACGTAAAAACGGGCCAGTGTCAGGGGGAGGTTAAATGTTTTACCGGGCCAGTCATGAGTGTCGCTTGGAATGCGAGTATCAATGGGACGTATTTAGTGACCGGCGGTGCCGATCACTCGGTCCGCCGGTGGGAGATAAAAAAAGAGGCGGAAAAAGATAAGGTGATTTTGTGCTGGAGTTCGACACATCACGTGCTTACCGTGACGGATACATCCATCGAAGGTGCACACGGCTTAAGTGGGATAAAAAAGCAACTCTTAAAGCAGCGCGGGGCAATGGGTGAGCCAGCTTTACGCTTCCACCAGACAGCTAGGCAACTAAGCGGCGTGTTATCCGCGGCAGCTAAATTCAAGCAGCTGGCAAAACCTAAAACGTTGGATGCCCCCCTGCAGCTGTCAAACAGCGCCCAAAATTTGCCAGTAAACAGCGCCGAAAAGTTTCCAGTTAAGGCACTAAATGAGAGGGGATATTTCGATGTTTGAAACGGTAAGATTGATTGCCAGTTTCAAGGATGTGGCAATGATGGGTAATCCGGTCCAACAAAGCGGTGGTCATTTTTGGGTCGCCGAAGACCTGTACCCATTCGCTAAATGAGAGATTGGTAGTGATAATTAAAGAGGTTTTCTCATAAAGCTGTCCGATGAGTTGGAATAGCAGTGCGCCACTGGAGGCAGGGAAAGGCAAATAGCCAAGTTCGTCAATGATGAGGGCGTCAATCTGTGTAAGGCGTTTGGCTAGGTTGCCTGTTTTACCGAATTGCTTTTCGTGTTCGAGAGCGTTGACCAATTCGACGCCATTGAAGAAACGGACACGTTTTCCGGCATGAATGGTGGCCACGCCCAGAGCAGTGGCAAGATGAGTTTTGCCGGTTCCACACCCGCCCACGAGAATCAAGTTATGTGCGGTATCGGTGAAGTCGGCACTGGCGAGTTGCTCGATGACGGCTTGTGACAGAGGCGTTTCTTGCCAATTGAAACTGAGTAAATCTCGATGGATAGGAAAGCGCGCGGCTTTAAGCTGATAGCGTAAACGGCGTAATGCTCGATCCGTCTGCTCAGCGGCGATCAGGCGTTCTATCCAAATTTCAGGGCGGTTAACGAGCTTTGGCTTTTCGGCTTGTAATTCGCTCCAGGCGGTGGCCATGCCATGCAGTTGCAATGCCGTGAGAGTGGCGTGGATGTCAGTGGGCATGGGTTTCTCCGAGCAGGTGGTCATAGCGCTGGCAATCTGCTAGGGGTTCTAGCGTCAAGGCGATACCATCGGGCCATTCAAGCGGAGTGGGCGGGCTTGGGTCGGTCAGTCTGCGCATTTCGTTCATAATTACGGGGGCCGTCACTGTACCCGCTTCCAAAGCACATTCACACGCCACGGTTAAGGCATCCAGGCCAACTTTCTCAGCCAACAGGAGCAGTTCTACAAAGGCACGATCCCCCTGAGGGCGCTTCAGAAGGCATTTCCGTACCGCTTGAATGGGAAGCGGTAAATCCCACTCAACAAAAGGCGCACCATTGCGTAAGGCACCGGGTTTCTTCTCTAGCACAGGCAGATAATGCCAAGGATCGCAGATGAGTTGGTCACGCCCAAAGACTCGCTGGTGAGTCGCAACGACCTGAGCCTGGGCCACTACCTGGATTTGGTTGGCGCTCATACGTACGGACACGGCTTGTCCCGCAAAGCGGGCCGGCACGCTATAACGATTTCTATCCACGCACACCAAGCTGGTATTTGAGACTCGCATCATCCGTTCAACGTAACCGTCAAACGGGGCGACGATCGGGCGTAACAAGCGTTGTTCTTCTTGGAAACATTCGTTGATAGTGCGTCCACTATGACAGGGGTGTTTGCGTTGAGCGAGTTCTCGGCAGCGTATAGCCAGCCAGTCATTGAGTTCGACCAGATTAGCAAAGCGCACAAGCGGCGTGAATAGCCATTCTCGTACGTTGCCCACCTGATTCTCAATTTGCCCTTTCTCCCAGCCTGCTGCTGGCGTACAGGCGACCGGCTCGAATAAGTAATGATTGGCTAGAGTCAGGAAACGCCGATTAAATTGACGCTCCTTACCGACTAAGATGGTGTCCACCACCGTCTTGAGATTATCGTAGATGATTCGGTTGGGCACACCACCTAGAAAAGCAAAAGCCCGCCTATGTGCATCGAATACCATCTCTTGGGTTTCACGCAGATAAGCTACAACAAATAGCTGACGGCTATATGCGAGCCGAAAATGGGCCACCTTGATCGTTTGCCCAACGCCCCCTAATTCGACATGCTCATGGCTCCAATCAAATTGGCAAGCGTCAGCAGGCTCAAATACGAGCGGCACAAAAACCTGTGTGACTCGTGGCCCTTGAGCCTTCAGTTTCCAATCCTTAACAAAGCGTTGCACGCTGTCATAAGCACCCTGGTACCCCACTTCCTGTAACCCTTCAAACAATCTACGGGCGGTACGACGACGGCTACGGGGAAACTTTGCTTCTTTTTCTAACCATTGCTCTAGTTTCCCTTCATAAGCCCCCAATTGGGGGCGCATCGGCTGTGCTCGCTCATATTTGGGCTCCTCTACCGTCTCCACATGTTTGCGCACTGTCGGGCGCGATAGACCCATCTCTCGCGCTATCGCGCTGATGCTCTGCTTTTGTACTTTGTATCGACGTCTTATCTCGTAAATCATATCCATGTAAAACACTCCAGTTACCCCGGCAAATTCGCCGGATCATTGCATAAATAGGCTGGAAACTTTTGGACGCTGTTTCCCCTCCTAAACTGGAAAGTTTTGCACGCTGTTTAACAGTTGTACTTCACCAGTATTACTACAAGAGGCAATAAATTTCCCGTCAGTAGAAAATGCAATCATGCTCATAATTTTCTCTTTTGAGAATAATTAAAATTTGTTAATTCTCAATTAAATTATCTAGACAATTTAAGAAGAAATTTGAAATACTTTGGATTGGTATAGTTGGGGGCTTCGAGTTGGGTTGGTCCGATTCTATACTGTGCGATCAGCACCTACCGGACCTGTCATTGAGTGTAGCAAAGGATATACCAGCATTTAGCTTGCTGAGATCACAAAAAACCATGTCCACAATGCTAGCGTCTGCTTGCAGTGGCGCGAACAGGCGCTTGGATTAAGAGCATTCTATAAGCAGTTGCAGCAAAATCAGTAATACACCATAGCAGAGGATCAGCGACTCTAGCTTAGCATCTCATAAAAAAAGATGTCATTAAATTTGATTATGATATCAAACATTCAAAATGGACACTGCCTAACCTAGGTGCTTGGGGGCACTTTGCATTCCGTTGATCCCCAATGGCTGTTAATCACAAATCTTTGAGGCACAAATCAAATAGTTGTCTTTTTAAAAAGGAAAATTCCTCATTTTCCTTTTTCAAAGGGTATCCATCTTTATGAAGAGTGAGATCATTTAATGATCCCATACCTCTATATAGTGACAGGATTTCTCGCTTGGTTTCATTGGGTTTATCGAGAAGCTCATAACTGAATGGCTCGATGATCCCTTCCCAGTCTTTAGCATCACTTAATTTAATCAAGTCTAACATTTTGATTAAAGTCAATTTTATGTTTTCAGTTTGAGTCATTTTAGTGGTCTCACATCAAGTATTTTTATACCATCAATCATCGAAGCATCTGGCACAATGATCTGCTGGGCTCCACCAATATAAAAGCTTCCTTGCGAACTAACTTCACCTACATAAACCTTGGTTCCCGCTGGTACCTTAACCGTTATTAATGAATCAATAGGCGAAGCCTTACCGTTTGGCCACGTAGGTAGAATGGCTTTATCAATTCGGCTTTGAATAACACCATTTGAAGCTTGTTGGCTAAAAAAATCTCCAAATGGGCGACTAGCAATCCCCGCTCGATAAAGGACAGTGTCCTGTTTCAATAAAACTTCAGTATATCGACCGCCAGAAAAAGTTCCTGCCAAATCTCCTGTCAACGGACCTAGCTTGATCGCTGAATATTGGCCTAGTGTTTTCCCAAGTTCTGTACTTTTTACCAGAATATTTAGCTGGCCCAAATCCTCTATAGTTTTACGGCCCAAGCGAATTCCGGTCTTGCCCAGCATCCCACCTACTTTTACTACCCCCACTGCACCCATAATTGTCGAACCGGCTTCAAAAAGCAAATTCCCCATATCCCGGCCTGCTTGTAGAGTGAGTGTACTTCCCCCTACTTCTCCCGCCTTTTCTATTCGAGCAATCTTTTCTTTTATTCCTTTAACGACTACTTCACCTAATTGCTGCAATAGTTCTTTATCAGTTATCAGGGTTTTCACCGCTTTCAATCCTGCGATTGGGTCCTGTATTAATTCAACTAAGCCTTCGGCAAGGTACATACCCGCTTCAGTTAAACCCGCTCCTACACCAATCAGAGTCTCTATATTTTGAGTCTCAGATATATTTGTCCACGCTTCTTCTTTTTGCTGGCTACACATCGTATCTTGACCACATGCATCCACTTCCTTTTGTTTCTGGATCCTTTGTTCGCTCGCCAGCCAGTTGTTTTCTATCGCTATACTTGCGCTTGTTAGCGCTGAGGATGGATCCTGGCCAACGGCTGCAGCAATACCCGTGACTAAACCCGCCAATAGATTGCGTTTCGCTTCTTGCTCTTGTTGCGTTGCATCAGAATCTGTTTTGAATAAGTTCGTCAATAAACTGGACGTGGCTCCTCCTATCGCGCTAGCACTTACGCTTTGATTGCTAGCGACTGCTCCGCCAGCTGCCACTAAGGCATGTAGTGTCGCATGCGCTGCACAGCCTTCTTCTAGAGCCTTAGCTTGCACCAACTTGCCGATATAGCTTGCGCCTTGCTGCTGGATTAAGTTCACCACGCCGCTTTGCACGAACTGTGCAGTTGTCCCCGTTACATTGCCAGAGGCTGCCGCTGTTAACGCAGTCAATATCCGCCGGTTGAGACCACCTGGGCCCCACTTATCATTCAACGCTTTCGCTTGCACACGCAACTCAGCGGCGTCTTCCTTTAACTGCCGCCGCCGCTCCTCCGGGATCAACGCGTTTTCATTGGCGAGCGTCTCTTTATTTTTAGCTTGCTGAATTTTATGATCCGCATCTTTGGCTCTATGTTGAATGAACGTATTCACTTCCCGGCCCAAGGCCTGCACGATTTCAAAGCCCGCTTCAATCTCCGCTTGATTAAAAATGGGTGCGAGCGCCGAATGATTGAGCGCTGGATCACGGCTTAGGCTGGCGAGGGTGTCCTCTGAACTTTGCCCTGTTAACGCCTTGTGCCGGGTTTCATCCGTAATCACGATCTGAGCGCCACTGATAGTGCTCTTTGTCGTAGACGATGCGGTGCCTGAAGCACTCATTGCAATGGGTATCGAGGGGCTGATACCTTTCCGACTCGCCAGTTGATTGCCGCTATGCGCAGGCGTGACGGCTTCGCCAGACTGGCTCGAGCCAACGTTTTTTCCGCTTGAGCTATACCCTATGCCTAAGCTGATGCTGTGTGCATCGTACTTAGCCTGATTGGTAATGTCATTGGCAACCAGAGTCGCCGTTACAAATTGATTCTTACCTTCTGCGATTGCTCGATCTGTACTTGCAATCACCCCGCCAACCAGCTTTGTATCGCCTTTGACTTTAATCTGGAAGCCTCCGTCACCGGCTTGTATGCCTGTTTGCTCCGCTACGCTCCGATAAGTACTGTCTATCTTCTGTTGCGAGAAGTTAATGCTGACTGCAGAAGTGGGTCCTACCGTGGCACTGCCACTGATACTGTGATAGTGGCTTTTATAGTTATTTGTGTTCTGCACGCTTTCAACCTCAAGATCACCCTCGATTCTGGCTTCGACTTGCTGGCCGGAGAGTTGAGCGCCTTTTAAGTGGACATCGCTTTGCGCGTTTAACATCAGTTTATGACCAGCTTTGATCTGCGCGTGCGTATGGGTGACTTCAATGCCATCTGTGTGGCCACGCCCAAGACTGATTGTGGCGCATGCACCCATTGAGTTATGGGTGCCGAATGTGGCTGCCATTCC
Organism: Mycoavidus sp. SF9855; assembly: GCF_024582735.1. Lineage (NCBI taxonomy): Bacteria > Pseudomonadati > Pseudomonadota > Betaproteobacteria > Burkholderiales > Burkholderiaceae > Mycoavidus > Mycoavidus sp. SF9855. Next base: position 674,811 of record NZ_CP102085.1, read on the forward strand.
TACTGCACTACTCTGGTTATGGCGCTCACTGTGCTGGCTAAACGTGTTAAGCGCTGCTTCAACGCTCAGTGGACCTTCTATATTGAGCTCGACATCGTGCTTGGCTTCAATCTGAGAGCCGATGACAGCGAGGGTTGACTCTTCACCTAAACCCTTCATATCCAAGCGCACAGTGCCGCCCGCCTTGATCGCACTGCCCAACGCGGTGGTGCTCAGTTGGGTTTGCTGGAACTCCTGATGACTTTCACCTATCATCGCGCTGACGGTAACGCCACCCGCGGCTTTTGGATCTGCTTGGATCGCATCGTAGGCGTTTTTAGCCGCGAGCGCGCCAGCGCCAGCGGCTAAAGCGTGCATGCGTGGATCACTCACTTGCGTGCTGGCTGCAAGCATTTGCTGGCCTGTTTGCGCAGCAGCAATCACGGGTGCGCTGACTGAGACGGTCAAGCCGGATTGATGCCATTCGTTATGCTGCCAGCGTCGGCCTTGTTCATAGACCGGAACGACGGTGCCTTTAAGTGCTTTCCCCTCGATATTGCCCTCAGGCGCTACCAGCTGGCTGCCGCTTTGGTGATATTCGCGGCCGGCGATGGCCTGGATGTAACCCGAGACACTGCCAATAACGGTGCCTATATGCGGAGTGTTTTCGCCTTCAAATTTATCTTTTTGTTGGCGCTCGCCAATGGTAAAACCCAAACTACCGCTGTCCAATAAGCCGGAGCGCTCTTTGACTGAGTAATGGCTCGCTTTCTCAATCTGCTGGGCAGCGTTTAGGTTGATGTCATTGTCAGCGTACAAACCCACAGCGTGTGTGCCAATGATATTTGAGCCTGTGGCACTGAGATCATGCCCGGCCTCCATTTTGACGGTATCGCCTGAGAAGGTACTGCCCAATGCTTGTTTTCTATGCAGTTTGTTTTGCGTTAATTCACTCGAAGAAGAGAATACATTGCTCGATTCAGAATAGTGAGATTCGGCAAAATCGAGTTCTTCATGGGCTGCCGCCACGTTAATATCCCGATCAGCTTTGACAGAAAGTGCTTCTCCGACATTCACATGAGCGCCAACCGCATGAATATCTCGACCTGCCTTGAGTTCAAGTGTTCCACCGGTTTGAATGAGAGAGCCTATTTCTGTTTTTGTGCTTACGCTTAACCCATTACGCGCATCCCATGTCAACTGGTGCTGAGCGCCTACCGTGGCTGTGCCTAACGTTAGGTCACCTCTGGCTTCTAAGCTAGCATTTTCATCCACCTTGATTTGAGTCGCCGCCAGATGAATGTCCGATTCGGCATACGCTTCTAACTGCTCGGCTTGGACCTGGGTGATGCCATCTAGCGCCGTCTGGCTACCACTGGCGGCATGAGTCGTTTGGGTTTGGCTCTGGAGATGGATATCATGGCCGGCTTTTAGAGTCATTTTTTTGACGGCAATCAACTGGCCAGCACGGCTATCGATATCATCGTTAGCCTCCATCGATAGGGTGTCCAGGCTGACGATTGCGCCGCGCTGGTTATCAATATGGCGTGCATTGAGATTCACCTTACCGCGGCTGATCATCGTGCCAGCATTTTTTAGGGGATGATCGCTATGCAGTTCAATGGCGTTAGCTGAAATCAGCGAGCCGCTCAGAGGGACCGGGCTGGCGTCGTTTTTAGCCAGATAGAGTTTGGGCATCATGACCGTGTGCTCTGAGCCATTGGGCAATTTGATGCTTTGATTCACCAGCCAGACTGGGCTCGCGGTTAAAGCGGCAATTTGCTGTGGCGTGGGCTCTATGCCGAGCGTCAGATTATGCTGCTTGGCCCAGTTTGCGCCTCTATGCATTAACGCTTTGAATTCAGTAATCGGGTTTCGATAGCCGGATAGATAGTAGTGACCCGTCAAACCGATAATCTGATCACGAATCAGTTGCTGTTCATAAAAGCCATCCCCTAAGCGCTTGGGTACGCGTTGGGGGTCAAGATTAAGTAAATTCAGCAAGAAATTGCTAGAAACGGTATCGCTGTTGCGCGTAAAACGGGAATCGGTTTGAATCAGATAGGGTTGATTAGGATCGAGGTTAAGGCGTTGTAAGCCACTATTTAAGAAAGGGCTGCTTGTTAGGGCAGAGGTGCTCGGCACTAGCGCAGTTGAGGGCGCTTGATGGTCAACCGCGGTGTGTTGTTGATAGACGGCTACATTCAGATTGTGGTGTTCTATCACCGGAGCTGGATGGTAGGGTACGTGCCCGCTCCAATCACGACTCCAGCCCCGACTGAACATGCCACCATGCCAGTCTCTGTCTGACCATTGCGATGTTCCCTGATCGGTCGTGACACGCTGACCGTTGGCATCACGGTTATCAATCTGAGCTGGTCCACCCTCGAGGTCGCTGAGCGCTCCCCCTGCAATAATTCGGCTTTTATCATTAATGACCACTCCCGATAAGCGGATCGCGCCACCCGCTTGAATTTTACCGGGTTCGCTGTGCGTGACCACGGTCGTTGACACACGACGGGTGAAGTTATAGTTAGTAAAACAAAACACTTCTGCACCGGAGTGGTGCACATGGTAAAGGCCCCCTACGTCACCACGCCATCCAATTTGAGATCCATCGTAGCGTTGGTTGGTATGGTGATCCTGACATTCGTGTATATCTCGCTGTTCGATGATCTGTTCTTTGGTCTTGAACTTCTCGTTTGCATTGAGCAACGTTTCTGAATTGATCACAAGGTCGCCTAGCGCATCTATCGTTGATCCATAATTGAAGACATGCTCACTGGTGCCCTTTACTTTGAGTTGAGTATCAAGCTGACCGCCAATAGCCAGATTACCGCCGCTATAGAGCACACTTTGTTCGAAATTGTTAACGCACTTAGCACCGATCTCGAGGCTGTTTTGTGCGAAGATCACGGCATTCTTATTGATCAAGCCATCCTGCGTGCTTATTGAAATCGTATTGCCAGTAATCAAATACTCGGGGGTTTTAAACGGATTCGCCTGAAGAGACTCTTGTATCGACCTGAATAGGTCATGACTTAATTTAGCCAATGCGCTCAATAGAGCCTTTTTAGGCCCTTCAGCTATTTCAGACTCTTCAAGCTCTTCAAGCCATTGACTTATACCGTTGCTTATCCCTCCAGCCTCGATCCAGACGTGATCCCTACCGTGCAAAGCGCCTTGGTTGTCCAGAAGGATGGCCGCTTTTATTTTGAGCGATTGGTCCGAAAAAAATGTCCCCCCCTCATCATTTGATATTTGAGGAGCGGTGACGGTAACAGAGCCTTTACCACTGATTGAACCTGCCCCTTTTATTCCTCCGGCATTGCCGTTCACCATTGAGGCGCGAGCCACAATTTCGATCTGTCCTGTGTCATTATGAAGCAGTCGACCCGACGTATTGTCAATCGTGTCTGTCTGCAGATCCAATACGCTTTGGCCCCCGCTAACTTCTATATGGCCACACGTATTGTTGAGTGTTTGACTCCTAAGAATAAAATCTGAGCTCGTTGTCATTTGCCCATTTTGGTTGTCCAAATGATCGGCTTGAATTGAGAGCTTTTTTCTTGACTCAATCGTAGAAGACGTGGTGTTGGTTAGTTTCTGTGCTGAACTGTCTACTTTGCGCTGGGTATTTAGAGAACCCCCTATCGTGAGTTCGCCATCGCTGTGCATTAACCCATGCTCTTGATTGTGTAGAGTCTGAGCGCCAATCGTAAGCTGACGGCGTGCCATGATCACCCCAGCTTGATGTTCCTCTGTATCTTCTAGACCATCATTGATTAAGCTCTGCGCACCGATGGTTACCGTGCTGCCTTGAATCACACCTTGGTTTTTGAGTTGCTCTTGGGTATTCAGTGTCAGAATTCGCCCGTCGATCAAGGCGTTTGCTTTATTCTTTAGGGTTTTCGCCTCCAGCGAAATATCGCGCTGAGCACGGAGTGTGCCGGCATTGTCTAAGCGATCAACTTCAAGTGTTACATCACCGCTTGATTGAATCTGATGACTCGAGTTGTATAAGAGAGCCGCTTTAATTCTTAAGTGTTCATGAGCGCGTACTTTGGCGTTCTTTGTGAATTTTAGCCACCCCGCGCTGACCTGGTTTAATTTGGACAGATTTTGCCCACTCTGGATGCTCGCGGCTGGCTGAGTGGCAATCACCGGGACGCCTAGCTTTGTGTAATTGACTTGATGCTTGCCAGTGCTAATGTTGATTGTATTCGCCTGCAACTCTCCATCTATTTTGATGGAATAGGCGATGAGATCAATTTGGTCAAACTGCTTAAGCTTTGCAACACTGTTGATGGTAATTTGCCCTTTTTTGCTCACGAGAAATGCATCAAGGTTGCCGTTGCTGCCTACCATAGGCTCACCCGCTGCAAATATAATGCGACTGGTATTGAGGAAATTGCATCCCCATAAATGAATGCCATTAGCATTGGAAAAGGCCAATTGGGCTGGTTGTCCTGCGATTTTTACGATGCCCTCGAGTTTGGATGGCCTGTACCCTATGGTTTTATGCAAGATCATCCGCGCAGCAGGGCCATTCTGTAGGACTATGCCTGAGGAGGTAACATCGAGCTCTTGATACGAGTTATACGAGATACCCGCTGAATTGGGAGGGGCAATATCGACAGTAGGGGGATGCGCCGCCGTATGAGCATCCGTTGTGGTTTGCCTCTGTTCGTCGGACGAAGTGGACGCTGTGGGAATCTGTTGAGCCGATATCGCGTTAACTACTTTCAACATCATTAATACCCCCATTCAGAACTGGCAAACCCGTTTGAATGCTGCTCTGAATCAGTAATTTAACCAAATACGGGCAATGCCCGCGGCGGAACATCAAAAGCTATGAATATCTAAGAGGAATTAAACCCAAGGGGGTCATGCTTCTTGTCGCTTAGCATCCATTCATTGAAACGTTCGATAAAGGTTCAAAGAGTATTTTTGTGTATGCAAAATGACTCTGCCCGCCCGAAGTGCAGATCACAATCTGATCTGCGGGTTCTGTAGCCATTTTCCTTGAAGGCGCAGTCTTCCGGGAGGTGATGATATAGGGTACAGCAATCGCCGCTGCACCTGCGGCAATGAGGGCCTTAATTGCATTACGGCGATTATTGCGAGGTGGATTTTTACTCTGCATTTGATGCTCCGAGTGGAATTGACGAATTATTATCCACCTCTGGCGAGAAAGTAAAAACGGATAATCTTTCTTTGAGTAATCTAAGTAAGTGATCCGTGGCCGGAAAAATGGGGTTGCCACGCTTGGTAAGTAAAGCCATCTTGCTAGCTTGAAAAGCCAGGTGATCCACTTCCAGCGCAATAAGCGTACCTGCCTCAATTTCTTCACGTGCAGAAAAAGCGGACATAAACACGGCACCGGGGCCAGTAGACGCAAATATTTTTCGGGCTGTTGTTGAGTTACTGACAAATGATGAAAAACAAAGTTGAACTCTTTCTGATTGTGCTACCGCTTGTATCTTTTGTCGTAATATCCCCGAAGCGGGCAGCGAAACCGGATAGCTTACTGCCTCCGAGAAAGTTACTTTGCGCTTACCTGCCAACGGATGGTTTTTGCCTACTAGAAGATATAAAGGGAAAGGCACATGCGCATAATGTTGAATATCCGGGGATTCTTGGAAAACATCTGCTATCCCTATATCAGCGGTATCGCTAAGTATTTGGTCGATTATCTTTGTGGTTTCAAATATTTCTTCAATCTGTAGATGCACGCCGGGATATCGAAGACGAAAATTATCAAATATATCCATAAATACATGCACAAAGATGGCCGGTATAGCAAGATGAATATTACCTTCTCGTATATCGCCTAGCTCTTGTAAACCAACCTCAAAGTCCATCCGTGCATCGCGGCTCTGGCGATAATATTCAAGCAATAACTCAGCTACATAAGTTGGCGCTACTTCACTCGGGCGATACTCGAATAATTTGTATCCTATCTCTCTTTCTAAAATCTTTATCTGGTTCGTAATAACGGATGCGTTTGTACTCATACTTTCCGCGGCTTTACAAATTTCTCTATGTGTAAATACGGCATTGAAGTAACACAATCGCTGCTGGTTAATGATCACTGTCCCCGCTCCTAAAGTAATTTCACCTTATTCTCAAGAAAAATTATAGTACTAATTTGAAAATGCAGAATTTGCTTATTTATTTTTTAAACCTGCTTGATAAGCAATAAAAAATATCTTTTGAAGATTGGGAACCTAATCATTGGTTAAATGCATCTTTACTCCAGAAACGCTACCATTAATAATTTAGTAGCTAGTTGCTCTTGAAAAAGAAATATAAATTCACCAGAAATTGTACCTATTTATCAATTTTGGCAAATCAATGGAGTGGGTTTCAATTTTTAGAGTAGTCACGCAGGCTTATCCAGAAAATACGAATCGCTTCTCCATCTTATTTGTGCAAATCGCGACTCCAACATGTAGTTAGCTTATCATCCACTGATTAAAGCGTTCGATAATGGCACTATGCTTATCTGCCCAATACAAGCCACTACTAGGCATCCCTTTTTTTAAATTATCTGGATACGTTGAGAGTGACTTTACATATTTTGGATCAATTCGGTTTCTTTCCAAGACATCTTTTTCCAACGCACTAGGCTGTGTAGGGCTAATCCCATAGGGTATAAGCCGCGCCTGTCGCTCTGGGTCAGTGGCAAATCGGATAAATTGGCGGCAGGCATCCACATTAGGAGTTCCCTTCAAAATCGTCCAATTATCATATCCATAGACATGTTGGTCCCATGAAAATGCAACCGGTGCACCGGCATCAATAGCAGATAGTGTTGAAATGATAAAAGCAGGCATTAAATCTACTTCGCCCGTTTTTAATAGCTGTTCGGCGTGCGGCGTATTCTGCCACCAGACGGAGATATGCGGTTTGATTCTATCGAGGCTATGAAACGCACGGTTAAGATCGCAAGGGTAGATTTCAGTTGGAAGCGCACCATCTGCTAGCAAAGCTTCTTCAATGGTATCAAAAGGGATTTGACGTAGACCACGGCGGCCTGGGAAACGTTCCACATCCCAAAAATCTTTCCATGTTTTAGGGGGCGGGCGTCCTTTAAAAGCATCCGTTCGATACGCGAGCACGATAGAGTAAACGTTCATACCAACGCTATAGTCTGACAAAAGGTGCGGCATAATGGTTTTGACAACATCATCGTTCCCCAGTCTATGCGCTTCTAAATAACCCTGTTGCACCAGTACTGGAATAGCCCTATTACCCAGGCACGCCATATTCCACTTGTACTCTCCTGTATCGACCATCGTTTTAATTTCTGCAACAGGCTCCACATTCGACGGAATGCCGATTACCTTAATACCCGTTTCTTTTCTAAAGGGTTCAAAGAGTATTTCTGTATACGCATAATGACTCTTGCCCCCCGAAGTACGAATCACAATTTGATCTGCGGATTCTGTAGTCATTTTCCTTGAAGGCGCGCTCTTCCGGGAGGTGATGATATAGGGCGCAGCAATCGCCGCTGCACCTGCGGCAATGAGGGCCTTAATGGCATTACGGCGACTATTGCGAGGTGGAGTTTTACTCTGCATTTGATGCTCCGAGTGGAATTGACGAATTACTATCCATCTCTGGCGAGAGAGTAAAAACGGATAATCTTGCTTTGAGCAATCTAAGTAATTGATTCATGGCCGGTAAAATGGGTTTGCCACGCCGGGTAATTAAAGCCATCTTGCTAGATTGAAAAGCCGGGTGATCCACTTCCAACGCCATAAGCTTACGTGCCTTAATTTCCTCTCGTGCGGAAAAAGCAGACATAAACACGGCACCCGAGCCAGTAGACGCAAATGTTTTACGGACTGTTGTTGAATTACTCACAAACGATGAAGGGCAAAGTTGGAGTTTTTCTGATCGCGCTATCGCTTGCACGGTTTCTAGTATCATCCCCGAAGCGGGTAGTGAAACTGGATAACTTATCGCTTCCGCAAAAGTGACCTTCCGTTTACCAGCTAACGGATGATCCTTACTTACTAACAGATATAGCGGTAAAAGCACGCTTGCATAAAATTGAATATCCAGAGTTTCTGGGCAAACATCGGCTATCCCTATATCAACAGTATCGCTAAGTATTTGGTTGATTATCTTTGTGGTTTCAAATATTTCTTCAATCTGTAGATGCACGCCGGGATATCGAAGACGAAAATCATCAAATATATCCATAAAGACATGCACAAAGACAGCCGGTATAGCAAGACTCACACTACCTCGTCGCATATCGCGCAACTCCTGTAAGCTATCCTCAAAGGCTTTCAGCGCCTCGCAGTTCCGGCGATAATATTCAGACAATAACTCAGCTACAGGAGTTGGTTTCATTTCACGCGGGCAGCGATCGAATAATGGGTATCCTATCTCTTTTTCTAAAATCTGTATCTGGCGCGTAACAACGGATGCGTCTGCACTCGCACTCACCGCGGCTTTAGAAATTTGTCTATGGGTAAATACGGCGTTGAAGTAAAGCAATCGCTGCTGATTGATGATCACTGTCCCCGCTCCTAAAGTAATTCCACCTTATTTTCAAAAAAATTATAGAGCTAATTTGAAAGTGCAGAGTTTGTTTATTTATTTTTTAAACATGCTCAATAAGCAATGGAAAGTATACTTTGAAGATGAGAAACTGAAGAACTGGTTAAATATACAGTGTTTTAAAAACAACGTTTCGATAGAAGATTATTCATATTTTATGTAAGAGATAGTTTATATATTTAAAAAACTCTTATTCCACCTTAGTTAAGAAGCCTCTACATAACTTTGTAGCGGTGCCCTGGCTCCTCTTCGATCTTTCCCTCAGCAACGCTGCCTCAATCCTGGTTCATTCGATTCTTTGCCCAATGAGCAAAGATAAACCTTGAGATTACTATTTTTTACATATTCTTTGCCGTCCATACTAGCGCTCAAATCATATATGAGGGATCTACGGAACTCTCAACGCAAGATGATTTACATAGAGTGCCTTTAGTTGATAACACTCAAAGAACCACTTAGGAGCCACCTTCTGGCAACTAGTGTGAAATGAATAACTCAAATCATGGAGATGTAGGCAAATGAATACTTCATCGGCTGATAGCGGTGTTTTGTTGGTGCATAAAAAGTGGCGATATTTTCAACGGCAACATAAAACGGGTATGTTTTATCTCGCATTTATTTGTACCCAATTGCAAATGCTGATGCACAGGCGCATCGGCATTATTCCGTTACCCCTGTATTGCGTTATTCTTTTTTGCTTGAGCATTCTTTTAGCCTTTGGAAAAATCTCCAGTGATATCTCCATCATGGTGGCGATACTCACGACCTTAGGCTTTACCTGTGCCGAATTGGGCGCGCGTATTCCTGCGCTACGTCTGATTGGTGGGCCGGTTATCGTCACAACCTTTCTTCCTTCCTGCCTGGTGTATTACAAACTCTTGCCGGGTGAATTGGTCAGATCCATTAATGATTTTTGGCAGTCAACCAACGTTTTGTATCTCTTTATCGCCTCTGTAGTGGTTGGCAGCATTCTTAGTATGGACCGCAGAACACTTGTTGCGGGGATGGCTAAAATTTTTGTCCCTCTTGCTGCCGGCTCAGTTGCTGCCGCTATCGTTGGCACGCTTACCGGGATGGCTTTTGGGCTAGGCGCTCACCATACTTTCTTCTATCTTGTCGTTCCCGTTATGGCAGGGGGTATTGGAGAGGGGGCTATTCCTCTCACGCTGGGCTATGCGGATATTCTGAACTTGCCACAAAAGCAATTATTTGCCCAAGTAATACCCGCTATCGTGCTCGGGAATTTGATAGCGATTATCTGTGCCAGTTTGCTTAATCAATTCGGTAAGCGTCATGCCCGCTATAGTGGCAAAGGCCGCTTATCCGCTGCTGATGAGGGTATATCCACAAACCCTAGCGACGCTTCCTCCGTCACGGTTGAACATATCGCCGCCGCGGGCATGATCGCGATTTGTTTATATATGTTGGGAATACTTGTGCATAAGCTGATTGGCTTGCCCGCACCCGTAGCAATGCTCTTTCTTGCGGTACTCGCCAAGCTAACTTACGCCATTTCACCCAAGTTGGAGGGCGGCGCTCGTATCGTTTATCGTTTTTTCTCGACGGTGGTAACTTATCCTTTGCTCTTTGCAATCGGAATCACCATTACGCCGTGGAACGACTTACTAGCTGGCTTCACCTTAGCCAATATCGCCACCATTACGGCGACTGTTTGCACATTAACCACCGTGGGGTTTTTTGTAGGCAAATGGGTCGGTTTATACCCGATTGAAAGCGCCATCATTAATGCCTGCCACAGCGGTATGGGCGGTATTGGTGACGTGGCTATACTGTCTGCATCCTACCGCCTAGAAATGATGCCCTTTGCGCAAATAGCTACTCGCCTAGGGGGAGCAATCACTATTACTGCCGCTATTCTCTTGCTTGGGATGATTTCGTAAAATTTTTATTTAAATGACGATGCGACCTATTTTTCTTTCCATACTATTATGTATTTTTCCTTTTATGGGCTGTGGTGGTGACAATCCTAGCCATGGAGAACAGGCGCTCACGCTTGGAAAAAATAAAAATGCAAAAAAGTCCTTAGCGGAGCTTGCAGATGAATTAAGCAGAGTGAAAGTAGAAGATTATGGCCGTGCTGTGCATGATAGAGCAGTAGACTTAGGGGAGATCGCACGTAATTTAGAAAAAATTATGCCAGAGCCCACTGGGAGGATCGCAAGTAGAACCTTATTGCTGATGGAGCGTTTAATAAACGTAATCCATTATTATCCAAGTGTAGAAAATAAGAGTTATATTTTAAATAACATCTCAACAGAGACGGAAGAATTAAAAGAAGAAATGAGTGAGGATATCGAGGGAATTCTAGAAAATTAGAAAATAAATTCAATTGCCTAGAGGCATCTCGTTATACACAAGTCCACTTAATTTTATCTGGAAAGGCTTTGCGGCCTTTAGATAAATCGATCTGGTGTCTGCCACTCGTAGTAAAGGTACTTTCCGCGCGCTCCAGGCTATGTATGGGGAGTACGGCCAGAAACCTAGATTGTCAGTGAGCATGAACAAGCGCCATAGCTTGGGACAAATGAGGGGAAACCGGAGACAATTTTTCTAAAAGATAGGGGGCCAATTTTATTTTTCTAGGCAGTCGCTCTATAAAAATAATCCTAAAAATAGGGCGATTCCAGAACGCAATTTTCGTTGGTGAAAGATGATGCCAAAGGCTTTGGATAAACCCTAAAAAATGCGAATTGCGGAGCAAGCCGCAGAATTGCGGAGCAAAAATAGCGATAAAATCAAATAGACATATGCCGCAACTCCTTTGTTTATGGTATTATGCGCCCCATTGCCCAGGTGGTGAAATAGGTAGACGCAGGGGACTCAAAATCCCCCGCCGCAAGGCGTGCCGGTTCGATTCCGGCCCTGGGCACCAAGTAAACATAAGGGTAGAGCTTTTTTAGCTTGTTCTACAAAAATCATTTTGTAGGCGTCACGATTCTTCTTCTAGTAGGGTCATCTAGAAATGGCTGATTTTTAAGCCACAACCTCGTAATCACAGCGAACTTCTCAATTTTTATAGTGACTATGGTTGAGATATTTAGCAGTTAATTTCTGAAATGTACCATCTTGATGGATCTCAGCCAATGCTTGATTGAGTTGCTCTTTCAGATCCTGATCTTTTTTACGTAAGCCAATTGCAATATCCTGTCTCGCCTCAAGGTCTCTGAGGGATGGTCCGGAAAAAGCAAAACTTTGGCCTTGTGGAGTTTTTAGAAAACCAAAAGTAGCCTGCATTTCATCTTGTAGCGAGGCGTCAAGTCGTCTAGACAAAAGATCGGCATACACTTGGTCCTGACTTGCATAGGAAACGACTGTAATCTCTTTAGGTGCCCAGTGCTGTTTTGCGTAAATTTCCGCAGTGGTGCCCTGTTGCACGCCAATCCGCTTACCTTTTAACGTATTGACATCTGGCGTCAGCTTTGCATCCGCCAACGCAACCATACGGACTCGGATATCGAATAGCTTATTAGAAAACTCGATTTGCTTTTTGCGTGGCGCTGTAACTGCCATAGACGATAAAATAGCATCGAATTTGCGTGCTTTTAACGCCGGGATCATGCTGCCAAAATCTTGCTCGAACCAAATACATTTGGCTTGTAGCTTGGCGCAAAGCGCTTCACCAATTCCTACGTTAAGGCCCTGTACTTGACCGCTAGGAGCTTTATATTCGAACGGAGGATAGTTTGGATCAATGCCAAAACGAATGACTTTCCAATCTTTCGCATTTACATTCGCCGCAGCAAACGCGAGCGTCAGATAAATAATCGGCGTTTTCATGATTAGTATCCTGTGGCTTTTATTGTGACGTGAAGGTCAGCAGGTTTAATGCCTTGTTTAGCAAGCCACATCAGTCGTTCAGTGAACCCTGATAGGCTATTGGCTATTTTCTTTGATTTACGTTTTAGGCTCGCTGCATCCAATAGCAACGAGCAGTCCAATTTCGCTTTAGCAACATCGATACTTAGGTAAAACATCTATATATTCTCAATTAAAATGACAATACCAACTCACTCACTATCCTTGTACATACAGGGTCGAACCCTTGGCTACCGTCCAGTGCCATGTTAGTGAGAAGAGAAGGGTTTGATCTCATGTACAAGGTCTAGGCCTTAAGGTGTACAACAAACTCTCTTCACTTCGTGTGATGGTAGCTAACTATCGCAAAAGCAATGATACAAGCTACGGTCAATCCGATAACTTTAATTCTTCGTGAATACCAGATAATTCGTCATTCGGGAACCCGGAAGCAATCCGACGATCGATCAATGTTTGCAGAGGATCGAGTAACTCTGTACTGACATTCGCGTCACGGCTTGCTTTGCGAATCGTGGCAAACCCTATGGACATTTGGCTAAGCTTGGACGCTACATCCTTCGTGTAGTCACCCGAATCAATCTGTTTTGCTAAATGTGGGATGAATTCAGCAATTAAATTCAGATACGGCACGAGTAAAGATCTGGTGAAATCCGCCGCTTTGACGCCTTTTGTGCTAACCATGGTGATGGCATGAACTGCTCCGCCAAGCATGCCTAGCGCGGTTCCGTTCATTGCGAGATCCAGCAACGATGCCAAGCCAGGATCTGCTCCGACATAATGAGCCTTGCCCATCGCCTCTAATAGAGGGCGGTTCTCTTTAAAAGCGTCCTCAGCAGCACCGCTATATAGGATAAACGCCATATTAGTGCCGACCTGCGGTGGCATCGCCATGATGCCCGCATCGATGTAATTTATGTCTCGGGCTTCAGCCCAAGCACTCATGCTCCTAGCTTCGTCTGGCGTACTCGTCGTTAGGTTAAAAATCGCTCGTCGAGAAAGTTCATGTTCGACGGGCTCTAATACGGCATGAACAGCCGAGTAATCTAGCACGCAAACGATGATGATCGGATTTTCTCGAATGGCGTCATGGATAGAGGTAGCGCGTATTGCGCCCTTTGCAACAAGCGCCCTGTCTTTCCCTGCGGTCCTGTTCCAAACTGTTACGTTATGTCCGGCTCTCAGAAGGGCGCAAGCCAGTGCTTGCCCCATTGTACCTAGTCCTAAAACGGCTACGCTACTCATAATATTTCATTTCCTTAATTTTTGGATTTTCACTGTAGATTTCAAAGAAACCGCTTCGTTACCCTGTCCCGATGTCGGTATTTTTTCATTTTCGTTGCTCGTTTTCCATACTGCAACTGGTCTACAGCCAATCATGTTAGATTTCGGCAGCCTCTAAATATCCTGCTAAGCACATGGCATCACGGATATTTTCACGATTTATATCGTTAACAAAAATGCAATTTCCTAGACCTTTGGGTAAAGGTACTCTCTGCAAGCCACCTCTATGTTTAGTTCTTTCTTCAAGACTATTCCAAAGGTCATTTTCATTAATACATTCTGTCGTGGTTTGCATATTGAGAGTATGATAAAGCTCCAATACTTTATTAAAATCATCTTTACTTAATAATCCTTTTGCTACAGAAATTGCACAAGATATGATAATATCAAGCGAAACTGCAATTCCATGACTAATCTGATAATTACTATTTGACTCTATTGCAAGGCTAAATGTGTGACCAAAATCCACGGCACGTTCCAGATTATCCTCATATAAGTTATCGGATAGTTGTTCAACCATCAATGAAATTGATTTGTCCAAAATAATATCAGATTGTTCACTCTGAAATTTTGACATAAGACAACTTTCCCCATGATAACGTAGATCATTAAAAAGATCATGATCCAAAATGACAGCAAGCTTAATAATTTCACCCAATCCGTCTTTTAATATATCTGTCGAAACAGTTTTAAGGAAGGAGCGATCTAAAATAACGGATTGAGGAGGAGAAAAGGTACCCAGTCTATTCTTTGCTTGGTCAACATTGATTCCCGTTTTGATACCAACCGAAGCATCAACGTAGCCCATCAATGTAGTAGGTATCTTTACTATAGGAATACCTCGCCGATAGGTGCTAGCAACAAGACCGACAATATCAGTAACAACACCGCCGCCGATAGAGCAGATAATCTCTCGACGTCCTAAATCGTAGGTACAAACCTCCTTGAAAACGTCGTAGAAAGTATCGATATTTTTGTTTTGATCTCCGGCATTTACGATGGAAATTCGGTATTTAACATTATTATTATTCAGATACCTTTCAAGTTGTTTTTGATATAACTCAGATACATTATCATCAATAGCAAATAAAATGTTCGAATTGGACTCGAAATTTAACATTTTACTAAGAGTGGAATTTTCCAAATTGAAAATACCATCTGTCTTTACTATTTCATACTGATATGGCTTTTTTCCTGATATTAACCAATTATTCATGTGTGTCCCCTTGAAAAATATATATAAAATTATGCAATATATTAATTTCTTGTCAGGAAATCCAATCCACTTATAATCTTTTGAGTGAATTCATGGACCTCGCTTTCTTTCCAGCAAAGAGATGGTGCAAATAATATGCCATTTTCCATAACATCAACAATTAACCCATTTGAAATGAAAAAATCTAATAATTTTGAATAACGATAACTTATTTTTTTGTCTTCAAGCAAAATTTCTTTTCTTATCTGTATTGCTCCAATCATGCCTTTTATTCTTATGTCTCCAATAAGATTGGACTTATCTTTAATATAATTTAAGGAATTTTCTAGTATTTTTGATACCTCTCTAGAGGATTCTATTAAATTTTCTTCTCTTAAAATTCGAATATTTTCCAATGCGACGGCACATGACACAGGATGCCCAGTAAAAGTATAGCCATGCTGTAATTTTATTTCCTTATCGAGCAATACCTTGGCTATTCTGTCTCCGACCATAACAGCGGATAATGGTGCATATCCCGATGTTAATCCCTTAGCTAGGGTAATGAAATCCGGCTCCAAATTATAGGCACTGCTCGCGAACCAGTTCCCAGTTCTTCCGAAACCCGTAATAACCTCATCTACACATAAAAGTACATCGTACTTTTTGCATATGTTTTTTATTAACGGCAGGTAATTGTCCGGGGGAATGATCGCACCACCTCCGCCTTGAATGGGTTCAATAAAAAATGCGGCAACATTTTCTGGGCCTATTTCTAATATCTTATTTTCTAATTCGTTTGCAGAAAAAATACCAAAATCTTCCTGAGTTTGACCACTACCAAATTTGTAATAATATGGTGGCATAATATGTACGAAGCCTGGAAGAGGTAAACTGGAAGCCGAATGCATAGGCTTCATACCACCTAGTGAAGCGGCAACCAATGTGCTACCATGATATGCATTGTCTAGACTAATTATGACCTTCTTTTCTTTTTTGTCGAGTATATTCCAATATTGTCTAATGAATTGAACAATAGAATCGTTCGCATCTGATCCAGATGTTCCAAAAAATACATTATTAAGATTTCCTGCACTAATTTTTACAAGCTCTTCGGATAATTTTTCAGATGGAGAATTGGTTGTTTTAAAAAAATTATTACAATAAGGGAGCTCAGTCATTTGAAAGCGAGCAGCTTCGGCAAGCTCTTTTCTGCCGTAACCAATATTAACGCACCATAAACCGGAGAGCGCATCGAGGATTTTATTTCCAACATTATCAAAAATGTAAGATTTATCTGCCTTTGAAATTATTTTTATTCCATTTTCTCTGATATCGTAATTATTTTGAAAAGGATAAATCTGATGCAAATCCGGAATTTTCATATTTTCACTCCTGTTTTAAAAATATTGATTAATAAGTCACTAAGCACAATCTCGCACTGTGCTTGCTCAAAGCGCTCCTGATCCATTTCTTTTTGACACTGTGACGCGTGCGTTTCCACACCAATCCCAACCGCTGGCACGCCCGCTTTAGGGCGCTCAAATGTATTTCAATAGCAAACTATTTGGACGCTACCTCCTCATGTAACCATAGCAACGTTTGCGACCGATCTCTTAGCCTTAAATCGCTACGGCTTCTCGAGCTTCTTTCTAATATCTCTTTCTCTTCTTAACTCAACTCCAGTCGCTTCACTCTCATCTATTTACTTGCGCTTCTGTTTAATATTCCTACTATAGATACATTTGTGCGCAGTGACTTATTAAACTTACTGGACTAATTAACTGGAGCGAATTTATAAGCTTTGACTTATATGCGTTTACAAAATTTCTGCGCCTCACGCTTACAAGGCATTATCTTTTTTAGCGCATTTTAAATTCCACAATCAGATGTTTTTTGAGTTGCCTAAGCTAGCGCACCGTCCA
The DNA here is from genome assembly GCF_024582735.1 of Mycoavidus sp. SF9855. Classification (NCBI taxonomy): domain Bacteria; kingdom Pseudomonadati; phylum Pseudomonadota; class Betaproteobacteria; order Burkholderiales; family Burkholderiaceae; genus Mycoavidus; species Mycoavidus sp. SF9855. The sequence goes on from NZ_CP102085.1 coordinate 691,605, forward strand.
CCTGATCGCCCGACCTAAAGTAATATTCAAGATCGTTGGGAATGTCTAAAACAGCTCTTCTGAACGGGATTGATAAAACGTGCTTTTTTGTTCATCCTACCTCCTCCTTATTCTCTAACACTAGGTAAACACCCAAAACTGAGTGTCTTTTTTGGTTATACAAGGTAAAACAACAGGATTTTTTTGAGCTTTGATGCTTTGTCTCCTGGTAGGAATATAGCAAACGGCCCACGCATTGTGCAAGGGCATTATTTAAATTTTGTCAGGAGCAAATAAAATGTCCGGTTTTGTAGCACATGAAATGTCTGATTTATCTGCTGCAGTGTACAGCTAAGCGATTTGGTCCGGCGAGCCAAGTTGCCTAAGATTTTCTGGTTTTAGCGGGGTAAACCACCAAAAAGCTGACGGCCGCTCTGATCGACATTTTCAGTGTAGCCCTTCCTGAGTTTCTATGATTCGGATAGGGCGCGCCCTTCGGGAGTTTAATCGGGCACGCTTCATACGCAACTCAGCGTTTTCGCGGCGTAACCTCGATAATTCCGCTTCTTGCTCGCTTATCTCTCGACGAGTAGCTCCAACATGGTTGAGCTTGCCCTCCCGGGCCTTTGATAGCCAATTTCCGATTGTCTTGGCCGGTAACGATAACCGCCTTGCCACATCTATCGCCCTTTCTTTGCCTTCTAAGATCGGCCTCACTGCTCTTGCAGTCTAAATTCTTGTGTAAAGTACTGTTTTGGTAATTTTTCCATTTGAGTTCCTTCGACGCATTTCTTCTTCAGTCATGGCGTCTATCAAATCGATATTACCTCATCAAATTTTAAGCATTGCCATTACACCAAGCACACCAAATATGCCTGCAGCAATAGCATGTACCCAACGCTGTGGCAGCCGGTGTGCAAAGCGGTCACCTAGTAAAATAGCCGGTACGTTCGCCAGCATCATGCCAAGCGTTGTGCCTAGCACGACGCCCCAAAAATCATGGAAGCGGGCGGCCAGAGCGATCGTCGCCAGTTGTGTCTTATCCCCTATCTCAGCAATGAAAAAAGCGATTAACGTAATGCCAAAGATGCCGAGCTTGCCTGCCTTATATTCTTTTTGCGGGCCGAGTTTATCAGGCACAAGCATCCATACGCTCATGCCAATAAACGAGATGGCCAGCGCCCAGCGCATTAATTCAGGCGTAAGCTGAGCGCCTAGCCAAGCGCCGAGCGCGCCGGCTAGGGTATGATTGACCAGGGTCGCAGCCAGTACGCCGAGAATAATTGGCCACGGTTTACGGTAGCGGGCAGCAAGAACCAGGGAGAGTAATTGCGTCTTATCGCCTATTTCGGCTAGCGCCACGGTGCCAGTCGAAATTAAAAAAGCAGTTATCACGGTTAATCGGCTCCTAAGCCTTGCGTCGGTTTCAAGAATAATGTGTAGCTTGTCAGTAGCTAGCTACAAAACTTAAACTAGTAAGCTTTTTCATCTTTAGCTTGCTTAAGCTTAAGCAGGCTGCCATCATCGTGTAGATCAAATATGTTAACACTTTCGCTGTTTTGCTTATGATTGAGCTTCACCACATTACACAGCGCTTCGCGGGTCCCAAGGGTCCAATTGAGGCCTTACATGACGTCAACCTAACGATTGCTGCTGGTGAGATATTCGGCATTATCGGGCGTAGCGGCGCGGGTAAGAGCACACTGATCCGGATTCTTAATCTACTTAGCCGCCCCGCAGAAGGGCGCGTTGTCGTTGCCGGGCGTGATTTAACGGTGCTTACGCCAGATGCATTGCGCACGGCTCGTCGCGATATTGGGATGATCTTTCAGCATTTCAATTTATTATCCTCGCGCACCGTGTTTGACAATGTTGCGCTGCCGCTTGAGCTTGCGGGTATGCGTCGTGCCGCAATCGAGGCAACGGTACTGCCCTTGCTCGAATTAGTTGGCTTGAGTGCGCAAAAAGACCGCTATCCAACGCAGATTAGCGGTGGACAAAAGCAAAGAGTGGGGATTGCACGCGCACTGGCAAACCGGCCGCGCGTGCTTTTATGCGATGAAGCGACTTCCGCCCTTGACCCTGAAACAACGCGTTCAATTTTAGATTTACTTAAGCAGATTAACCACGAACTAAAGCTGACGATTGTATTAATTACACATCAGATGGATGTCATCAAGGCAGTCTGTGACCGCGTAGCGGTGTTGGATGCTGGCCGCATCCTTGAGGTAGGGCCGGTGCGAGAGGTGTTTTTGCAACCACAACACGAAATCACTCGCTTATTATTGGGTGAAACGATCGGGCATGAATTGCCGCCGGCACTGAAAGCGCGTTTGCGCGCGCAAATGAATGAGCGCAACCAGGGCGAGCAGCGCCATCATCTATTTAGACTGGCCTTTGCGAGCAGCGGTGTCGATCAACCCGTGCTCTCAGAAACGATGCGTCATTATGCGATGATCGATTTTAATATTTTGCATGGCCGGATTGACGAAGTCCAGGGGCAGCCATTTGGGTCTCTAGCTGTGCTCGCGAGTGGCGCTCCAGTCAAAGTCGCTGAGGCCGTTGCATTTTTACGGCAGCGCGGGGTGCTTGTCGAGGAACTATTGGATCTAGAATAAAATGTTCAGCTTATTGGTTTTATCATTTGAAGAAACGCTACTGATGGTCGGTGTATCGGGTGTGCTGGGCGCGCTGTTGGGGGTCCCGCTAGGGGTTCTCCTTTACCTGAGCGCGCAGGGTGGTGTGCTGCCAAACGTTCTGTTAAATCGTATGCTTGGGCTGACGGTGAATGCCGTGCGCTCAACGCCGTTTATTATTTTGCTGGTGGCGGTCATCCCTGTCACCCGCTTGCTGGTCGGTTCTTCGATTGGCACCATGGCGGCCATCGTGCCATTAACGATTGCGGCCGCGCCATTTGTGGCGCGCTTGGTCGAAGTGGCGTTACGTGAAGTGGATGCCGGTTTGATTGAAGCTGCGCAGGCAATGGGCGCCAGTACCTGGCAGATTATCTGCAAAGTACTCCTACCCGAAGCATTGCCTGGGATTGTGGCGGGTTTGACGGTAACCTTTGTGAGTCTGGTTGGCTATTCAGCGATGGCCGGCGCAGTAGGCGGCGGCGGGCTGGGTGACGTTGGTATTCGCTACGGTTATCAGCGTTTTCTACCCGAAGTCATGTTGGCTGTCGTATTGATATTGGTGGTTTTTGTGCAGTTGGTACAGTCGTTTGGAGATTGGCTTGTGCGCAGGCTGAGTCACAAATAAAAGGGAGCAATTAATGATAAAATTTCGTGCTTTATTCCGGTTTTCCGTGGTCCTGGGGGGCCTGTTTCTTTCGCCGCTGTTGGCGTGTGCTGCAGACAAAATTAAAGTAGGCGTAACGACCGGCCCACATGCGCAAATGCTGGCGGTGGTACAACAAGTTGCGGCCAAAGAACCTAATGGACTGGTCATCCAGATCATCGAATTCTCTGATTTTGTGCAGCCTAATGCCGCACTTGCTGCGGGTGACCTGGATGCAAATAGTTTTCAGCATCTGCCTTATCTGACTGCGCAGAACAAAGATCGCAACTACTCGTTGGTCAGTGTGGCAAATACCGTAACGTTCCCGCTGGGGGTTTACTCGGCGCGGCTTAAATCCTTATCTGAACTTAAGCCTGGCGCCAAAATTGCGTTACCGAACGATCCGAGCAATGGCAGTCGCGCGTTATTGCTTTTGCAAAAACAGGGGTTGATTAAACTGCGTGCTGACGTAGAGTTAGTTACACCGCTTGATATCACGGATAATCCTAAAAAACTGAAATTCATTGAATTGGATGCAGCGCAGATTCCACGGGTATTAAAAGATGTGGAGGCAGCGGCGATCAATACAGATTTTGCAATGCAAGCGAAGTTGACCCCGACCCGTGATGCAATCGCCACTGAAGACCCGAAAGGACCGTATGCAAACATCATTGCCGTGCGTGCGAGCGACCAAAACAAGCCTTGGGTCGCCAAGCTGATAAGTGCGTATCACTCGCCCGAAGTGAAGCAGTATATTGAAAGCCACTTTAAAGGGGAAGCGCTGGTTGCCTGGTGACAGGTAGGCTCGTGACGCTCGCTATAATATCGCTCAATTAATATTTAGAAGGGAGTAGGTGGATGAAGGTCCTGGTAGCAGTCAAGCGGGTGGTTGACTATAACGTGAAAGTGCGTATCAAGCCTGATCATACAGGTGTTGATATTGCGCACGTGAAAATGTCGATGAACCCGTTCGATGAAATCGCCGTTGAGGAAGCCGTGCGGTTGAAAGAAGCGGGGCTAGTGACGGAAATTATTGCCGTCTCATGCGGTGTGGCGCTGTGTCAGGAAACGTTGCGCAGCGCGTTAGCAATCGGCGCGGACCGTGCAATTTTGGTTGAAACGAATGCAGAGTTGCAACCGTTAGCAGTCGCTAAAATCTTACAAGCGCTGGTCACTAAAGAAGCGCCGCAATTAATTATCCTGGGTAAGCAAGCGATTGACGATGACGCGAATCAAACGGGTCAGATGCTGGCTGCCTTAGCCGATTTACCACAAGCCACCTTTGTTTCAAAAGTGAATATTGTCGATGGCCGCGCGCAGATTACGCGTGAAATCGACGGTGGCATAGAAATGCTTTCCTTAACGCTGCCAGCAGTGATTACAACTGACTTGCGTTTAAACGAGCCGCGTTATGTGACGCTGCCAAGCATCATGAAGGCGAAGAAAAAGCCGCTTGAGATTATTTCTCCAGATGCGCTTGGCGTGGATGTAACGCCACGGCTAACAACACTCAAAGTGGCTGAACCAGTGCCGCGCTCGGCCGGCATTAAAGTGCCGGATGTAAAAACTTTAGTCGACAAACTAAAAAACGAAGCAAAGGTTCTGTAGCGGTTTAGAGCCAGGCAGTTTTTTAGATCGCGAAAAAGAGGTGACATGACAATTCTATTCATTGCAGAACACGATAATCATAAATTGAAGGCAGGCATGCTCAATGCAGTGAGTGTGGCCTCCAAGCTAGCCAACCTCACAGGGCAAGAACTCTACCTGTTGGTCGCTGGCCACCAGGCGCAAAGTGTAGCGAACGAGGCGGCGCAGATTGCTGGCGTTGCAAAAGTGCTGCTAGCGGATGCTGTGCAACTTGCTGATGGCTTAGCCGAAAATGTAAGCACGACGGCACTTAAGATCGCCGCGTCTTATTCGCACATTGTGCTATTAGCGAGCGCGTATGGTAAAAATATTGCGCCGCGTATCGCCGCCAAGCTGGATGTTGCCCAGATTTCTGATGTGATTGCCGTACTGGACGCAGATACTTTCGAGCGGCCTATTTATGCCGGCAATGCCATTGCCACGGTGCACTCTAATGACTCGATAAAGGTTCTCACTGTGCGCGGCACAGCCTTTGACGCCGCGGCAGTGCAGAGCCAAAACGCCCCGATTGAAACGCTCGAGGCGGCCCCTGAGCAAGGCCTCTCTCAGTTTATTGGCCGCGAACTCACTGAGCTTGATCGCCCGGAACTGACGGCTGCGAAAATCGTGGTAGCGGGCGGGCGTGGGTTGGGTTCTGCAGAAAATTACACCAAACTGCTAGAGCCGCTGGCCAATAAATTGGGCGCTGCCTTGGGCGCCTCGCGTGCAGCCGTTGATGCGGGCTTTGTTCCTAATGACTATCAAGTCGGGCAGACCGGTAAAATCGTTGCTCCGCAACTGTATTTGGCGGTAGGCATTTCGGGGGCGATCCAGCATTTGGCTGGAATGAAAGACGCTAAGGTAATTGTTGCGATTAATAAAGACCCTGACGCGCCAATCTTTGGTGTCGCAGATTATGGTCTAGTGGGCGATCTTTTTGAGCTTGTGCCGGAGTTAGTGGCTGAATTACCCTAATGTGCGGAATGCCTCTCAAGTGTTAAGCGCTACTTTTTAATGAGGTAGCCCTGGGTACACCATAAAGATTTGTTGATATAGATCATTAAATGTACTTATAATTAAGTGTCAAATTATTAAATGACACAATATTATATGTCTTATAAAGAGCTTTTTCAGCATCTTCGAGCCATGCGTAAGCAAGCGGGCATCAAGACAGCGCAGATCATCGCTAACACAGGATGGTCTCGCCAGCGCTTGTCACAGCTTGAGCGCGGTGAAGTGGACGCGCAATTGTCCACCTTGATTGCGTTGGCTAATGCAGTAGGGGCAGAAGTGATGCTGGTACCTAAAGCTTTGGCGCCGTTGACTCGGGAGTTCATCGCTAGCGAGGGAGCGCTATCACCGCGTACAACCAAAACGGGCATCGAGTTCTTGCTTGAGAAACCTCGCTCATGAAATTCCTGGCCGTCTACCTTAACGAAACTCGAGTTGGCTTTTTGTCGCAATTTGGGGATATTTATCAATTTTTGGCAGACGATAGCTATTTAGCGGAACCGAATCGGCCTACTTTATCGCTGGCTTACACGGTTCTTGGCAACGATCAACTTACGCGTCAATTACTCACCGAACCTGCAACGATTTTAACCCGCGGTTTTGGCCGTTTGCCCCCTTTTTTTGATAATTTATTGCCGGAAGGGGCATTGCGAGAGTGGCTGGCCGCCGAGCGTCATATCGCCCTCAATGACGGTCTAGAATTATTGGCTGCAGCTGGCAATAATTTACCTGGCGCGGTCATTGTACGTCCTGAATTGCCAGCGGAAAGTGTCAAACTAAAACACTATACAAATAAAAAAAATGCCTTGCAATCTCAGGGCGTCGAAGCGCCGCTTGTAGATGCTTTTTCGCTCGCTGGCGTGCAATTCAAGCTCGCCTTATCCGCGCTTGACGGGAATCAGCGTTATACGATGCATTTCGAAGAGGGGATTGACGGTGAGCCGATTATCGGTAAATTTCCTGCGGTACAACATAGCGATATGGTCTATACCGAGTTTTCTGGAATGGAGCTGACTCGTGTGGCTGGGATCGAAACGGCGGATTGCTGGCTAGCTCCGATCACCGCGCTAGATAAAAGGTCGCAAGTTAAAACACAGTCATCACTAGGAAAAGAGTTTTTGGCTGTCAGGCGCTTTGACCGAAAAGCGGGCGGGGGCCGTGTCCATATCGAAGATTTCTGTCAAGTGTTGAGTATGGCGCCTGAACGTAAATACGGTAAACCGGCTGATTATGAAACACTGGCCGCTATACTGCTACGTGCCGCCGCAGATGGAGAGCAACAAGTTGCAGCTTATATCCGTCGGCAGGTCGTCAATACACTGCTAGGCAATACGGATGCACATTTAAAAAATTTTTCACTCATCTACCGTAATGGCTGCAGTCCGGAATTGGCGCCAGCCTATGATCAAGTTCCTGTGTTTCTGTATTTTGATGAGACTCCAACTCTCGCCATCAACAAAAAAATCGATGCAATACTCACCGCACAGACTCTGAAGACTTACCGTGAACTCTTCAAGCAGCTGGGTTTAAGTCCGGCTTTAGCTGCGCAGATTGTCAAAGATACGGTTGAGCGGTGCCTAGCATTATGGCCAGAGGCAATGCGCCATTTGCCGCTGACCGTTACGCAGCGCCATAAAATTGAACATCGGATAAACCATTTGCCGTTAGTGCTAGAGATTCTCAGGCGTCGCTCATTTAAATAACGCAGAATTGAAAGATATTCTGCCCAAATGTGGCACCCATCCTGCCGCCTCCCAGAATGGCAATGTGCATAGATAGCCTGCTAGAAAAATATACTGTATATTTATACAGTATATAATGACTAGGAACAGACCTGCCATGAATTCTGTTAAACCGCTTATCTCGCCGCTTGCTTGGTATAAGGGGCGTGGCGCAATCACACATCTGCCCGGGCGCTTTGAAGTAGATCAGCGCGAACCATTTGACGATGGCTGGCCATCTAATGATGGGCCAGCCCCGCTCTTACATACTGAAGTGTTCAGCGAGCAAGCAAAAAGTATCTTAACGCATAATACTTCGCCCGATCTCCCATTCAATGTCTCGCTCAATCCCTATCGCGGCTGTGAGCACGGTTGTATTTATTGTTTTGCTCGGCCTACGCATAGTTATCTAGGATTATCGCCTGGGCTTGACTTCGAGAGCCGCCTATACGCAAAAATGAATGCACCGCAATTGCTTGAGCGCGAGCTTGCCCGGCCAGCGTATCTACCGCAACCGATTGCCCTTGGGGTCAATACGGATGCCTACCAACCTATTGAGCGTGAGCTACGCATTACGCGCCGTATACTTGAAGTGCTGCACGCTTGCGCCCACCCAGTTGGGCTGATTACTAAATCATCATTAATCGAGCGCGATATTGACTTGCTTGCGCCTATGGCGGAACGCCAGCAAGCCATGGTGGCGATCACCATTACCACACTTGATGCTGCGCTGGCGCGCATCTTAGAGCCGCGTGCCGCGGCGCCAGAACGGCGGCTGCGCACAGTGCGTACGCTGGCAGCAGCCGGCATCCCGGTTGCGGTATCGATTGCGCCAGTGATTCCATTTGTGACCGAGCCGGAGCTTGAGCGTGTCTTAGAAGCGTGTGCAAGCGCAGGTGCTACAAGTGCACACTATATTGCGCTGCGTTTGCCATGGGAGGTTGCGCCGTTGTTTCGGCAGTGGCTTGAAGCTCATTTTCCAGACCGTAGCCAGCGCGTCATGAACCGGGTGCAAGAGATGCATGGGGGTAAAGAATATAACGCGGAGTTTGGGCAGCGCATGAAAGGTCAGGGGCTGTGGGCAAATCTGCTGAGGCAGCGTTTTGCAAAAGCAGCCCGCCGGCTTGGACTGAATGGCCGCCAATATGAACAGTTAGACAGTTCGCGTTTCATCCGGCCGGTCATCAAACCTATCGCGCACGGTGATAGTTCGCAGCTATCTTTATTCGATCATGAATAGCAGATGATTGGCGATTATGGGGTCCGCATGGACCTAGCTCATATAAAGCTGGGTGCAAATAACCAATCTTTTTGAAACTTCGGCTATAATTACGCCCTTTGCCATTCGCGCACATCTGGTTTTTAAGGATTTTAATATGGTTATTATTCGCTTGGCACGCGGTGGCGCAAAGAAGCGCCCATTTTATAACATCGTTGTTACTGATTCGCGTAACCGCCGCGATGGCCGTTTCATTGAGCGTATTGGTTTCTACAATCCGCTCCAAACTAAAGGCGAAAGCCTGCGCTTGTCGCAAGAGCGTCTGGCGTACTGGCAAGGGACTGGCGCCCAGTTGTCGGCAGCCGTGGCACGCCTTGCAGTGCAGGCCGCTAAGCAAGTTGTTGCTTAAAAATTGTTTAGCTTGAACTGCGGCTTATACGCTCGCCGTAAAGTTTCATAATGGCGGATGCACCTGTACCGGTAAGCGCTATACCTGATGACTGTGTTGAAGTAGGCATAGTCGGAGGGGCTTATGGCGTGGGCGGCTGGATCAAAATTTATCCGCATGCACAGCGTAATCAAGGCGGCGAAGCACTTTGCAGTGCACAGCGCTGGTGGTTGGCTGAGCCTCCCGCCGGTGTCAATGGTAGCAAACCCAATCGTCAAGTAGATCGCCAGCAGGGTGTCACGGTGCTGGCGGCCAAGGTGCACAGCGGCGCAGTCGTTGCACAGCTTGCCGGCTGCAATGAGCGTGAGGCGGCGCAAGCCCTAAAAGGGCTGCGGGTACGGATCAGTCGCGCCGATTTTCCAGCGCTGACTAACGATGAATATTATTGGGTAGATTTAATTGGGCTTGAGGTTGTTAATCAGGCGGGGGTGATGCTGGGTACGGTTAGCGATCTGATCGATAACAGTGCTCATGCGATCCTGCGTATCGCTGACTTAACTTCGGACCAAGCGGGTGAGCTGGTTAACCATGAACTACTTATCCCGTTCGTTGGAGCCTATATTCATCAGGTCGATCTGGCTGGTGGCAAGATTTTTGTCAATTGGGACTTGGATTACTTAAACTAGAAATTCTAGGTTGCAGTAGCTGGTGGCACAAAGCCTGTGTGGATTAGAGGGTGCAATGCAATTTGATGCAATTACGCTTTTTCCTGAGATGTTTCGCGCCCTCACTGACTGGGGCGTTACAGGGCGGGCGGCAAAGCAACAGCGTTATGTGTTGCGTACCTGGAATCCGCGTGATTTCACCACCGATCGTCATCGGACCGTTGATGATCGTCCATACGGTGGCGGCCCTGGCATGGTGATGTTGGCGCGGCCACTGTCGGCGGCGATTGCCGCGGCAAAAGCGCAGCAGGCTAAAATAGGTGTGACCCCTCGCGTGATCCTGCTGTCGCCGCAAGGAACGCCGTTAACGCATGTCGGCGTAATGCGGCTGGCGGCTGAAGCGGGTTTGGTGTTTTTATGCGGGCGCTACGAAGGCATTGACCAAAGATTAATCGACACTGAAGTCGATGAAGAAATTAGCGTTGGTGATTTTGTACTGTCTGGTGGCGAATTGCCTGCGATGGCGCTGATGGATGCTGTGATCCGTCAGTTGCCCGGTGTTTTGAGCGATGCGCAGTCTGCGATCCAAGATAGTTTTGTGGATGGTTTGCTCGATTGTCCGCATTACACGCGTCCAGAAGAATATAATGGCATGCGTGTACCTGAGGTATTATTAGGGGGCGATCATGCGGCCATTGAAAAGTGGCGGCATAAGCAAGCCTTAGCGAGCACGCTCACAAAACGGCCGGATTTAATTGAGGCTGCGCGTTTGCAACAAACGCTCACTGAAACGGATCAAACCTGGCTGGCAGATGCGCATTTTCATCTGCGTGTGCCTGAGTCTTTAGGGTAACAAATAACGTATCTCTAACGCTTGATTCAGCATTAGAGAAGCGATAGGCGGTGTCACATTTGATGTGGCGCCATTTTTTAGCGTCATCCTCTGCCAAGGCCATACTTAATTTTAAGGTGTGCATACAACGTTGGTACGATGATTTTGGAGTGAGTAATGCATTTAATTGAACAGCTCGAGAAAGAAGAAATCGAGCGTGTGATGGCGGGTAAGACGATCCCGGATTTTGCCCCGGGTGACACTATTATTGTCAATGTCAATGTGGTTGAAGGTAGCCGCAAGCGTGTCCAAGCTTACGAGGGCGTGGTGATTGCCAAGCGTAATCGTGGCTTGAATTCATCGTTTATTGTCCGCAAAGTTTCATCGGGCGAAGGCGTTGAGCGGACTTTTCAGACTTACTCGCCTTTGTTGGCAAGCATCGTTGTTAAGCGCCGTGGTGCGGTGCGTCGCGCGAAGCTATACTATCTGCGCGAGCGTTCTGGCAAATCTGCTCGGATTAAAGAAAAGCTCACCTTCAGAAATCGTTCTGCGGCACCTGCCGCCTAGAGCGAAGTTTCGGCTTATCGGAAAAAGCACCCATAGCTCAACACTCTGGGTGCTTTTTCTATTTCATGGCATTTGTAGAATTTAACTCGAGGCGTGGTTTTTGGCATGACTTTTTTCTCCATATTGCTCGCTCTTATGCTTGAACAGGCACGCGCATTGTCGCTGCGAAACCCTGTTTCTAGGTTGCTGCGTTACCATGCAACTACCATTAAACACAGCTTTGATGCAGAAGGTGCAACTAAGCGGAGTGCGCTCGCCTGGCTCGCGGTTGTGTTACCGTGGGCGCTCGCTGTTGGCTTGGTGTATTACGTGTTGTATAACATCCACTTTGTGTTTGCCTTTGCTTGGAATATCGCGGTTGTCTATTTCACCCTCGGCTTTAGGCAATTTAGCCATTACTTTACAGACATCCAGCTGGCCTTAAATAACCATGACATCGTGCGGGCCCGTGAGATTCTCAATCAATGGACAGGTATTGACACGACCGCTATGCCGGCGAGTGAAATTGCTCGCCATACGTTGAGTCATGCAGTGATTGCGTCTCATCGACATGTATTTGGCGTTTTCTTTTGGTTTTTGGTCCCGTTTGGACCTGCCGGCGCCGTTTTATATCGAGTGAGTGAATACCTAGCACGGCTATGGGCCGAATCCTCTACGGTAGATCAGCACCATGCGCCACTTGCCCGCTTTGCGCAGCAAGCCTTCTTTATTATTGATTGGATTCCAGCTAGGCTGACTGCACTTGGTTTTGCGATTGTCGGTAATTTTGAGGATGCGCTTTATGCCTGGCGCAACGAGGTGCGGCAGCCTGCTGAGAGCAACGATGCTGTTTTGTTAGCGGCCGGTAGTGGTGCACTAGGCGCTCGCCTAAGAGGACCCAGTGCTGAACCGTCGAGCATAGATGTACTCTCTACCGATGAGCCGCCAATCTCCGTGGGTGAGGAGTGTACGCCGGCGATGTTGCAATCGGCGATTGGGCTTGGCTGGCGGGCAATGATACTGTGGATGTTACTGTTGCTGATGCTCACGATTGCGGTTTGGTTGGGGTGATTTCCTCACTGCTCTTTTTCAGCGAGCAATTGCATATAAAGCGAATGCCGTGCAGGCGCAATTTCTCCTCTTTTTAGCGCAGCCAACACTGCACAACCCGGTTCATGCAAGTGGCGGCAGTTATAAAAACGGCAGCCCGCAAGAAACGGTTGGAACTCTCCAAATGCGCGCTCAAGCATCCCTTCGGATAAATGATGCAAGCCAAATTCTTGAAAACCTGGCGAATCAATCAAAGCACCGCCGTCAGGCAATCGATAGAGCCGGGTAAGCGTTGTCGTGTGCTTGCCAGTCTTTAGCGCAGTCGAAATCTCACGCGTCGCGGCTTGGGCTTCAGGCACCAATAAATTCACCAATGATGATTTACCCATGCCAGATTGGCCTAACAAGAGTGTTGCTCGGCCTGCAAGCCGGCTCGCAAGGTGTTCATGGGTGGCTTGTGGTTGCGCATGAACGGAAACTTCAAGCACCTCGAACCCCAACTTTTGATACAAGTGTAGTCGCGCGCGTGCGCTGGCTAGCATAGTGGTTAAGTCGGTTTTATTTAATACAATAAGCGTAGTCAGTTCGTGCGCTTGTGCGGCCAGCAATGCGCGACCGAGCATTTCTTCACTAAAGTACGGCTCGGTGGCTAGCACAATCAGCAACTGATCAAGATTAGCCGCTAAATATTTTGATTTAAATGCATCCGAGCGATACAGTAAATTACGACGCGGCAGGATTTCAAGAATCACGCCTTGATTATTTGAGCGGCGTTCGCAGATGACCTTATCGCCGACTGCCGCGTCATTTTTTTTGCCGCGCGGAAACCCTTGTAGTAGGCCACCATTATTTTCTAACTCAATTAAATAATGGCGGCCATAGGCCGCAGTAATCACACCGCTTTCGAGAGGAGCGCTCATGTCGTTGCCAAGAGCCGTTCGATACGCTGTGCTGCTGGCGGGTGTGAGTAATAGAAAGTGCTATAGATCGGGTCTGGAGTTAACGTCGATGCATTATCCTCATAGAGCTTAACCAGTGCGCTCACCAGTTCATGAGGATTGGTTTGTTGGGCCGCAAACGCATCTGCCTCAAATTCATGCCGGCGAGAAAGCAGGCTGTTCAGTGGACCTAAGAAAAAAAGAAAAACTGGCATCATCAAAAAGAACAAAATAAGCGCTGCGCCATGATTGTTGCCAGTAGTGAGCACGGGCGTCACGCCCAGGCTGCTATAAAACCAGCTGTGCTGCACCAGCCAGCCAAATAATGCCAGTAATCCAAAGCTGATGGCAAAGGTGATGACAAGTCGTTGCGTCACATGGCGCCGTTTAAAATGCCCTAATTCATGCGCTAGCACTGCCTCCACTTCATTGCCCGATAAGCGGGCCAGCAGAGTATCGAAAAAAACAATCCGTTTAGCTCTACCAAACCCGGTGAAATACGCATTGCCGTGAGCTGAACGGCGGCTGCCATCCATCACAAATAAGCCTCGTGCGGCAAAGCCACAGCGTTTGAGCAGCGCCTCAATCCGGCGGCGCATGGCTTCGTCGCGCAAGGGCTCGAATTTATTAAACAGGGGCGCGATCAGCGTCGGGTAAATAATCAGCGCTAGCAGGCTAAATGTAGCCCAAACTCCCCAGGCCCACAGCCACCAAAAACGACCTGCTTGCTCCATCAGCCACAGCACAATAAAAAGCAGCGGCAAGCCAAAAACAGCGCTCAGTACGCAGCCTTTGAGCGAATCGACAACAAACAGCGTTTTTGTCATCCGATTAAAACCAAAGCGTTGCTCAATCGAAAAATGACGAATATAGTCAAAAGGCAAGTCAATTAAGCTAAGGAGTACGATCACGCTAGCTACCAGGGCAATTTGTCCGGCGTAACCATGGCCGAGCCAGCCGGCAAGAGTTGTGCTTAATGCTTGCAGCCCGCCGAGTAGGGTGAGCGCAATGAGAACGATTGCACCGGTCACGGCTTCAGCGCTGGCAAGATGGGTGCGTGCCACGGTATAGTCAGCCGCGCGCTGATGGGCAGTCAGTGAAATAGTCGGCTCGAACTGCCTAGGAACTGCGCTGCGATGGAATGCGACATAACGAATTTGGCGCGCAGCAAGCCATAATTTCGTACTGACCATCGCAATTAACGCTAGCATAAAAAATATAGTCAGCATATAGGGGCTATCCGTTAGATTGAGTGTGCGAAAATGGTAAGTTGAGATTTTCGCCGATTTGGCGCTGCTCTGCCTAAAAACTTTAAGAGAACGATACCGATCATGCTTAACCCCAATGTCTCTAAGAATCCTCAGGCTGATACGACAGGCCTTGCGCGTAGTGAGTTTAACCTTATCTGGCTTGATATGGAAATGACGGGTTTGCAACCTTCAACCGATCATATTCTTGAGATTGCGGTGGTGGTTACCGATTCAAATCTAACGACGGCGATAGATGGACCGGTGCTTGCGATTCATCAGACGGATCTGATCTTAAGCGCGATGAATCAATGGAATCAAAAGACTCATGGCGGTTCAGGTCTAATCGAGCGTGTGCGTGCTTCCACCATCGGCGAGTCTGAGGCGGCTAGACAGATCAGTGAGTTTATAAATGACTATGTGCCGCCAGGCAAATCGCCGATGTGTGGTAATTCGATCTGCCAAGATCGCCGCTTTATGGCGCAATGGATGCCTGAGCTTGAGGCGCTTTTTCATTACCGTAATCTTGATGTGAGCACCGTGAAGGAACTCTGCCGCCGCTGGCAGCCGGCAATTTATAAGGGCTTTCATAAACGTGGGCTGCATACGGCACTGGCTGATATTCATGAATCAATTGATGAACTGAAATATTATCGGGAGCATTTTATCCGGTTGTCAGCCGCAAATTAAAAAATGTAAAATCACAGAATAGTATTCTATTTCATTCTTCACCCCGAGCTGAGTTGTATTCAATATGGTCGCCAAAACACATTTTTTCCCGCGTACGCAAGAACAATTAAAAGAAATCGCCTCGGATATTTTGCACTACGCTAAACAGCTGGGGGCGTCCGATGCGGTTGCAAGCGTTTCCGAAGGCGACGGTTTATCCGTGACGGTACGCTGTGGCGAGGTCGAAACAATTGAGCATAACCGTGACAAAGGCGTGGCTGTTTCTGTGTTCATCGGTAAAAAATCTGGCCAGGCGAGTACCTCGGATTTTATGCCGCAGGCGCTGCGTGACACCGTAGCTGCAGCCTATAACATTGCGCGCTTTACGGCTGAGGATGAATGCGCTGGGCTGGCAGAGCAGGAGCTACTTGAGCATTCACCGCTGGCGCTTGATCTATATCACCCATGGCAACTCGGCGCAGATGAAGCGGCGGCAATCGCGCGGCGGGCCGAGCAAGCAGCCTTTGCTACGGATGCTCGGATTAGCAACTCGGAAGGGGCCAGCGTATCTGCGCAACACGAGCATTCTGTGTTGGCGACCAGCCAGGGTTTTTTAGCGGGCTATCCGACTTCCCGCCATTTTATTTCATGTGCGCCGATTGCCGGCCGCGCTCAGCATATGCAGCGGGATAGTTGGTATACCTCAAAGCGTAGCGCGAGCGATCTGGCGGCTCCTGAAGAGGTGGGCCAATATGCGGCTCAGCGTGCGCTGGCAAGGCTTAGAGCGCGCTCCCTCAGCACGCGTCAATGCCCGGTATTGTTTGATGCGCCGCTGGCAGCAGGCCTGATCGGCGCCTTTGTGCAGGCGGTGAGTGGTGGTGCACTGTATCGTAAGATGACATTTCTAGTCGATAGTCTCGGCCGTCAGGTTTTTGCGCCGCATATTCGCTTGCTGGAAGACCCCCATCTGCCGCGGGCAATCGGGAGCAGTCCATTTGATGCGGATGGAGTGCGTACGCACCGGCGTGAAATAGTGCAAAACGGTATTGTGCAAGGCTATTTTTTATCGACGTATTCGGCGCGTAAATTAGGGATGCAGACTACGGGCAATGCGGGCGGCTCGCATAATCTTGCGCTTCAAAGTACGCTGACCCAGCCATCAGATAATTTGCCGGCGATGTTAAAAAAACTGGATACAGGGCTTTTTCTCACCGAATTGATGGGACAGGGCGTGAATTATGTGACGGGCGATTATTCGCGGGGTGCGGCTGGATTTTGGGTTGAAGGTGGGGAGATTCAATATCCGGTTGAGGAAATTACCGTGGCGAGTACCTTGCAACAGATGTTTCAGCAGATCGTGGCGATTGGTGCGGATACCTTTATATATGGCGCTAAGGAGACAGGCTCAGTGTTGCTTGAGCAGATGACGGTTGCTGGGCATTGAGGGGTAGCAAAGGTTTTACAGGGTGCGCTGCGGCACTCTGAGTTGGCCTTTTATTGCATCTATATGCGCTCATAAATCACAAACGCATACGCAAAATCGTTCGGCGGTAAGCTGTGATGCTGACTCTGGGTGATTTGTTTCCAGACCAGGGGGTCGGGTTTAGGAAAGAAGGCATCCCCGTCAAAATCCTTGTCGATTTCGGTAATGATCAGCTGATCGGCATAGTTTAGTCCTTCCGCATAAAGCTGCGCTCCGCCAATTAAAAATGCTTGCGGCACCGATGCGCTGGCACAAAGCTCAAGGGCATGAGCTAAGTTGCTGACTGTTTCGCAGCCAGCGAAGACTCGCTTAGGATCACGTGTGACAACAAGATTACGCCGCCCAGGCAGGGGGCGTCCGATTGATTCATGCGTTTTGCGGCCCATAATGACGGGCGCGCCCAAGGTAGTGCGCTTAAAAAAAGCCAGATCCTCGGGTAGATGCCAGGGCAGTTGATTATGACGGCCAATGACGCCATTGCGGGCGCGAGCGACAATAATTGAAAGCGAGGTCATATATTTTAGATAGCAATGGGCGCTTTGATGGCGGGGTGGCATTGATAATCGGCCAGAATAAAATCTTCAAAGCGGTAGCTGAATATATCCTTGGGCTTACTGGCAAGATTTAATTGTGGCAATGGATAGGGGGTGCGAGCGAGGAGTTGCTTAACTTGCTCTAAATGATTGGTATAAAGATGACAATCGCCTCCGGTCCAAATCAACTCGCCCACGGTTAGCCCGCATTGCTGAGCAAGCATATGGGTCAGTAGCGCGTAACTAGCAAGGTTAAAGGGCGTTCCTAAAAAGACGTCTTGGCTGCGGCAGTAAAGTAAACAGCTGAGTTTGTTATCGTTGACGTAAAATTGAGTTAAACAGTGGCATGGCGCGAGCGCCATGCGGCCCGCCTGAACATTTTCGATGGGGGTTTGCGATTCGTCTGGAAAATCCGCGATATTTAATGCCGTCAGCAATAAGCGACGTGAGTGCGGCCGTTCTTTGAGTTGCTTGACGAGCTGAGCAATCTGATCGACTGTGCTGCCATCCGGCTTAGGCCAGAAGCGCCATTGATGGCCGTAGACAGGACCCAAGTCGCCGTTTTCATCCGCCCATTCATCCCAGATGCTTACGCCATGATCGTTTAAATATTTGATATTGGTGTCACCGTTCAAAAACCAAAGTAATTCGTGAATCACGCTTTTAAGATGAATTTTCTTGGTGGTGAGAAGCGGAAAGCCAGCGGCAAGATCAAAACGCAGTTGGCGGCCGAATACGCTGATGGTGCCTGTGCCTGTGCGGTCTGCTTTTGGCGTGCCGTGGCTCAGAATATCTTGTAGCAGTTCGTGATAGAGTTGCATGCTGTGTCAAATGATTGGGGAAAGTCCATGATTGCGCGCTTCATCGAAGATGCGTAAATCACCTGTGGCAAGTTTGTGGTGATCGGATAGTACGCGTCGCCAGCTGCGGGCGCCAGGCACCTCATGATACAAACCCAGTATATGACGTGTCATTGCGCCTAAATATGTTCCGCGCTCAAGTTCTTGCGCAGCATAGGCGATAAATGCCGTTTCAATTTCCGCGCGCTGCAGTATCGGTGTTGCAGCTTGGTAAAAATGCTGATCAACACTGGCTAACAGCCAAGGCTGATGATAGGCTTGGCGACCTAGCATCACGCCATCTACATGAGCGAGTTGCTCTGCCATTTGCTCAATGGTTTGAAGCCCGCCGTTCAGAATGATTTCAAGCTCAGGAAAATCGCACTTTAAACGATGAACATAATCGTATCGAAGGGGTGGAATAGTCCGGTTTTCTTTTGGGCTGAGCCCGCCAAGGATGGCATTGCGCGCATGTACAATGAAAGTGCGACAGCCCGCGTTGGCTACGGTGCCAATAAAATCGCGCACAAACGCATAGTCAGTCCGGTCGTTAATGCCAATGCGATGTTTAACCGTGACTGGGATCGAGACGGCATCGCACATCGCGCGCACGCAATCGGCGACCAATTCTGGCTCAGCCATTAAACATGCACCAAATGCACCGCGTTGCACACGCTCAGATGGACAGCCGCAGTTCAGATTGATCTCATCATAATTGGCTGCTGCAGCGAGCTTAGCGCAACGTGCAAGCTCAGCGGGGTCACTGCCGCCAAGTTGTAGCGCAAGCGGGTGCTCCTCTTCATTAAATGCGAGGTGCTGAGCGGCGTTGCCATGTAACAGGGCGCCGGTGGTGACCATTTCGGTATAGAGCCAGGTATGGCGCGTCAAGAGCCGATGAAAATAACGGCAGTGACGATCAGTCCAATCCATCATAGGCGCCACGCAAACGCGCCGGCCACCTTTTACCGCAAGCGGGTGGGGTTCACTTAAAACTTCGTCCGGATGGTCTGGAGGTATCGTATTTTGGGACATGCCACGGTTTTTCATCACAACCACAATCTTTATTCAAATCCTGAAATCACAGTAAATAGAGCGCTCACTTAAAGCCAACTTTGTACTAGAGTTGTGGGCGAAAGCGCCGCGCCGCTTATTATAGCGCCAAGCGTCTAATCTAGAGATAGAGGTTAGGTCTTACTTGACTGATATTAGGATAATGGATGATGGAGGCTCATTTTTAATTAAAATGCACTGGGTCGAATGAGACCTACGACGATCCCTTCAAGGGCAAAATCCACCTGCTCGGGCTCAATGGTTAAATTAGGATAATCTGGGTTTTCAGCAATTAATTCTACTTTTTTGCCACGCTGTCTGAAGCGTTTAACGGTTACTTCATGATCGAGCCGTGCGATGATAATCTGACCGTTTTGGGCTTGGTCCTGACGCCGTACAGCGAGTAAATCGCCATCTAGGATCCCTGCATCGCGCATCGATAGGCCGCGCACATGCAATAAATAGTCAGGCCGGCTGGCAAACAGGGATGGATCGCAATGATAATGTTGAACAATATGTTCTTGCGCGAGGATTGGGCTGCCGGCTGCGACGCGGCCAATCAGCGGCAGCGATAATTGCATGAGGCGAGCGTCAGGCAGCGTGAGTTGGCGAGGCTTGCTCTGGGTTGCGGCCAGTTTAAGTTTAATGCCACGCGAGGTCCCCGCCGTGAGTTCAATCGCGCCTTTGCGGGCTAGCGCCCGTAAATGTTCTTCAGCGGAATTCGCTGAGCTAAAACCAAGCTGGGCGGCAATTTCTGCCCGAGTTGGGGGAAAGCCGCTGTGTTCAATCGCGTGGCGGACCAAATTGAAAACTTGCTGTTGCCGTGTGGTCAGTTTGAGCATAGTGTCGTTGTGTGTTTGATCAAATACCCCTGTTTTTTTATACAGTATAAAGTGTTTTGCTAGTGAATGAAAGCAGGATTTACTGCCATCTAATGCAAGCCAGCCATGCTTTGTTTTTATTTGGCAGGACCTGGCGTTTGGCCCAATCGTAGAGTGCGCCCTGCTTGGCTGATATCAAGTGGGCAGATTAGATAGTGCCAGCCTGCTGACAGCGTTGCCGGTGAGCTGGCTACAAAGTATCTCCGATACTTATTAAATCAGTGTTAAAATCCTAATTGGTTCTGCTTTACTCCTGTCATTTGGCTCAAAAATTGGGCGCGATGCGCAAGGCGTCAGCGTAACCAAATTATCAAACCAGCGCACCCAGGGTGCTTTTAGCTTTATTTAATAGGCTAAATAGTATCGCGGCTGGTTTTAGACCTAACCCTTACGGAGAATTCTCATGTCTATTACGATGCGGCAAATGTTAGAAGCGGGTGTCCACTTTGGTCACCAAACGCGTTTTTGGCACCCTAAAATGGCCCCTTATATCTTTGGCCACCGCAACAAAATCCATATTATCAACCTCGAAAAAACCTTGCCTATGTTTCAAGACGCGCTGAAATATACGCGTCAAGTAGCGGCTAATCGGGGCACCATCCTATTTGTCGGAACTAAGCGCCAGTCGCGCGATATTATTGCTGAAGAAGCGACCCGCGCTGGCATGCCTTATGTCAATAGTCGTTGGCTGGGCGGCATGTTGACCAATTTCAAAACGTTGAAATCATCGATCAAAAAGCTTAAAGAAATGGAAGCGATGGTCGAGGCGGGTGACCTTGAGCGCATGAGCAAAAAAGAAGCACTGATGTTTGAACGGAATATGGCGAAGCTGGACAAATCGCTCGGCGGTGTCAAGGATATGAACGGCATGCCAGAGGCAATTTTCGTGGTCGATGTGGGATACCACAAAATTGCGCTGACTGAAGCGAAAAAACTCGGCGTACCCGTCATCGCGGTAGTGGATACCAATCATTCGCCAGAAGGCATTGACTACGTGATTCCAGGTAATGACGATGCTAGCAAAGCAGTCGCACTTTATGTGCGCGGTATGGCTGACGCTATTCTTGAGGGTCGGGAAAAAGCCCTGCAGGGTTTGGTTGAGGCAGTCCGTAGCAGCGATACCCCTGAAGATGAATTTGTTGAAGTTGACGAAGAAGCGTAAGCCGTTTTTTGTCATTTGAAAAAGCTGGTTTGCACATTTTGTGTGTGCTAACCAGAACTATTGTGTGGCCTGCCGCCTTACCCAACTGAATACTATGTGGGTGAGCCATGGAGCAGGCCCAATCAACCCGTTTGACAGGAGTGAAGAATGGCGGAAATTACCGCAAGTATGGTAGCTAAATTGCGCGCCAAAACAGATGCACCAATGATGGAATGTAAAAAAGCATTGACCGAAGCTAACGGCGATTTGACGCGTGCTGAAGAGTTGTTACGCATAAAATTGGGCACTAAAGCGGACAAGGTTGCTGCGCGTGTAACGGCGGAAGGCATCGTAGCTACATATATTGATGCCGCGACCCAGGTCGGAGCGCTGGTTGAGCTCAATTGCGAAACAGATTTTGTGGCAAAAAATGATGATTTTCTAGCCTTTGCAAAAACCGTGGCTGAGTTGGTGGCAGCTCAAAAACCTGCCGATGTGGCGGCTCTATTAGCTTTGCCTTTGATGGACAAGACTGTAGATGAAGTGAGGCGGACTTTGATTGGCAAGCTTGGCGAAAGTTTAACCATCCGCCGTTTTGTCTGCTACCCAAGCACACATAAGCTGGCTGCCTATTTGCACGGTACTCGGATTGGCGTGCTGGTTGAATACGAGGGCGCTAATGAGCAGGTGGGTAAAGACCTTGCGATGCATATTGCCGCAATGAAACCGATCACGCTTTCGGCCGATGCAGTCCCTGCTGAGTTGATTGAAACAGAACGTAAAATCGCCGCACAAAAAGCGAGCGAATCTGGAAAACCAGCCGAGATTGTTGCAAGAATGGTTGAAGGCAGCGTGCAAAAATATCTGAAAGAAGTGTCGCTGCTCGATCAGCCATTTGTCAAAGACGATAAGCAAACTATCGGGCAGATGCTGAAAGCGGCTCAGGCTTCGGTTAAGCGCTTTACAATTTACGTTGCAGGCGAGGGTATTGAGAAGCACCAAGGCGATTTTGCAGCTGAAGTGGCGGCGCAAGTTGCGGCTGCCCAGTCGGTATAAAAAGCCATTACACAACTTTGTGCAGCTTGCTAGATTAAGCTGCGCAAAGTTGCCCGGTAAGTTCAAGAATTTTGATGTCAACCTCTATGCCAGTTTCTACCCCCAGTCGCTATAAGCGAGTATTGTTAAAGTTATCTGGCGAAGCCTTAATGGGCGAAGATGCTTTTGGTATCAATCGGATAACGATTGAGCGTATGGTGGCCGATATTGCAGAAGCTGTTCAGCTTGGCACGCAACTCGCGATTGTGATTGGCGGCGGCAATATTTTTCGTGGCGTCGCTGGCGGCGCTGCCGGGATGGATCGGGCGACAGCTGACTATATGGGGATGCTTGCCACGATGATGAATGCGCTGGCCCTGCAAGATGCGATGCGTCATGCTGGGATTGAGGGTCGGGTGCAATCGGCATTGCGCATGGACCAAGTGGTCGAGCCTTATATTCGACCCCGCGCCATTCGTCAACTTGAAGAGGGTAAGGTCGTCATCTTCGCAGCAGGTACGGGCAATCCCTTTTTTACTACTGATACTGCAGCTGCATTGCGCGGCGCTGAGATTGGGGCTGAAGTTGTGCTTAAGGCAACCAAGGTAGATGGCGTTTATTCAGCCGATCCACGTAAAGAGCCGACCGCAACCCGTTACACGACAATCAGCTTTGATGAGGCGATCAGTCGTAACCTACAGGTGATGGATGCCACTGCATTTGCGCTTTGTCGTGACCAAAAATTGCCTATTCGCGTATTTTCGATTGTCAAGCCGGGCGCCTTAAAGCGTGTTGTGCTTGGTGAGAACGAGGGAACGCTAGTCCATGTGTAGGCGTTCCGTGTGTGTAGATTCGTGGCCCTTGTGTCAGATATTGCCGCACAGCGGCGATTTGGAGTTTTAAATGAGTGTAGCTGAGGTTAAAAAAAACGTTGAGCAAAGGATGCAACGCTCGATTGACGCATTTAAGAATGACCTTGCAAAAATCCGTACTGGCCGCGCGCATACGGGGTTTCTTGAGCATATTCAGGTTGATTACTATGGTTCTCATGTGCCGCTTTCGCAGGTGGCCAATTTGACCCTTATCGATGCGCGCACAATCGGCGTTCAGCCATGGGAAAAAAAGATGGTGTCGGTGGTTGAAAAAGCCATTCGTGAATCTGACCTAGGTTTGAATCCAGCTACGCATGGTGAATTATTGCGAGTGCCGATGCCGGCTTTGACCGAAGAGCGCCGCCGTGACCTTACGAAAGTGGTTAAAAGCGAAGGCGAAACTGCCAAAATCGCGGTCCGAGGATTGCGCCGGGATGCAAAAGAACAATTGGACAAATTGGTTAAAGACGAAGGTGTGCCAGAAGACAGTGGACGTCGCGCGCAGGATGACGTGCAAAAATTAACCGATAAATTTGTTGCTGAAATCGACGAATTGGTGCAAACCAAATCGAGCGAAATTATGAAGGTTTAAAGCGTAGCACCTGCAGGTCTGCGAAATAGCTATGGCCTATACGAGTTCTACTATGGGTGTGCCTGTTGCGGTTGAGATGCCGCGGCATATTGCCGTTATTATGGATGGCAATGGCCGTTGGGCGACCCAACGGCGACTGCCACGCGTCGCGGGCCATACTAAAGGCGTTGAAGCCGTGCGCGCAATGGTTGAAGCCTGCGCGCGGCGGAATATTTCATATTTGACTCTGTTTGCTTTTAGCTCTGAAAACTGGCGCCGACCTACGGATGAAATTTCATTTTTGATGCGCCTTTTTGTGAATGTGCTTGAGCGTGAAATTGGCAAGATGCATAGTAATGGCATTCGGCTGCGCGTGATTGGCGATTTGACTAAGTTTGAGCCGCGTATTCAAGAACTGGTGCGCTGCGCTGAGGCAAAAACAGCCAATAATCAACGGATGACGCTGACCATTGCCGCTAATTACGGCGGCCGTTGGGATCTCACGCAAGCGGCTTATAAGCTGGCTGAGCAAGCCGTCGCTGAAAAAGGCATGCAATCTATAGGCGAGGCGGATTTCTCAAAATATCTTGCCATGGCGTATGCACCAGAACCCGATCTGTTTATTCGTACCGGCGGTGAGCAGCGTTTAAGCAATTTCCTGTTATGGCAATGTGCCTATACTGAACTCTATTTCACCGATATTTTTTGGCCTGATTTTGATGCGTCGGCGCTTGATCTTGCGCTTGATTGGTATCGTCAGCGCGAGCGCCGGTTTGGTCGAATTAGCGCGCAACTTGAATCCGAAGAAAAGCAGATCTCATGTTAAAAACCCGCATTCTGACGGCTGTAATATTGTTGGCAGTGTTACTGCCGGTGATTTTTTGTACCGCCTGCACCTTCAATCTATTCAATGCGCTAGTGGTTGGCATACTGACGCTCGCGGCCTGGGAGTGGGCGCGTTTATTGAAGCTCACGCCGAAGAAGTGTATCAGCTATGCAGTGCTAGTGGGTGTGATGTTATGCCTGCTTGCGCTCTGGCAATGGCAGCTTAACGGTACGTTGCAGAGCGCGTCGCAGGCGCTTTTCGGGGATGGATTATTTTGGCCGATGCTATATTGGATTGCCGCTTTTTTCTGGGTCGCGGTGGTGCCATTTATCTTAATGCGGCAACCTACTTTAGCGGTTGGCCTATGGCGTGTGCTTTTGCTGGCCGCGGGTTTAGTTATTTTTGCAGTGTGTTGGGATGCGTTGATTGCAGCGCATAGAGTAGGGCCGACTTTTCTTTTATCTGTTTTGCTTGTTGTATGGCTAGCCGATAGTGGTGCTTATTTTGCCGGAAAACGATTTGGTCGGCATAAATTGGCGCCCCTAATTAGCCCCGGCAAGACGTGGGAAGGTGTGTTGGGCGGCTGGTTGCTGGTGCTTGCAGTAACCGCCGTTGTAGCAGGTACAATCCGGCTTTTCGGCGTCTCACCATTGGCGGTTGAGGTTGACTCAGTCAGTGGCTGGTTGGGTATGTTAGCGGTACTGACCTTACTGGTTGGCGTCGGCGTTGTGGGTGATTTGTTTGAATCATTAATGAAGCGGCAAGCAGGATTTAAAGATTCGAGTATGCTCTTGCCCGGCCATGGTGGCGTATTAGATCGTTTAGATGCGTTGTTACCAATGCTTACGCTGGCGGTTGGCCTGTACGGGAGCCTTTTGCGTTTTACCCCTATCTAAGAGCGTGAAACCCGCAGCGATATGCAACAACGTCTAACTATACTTGGTTCAACCGGCTCAATCGGCGATAGTACGCTTGATATTGTTGCGCGCCACCCAGAGCGTTTTTCTGTGTTTGGGCTGAGCGCGCACCGCAATATCGATAAATTGCTTAAGCAGTGTTTACGCTTTACCCCTAGGTTTGCGGTCGTAAGAGATGCGGCATTAGCCGCTCAGCTGCAAACTCGGTTAAAGGCTGCTGGCAGCCGTACCGAAGTGGCGTATGGCGAGGCGGCGCTGATTGCCTTGGCGAATGCCGCGGAGTGCGACACGGTGGTGGCGGCGATTGTAGGCGCGGCGGGGCTTGCGCCAACGCTCGCTGCAGCCTGTGCTAGCAAGCGTATCTTATTAGCCAATAAAGAAGCGTTGGTAATGTCGGGCCGATTGTTTATGGAGGCAGTTTGCCAGCATAATGCACTGCTCTTTCCTGTGGACAGTGAGCACAATGCGATCTATCAATGCTTATCTGCCCGTGCTGGCGTCGAGAAAATTATTCTGACTGCGTCGGGCGGTCCATTTCGTACGCGCGAGCTTGCTTCACTGGCGCATGTTACCCCTGATGAAGCGTGTGCTCATCCAAACTGGCGGATGGGCCGAAAAATCTCGGTCGATTCCGCCACGATGATGAACAAGGGGCTTGAGGTGATTGAGGCACACTGGTTATTCAATGTGCCGATTAACCAGATTGAAGTGCTGATTCATCCACAAAGCGTGATTCACTCGATGGTCAGTTATGTCGATGGCTCTGTGCTGGCACAACTTGGCAATCCAGATATGCGGACCCCAATTGCCCATGCACTGGCCTTTCCAGATCGTATTGCAGCTGGGGTCGAACCGTTAGATTTAGCGTTAATTGCCACCTTGAGTTTTGAGCGACCTGAGCTTGAGCGTTTCCCCTGTTTAACGCTTGCCATCGAAGCTTTACGGCAGGGCGGCGTAGCGAGCGCTGTACTGAACGCTGCCAATGAAGTGGCGGTTGAGGCCTTTTTGCAGGGTGCTACATGTTTTACCTCGATTGCCGCTATTGTCGCGAATGTGCTTGAACGTATTGCGCCGAGCGCAGTCCATACGCTAGATGACGTGCTCGCAGCAGATGCACAGGCGCGCCGGCTGGCCTTTGAAGAAATTTCGGCGCTAGCTGTATAAATTGGATGGCGCCTAAGTGCCCCGTTATAAATAATGTGGGCCGTGAGCAGAGTGACGCTGGGTGAGGTTGTGTTAATGGACAGATGCTTATGAGACCATTGCTGTAAGGAAGAAGCAGCATGTCTCTGTTATGATTATTAGCTAAATTCTTTATTAAGGATAGAAGTTGTTGCCATTTCGTTTTGCATTTAGGATGGGTATTGTCGCTCTTTTCTCAGCGTATGCTACGCTGACGCACGCGGTCGCTCCCTTCGTGGTAAAAGACATTCGCATTGAAGGTCTGCGCCAGCTTGACGCGGGTACGGTGTTTGCGTATTTGCCTCTTAAGTCAGGCCAATCATTTACCGATGATAAAGGTTCGCAAGCGATTCGCGCGCTTTACGCAACTGGGTTTTTTAGTGATGTGCGCGTGTTATCACAAGGTAACGTGGTGGTGGTTCAGGTGCAAGAACGGCCGCTTGTCTCGTCGATTGATTTTGTCGGACTGCGTGAGTTTGATAAAGAAAATCTATACAAATTGCTGCGTGGCGCAATTGCTTTGTCGCCGGGTCGCTATTACGATAAAAATTTGATTGACAAAGCTGAGCAAGAACTTAAGCGCCGTTATCTAACGCGTGGTTACTACGCGGCTGAAGTCACTACCACAGTCACTCCGTTTGAGCGCAACCGAGTGAATATTTTATTCTCTGTCACAGAGGGTCCAGTTGCGCGTATCCGGCAAGTCAATTTCATTGGCAATAAGGCGTTTAAGACCAGCACCTTGCAAGACGAAATGCAACTCTCAACGCCTAACTGGTTCTCCTGGTACAGCAAAAATGATTTGTATGCGCGTGAAAAACTGGCCAATGATCTTGATAATGTCCGTTCCTACTATCTTGATCGGGGTTATCTGGAATTTAATTTTGAATCGACGCAAGTCTCAATTTCACCTGACAAAAAAGACATTTATCTGACGTTTAGCTTGCATGAAGGTGAGCCGTACACCATCGCTAATTTTGAACTGAGCGGGGAGTTGCTCGATAAAAAAGAAGAGTTACTTAAGTTGGTCAAAATCCGCTCCGGCGAGCGTTTTTCAGCAGCTAAGCTGCAAGCTGCGAGCAAAGCGATCACTGACAAACTGGGTGAATACGGCTATGCTTTCGCGACGGTTGCCCCGCAGCAGGCGGTTGACCAGCAGCGGCATACGGCAGCGATTAGCTTGCAAGTTACGCTGGGCCGGCGTGTATATGTGCGGCGAGTGAATGTGGTCGGTAATAATCGTACGCGCGATGAAGTGATTCGCCGTGAAATGCGCCAATTTGAGAGCGCTTGGTTCGACGGACAACGGCTAAAGCTGTCGCAAGACCGGATTAACCGCTTGGGCTATTTTACGGATGTTAATGTCGCCATGGCGCCGGTCGAAGGAACCAACGACCAAGTTGATGTTGACGTGAAAGTAGCGGAAAAGCCGACTGGTGCCGTGACCGTGGGCGCAGGATTTTCATCGACAGATAAGGTGGTGCTGTCAGCAGGGGTGTCGCAAGACAATGTATTTGGTTCAGGCACTAGCCTTGCGGTCAATATAAATACGGCCAAAACGTATCGCACACTGTCTGTCACGCAGGTCGATCCTTATTTTACGATCGATGGTATCAAACGGATTACTGAAGCCTATTATCGGACCTATCAGCCGCTTTTATATGGTGGCTCAAGCTTTATGCCGGGCTCAAATTCAAGTAATTTCACAATCGTCAGTATGGGCGGCAATTTGAAATTTGGTATCCCGTTTTCTGAGTTTGATACAGTTTATCTAGGCGCCGGTTTTGAGCAGGACCGGATGAAAGCGGATGAAACAGCGCCGAAAGCTTACCGGAACTACATTGATCAATTTGGCCGGGTGGTGAATAATGTCCCGCTGACCATTGGCTGGTCCCGTGATAGTCGTGATAGCGCCTTGGTGCCAAGTCGCGGTTATTACACGCAGGCAAATGGCGAGCTAGGTACGCCTGCCGGTGACACCCAATATTACAAAATCGATTTACAGCAACAATATTATTATTCGTTTGCGCGTGGCTTTGTGCTTGGTTTGAATGGGCAGTTCGGTTATGGGCGGGGGCTTGCCGGCAAACCGTATCCGATTTTTAAAAACTACTACGCGGGCGGAATTGGATCAGTACGCAGCTATGAACCTAGTTCGTTGGGTCCTAAAGATGCAGAGAGCACTGATGCAATCGGGGGTTCTAAGCTTTTGATTGGCAATATTGAACTGACTTTTCCGTTGCCCAAAACGGGTTACGATCGTACGCTACGTTTATTTACTTTCATTGACGGAGGTAATGTGTGGGGTCCGGATCAGAAGATCGCTCTGGGCAGCTTGCGTTATGGCTATGGGCTGGGGATCGCCTGGATTTCGCCAGTTGGTCCGTTAAAATTTAGTTTGGGTTTCCCGCTGACCAAAAAGCCAGGCGATACTTACCAAAAATTTCAATTTCAGCTTGGCACAGCCTTCTGAAGATTCATCTATCAAAATATGCAGGCACCCAATATAGAGGCGTATCGTGTTAAATAATCTATCCAAACAGCGTTATGTGTGCTGGTTTGCATGCGCCTTGTTCGCTAGCTCGGCGAATGTATGCGCTAGCCCAGCGAATGCGTCTACCCATGAAGTGCATATTGCCGCTGTCAATTCAGATCGCATTCTGAGTGAATCGACACTGGCTAAGGCGGCACAAGACAAGCTCAAGCAAGAATTTTTAAAGCGCGATCAGGAACTACAGGCCATCGCCAAGGATTTAAAAACGAAATCTAATAAGCTTGATAAGAATGCAGCCACTATGTCCGATCTTGAGCGTAAGAAAGTGCAAGCAGAGCTGACGCAACTGGATGCCGACTTTCAGCGTAAGCAGCGTGAATTTAGTGAAGATCTCAATCAACGCCGTAATGAAGAGTTGGCGGCTGTGCTTGAACGTGCGAATAAAGCGATTAAGCAGATCGCAGAGGCAAAAAATTACGACTTGATTGTGCAAGAAGCCGTCTACGTGAATCCGCGCATTGATATTACCGATGAGGTGTTAAAAGCGCTGGCTAAACCCAATGCTAGCTTCTGAGTTGAATATGCAATTGGCTTGCGACAAGCATAAAGGATTTACCCTCGAGCAACTCGCGCAACGGTTTGGTGGCGAAGTTGTGGGCGATGGCGCCTGCTCTATTCACGGTTTAGCGCCACTTGATCGTGCACAGCCGCAGCAGTTGAGCTTTTTGGCTAACCCAAAATATCTCGCTCAGCTTGAAGCGACGCGGGCAGGAGCCGTATTGATCACCTGTGCTGACTTATTGAAAGTTAAAAACCGTAGCGCCTGCTCGTTTCTTGTCACCCCTAATCCTTATGCCTATTTTGCGCGTGTTGCGCAATGCTTTGCGGCCGCGAGCATACCGCAGACGTTGCCCGGCATCCATGCCAGCGCAGTGATTGATCCTAGCGCGCGAGTGGCGGCTACAGCATCGATCGGGCCGCAGGTTGTGATTGAGGCCAATGCGGTGATTGGTGAGCGTGCGCGTCTTGATGCCCATGCGTATATTGGGCGAGGTGTTACGATTGGCGACGATGTACATTTATTTGCACAGGTTACCGTTTATCATGGCTGTACCTTAGGCGCGCGCGCGTTGGTGCATGCCGGCGCTGTCATTGGCGCCGATGGGTTTGGTTTTGCTCCCGATTTTAACGGCGATACCGGAGAGTGGGTCAAAATTCCACAAACCGGCACTGTTATGATTGGCGAAGATGTTGAGATTGGTGCCAATACCACGATTGACCGTGGCACAATGACTGACACCCTAATTGAGGACGGCGTAAAAATTGATAATCTGGTTCAAATTGCCCATAATTGCCGAATTGGCGCTTACACGGTGATTGCTGCTTGTGCGGGCATTGCAGGCAGTACGGTGATTGGCCGTCATTGTATGATAGGAGGCGCCGTGGGTATCGCTGGCCATTTGACGTTAGCCGATCGAGTGATCGTTACCGCCAAATCCGGTGTTTCAAAATCTTTATCTAAACCTGGCGTTTATACTAGCTCATTTCCTGCCATTGAAAATACTCACTGGAACCGCAATGCTGCTTTGATGCGCAATCTCGATAAAATGAATGCGCGCCTCAAGCAGCTTGAAGCTGTTATATTAGCTAGTCAAAATAAGCAGTCATGATTGTGACTGAAGCAAATCATTCTACGTAGAAAATCGATGAGTACACAAGACATTAAACTCGATATCCATCGGATCCTTACTTTACTGCCGCATCGCTATCCGATTTTGCTGGTTGATCGAGTACTGGAGCTTGAACCGCATAAGCGGATTAAAGCGCTGAAAAATGTATCCATTAATGAGCCTTATTTCACTGGTCATTTTCCGGCTTGTCCGGTCATGCCTGGTGTATTAATACTTGAGGCATTAGCGCAGACCGCAGGGCTTTTAACCTTTGCTGAAGAAGAGTATGACCCCGCTAAGTCGCTTTACTATTTTGTGGGAATTGATAACGCGCGCTTTAAACGGCCGGTTGAACCGGGCGATCAGCTGATTTTGAATGTAAGTTTTGAGCGCTATTTGCGTGGGATTTGGAAATTTAGCGCATTTGCTGAGGTAGATGGCGTTGTGGCGGCTGAAGCGAATTTGATGTGTACGGTTAGACCGACGCGTCAGAGTGATGCGCAAACATCAAACGTTTAATAAGACAACAACTCAGAGCATGACAAAAATTCATAGCAGTGCAGTGATTGAGCCGGGCGCCGAGCTCGATGAGACAGTCGAGATTGGCCCCTATGCGGTGATTGGCGCGCACGTAAAAATTGGCGCAGGCACAAAAATCGGTTCCCATAGCGTGCTTGAAGGCCATACTACGCTGGGCAAAGATAACCGGATTGGCCATTATGCCGCGCTGGGCGGCGCCCCCCAAGACATGAAATACAGAGGTGAGCCAACCCAGCTAGAGATTGGTGACCGCAATACGATTCGTGAATTCGCCACGATTCATACCGGTACGGTACAAGATACGGGCCTGACTCGCATCGGCGATGACAACTGGATCATGGCTTATGTGCATATCGCACATGACTGTATCGTAGGTAGCCATACTATTTTCGCCAGCAATGCGCAAATCGCTGGGCATGTGCAGGTTGGCGATTGGGCTATCCTGGGCGGTATGGCGGGGGTGCACCAATTCGTGCGCATTGGCGCACACTCAATGTTAGGCGGCGCTACCGTTTTAATCCAGGATATTCCGCCGTTTATCATGGCCGCGGGCGACAAGGCTAAGCCGCATGGTATCAATCTTGAAGGCTTGCGCCGGCGAGGCTTTACATCGGCTGCGATTACGACGCTGCGCACCGCTTATCGGACGCTGTATAAAGCAGGCCTTTCGCTTGAGCAAGCCAAAATCCAACTGGCTGAGTTGGTGGCTCAAGCGGACGATGGCAATGCGCATGTGCAGGAACTGCTTAGCTTTATCGCCGACACGCAGCGCGGCATTATCCGCTAGGCAGCAAAGGTGCTAAGTACACATCCAACTGGCGATACTGCGCCGGCCAGTTTGGCCATGGTGGCGGGCGAGGCGTCCGGGGATTTACTCGCCGCAGCCCTGATCCAGCAGCTTACAAGCCGTTTACCGGCGGCGAGCATGTACTTCGGCATTGGCGGGCCAAAGATGACTGCGCTCGGCTTTAATGCGCGCTGGCCGAGTGAAAAATTAGCCGTGCGTGGCTATGTTGA
Organism: Mycoavidus sp. SF9855; assembly: GCF_024582735.1. Classification (NCBI taxonomy): domain Bacteria; kingdom Pseudomonadati; phylum Pseudomonadota; class Betaproteobacteria; order Burkholderiales; family Burkholderiaceae; genus Mycoavidus; species Mycoavidus sp. SF9855. Next base: position 723,826 of record NZ_CP102085.1, read on the forward strand.
AGCCTTACGCAATATTCCCGAAATCTTGCGTATCCGTAGCGCGTTAAAGCGCCAACTGTTAGCTGCGCCGCCAACCGTCTTTGTGGGTATCGATGCGCCTGATTTTAATCTCGGCCTTGAAGCACAACTGCGCCGCGCTGGCATTCCCACCGTTCATTTCATTAGCCCATCGATTTGGGCGTGGCGCGGCGCCCGCATTAAAAAAATCCAGCGGGCCACAGATCTCATGTTGTGCCTATTTCCCTTTGAGCCGGAAATTTACGCGCGCGCCGGAGTTGCTGCACGCTATGTTGGCCACCCATTAGCGGATGTGATCCCGCTGGTACCTGATCCAGTGGCTGCCCGGCGTCGTCTGGATTTACCCGTACAGGGTCCGATCATCGCTGTCTTGCCGGGTAGCCGGCGCTCGGAAATCGCCTTGATTGCGCCCAATTTTTTAGCTGCGATGGCGCTGATGCAAGCCTCTGAACCTGGGTTACGGTTTATCTTGCCCGCGGCGTCAGCGGCAATTAGGGCGCAGTTGCAGCCGTTGATTGCCAAGTATCCACAGCTTTCTCTGACGGTGCTTGAGGGCGACTCACATAGTGCCCTAGAAGCTGCTGATGCCGTGCTCATTGCCAGCGGCACCGCAACCTTAGAAGCCGCCCTATATAAAAAGCCGATGGTGATTTCGTATCAAGTCCCCTGGCTGACTGCCCAAATTATGAAAAGGCAAGGTTATTTACCTTATGTTGGACTGCCTAATATTCTCGCTGGCCGATTTGTGGTACCCGAATTGCTGCAGCATCTTGCCACGCCTGATGCACTAGCGCGCGCGATGATGGATCAATTGAATGATCATGCAAATCGCGATAAGCTCAATCAAATTTTTACGCAAATGCACCACACCTTAAAGTGTGATTCAGCCGCTGTTGCAGCGGATGCGATTGCCGAGTTAATTGAAACTTCACAGCGCCAGGCAGCGAAGTCCGTTTTACCTTTAAAGTAGTTTATCTCAATCTATTCGGATGTCGCGGCTCAAGTCTTCAATAGCATTAATGAGTGCCAAGCGACACGCCTAAAATTTCGCGTGACTGACTTCATGGATCCATCCTTTTCTACCCCTTATAACTTGCTATTAGACGATCCAAGCAGGCTAACCTGCGGCGTTGACGAAGCAGGCCGAGGCCCGTTAGCTGGCCCAGTGGTCGCGGCGGCGGTGATGCTTGATGCAACACGGCCGATTGAGGGCCTCGCTGATTCAAAGACGTTGAGTGCCAAAAAGCGCGCGCTACTCTTTGATCTGATCTGTGAACGTGCGCTCGCTTTTAGTATTGCGTCGGCCTCAGTGGATGAAATTGATCGCTTAAATATCTTGCACGCAACGATGCTGGCGATGCAGCGTGCGGTTGAAACACTGCCGATTACTCCAAGCTTGGCAAAGATTGATGGTAACCGTTGTCCATCCTTAAAGATGCAGGCGCTAGCCATTGTGCGTGGCGATGCATTGCTGCCAGAGATTTCAGCTGCCTCGATTCTCGCTAAAGTGACACGCGATCGAATGCTGGTTGAATTACATATCGCTCATCCCGAATATGGTTTTGATGCACACGCAGGTTATGGCACACCACAACATCTTGCTGCGCTTAAGCAGCATGGTCCCTGTATTCACCATCGCCGCTCATTTGCCCCGGTGCGCCAAGCACTAGGTGGCGACCCTGGATTGCCTTGTTCGATTCATTCACTATGATGCGCGTAGACCTACATAATGAAAACCATTACTGCGCGCGATAACCCTTTTTTTAAGAGGCTCAAGCAACTCGCCGGCACGCTCACTCGTGAACGCCGGGCCGGCCAAGCTCTTGCTGAAGGGCTACATTTAGCCAGCACCTATCTCGATACGCTAGGACAACCACGTTTCTGTATTATTGCCGAGAGCACGCTGTCTGAGCATAAAATGCAGCAAAGCCTGCAGCCAATCATGTCACGCATTGAGCCAGCGCGTATGGTGGTGTTATCAGATACGCTCTTTGCACAATTGTCGACGTTAGCGCGAGCAGCGCAGGGTGGCAACGTGATATTTTTGGTTGATATCCCGGCCTCTGAATTGCCGCAGAAAATTACCCGTGATTGCATCATTCTTGACGGTGTGCAAGATGCAGGTAACGCCGGCTCTATTTTGCGTAGCGCCGCTGCCGCCGGCATTCAATATGTATTTTGCGCACCCGGTACGGCGTGTGCCTGGTCTCCTAAAGTACTACGGGCGGGGATGGGGGCGCATTTTCTACTGCATATTTTTGAGGGAATTGAGGTAGACCAACTCTTGCCACACCTTGCCGTGCCATTGCTCGTTACAGATTCGCACAACGCCACTTCGATCTACCAGCAGGATTTGACCAAACCTTTTGCCTGGATCTGGGGCAACGAAGGTGCTGGCGTCTCTGCGACATGGCGCGAACACGCCGCACACTCTGTCACCATCCCCCAGCCTGGTGGGATGGAATCCATTAATGTCGCAGCTGCCGCGGCTGTTTGTTTATTCGAGCAATGCCGCCAGCGCAACACTTAGTTGCTTGCACGATTTTCAAAAGATTGTGCACCCAAATTGTTGCGTAGTAGAAAAATATCAGGGAAAATAAAAGAGGCCATTTCACTATATTATCTTGTTGAATAGGTCTTTCTCTAGCGTGCGCGCTCATGAGCCGATAATAAGCTCAATACGACTGTAGCCAATGAGCAACATTTCTATGTTTTAAGCCCATTATGGGTGAAAAACTTTGCCCATATTGCTGCAGGCAAACCGGTGCTCAATATAAGCATTTCGGGAACAATCAAGGTTCGTTCATAACCATGACGGCAACCGCCGTTTTTTATTAAAGATCGATCCGATGAAAAGTTCCTTGTCTATTCCTCATGATGCATTGTTTAAAAAATTTTTATCCAATGTAACCCTTGCTAAGGCTTTTTTAGAAGTTTATTTGCCAACTTCTGTAAAACAATATTGCGATTTAAACACGCTGCAGATTGCCAATGGCTCGTTTGTAGACGCCCATCTGAGACAATATTTTTCAGATATTGTCTATTCATTGAAGATTGCTGGCGCCCCTGGATATATTTATGCTGTTATTGAGCACGAGAGCGTCGTAGGTCAATTAACGCCTTTTAAGCTTTTGCGTTATCAAACTGCAATCATGCAGCAGCACCTTGAGCAAGGTAATGAATTATTACCTGTAGTAGTGCCTATGCTTTTTTATCGAGGGCGGCGCAGCCCTTATCCAGGGCCGCTAGATCTACTGAGTTGTTTTGAAAACCAGGAGCTTGCGGAGAAAATTTTCCTAAAGCCAATTAAGCTCATCGATCTTTCTGTCATTCCAGACGAAGAAATTCAAACGCATAAAAGCATTGCTGCGTTTGAACTCTTACAAAAGCACATCCGAACCAGAGATTTGCTACAGCTGGCGCAACCTGTTTTGAAAATACTCAACACTGATCCGCCCCCCGGTGAACTCCTGCATAGCATGCTAAAATATCTTGTGGAAGAAGGAAAATGTACCAATTACCCGCAGTTCATCCAGTTGGTGACTGAAACTGCGCCGAACTATCGTGAGGAAATTATGACTCTTGCTCAACACTTAGAACTCGCAGGTTGGAAAAAAGGCCACCAAGAAGGTCGTCAAGAAGGCCACCAAGAAGGTGAGCAGAAAGGCGAACTGAAAGGTGAGCGCAAAAAAACTCTTGAAATTGTGAACAATATGTTAGCTACGGGAATGCAACTCGATAAGATTAAAGAGCTCACAAAACTTTCTGATCAAGATTTCGCAGAGCTAACTGAAGTATCTTAATAGATGATTGAAACCGCAATGAACTTACGCGAGGAATTTATGACTGTTGCTAAACACTTTGAGCTTGAGGGTTGGAAAAAAGGCTGGAAAGAAGGTTGGCATGAGGGCTGGCAAAAAGCTAAACGCGAGACAGTTGTTGAAACGGCTAACAATATGTTAGCCGCGGGCATGCAGCCCGGTAAGATTAAAGAGATTATGAGGCTCTCTGATCGAGATTCTGAGGAGTTAATCGTAAACCACGTCATAACCCCGGAATAAGCCATTAATACGATGGCTTATCAAGCCTGATTTCTTGCAAAATAGTGGCGGCGATCTCTTCAATTGATTTATGCGTGGAGGACAGCCACTTAATATTTTCGCGTCGCATCAGAGCTTGAGCCTCATTGATCTCATAGCGGCAATTTTCAAGGGAAGCGTATTTACTACCAGGACGCCGTTCATTGCGGATTTCCGCAAGCCGGCTGGGGTCGATCGACAAACCAAAAATTTTCGACTTATGGGTGAGCAGCGGTGTAGGCAGTTTGCCACGCTCAAAATCTTCTGGAATCAGCGGATAATTGGCAGCCTTTACGCCATATTGCATTGCTAAATAGAGCGTGGTCGGTGTTTTGCCGCTGCGTGAGACCCCGACTAAGATAACATCGGCTTCTTTAAGGTTAAGATGAGACTGGCCATCGTCATGTGTCAGTGAAAAATTGATCGCTTCAATCCGGTTCTTATAAGCCTCGGTATCTGCTGCTTGATGCCCCCGTCCCATGGCATGGCTGGACTTCATCTTAAGTTCTTGCTCAAGGGGCTCGATGAAGGTCTGGAACATATCCAACACAAGGGCATTCGAACGCTTCACAATCTCGTTTGACTCGCTATTGACAAGCGTTGTAAAGACAATCGGCCGGCTGTCACCTAGTTCTGCGGCATGATTGATATCATTGAGCGTGGTATAAGCTTTGTCGAGCGAATCAACAAAAGGCACGCGAATCAAGCGGAATTTCAGATCAAATTGTGAAAGAATTGAATGAGCGAAAGTTTCGGCAGTAATGCCGGTTCCATCAGAAACAATAAAGGCAATAGGTTGCATGGTGTTGTATCGGTGTCAATATAAAGCACATATAGAGTAGCGGCGCCATAGGCCCCGTTGGGTGATAGCCCAGAGCACGGTAGAATAGCGGTTTTTAAGCGTCAATACAGATTTTTTACACTTTAGGGACTGTGATGAATAGGGCAGTGGACAGCAACGCTTACGTAGTGCCGTTTGAGCAACTGCGAATGACGGACGTTGAGATCGTCGGCGGTAAAAATGCATCGCTTGGTGAAATGATTAGCCAGCTTACCCGCGCTAGCGTGAGTGTGCCGGCTGGCTTTGCGACAACGGCACAGGCATTTCGTGATTTTCTGCAACTCAATCATTTGAGCGCGCGAATCGCGCAGCGGTTGCAAGATTTAGACATTGAAGATGTCAAAGCGTTAGCCGTTGCTGGCAGCGAAATTCGCCAATGGATTATTGACGCGCCGTTGCCGCCAAGGTTAGTCGCTGAGATTCGAGCGCATTTTGAGCTCTTGCAAAAAGACGCAGCTGAACTATCGTTTGCCGTGCGCTCATCAGCAACCGCTGAAGATTTGCCTGATGCCTCATTTGCCGGCCAGCAGGAAAGCTACCTTAATGTGGTTGGCATTGACCAAATCCTAGACCGCGTCAAACACGTCTTTGCTTCGCTCTACAATGACCGCGCGATTTCATACCGGGTTCATAAAGGCTTTACGCACGCAGAGGTCGCATTATCGGTAGGGGTGCAGCGCATGGTGCGCTCAGATGTGGGCGCGGCTGGCGTGATGTTTACGCTAGATACGGAATCCGGCTTTAAGGGCGTGGTATTTATTACCTCGAGCTATGGCTTAGGAGAAACCGTCGTACAAGGTGCGGTCAACCCTGACGAATTTTATGTTTTTAAGCCAACGCTGGCAAGCGGTCATTACCCGATCATCCGCCGTTCGCTGGGCTCAAAATTAGTCAAAATGGAATTTGCTCCACCAGATGATGTGGAGCGAGTCAAAACGGTTGACGTGGAAAGCGCGCAACGCAACTGCTATTCGATTACCGATGAAGATGTGATCCAGCTCGCCAAATACGCCGTGATTATCGAGCAGCACTATGGCCGCCCAATGGATATTGAATGGGGTAAGGATGGTCGCGATGGCAAGCTTTATATCTTGCAAGCGCGGCCTGAAACGGTCAAAAGTCAAGCCAGCGGCAAACTTGAGCAGCGCTTTAAGCTTAAAAATATTGCCCCGGTACTGGCCACGGGCCGAGCCATTGGCCAAAAAATTGGCGCGGGTCCAGTCCGCGTGATTCGTGATGTGAGCGAGATTGAGCGCGTGCAGCCTGGCGATGTGCTGGTCGCTGATATGACGGACCCGAATTGGGAGCCAGTCATGAAGCGTGCTGCTGCCATCGTCACTAACCGGGGTGGCCGCACTTGCCATGCGGCCATCATCGCGCGCGAGTTGGGTGTACCTGCCGTTGTCGGTTGTGGTGAAGTGACCGACCTATTACGAGAAGGCGCACTTGTTACCGTTTCATGTGCGGAAGGTGACGAAGGCAAAATCTATGACGGCTTGCTTGAAATGGAAGTGACCGAGATTGAACGCGGTGATTTGCCTGCCTTGCCAGTTAAGATCATGATGAACGTCGGCAGTCCACAGCTGGCCTTTGATTTTTGTCAGCTGCCTAATGCTGGCGTGGGTTTGGCGCGGCTCGAATTCATTATTAATAATAATATTGGGGTGCATCCTAAAGCCGTGCTTGACTATCCAGAGGTTGGCCCGGATCTCAAAAAAGCGGTTGAGAGCATTGCCCGCGGCCATGCCTCGCCACGCGCATTTTATGTCGATAAATTGACCGAAGGGATTGCCACGATTGCCGCTGCATTTTATCCAAAGCCCGTGATCGTGCGGCTGTCTGACTTTAAGTCAAATGAATATAAAAAGTTGATCGGCGGTTCGCGCTATGAGCCCGATGAAGAAAACCCGATGTTAGGGTTTCGTGGCGCGGCGCGCTATATTTCCGAGGATTTTGCGCCTGCTTTTGAGATGGAATGCATTGCTCTCAAACGGGTGCGTGAAGAGATGGGGCTGACCAATGTTGAGGTCATGGTGCCATTTGTGCGTACGCTGGCGCAAGCCGAGCGAGTGGTGGCGCTGTTGGAGAAATTTGGTTTAAAACGCGGCGAGCATGGTCTGCGCTTGATTATGATGTGCGAAGTCCCATCCAATGCGATTCTTGCCGCTGAATTTTTGCAGTATTTTGATGGTTTTTCAATTGGCTCAAACGACTTGACCCAACTCACGCTTGGACTTGATCGAGATTCTGGCATGCCCTTGCTGGCGCAAGATTTCGATGAGCGCGACTTGGCGCTACGTTTCTTGTTAAGCCGCGTGATTGACGAGTGCAAACGCCAAAACAAATATGTGGGTATTTGCGGGCAAGGACCCTCCGATCATTTGGACTTTGCGCAGTGGCTCACAGAAGCTGGAATTATGTCAATGTCGCTCAATCCGGACACAATCATTGATACTTGGCGCACGCTTGCAAAAATGAGTTAAAGTGTTCTAGTCGAGGCACTTTCGCGGCCTCAACTGACACTAATATTCAGGAGTATTTATGATAGAAACAGGCCTCTTCTGGTGGGTTCTGGCCGGAGGGCTCGTGATTGCCGAGTTGCTAAGCGGCACCTTTTATTTATTAATGATCGCACTGGGCTGCGTAGCCGGCGGAGTGGTTACGCTTTTTGGGCTCTCCGTGAGCTTACAGTTGGTCGTTGCCGCCGCAATTGCACTCAGTGCGTTGATACTGTTGCGCCGTTCACGTGTTGACTTAGCTAAGGGTCGCCATGCTAATCCGAATAACAACCTTGATTTAGGTGCATTATTGCAGATTGATGCTTGGCAAGGACGCCGCGCGCGTGCCCTTTATCGCGGCGCGCAGTGGGATGTTGAACTGCTTGCTGGCGAAGATATAGATGGCCAATGGTATGAAATTAAAGAGATGCGCGGCAATATTTTGGTTGTTGCAGCCAAGCGCAGTTAATCAATGACGGGCTAAAAACGGCTCACTCATAAGGAAAATTATGTTAGTAGATACAAGTCTTATTGCGTTGATTATATTTATCGTCGCCGTTGTCATTGCGGCGCAAGCCGTGAAGATTGTGCCTCAGCAACATGCTTGGGTGCTTGAGCGGCTTGGCCGTTATCATGCCACGCTGACGCCGGGCGCGAATATTGTGTTGCCCTTTATCGACCGCGTTGCATATCGGCATATTTTGAAAGAAATCCCGCTTGATGTGCCTAGCCAAATTTGCATCACGCGCGACAACACGCAATTGCAAGTGGACGGCGTTCTATACTTTCAAGTGACTGACCCGATGAAAGCCTCCTATGGCTCAAGCAACTATATCGTGGCTATCACTCAGCTCGCGCAAACCACCTTGCGCTCGGTCATCGGCAGGCTGGAGCTCGACAAAACCTTTGAAGAGCGTGCCTTGATCAACCACGGCATTGTTGAGGCGCTAGATGAGGCAGCAGCAAACTGGGGCGTTAAAGTACTGCGTTATGAAATCAAAGATCTCACCCCTCCTAAAGAGATCTTACATGCAATGCAATCACAAATTACCGCCGAGCGTGAAAAGCGTGCATTGATTGCAGCTTCAGAGGGTAAGCGGCAAGAGCAAATTAACTTAGCCACGGGTGCACGCGAAGCGGCAATTCAAAAATCAGAAGGTGAAAGACAAGCGGCGATTAACCAGTCACAAGGGCAAGCATCAGCCATTCTTGCCGTAGCCGAAGCCAATGCGCAAGCGATTGCAAAAATTGGACAATCGATTCAATCGTCTGGCGGTATGGAGGCGGTTAATCTTAAAGTGGCGGAGCAATATGTGAATGCGTTTAGTAATCTTGCTAAGTCGGGTAATACATTAATCGTGCCAGCTAATTTAAGTGAAGTGAGCTCGATGATTGGGACGGCGTTATCGATTATTAAGCAGGGAAAGTAATCTCAGATTTATAGTAGATATTTAGTAAAAACTAAATAGATGCTAGATCTATTGTAAGTCTGACATAGACACACTATCCTCGCGTAAAAGTGCTAGATAGAGTGCCTATAAATTTGTTTGCTTACACTATGATATTTGCTTTTATAGCAGTTTTTTAGAATAATTACTCCTGCTCAAACGGAGTAAAAATTAAGACTGACGGGGAAAAACATGAAGAAATTAGTTTTGATAAGCCTACTGGCGATGGGAAGCGGGGTTGCGGGTTGCTGTGGCGATGGTAGTGGCGATCATGCTGGGCACTCTAATGCATCTGCTGCGAGCGCTGCGTCTACTGGTAGTGGTCGCGCTGAATCCTCTAATGCATTGGACGCTGCGAGCGTTGCATCTACTGGTAGTGGCGCTCAAGCTGAACCTTCTAATGTATTGGAAGCTGCAGGCGTTGCTTCTATTGCTAGTGAGGATGAAGCAAGATGGGTTTGGAAGGGGCAACCTCATAAAGAGCAGCAGATGCTTCTCTCCAAAGATGGCCGTGCTGAGTTACGTTTTAAAGTGCCTACAGAAGATTTATCGAATCTCGAGATCTCTTTGAGTAAGTCGGGACCTAATGAATATAAAATTAGCACAACGGATAAGGGTAACTATGGAAAATTGCGCTTCCTTGAGTTGGACGTCGCTGCTCCAATAGTAGAACTGCGAGCAAGTTTACCTCGATTGGAAGAGGTCGGCTTGGACGACAAAGAGTTAAAGAAAATTCTAGCGAGCAGCATAGAATCTGTTTTGACTGATGAAGAGGGTCAAGAGCATAAATCTGGCGATAAAGAAGTGACCGCGAAGTTTTTAACCCATCATTATAAAAGAGGTGGCGGATCATATTGGGTTGTTACTAGAGAAGCAGACTTTGTAGGTAAATATGGCTGGCAGATAACGGAGCAGATAGAACATAGTGATGCTCATTACTCTTCTGAGTCTGTCGATGAGGATCGTAGAGATGAGGTCGCGGATACTTATTATTCCACTCTACCTGCAAGCAGTACTACGGGGTCACCAGCTTCGTTATCATCATCCTGGTGGGATATGGACGCAGGGAGCGGCGACGCTCTCGATCAACGCCATACGGATGAAGGCAAGCGTGCGTTATCAAGTGGGTATGAGCAAATACAAACAGAAACAGATTCAGTCGTGAGTGAGACGGGCTCGACTAAAGGGCAAATCAGCACTACTACCCATACAACGACGAGTAGTACGGTTCGAAGCCAACACGGGGTACAACATATGACGCGTACCGTCGCGAGCGGAGTTCACAGTGAACAACGAGAAGTGTCTGGTGAACAGGCATCAACTTCTCAAGTGCGCTCGATCAAGAACAAGAACAAGAGCAAACAAACTGATAAAAATAAGTCATAAAACATAAAAGCTAAGAATAAAGCAAAAATAAAGGCTAAAAAGCAATATAGAGTAAAAGGCGGGAAGAGCAATATTGCCACCGCTTAATTGTAGCTTTATCTACTTGAGATTGCCGAGAAAACGGCAATCTCAAGCTTTATTTTGGGGTCCACCGCAAGCCGGCTGAGGCCCATAACACCTTGTCTACAAACGCCCTGCCTTATAAGATTGACTAGCCTTAATTGGTTCGGTCTAATTTATTTCCCCGAAGGAAATGGGCCTTATATCTTTGACCCTACCGCATACTTAATTTAGAGCCAGTGTTTCTCAGATTAAATTTTCACTAGGGCAAGTAATGCCATACCTGCTCAGCAAGCGCGTATTCATAGAATCTAAACCCTGGGCATCTTGAATAGACATGTTGGTTAAGGTCAGTTCATTCTGATATGCGTTCCAATATAAACTCATCTTCCAGCCGTTGCTTCCTAAGCTCGTCGAGTTGATCTTGCAACTGCCATCCTTGCAGTGCCCGAAGCTGGTTACAAAGATTGGAGAGACGATTCAATTGTGAGTACGATGATTTGGTGGCGTGATCACTCGTTAATCAAGGGGAGTGGTGTCAGTTTATAGATAATTATTTGGAACAACTTAAGACGACAAAGCTATTAAATGATTATAAATCTGGTGTGGATGCCAGGCTAAATTCTAGAAAAAATGAAGGAAAAATATTTTTTTCCAATTTATTAGAAATATGATATTTTTCTTTTTTTAAAAAGATTTTTTGAGTAATTGTCTCTGGCCAAAATAGGCCTAATTTTACGGGGGAAATATGAAGAAAATGGTACTAATAAGCTTGCTGGTTACGGGAGGTTGGATCGCGGGCTGTGGTTGTGATGACTCTATCCGCTTGAACTCTGCGTCAGAGGCAGAATTGGGTTGTCCTGAAGGTTATGAATTTTGGACTAAGGCAGAGGGTTCTGAGCAAGAGCTTTTTTCTGACGATGGCGCGGCTCGGTTGACTTTTAAATTGCCTAACTCAGACGTATCAAATCTCCAAATCTGTTTGGGCCGACCGCAAGACTACCAATATGAACTTAGGACAATGGGTGATTACGATAAAGTAATCGAGCCTCAATTGGCCTTTTATTTTCCCATGACCGATTTGGAAGTAGTTATACCTGAATTGAAGGAGCTTGGGCCGCAGTTCGTCGAGGCTAATGTGAAGAAAGTTCTGAACGCTAGTGCAAAATATTTTTTTGCTAATGCAGTTCCTGGGAGTAAACGGCAATATAGTGATATAAAATGGTTGAAACAGGCAGAAAATGAGCTTGACTCATATTGGGGCGTAACCAGAAGAGCAAAACAAGTCGGTATATATGGCTTCGAGATAGGTCACTATGAGTGAGTAATTTTAGCTAGTTTTTAATCGCAACTACGATCTACTTTAAGGTTGCCATCAATTCCATATTGGCAACCTTAAAGTTTTCGCAACGCAGTCAAATCAATTTTTGAGGAAGGGGGTATGTGTAGTCTAGTATTTATTTTTCCTTAGGAAAGTCATACACCACTACGCATCAACCGAGCCTTCTCCCGCTCCCAATCCCGCTGCTTCTCAGTCTCCCGCTTATCATGCTCCTTCTTACCTTTAGCCAAACCAATTTCACATTTAACCCGTCCCTTCGTATAATGCAAATCTAACGGCACAAGCGTATAGCCACGCTGCTCAACTTTACCGATGAGGCGTTTGATTTGTGTGGCATGCATCAGCAGTTTACGGGTACGCACCGGATCTGGCCGGATATGGGTCGAGGCGCTTAAGAGTGGGCTAATATGCGCGCCGATTAGAAATAACTCAGCATTGCGGATGACGACATAGCCTTCTCTAATCTGTGAGCGGCCAGCGCGAATAGCCTTAACCTCCCACCCTTCGAGTACGAGGCCGGCTTCGTAGCGATCTTCAATAAAGTAATCGAAGAGTGCTTTTTTATTGTTACTAATACTCATGATGAGAGAGAACGTATACTTCGGCTAAAATAATCATTCTAACAAAGCCGCTTACCTTATGCTGTCGATTTTGCGCAAACTGCGCATCCTTTTTACCTAAACCTTATGCCGGATGTTCAAAAAACCGTTTTGGTCCGCTACGCGGCCGAACAAATGTTCGATCTTGTCAACGATGTTGCCGATTATCCAAATTTCCTACCATGGTGTGGAGGGGTTGAGATTTTTGAACAAAACCCCACCGAGATGAAAGCCAAGATTGATATTACATTCAAAGGGATCAAGCTACATTTTACAACCCGTAATACCCAACAGCGGCCAAACCGCATCGATATGGTATTTGCGGATGGTCCGTTTAAAAAATTCACTGGCTACTGGTGCTTTACGCCGTTACGTGCTGACGCGTGTAAGGTCGAATTTTCATTGCACTATGAATTTGCAAGTATGATCTTAGGTAAACTCATAGGACCCGTGTTCCATCATATTGCGAACACTTTTGTTGAATCTTTTGTGAAGCGCGCACAAACCAAATATGCTTGCTAAGATTGAAATCGAAGTTTGTTATGCTTTGCCGGAGCGGCAAACAGTGCTGAAAATGACACTGCCAGCAGATGCGACAGTGCATCAATCCATTATTGCATCGGGTATTTTGCAACTCTATCCAGAGCTTGATTTAGCAACGCAGGCGGTGGGGATATGGGGCAAACTTAAATCATTAGAGACCGTCTTGGCGGCAGATGATCGAGTTGAAATTTACCGGCCTTTAAAAGTAGACCCCAAGCTTGCGCGGCAACGGCGTGTGGAAAAAGGGCGCATGGGACGACCTGAGGGTCGTAGATGGCACGCATAAATCGGAAAAATATTAAATCAATGCCTGGCAGGCGCTAGGTTAGCGCTGAAGAATCGCGTATAATCCGTTTTTGCGCCTCCAGGATATCTTATGCGCCTCCTCCAAAAAGCACTGACCTTTGACGACGTATTACTCGTGCCCGCATTTTCCAATGTACTGCCACGAGAAACCTCCCTTAAAACCAAATTCACCCGCCGCATCACGCTAAACATGCCGCTTGTATCCGCGGCCATGGACACCGTGACCGAAGGCCGGCTTGCCATTGCTATGGCTCAGCTAGGCGGGATTGGTATCATTCACAAAAATTTGCTAGCGGCTGAACAAGCCCGTGAAGTGGCCAAGGTTAAGCGCTTCGAGTCTGGCATTGTGCGTGATCCGATCACGGTGCCGCCTCATCTCAAAGTGCGCGATGCCATTGCGTTGTCGCAGCAGCATGGTATTTCCGGCTTCCCTGTCGTTGAAGGCAAGCAACTCATTGGCATTGTAACTAATCGTGATTTGCGTTTTGAAACGCGGTTGGATGAACCTGTGCGCGCCATCATGACCCCTCGAGAGCGTTTGATCACGGTGCCGGAAGGAACGCCGCTTGCTAAAGCTAAAGAGTTGATGCATTGCCATCGGCTTGAGCGGGTATTGGTGGTGAATGATACGTTTGAATTGCGCGGCTTAATGACCGTTAAAGACATCTTGAAAGCGACTGAACATCCAGATGCATGCAAGGATGAGCAGGGCAAGCTCCGGGTTGGCGCCGCCGTTGGGGTTGGCCCAGAAAACGACGAGCGCATTGAGTTGTTGGTGCAAGCAGGCGTGGATGTGATTGTGGTGGATACGGCTCATGGCCATAGCCTAGGCGTGCTTGAACGCGTGCAGTGGGTTAAAAAGCATTTTCCGCAAATTGAAGTGGTGGGTGGCAATATTGCCACGGCCGATGCGGCGCGTGCTTTGGTTGAATATGGCGCCGACGGCGTCAAAGTGGGCATCGGACCAGGCTCAATTTGCACGACCCGGATTATTGCCGGGGTTGGGGTGCCGCAGATTTCTGCGATTGCGAATGTGTCTGCAGCGCTGGCGGGTACCGGCGTGCCGGTGATTGCCGATGGCGGAGTGCGTTATTCGGGAGATGTTTCCAAGGCGTTAGCAGCGGGGGCGCACAGTGTCATGATGGGAAGTATGTTCGCCGGTACTGAAGAAGCGCCAGGCGAAGAGTTTCTATATCAGGGCCGTTCCTATAAATCTTATCGCGGCATGGGTTCGGTGGGAGCCATGAAAGATGGCGCCGCCGATCGTTATTTTCAGGACAATTCGGTCAATATCGATAAACTTGTGCCGGAAGGCATTGAGGGCCGCGTTGCATATAAAGGGAGCGTGAGCGCCATTTTATATCAGCTCGTGGGTGGCGTACGCGCAAGTATGGGCTATTGTGGCTGCCGCACTATTGAAGAAATGCACGAACAGGCTGGTTTTGTTGAAATTACTTCGGCTGGCATTCGTGAGTCGCATGTGCATGATGTACAGATTATGAAAGAAGCCCCGAACTATCACGTGGAATAAATGCAGATGCATGACAAAATTTTAATCCTTGACTTTGGTTCACAGTTTACTCAGCTGATCGCCCGCCGTGTGCGTGAGGCCCATGTATGTGCTGAGATTTACCCTTCTGATGTGAATGAGGCTTTCATTCGTGATTTTGCCCCGAAGGGCATTATTTTATCGGGTGGTCCAAATTCAGTGACGGGTGCTGATACGCCGCGCGCACCACAAGTTGTGTTTGAGCTTGGCGTACCCGTGCTGGGGATTTGCTATGGTATGCAGACCATGGCCGAGCAACTGGGTGGCAAGGTTGAGCATGGCCATGTGGGTGAATTTGGTTACGCCGAAATCTTAGCCCATGGTCATGCAAAATTCCTGCACGGAATTGAAGATTTTCATACGGATGCGGGCCAGAGCGTGCTTAAAGTCTGGATGAGCCATGGCGATAAAGTGAGTGCAGTGCCACCTGGCTTTACGCTGATTGCGTCGACGGATGCGTGTCCAGTTGCAGCTATGGCAGATGACGCAAGGCGCTTTTACGGCGTTCAGTTTCATCCAGAAGTTACCCATACACTACAGGGTAAGGCTCTTCTGACACGTTTTGTGCATGAGGTATGTGGCGCGCGCGCAGATTGGATTATGGGCGACTATGTTGATGAAGCCGTCAAATCGATTCGTCAGCAGGTCGGCAACGAGCGGGTGATTTTAGCCATTTCAGGTGGCGTAGATTCCTCGGTTGCGGCAGCTTTGCTGCATAAGGCAATTGGTCCGCAACTGACTTGCGTGTTTGTGGATCATGGGTTACTGCGGCTTAATGAAGCAGAGCAGGTCATGGAAACTTTCGCTAACCATCTAGGGGTGAATGTTATCCATGTCGATGCAAGCGGACCCTTCCTTGAGAAGCTTGCCGGTGTGGCTGACCCAGAGCAAAAGCGCAAAATTATTGGCGCGGAGTTTGTTGAGGTATTCCAGCACGAAGCACGCAAGTTGGTCGATGCGAAATGGCTTGCGCAAGGTACAATCTATCCAGATGTTATCGAATCGGCCGGCAGCAATAAGCCAGGTGCCGCTAAAATTAAAAGTCATCACAATGTAGGTGGCTTACCAGAAACTTTGCATTTAAAGTTGCTTGAACCTTTACGTGAACTGTTCAAAGATGAAGTGCGCGAATTAGGCATCGAACTAGGTTTGCCGGCTGCGATGGTGTATCGTCATCCGTTCCCAGGCCCAGGCTTAGGGGTGCGGATTCTAGGCGAAGTTAAGCGCGAATATGCTGCTTTGCTGGCCCGTGCCGATGCGATCTTTATCGATGCGTTACGCAATACGATCGATCCGCACACAGGCAAGTCGTGGTATGAGCTTACCAGCCAGGCGTTTGCGGTTTTTCTGCCGGTTAAAAGCGTGGGCGTTATGGGCGATGCGCGCACCTATGAGTATGTGGTTGCGCTGCGCGCGGTGCAAACACAAGACTTTATGACCGCACATTGGGCTCATCTGCCGCATGAGTTGCTAGGCCAGATCTCGAACCGGATCATTAATGAAGTGCGTGGCATTAATCGTGTGGTCTATGATATTTCAGGAAAGCCGCCTGCGACTATTGAATGGGAGTGACCCAGCGTCCGGTAACAGCTGTTACCTAGATGCACGAGAAATCCTCTAAGCCCGCATTACTGCGGGCTTTTTGCATCTGTTGGCACAATGTACGGGTTTATGGGGGACTGCCCATAAATGTTCCGTTGATCCCCAATGGCTGTTAATTACAAATCTTTGAGGCACAAATCAAATAGTTGTCTTTTGAAAAAAGAAAATTCCTCATTTTCCTTTTTCAAAGGATATCCATCTTTATGAAGGGTGAGATCATTTAATGCTCCCATACCTCTATATAGTGACAGGATTTCTCGCTTGGTTTCATTGGGTGTATCGAGAATCTCATAACTGAATGGCTCGATGATCCCTTCCCAGTCTTTAGCATCACTTAATTTAATCAAGTCTAACATTTTGGTTAAAGTCAATTTTATGTTTTCAGTTTGAGTCATTTTGGCGGTCTCACAGCAAGTATTTTTATACCATAAATTATCGAAGCATCTGGCACAACAATCTGCTTAACTCCGCCAACATAAAAGCTTTCGCGAATTAATTTCATCTACATAAAATTTAGTTCTGGATGTTATATTTTTTACAAAAATATCAAGGTGGCAAAATAGCACCTGTCGAGATTGAAATATTTATAACTTTCCCTGTGTCCATTTCGGTCAGCGAAAGTATCCCCTGTTCATCATTAATAACCCAATCTGAGACAATGTCTGTGCCAACACTCCATATTCCTGTTAAGTCTCTCGTAACAACTTGCGCACCTATTTCATGAATAATGCAAAGATTTCCATTTTCCAATAGAAGCAGGTCAAAAAAGACTCCATCTAGCCGAAACAATCGATTTTCAATCGTTGAAGATGATTGAATAGTGGAGACTGCTGCTATGTAAGAATCAAATCCTATATACACAGTTTGATAATTTTCGATCAGCAATATTTTAGGCGTTATGCCTGTTCCTGTAACTGCTATACCAAGTCCAAAAGCTAGTTCATTTGAATCAGATTCAAGCGAATAGCATTCATTAACAGCTTCATGATTAGATCCCAAAATTAGCCATTTTTCATATTTATCCTGGAACCAATATTTCATTTCTCTTACAGAATCATAGGTCTCAGTAAACGTGATCATTATTACTCTCAATGCTTCGGTTTATGGGTGAACCGACCGACCGGCAGGCCCGAATGCTTTTCCTGATACTAGGCGATTACCATCCCAATAGTTTCTAGCTTCATTCCACCTCTAGGCCCTATTAGCAGAGAATGACGTACTACAATGCCATTTTCTTGAATACCAACGATGCTCGCGGCGAAACATCAACAGCTATGAATATCTAAGAGGAATTAAACCCAAGGGGGCATGCTTTTTGTCGCTTAGCATCCATTCATTGAAGCGTTCGATGGTTGTGCTCTGGTTCTTAAGCCAGTACGAAGCGTCAATAAACAAGCCTTTTTTAAGATTGTTTGGATAAGTTTGGAGAAGCTTAGCCTGCTGTGGGGCAATATGATTGAACGCACCAGGATGTGTCGGTCCAATTGCATCCGGAGCAAGGAGTGCCTGTCGCTCCGGATGCGACGCGAATTTGATGAACTCGCGGCATGCATCAGCGTTACGGGTTTCCTCGAAAATTGCCCAATTATCATATCCATAAATATGCTGGTCCCATGAAAAGGCGAATGGGGCACCAGCACTAGTAGCCGCTTGCAATTTAGAAATCAAAGCCGGCATCAAATCTACTTCGCCAGAGTTCAGTATCTGTTCAATTTGAGGCCCGCTTGTCCACCAGACAGCAATGTGTGGCTTGATTTTATCAAGGCTACGAAATGCGCGTTCGAGATCACACGTGTAGACTTCGCTGGGAGTTACCCCATCTGCCATTAACGCTTGTTCAATAGTGTCAAAAGGGAGCTTACGTAGACCACGGCGACCAGGGAAATTATCTACGTCCCATAGATCCCGCCACGACAGCGGTGCTTGTCGATTTTTAAAAATATCCTTGCGATATGTCAGCACAGTGGTATATACATTTGTCCCCACGCCGTAAGGCGATATGAACTGTGGCGCAATCCCCGAAACAATTGGGTCGCTCTCCAGCCCATGCTTTTTCAAGTAAATATTCTTGCCCGTTGTCAGATACAAAATAGCTCTATGGCTCAGACTCGCCATATCCCAAGATTGGCTTTTCGTTTCGACCATCGTCCTAATATATGCAGTGGGTTCCGCATCTGACCAAACATTGATTACTTTAATACCTGTCTTGCGCGTGAAGGGCTCATAGAGCACCTTTTTGTATAGTCGCGATAGGACCCCACCTGGGTCTCGAATGACTATTTGTTGCGGAGCTACCCGAGAGCGAGTCCATACAAAGGGCGAATACATAGCAACGCCAACTCCTAGAGCAGTCTTGATGACGCCGCGGCGGCCTGGGTTTTCAGGCTGATTTTTAGTATCCATGGTGCACTATATCCAGGAAGGAAAAACAGCGTGTTTTAAGATAAATTGCGCGAGAAAATGGACGATTTCGCCACAATTAGCCGAAGCAATTGATTGGTGGCTGGTGAAAGTGGTCTACCCTGTCTAACGATTAAACAAGATTCCACAGAGGTAAAAGCTGGGTGATAAATTTCAAGCGCGATGAGTTGGCCGGTCTCGATTTCACGGCGGGCTGCAAAAGTTGAAAGTAATGTCCCACCTTGGCCGGTAATGACAAATTGTTTCCGAGCAGAAACAGAGTTACTTATAAATGATGGAGTCCACTCCATTTTTTGTGGGCTTGAGCGTTCTGCTTCTCGAATCATTTGCCATACGTTAAATGAAGTAGGTGGCAGTGCAAGCGGATAGCGCATGGTTTCTGAGAAAGTTATCCTCCGCTTATCGGCCAATGGATGGCTTTTACTCACCAACAGGCATACAGGAATTGGAGCTCGCGCATAACAGCGAATATTTGAATGAAATTGAGAGTAATTATTGACTATGCCTATCTGTGAAATATCTTCAAGAATATTGGTTATGATTTGAGGAGAAGGATTTATCTCTTCAATATGCATGTTTAAACGAGGGTATGTTAAGCAAAATTCATTTAATACATCCTCCATCAATACATCAATATATACGCTAGGCAAAACAATACAAATTTTTCCGCGTTTCATATCGCGTCGTTCTTGCAAGCAGGTGTCCATATAATCGCGCAGCGTACGACATCCCAGATAATATTCATCTACGATCTCAGCCGCGTCATTCGGCTTCATACCGTTACGTGCGCAACGCTCGAATAGTTTTTCTCCAAGCGCCTCTTCCAAACGTTTGATGCGCTCTGACACCACTGACGGAACGGCGCTTACATTATTAGCCGCAGCCGTGACTGAGTGGGACTTCATCACTTCATGAAAGGAGTCCAACCAACTCTGCTTAATTTCCTTGCGCTGATTAACTGTCTTCATGAACACCCGCCCAATTATGTGTATATAGGACATCAATTTTCGGTAAATAACGAACGATAAAAAGCCATTATCGTTATTGTTAT
This sequence comes from Mycoavidus sp. SF9855, assembly GCF_024582735.1. NCBI lineage: Bacteria > Pseudomonadati > Pseudomonadota > Betaproteobacteria > Burkholderiales > Burkholderiaceae > Mycoavidus > Mycoavidus sp. SF9855. Next base: position 743,569 of record NZ_CP102085.1, read on the forward strand.
GAATATTCTTTGCCAAGGATACTAGCATCGAAATCAGTTCATCAGAGGTAAATGTATTTTTGATGCAACATGATTTAATGGTTCTCGCTGCTTGTAAGCGACATTTATAAAAATGTCGTTGCTTTTATTGGGTTTGCCTTGATTGATACTATTTAAAAAACATTCTCTGGCAGCCTCCGGTAGCGCGTGTGCGATGAATAGACTCGAGCTAGGAGACGTAAAAAAATGAGTATCCCTTCTGTTGATAGCAGCGTTTTAGTCCATAAAAAGTGGCGATATTTTCTACAGGGACATAAAACTGGTATGTTTCGCTTCCAGTTTGGTTGCCTTCAATGGCAGAAACTAATGAATCTGCACATCGGCATTATCCCATTGCCGGTTTATAGCGTTATTCTTATTTGTTTGGGCATCTTTTTAGCCCTTGGAAAAATCTCTGGCGATATCTCAATCATGTTCGCGCTCCTTACCGTATTCGGCTTTACCTGCGCCGAATTGGGAGCGCGTATCCCAGGCCTACGCCAGATGGGCGGCCCTGTCATCGTGACAATTTTTCTCCCCGCCTGCTTGGTTCATTACAAGCTTTTACCTAACGAATTGGTGGGATCAATTAACGATTTCTGGCAATCGACCAAAATCCTATATCTCTTCATTGCCTGTGTGATCGTTGGCAGCATCCTTAGCGTGGATCGTCGGACATTGATTACAGGCATTGTTAAAATCTTTATCCCTCTTGCTGCCGGGTCTGTGCTAGCAACTATTGCAGGTACGCTTACCGGGCTAGCCTTTGGATTAAGCGCTCACCATACCTTTTTCTATCTCATCATCCCCATTATGGCTGGTGGCATTGGCGAAGGGGCGATCCCTCTCACCCTTGGCTATGCTGACATTCTCGACCTGCCACAAAATCAGCTATTCGCCCAAATCGTACCCGCTATTGTGCTTGGCAATTTGATGGCGATTATTTGCGCGAGCTTGCTTAATCGGCTTGGTAAGCGCCGTCCTCACTATACCGGCCAAGGCCACTTATATGCTGCTGATGAGGATTCTCCTGCAAGACCCGCCAAGGCTCCTACAGTTACGGTAGAGCACATTGCCACCGCCGGCATGATTGCCATCTCTTTTTATATATTGGGCATACTCGTGCACAAGCTGACCGGTTTACCTGCTCCAGTAGGTATGTTATTTCTCGCTGTGCTTGCCAAGCTAACTTATGCGATTTCACCCAAGCTGGAAGATGGTGCTCGCACGGTTTGTAATTTTTTCTCGACAGCAGTGACCTATCCCTTGCTTTTTGCTATAGGCATCACTACCACTTCGTGGAACGACTTAATGGCTGCTTTTACTTTGGCTAATGTCGTTACTATTGCGGTCACGGTTTTTACCCTGACTACGGTCGGGTTTTTTGTGGGCAAATGGGTCGGTTTATATCCCATCGAGAGCGCGATTATTAATGCCTGTCACAGTGGGATGGGAGGTATTGGCGATGTGGCGATACTGACCTCAGCCCGCCGTTTGGAGCTGATGCCATTCGCGCAAATAGCGACTCGCCTAGGAGGTGCGCTCACTATCACTGGCGCAATTGTTTTGTTAGGATTAACTGCCTAAATACTGAATAGCTGCTTGTGATGAGAATAAGAGCGAGGGAATAAAAAAGCTGCCATCTAATGGCGGTGGTAAATCTAAAGCTGTTAGTAACCTGATTTATGGGACGTGCTCCATTTTTCTTGACGGCCTATTTGATAGAGAAATCCTTCCAGGGGAGAAGGGCAGGGGGCTATAGTTGACGAATCATCTTAAATTTATGGAATGTTTTAAGAGTGACAACATTTTGTCAGCATATGCCCGAAAACCCTTATATTTTATAGATGGGGCGAGTTCGAGTCCTGCCGAGACTGTTCGCTATTTTTTATCAGTCTTATTTTCCGCAATGTCCGTAATAGCATTTTGTGCTGTAAATAAACTCAACACAGCCATCTTTTTGATGTGCCTCAAAAAGATGGCTTGCCGCTTGCATCATGGCTTCATAATTGGGCTGTCCTGATTTTGGTGTGTAAGAGGTAGACAATAGGCGCCCTAAAAAACCATTCTTATCCAATCTTTGTTGGTGGGCAAACGCAGCAAGATTAACGCTTATTGGCGTAAAAAATTGTTGAATTTTCTCTTCATCTATCTTGTTAGCATTGACCTCTTTATAGTCAGCGCCATACTGATTTAAGAGTTCTTCATATTGTGCCATCAACGGCGATGCTTCAAGCAGCCGCACATTCCAAATCAGCATGCACAAGCCGCCTGGCTTAAGAATGCGGTTAAATTCCTTTTTTACCTTCTCTTTATCGAACCAATGAAATGCTGTCGCGGCGGTAATGCTGTCCACGCTATGGCTACTCAAATCGGTCGCTTCAGCAGTGGCATTGACGCTCATAAAGTTTGCATAACCAGCCAATTGCTGTTCTGCTTTTTCTCTCATCTGCGCATTAGGTTCAATACCCAATACTTTGTATTGATGATCAAGCAGAAGTTTTGCGAATATACCGGTGCCTGAGCCAATATCTGCGACTACCGCGCCAGGTTTAAGCTGTCCTTCTTTTTTGAGAAGATCAATCACAGACACCGGGTAAGTAGGGCGATATTTCGCGTAATGCTCGACAGTGTCACTAAATCTCGTAGTGGGGCTAAGCTTTTTTTCTTGCATAAAAATTCACCGAACTTTAATCCAACAAGAGTAGGAGGCCTACGCAACGTTAGCACCCAAAGATGGCTACCGCGTTGCTAGTTGATCGATTCTGGCAGCAGATCGAGGGCGCGGCAAGGAAATACCTAAATTAAACGAATAATTTCTAAAGCAGGATATTTTGAGTTGCATCCAACTAATACATCTAATCAACTTATCATCCACTGATTAAAGCGTTCAATAACAGTTTCTTTATTCTTAAGCCAGTACGAAGCATCAATATATAAGCCCCGTTTAAGATTATCCGGGTAAGTTTGCAGTAGCTTGGCCCGTTCTGGGTCGATCAGTTTTTTTAATAGCTCGTAAGGCTGAGTCGGTCCAATCGCATGCTGCGCAAGAAGCGCCTGTTGTTTTGGCTCTGAGGCAAATAGGATGAACTGGCGGCAGGCATCAGCATTCGGTGTTCCCTTCAAAATCGTCCAACTCTCGCATCCGTAGATATGCTGCTCCCACGTTATTGCGACCGGTGCACCAGCGTCTATCGCTGCCTGCGCGCGAGAAATATAAGTGGGTATCAAGCTGACCTCGCCAGACTTCAGCAGTTGTTCGACCTGCGCCCCATGCGTCCACCAGAGAGCGACGTGTGGTTTAATTTTGTTGAGACTGCGAAACCCCCTCTCGAGATCGCAAGGGTAGACCTTGTTCGTTGGTACATGATCAGCCATCAGTGCTGCTTCGATAGTGCCAAAAGGATGTTTGCGCAAACTACGGCGACCAGGGAAATGCTCCACATCCCATAGATCCTGCCATGATTGTGGCGCTCGACGCCCTTTAAAGACATCCGTTCGATACGCAAGCACGGTTGTAGAAACATTCGTTCCTACGCCGTAAGGCGACATAAACTGTGGCAAAATCGATGAGACAACCGAGTCATGCTCAAGTTCATGACGCTCCAAATAAACCTTGCCATTTGTCAAAGACATGATGGTGGATTGGCTAATCACGGCCATATCCCATAGATAACTTTGGGTTTCAACCATCGTTCGGATTTCTGTAGTAGGTTCGTATCCTGACGTAGCACTGATCACTTGAATGCCAGTCTTTTGCGTGAAGGGTTGATAGAGTATGTCTTTATATATCTGGCTATAAATTCCCCCCGCATCGCGCACGATGATTTGCTTCAGGGCAGTCCGGGAGCGCGTTAAAACGAATGGAGCGATGGCAGCCACCGCTCCAAACACTGCGATTTTAATGGCTGTTCGGCGGTTAATAAGGTGAGGTCGATGATTATCCATAGTCATGGTTCGTCAGTTTAGTAGCCAATGGTTAAATCGTTCAATCGTTGCTTCCTGGTGCTTGGACCAATATGAAGCGTTGATATGCAGTCCCTTTCTCAGATTATCCGGATAAGTTGGAATGAGCTTGATTTAGGTAGTGTTAACTTTATTGCAATAATAGGCTTAGATTTACAAACGGGAAAGCACGCATGTTTATTTGGCGCTGCTCAATAAGCACCATCATAGTCCGCCATGGTGGTTCAAATAGCCTTACAACGAGTCAATAGTCCAGCGTTAGAGACTTGACATTATTATCGGTGCCTTCGAACTGTTCCATGAATTTTCCGGTCCGGTTCAGTAGAGAGAAAAAGCCAGAACATTCTATGAGTACTATGATTTATAGCGTGCCAAGATAATCTGATGACCTTTGGGAACATAAGATGTGTCCTTATAAAAGGCAAGATAGCCCAGAGATATCCACAGATACTGTGCATAACTACGTTGAAAAGTGTCTCATATCTTTCTCAAAGGCAGGCGGGACAAGGCTATGCTCGGATTGACTAAATTTTAGCAACTGCGCTTATTTGCCGGAAGAATTTTAGGTTTTTTATTTCTTCTAGGGTACGTGGTACCTTAGTTTTTGCAGTCAAGGCCGCCGCCTTGGCTGGTATCATTACTGCTTTCGATGACATACAGAGAAAGAGACTGTAACGCAGGAGCTTGCGATGAGGGTGCCTGACACCGAACGAGATACGCATTTTATGGCGCTGGCTCTAGCCGCGGCACGCGAAGCGCAAGCCGCAGGTGAAGTGCCAGTGGGAGCGGTGGTGGTACGAGATAACCAAGTGATTGCGACAGGGTTTAATCAACCTATCAGCAAACATGATCCATCTGCCCATGCTGAGATGAATGCGCTACGCACAGCAGCTCATATGCTTGGCAATTACCGATTACCTGGGTGTGAACTCTATGTCACACTTGAGCCTTGCCTGATGTGCGCGGGGGCCATGATGCATGCGCGGATTGCGCGCGTGGTGTTTGGCGCATACGATCCTAAAACAGGGGTAGGTGGGAGTGTATTCAATGCATTTTCTAATCCGCAACTGAATCACCATACGCAAATTAGCGGGGGCGTACAGAGTACGGAATGCGCGCAATTATTGAGTGGTTTTTTTGCGGATAAGCGCCGCGCATTACGGGATGCGCGACTATCAAAATCATGAGCAAAAATTATAATCTGACGTTGGTCGCACCCTCTGGCTATCCGTTGGAGGCGAATACGGTAGAGCGTGGCCTTGAGCGTTTGCGTGTATATGGCTGTCAAATTGACAATGAAGAGGCGGCGCAGCGGCATTGCCAGCGTTTCGCCGGCACAGATGATGAACGGGCTGCTGATTTTAATCGGCTGGTTGACCCGGCGTGTGCGCGCCCGGATATTGTGCTTGCGGTACGAGGGGGGTATGGCGCCACACGGATTTTACCCAGACTGGATTATGCAGGGTTGCGGCGTTGCTTTAAGGGTAGGCCGACAGCCTTTGTTGGGCATAGTGATTTTACGGCAATCCAGATGGCGTTGCTGGCTCAGGCTGGATTAGTGACATTTGGCGGCCCGACTTTATGCAGTCACTTTGGCGCTGAAACAATAGATGAATTTACTCTGCATCATTTTTGGCAAGCACTTGAATCTCCGCAAATCCATTTAAATAGCAACGTGCGTCAGGCGCAGTCGGTTGCAGTAAGCGGTACGCTATGGGGCGGTAATCTGGCGATTATTGCGTCGTTGATTGGCACGCCTTATCTACCGCAAATAGAGAACGGCATATTGTTTATTGAAGATGTCAACGAACATCCGTTTCGGTTGGAGCGAATGATTTATCAGTTACATTTTGCTGGTGTGCTGGCTCGTCAGCGCGCGCTTGTGTTGGGCGATTTTAGTGGGATTCGGCTTGCTCCTCATGATAATGGCTATGACTTGTTGGCGATGGTCGAGCAGATGCGCGCAGTGATTGGCATCCCAATTGTGACAGGTTTGCCGTTTGGACACTGCGATAAACTTGTCACGCTGCCGGTTGGTGCAAATGCACAGCTAGTCGCAGATGAGCAGGGTTTTACGCTGACGGTGGACGGCTATCCGCACCTAATGAGAAATTAAAGTGTGTCAAGCGGATTATTTTTTCTAATTATTAGAGCACAGCGATCGCAGCAATGGTAAAATCCGCGACTCACTCCTTGCCGGGGTGATGAAATTTGGTAAACATAGCGGACTTAAAATTTGAGTGCCTGGCTGGAAACGGTCAGCGTAGAACCCTTCAAATTCGGTGAACCCCCTGGCGCACGCGCCGAGGCAACGCCGAGCCAAGCTTTTTGTAGCCGGGCAGTATCGGTGCAAAAAGAAGGTGTAGAGACTAGACGGAGGGCACCTACTGCGCATTAGCGCTAGGGTGAAGGCATAGTCCAGCGCACAAACAGCGGCAACGCTGGCGTTTAAAGACGTAGTGTGAAGAAAATCCGCCGCCTAAAGGCTTGCCGGTTCGAGTCCGGTCCCCGGCACCAGTCCGCTTTTGGATCGCGTAGACGATCAACGAACATTGTGTGATGTTTCCTTAAAAATCCTTGGCTTAGCGGAAATTTTCGTAACTTCTCAATAACCTGGGGCAACCACTGCGCAACGCTGCGCCGTTTGGTCGGCTCGCTTCGTCAAGATCGGCGGAGCAGCTTGCTCGCGCGATGTAACGAATTTCACTTGTAAACGGTAGGGGTGATGTTAACGTTATTCGCGCCGACATCATTTCCCCCACATTTATGCCCCTTCCCACAATGTAGTGCGTAGTGCGACGCGAATGGGGGTGTTTGGGTGAGAATCATTGCAGCGATATTAGGAGGCCGTCGGCACCAGTTCACCGTGATAGCACGTTGCCTCATTAAAAAAGGTTACCGAAGGGGACTAACGTTGCCTCATAACATAGGTTACCGAACAAGTTTTAAAAATAGCGTTAAGTTTTTTCTGAATAGTAGAACGCAAAACGAAAGGGTTAAGATTATTGTAGATGTTTTTCAGAGCTGTCTTTTGTTGAGAGTTGATGGCTGGATGTGCCAATAAACGTTGAACAGGGGTTTCTGGTTTTGCATATTTTTTGATAATTTTTGCACCGACTCGCTTTTTCTCAAAGAGCTTCATGGTTGGGCAAAAGAAATTATTGAGCAAGCTGAATTCATTGGTATACAGGTCATTCATCATGGTAACGAGTTCGGGATTGGCAAAGCGCTCATAGCCAAAAAGCTGACGGACACAAGCCCTTTTTTTTTGCTCAACATGCGCATTATCATTTGAGTGATAAGGGCGAGAACGGGTAAATTGGATTGGCTGTGGATGGTTCTGGAAATAGCGTAGTAGATGCCAGTTTAAGAATTCGGAGCCATTATCACAATCAAACCCCTGCACCACAAAGGGTAACGCTTTCTGCACAGCTTGAATTTGCTTCATGACACCCTTAGCGCCTTTGCCCCAGGTAGCACGACATTCGGTCCACCCGGAGTAAAGGCAGTCATGGTTAGGCTCCAGACAAAATCCCCTGCTAAGCCTGGGCCGCAATGTGCCACCGTATCGGCCTCGATAAAACCCGGCTGTGATATATCCCAATGACAGCCTTGCAAAGGGATTTTATTTTTAAGCAAGGTTCCTGGTTTTGTACCTGATAAACCTCGTTTGCCTGTTTGAGCTCGTACCGGTGCAAGCAAGCGATCGATCGTAGCAGATGACATAGCCAGAAGCTTGTGACGTGCCTCATTAGCCATCTCACCACGCATAGCCTCATAGTGCGGTAGCCAGAGCGGTATGGCAACTTTTAGGCGTTTGGAGGCCATTTGATCGGTAGCAAGCCAAATGGCGCGTAACGGCACCATCACCTTGGCGCAATCGTAGCGCGATGGCTTGCCTGGCTTTTTTCTGGTAGCTTGTTTTTTCGGCTCGTTTAAGCGCCGCAGCGCATATTTGCGATGGTAGCCGCACACCGCACAAAATTCGTCCAATATCTTGCTTTTGTCACATCGCTTGGCTTTTCGGTAGCGCTTTCGTATCGCTTCCAAATACGCTTGCTTCTCATGCTTTTTCATCATCGATAACCGTCCTTTCTTCGGTTACCAATGATGTGAGTCAACGTATTACTTTTTTACCACTCTTGGGTTACTTTTAATGTGAGGCAACTCGTTTCTACCGCTTGCTTTGCATCTTCCGTATCAAGCTCCTATACTGAAAATTGCAATTGATTAAGCAGCGCTAGATTTTTATCAAAAATATTTGTTGTCATACTTGCTATATTTTTAGCGCTTTGGTGGAATTTGAGTTCATTTGATCTACGAAAGAATTCAGGCGAGCACTAGCATTGAAGCTCTATGATGAATGCGTGAGAGCGAACCGTCATTTTCTGTTTAAATGCCCCCGCTGGTCCGTCTAGTGTCTTTTATCATACGTTTTAAAGTGTTGGAGGTGGCATGTTTCCACAGGTAAAGAATACGCGAGAGGTTGGCTATACTTCGTCGCTTGCTTTTCAAGCTAATGCATTAACTACCCTTAAGAGTGCTCCCTTAGAAGAGGAGAGAGTATCGCCATCTGATTCAGCCGGTGATAAAAAGCTATCCTTAGCTGAAAAATGCCCGTTAGACATATGGCTAACTGTTTTCGAGACAGGTCATTTGTATAAGAAAAATTTATTAAAACTACGCTTAGTTTGTAAAATTTTAGAAAAAATAGCAAACGAAGGAATTAAAGATATAATATTACGTAATGTCGAATACCTAGAAAAAGCATTAACTCTATTTAACTTAAAATATATCAAACTGAGATCTGGTTTTGAGTTACAGGCCCAAGATTTAGTAAAAATAAAACCAAATATAACGGTTAAATCTTTAATGATTGACTATGGAGTTAATGATGAGAATCTACCCGCTTTACTGGGAAAATTTCCTTATCTGGAAAAGCTTGGCCTTCCAGGCGGTCATTTTATCGAATTCAATTTGGTGAATCAATGGCCAACCCTAAACAACTTAAAAGTTGCTTACTTTTATAATAACAAGAATTTAGTTGACAAAAATCTTGCCGTTTTATTAAAAAAACTCCCTAATTTAGATTATTTAGATCTTCGTCGATGTGACGAGTTGGCGTTTAACTCAGAAAATGAGTGGCCTACTTTAAGCGATGTTAAAACTTTAAAACTTTCTAATCATAAATATCTCAAAGATGAGAATTTATCGGTTTTTTTGAGCAAATTTCCTAAGTTGGAAGTATTGGTCTTGGCTTATTGTCATAAGCTTAAATTCAATTTAGTAGATACTACTTCTATTGCACAAAGGGATTACACGGCTACACAAGATAAGGTTACTTCTGATTTACCACTTATGTGGCCTACCGTAAACCATATTAAGAAATTAAACCTTGCTGGCACTGGCCAGAATCAAGTTGATGAAGAGAAAATCTTTGATTTTTTAGGAAGATTTCCAAAATTGGAGAAATTGAATATTTATAATTGTTTTATTCATTCTAGCAAAGCGGATATGCATAAGTGGCCCGACCTACCAAATATAAAAGAGATCGCGTTCTCAGACGACGATCTTGTATGTGGCGGTTGGGATATCGAAGCAAAATACCCTAATGTGAAAATCAAATACTACGACCTTGACAAGTATTGCGGTGATATTACCACTGATATTTAAGCTTGTTACATAATTTGTGTGTATCTAGGCCGTACTTGCTACATCAGGCGCATGAACAGGCGTTGTTGCACAAATGTCGAAGATTAGGAAGAGGTCAGAGCGCATCTTCCGGGGGTAATATGAGGCATATCCCATGATTCAGACTCAACGTGCAAGGATAGGAGGGCGCCACTTAGTGCTGAAGATTTGATGCCAATTATCGGTGAAGATCACACATATCCGAGCAGCATGGCGGAAAGTCCAACAAGCCCTTAATTTTAAATATAGCTACACTTTGAATGTTGGAACGAGATTTTGGAATGACACCGAAAGGCTTGTCGGCACATCATACTTGTTGCCGGCTATGGTGCAATAAACGGCCGTTTTCTGCACTATTGGGATCGGGGTAGATTTGCTCAACTCGGTGCCATATGTCGGGTAGCAGCAGTACATTACTGCACCACCGCCCCCTTGTTTAGCAGAAGCCCGTAAATAAGCGATAAGCGTGATAACTATGGTGTCTGAACCCAAAGTGTCGTCACGCAGAAGATGACTGGGCAGCCTTAGCAAGAAATTAACTATCGAAATAATTTTATTTTTTAATTGAACAAGATTTATGCTGAACTCTATTTCGCGCTCGATCAATCAGCGTTATCCAGCGGCACAAAAATCCACCGAATCTGCTTTTCTTTCGCTGCCACTGGAAGTACGGCAGGAAATAGAAAGTCGGTTGGATTTTTCGAGTCGGCAGTCGTTGTTTAAAGCACTGACGACGGCGACTCGTAATGGGGAATCTATCGATTCGCCTGTGCTGCGATTACAGTTAATCAAAGATACGATTCAAGCTCGACATCAAGGGACTTTAATCTGCTCAGACGAAGGGTTAAAGCAATTTACCTTGAGTCAATTGCAAACGCTTTCAGATTCAGCTCAGCTTGATAAGGTGGTAGAGAAATTTAGCCTTTTTAAGCTGGTATGTCTGCTCAATGCGTCTGAAGTATTTACATCTTTTCGAGAGCTAGTTCACCAAGACGCTCAGCTGAAAGAGAAATTATTGAATTGGGTAGAGCGCTCTAAAACAGAAGAGGTGCAGACCATCGCAGCGAACGCGCTCACGCTGTTGGTGAAAGCTGGCGTGCAATTCAATCATCAAGATCTCAAAGGAATCCGCGTGCCTGGCGCGGATTTAAGTTATGGCGTATTCGATTCTGTTCAATTACAAGGAGCAGATTTGAGCGGCGTCAATCTTAGCGGGAGCTGGCTACGCCAAGCTAATTTGAGCGAAACCAAAATGGAAGGCGTGAGATTTGGCGAGTGGCCTTATCTCCAAGAAAAGGGCGAGGTACATTTCTGTGCGTTTTCTCCGAATGGAAAGGCGTGTGCGGTGGGCCTCCACGACGGTACGATCAACGTCTATAAAACTTCAAGCTGGGAGAAAATCTGCACCTTACAAGGGCATACCACCAGGGTTACTAGTGTTGCGTACTCACCTAGCGGTCATCAAATTGCTTCGAGCAGTTGTGATATGACGGTGCGTCTATGGGACGCGCGCAGTGGAAAATCCGAGCATGTCTTACAGGGACATGCCGGCTATGTTTTGAGCATAGCGTATTCGCCCAATGGGCAGCAGATCACCTCGGGCAGTGAGGACGCGACAGTGCGCTTGTGGGACGCGCCCAGCGGAGAGTCTAGCCACACATTGCACGGGCATACCGGCCCGATTACACGTGTGCTGTACTCACCGAGCGGTCGACAAATCGCCTCAGGCAGTGAGGACAGGACAGTGCGGTTGTGGGACATAAGTTCGGGCCAGCGTTTAGCGGTGGTGCGTGGTTTTCAGGGAAGCATTCAAAGCCTTGCCTGGAAGGAAGCAGCTGATGGCACCTACTTGCTTACCGGCTGTAGAGATACCTCAGTTTTCCGTGTGATTGAAGAGGATGGGTGCTTTCAAGTCAGACTCTGCTGGAATACAGCTTATGGCAGATTGGTTTTGGCAGACACCGATATCAAGGACGCACAAGGCTTAAGTCAGTTGAATAAAAAACTTTTACAGCAGCGCGGCGCCGTAGGAGAGCCGAGTTACTTTGCGTAGGTTAAATCAATCATGACGCCATGAGCGTTAGCCGCGGCGGCAAAAATCAAAGCGTCATTAAGTGGTAGGATTTAGGACATGCTTGCTACGCTCAGCCACTTTCACTGGTTACTTGTCATTCCATTTTTACTTTCTTGATTGGCTAGTTTTATTTTTTTCTATTGAACAAGACATTTATGTTGAATCCTATTTCGAGCCTTGCCAATTTACCTTACTCAACAGCACAAAAGTCCAATCAATCCAGTTTTTCGGCGCTGCCACTTGAAGTTCGAGAGGAAATAGAGAACCAACTGGATTTTTCCAACCGACAAGCTTTGTTTGAAGCCTTAACGACGGTGACTCGTGACGGCGATCTCATCGATTCTCCTGCGCTGAAATTACATTTAATTAAAGAGTGGATTCGAACTGAATATCAGCGGGATTTAATTTGCTCAGATGAAGGGTTCAAGCAATTTGCGTTGCGTCAATTGCAAAACCTATTAGAGGCAAAGCAGCTCGAGCAGGTAGTCGAAAAAGCGAGACTTTTTGAATTGGTGTGTCTTGTTAATGATCCAAATATATTTACGTTTTTAAGAGAGCAAGTCCACCAAGATGCGCAGTTAAAAGAGAAATTATTGAACTGGGTAGAACGATCCAAAACAGAAGAGGTGCAGGCTATTGCAGCTAACGCGCTGACGTTGTTGGTGAAAGCCGGTGTGTCTTTGAGTCATAAAGACCTTAAAGGAATCCGCGTGCCAGGCGCGGATTTAAGTTACGGGATATTTGATTCGGCTCAATTACAAAGCTCGGATTTGAGGGGAGCCAATCTAAGTGGAAGTTGGCTGCGTCAGGTGGATTTAAGTGGGGCCAAGATGGAAGGGGTACGGTTTGGTGAAGGGCCCTATCTTCAAGAAGAAAGCGAAGTCAATTCCTGTGCGTGCTCTCCCGATGGTAAGGCGTGTGCAGTGGGTCTTAAAAACGGCACGATTAACATCTATAACACCTCGAGCTGGGAGAAAATCTGTACCTTACAAGGACATACCGGCAATGTTTTGAGCTTAGCGTATTCGCCTAGTGGTCATCAGATCGCCTCCGGCGGTGATGACCAAGCGGTGCGTTTGTGGGATGCATATAGCGGAAAACTCAGCCATACCTTAACAGAGCATGAGGACGACGTTTCGAGCGTGGTGTATTCGCCCGACGGCCATCAGATTGCGGCAGGCGGCAGTAACTGGGGTGTGCAAGTATGGGACGCGCACAGCGGAGAACCCAGCGATACCTTATACCTGGAAGCCGGCAAAGTGATTAGCGTAGCGTATTCGCCCGATGGTTATCAGATTGCCACCGGCAGTGCGGGCGGGGACGTGCAATTATGGGACGTGCGCAGCGAAGAACTTGAACATACTTTAATAGACGAAGAAGAGTATGTTGGGGACGTGACTAGCGTGGTGTATTCACCCAGCGGTCGGCAGATCGCTTCGGGCAGTGATGACGGTAGCGTGCGACTGTGGGACAGGCATAGCGGAGAACTCCAACGCGTCTTACTAAGGCATGACGGCAGGGTTTTAAGCGTAGCGTATTCACCCAATGGTCGTCAGATCGTCTCGGGCGGTGCTGACAAAACAGTGCGGTTATGGGATGTGGACAGCGGGAAGAGCCAGACCATCAGAGAGCATACCGGCTTTGTTTCGAGCGTGGCGTATTTATCGAACGGTCGTCAGATCGTCTCTGCTAGTGGCGACAATACGGTGCGGCTGTGGGATGCGTACAGTGGGGAGACCAGTCACACCTCAGAAGGGCGTGTCATGGCTGTTACAAGTGTAGCGTATTCGCCGAGCGGTCATCAGATCGCCTCGGGCAGTCAGGACACGACGATACGTTTGTGGGACGCGCACAGTGGGCAGACTAATTACATCTTAAAAGGGCATCTTGGCGTTCTTGCTAGTGTAGTGTATTCGCCCAGCGGCCAGCAGATCGCTTCGGGCGGGGACGCGACGGTTCGCTTATGGAATGTGGACAGCGGGGAGGTCGATCAATGCTTAAAAGGGCATGTCGGCATGGTTACTAGCGTAGTGTATTCGCCCAGCGGCCAGCAGCTCGCTTCGGGTAGCGGGGATAAGACGGTTCGTTTGTGGAATGTGGGTAGTGGGAAGGTTGAGCAAATCTTAAAAGGGCATGTCAACAATGTTACTAGCGTAGCGTATTCGCCTAGCGGTCAACAGATTGCCTCGGGCAGTTTAGACAAGACGGTACGGTTGTGGGATGCGGACAGTGGGGAGGCCATCCACTCTTTACAAGGACATACCAAACCGGTTCGTAGCGTGACGTATTCGCCTGGTGGTTATCAGATTGCCTCCGGCAGTGATGACCATACGGTACGACTGTGGGACGTGCGCAGTGGGAAGGCCGTTCACATCTTGGAAGGGCATACCGGCTGGGTTAAGAACGTGGTGTATACATCAAGTGGCCAGCAGATCGTCTCGAGTAGTGATGACCAGACGGTACGGCTATGGAGCGCGAGCTTGGGTCAATGTCTAACGGTGTTGCGAGGTTTTGATGGACCAATTCATGGGCTTGCTTGGAAAGAGATGGCCGATAGCGTCCATTTGTCAACTACGAGTAACCGCGAAGTAGTCCGTGTCTGGCAGGTCAGCGAAAAAGAGGGACGCTATCAAGCAAGCCTTTCTTGGAGTTCGATGCGTGTCAAACTGACTTTGACAGACGCCAATATTCAAGATGCGAGAGGCTTAAGTCAGATGAATAAACAGCTCTTACAGCAGCGCGGAGCTGTGGGAGAAGCGAATCGTTTTGCTTAAGTGAGAGCAACAAATCAGCAATAAGCGTTAGCTGCGGGATTAAATTCAAAGCGTCATTAAGCGGTAAAAATTTGGCTCTCGTAGCTAACGCTTAATTTGTATTAGTTCAGATCTGATCTGACAGTTATCCGGTTCAATTTCTTCTGGCTCACTTGGCGCTATAACAGACAATAATAAGGGAACAATATGTTGGGTAGCATCTTATCGTCACCACGGAGTGCGCTCTCTGCGGAGCAAGCACTTGACCTCGCCAACGCCTATTTAAAAAGCGCCAGAAGTACCCAGGATATCCATCTCGCTTCAACCTTCTGTGATGATGGAGAGTGATCCAAACTGGGGGCTGAGGCGGAAACGAGAATTGTTCGTCTCCTGGGAAGGCGAGACTCAGTCCAGCCGTTGAGAAGTCGTTTATGGCACTTCAGCCCCCAGTTTGGATCACTCTCGGTGAATTTTCAAGAGACTCGGATCCTCCGCCTTTCGATTTTAGCTCGCATATTTCCTTCCTGAGCACGGGCAGTTCCCCCTTTTTTCCCTGGAGGTAGCAGTGCGAGCTTTTCCAATTACCCTTTACAATAACTTGAGTACGGCGCTCCTCTAGCCCGAGTGCAGGATTAGCAGCATATTTAGCAGAATATAGTGAGTTGTCGTGGACAATCGCTGATCCCTCTTCCTCAGTACGTATACAACCGTGTGATGCTGGATAATCTGGTAGGGGACCAGAATGTATAGCAATGTCTCTGCCGCCGAAATAGATCGGATTCTTAGCCCAGCTATTTAGCACAGCAGCCTTACTGTGCACAATGAATTTACCCCTGGGAGTGCATAATGTATCTACGGTATTATTGACAGTCTCGTCATCGCAGTCATTGCAACAGCGACCAGCTCCCGCAGAAATTTTGTAGGTGCGGGTAGGTAAAAGCAAGTTGCGCGGGTTATTCCATGTCAGCGACATTTTCGCCGTGCTGAGATTTATCGTGATACGGCTGACATGCGTATTGGGGAAGTCAATATTTTCTCGATTAGGGCGCTTGCAGCCTTCTCCGCAGTCTCGCTTTCCGCTTTTCCATGGGCCTTTCTTTTCATCTTCTTTTGATTGGACATCCATATCTTCCGCCCCTGGCCGCTGCACTCTGGTGATTGGCGAAGTAACTGCATGGATAGAGCTCAAACGGAATGCTCCATCAATCGCATCTGAGCGCATAATTTCGTCGGTGATACGATCCGCTTCCTGGGCATAGTGATAATAGGGTTCGTTCGCCTTGAGTTTAGAGTGTACACCGACCGCATTGCCGCGCTTGCACTCCTCATTCTCGTTAGGGCGAGTTGACATTGCACATAGGCAACCATAAGAAAGCGCAAGCCATAGCAACCAAACTCTCATTTCGGTAACGTGCCGATCAGATCAGGTGCCGTCGTGCAGTCATTAATCTGGCTACCTGTCATACTAGATTCAATTGGTTTTCCAATAGAATAGACTGCCAAATGGATTTTGGTGGTGTGACCCACATAATTCTTCCCGATGGCTTCATCTTGTTCTACTTTGTTCATACCCCTCCCTTTAAATAAGAGATAGGCAAGGTCAACTCAACTACGTCTCACCTATCCATTTTGAAAGGAAATTTTAGTATGAATTACGCCATTTTTACGCCAAATTACAGAAATTCTATTATTTTTTAATGGTTATTGGGTGCCGGTCCACGGCACCATTCTGCTTTTAGATCGCGTAGACGATCAACGAACATTGTGTGATGTTAACGTTATTCGCGCCGACATCATTTTCCCCACATTTATGCCCCTTCCCACAATGTAGCGCGTAGTGCGACGCGAATGGGGGTGTTTGGGTGATAATCATTGTAGCGATATTAGGAGGTCGTTTGTGCCAGTTCACCGTGATAGCGGAGATTAGAGCAATAGATTTAAAAAAATACTCTATAGTGAAAGAGTAATAAGGGAGTATTAAAGAAGGAAGTATTAAAGAAGTAAGGTGGCAATATGTTTTCAAGAGTCGTTTCGAAATCTACTGAGCTAGGGAAGCCGTTGGGCACTACTTTTGACCGTGGCAAGATTGCTTTGAAGCGAGCCGATGAATATTTAAGAAAAGAAAGAAATTTAAGCTGGCGCAAGGCTCCGATGCGGCGGAATTTGCCCTGAAATGTGCTCTCTCACTAGAGAAAAAATGCTATGAGGCTACGTAGCTGTATGCCTCATAGGGTAAGACGCGCAGGCTCGAAGCTGCGGCTAACGGATTAACAGGCTCCGTTAAATATACAAAAATCAAAGGGTTAGCCGAGAAGCCGTTCTGTAATCAATAGAAAGGTATAGCCCGCAAACCCTTATCTCTTTTAGGGCTTCTAGTTTTGCCGAACAAAATTCGGGGGCAGCACGGCCTTCAATCAATAGTGCGGCGGGAATATGCAGCCCGTGATGCAGCCGCTGAAAAATGAGGCTAAAACTTGTATCTCAAGTTAAAATATGTACAATTATTATTTTTCTCCTGCTTTCAGTAAAAAATCAGCCTATGACCAGAACCAACAATTGGTCTGTCAGTATTGCCTCTGATCAAAACAACCTCGCGCTGTCGAAAGAACAAAAAGCGTTCAACTCTCTGATCAAACAGATTGATAAGCGACGCAAGCGGCTTGGCGCTTGGGAAACCATGGCATCCGCGTTCCAACAACAATACGTCAACGATCTCTTGCCTCTTGAACAGACTTCGACCGCTTTGCAAATCCAGATGGTACATTGCCTCGATCGGGCTTATGGCCAAAAGGGACTCACCCAAGCAGAACGTCGCAAGACCGCAGCCGTCATTGTCGATTGGGCGCGTGATCTGATCGACGAAGAGGAGAGTTTGAAAACCATTTACAATAAATACAACCCGATCGACTACGACAGCGAAACTGCTACCGAAGTCGACGATATGAAGTCGATGTTGGAGGCGATGCTCGGTGTCAATCTAGGCGACGATCTGGACATAAGCTCGCCGGAAGATTTATTGCAACACGCTCAAGCGCATATCGAGCAACAACAAGTGAAAGCCGAAGCCGAAACCACAGCGCGGGAAGCACGCCGGGCGGCAAGAAAAAAATCACCCAAACAACTTGCGGCAGAAGCTCGCGCACACGAAGAGCAGGCGCAGATTAGCCTTTCGATCCGTGAGGTTTATCGCAAACTAGCCAGTGCCCTGCACCCCGATCGCGAAGCTGATCCGCAAGAACGTGATCGGAAAACCAAGCTGATGCAACGCGTCAATGCCGCTTATACCAAGAACAACCTATTACAGTTGTTGGAGTTGCAACTGGAACTGGAGCATATCGATCAGCATTCGATCAACGGCATCAGCGAAAACCGGCTGAAACACTACAACAAGGTCTTGAAAGAGCAAGTTCGCGAACTGGATCAAGAAATCCTGCATGTCGAAGCCACATTTCGACATACTTATGGAATCGGGTCTTTCGAGGAACTGTCCCCAGATATTGCTTTACGAAATCTTGCTATTGAAATCAAAAATTTCCGGCAAAACATCCGAGTTCTTGAGCGTGATCTTGTTGCGTTCGAAGATATCAAGAATGTGAAGTGCTGGCTTAAGACCTTCAAGCTTGCGTCGGCTAGATCTATATCATTCGTATAGAGGGATGGCCGGGTTGGCGAGTCAGAGCAAGTCAGGTCTGGGAGGGACGCCATAAGTGCCGATCCCTGCTGGACCCTCTGCCTTAGAATATGCCTATCACTTGCCTAATACCTTAATTCAAGCGCTAGGCTTATGAAATTAACCTATCTGCAACGTGTGGATTGGTTTTGCGCTCTTGCCCAAAAGTAGAGGTGCGGCCATGCCCAGGAATAAAAGTCACATCGTCTCCAAGAGGCCATAAGCGGCTCCGAATAGAATGAATCAACTCGGCATGATTGCCGCGAGGAAAATCGGTGCGGCCGATGGAGTGAGCAAACAATACATCGCCTACCATGGCCAAGCGATGCGCTCGGCTAAAAAAGATAATATGCCCCGGTGTGTGGCCTGGGCAATGATAGACCTCTAGCATTTCTTCCCCGAAATACACACGATCTTCGTTTTCTAGCCAGCGGTCAGGTTCAAATACGCTGGCGGCTGGAAAGCCAAAGCGTACGCTTTGCTCTGGCAATAAATCTAGCCAAAAACG
This sequence comes from Mycoavidus sp. SF9855, assembly GCF_024582735.1. NCBI lineage: Bacteria > Pseudomonadati > Pseudomonadota > Betaproteobacteria > Burkholderiales > Burkholderiaceae > Mycoavidus > Mycoavidus sp. SF9855. The sequence goes on from NZ_CP102085.1 coordinate 762,249, forward strand.
TTCTTCTTTCTGAGGCCCCTCAATGGGCACGTGATATTTGCGCGCCAGTGCTTGTGCGCCGCCGCAATGATCAAGATGGCCATGCGTTAGAAACACTTTCTCTAAAGTGGCGCCTTCTTTATCGATTTGCTCCTCGATACGCTCTAAATCTCCACCAGGGTCTACTGCTGCTGCGCGATTGCTCGCCTCACAGATGAGTAGAGTGCAGTTTTGCTTAAAAGGCGTGACGGGGATGATTTTAGTTTTCATGGCAAAGCACAGGTTGGTTAGGGCGCGCTGGTTTTTTGCGATTTTTTATTCTGAAATGCTTGACGCAGTTCCAGATATACACCTAAAACGCCATCAAGTGCTGCCACTACGTTATTTGGCAAAGCTCCCACTTTATCCGCATCGATTAATTTTTGGATCAACTGACGTACGGTAAGCGTTAGATTTTCATGATGACTAATTAATTTTTGTTCAAACGCTAAGAGTGGTTTGTCTTTCTTGGCCCGTTTTCGGGCAGAAATAGCTTCGTCCCCAAATTGCAGCCATTCTGGCGATACCCCTAGCGCTTCAGCGACAGCAGGCAGCCGGGTTCTATGCGGCGCTGTACCGCCTTTATTTTCCGCCCGTTCCCAATGCTGAACGGCCTGCCAACTTTTAACTCCTACTTTCTGGGCAAGCTCTTCTAGCGAAAACTTTTTTTCTAGGCGCTTTTGTTTGATTCGTGCATGTATGTCCATGTCATACAATGTACCTGCCAGAAAAAGTAGCGTCACTGCAAATTTTTCTTGTTAAACAAAAATAACTGGCATATATTGATACATAAAGATGGTTTTAGAGTGATTGCTTTAACTGTTTTTTAACCTAAGTCACTGAAAATAAAGTGAAAAAGGAAAGAGTTGGATTTCCCAAGAGGGGCGATAGCGCCGGAGGTCAGTGTGTTAAACCATTTATAGCGAATCAAGGGAAGCGCCGATGTCGACGATTAGCTCACTAGTTTTGAGCAGGAACGGGCTAGAGAGTTTATGTAACTTCTTGCCTTATTATCTATTTTATAACCCAATAATCGCAGTGCAGCAGGCTCTTTGCGGGCAGGAATGCATATGAGCCAGCTCGCGCGTAAATTTAGTGCTAAGGACATTAAAGCCAAGCTTGCCTCATGCGTGAATGCCCAAAATCCTGTCAGTCAATTGTCAGCGGGTAATGTAAGCGCTGATAATTCAACTGAAAATAAAAATATTCAACCCAAAAATACATTGCCCTGCTTGGCGCAAGGTTGCCGCCTGGATGATCGGTTGATTGAATTGAATTCAAACGATCTGCGCCGCTCTGCGTTACTTGAATTAATCACGTCTATTAGAGCTCATGCCAAGCTGGAAGGGCTCTCCAGCGCTACTTTGCAGATCTTGCGCGATCCGGATATTGAGGGCTTGATGAATCGACTGTTGGCGATGAATTCGGTGCGCGTGTTAATTCATGCTCATACATTGAATTTTCGGTGCGAGCATATTGAATCGATGGAGTGGGAGGACGCGGCGCTCCAGTATTTTGTACGAGCGCAAGCTAGCCTAGCGTTGCTCAGAAGTATCTTCCCTCAAGTGACGCGCGCACAGGTGGGCCGATTACGCAAAGCATTGGCAGTCGTGCCGCCGGCTAAAGCGGTTAATCTGCCGTTACAACAAATTCATCAAATTTACCGCATCTGGCAAAAAATTTGCCAAGAGCGTCAAGACAATCGCGAGCGTTACATTGCGCTCCATGGCGAATTTCCGCAGTTCACGTTGACCACGTTATTTGCTGCGTTGAATGTGAAAATGAGAAAGTGATGAGCTGGAAGCCTCGTACAGATATATTACTGAGCGAAATGGGCGACTTTGAGCGGCAATTCAATCGTTTTTGGATGCGTTCGGATGGACTGTATTTTTTCTACCTTGTATGGTTTGCCTATTATCTTAAGATTGTTGCGTGGCTTGTGCTGCTAATGGTTGAGTTTATTCAATGGAGAGTGCGTTGTTCAGCGGCTCATCAGGCGCGTACGGAGTATCGTGATGGTCACTAAAGCACCATTACGGCCCAGGCGGTGGAACTCTGCTCTTAATGCGTTTGCGACTTCGGCGGATTCGCCTTTTCCAGACCATTATGATCTGGAGGCCGAGCGTAAAATTGTGTGGCACTTACTGCAATCGGATATGCCTGATCCGGCCGATCCGTTTTTTGCCCGTTATGAGCTTTTTTGTGAGCGCGAACAAAGCCTGAAACACATGCAGGCAACGTATGCTGCGCGGCAAAGTGCAGACGCACTTGTACCCATTAGCGATGCGCGCAAAATTAAATCGTTGGGGCAGCTTGCTGCTCAAGTGGAAGATACGATGGAGTTGCATACGGTGCATGCAATGCGGCTTTTCCTCGGTTTGGCAATTCGGCCTGGAGAATCAGGCTCTCCGAGCGCCGGGGGCAAGCGCGTGGCCGCTGCGTTGCGCGCCCTTTGGTCATTATCTGGTAATGATAATCCTTATGCCGACTGGGCTTTGATTGAAGTTTCGAACCGTATTGCCGAAGTGCGTAAGCTCATTAACGCAGAACAAAAACGCATGCTAGGCAAACTTGACGGATTGAAGCAAAAAGGGCTTTCTTATTCGATCTTACAAGCTCGGGAACCTGCTAAGGTTCGCCTTGGTTTTGCTTCTCCATACGGTTTTATGATTGCGTTACTGTTGGTTGAAGTCGACGGCTATGCTCGGATTATCAAATCTGCGCAGTATCGGGATTTGATTTCATCGCACGAAGGCCATCAAGCGTTGCAAGCAGTCAAGCATAAATGTCGCAGCATCTTTGAGCGCGCTGTGTATTGGCAAAAATATTTAACGCAGGATGCTCTGATTCAGCTGACGCGGCTTGATTTTTTGCCAACAGCCCAGGCGTTGGCGCAAGCGCGTGTGAGCACCATCAAAAAACTATTTGGGGCGGTCCCTAAAGATATTTTTATGGGCCTGAAACAACCTCGCCATACTAAGCGGCATCTCAATTTAAGCGAAGCGGAATACCGTTTGCTTGAATCGATATAAATAAAATAATACGGCCTGTCGTTATCAAAAAGAGAAGCTACTTGCACTCCTTTCAACTGTAATGATCGGCGTAAAAGGGAGCGTTTATGGAACCTCAATCCAAAATGCATTGGGCGCATAGGTGTCGTGCATATCTAATGCGTTCTAAGCTATTTCGCGGGCGGACAAAAGTTGTTTTATACAAAGGTTTGCCGGTCTCTAAAAGCTATTTTTATGCACTACGGTCACGAGCTTGGTCAGCTGGGTGGCGGCAGCTGTTACAGTTTCGTATTGGCATTGTGCCACTGCCTCTGTATTGCGCCATTTTTGCTTGTTTAGGCGCTTTTTTAATTTGGGGTACGCTGCCTAGCGAAATTTCCGTGATGTTCGCCACGCTTGCCGTGCTTGGTTTTACCTGCTCAGAGTTGGGCGCACGTCTGCCTGGCTTACGGCGCATTGGCGGGCCGGTGATTGTGACGCTCTTATTGCCCTCATGCTTAGTACATTACCAGTGGATACCCGCTGATTTAGTGCGCTCGATTGGTGAGTTTTGGCATGCAACCAAGATTCTTTACCTGTTTACCGCTGCCATTGTTGTTGGCAGCTTGCTGAGTATGGATCGACAGGTGTTGATTCAAGGTTGCGCTAAAATTTTTATCCCATTGGCGGCAGGCTCGATTGCCGCAGCGTTAGTCGGTACTTTGACGGGTCTAGCGTTTGGCCGTAGCGCATATGATACTTTTTTCTATTTAGTGATTCCCATTATGGCCGGTGGCCTCGGTGAGGGGGCGATTCCGCTGACATTCGGCTATGCGGCAATTTTACAGCTGCCGCAACCTCAACTCTTTGCGCAGGTCGTGCCGCCAGTGGTGCTGGGTAATTTGACGGCGATTATCTGTGCCGCTTTATATTATCAGTTTGGTAAGCGTTATCCGTGCTATCGCGGAGAAGGTTGTGGGCTATTGATGAGTGCCCCAGCTAGAGAAAATAATCTGCCGCCGATGACAATGGAGCCGTTAGCAGGGGCCGGCATGGTCGCATTGGGTTTCTATATGATTGGACTATTGGTGCATCAATGCACGGCATGGCCGGCGTCGATCGTGATGCTGTGCCTGGTGGTGCTGGTTAAATTGACGCGCACTGTCTCGCCTAAATTGGAATATGGTGCGCAGATGATGCATCATTTTTTCTGTAGCGCCGTGGCGTATCCATTATTGTTTGGCATTGGCTTGACGCTGACGCCATGGGAGGGGCTGCTAGCCGCTTTTACGCTGGCGAATTGCGTCACGATTATTGCGACTGTGTTGACATTAACAACAGTGGGCTTTGCGGTTGGGCGTTGGGTTGGTTTGCATCCGGTCGAAAGTGCGGTGATCAATGCCTGTCATAGCGGTATGGGCGGGATTGGCGATATGGCGATTCTCACGGCGGCTGACAGCATGCGGTTAATGCCGTTTGCGCAATTGGCGACGCGTATTGGCGGGGCGTTAACGGTGATTTTGGCGCTTATTTTGTTGGCCCGAGTAGGGTGATTTTTAGCGGGGAAAATTGCAGCTTCCGCGTCAAGATAAGAGTAATCGCAGCCGTTCGGGCTGCGACGAGTAGCTCAGCCCCCAGGGTTGGAAGCGCCACGTTTGCAGCAACCTGGAGGTGAGGGTGAAGTACACTGCTTTTTTCACCCGACCTTTCGGCAGCCGAATCGGGTATCAGTGCGTATTTATCAAGCGATATACGCAAACGCTCGAACATCCCGAGCTAGTTGGTATATTGCCATGCTTTCTTGCAGGCGTCTATGTCTGGGTCCATTAAAATGAGCGAGTCGTACAGCTAGACCCAAAAGTTTGGGCGTTATATTAAGTGGTCAATTTTTTCGTGAAAAAGCTTTAGCGCATAAAAAAATCCCGCCGATATGACAGGATTTTCAAAGCTTAAGCATTTTGCTTAAAAATAATGTAGTTAATATTGATCTAAGGGGTTGATGATGTCATCTATTTCAACCAATGCTTCATCAAGCAAGCGTGACTGAGCGTCGCTGCTCACAATATTAACCCATCTTAGTTGGAGTAAACGTTTTGGGGAGATCCAGTCCAGACTCAACCAACGAATACCCTTGGCTTTGCCCCGAACAACTGAAAAAAACCAGGTTAAAAAGGGCTGGGTGGATTGGCCAAATTGGCTTACTTTGAGCGGTTTTTTGTATGTAGAAGCTAAGTAGTGAATGCCGGTGATTTGATATTCAGATACTTGGGCTTCATCGAGCTGAGTCATTTGATTCATGATGGTTCTCTTCAAATAAAAAAAGGAACTCACCATGCACCCTATCAGGGGAAGGATAAGTTCCCCATTAGGGTTAAAAGCTCTAAGCCAGAGAGACCCGCGGCCATTCAAAATGAACAGAGCCAAACCGCGAATATTTCATTAGCACTGACCTGTGCTAATGAGGTTTGTTTTATCTTATACGATTGGAGTGACAATGCAAGTCAATACACGCCTTAGAATGAATCATTAGCCAATTAGTAGGGGGGTGATCAGCGATTGGTCGAGCGCACGATTGGAACCCTAACCAGTCGAGCCAGGGAATGGATGCTTTGTTGTTGCATTTCGGCTAGGGGCAAATCGCTGTTAAACCATTGGTTTGCCACGCTAATGAGGATCTCCGGTGGCGCGAAGAATAGGCGCCAATGCGGCCACCATAAAAAATCTTCATAGCAGATCGAAAGCGCGGCTTGAAGGTCGCCAAGTTTGAGGTAAGGTTGTCTGAGTTTTCCGGCTACTGCGCTGATTGCGCTGCCTGGGCGCCAGAGGCCGGCTGGCATCGGCATACGGCTATCTAAGCGAGCTGGGTAGTGGCCAAATGCCAATACGCTATTGGTGTAGCGTAGCGGAATTTCCTGCTTAAGGAGATCGGCGCCAAGTAAAAAAGTTTGACCCTGACGCGCCGCTTGGCGTATCTGTCCTTGCCACCAAAAAGCCAAAGCTGGCCGCCAGAGTCCTATAATTTCTTCTGGTAATACAACCACTGTGGTGGCAGGTTGGGCGAGTGCTTGTGAGAGCGCGCTTTGCACTTGCTCGGTGCGCTTAAATAATGCAGGTAGCGTGCTTTGATCAAGCCGGCCAAGTTGTAAATCAAGTGCTAGCCAGCCGGCGGGTATGGCCGGGGGAGTTTCATTTTTATGTGCGGTTAGAGCCAGGCCAGCTAAGCATAAGGTAAACCATATCGTTTTACGGTTGCCGGGGCATACAGCTGCAAGGCAAAGTGTCCCGATGCCAAGGAGTAAACCTAAACCTCCCCAAGCTGGAAAGAGTGCGCTGCTGATATGCAGCGGAGACAGCCAGCCAATGATGCCAAGCGGCGGCAGATTGGTGCAGAAGAGGGCGATGAATACCCGGATGATGGTTTTTGCTGCAGGTGCTTTGGACGTGGGGTGTAATAGAGACCAGGGTATTGCAAGCAAGACAGCTTGCGCTAACCAAAAACCGATGCCTAGCATATAGCCCAAGCTGGCAGATAGCTCATCGTGGCCGCTGAAAAAGCGTGCGCATATCAGTGGAATATCGCGTGCCCCAGTCAGGTAATAGGCCAGCCAAAGTGCCGTCGCTTGCCAGTGTGTATGTGCGCTTTGCACCAGAGCCATGGTAGGAGCGCTAAACTGACTAGCCAGTGGCCAGGAAACCAGGCTATAAGGGCAATGGCTGTGCCGGCAAGGCTGTAATAAATTAAGCTAGGCAGCTGAATGCGGTTTGGCGCATGTGTTGGCTTTGGAATAGGGCTCACAAGCAGGTAGCTGAGCAGGTGCGAACGCTTCACATGCCCATAAACCAGACTCTTTCTGCGCCGTGGATTGCGAAGCATTCCCCTTGCATGATTGGCATCAATGCACTGTTTTTGCCCTGCCCATATTTGTCGCGTTTATAGTCTTCAAAGCGCACAATGCCAGAGGTGTAGCCCACCATATGCGTATTAAAGTGTGAGGTGGCGAGTAGCAAGCCGTTTTGCTGCACGCATCCGGACGCTTCCAGAGACTGCCAGCCAGTGAAACTTTGTGCGCTGGATGAGCGCCAAATACCGGCTTGACAGGTCAACAGAAAACCAGAGCTATCGATGGCAATCGCGCCATGTCCTTCATCGCAACTCACACCTGCTTGCGCCAAGCGGGTTAATTGTAAATTGTGAGTGGTGAGTTTCTTTTGAACCATGGCGTGATTTGCCGCCATCCATTCTGTCGCCATGGTTTTGGCATGGAGGATATCTTGTCCACCGGCGTTCATTGAGCCGGTTAATGGGCGTGAGCCATCTAGCTTGTAAAGCTGTTTCAGTTGCCAAGTTAAATTACCTGTCACGGCGCCTACTCGTGCGGCAAGCGTGCCGGCTACGTCGCCTAGCGGGTTAGCTTGCCACCACTTATTATCCACGCCAACCAGTTGGCCGCCATTGGCCGCTGTGGAGAGGGCGGCATCTGCACCAGCCGCCAATCTGGCCTGAGATAACAAATCGATGCGCAGCGTGCCTTCTTGATCACGATAAGGTTGTTTAGAATAAATCAGTCCCGTGATTGAACAGGCTAGGCCCGGACAGTTTTCTGGCTTGAGTCGGGTGGCAAAAGAGAGTCCAAGTGGGCTGGTATCGGCAAATGTGGGGAGCAGGAATTTGAGTGCGCGCAATTCGGCGACGGTTGGCTCAAGCGAATTTTCTATACGCGTAATCGCTGCGCCATTGGAGAGCGTGTCATAGTGAGTTTGCACATAGTTATTGACGCCAGTTTGTAAAGTGTAGAGATACTGCCCGGTCGATTTTGCAAAAATCTGCGCAATCTCAGTGTGTACTTTGTAGACCGCAGCAACCATGCTAATTGTCGAAAGTGTCATGGCTAATGCTATATCGATGGTGATAAAACCACGTTGGCATTTTCTGCGCCAGCCGAGATTGGAGGATTGTCCAGCGTGCCTTGGCGATAGCCCAGCGTGCTGGTGATAAGGGGGCCAGCGCAGATGGGTTAAATCGTCGATGTCAGTGAAGGTTTTCATGGGGCTTCTCGGAGTGAGTACGGTTAGCCAAACACCAGGGTGAGTGTGTTCGCGTCGCCTGAACAGCGGATCTGAGAGGGGTCGGGTTGGCCGCCAGGCGCTTTAACTTCGCTGGCATTGATCGTGAGTCGTGCAGCGCTGCGCGCCAGGGTCGTGGCAAGCGGTAAACAGGCTATATCGGGTAGATTAGTGATTTGGTATTGAACGGCGTCGCTGGCTGTGTTGATTTGGCCAGGGGTCACAATCAGTACGCCATTGCCGGGTGAGACGGTTACTGTGCCGTGATTATCTTTGAGTGACGGCATAGAGCGGAAAAAACCGCCTTGATGTAACGCGGTATTGCTAATTGCCCCGTAATTGCCGGAATACGCGGTACGCACTGTACCAATTAGAGCGTTGAGATCCATCGCCAGCGTGTTGGCGTGTGTGACATGGCTATTGGTGGAAAAATAAACCAGTGTGCCGACTAGCCCAAAGGAGACCAGCAAGAGCATTAAGCCATATTCAGCCATGACAGAGCCGCGCTGACGGCGATCTTTAAGTGTGTGAGCATGGTGCACAGTGCTTACCAATGTGCTGGGTTGTTGTCGTGGATTTTTCTTCATCGTGGTCTGCCAAATCGGGTGAGTGAAATAAGGGGGTGGATTTTGCTGCTAACCAGAAGCCAATCTGTGGCCGACTAGGGGCTCAGGATGATGTTTTGCATGGCGGAAGATGCTTGGAATTCGTTAATCATCCCAAGTAGTCCAAAATACAGGCCCATCATGATCGCTACAGTTGAGAATGAGAGGCTATAGCGGATCAGCGTAGCGGTTCGTTGAATACGCTTTGGTGTTTCGCGCAGAATATATTGGGCGACGCTTAGGAGCGCGCTATCAAGTTTCTGGTATTCGCTAATGTCTTGCAGGCGATACTGGAATTCCCGCTGAAGAATGCCGGTGGCAAATGCTTCTCCGCCCGCATTGGGCATTTCTTCAAAATTGAGCAAAATCCGCTTAATGTGCGCAGCAAGCCAAGGGGACGCGTAGGGTTTAATGCGTAACAAGGCTTCGTGGATGCTGATTGCACGTGCGCCAATTTTCTGGGTGATGGAAGCGATTGTCGCTAGGAAAAGCGCACCGGCAAAATCTCGGTGCACGCTGTAAAAGATAACGTGTTGGTCAAGCCATGCTCGCCAATGCCCGGTATAGTTTTTGATTGACCAAGAGCCCCATATCAAGGCGGCTACGAGTAGGGCCAGCCAACCTGGGCCAACCATGCGGATTGCGGTGGCAAATATATGATAGGTTTGCGCAATGGGTCCATAAAGGTTGCTATCGAGGTTCATCGCAGATTCGATTTTCGGCACGATCCAATAGCCAATTAGGCCTAAAAAAATATGCAAAATGGCTAGGCCGACGAGCGCGCTGGCATTGATTAAAAGGAATAAATGCTTGGTGGTTTCAAGGGCATCGATATTGGTCGCTAAGGTGCGTAGCCCTATTTTAAGATCACCTGATTCTTCAGCAACGGCAAGCACGGTAACCTCTTCGGGAGGAAGTGTATGGGTGACGGCTCGCGAGAAGCGGGCCGTTTCTTCGAAGCGCATGAGCCAGTGAGCGCAAACAATGCCGACGGGTTCGCCTGGGTAGCGTAGGGCATATTTTTGTAAAAATATGGCAAGTGTTTGCCCTGGCTGCGCTTCGATTTGACTCGCAAGATCAATATAGAATTCAGCGCGTTTTTGGTAGAAGCGCCGTTGGGCCCAGAGCAAGCGCCGCTTGAAACTGGGCCTGTATCTGCTACTCATGACTTGCCATAGTTGCTTCAGTTTGGTCAGGGGTGGCGAATGCATCGCGCGCTCCTATGCAGTTTTAACTGTTGTTCATAGTGTAGAAATGAGCCGAATTTTGCTTCGATATCAAGCAAATCGATCTCACCTTGCAAGGCTTTATAAAGAGCAATTTCCAGGACCGATTTACCGCTGGTCGACGCCGCGTCGAGCGGGGCTTTATGCAAGTTGTAAAGATATTGGTGCAGTTCTAGATTTTTATGGGCGCGGATTAATTGGAGCATGGATCGGTCTAACTCGAACATTTCAGCGACCACCGTGCGATGATGTAAGCCATTTAACTCAGGTAGCCCTGCGCGCTGGCAGTGCCCACAGCCATTTGGGTTACGGCAAAAAAGGCCAGGCATTTGAGGGTGCTCGAAGCGTTCGATTTTAAAGCAGCGGACAATGCGTGCAAGATAGGCAGTCAGTCCTTCGGCTAGGGTAAACAGGTCTGAGTCTGGAAACAGGTCGGCGAGCTGGGCCAAGTGATGCGTTCGAGCATTTGCGGGACGCATCAGTTCAGCCAGAGGTATTTTGCAATGCTGGCAGAGTGTGGGCAGCAGGGTTTGGTAGATCAGTAGATTGAGAAAGCCAGGTGTCGCGAGTACTTCGCGTGGTATGCCGAGCTCGTGATCGGAGAGACGATCTACAATGCCAATGGCAGAAGGAGTATGCAGTGTGGTGAAAGCACGATGGCCGGATTCGGCAATGTCGCGCAACAAAGCAGCGCTCTGCCGGTCTCGAACCTCACCGATAAAGCAGACGTCTAAGTCGCCGCGTTTGAGCTGCCGTTTGATGGTCAGAAACGGGTCGCTGTGATGGTCTTGCTCGCTGAGCGAGCGGGCTATCGAGATTTGAGAAACCCCCGGGATTAGATACTCAACAGGATCTTCAATGGAAAATTTTTTATGCCAAACCGGCATACGTGCTAGCACGGTTTGCATGGTGGTCGATTTGCCAGAATTGACCACGCCGGCGACAATCGTAGCACCGCTTAAGCGGGCTATGGCGCGTTGCCACAGTGCTACTTGGTCAGGTAGATAGCCTAAGTCTGCCAGCGAGCGAATGGTTTGGGCGTCGTCTTGAAACAGCAAACGCAATACCACATCGGTACCGCTGACCAGTGGAAAGGTGGCTAAGCGGAACAGAATCTTCTGGTTATCGATGGTAGCTGGCACTTGGCATTGCTGGGCATAATTTTCGTTAAAGATTGATTCGGAAACTGAGTTGCCGCGAGAATAGATAATTGCGGCCATATCGGTCAAATGCGCTGTGAACATATGGAAGGCCGAGGGGCGGACCAGGCGGCCAGCTACCCGAAAACCGATTGGCGAGCGTTCTTGCGTGCGCCGAATTTCCAGATGAATATCGGAAGCGCTGTGAGCGATTGCAAAGCGTGCCGCGGTTAAAAAATGAGCCCACAATGCACTATCATCCGGCTTTTTTGCGGTGCTGCCCTCTAGATGAAGGTTGCCGTGCGGCGCGCTACGAGCGCGGCATAATTCAATCATTAAGGTTGGCGCTGCAACATAATAGAATGGTTCGGCCGGGACGTAGCGGGTGCTTAATTGCCGCACAATCTCCTCGGTGATATCTGAGCGCAGCATGGCATCAAGCACAATCAGAGCGAAACGGCCACGCTGCATTTTTTCTGTTGCAGGTTCAATCAGGATTGGGCAAATTTGGTTTCGTAGCGAGGCTTGTAGAGAGATTTCTTCATACAGTGTGCGCACGAAATAGGGCAGCTCATTGGGTAAGTTGATCACCGTATTGGCTTGCGTGAGCCGCGGGGTAGTAGAGTTCGCTTGAGAGGCTGGGGCAGTCCGGCTGGCGCGACGAAAACGCAGCGCTTCACTGGTGTTGTGCGGGTTAGAGCGATTCGGTTTGGGGATCAATTTGGAGAGCATGGTCAGCTACTTTTGATGAAGGGCTAGTGGAGACTTGGTTTAAGGCTCGACCGAAGGGCGCAATGGTTTGGTGGCTGCTGGCAACGGTGGGAGATCCGGTGGCGTTGAGGGCGCCGTGGTGATAGGCCGTGCAATGCGAGTATCGAAAGCGAATGGAATTGAGCGAATCCGGCCGTTTGGATGGCGCAATTTCACGTTTTGGGGGGTGAGTTCGATCACTTTAGAGTGACGGACTATTGCCCCGGGATAGAGAGGATAGATTTGTTCCCCCCAAGTGAGGTAGCCGCGATAATCGGGGGCAATGCCAAAAGCGGCAATGTAACGAGGGTGTTCTGCGGATTTAGCAAGAGCCGAGTCAAGCGGTGGCATGTTTGTCATCATCAGTCTACTGTTAAGTTGCCCTGGAGGTGTGAGGTTAGTCTGAGTCAGCTCATTTTTCAGTTTTTGTAGTTTGAGCTGGCTTTCTAGTTGCATGAGCTCGCCTACTGTAGGGACTGTTTGAGCGCTAGCGATGCTGAAAATGCTCAGTAAATACAGCACTATTGGTATGAGTCCCAGCCTCATAGGGTGAGGGGGGAGGCGATTAATCGCGGGCATAAATCTCTCCTTTAACGTGTAACATCAAGCTCGATGCTTTGAGTGAAGCCACTGGCTGAGGGTCTTTAATGGTGAGGGCGAGCCGAGTGACACTGGTCATGGCTGGAAATGTTTCAAACAAAGCCATCGTGTGCAATGGCCCGTTGACTTCCCACGCTGCGTGTTTAATTGGATGGGGAATCGCCATGGCGGGTACGCCCGCGGGTATGCCATACACGTGAAAATCCTCAAGCTTGGTATGGGCGATTTGTTGCATGCGCTGTAACTGTGAAATGAAATTTAAGCGGATTTCACGCTCATTTGGCAAGTTAGGCAGAGAGTGCCGTAGGCTCGTCGTCGCAGCGCTGGGCATAGCCAAATTGACCTGTAGGCGTTTGTCGTCGACCGCATCGATGTGCTCGGCCCAATCATGCACTGTCGCTGCCACAAAAGTCTGTTGCGTGGCTTGCGGCAATGTGCGTTCATAATTCAGTAAGCATTTTGAGGGAGACGGTTGTACCGTACAGTCGATGCTTTTTAGGTGCCAGCCGCCGACTGTCAGCGGCAGCGCTGTGGCCCATTTGAACCAGGCGGTGATCACCGCAGGGGCATTCAGCAGTGGCTGGTTGCGTGCGTTGATTGACTGTTCATACTGCTGTTCAAAGGATAATTTGGGGGCTGCAGTGGCGTCACGTTTGCTCCCCCAGTGTGCGTAAAGTGCATAGCTGACAGTGGCGAGGCAAACCCCCATGAGCAGCCATACTATGAAGCTGCGCCACACTCTGCGACGCGGCTGAACCATGCGGGAAGCCGGGCTAGCAAAGCGCGCTAGCTCAGTTAATGTAAATGGGTTGCATTCTGCGAGCGTTATATTTCCGAGTAGCGTATAGTCATCGTTGCCGCATAATTCGGCAAACTGTCTGATGAGGTGCATTAACTCTTCGTTAGATAGCCCGACTTGATCGAAATTTTTGCCGCTGGCGGTAGCACTTCCCCACGGTCGGCCTTGGAAAATCCCGCATAGTGAATGCGTCCCTGCTGGGTCGCCGAGGGCTAATAGTACGTTTGGCCCACAACCGGGTATGGCCGCTAGCATATGCGCGGCAGCATAAATGGGTTGATGGTTAAGCTGAGTGGGTAGTATGCCGTTATAAGCGCCGAGCAGCGGGGTTTTCCCATCTTGCCAGATCAGGCTTGCATTGAGCTTATCCGCTTCGGTTAGAGCCCGCGACTCGTAAGATTCTTGAGCGCTGATCAGGGGCTTCCAGCGTAAGCCAAAAGCCAGGTGTTTGCCGTCGATCTCAATGATGCGCATTAGATATCGTCCTGAATCACCGCAGAAATCACAATTAGGGTCGTGGTGCGCTGGCGACTTGCTGCGATTGAACCTCCGCTGAGCAACGGTATGCGCTCACCTAATGTTCTGCGTCGAAATTGATCATCGAATCGTTCAAAGCCAGTCAGTACAATGGTCGAGCCACTGCGTACAGTGGTTTGTAAGGTAGTACCCTGGCGATCGATACTCGGTAGTTGCACGGATTGGGCTTGCTGGCCTGTGCCGGCATCGAATCGATCAAGGCTTTTAAGCATTGAATCTTCAATCGAGAAAGTCAGATCGACCGTATCTTTGCTGGTTGCATTAGGATAGATCAGGAGCTTTAAGCCGGTTGAAATTTGACTGGTTTTAAGACCCGGCACGCCGCCGGTGCCACCCACCGTAGAGGTGGCAGGCAGGGCTGCTGAGACATAGGAAAAGGCATTGCCAATGTCATAACTCATGGGTTGGCGGTTGCGAATGGTCATCGGTAGCTCGGTGGAGGATTGCACACGTCCGATCTCGCTTAAAGCAGTGATGAGCGCGCTTGAGTTATTCAGTGTGCCAGCCAAGAGATTGAGGTTAAACCCAGCAGCATGAGAGCCGGCCAACGAGGCAGGTGAGTGTGCTGTCAGCTTGAAATCGGGCAGCTTAGACAGAGCCGTGGTGAGCGCCATATTCCAATCGATGCCAGCTTGGCCTGTGTCATGGGTGAGCACCTGTATTTTTTGTAATTTAAGCAGCACGCGCCGCGAGAGGATATGAATCTCGCGGGTGATGATCTCGTCTGCGCGCTCTACTGCCTCTTTGGTGTCAGTGAGCGTGATCGTGCCGGTAGCGGCATTGGTTGCAATCGAGCCCACCCGGGTCATCAGGGTTTCGATGCTCTGACGAATTGAGTTCAATTCATTGACATGCGTGGCTTCACGCTTAGCGGCAGAGTTGGCGTAAGTATTTTGCGGCAGGAGCGTAGCGTTGGCGTTACTGGATTGAACAGTACTGCCTTGAAAGGCCGTGGTAAAAGACATTTCGCCTGCGGCGCCAGGGAGCTGCCAGATTTTGGTGAGCATCCGATAAAAGCGAATGGCGCCCCTAACCTCATCATATAGCCAGTTAATGGATAAGCGCGTGGCGATCAGATCGAGCATTTGATTGAGCGGTATTTCACCAGGCTGGAATTCAACCTGGGCCAGCGCATTGAACGGGGTTACTGCATGCAGGCTGGCGAACCCTGGCGGGATATGCTGTAGCAATGGATTGGGTGCGGTCGAGGTCAGCGGTGCGTCTACTTTGCCACCCGTTGCATGTGTCGTATGCAGTGCGGCGTCATTGCTTTGTGCGCGGGGCAATAGTGCTGAGGCAGATAAATAGACATCTGGGTCGATCTTAACCGGAATGCCCGTGGCTAATGTGATGCGTTCGGCGGCCAAATTCAGAGGAACAGTTTTTTCTGGGAACATCACAGCCGTTTTGACTCCCTTGCGTAGTGCATAGGGTAGGGTGACTTCACGCGCGAGGGGTACGGGCTTACCGGCTAAATAGGGCAGATCGACTTCGTCGTTGATGGCTTCCTGTGGTTTGCTGCCCTCCATCTGTGTGAGCAGCCTCGTACGCAGTCGCTGAGCATCGGCTTGGGCGCGATCAATATTTGCGCGGGTTTGTTGTACCAACTGAGGCGAGATACAGCTGCTTAACGCCAGCGCCGTGATCACCGCAAAAAGTGGATGGCAGAGAGTGTGCATAGCGGCTTTGGAAAGCTTATTGGTGCGGGTTGCAGACGGTCGTTTGACGCACCACGCGCACGACACGGTTCGTATAGAAGCATGGCTTAACCTGGTATTCGGTTAACGCTGTGGCGCCCAACACGCGGCGCACGGCTTCTTTGAAATTGCCTTGGCTTTGATCCTCGGCTTGAATCGGGATGTCATGGTCTACATCCCAGATTAAATGCCAATCATCAATCTGTGCCCAGCGTGTCAGCAGTTGCCGTAAATTCTCGTCGGTGCGTTTGACTTGCCACTGGGTGGTGGCTGATTTTTTCTGCGCCTGTTGTATTGTTGGTGGTATTTTTTGGGGGGCTGCGGGCAGAAATAGTGCATTCGGAGAGACAGTTTTTACTATTTTTGCAGGCCAAGCGGTGGCGCTTTGCTGTTTGGAAGGTTTGCGCCAGGCCTGCGCGAGCTGTTTACCAAGACGAAAATGCAAGCGTGATGCAAATTGGTTGAGCACAATATAGGGCGGTTCTGCTTGCCAGTTAAGCAGAACCTGTCCGTCAGGCTTTTCGGCCAGAATCGCTGGTGTAGGTGAGCCGGCGCGAAACTGTACATACAGCTTATGATCGTTATCGAAGACCTGGATTGGCGCGACTTCTGGCGCCCCTGATATATGCCAGTCAAAGTGATACGTCGTAGGCGTGCGCGTTTGGGGTGAGGTTATTTGAGGCACGGCGGCTGGGGGCCTAAGTTCTTGAACAAGATTAGACCTAGGTGCTTGAACCAAGTCAGAGGCGTAGAGTATTTCGCTTGAACCGCACAACAAGCTGAGCAGCGCAGGCATGAGCAAGAGCCGGGTGGGTGCATGTTTCATAGAGTACTCTCGTAATTTGAGACCACAGCAGGAGGCAGCACCATATCGCGCGCAACGATAATGGTGATTTTCTCGCCAGCTGGCAAAGTGAGCGTAGGCTTAATGTTTTGGTGACGATCCAGCATGCGCTGCACGACCTCTGAAAGTGTTTGCGCGGCGGCTTGTGAAAATGTTGAGGGCAAGGCTGTACCCGTGAGGTTGATGGTCATATTAGGCGGCGCAGATTGCTGGCGGCCGGCCCAAGTGGCAATCCCCGCCACTAAAAACGCCTGGCCGAATTGGCGCAAGAAATGGTTATTCACATGGGCCTCTAAGCCGGCTGACCCGCTCCGTTCAATGGCGGGGACGCCGCTGATATCTAGATGCGCTCCGCTTGGGAAGTTGATGCGGTTAAAGGCAATTAGTAGGCGGCTTTGACCGACTGAGACATCGGCGTTACTCATACCGATTAAAATTGTGCCGCGGGGAATTACTTTGAAGCGGCCGCGGATGCTGTCATACATATCGCGTGTCACCATTGCGCGTACGGTCCCTGGCAAGTCGCTGTTGATTTTTTGTAGGGTGACGGCGGGGATAGGCTCGCCCATCATCAATAGATAGGGTGAGCTGGCGACCGTAGGGAAAAGAGGTTGGCTACTGGTGTATTCACTTTGGCGTTGCAACCAGCGTTCATCATGACTGACCGCTGGGAAAGAGGTGTTGGGTTGGCTCATCAGTTGCTGTAGAGCGGTGTGATGGTGCGTATCGGTAGGCGCTGCTGCCGCGGCGATGGGCAATTGCGTGAGATTAGGCAGATACAGCTTGTCACCGGGGTGAGTGCTTAGATGATTTTCTAACGCACGACGATCTTCGATCTCATAGACCGCCATCTCAGTGTCATCACTGAGTGTTGCTCTGGCGCGCTCGAGCGAGAGCTTTTGTTCATCGCTTAATTGTCCCAAAGGACGGCTGGTGGTCAACAATCTGCTGTATTCGGGCGGTAGAGGCGGTGCCATGGCGAGAGGCGTTGCTGGCTCGCTTGGCGTTTTGGCTTTTTCTTGCTGGGTCAGTTGATGGGCGTGTTCGGCTTGTTGCCGCAGGGCTAAGCGGATATCCGCGGCATGCCCAGCCGCTTGCGCCCTATATTCAGTGCTGCGCTCTATAGCCTCTCGTTGTGTCGGTGTTTGAGCCGCACCGCTGAAGCGGCGTGTGAGCACGATAGCCAACATAGAAATCATCAGTACCGTGAGTAAGACTTGGACAATATTACGTTTGACGCGCGGTGCGGTTGGCCTTGAAAGGGGGGTAGACGCCATTTAGTGTTCCCACAGATTAGTGATTGGTTGATTCGAGCAGCCCCAAAAACCGCAGTTCTGGCTTCGGTTGTTATAGATTCGGACTTCGTCTTTGCCGAGTTTGAGCAAAGCGCCGTGGTCAAGTATTTGCCGGATGACAAAATAATCGCCCTGGACCATGAAGTTAGCCAGTTCAGCTGTGCCATCTTGAGCGAGGATTAAGACAGCTGGGATTTCCTGAATAGGTGGCATTTTTAGCCAAGTGAAGCGGCTATCGTCAAAGACCGCGATGGGCTTAAATGGCGTTTTGCCTTTGACGGTATAGTCAAAGTTGGCGTGTGCTAGGTCTATCGGTAGATGAGCGCTTGCTTGATTAGGCTCGCGGCTTTTGGTCTGCTTAGATGACGGGGTGAGCGTGGGTCGTGTTGGTGGCGTAGGGGTGCTCTCTGGGTTACCCGTGACCTCAGGAATAAATCCATCTAGGTGATCGCTGGCGTTATGTTGCCAAGATACCCGCTGGTAATATTGATCGGCGGCGGGTGTTAGCATCAATTCATAACGACGCTTGTTGGTGATGATGGTCGCTGTATTGGTAAGCCCTGCTAGCTTGGGCTGAATAAAAAAATCACGTCGCGTGATGGCGGTTTTACGATACCAGCTTTTGGGGTCAGCCAAATAGATGCCGATGATTAATTCGTCTTCTTCAAATTCAAGATGCGTCAGCCGCCCGGTTTGCGTTAAAACCGGATAGGTGTAATCTGGATCATAGGTATACACGACCAACTTGGGATCGAGCGCGGTGGGTTCAGCGTGCATGGTCGCAGGTGCTGGCCTGGGGGCGGGCGGGTTGAGCTTAGCAGCTTGCGCGGTGCCGAGGAGCAAAACCGTTAATAACGCGGTCCCAAGCTGATTCAGCTGTAGCCAGTCACTACGGAGCAATTTCATGATGCAGCATGGGTTGGGGAAGTTGGGCCGTAATAGGGGGTGAGCGTAAAGTGAGTCACTCCTAGGCCAATCGGGTTAGTTCGACGCTGCTGTTCGTTAAAGCGTTCGGGAGCAAGAACGAAATTGGCGGTTAATATTTTTTGTGTACGATTTGTCTCGATGCCATTGAGGCGTTCAATCAGGGTGAAGACCATATAGGCCACTTTACCGTCAGCCGCATAGGAGGTTGAATTTTCGACGACTTCACGCGTTAGGCCGGGTTGCTTGGCGATGCGCTCGGCAATCCGGTCAGTCTGCTCGAAATATTCGGTAAATGCCTGAGCTGCGGCGCCCATAGTCCAGGCTGCTGCCGCTGGGATGTCATTTTCTTGGGTTTGCCTTGGATCTGGTTTGATCGAGAGCATATGGGTTGCCCAAATACGCAGAAAATAGGTGATGTTGGCGGCGCTTGGCGTAAATTGCTGTGCCACCCGAGATGATAAATAGACCGCTCCAGAGTGCTCATCATGCTCGATAAAATAAGGCTGCGGACCCGCGCTTTTGAGGAGTTGGATCAGTGCTATCGCTTCAATCATGGCGAGCGTGAAAAATCCGGCTGCCGCTAGGCGCGCCCATCGGGCATTCAGGAGTGGCTTCTGAAAATAAGCAAACCAGGTATTGACGGCTTCTAGCGTTGTGCCAGGAGGCGGTGAATTTTCTGTTTGCGGGGGGCGTTTTAAAAATTGCATGGCGGTGAGTCTCTGGCTATTTAGCGCTTGCTGTTGGTACGCAAATGCCCAGCAGTAGTGCTGTTGCCAAAGCCGCGCAGAGTGAGAGCGCTATGGCCTGAAACAATTCCTTGGGCAATGTGGGGGACTTGCCACATCATGCAAGCCCCTACGCTACAGGTGAAAGCAAGCCCAAGCATAGTGAGGCAATTAAAATCTAGTGGAGAACTGACATGACTACTCACGCTAGCATTCAATTGCAGAACTAATTTCTGCGTGGCGGGAGTGATCCCAGCTTGGACAATGGTGAGCATGAGCCAAGCGACTACTTTGTACAAGCCGGCGACAATGATGAATCGTAGCCAGCCGTTAAATAGAAACTCAGTGGCTGGCAAGAGGTACCAGGGCAGCATAATGGGCCCCAGGCAAAAGCCAATGGCGAGCAAGAAAGATGACATTTGAGCGACTAGCATGAAGGCAATCGCCATTTGGGCAATCGCTAGCACCGCAATGACTTTGAATACAAATGACAGTAATACAAACGATAAATTGCGTAAAGTATCGATCCAGCCGCTTTGATGGTTCTTGCCGTGGCTGAGGTAGCACGTTTTTTGGGTGCCGGGCAACGGTGTGCCATCGTCGGCGAGCTTGGGTAATTCCTCGCAGACACTCGCCGCGTTGGCGCGGGTGAGCGAGAAAATCGTCTGGGCAGCACTCCATAGGGTGCGCACTGTCTCGACTGGATCAGTGCTATGTGCACTAATCTGCTGGACGGTTCGCT
This sequence comes from Mycoavidus sp. SF9855, assembly GCF_024582735.1. Lineage (NCBI taxonomy): Bacteria > Pseudomonadati > Pseudomonadota > Betaproteobacteria > Burkholderiales > Burkholderiaceae > Mycoavidus > Mycoavidus sp. SF9855. Next base: position 782,207 of record NZ_CP102085.1, read on the forward strand.
CCATATTGCCGACCAAAAAATCGCGCACGGTGTCGGTCCAGCCAGTTAGCATCAATAAAATGATGGCAACCTTAACGAGCAAGCTCAACTGGTTAATGAAATAGTCGACAGTAGAGTCGGCTAGCATCCACATCAATGTATGCCAAGTCGCCATGATGAGCCCCAGAACGAATAGCAATTCAATCCCTTCACCAATGAATTTTCCGTATAGCCCAAGCCCAATTTTCTGCATGAGCCGGAAGAGCTCGTTCACAATGGCCACTGGATCGTTCGCATTCATCGAGCTATCCTATGCTCGCAATGAGATGCAAGACGATGAAAAAAAACAGGCCAGCGAGTGCTAACATGCCAGCAGGCAATACTGTGGGCTGTTCTAGGGTTAAGCGGCAGCAAGCCCAAGCCAGCGACAAACGCGGTTTACCGAACTCCTGTGGGGTGCGCAAATGATCTAGGGTTGCCTGCTGCGGGGCACTCGCATAGCGGTGATAAGCGCGCTGCAGTTGAAAAATTTCATGTCGGTTGTGGCAGAGTCGATGGGCTAAGCAGCGCAAAAATAGGGGCATGGTGCGTCTCCTCAATGACCTATGGTTGATCTTGTAAGACATAGAATGGGCCGTGGTTGATCAGTTGGCGCTCGTGCATATCGAGTTGCTGTGCGTGCGTTTGACGTGCCCGGAGCAGATCGAAGAGGGCGCTGTTCGCCCATTCTTGTTCCAACCGATCTTGCGTTTGCAGCGCTAACTGGCGCTGCATCAAAGCACGTAATTCGAGCATTTCAGCAGCTAAGATCGAGGCTTGTTGGTTGAGAAGCTGCAGGCCTTGGATCGTGCTCGTGATGCCTGGAATTTGATGCGATAGAGTGTGGACACTGCGGGCGCGACTCGCGAGCGTATCGAGGGCGGCTAGATCCTGTTGCCATTGTTGCTGATACAGGCTGTCTCGGTTTTTAGCTAAATTGCTATAGGCTGATAGCCATTGTTGGGGGGCTAGGTTAAGCTGAGTGATTTCGCTTAGGCTGCGCTTAAATAAAGCGTGTGTTTGCTGGGTGGCGTCTAATAGTGCGTCAACTGAATGGGCAAGTTGCATAAACGTTTGCAACTGATGTTGCCAGGGCGCCATAATTTGTTCTAAAACATGGGCTGGCAGTTGCGCAAGGTTTTGCAGCATCGCCATATATTGCTGCATGCGCGTAATGTGTGCGGTGATATTTTGGGTGACCATGGTGCTTTGTTGGCTGACGCTGGCTAGCAACTCGGCGTGATTCATGATCTGCGTTAATTCGGTGGCGCCTCCTATGGGCGTTCCTACGCCACCGCCTGCTAGGGTAGGCGTAACCGAGCAGAGTCCGATGAGGCACCAAAGCGTGTGCCAAGAATGCTTATGCAGCTTAGCTAACATGGGTCATTTCTTCAAAGTAACGCGCTTGCCAAGCGGCGTGGCCCGAGCGGTAATGGCGCTCGAAAATTGCTTGTGCACTCAGTTCGCTGCGTAGTATGGCAAGTGTCCGGCGATCCAATGTAAGCGAGAGGCGTCGCGCAAAGCCGTTTTTTTGGGTAATGAAATAATCGCGTTTGCGCGTGCCTTTTTCGATGCCGTGGATTTGGCCCGCATGTAAACCGAAGCCAGTTTCTAGTGCCTCGCGTTGCGAAGGGGTGAGGTTGCCGCTAGGCGGCAAGAAAATGCAGGTTGGCACATTATCACGCAGGCTTGGATAAACCGGTGAATCAAGGTAGCTTTCGGGGGACTGCGTATCCATCCAGACGCAGCCGAGCTTTTTGCGCAATGTGCTGACCCAATCCACGATTTTGTTGGCAAAGCGCGGGTTATCAAGCAGGTGCCATACTTCTGGCAAGCCGATGAAGGTCGGGGCTATTTTGCCATTTAGCCGGTTTCTGGTGAGCGTATCGTCAATCTGATAAAAGCATAGATCGAGCAGCGCCGGGGCCACCAGTGAATTGTGGATAATCTTGCCTAACTCAATGCCCATAATGCTGGTGCTGGCAAAGCTATCTTCAAGATTGTCAAAATAATGAGCGTAAACGCCACTCCCCACCCACGCCGCCAGTTGTTGTTTGAAGGACCCATCGGGCAGCTGACTATAAATAGCGTGAAGTTGCCAAAGTTTGCGATCGATATGGCGCGTTGCACGGAGGGCGTTGACGAGTTGCGCGTCATCTTGTGCATTAGGGGTGTAGCCGCGTAAGCTGCCTAAAAATAGAATCCAGTCTTTGAGCCATTCAAAGTGACGTTCATGCGCCAGCAAGGCGACTGGATTGAAGCGGGCACTATGCTCATTTTCGGGCTGGATATTTAGATAAGTCCCCCCTTGCATCAGCACCGGAATGCGGGAAGAATAATCTTTGTCGAATAAGTAAATCATGGCCCCTGGATATTTGCGAAAAAGCGTCCAACTAAGATTGAGAAACGCAGTTTTGCCGGAGCCGGAGTCGCCACATAGCAGCACATGTCCGACATCATTAAAGTATCCGGTGAAATGAAAAGGGGTGCCGTATTCGGTTGGAAAGGTCGCTAAGGCAGGGCAATCGATGCCCATTTCCTGGCTCAGGTGTGGGTTATAGCGTTCCCCTTGGGCGACCGTGCGTAGGGGCGCAAGCCGCGCGAGTACCTGGGCATCAATAAAGGCCCAGCGCGCGCACTCACTCCACATGCCGGGAATGGTCACGGTAAAAGCTGACAGGGCATGAAGTTTTTCGCGCACCGGCATAAAATGGGCGGCGCGCATGATTTCTTCAGCGGCTTTACAGGTGGCGCTCGCTTGCGTGTAGGCGGAGTGCGCGGCGCTTGCGGCCTGCGCAGTATCAGGCCCACCGGCTTCAAATACCGGCGACCAGGCAAGCATGGTGAGGTTGTACCAGCCGTATGCTTCTTGGCCCATTGATACCTCGCCGCGTAGGGTATCTGCTTGGTTTGCGGCTTGGGCGCGTGCTTGGTTCTGCCGTACTTGTTCGGTGTCGCCTTTTTTTAAGGCAGCACTGAGCAGTCCACGTATATCTAGCCGTCGGTTATCGTGATATTTGCGCATACTATCGATAAAACGTTCTGCCCGAGCTCGACTGGCGAGGCGGAAAACATGGCTGAGGGTGAGTTCCCCATTAATCTTGAGTAAGTCGTCAAGGGTCGTGGGTGCGATCTGGTCGGGCCAGTTCTCGCGAGCTACCGGGACGCTGAGTGCCAGCGCGTAACGTTTGCAGCCATTGCCTTCAAAAAACAAAAAATCGTGGCCGGGAATCACTTCCGTATCGGGTAGCGCGACATCCAGAAATGGGTGATCGGAGAGGCCCGTGGTGGTTTTATCTTCGGCGCAGGGTGAACAAGCGGCGTGCAAGAAAGCGCTAAGTCGATCGCCGCTTAAGCGCGTGCATTTGAGGTTGGGCAAGCCAGCCAGCAAGGCGCTTAATAATGCTTCAAAGTCCTCTACTTGATGGTGTAACTCATCAGCAGTATAGGCAAATGCGTACTGATCGGAGAAGGTGCCGCGCACCGCTTGCCAGAGTGCTTTGTAAAGCGGTAGGCCATCATGCGATAAAGCATGGGAGAGTCTGCCGGAGAAGCGGTCTAGGCCTGCCTCAGGTGGCCGGGCGATGGTCAGGTAGTGGTGGTTTAGGTAACTACCGCTTTGCTCAAAGGCGCGCCGCCGTTCGTCGTCAACCATCTGAGCGTACCGGTCTGGTAGCGGTAGCGTGTCATAGCCGCTGATTTGCCGGCGATAGACAGTCCACCAGAGAGTGATTGGTTGATGGCTTAGACTCACTAGAGATTGCGTTAAATCTTCAATTAATTTGAGCATACTGCCAGCCGTGATGCTGTCAGTATCTGGGCCGCTATACTCGAAGGCCGCAAGCAAGGAAGAATCTTTACATACTAGAGTCTGCTGATTGCAAGCAAAAAGCCATGGCACGAGTTCGGCGCACGTGCGTATCCCTGCGTTATGGCGCTGGCCGATGGCGGCCAGTGATTCATGCTCAAAAGGGCTGGTACTGGGGTGCTTAAGTTTTAACATAGGTGTTTGCGAGCAAAGCCTAATGGACGCTGATGGCGTGTTTGCCGGAGTTGTTGACGGGGCTCGTAATGGCCTGCTTGGTGTCGGTATTTGAGGTAGATATCAAGCAGGTCAGGGTCTCGTCGGCCGGCGAGCCACATGCCGCCGTAACCTGGTAGGGCCGCGAGCAAAACCCAATAATTGTGCAAGGTGGCAGCCACCAGAAATACGCTTACCACCAGCACCACTATCATGCGCTTGTCCACCGCCAGTAAGCGCTTACGCTCAATCAGCACTTTTTTGACTTGGGCATGAAGGGTAGGATGTGGGCTAGACATACATGCTCTCGCGCTATTTTTGAGTTTAACCGCACACTGGCGAGCGACCAAAGATGGTCGTCCAGAAAATGGGGAGATTGAAGATCATGAGCGTTGCTGCCACGATCCGCAGAATCCATAATTTAATGGCTGACGATTTGTCATCTAGCATCCATAAAATAATGGCGAGCGCACATGAACCGATGCTCACAAAGGCGATTAGTTCGTCATCGACGACCTGTTTATAAAAGCGGCATAAACCGCCGCCCCAGATGCCCGCATAAGCATAAGATGACCAGGTGCATAACAGCCAGATAAGTATTGTCATGTGCGCTCCAAATTTGAGCTTATTGAACAGTGTCATAAGCCTTTGCTGCTTGTCGGATTTTGGAAAATAGCAAGCGGGTTTGATAGCGCTTGCCGGCGACTCCGAGGATTTCTCGAATCTCCCAAGGACCTCGTAGAGAACCGATACGCTGTGCTTGCACCACATAGCGGAAAGTGGCGGCGATCTGCTGACGCAGATCGGCCAAAGGCCAGTTTTGGGCTTCAGGCGCCATACGGATTAAGGATTCAAGGCGCGTGAGGGCTAATTCGGCAGAATTAGCATGAAATGAAACGACCGAGCCAGGGTGGCCCGTATTGAGTGCATCCATCAGGTCAAAGGCCTCCGCGCCGCGGATTTCACCTACGATGATGCGTGTCGGCCGGCAACGTAGGGACAGTCGGACCAGCTCGCGCAGATTGACGCCTCGGGCCGGGTGGGCTTCAAACGATACGTAATTAGGGACGCGTATTTGGAGTTCGCTAGTGTCCTCGATGGTGATCAGTCGGTCATCGTTAGGGATCACTTCAATTAATGCATTCAGCAGCGTTGTTTTACCTGATGAAGTCGAACCGCAGACAATCAGATTTTGGCGGGAATGAATGGCCCATTCAAAAAACTGTTGCAAGGCTTGGCCGCCGGTTTGCATTGCCTGGCGTAAAAACGCACTGGGGGAGGTCGCCAGGGCGGCACCTTGAGGCGAGTTCTGGGGTGTGTGCGGCAAGGTATTAAACGCGCCACTCGCCACATAATTTGGCAAGCTAAGGTGGTGTGCCATATGCTTTCGGATACAGAGCATTGGACCGTGGATGGCCACTGGCTGGCGTGCGCTGGCGATGCGCAAATCAGGTAACTGGCAATCCATAATCAATGTATCGGGCTTGCCATTTAAATTGGCGAGTAAGGTAATCGATGCTTCAAGACTCGCTTTAGCCAGTTGTATGTCGGCCAAATAAATCATCTTGCCGTTGCGTTCAAACCAAATATTGTCATGGCGATTGATCATGACTTCTTGCACGTCGAGATCATCTAACAACGGGCGAATGGGTCGTAAATGCTCATCTAGAACTTGCTTGGCCATGGCGGCGGCGGACTTATCCATGTCTGGCATTTTTTTGAGATTGAAAAAAACCCCGCCAGGCGGGGATCACACCCGGCGGGAAAGACCTGTCGGCGCAAGAGGAAGCGACCGACAAAACGTACTTTAGAAAATGTATTGGCGGCTGTCTGTAATTTGCTTGCACGGTGTGTTGGTACACTGCGCAGTCATTTTATGAGGTTTATTTTTATTTTAATAATTAAAAGTAATAAATTTAATAAGAAAATATAATTTTTATTTGTTTAAAAAGTAATATAAAACAATAAGTTAGATAATTTTTTGAATTAGGTTAAATAAGAATAAATATTTTTAGAACAAAGAAAAAATGATTAAGGGAAAGCAAGAAAACTTTATAGTTTAATAGCGTAAAGTAGCTTTGTCATGTAGTTGGGTGCACGACGTGATGGCATTGCGTGCACTCAAATTTTCGGCCGAGCCGACTTTTTGCTTAAAGTGATATTTTTCACTGTGCTGCAATCGATGCGGACTGTCTATGTTGCTCGCTTGGTTTGAACGTGATTGGCTATACGGGTTGGCCGTGGTGTGCGGGCTGGTTGTTTGTGGGTTGCGTTATGGCCCATCTTTAAGGTGTCGCTTGCCTGTGATGGCTACCGCAACGACCCAAGCGCCAAGCACACGTCATTTGGCGATACTGCCATATGAAGAATTGATCGAGCGTACAGGAGCACGCCGTGTACTGGATAGGCTTCGCCAGCAACTGGCTTTTACGCCAGAAAATTTCAGCCGCGACGTTGAGCCGTTGTTACAGCGCTGCGGTGAATTTGTGCAATTATTGCCCGCTACGCAAACCGCCCAGTTGAGCCAAGACTGCAGTTTGTTTATGCATATCATGTCGCTTGCTCGAGATGCGTTGCATTATCGAAATGCCTATGCCCTGCCAGTTGGGAGGGGCGCTGAAGAGCAAGCGCGGTTAGCTGCCCGTTACAGCTATGCGGTGCTGGCGATGGCTGTGCTGCAGGGAGTGGCGCAAGGCTTGGTGGCTTTTGGGGTTGAGATCTGCGATGCCCAAGGGGGCCAACGCCGGCCCTGGATCGTGCTCGGCGGCACGATGTGCGAGCAAGGCGGTGCATGGTACACCTTCGAGCCAGTTCAGCCTCATTCGTCATCGCAGCGCTTGGATCATCGTCAAGCGGGCCAGTTAGCCTTGATTTTGCTGCAACGGTTCATTCCGCGGCCAGTGTTAGCTTGGTTAGGCGAACATCCGCCTGTGCTGAATGAGTTGCTCGACGCGTTGAGTCGTGAATCTCAAAGTAACCCTATGGCCCGCATCGTGGCGCGTGCTAGCCAACCAGTTATGGCCAAGACTGGATTAGTGATGCCTGCCTCTGAGGGCGTATCCAATTCATCTGCAACCGTAACCGAAGCTTCAACCGAAACTCAGCTTGCTTTTCCTGCATACCTTGAGGCGCAGGATAGTGCGCTAAGCTTGTGGACTAGCCGCCCGCAGGCGGACTAGGTCTTAACGTAACGTGCGAACGAAGCCCTGTATGAACAATCTGTTCCGTAAACCGGTCGAATTGGTTTCATCTATCTCAGCACTGATCGCTTGCGGCATCGTGTGGTTTTGGCATAAAACATTTCTAGTGACGCTGACATTAGGTTTAATTTTTACGCTGGGTATGCTGTTGTTAGCATTCATTCGAGCGTATCAGGCAAGCTGTATTATTCGCCTTCAACGCAACCTAAGACGGTTGCCAAGCTATGAAATAGAGGCGCGAGATATTCCGGTTTCCACTCAAGAACAATTTCTTGGGCGAGGTTTTCGTTGGACAGCAGAGCATACACAGCGGCTATATTGGGCTAGATTGCCCCAAAACCGGCATTTATGTGCGGGTGATGAGCGTCAGTATTTTAGCGCTTGGTTGAGCAAGTTCATGCGCATAGGGGGCCTGCGGCCTGCCGTTGCGCGTTTGCCGCCAGCCGGTGGTGAACCGGCGCTACATGGTGTCGAAGTGCATGAGCGCGACATTTATACGGATCTGCGTGAGCGGGTCGGCCATACCTTAGTGCTCGGTACCACCAGGGTGGGTAAAACCCGCTATGTGGAGATTCAGGTCAGCCAGGATATTCGACGTGGCGATGTGGTGATTGTCTTCGATCCCAAAGGTGACGTGGATTTACTGTTGCGTATGTACACCGAAGCTAAGCGAGCACAACGCGAAGATCTATTTTATGTGTTTCATTTGGGTTATCCAGAGGCTTCTGCACGCTATAGCCCGATCAGCACTTTTTCAAGGATTACCGAGGTTGCCACGCGAGTTAGCAACCAGCTGCCAAGCGCCGGCCAAAGTGCGGTGTTCAAGGAATTTGTCTGGCGTTTTGTGAATGTCATGGCGCGTGCGCTGTCCGCATTGGGTATGAAACCGACCTATGAGTTAGTGTATCAGCACGCGGTTAATATCGACGATTTGTGTATTCAGTATTTTGAATTTTGGCTGAATCAGGCGCACCCGGTCTGGCGAGAAAAAATCAAAGAGCCGGGTAAATCGCTACAAGAACAGGCTCGTAAAACGGGTCGCGCATTATCTGCATTGCAAATGCTTGCGCTGATTAAAGAGCAGGGCTGGCATGATCCAATCGCCGATGCGCTCTCATCCATATTAGCCAATGATCGCAGTTACTTTGAAAAATTGGTTTCGTCGTTATATCCGCTACTAGAAAAACTCACCACAGGTAAAATTTCTGAGCTTCTTTCTCCCCAATACGATAACCCGCATGATCCACGCGCCATTTTTGATTGGGCGCAGGTGATTGATCAAGGCGGGATTGTGTATATTGGTTTAGATGCGCTGTCTGACTTTGAAGTCGCCGCAGCAGTGGGCAATGCAATGTTTGCGGATCTTACCTCCACCGCCGGGCGTATGTATAAATACGGCACGGGCTTTGGCCAAACCCGCTCTGGTATGCGTCGTGATGTGAGTCTATATGCCGATGAATTTAATGAACTGTGCGGCGATGAATTTATTCCGCTGCTTAACAAGGCTGGAGGGGCTGGCCTACGTGTCACCGCATTGGCTCAAACGGATGCAGATATTGAAGCAAAAATCGGTTCTAGAGCAAAAGCCCAACAGATGTTTGGCAACTTCAACACGTTAATCATGCTGCGGGTAAAAAATCCTAGCACAGCAGCTATTTTGATTGACCAGTTGCCTACCGTTGAAATCTGGTCGCGCAGTACCGACTCGAGTACGCGCGACATTGATGAGCCGGGAGAATTTGCAGATTTCTCTGCCGCCACACAAGACACATGGACTGCCCGCGAGATCCATATGCTGCAGCCGGCAGATTTAACGCAATTGCCCAAAGGTCAGGCATTTGCTTTAATCGATGGCGGACAATTGGTTAAATTGCGTTTACCTTTGGTGACGGCAGAACATGGCCAGGCGAGCCAGCAGCGGGTTTTAGAAGCGGTGTTTGAGGCGCTGCGTGAGCGCATCTCAGGACCACGTGATGCGCTCTAAATCTCAAGCGGATGACGAGAGCATACGAGAGTTTTTTTGGGTGCTGCGAGCAACCCTGAATCTAGTGCTGTGGATCGTCGTTATTTCAGTGCTCGCGGTGTTTGCTTGCTGGTTTGCAGGGTATTACAGTTGGCGCGCGGACTCGATTGCGGCAATGCAGGCTTTGCTGCACTATTATTTAGTGCAGTGTACAAATTTAGAGTTAGCTCAACACGCTGCCGGCTGGGCTTATTGGAGTTGGTTTGGTTGGAATAGGATTGAACTTGCGATACAGTCGCCTGTGGCAGATTATCGAAATTTACCCTTGAGCAATTTGCGCGAGCCTATTTTGATTGCCATGTATGCTCTGCAGTTATTCGGTGTACGGCTGGCGATGCTCATCCTGGTGGCGCCTAAGTTTGGCCTGATTATCGGCTTGGCGCTGATCGATGGCTTGGTCGCGCGAGTGATTCGCCGAGAAAACGGGGGCCATGAATCAGCCACTCGTTACCATCGGGCGAAGCGTTTGCTAAAATTTGGCTTGTTGCCACTGGCGGCAACTGGGTGGCTGGTGGCGCCCGTCAAACTCCCGTTTGAGATTTTGTTTTTACCTGTCGTGAGCTTTTGCGCGCTGCTGGTATGGACAATGGCTAAGTATTATAAGAAATATTGTTAAGCAAGTTGCAATCAAGCGATATCGTTTTGATTACCCGAGGTGGCGTAAAAGTCGCATATCGAGTGTAAATGGGGTCGCTTGACCAAACTCGATCTTAACAAAATCAGGATGGTGTGGGTTGAGTAGGTAATTCAATTCGGTTGGGATAATCACACTGGGAACGGCAAGTACTGCACTGCAGCCTGTTTTAACCCAGGTGGCGCCAATCATTTGTAGCGTACTACGCACAGCGGGGTCTCGCCAGTTAGGGGGGAGCTGTTGTAAATTGTAGTGTTCAATGAGCTGTTTGGGGACTTTGACTGGCATGATCACATAGCGAGCGCGTAGCGGTATATCTTGAGCCAGCATTTCTAGCGCTGCGAGTGACTGACTCTGCGCGGTGTAAATCACGGCAATGCCTTTGGGATTCCAGCGTCCGCCATATAAACGCGCGCCTTCACCGGAAAAAGCCGTAGCGGCGTGTTGCTCAGTCACAATCCGCCAAACCGTGAGCATCAATTAAGCCCTCCATGCCCCGGGTGATGTGCAGACTGACTCAAGGTGCGTCAATGGCATACCCCTCATGCAGCGTTTGCTCAATTTCTTTGCGGTTCAAACTAGGGGACAGCAGCTCAATCAAAGCATTCATATAGCGGCGTAGATAAGTGCCTTGCTTGAGTACGATATGCGTCAGATGGTTGCCAAATACATGCTCTAAGGGGAGTGCGCGCAAGGTACCGTTCAACGGAGTGTCCAAGGTTATATTGGGCATGATGCCTACGCCTAAACCCAGTTCCACATAGGTTTTAATGGTGTCTGCATCGATCGCTCTGAGCAAAATTTCTGGCGTTAATGACTGTAAGGCAAACGTCTGCACAAGCTTAGTGTGGCCAGCGCCGGCCGTGTCGTAGATGATTAACGGATAGTTGGCCAGTTCTGCGAGCGTTAAGCGCTCATTCGCCGTCAGCGGATGATGGCTAGGCAGGAGCGCGACATAATGCCATGGCAAAGAGGGCAATAAATTGAGTTCTTGGTGGCCGGTCACGGCTTCAGCGATCAGTCCAAGATCGGCTTGTTCACTCTCTACCATCTCTGCCACTTGACTGGGAGTGCCTGGCAAAATGGACAAGAGAACTCTTGGAAATTTTTTTTTGAATTCCGTAACAATCGGGGGCAGCGTGTAGCGGATGTGTGCTTGCACCGCTGCAATCACGAGCTTGCCTTGGTCTTGCTCAGTATATTCTTTGCCGACACGTTTAATATTATCGATTTCTTGCAGGATTTTTTCGACCGAGATTAAAATGGCGCGCCCAGGCTCGGTGAGTGAGCGTACTCGCTTGCCGTGCCGCCTGAAGATATCGACCCCCAACTCATCTTCAAGTTCGATGATCGCTTTTGACACGCCGGGTTGCGATGTCGCCAGCGCCTTAGCCGCTTCGGTTAAATTGTAATTCTGCCGAACTGCTTCGCGCACAAAGCGAAACTGATGAAGGTTCATATCTAGATAATGGCCACAGACGGTTAGAAAAATACCCCTTGCTCGATCCGGCCTAAGGTGTCTAATATACTGTCCGCACCGATATCGGTGTCGACCAGACTCAGCGGAGTCATACCGCCAAAAGCGGGGGCCGGAGATTTAAGCCAATTGGTAGCAGTCGTTAGGTCTTCAAAAACCTGCGTGGCGCGCACGACGATGCGCGCGAGTCTCAGGAGTTTGGCTGATTCTTCGCTGCTCAGGATGCCTTCTCGTTTACGTCGAGCAAGCGTACGCTCTGGAATAGCCAGGGCGGAGGCAAGTTCTGCTTGTGACAGACCGATGGATTTCAGCATTGAATCGACTGCACCGGATGAAATCCCCCGCCGAATCATGTTCACCCATTCTAGCGCTGAACCAGGCAATTGGCTCAGCACCGCGACGCCGCCTAGTAAAGTCCCAGTCGAAATATTCGCTGCCACAGGTTTCATGATGCACTCCTTCTATGCCACTATGGATATAGTGTACGCAATTTTGGCATAAATAGCGAGTGCTCTGAGGCGCGCTTCAAAGTTGAGCTTCTTCAAGCATGGGGGCGTTTAGTGCCGGTCAACCCGACGCAATGCGATTAAGCCAAACGCAATATAAATCAGGCTAGGCGTGGCCGCGGTCAGCGCAGCTGGCCATGTATTCAGGATGCCAATATGCGAGAACAGTGTATTGATAAGCTGAAAACTCATGCCTAGCATGATGCCGCCAAATACTTTAATGCCGACCACGCCAGCACGGGTATGCAAATAGGCAAAGGGTAAGGAGAGCGCAAGCATGACCCAGACGGTGAATGGGTAGAAAAATTTGCGCCATAAGGCAATTTCATAACGCTGCGTATCTTGGTGATTTTCTTGTAGGTGGCGAATATATGAAAATAAATCTAGCATTGACATCCGGTCGGGGGACACCAGCAGCACTGACAGAATCTGTGGGGTCAGCTGCGAGCGCATTAAGTATTCCGGCAGAGCCGCTTGCTGAGCGTGGTACAGCGGCTGTAGCAGGTCTATTTGTTGATTGGGAGTATTGCTTGGCGGCGGCAGTGTCGCAGCTTTAAATAAGTGAGTTGCCGTTACCTCGGTGAGCTGCCAATGATCTGGCGCTATAAACTGCCCACGCTCGGCAACGCGCACATCGGTTAACTGGAATTGATGGTCGAATTCATAAATCCGTACATCGCGAATCGTGGTATCTGGCATGAGCTTGCCAACATTCACAAAGCGCATGACTGGACGACCTTCACCGTCATTGTTGAGCGTATCTTTGACCCAGACCCCAGACTGAAAATTCGATGAGACGGAGGCGCCCAATGCCTCGAGCCGTACACGCTCGGATAATTGGTCTGCATAAGGGCTGATCACTTCACCAAATAAAAATGTGGCGGTGACAAGTGGCACGCCGATTTTCATGAGGGAGCCGAGTGCGCGCCGGGTTGAGAGGCCGCAAATGCGAAAGATCGTGAATTCCGAATTGGCGGCCATGGTGGCAAAGACATAAATCGCGCTAATCAGTGCCGCCACGGGAATAATCTCGTACAAGCGAGATGGGGCGAGTAAGGCTACGCGTATAACGGCATAACCAAATTTATAATTGTGCTGCCCAATCGAGTTTAATTCGCTAATCAGATCAAAAAAGAAGAAGAGCCCAGAAAATGCAAATAGCACAAAGCCGAACGCCAAATATATCTGGCGCGCGAAATAACTTTCATACACCAACAGAGCAGTTGGCATTGACGGAGCAGACATGATTTATTTCTCTTTAGATCTAGCCAGGGACAGATAGCTCAGCAATGGCCGGTGGCGTGTGCGTAACCAAAAAAGCAGCACGACTACGGCGGCGGCGATGAGGTGCAAAATGCATAGACCCATACTGAATGAGATCTTTCCTTGTTCAATCCATGATTGCATTAAATTCAGAAAATTAGAATAGGTCAGGTAAATTAACACCGCCATCACCAGATTAATGGTGCGGCTGCGGCGGGGATTTTGATACGCCAACGGAATGGCGAGTAGCATCAGATTGATGGCAATCAAAGGCAACCCCGCGCGCCATGCGAGTTCTGCTAGATTCACTAAACTGGGTTGGCGGATGAGCTGCGGGGTTGAAGTACTGGTCGAGGTTGGCGTGTTGACAAAGCGCTGTTCGCCAATGCGTACGCCATAGCGTTCAAACGACATAATGCGGTAATCAGGCTGGCCAGGTTGACCATCGTAGCGCCGGCCGTTTTCAAGGACGACAAAGCGCTCGCCGTCGGCTTGGGTCAGAATATGTCCCTGGCTTGAAACGACAATACTGACTTTGCCATTTTCGGTACTGCTGACAAAAACATTGCGTACCTGGGTGGCATCAGGCGAGATGCTTTCAATAAAAAAAACCCGTTGGTTGGACGGAGATTCCCGAAACTGGCCTGGGGCGAGTAATGATACCTCGTCGCGCTGCGCGAAATGCTCGCGCAAGAGCTTGCTTTGTTCGTTTGACCAGGGCCAGCCGACAAAAGCGAAAAACGCAATGGCGGCAATCAGCGGCGCAGAAAAAACCGCAATCGGCTTGACCAAATGCGTCAGGCTAACCCCCGATGACATCCAGACAACCATTTCCGAATCTCGGTACCAACGGGTGAGTACAAACAAGATTGAGACAAACAGCGTCACAATCAGCATGACCGCTAGGTAGCCAATCACGGTAAGACCAATCAGCGACAGTACGTCGCGCGGATCGACTTGGCCTGAAGCGGCAAAGCCGACAATGCGAATCATCATGGTGGCTAACATAATCGTTAGTAGCACCATAAATACAGCAAGAGCCGTATACGCAAGCTCGCGTTGCAGGGAACGTTCGAAAATCATGTCTATTGCAGCTGCTCTGCAGGCAGCGACGAAGGAAAATAGCGGATAATTACGGTTTAATTCAAATCAAACTGAAATTTATCCAAGGGGAGCGCGATGGACTTTAGCATAAAAGCCTGCAACTGGAATAGTGTTGCTCAAACTGAAATGCTGCGCGCGCAGTCTAGCTGTATTGTAATTGGAATCTTTGAGGGCAGTCCTTTGCTCGGCGTGGCGCAACAAATCGATCAAGCCATGAAGGGTTCAATTGGTCGGTTGGTGAAGGCCGGAGAGATCAACGGTAAGTGCGGCAAGGCGTGGATGTTGCACGAGACAGTCGGTGTCAGCGCGGCCCGCGTATTAGTCGTCGGCCTTGGTCAACGTGAGAACTTTAACGCCAAAATTTTTGCGCAAGCAGTGCGGGCAGCTGCGCGCGTACTTTTGGCTAGCCCCGTGTTTGTGCCACAAGTAAAAACCCTACTTTGGACGCTCGTCCAAGAATGTAGCAGTGAAGTTGATGTGGTTAAGGGGGTACGTTTGTCTATTTGCTTAACGCGTGAAATAGTCTACCAATTTACTCAGCTAAAAAGCCAAGCTGAAACAAGTCAGCCTAGGCCCCAGAAAATCATCATCACGGTGAACGCGGCCGACGAAAAAAGCGCAAAGGCTTCGGCTAAACAAGGTGTTGCGCTTGCCAGTGGCATGGATTTTGCGCGTGATTTAGCCAACTTGCCGGGTAATATCTGCACCCCCACTTACTTGGCGCAGACGGCCAAAGAGCTCGCCCACGAGTTTGCATTAAAAGCCGAAGTACTGGGGCAAAAACAGTTGGAAACCCTGAAAATGGGCGCTTTCTTATCGGTTGCCAAAGGTTCAACTGAACCACCGAAATTGATCGTGCTGCATTATCAAGGCGCTGCCGCAAAAACCAAGCCGATCGTGCTGGTGGGCAAAGGTATTACTTTCGATGCGGGTGGGATTTCGCTGAAACCAGGCGAAGGCATGGATGAAATGAAGTACGATATGTGTGGCGCTGCCGCCGCCCTGGGCACGTTGCGTGCCGTTGCCGAAATGGGGTTGAAGTTAAATCTGATCGTGGTGATTCCGAGTTGCGAAAACATGCCGGCAGGCAATGCCTATAAACCTGGCGATATTGTGACCAGCATGTCAGGACAGACCATTGAAGTCTTGAATACGGATGCTGAAGGGCGTCTGATTTTGTGTGACGCGCTGACTTATGTTGAACGCTTTAAACCGGCGCTGGTGATCGACATTGCGACGTTAACCGGTGCTTGTGTGATTGCGCTGGGCCATCATCATAGTGGCTTATATGCAAAAGAAGATGCGCTCGCCAATGAATTGTTGGCGGCCGCTGCCACCTCGGTCGACCCGATCTGGCGTATGCCGCTTGATGACGAATATCAAGAACAGCTGAAATCAAATTTCGCCGATATGGCAAACATTGGCGGGCGTCCTGCCGGTAGTGTGACGGCTGCCTGCTTTTTAGCTCGCTTCACGCAAGCGTACTCTTGGGCGCACTTGGATATTGCTGGCACGGCATGGAAAAGTGGCGCATCTAAAGGCGCAACTGGGCGGCCCGTGCCGCTCTTGACGCAATTTTTGATTGAGCGCGCAACCCGCTAATTGTTCAGCCACTATGATACAAATTGATTTTCATACGCACGTGGGCGACCAGCTTGACTATGCGTGTCGGCTGGCGCGCAAAGTCTATGCAGCAGGGCAGCAATTATTGGTGATTGCTGAGCCGGCGCTTTTGCGTACTTTTGATACTCGCTTGTGGACGTTTGCCGCGCTTGAGTTCATCCCGCATTGTATGGATGATGATGCCCGCTGCCTAGCCACCCCGATTGTGTTGGCAAGCGAGGCGAAAGCGGCATTATATGGCCGGCTGCTGCTCAACCTTGGGACTGTTGTGCCGCCTCATTTTGCGCATTTTACGCGCGTGCTTGAAGTCGTCGGCAGCGGCGCTAACGAACTCGCCGCTGCGCGTAAACGTTATCGCTTTTACCGTGAGCACGGCTATCAGCCTAACAATTACAAGCGAGGAGATTAAGAGGCATAAGCTGAAATTTAGCCCGTGACAGCGCCTCGATTGGCGGGTAGTGCGAGAGTCGCGTATTTTGCCAGTACGCCGCGCGTATAGCGCGGTGCGGGTTGTTGCCACTCAGCCCGTCGGCGCTTCAGTTCAGCCTCATCAAGATTGAGTTGTAGCAGTAACTGATGGGCATCGATGGTAATTGAGTCGCCTTCTTGGACGAGGCCGATCACACCGCCAACAAATGCTTCAGGCGCCACGTGTCCAACCACCAGGCCCCAGGTCCCGCCAGAAAAGCGGCCATCGGTGATTAAGCCGACTGACTCACCTAAGCCTTTGCCGATGAGGGCAGAAGTGGGGCTGAGCATTTCCGGCATACCGGGACCCCCTTGCGGACCAAGATAGCGTAACACCAGGATATCGCCCGCTTGAATACGGTCGGCCAGGATTGCCGCCAGCGCGCTTTGTTCGTCATCAAACACACGAGCCGGGCCCGTGATCACAGGATTTTTGAGGCCGCTGATTTTCGCGACAGCGCCATCCGGCGCTAAATTGCCTTTTAAGATCGCCAAATGACCTTTCTGATACAAGGCTTTTTCAAGTGGGAAGATCACCTTTTGTTCGGCACGAGGCGTATCCGGTACAGCGGCCAATTCTTCAGCGAGTGTAGCGCCGGTAATGGTGATGCAATCGCCATGCAATAAGCCCGCGTTTAATAAAATCTTCATGACTTGCGGAATACCGCCTGCTTGATGCAAATCGGTTGCCACATATTGACCAGATGGTTTGAGGTTACAAATCACAGGAACGCGCTGACGGATACGCTCAAAATCATCTATGCTCCAGTCAATTTCGGCGGCATGGGCAATCGCTAAGTAATGCAGCACAGCGTTGCTTGAGCCACCTGTGGCCATGACCACAGAGACGGCATTTTCGATCGATTTTTTGGTGATAATGTCGCGCGGCTTTAAATCGCGTTTGACAGCTTCAACCAAGACTCGTGCCGAGGCCGCGGCGGACTCTATTTTTTCTCGATCTGGGTTAGCCATGGTTGAGGAGTACAGCAATGACATGCCTAAGGCTTCAAAGGATGAGCTCATGGTATTCGCGGTATACATCCCGCCACATGAGCCGGTGCTGGGACAGGCATTACGCTCAATCCCCTCAAAATCTTCTTGGTTGATGCGGCCAGCCATAAATTCCCCCACCGCTTCAAACGACGAAATGATGGTTAAATCTTGGCCATGCCAATGGCCGGGCTTGATCGTGCCGCCATAGACATAAATCCCGGGAACATTGATCCGCGCCAGTGCGATCATCCCGCCTGGCATATTTTTATCACAGCCGCCAATCACCACGACGCCATCCATCCATTGGCCTTGCACCGCCGTCTCAATACAGTCGGCAATCACTTCGCGCGAAACCAACGAATATTTCATGCCTTCGGTCCCCATCGACATGCCATCGGAAATGGTAGGCGTGCCAAAAATTTGCGCATTGGCGCTGGCCGCTTGAATGGCATTCACGGCCGCATCTGCTAGAGGTTGCAGGCCGGCATTACAAGGCGTGATCGTAGAATGGCCGTTGGCTACGCCAATCATCGGTTTATCAAAATCTTCTTTTTGATAGCCAAGCGCGTAATACATCGACCGGTTTGGCGCGCGCTCGATACCTTGGGTGATATGGCGTGAGCGTGGATTGTGAGGCATGGATTTTCCTTTCAGAAAAAGAATCGGCAAAAACAAGGCCAACGGCGCTAAACAGTAGGCGCGCCGTGATGAACTTGCGATTACTCCGTAATAAATAGGGCCAGCATAAGAATGAAGACTCTTTTTATCAATGTCAAATACTATAATGCGCTTTTTTAATGGTTTAGAGGTCAAGTTATGCTGATCCATCCACAATTCGACCCGATTGCGCTGCAACTGGGGCCACTTGCTGTACGCTGGTATGGCTTGATGTATTTGCTGGCTTTTATGGCCGCGATTGGGCTTGGCCGCTGGCGCTTACGCTTGCCGCAGGTTGCCGCCCAGGGCTGGAGTGCGAAGGCGCTAGATGACCTGATGTTTTACGCTGTGCTAGGCACTATTGTGGGTGGTCGACTTGGCTACGTTTTGTTTTATAAGGCCAGCTTTTATCTAGCCCACCCACTGGATATTTTTAAAGTGTGGGAAGGCGGCATGTCATTTCATGGCGGTTTTATTGGCGTTAGCTTCGCCCTGTTTCTTTTTGCGCGCCAATCTCAGCGCCGCTGGTTGGAGGTGACTGATTTTATGGCGCCGCTGGTACCCGCTGGGCTGGCGGCTGGTCGTTTCGGCAATTTTATTAATGGTGAATTGTGGGGCCGGGTCAGCGCTCCTGATGCGCCTTGGGCCATGTTATTCCCACAGGCAGCGCAAGCGGATCGTCTCTGGTTGTTGAGTCATCCGCAGCAGGCCGTGGCCGGCGGGTTACAGGTCATCTTTGACCACTATCAGGCATTACCGCGTCATCCATCCCAATTGTATGAGGTGGCGCTTGAAGGGCTCGCGCTGTTTGTGATGGTTTGGTTATTTGCACGCAAAACCAGGCCGGTTGGGGCGATCTCGGCGGTATTCTTGATTGGCTATGGCTGCGCGCGTTTTCTGGTTGAGTTTATGCGTGAGCCAGATGACTTTCTAGGTTTATTAACGCTTGGTTGGTCATTGGGGCAGTGGCTATCCGTACCGATGATCGCCGTTGGCATTGGTGTATTGGCTTACGTGTATCGGGGTGGGCAACGCATGCCCCCAGTTGCTAGGCAGTGAAATTGAGAGGATAAAAAAACGGCGCCGAAGATTCGGCGCCGTGCTATAAAATCCCCGCCTTAGCCGCCAGACCGGCATCCTGAACCTGGGTTCAAGATGGTCGCAGTTAGTGACACTTTGAGCGCATCAAACGAGTGATGCGCACGCCCATATCACAAATTTCCGCAACCGTTGCGTATCGCATTGGTTCAAAGAGTATAGGGTCTTCGCAAACCAGGCAGGGAAAACTTTAAATTATGTCATTTAACCTTTAAGCACATTAAAAAGCGGCTCTCTCGTATATGATGCCCACCTCTACTGCGGGGTTCAGATCACGTTGGGTCAGTGTTGAGCAGTGGCGTGCTTAGCTCATGCTGCTCAATCGTGGCCGTAATCCGTTGATTCATACGTTGCATTGTACGTCGAATTTCCTCTGTAGGGAATGCCTCACTTTGACGTACGCTACGTTGCAGTAATAAAAGCTCGGAGGCGAGCGAGATCGCTGCCATGACGGCAATTCGGTCAGTGCCGCGCGCAGCACTATGAGTGCGCACTTTTGTCATTTCTGCATCAACCCGTGTAGCGGCCTCCAATAAGGCCGCTTCGTTCTCTGCTGAACAGGCGAGTCGGTATGGCTGACCTAATATTTGGACTTCGATTTGCTTGTTTGTCATGAGCACTTACTGGTGTTTATCTAGAAAGATGAGATTAAATCTCAGAGGTTAGGGCAGGCGGTAACTTTGTAAGGATAGCATTGAGTTGAAGCTGAGCCTCTTCGATTTTGCTGGTGAGCGCATCGCGTTCACTGCAGGTTTGTTCAAGTGTTAAGCGCGTGGCGGCGAGTGCTGCTTGGGTTTGTTCCAATTGTTGTGTTAAATCTTGCCATTGTTGGCGGTAGCGGTCGATCAACATGATCAGCCGACCAATATTTTGTCGTAAAGAGTCTATTTCGTTAAGCATGAGCTGCATCCTTGGAAGTCGGAATATTTTAACCGCATCAAATCGTATTGAGGCAATTTGCACGAAGAGAAACAGCCTTAGCTATAAAATAGCGTATGCTCATTCTATGCCAGCAGCGATAGCAGTATCGCTGATTTGTGTCATCTTAATGGCGTGGCCGCAGCTGGTGTGCGCCAATACAACTCAATCGAATGTCGAGAAAATGGGCCCCGTTACCGTGGCTGCCGGCCAACCACAGCCGGTCAAACACCCTTGGTTGGCCCAAGTGGTCGTGACGGCCGCGCGTATTACGCCACCGTTGACTCATACGCTGGCGCCGACGACGTCATTCAGTCAGCAGGATCTAGTCGATAGTGGCGCGCTTGATTTGCCCGCATTATTGCCTGCTGTCGCGGGAGCCCAGGTGGTGAGAAATGGTGGGCCTGGTGCGACCAGTAGCCTTTTTTTGCGTGGCGCCGCTGCAACGCAAACCCTAGTCCTGATCGATGGGGTGCGGGTTGATTCAGTTAGTCTGGGTAGCACGCAGCTAGCGCAGTTAATGTTGGCTCAGTTTGAGCGGGTCGAAGTGGTGAGTGGCAATGTCTCAGCGCTTTATGGCTCCAATGCAATTGGCGGCGTGGTACACATTTTCACCAAAGCAGGCGGTCAGCAGCCACCCAAATTAAATTTTTTGGCGGAAATGGGGAGTCATCATACCCAGCATCAGCAAGCAGGTATCAGTGGCGCACTGGATGCGGCAGGCGCTACCACCTTTAGTCTTCATGGCTCGCGCTTGAAAACAGAAGGCTTGGCATCGCCTAACACAAAACGGCTGCAGCCGGCTCATCCGAATGCCTATGATTTTTTTGATGAAAGTATAACGGCGGCGCTTAAGCATCGCTTTAACCCAGCTTGGCTGGCCGGGATACGGTTTTATCAATCACACGGGACGGTGGGTTCTGACCAGGCCTATGGCTACCCCACGGACCTCAATTTAGCCAATAACCGGGTGCGGGCTTTATCGGTCTTTGTTGCTGGCCAGTTGAGCGAATCTTGGCGCACTTCGCTGATGATGGCCAACGGTCACGAGCAAAACCTGAATTGGCTAAATGGCATATTCGATAACCGCTTTAGCACAACCAATCGCCAGCTTACCTGGCAAAATGAACTGACTCTGCGGCCCAGGCAGCGGCTACAGTTTGGCTATGAATACCTGCAGCAAAACCTGGATGCAAGTCTTTATGCAGCTGCTAGCCGGCAGGTGCACGCCACTTTTGCGGGTTATCAGGCTGGCTTTGGCGCGCATCAACTCCAATTGAATGTGCGGCGTGATCACTATACAAATTTTGGGGGCGCAGATAGTTATTATGCCGGTTACGGCTATTACTTTAATCCCCATTGGAAATTCACAACCAGTTATTCCAGTGCCTTTCGCGTCCCCTCTTTTAATGATTTATATTACCCGCACTATGGCAATCTCAGACTTCAGCCTGAATCTAGTCATTCGGTGGAGGCGGGCATTGAACATAGTTCAGATCAATGGGGCATGGCACGCGTGAACGTATTTCAGACACGCTATGATGACTTGATTGAAGCGGCGCCAATCAAATCCGCTACGATACAGTTGCCTAAGCTGGCCAACCTGTACCAAGCTCAAAATATTGGCCGCGCGCGGGTGCAAGGACTTGAAGCATCGTGGTCCGGACGTGTGCGAGGCACGCGCATACGCGCCTCGCTGACCACGCAACGCGCCATTGATGAAGTGCATAAACGGGATCTGCCACGCCGAGCGCGGCATTTTGCGAGCCTTCTCGCGACTCGTCAACTGGGTGATTGGCGAGTGGGTGGCATGTGGCTGACCAGCAGCCGGCGTTATGACAACGGCGCTGTGCTGGGCGGCTATGGGGTGGTGAACTTAAACGCGCGTTATGATTTGTCTCGCTCATGGTACGCGACAACTCGGATTGAGAATGTATTAAATAAACACCATGAACTGGTTTACGCGTATCGAGCAGTGCCCCGTGGGATATATTTTACGTTGGGTTGGCAGCAACGTTAAGCGCGCTATAGCTTTGAATGTCTATAACGTTGCGATATCTTGGTCAGAGAGGTTTGTGATTTTTTTAATAAAATCTGGCGCTGATCCGGCGTTTAACAAATTTTTAGCGATGGCAAGAATTGTCAGGCGTTCACCTTCTTGCCGACCTTTAAGTTCTAATTGCTGAGCAATTGTCATGATTTCCTCTCGATAGCTAGGAGCATTTTCAACGACTAATTCGATAAACTGTGCGTAATTATCATCGCAAACTTTACCTTCTCTCAAAAGGTAGTGTAGCACACTACGAACCAGCTCATGAGTGAGTGGAGCGGCTGTCATTAGCTCTATAACTGGTTTTGCGAACTGCATCAAATCTCTGGCCCGGATATGCTTTTGAATAAGCTCAAGCGCCGCAATACTTTTGTGGGTTTTGAGTTCTTCGTTGGGAATCATAGATAAATCGATGAGTTTGATAGGCTTTAGAAAAATTTTCTGTGCCAGCGCTTTGTTTTCAAAACAGTCAAAAAGATCAACTGGGCCAGGATATGGGCTTTGCAGCCCTCGATAAAAAAGGATCGGTACGATTACCGGTAATAGCGCATTATTTTGATCGAGGTGTTGCTTCATCAGGCCGACTTGATAGCGTAGGAGTTTGAACGGTGTCAGTTTACCCGCGGTGCTTTCGTGTTCAATGAGCGTATAAATATAGCCCGGTGTATTTGCAATCCGCATCGAATAGACAATATCTGAAAAATGCTGTCTAAGCTCAGCATCGACAAACGAGCCTGCTACAATTTCCAGCGTACTTAAGTCACAGTATTTTTTAAGATGAGCGGGCAGGTGGAAATGCAAAAAATCTTTAGCTACTGTGATATTCGTTAAGAAAGTTTTAAATAATGCGTCATGAGGGGTAGATAGAGTGTGCTTCATCGAATGAATTTCCAGAAGAATGGCGAGCAATACGTTATAAGCAAGCTCCGATTGTTTCCGATGAGGCTATCCTTGACAAGGATTTGGGTGCACGATCTTGACGCAGACCGTGCACCCACTTTGTTGCATAAATTGTAAAAATATGCATTAAAAAAATGATCAAAACTATGACATTACGACGTGCAGTAATCATCTGGTTTGTACTCTTATTGCTTGCCGTTACTGTATTTTTGGCTTCGCTGGCAACCGGCAGTGTCACTTTGTCTGTGGCGCAATTGTTGCGCGTTTGCTTCGGCGATGAAGATAGTGTCGCGGCACAAATTGTGCATACTTTGCGTATACCTCGTGCCGTAGCAGGTTTTGCTTGTGGTGCATTATTGTCGGTGGCGGGCGCGTTGTTGCAAATCCTGTTGCGTAATCCCCTGGCTGATCCTTACGTGTTAGGCGTATCGGGTGGCGCGGCTAGTTTTGCTTTGGGCGCGATGATGCTGTCGTTGCCGACTCTTTATATCAATCTTTGTGCGTTTGCTGGAGCGCTTGCCGCGATTATGATTTTACTGTTTGCTACGCGGCGTACGTGGTTGCAGGGAGCATCGCATGTTGCCTCGTCGCGCTTACTGTTAACGGGTGTTGTGCTAGCAACGGGTTGGGGCGCATTGATTATCCTTTTAATGACACTGGCACCGGAGCGCGCCTTGCGTGGCATGGTGTTCTGGCTGGTCGGGGATTTGAGTAGCGCCGGTCATGGCTGGTTTGCACTAATCGTGCTGGCGGGGGTGCTAGTGGTGAGTTTAAGTGTCGCCACCCAATTGAATGTATTGTTGCGTGGCGAAGCTACGGCGTATGCGCTAGGGGTTGCCGTTGTGCCCTTGCGGCGGCGCATTTATTGGCTGGCGTCGCTGGCTACCGCGGCGGCAGTCAGTACGGCGGGGAGCGTTGGATTTATTGGCCTGGTGGTGCCGCATGGAGTGCGGCTCTTATTGGGCAATGATCAGCGCCTGTTGCTGCCGGCTGCGGCCCTAGCGGGTGGGGCATTGACGATGATGGCAGATCTAGTTGCTCGTACCGTGGTGGCTCCAGTTCAATTGCCGTTGGGTGCGATCACGGCACTGCTTGGGGTACCGGTCTTTTTATGGTTGCTAGCTAGCGAGCGGCGATGAATGATCAACGGCAAGAGGGCGCGGCTGTTGGTGCGGCGACTGCGCCCGCTGCACCGGCGAGTTCTCTAGTGAAAGGTGCCTTGACGGTGCGTGATCTTACGCTGGCACGAGGTTCTCGCACGCTTGTTGCCGGCTTAGGGCAAGGCTTTTTGCCGGGTCAAATATGGTGCATTGCCGGACCTAATGGCGCAGGTAAAACGACTTTAATCGAAAGTTTGGCGGGTTTGCATCAAACCTGGCAGGGTACGATTGAGCTCGATGGTTGTGCGCTCTCCTTATGGTCAGCCGCGGCGCTTGCGCGGCGGCGGGCATGGTTGCCGCAAACCCAGCAAGATATATTTAGCGCCAGGGTATTGGAAATCGTGTTACTGGGTCGTTATCCTCACCTTGTGGGTTGGGGTTGGGAGACGGCTGAAGACCACTTGGCCGCGTGGGCGGCACTCGATATATTCGGTTTAGCGCCGCTGGCTACCCGTGATGTGATGTCACTCTCGGGGGGTGAACGGCAGCGGGTTGCATTAGCTGCCGTGCTTTGCCAGGAGGCGCCATTGCTGTTGCTGGATGAGCCGCTGGCGCATTTAGATCTACCTTACCAAATCGATTGCCTACAACGCTTACGGGGTTGGGTGGGGAGTGCGCCACGCATAGTCATATTCTCATGCCATGACTTAAATTTGGCTCGTCGTTTTGCAACCCATGCACTTTTACTCGACGGCAAAGGATCTGCATATAGCGGCCTAGTGCAGGATATTCTCTCACCCAGGCTAGTTAGCCGCGTGTTTAATCATCCATTTAGGCTGTTGCGAGACGCTGAGCAAGAAGCGCTGGTACCCGTTTAATCTTCAGAGAGCAATCACATATTGGGATAATTGGGTCCGCCGCCGCCTTCTGGCGTGACCCATACAATATTTTGCGTAGGGTCTTTAATATCGCAAGTCTTGCAATGCACGCAATTTTGCGCATTGATTTGTAAATGCTGCTCGCCATCGCTGCCTGTCACAAATTCGTATACAGCAGCAGGGCAATAGCGGGCTTCTGGCCCTGCATAGCGCGGTAAATTCAGGTTGCTTGGCACCGCCGGATCTTTCAACGTCAGGTGAGCGGGCTGGTTTTCTGCGTGATTGGTGTTCGAAATAAAAACCGAAGAAAGCCGATCAAAGGTCAGCTTACCGTCTGGCTTGGGATAATCGATGGGCTTGCATTGTGACGCGGGCTTTAGGCAAGTATGATCAGCGTGCCGATGGTGTAGGGTCCAAGGTACTTTGCCGCCGAGTAGTTTGTGTTCAAGACCGGTCATGACGGTCCCTAACGTGAGTCCTTTGCTCATCCATTGCTTGAAATTGCGGGCGCGGTGCAGTTCTTGGTAAAGCCAAGAACGTTTAAAGGCCTGCGGATAGTCCTCTAAGACATCAGATTGCCGACCGCTGGCGATTGCCTCGTAGGTCGCGACCGCTAGCAGCATGGCACTTTTAATCGCAGCATGGCTGCCTTTAATGCGCGCTGCATTCAGAAAACCTGCCTCGCAGCCAGCCAGCGCCCCGCCTGGAAAGACCAACTGTGGTAAAGACATTAGCCCGCCGGCAGCAATCGCACGGGCACCATATGAAATACGTTTGCCACCGGCCAGAAAGGCACGAATCGCTGGATGTGTTTTATAGCGCTGAAACTCTTCAAAGGGCGAAAGATAAGGATTTTCATAGCCTAATCCAACCACTAGGCCGATGGCAATTTGCCGATTTGCCATATGGTAAAGAAAAGAGCCGCCGTAAGTCGTGTGATCAAGCGGCCAGCCAGCTGTATGGATGACGAGTCCAGGTTGATGCTGTGCGGCCGGGACTTGCCATAATTCTTTAATACCCAGCCCATAGACTTGCGGGTCACTATGGGCGTTGAGCCGGTATTTTTCTTGTAATTGGCGGCCAAGATGCCCACGTGCGCCCTCGCAAAAAAGCGTGTACTTGGCATGGAGCTCCATGCCAAGCTGGAATTGCTCATTAGGTTTGCCATCACGGCTAACGCCCAGATTGCCTGTTGCTACACCTTTGACAGCGCCATCGTCGCCATATAAAATTTCGGCAGCAGCGAAACCTGGGAAAATTTCAACGCCGAGCGCTTCAGCCTGGCGGCCGAGCCAGCGTACAACATTGGCCAGGCTAATCAGATAGTTGCCATGATTTTTAAACGTTGCAGGCAACATCCAGCTAGGTACTTGATAAGCCCGTTGGCTGGTCAAAAACAGAAAACGGTCTTCCGTGACGGGCGTTTCGAGTGGCGCGCCCCGTTCTTTCCAATCGGCAAATAATTCGCTCAGCGCGCGCGGATCCATCACTGCGCCCGACACAATATGGGCGCCGATTTCTGAGCCTTTTTCAAGTACGCACACGCTAATTTCAGTGCCTTTTTGCTGCGCGAGTTGTTTCAGATGAATGGCTGCCGTAAGCCCTGCTGGACCGCCGCCAACAATGACTACATCATATTCCATCGATTCGCGCTGGCCGTATTGTTCAGTAAAGGGGGTAGATGACATAGCTTTCCACGGCGAATGGTGATTCGTTTTTGCGAACAATATTGTGCTGGAAGTAGCCTTCTACCGCAAGCAATCAGTAAGCTGTGACACAGTAATATTCTGTTAATCTGGCTTTTTTTGGCGAGGAAAGTTATGTTTATCCTCCTGTTTCATGATGAATAACGAGATTTTTTTTCAGCCGGCAGCGGACGCTGCTGAGCTTGAGGATGCGCTGGCCTTCGTGCAGGAACACGCGGGTGCATTTAGAGTGCACTCGGGAGAGTCGGTGCTTGACCATGCACGGGGTACCGTGCGTATTATCGAAACGCTCAATGTAGATCGGCCAACTTTGATTGCGTCGGTGATCTTTAATGCAATCGCTTATATCAAGGAGCCTGGCCCGCTCCTTGAAACTCGCTTTGGCTCGGAGATTGCACAGCTTGCGATGGATGTGTGCAAGCTGGTGCGGCTTGGCGTAAGTCGAGGCCAAACTGCGCCTGCAGCGACGCCGCATCGCGCTAGCCGTGATGTCGCAGCGGCTCGGCATGCACAAGTTGAAGTGGTGCGTAAAATGGTGTTAGCGTTTGCCCAAGACGTGCGAGTGGTGCTGATCCGACTGGCTTCCCGGCTGCAAACACTACGCTACTATTCTACTGTACAGCCACAGCCTGCGCTTGAAATGGCGCGTGAAATACTTGAACTTGACGCGCCGCTGGCTAACCGGTTGGGTATTTGGCAACTGAAATGGGAACTTGAAGACTTAGCTTTTCGCTTCGAGGACCCGCTGACGTATAAACACATTGCGCGCTTGCTTGACGAAAAGCGCATTGAGCGTAATACCTATATCACGGCAGGGGTCGCTCAGCTACAGCTTGAGTTATCTAAAGCCGACATCCAGGCCGAAGTCACTGGCCGGCCAAAGCATATCTATAGTATTTGGCGCAAAATGCGCAGTAAGCAACTCGACTTTTCTGAACTCTATGATGTGCGTGCATTACGTGTGATCGTCAACGACATTAAAGATTGCTATAGCGTATTGGGTATTGTGCATAACCTTTGGCAGCCGATTCCAAAAGAGTTTGATGATTACATTTCGCGGCCCAAACCGAATGGATATAAGTCATTGCATACCGTCGTGCTAGATGCTAGCGGCCGCGCTCTGGAAATTCAAATTCGCACTCATGAGATGCATCGCTTTGCCGAATATGGGATTGCAGCGCACTGGCGCTATAAAGAAACTGGGGCTCAGAGCCATCATGGGCAAACTCTGGCCCAGAGCCGCTACGATGAAAAGCTCGCCTGGTTGCGGCAATTACTCGCTTGGAAGGATGATATAACGCATCGCGATGCCGATCTAGATTCACTGGCTGAAAAAGAACCCTGGCAGCAATTAAAACAAGCAGCGCTAGATGATCACATTTACGTACTCACGCCGCAGGCGCATGTAGTGGCGTTACCGCAAGGGGCGAGCGCCATCGATTTTGCTTATTATTTGCATACTGAACTGGGCCATCGTTGCCGCGGCGCGCGCGTTGATGGAGCCATGGTGCCACTGAATACCCCCCTGCAAAACGGGCAGACGGTTGAGATTATCACGGTAAAACAAGGTGGTCCATCGCGTGATTGGCTCAATCCGCAATTAGCGTATCTAAGCAGCGCGCGGGCTAAGCAAAAAGTGCGTTCTTGGTTTAATGCAATTGACTTGCAGCAAGCTATCGCGGGCGGACGCGCTCTGGTTGAAAAGACCTTACAGCGTGAAGGAAAAACCTCTATTAACCTAGACGAATTAGCCGCTAAAATCGGCCTTAAGTCAGCCGAAGAATTATTTGTTGCAATGGGCAAAGAAGAGCTGAGTCCACGCAGCATTGAGCAGGCGCTAGCTCCAGATATTGAGCACAGTACTAGCACACCTGCGCTGGCGACCAGAAAAAGCAGTGATTTAAGCGTCTTGCAAGGTGCCTCAAGCGGTGTGTTAGTCGTGGGAGTGAGCGCATTGATGACGCAATTCGCACGCTGTTGTCGACCTGCTCCGCCCGATGCAATTGTAGGTTTTGTGACGCGGGCTAGGGGCATATCCATTCATCGTGCTCAATGTGCAAGTTTTCTTCATCTGGCGCAACGTATGCCTGAGCGAGTGATGCAAACGACTTGGCCGAATGGTATACAGAGCCGCTCAGGAGCGACGGTTTATCCGGTTGATTTGGTGATAGAAGCGAATGACCGCCAGGGATTACTGCGTGATATTTCGGAGGTTTTCGCGCGAGAAAAGATCAATGTGATTAACGTGAAAATTGTTCGCCAGCGTACTATTGCATTAATGCACTTCACGGTTGAAGTGGCAAGCACTGCAGAGGTTTCGCGGGCAGCCGCATTATTGCGCGAAGTAGTCGGCGTGTTGCGCGCTACGCGTAAAAGCTAAAATGTGAAAGCAAACCAATGAGTCGTCTATGAATAATTCAGTCATCCTTATCCTCACTACCTTACCCTCAACCGAGATAGCGAATACCCTTAGCCGTCAGGTACTCGATGCGCAGTTAGCGGCTTGTGTCACGCAATTTGCGCCAATGCATTCTCGTTATTTTTGGCAAGGGAAATTTGAGGATACAGAAGAGATAATGCTTCTTTTTAAAACTACTGCAGAAATAGCGCCAGCGCTCAAAGAATGGATTGCTCGCCATCATCCTTACCAAATTCCTGAAATTCTCAGCTGGTCTACTTCTGCTAACTCTGCTTACGCTCAATGGGTGGTAGCAGCAACTCAAACTTTAGCGACCTAGACTTCTGCTCCGCAATGCGGTTCTTTTGCTTTAGGAATTTTGCCAAATTCGGCAAGAAATCAAGGGGCTCGCGTCTCCTAGCGCACTTGACCCTAACGGGAAGCTGGCAGAAAAGCATCACTGTAAGCTTACTTAAGTGAGCATCTCGTTGTAACATTGAATAATAGAAAATAACAGGAGCATGATATGTTAGGCAGCATTTTCTCGTCATCACGTAGCGCGCTTTCTGCAGAGCAAACGCTTGACCTCGTCAATGCTTATTTAAAGACCGCCCGCGAAACCCCAGATATCCATATCGCTTCCATCTTATGCGACGATGCAGAAATCTCGTTATCTCAGGCAAAAAAATCCTTCAAAAGAGCACTGACCCCTGAGACGCTGGCAGATCAAACGCTACGCAATAAAATTGGCATGGCCTATTTCGAGCGCGGCGAACTGTTAAAAAAAATAGGTAACCATGACAAAGCCGAAGCCAGTTATAAAAAAGCAGAAAAATGGGGATATATGCAGGAGCCGGACCAATCGACCTCTGCCTCGCGCCCCAGCAGTACGTTTAGTTCCATTCACAGCGCCTTACTTCCGCGCGCAGCTTTATTGGTTGCGCCCCAACACGCCTCCCCAGCGGCTAATAAAGGCAGTCTGGGCACCAATATCGCACAGCTTCCTCCCCATATTTTTGCGCAGAACGTGTCTGCACCTGCTGTTCGGTATGACTTACCGCAAGCAGATGACCCCCTCACCAGCACCCCTCAGCTTGTGTACTGCCTGAGTCTGTTGCCAGGTGTCTTGTTAGCCGATAAAGTCCTCAACCAAAAAGAAAAAGACTGGTCCCAAGCCATAGCCAAAGATGAAATAGAACAAAAAAGGCTCCGTACCCTGGCAACGGATGTAATTCGAGAATTCACCACCGATGAACTCCAAGAGGCGACCGCGGTCACCGAGGTAGTGTGCTTGGCTCCGGTCCTCGAGCAAGCCCACTTTAAAGAACTGATAGCGCAGTTTGTAGATGGCATTGACAAGCAGCGCTTGCTGGATTTCGCTTTACTGGAAGGGCTGGCTGAACTGATTCAACACACAACTTCCGGTTACTTAACGGAAGATGATCTGATCAAAATATTAGGACTCTTAGACACCCGTTTAGAAAGCACCCATGGGCAATCTACAGAGGCTATTTATCAATTAACGCGCACGATATCGCACGTGTTGGATGCGATGGCCGATAGCCAGGTCAAGGGCGTAAAGCGCGAAGCACTGCATGAACCCCTTTCTGCGTATCTAAAAGGGTTAAAGAGTAGCGCCGACCCGTATCTTGTCTACCAAGCTGCCTATGCTTCTCAGGCTTTGCTATATGTTCCCAATAATGAAAAGTTATTGGACACGGTCATGCGCATCGGCGGCAAGATGTTTGGGGGCGCTGCAAGTATAGTGAAGGCCGTCAAAGGCTTTGATCTGAATGGCTTTGTAGAAGGCTTGAAGAGTATTCAGGAGGGCTTCGACGGGGTGGTAGCTGCCGCTAAAACGCTCAAGGAAGGCTATGACACCGTGATGTCATTGAAGGAGAGCGGGCAAAGTTTTCTTGACAGTTTGCAAGAAGGCTACAACTTTGACCGCAAAAGCGCGTGGTATCCTGCCTTGCAAATTGCTGATCAACTGATACAAAAAGGGCAACTTGCCGATTTTAAGGAGTTGGTGTGTGCAGCGCCCTGTCGGCGCGATCCTGTTTTTCAGTGGGGGGTGTGCGAACGCTTAGGGCAACTGGCGGCCAATCCGCTGTGGGAGGCTAATACACGCCAAAGCGCGTTGGATTTTTTAGGCACGCTGTATCAAGAAGATGCGGCGTGGGGTCATCATGCGAACGTGAAGCAATGGATTATTAAGATCCTGATGCACCTAGCCGATTCACCTGAGCGCTCAGCAGCAACCGACGTTAAAGCATCAGAAAAGCCATTTGAGAGTGCACCAGCAGCCAAAACCCTGTTGCAAGCGTTGGCAAAAAATGGTGAGGCGCAGAAACAAGCGCTCTATGCAGAGTGTATTAAAGAGGGTAAAGGCCGCAGCCCTTATACGAACGTCGGCGCACCGCTGCTCGCTTCGCCTTCCTTATTGGAGCGCGCTCAGAATAAGCCGGACGTCGAGACCGACTTGCGCAAGCTCAAACGCCAGCGCTTAAAAGAACAGGGCAAGGCCGTCTATATCGCCCCACAAGCCAAGCCCAGCCTCAAAGCATCCGATGAGACGCTGTTTAACTTAACAGCGGCAGTCCAAGCATTTCTGCAAAGTGAGCAAAAGGTGATGTTGCTCTTAGGGGATTCTGGGTCGGGTAAATCGACCTTTAACCGGATGCTTGAAAAGGACCTCTGGCACGCTTATACGGCAGAGAACGGCCAGCGTATCCCCCTCTTTATTACCTTGCCCGCGATTGACAAGCCTGAACAGGATCTGATCCCCAAACAATTACGCAAGTTGGGCTTTACCGAGCCGCAGATTAGAGAGCTTAAGGATACGCGTGAATTTATTGTCATTTGCGATGGGTATGATGAGAGTCAGCAAACCCATAATCTGTATATGAGCAACCAGCTCCAACGCGGTCAAAAGGGAGAATGGAGCGCGCAGATGGTGATCAGCTGCCGCAGCGAATACCTTGGCTTGGATTATCGGGATCGCTTTCAGCCGATGGATCAGCATCACCAGGCCGAATCATCGCTGTTTCAGAAAGCGGTACTCACCCCGTTTTCTGACGCTCAGATTACAGAGTACGTCAAGAAATATGTCTCCCTACATAAACCGCTCTGGAAGACGAAAAGCTACGACGATGCGCTTAATCAGATTCCTCATTTAAAAGAATTAGTGAAAAATCCCTTTCTTTTAACCTTGTCCTTAGAAGTGCTGCCCCGCCTAGTACTGGACCCCAAACAAGATCTCTCTAGCGCCCGGATAACCCGTGTGGCGCTGTATGACGAGTTCGTCGAGCAATGGCTAGAGCGTGGCAAAAAACGCCTAGGAGAGAAGGACTTAAGCCGTCAAGAAAAGAAAGCGTTTGAGAGTTTGGCCGATGAAGGCTTTACGCAGAACGGTATCGACTTTTTGAAAAACTTGTCGGCTGCGATCTATGAAGAGCAAGGGGGAAACCCGGTCGTCGAGTATTCGCACTTTAAAGATCAAAAGACCTGGAAAGAAGCCTTTTTTAGCCGAGACGACGACAAGTACCTGCTGCGCGAAGCCAGCCCCCTTAGTCGTAGTGGTAATCAGTTTCGGTTTATCCATCGGTCGTTGCTCGAATATGGAGTCGCCCGTGCGGTATTCGAGCCGCAAGACGGGGAGCGCGCGCGCAAAGCGGCCCTCACGCAAGCCCTGACCACCCGTCGAGGGAGCACCAGTTCTGTTTGGAGTTTTAGAAGCCAAACTGCGGTGGAAGACGACGCTGTAGCGATTGAGCAACCCTTACTTGCCTCGCCTTTGGCGAAGAAAGATTTTGTCAGCGAGCCGTCAGTTCTGCAATTTCTCGCGGAACGGGTGCAACAGGAGCCCTTGTTCAAGGAACAACTGCACGCGGTTATCGAACGGTCTAAAACCGACAAGTCGGTGCGCAGGGCCGCGGCCAATGCGATCACGATATTGGTCAGAGCGGGCGTACAGTTTCATGGAGCAGATTTAAAGGGTATCCAAATACCCGGGGCGGATCTGAGTGGGGGCGTATTTGATTCTGCGCAGCTGCAAGGGGCGGATTTAAGAAAGGTCAAACTTCAGAATAGCTGGCTGTGCCAGACCAATTTAAGTGGTGCGCAGATGGCGGGCGTGCAGTTTGGCGAATGGCCTTATCTCCAAGAAGAGAGCGGGGTGCGGTCCTGTGCGTATGCACCAGATGGGAAAGCCTGCGCCATTGGCCTTGGTGACGTGATCCGCGTGTATGACACGTCAAGCTGGGAAAATATCCACACCTTACGCGGACATAGAGGCGATGTTAATAGCGTGGTGTACTCGCCGAGCGGCGCGCAGATCGCCTCGGGCAGTGATGACAAGACGGTGCGGCTGTGGGACGCGCGAAGCGGAGTCCCTGAGCACACCTTAGAAGGACATACCGATGCTGTTAATAGCGTGGCGTATTCGCCAAGCAACGCGCAGATCGCCTCGGGCAGTCACGACAAGACAGTGCGGCTATGGAACGTGCAAAGCGGAGCTGCTGAGCACACCTTAGAAGGACATACCGACGTTGTTAATAGCGTGGTGTATTCGCCGAACAGCACGCAGATCGCTTCAGGCAGTGATGACAAGGCGGTGCGGCTGTGGGACGCGCAAAGTGGAGCCCCTGGGCGTATCTTAGAAGGACATACCGGCTGGGTTAAGAGCGTAGTGTATTCGCCGAACGGCGCGCAGATCGCCTCGGGCAGTTCTGACAATACGGTGCGGCTGTGGGATGCGCAAAGTGGAGCCCCTGGGCACACCTTACAAGGACATACCTCCTATGTTTGGAGCGTGGCGTATGCGCCGAGCGGCGCGCAGATCGCCTCGGGCAGTTGGGACAATACGGTCCGTCTGTGGGATACGCAAAGCGGAGCCCCGGGGCACACCTTAGAAGGACATACCAGAGAGGTTACTAGCTTGGTGTATGCGCCGAGCGGCACGCAGATCGCCTCGGGCAGTGGTGACAAAACAGTGCGGCTGTGGGACGCGCAAAGCAGAACGCCCGGGTACACCTTAGAAGGACATACCGACGTTGTTAGTAGCGTGGTGTATTCGCCGAGCGGCGCGCAGATCGCCTCGGGCAGTGATGACAAGACGGTGCGGCTGTGGGACGCGCAAAATGGAATCCCCGGGCACGCCTTAAAAGGACATCTCTCCGCTGTTATGAGCGTGGTGTATTCGCCGAACGGCGCGCAGATTGCCTCGGGCAGTTATGACAAAACGGTGCGGCTGTGGGATGCGCAAAGCGGAACTCCTGGGCACACCTTAGAAGGACATGCCGACGCAGTTTATAGCGTGGTGTATTCGCCGAGCGGTGCGCAGCTCGCCTCGAGCAGTCATGACAAGACGGTCCGGTTGTGGGACGCCGAAAGCGGAGCCGCTGGGCACACCTTAGAAGGACATACCAGAGAGATTAGAAGCGTAGTGTACTCGCCGAGCGGCGCGCAACTCGCCTCGGGCAGTTCTGACAAGACGGTGCGGCTGTGGGACGCGCAAAGCGGAGCCGCTGGACACACCTTAGAAGGACATACCGACGCTGTTTATAGCGTGGCGTATTCGCCGAGCGACGCGCAACTCGCCTCGGGCAGTCGTGACAAGACGGTGCGGCTGTGGGACGCGCACAGCGGAGCCCCTGGGCACATTTTAGAAGGACATGCCGACGTTGTTAATAGCGTGGTGTATTCGCCGAGCGGCGCGCAGATTGCTTCAGGCAGTGATGACAAGACGGTGCGGTTGTGGGATGTTGCCTCGGGTCAGTGTCGGGCGGTGATTGAAGGTTTTGACGGAAGCATTTTGAGCCTCGCCTGGAAAACGACCCCCGACGGTACCTATTTGGTAACTGGCAGTATAGATAGGTTAGTTTGCCAGTGGCAGGTGATAGAAGAAGGGGATGAAATTCAGGTGCGTCTAAGCTGGATATCACCGCATGGGGAGTTGAACGTGAAGAATACGTTACTTGAAGGGGTACGGGGCTTAAGTGGGATGAATACGGCCCTTTTGAAGCAGCGGGGGGCCGTGGGCGAGCCGACTCCGCTTTTAGACTTCCAGCAGGCGAGTCAGCAGTTAAGCGTTGTGAGCGCTGCGGCAGCCAAATTCAAGCAGCTGTCAAAACGCAAGACGTTGGATGCTCTCCCTGTAGTACAACCCGCTGAGCAGTCAGTAAGTCCAGTACCCTCGGCAGACATCTCTCAGTTTGCCTAAGAGAGGATGTGGGTCCCAACACGGTAGGCGAGGGCGAATTGCGGAGCAAGCGCAGGTGTTAAAAATCTGCTAGAATCCATACCGCATAAGGCAAAGCGGGCGTCGTATAATGGCTATTACCTCAGCTTCCCATGCTGAAGACGTGGGTTCGATCCCCATCGCCCGCTCCAATTTGCTGCTTTTTGAATGATCCTCCCTGTAGTTCAATGGATAGAACGAGTGCCTCCTAAGCGCTAGATACAGGTTCGATTCCTGTCGGGGGGACCATGGTTATGCCTCTCTTATTACCCCCCCCAATCATATGAATTGACCTATACCCTATTATTACTATAGTGTAAGTCAATCAGGGTATAGTGGTTTGGATACATTCAATCGAAGTTGTTTGCGACAAGTTCGCCCTAACTAGGAGACTACGATGAGAAAAGGTGCTCTTCCGCGTATCGTTTGGGTGTTAGGGGCGGTGAGCTTTTTCATGTCACTCTCTTTCGAGTTAGGCCATGTTTTATTGCCGGCCTTACTGGTTGGCACAATGGGCATGAGTGTGACTGCGCTGGGCTTAGTTGAAGGCATTGCCGATGCAATGAGCTTTATGATTAAAGTCTTGTCTGGCGCACTCAGTGATTATCTAGGGCGGCGTAAATGGTTTATTTTAGTGGGCTATGGCTTGGCCGCTTTGAGTAAGCCATTTTTCCCGTTGGCTACTGGGCCGGCCATGTTGGTGAGCGCGCGTTTGTTTGAGAGCTTTGGCAGGGGTGTGCGCAGTGCGCCGAGAGATGCACTGGTTGCCGATATGTGTTCACCTGCGGTTCATGGCGCCTGTTTTGGTTTGCGTCAATCAGCCAGTACTTTTGGTGCGCTCATTGGGGCATTACTGGCGATGGGGCTGATGTTTTGGTCGGCGGAGAATATTCGGCTGATTCTTTGGGTTCCTGTTATTCCAGCATGTATTGCAGTTGTTTTGCTGATTTTTGGTATTCATGAAACTGGGCTGGCGCCTAGCAAGTCTTCTTTAAAAAGATTCCCTTTGCATTGGCGGGCATTGCGTGAATTTTCAGTGCATTATTGGTTAATTGTGGTGATTGTGGCGCTCTTCTCAATGGTGCAATTGAGGACCGCATTTATCTTATTACGTGCTCAACAAGTTGGCCTTGAAACGAGGTGGATCCCTGGTGTCGTCGTTGTCATGTATTTAGCTTACTCGCTGTCCGCTTATCCAATAGGTAAAATTTCAGACCAAATGGATCGCCGTTTTTTATTTGCGTTTGGCCTGGTGCTGATGATTCTGGCGAATGTGCTATTTGGTTTAGGTTATTCGATCGCGCTTTTATTGCTGGGTGTTATCTTATGGGGGCTGCACATGGGCTTTATCCATGGTCTATTAGCTGCGATGCTGGCTGAGGCAGCGCCAGAGGCGCTACGTGGTACAGCGTTTGGTATTGCTAATCTAGCCAGTGGTGTGTGCATGGTAATCGGCAGTGTGGCAGCCGGATGGCTATGGGACTACCTGGGGTCATCAGCTAGCTTCTTGACGGCGGCTTGGTTGGCGCTGATTCCTTTATTGTTATGCGTGTTGGTGCTCCGCCCAGCAACGTTTTATCGTCAATAGCAGACGGTGAGGTTAGCGTTGCGCTAAACCGAATGAGTTGCCAGGTTATCGCTTGCGTACATGTTCGCTACGCACATACAGCCGAAAACGTTCATCACGGTCGGCCGGCCGGTGGCCTTCCCAGACGAGCTTCCAAACAAAAGGCGAAAGTGAGGCGGGGGCACCGTAATCCCACGTGTCTTGACGCAGCAATACATCACAATCTTCGTTATCAAAGGCAAAACGCATTGCGCCAAAATAAGCAAAAGAAGCGATTTGTGCGTCGCCTAGCCGTACCGGGCTAATACATTGATAATCGGTGGGTAAATGATGTGCAATTTGAGCGGCAACGTCACGATAGGTTCGGCTGTAATTGACCAGCGGTAACCATAAAGTCATCAATAATACCCACATCAGGGTTGTGCCTGCGCTGGATAGAATAACACTGCGCCATAGCACTTTAGGGTGACGCGCCAGTCGCCAATGAACGAGGGCAATCCAGCAGCCGGTGACAAGTAAGGCAATAATAAATGCGGGGAGCCTGAATTCAGCTTGGAAACCAGGCGCGAGCCGTGCTAGATTGTGGGCGATTTGAGCTGGGAAGCCCGTTTGCTGTGCGATCCAGACGATCCAGACGAACGAGCCCAGAATGGTAAAACTAAGTAGCGCGAACCAATCGATCGCATTGATCGTGCCGCGCTTAAGTGTGGGTAAAGCGAATGCCGCTAGGATGGAAAGTGCCGGCAGTAATAGTAGAAAAAGCCGGTTAGTCTCATGAGTTTGCAGGGCAATCAAGATCAGTAGCGCGCTGATGACGGACAGTGCAATCGTCACATGGGGCGCGCGTCGCAGACCTGCCCAGCTATACCAGGACCATGCGGCAAGCGGCCATGCCGGCCAGGTATAGAGGGGTAAGTTTTTTAGAGCGTAAAAAAGCGCGCTGGCCGGTGAGCCGGAGAATGTGTGGATATTGCCAAAGATCCAGGCATGTAAATAAGCTCTAGCTTCGTCGCTTA
Organism: Mycoavidus sp. SF9855; assembly: GCF_024582735.1. Taxonomy (NCBI): domain Bacteria; kingdom Pseudomonadati; phylum Pseudomonadota; class Betaproteobacteria; order Burkholderiales; family Burkholderiaceae; genus Mycoavidus; species Mycoavidus sp. SF9855. The sequence goes on from NZ_CP102085.1 coordinate 820,066, forward strand.
AAGCAATATAGGCAGTCAGCGGCCAGGTAATCGCGATCAGCGCTAGCACAGGCAAGCCAATGGTGAGTAAGGCTGTGCTACGCAGCTCACGCGTCACCAGCGTTAATACGGCAGTACTGATCAGGAGCGCAACCAGTAAAGCTGGGTTCGCAGCAAGCAATAGCAGGCCCAGGGCAAATCCCCACCAGAGTGCGCCTTGCTTGGGTTTATCAATGCTGCGGATCAGGCCATAGAGCATGATCGCAATACAGGCAAGTTGCGTGATTTCAGGCGTGGTTTCATGGCTGCGCTCGGCCATTCCAAAGCAGCCCAGCAGGATTAATAGTGCGCCATCGGCAAGGGTGCGGCCATAATCACGTGAAGAAGGTTCGCCGCCGAACGCATATTTGAAAGGCTGCACTTCAGCGCGGCGACCTAATAGGTAGCTGCTATACCAAACAAAGGCGCAGCTAATGCACAATAAGCACGCGGTGACAATATGCGTAGCGCCAATTGGATTAAGCCAAGGTCCAAAGAGGCGTAGGCTGATGGCGCCGAGCCAATAAGAGAGGGGGCCGCTGCTGGTGATGGCTTTACCCGCAAGATTGGGCAGCAGCCAATCTTGCCAACTGCCATTGGCCAGTGTCCACATGATACCGAAGCCGGCCGCATCTTCGTTTTTCCATGGGTCGCGCCCAAAGAGGCCCGTCACCGCATACACCATGCAAATGGCAAGCAATAACCAGCGTGGCAATGTGCGAGTAGCGGAAGTGGTCAGACGAACAACAGCGGACTTCATGCGTGGCGGTTAGCGTAACTTGATGATGAGCTTGGCGTGACCCAAGCACACAATAAATAAAAAAGGGCAGCTAATAGGCTGCCCGGGTTGCCTCGGTGCGAAGCGATGGCATCTTACGCTCGCTTGCTACACCGATGCCAATGCTGACTTGAACCTTACGCTGGGTCTGAGCTTTGAGTCGCTTTAGTGTAATTCGCGTATTTGCGCTTGAATTTCTCAACCGTTCCTTCGGTGTCAACAATTTTGTTTTGGCCGGTATAGAAAGGGTGGGAGGCTGATGAAATTTCCATTTTTGCAAGCGGATATTCTTTGCCTTCGTGTTGGATCGTTTCGCGCGTATTGACTGTCGAGCGCGTCACAATTTTGTCGCTAGACGACATATCCATAAAAACGACTTCGCGGTATTGTGGATGTATATTTTCTTTCATATTTCATTCCTTGCGTGGATGCAGTCACTTTTGTCCGCGTCTAATCGAGTCGACGCGGACTTCTTTGCTGCGCTAAAGCTATTTTCAAAGCAGAAAACACATTATTATGCCAGAAAATTGCTGGCTAATAGATTAGATTAAAAACTTGCTTTTGAGAGGCCATGTGTGCCGTGCCTGATATAGGCTGATTAAAACTATCCGCCGCGGCGCATCATATCGAAAAATTCAGCGTTGTTCTTGGTTTGTTTGAACTTATCCATTAAAAATTCTAACGCTTCGACTTCATCCATGTCATGAATGAATTTGCGCAGGACCCAGATCTTTTGCAGGATTTCCGGTTTAATCAGTAACTCTTCGCGGCGGGTGCCTGATTTATTGAGATTGATCGCGGGGTAGATCCGTTTTTCAGCCATGCGCCGCTCAAGGTGTACTTCCATATTGCCGGTACCCTTAAATTCTTCGTAAATCACATCGTCCATCCGGCTGCCGGTTTCGATCAAGGCAGTACCGATGATGGTCAGTGAGCCACCTTCTTCGACATTACGGGCAGCCCCAAAGATGCGTTTTGGACGCTGTAGTGCATTCGCATCGACCCCGCCGGTTAAAACCTTGCCTGAGGTTGGCACCACGGTGTTATAGGCGCGCGCTAGGCGGGTAATTGAATCAAGCAAAATCACCACGTCTTGCTTCATTTCGACTAAACGTTTTGCTTTTTCAAGCACCATTTCAGCAACTTGCACATGGCGCGAAGCGGGCTCGTCGAAGGTTGAGGCAATCACTTCGCCGGCGACTGAGCGCTGCATTTCAGTGACTTCCTCGGGGCGTTCGTCAATCAGTAAGACGAACAGCTTGATATCGGGGTGATTGGCTTTAATCGCATGTGCGATATGTTGTTGAATCACCGTTTTGCCTGATTTGGGCGAGGCCACGAGTAAACCGCGTTGGCCTTTACCAATCGGCGCGATCATATCAATGATCCGGCCCGTAATGTTTTCTTCGCCACGTATGTCTCGCTCGAGCAGAAGCGGTTTATTCGGGTGTAGCGGGGTCAGGTTCTCAAACATAATTTTATGCTTTGAGGCCTCAGGGGGCTCGCAATTGACCTTATCTACTTTCACCAGGGCAAAGTAGCGCTCACCGTCTTTGGGGGTGCGGACTTCGCCTTCAATCGTATCGCCAGTGTGTAGATTAAAGCGCCGAATTTGCGATGGGCTGATATAAATATCATCCGGGCTCGCTAGATAGGAAGTTTCTGGCGAGCGTAAAAAACCGAAACCGTCAGGCAAGACCTCTAGCGTGCCATCACCAAAGATGGTTTCGCCCGTCTTGGCGCGTTTTTTTAAGATCGCAAACATTAGCTCCTGTTTGCGCAGGCGGTTTGCGTTTTCGATTTCTAGGCCATTGGCCATTTCAATGAGGGCGGATACGTGTAAAGATTTGAGCTCAGATAAGTGCATACGGAATCCCGCTAGGGAAAAAGGTTGTCGCTAAGGACTAAAGGAATGGGAGAGCGAACGCTCAGGAAATTAAACGATATGAATTTTTTTGTATTCTAGCACAGCGTGCACGGCTAATCGAGTTTTTTCAGAAACTTTTGTAACCGGCACGACTTTGAGTGGGTGCTAGGGCTTAAAGGTGGCTATCGAGAAACGAGGTGAGTTGGTGTTTCGATAAAGCGCCGACCTTTTGCGCAGCAACCGCGCCATTTTTAAAGAGAATCAAGGTCGGGATGCCGCGTACGCCGAATTTAGCCGGGGTTGCCTGGTTTTGATCAACATTGATTTTGGCAATATGCAAGCGGTCGCTGTAAGTTTGCGCAAGTTCATCCAGGATAGGCGCAATCTGCTTGCATGGGCCGCACCAATCAGCCCAAAAATCCAATAATACGGGCCGCTCGGCCTTGAGAACTTCTTCTTCAAAGGACGCGTCGTTAATAATCTTGATGAGTGAATTCATTGTGAATGTACCTCTTCCAACCGGGGAAATTGTAGCGAATCTATAAACAGGCGTTATCTTAGCCTAAATTGTTTAAGTTGTGAGAGGGTTTGACAAGCAGGCTAGGCCGTTACATAAGTTAGATAAACATAAAAATACTTCTTATGTCGCACTGACGGCGCAAGTATCTGTAGCTTTGGCGGACATGCATGTGGATACCTTTTCTTGAATGGTGCAATTTTTCAATAATTCACCTGATCGATCGTATACTGCAACTTGCCAAATCCAAGTCTTGCTGTCAGCGTTGGCGGGGTCGACACGTTTCATGACCATATAGCCATATTGCTGATGCAAAATGTCGATGGCTTGGATCTCTACTTTGGGGGCGGCGCCAGGAACAATGTCAATACCTTTGTTTTGCAAATAGTGTATCCGTTCTGCTTGAGATGTGTAACGCAATAAATCTTCTAGCAAGCCTGAATTATCCAAGGCTGCGCCGGAAAATCCAACAATAAAATGCGAGGGATGCGAAGAAAACTTAATATGCTGCCAGATATGAAAGTCGCTCGCTAAGACCAGCTTGATATCTTCTGGAAAAAGCTTTTTATTTTTGTTTAAAAAGACTGATTTGATTGCCGTTCCTATATACGGTTTTTCAATGCTGCCCGCTAGCGCTAATACGGGGGTATGCATGAGTAAAATATTGTGAGTCGCTTTTTGCGCGAGTTTTTCCATTTCCGTATACTTTTGCAGGTATTGGGAATAAGCATAGTGATCGGGGTGCAAATTTCCAAAACGTGACCGGGCTGTATCAAAAACAATAAATTGCTCACTGACTCCGAGCGGGATAGCATAAGGAGAACTATAGTCGCCGGCATAGTCGCGTTGTTTGCCTGCTGCAGGCGGCTGGATGCAATCCTGCTCCTTGGGTTGCCACGGCCGCGGATCTAAAAATCGCCACCACCCCTGTCCAGCAAATTGGCAGCTCTCACGATTACCACGCACCATGATCCAAGGCGCCGCCTTTAATAAGTCATCTGCGGGCTCAAAAAAATCCAGATTCCAAGTATCAAAATCTGCATGTTCTCGCTCTTTCTTTCTTGCTTGTCGGTAATGATAATCGCCAAGATGAATGACTAAGTCTAAATCAGGGGTTTGCGCTGCAGTTTGGGCAATCTTCTTAAATGGAGTTTCACCATCGCATGATTGCCCTTCAGGCACTCGGCAGCCCGTATCCCCAATAACGACAATAGTCTGGGGAAATTTTTTTCCTAAGCTTAATGCTCTGCCACTAATAGAGATGGTTTTTGCATCTTTTGTGAGCGGCTTTTCGCAGGTAAGCGGTAAATTATCCAAATTAGGCAGGCCCTGGGCGTCGCGATCGCTTCTTTCCTGCCGCATGGTCATATCGTGCTCCACTCCATTAATCTTAATCTTGGGGCATGCATCTCCCTTAGCGATTGCTCGGGCGATGCGTTCGCCTCCTTGACCTAATACGACGAAGGCTGAATGCACGCTAGTATGCGCCACTGCTGTGGTGTTGGGGGTGTGCGGATCCTGATCGCTACTGTCGTTGCCGCAAGCGGATAACGCGGCGATGAGTGAAAATCTGATTAAAGCGAGCGGGATAAATGGATAGCAAATGTGAAGGTGCATGATAAAACCACTTCCTAAATGAAATTCCAGGGTGAAGGTCTCTTCGAGATGTATGAAGTATTTTAGGTAGTGGGGAATATTTGATAGAATGACGACGTTCAGTCGCACTTTCCATATTAGGCTACTTATTCCATTATTTTTAGTACAAAACCTCTAACTCTCTAGATGCGCAGACTCAGATTGGTATGGCTGCGGCAGGAGGGTATTGGAAGAAGCATGATTAGCAGAACCTTGAGCATACTCATACTCACGCACTTGGCTGAGTGTTTTTATTAGGACAATTTGATTTTATGACCCAGAACATTAATATAGAAAACCTTGGTAAGCTTGAACGGAGTGTTCGCCTTCCTTTACAGAAGGACGGTGTACATCAAGAGGTCGATGTGCGTATCCGTAAGATCGCAAAAAATTTCAAACACCCTGGTTTTAGGCCTGGTAAAGCACCGCTCAAAATGGTTGCACAACAGCATCAGGAACGACTTCGGATTGAAGTGCTGTATGACAAAGCAGGCCAGGAATTATTGACCATTAGTCAAGCCCAAAATTTCAGAATCGCTGGTTTGCCAAGCTTAGATATAAAGAGTGATTTGGCGGATGCGGATACCTATGTAGTGGACGCCACCTTCGAGGTGTTTCCCGAGGTGACAATTGGTGATTTGTCCGCTGCAGAAATTACGCGTACGACGACCCTGATTGGTGCCGAGCAAATTGATGTCACCCTTGACATGCTGCGCAAGCAGCGCGTCCACTATCATGTGCGTGGTGAGGCTGGCGCCCATGGCGATGGCAATGGTGGGTTGGCTGCGCAAGCTGGGGATCGAGTGCAAGTGGATTGGACTGGCACGATAGATGGCAAGCCATTTAATGGCAGTGTTGCAGAAAATGCTGAACTGGTTTTGAGTGAAAAAAAACCAGATCAAGAGAGCCCAAAAAATCATCAGCGGATGATTCTGGAGCAGTTTGAAAATGCAGTGCTTGGCCTTGAGGTAGGGAACAGCCGAGAATTTGAATTGAGCTTCCCAGACGACTATCAAGACAGCGAAATGGCCGGTAAAACAGCTCAGATTGCACTGACCCTCAAAAAAGTCGAATGGCCGCATTACCCGGAAATCGATGCAGAGTTTGCGCGCTCAATGGGGATTGAAGACGGTGACGTGGCAAAGCTACGCGAAGCCATTCAGGCGAGTCTCGAGCGCGAAGCGAAAAAGCGCACGCAATCACTCCTAACTCAGCAAGTAATGGATGCGCTGATTGCCACCACAGAGCTTGACGTGCCAAGCGTACTGGTCGCAGAAGCGCAACAGCATCTGCTTGAGAGGATGCACGCAGATCTCGAACGACGGGGCCTGACAAAGGCAAAACGGCCTTCGATTCCGGCCGAAATCTTTAAAGATCAAGCTGAGCGCCGCGTAAAATTGGGCTTAGTGATCAATGAATTGGTGCGCGTGCACAGTTTGCAGGTAAAACCTGAGCAGGTTCGAGCTGAGGTTGAAGAGCGCGCGCAAAGTTATGCTGACCCGCAAGCAGCCGTGCGCTGGTATTATGCAGAGCGTAAGCATTTGGCTGAAATAGAAAACGATCTGGCTGAAGGCAATATCGTTGACTTTGTACTCGGTCAAGCCAAGATAACCGATAAGGAGGTGAGCTTTGAAGAATTAGCGCAAGCAGCAACGGCGCAGTAAAATAAATTCAGATAAGTTCATGGTGTTAAAAACCGCGGCATGCGGATGGGGCTATACATTAGCTGATCCGCTGTGGCTATTTAAAAATTTAATAAGGATAAGCGTATGATGTCTTACGTTGATTTAGCTGCGCAGCGGTTCCCCCACCCTTCTGAGGGGCTTAATACGCAAGCACTGGGCCTGGTGCCGATGGTTGTTGAAACCAGTGGCCGCGGTGAGCGTGCTTATGATATCTACTCGCGTTTACTGAAAGAGCGCGTGGTTTTTCTGATTGGCGAGGTCAATGATCAGACCGCCAATCTTATCGTGGCTCAGTTACTCTTTCTTGAAAGCGAGAATCCAGACAAAGATATTAGTCTGTATATTAATAGTCCTGGCGGCTCGGTCTCAGCGGGTATGGCGATCTACGATACATTGCAATTTATCAAGCCGGAAGTTTCAACCCTATGTATGGGACTGGCGGCTAGCATGGGCGCCTTTTTGCTGGCGGCTGGCGCGAAGGATAAGCGTTTTGCGTTACCCAATGCCCGTATTATGATTCACCAACCACTAGGTGGTGCGCGCGGCCAAGCATCCGATATTGAAATTCAGGCGCGCGAAATTCTCTATCTGAAAGAGCGGCTGAACCAATTGCTTAGCACTCATACTGGGCAGCCGGTCGAACGTATTGCGCGTGATACTGATCGTGACAATTTCATGTCAGCCGACGATGCTAGAACATATGGTTTAGTCGATCAGGTCTTGTATAAACGTATTTAGCCCCTATTTACCTATTCATGTATTGAATAGGTAGGTAACGTGGATAATTAGAATGCTGGCAACATAGCCCAAGCATTTTTTCTTACTGTCCGGAGGGATTCGTCGATGGCGGACAAAAAAATTTCTAGCAACGATAAAGTTCTTTACTGCTCGTTTTGCGGCAAAGGCCAGCATGAAGTCAAAAAACTGATTGCCGGCCCATCAGTCTTTATTTGTGATGAATGTATTGATTTATGCAACGATATCATTCGTGAGGAGTTGGCTGGGGCGATTAGCGAAGCTGGCTTGTCTAAATCGGACTTGCCAAGCCCGAAAGAAATCAGTGAAATACTTGATCAATATGTGATTGGACAAGTGCGCGCGAAAAAAATTCTCGCGGTGGCCGTCTACAATCACTATAAAAGACTGAAACATATTGATAAAAAAGACGAAGTTGAGCTTGCCAAGAGCAATATTTTGCTGGTCGGTCCGACTGGCTCAGGCAAAACTTTGTTGGCCCAAACGCTGGCGCGCTTATTGAATGTGCCGTTTGTAATGGCCGATGCAACGACGCTGACAGAAGCGGGTTATGTTGGCGAGGATGTGGAAAATATCATCCAAAAATTATTACAAAACTGTAATTACGAAGTCGAAAAAGCCCAAAAAGGTATTGTCTATATTGATGAGATCGACAAAATTAGCCGTAAATCGGCTAATCCATCGATTACCCGCGATGTATCCGGCGAGGGTGTGCAGCAGGCTTTGCTAAAACTCATTGAAGGAACGATGGCGTCGGTGCCGCCACAAGGCGGACGTAAGCATCCCAATCAGGATTTTATTCAGGTTGATACGACCAATATTTTATTTATCTGCGGTGGTGCTTTCGATGGGCTTGAAAAAGTGATTATCGACCGTACCGAAAAAACTGGGATTGGCTTTGGCGCTACCCTCAAAAGCAGCCAAGAACGTGATGCTGGCGAAGTACTGCTTGAAGTTGAACCGGAAGATTTGATTAAATTTGGTTTGATTCCAGAGTTGATTGGCCGTTTGCCGGTCGTGGCGACGCTGAGCAAACTGGATGAAGAGGCGCTTGTCAAAATTCTCGTCGAGCCGAAAAACGCGGTGATTAAGCAATACCATAAACTTTTTGCGATGGAGAATGTCGTACTCGAGATCCGACCCGCTGCGTTACAAGCGATTGCTCGTAAAGCGATTCGCCGTAAAACAGGCGCGCGTGGACTGCGTTCGATTTTAGAGCAGGTATTACTCGATACAATGTATGAATTACCAATGACCAAAGGTGTGAGCAAAGTCATTATTGATGAAAATATGATTGCAGGCGAGGGTAAGCCTCTGTTGATTTATGAGGAGCCGCAATCCTTGGTTGCCAACCAAAGCGCCGGCTAAGACAAGTCCAGGCTCTATTTGTAAAAATGGCTCAATTGATTTTACCTATAGGAAAATAAAATGCCAGGAATCCAACTCCTTTCATCGGAGCCCATCCTGTTACCGTTGCTACCATTGCGAGATGTAGTCGTGTTTCCGCATATGGTGATTCCGTTATTTGTTGGGCGTCCCAAATCCATTAAAGCGCTAGATGCTGCGATGGAAAGCGGCAAGCAGATCATGCTGGTGGCGCAAAAAACGGCAGGCAAAGATGAGCCGACAGCGCATGATATGTATGAGATTGGTTGTGTCGCGCATATTCTGCAAATGCTGAAGCTGCCCGATGGCACCGTTAAAGTGCTGGTCGAAGGGCTGCAACGCGCGAAGGTGCTGTCAATTGAAGAGCAAGATGCACAGTTTTTTTGCACGCTGCAACCGCTTGAGCCGGATCAGGCCGAAAGCACGCAGACCGAGGCTTTGCGACGTGCATTGATCTCGCAGTTTGAGCAGTATGTGAAACTGAACAAAAAGGTGCCGCCTGAAATCCTCACGTCGCTGGCTGACATTGAAGAAGCCGGCCGCCTAGTGGATACGATTGCCGCTCATCTACCGCTTAAGCTCGAGCAAAAACAACGCACCCTCGAAATGTTTTCAGTGTTTGAGCGGCTTGAGCATTTACTCGCGCAGCTGGAAGCAGAAATCGACATCTTGCAGGTAGAAAAGCGCATTCGTGGGCGCGTCAAGCGCCAGATGGAAAAAAGCCAGCGCGAATACTACCTGAATGAACAGGTCAAAGCGATTCAAAAAGAATTAGGCGAGGGCGAAGAGGGCGCCGATCTTGAAGAAATTGATAAGCGCATTACGGCTGCGCGCATGCCTAAAGAAGCTAAAAAGAAAGCTCTGGGCGAACTCAAAAAACTGAAACTGATGTCGCCGATGTCGGCAGAAGCAACGGTTGTGCGTAACTATATCGATACGCTGATTAACTTACCGTGGCGTAAAAAAAGTAAAGTCGATAATAATTTGCCTCACGCTGAAAAAGTGCTTGATGAAGACCACTACGGACTTGAGAAAGTCAAAGAGCGGATTCTTGAGTATCTTGCAGTGCAACAGCGTGTGGATAAAGTGAAAGCGCCGATTCTATGCTTGGTGGGACCGCCAGGAGTCGGTAAGACTTCGCTCGGCCAATCGATCGCGCGCGCGACCAATCGCAAATTTGTCCGTATGGCTTTAGGCGGCGTGCGTGATGAAGCAGAAATTCGCGGTCACCGGCGCACGTATATTGGCTCGATGCCGGGCAAAATTTTACAAAGCTTAGCCAAGGTCGGCGTGCGTAACCCCTTATTCTTGCTAGATGAAGTTGACAAGATGGGGATGGACTTTCGGGGCGATCCTTCCTCGGCGTTGCTCGAGGTGCTAGACCCTGAGCAGAATCACACCTTTGCCGATCATTACGTTGAAGTTGATTTTGATCTGTCTGATGTGATGTTTGTGGCAACCTCTAACTCGCTGAATATTCCGCCGCCGTTGCTTGACCGGATGGAAGTCATTCGCCTATCCGGTTATACGGAAGATGAGAAAATCAACATTGCACGACGCTATCTGGTACCTAAGCAAAAACGCAATAATGGTCTACAGAACGGCGAGTTTGAGCTGGCTGAAGAAGGTGTGCGCGACATTATCCGTTATTACACTCGAGAGGCGGGCGTGCGTTCGCTCGAGCGCGAGATCTCAAAAATTTGCCGTAAGGTAGTCAAGATCTTGCTGCTACAAAAAGAGCTTGAAAAAACCGCAGGCACCATCGCGGTCGATAGCAGTAACCTCAGTACTTTCCTGGGCGTGCGCAAATATGATTTTGGCCTAGCGGCGAAAGAAAACCAAATTGGCCAAGTAACGGGCTTAGCCTGGACCGAGGTCGGTGGTGATCTGCTGACCATTGAGGCTGCGGTGATGCCTGGTAAAGGCCTGGTGTTGCGTACAGGTTCACTCGGCGACGTGATGAAAGAGTCGGTTGAGGCCGCTCGTTCAGTGGTGCGCTCGCGTGCACGGCGCCTGGGCATAACGGATGAATTTTTTGAAAAAAAGGATATTCATATTCACGTGCCTGAGGGCGCTACACCTAAGGATGGGCCATCGGCGGGGGTGGCCATGGCAACCGCACTGGTCTCGGCGCTTACGGGCATTGCGGTGCGTGCAGACGTGGCGATGACCGGTGAGATTACTTTGCGCGGTGAAGTTTTGCCGATTGGCGGGCTCAAAGAAAAACTGCTCGCAGCTCACCGTGGCGGCATTAAACTGGTGCTCATTCCAGAAGACAATGTGAAGGATTTGGCCGAGATTCCAGACAATGTGAAAAGCCACATTGAAATTGTGCCGGTACGCTGGTTTGATAAAGTGCTTGAACTGGCGCTTGAACGTGTGCCAACGGCACGGCCGGAAGAGGAACTGAAAACTGAACCTCTAAAGGACGTGCCGTTGCCTACGGCAGTCGCGCAAGCGGTGGTTAAGCATTAAATTTGAAAATAACTCAAACTTCTTGTGATTTTCCTGCCTTGCGGTACTGGTCAGCGTAAACAGAATGCGGTAAACTCTTGGTTTTTAGCAAGACAGACTCAGAAACTGAGTTGCAGCACGTCTTGCTATAGTCTTAGTCACCGATGGTATTGGGTGCTTAGCTCAGTTGGTAGAGCGGAGCCCTTACAAGGCTTAGGTCGGGAGTTCGAGCCTCTCAGCACCCACCAATTCCATCGGCACTCGCATTTAGAATGACTCGCCCTGAAGTTCTTGCCGGGCAAAATTATCCCATTTTTGATCCTTGCTTCTCTACTCTTTGACTTCTATGTTCGATTTCATTCGCAATCACAAACGTCTCATGCTGCTTCTGTTGGCTTTGCTTATTGTGCCGGGCCTTGGCCTGGTCGGTGTGCAGGGGTTCCGTGGGTTTTTTGACACGAGCGCGAATGTAGCCGATGTCGGTGGCTCCAAGATCACGCGGCAAGAATACGATACGCTGCTCAATGAGCAGCTCGAGCGGATGCGCGAGATGTTTGGTGGTGCGGTTGATATGGCGGCAGTCGATACGCCTGTCTTGCGTCAAATTCTGCTAGACAATCTGATTCAGCAACGTTTACTGGCTCATGAAGCACGGCGTCAGCACCTGAGTGCCTCTGATGATGCGGTGCGTCAAACGATTCTGGGCATCCCAGCGCTTGAACCACTACGCAAACCGGATGGCTCGATCGATACCGACAAATACCGTGAACTGCTGGCGACCCAGGGGATGACGCCTGAGCAATTTGATGCTCGCGTGCGTCAGGGTTTGGCGATCGCTCAAATCGGCGATAGCATTGAAGCGAGCGCTTTAATGCCTAAGAGCTCGGCCCAACAACTGGCCAATTTGTCGATGCAGCAGCGCGAAGTGCGAGAATTGGCTTTTCATCCACTTGACTATAGTGTGAAAGTGCAGCCGACTGCGGAACAGTTAACGCAGTACTATGATGCGCATCAACAAGAATTTGCAACACCAGAAACCGCTACAGTAAACTACGCAATCTTAAGCGCCGATCTAATTGCGACAACGATTACGCCGAGCGAAGACGAGCTTAAACAGGCCTATCAAGATAACTTGGCAGCATATCAAACGCCTAAACAGGTTCGTGCAAGCCATATCCTGATCACCGTGCCTAAAGAGGAAGCTAAAGCGGACGACGCCAAAGCGGATGTAAAAACGGCAGCCAGCGTTGCTGCCCAAGCACATGCCACGGCGCGCGAAAAAGCTAAAGCAAAAGCTGAAGCCCTGCTGGCACAGTTACGCCAGCAGCCCGCTCAATTTGCTGACATTGCGCGTAAGGAATCTCAAGATCCGGGCTCTGCAACCAGAGGTGGGGACCTTGGGTATTTTGGCCCAGGCATGATGGTCAAACCATTTGAAGAGGCAGCGTTTAAGCTTAAGTCAAATGAAATAAGCGGTCTAGTGCAATCGGATTTTGGCTACCACATTATCCAGGTCACGGACATTAAGCCGGCATTGACTCAACCCTTTGATAAAGTCAAAGAGACGCTGTTCAACGATCTGAAAAAGCAGCAGGCTGCGCAGCGCTTTGCGGCGGCGGTTGAGCAATTTTCAAATATCGTCTATGAACAGACGGATAGCCTGACGCCCGCTGCCGAGAAGTTTAATTTAGTGCTGCAAAAGGCCACTCTGACAAAGCAAACTACGCCAGCGCTGTCAGCGGTTCCTGCCTTAGCTAATCCAAAATTTCTGGCCGCAGTCTTTGACATCGAAGTGCTCAAGGGCAAACATAATACGGCGGCGATTGATGTTGGCGACAATACCTTAATCGCGGCTCATGTGACCGAGCATAAACCTGCATCCGTGCTGCCGTTTGAGGCGGTTAAGCAGAGCGTGCAGCAAAAAATCGTGCTGCTGCAAGCAGCAGAATTAGCTCGCAAAGCTGGAGAAGAGAAACTGGCCAGTTTGCGGCAATCGAAGTCAATCGAGGGATTTTCACCGGTGCTTAAGCTCTCACGTGCCGGCATACAAGGCTTAACGCCTACGGCCGTGAACGCCATCTTCAAGGCGGATGCTCAGCAATTGCCGCACTATGTGAGCGCCATACTAGATGGTGGTATTTATGCAATCTATCGTGTCGAGTCGCTCATTACGCCGCCGGCGATTGAGCCTCAAAGGCTGACCGCTTTGCAGCAGCAACTTGCACAGCTGACCGGGCAACTTGAACTCAACGCGTATCTTGCCTCACTGCGCACGCGCTCAAAAGTCAAAATATATGAAGTAGAAAAAGCGGCCGCTAGCGAATAGAGCGGCGGTCTCTGCGGGGAGGCTTGAAGCCTCTAACACGCAGTACTATCTTGATATGTCTGCCTTCTCCCTATGTGGGAAGGCTTTTTTTCGTGCGAGATAAGATAAGCGCTAAAAGCGTGTAGGGGAAAGCGCCATCATCGTCTCTGCGTCGAGTTCGCCGGCGTGCCCCGTCAGTTTATCCGCGAGCGCTTTAGCCGTTCCACAAGCCAGCGCCCAGCCTACTGGCCCATGGGCGAGGTTCACCCAAAGCCGTGGATGAGCGGTGGCCCCCACCAGTGGGAAGCCATCAGGCGATAGCAGCCGTTTGCCATCCCAATAGCTGCCAGCAGACAATTTAATCACTCCCGGTAGCCAATCATGCACGGCATGCGCCACCTTAGCGAGTGCTTGTTGGCGCAGTTTTGGATCGGACCTCGATGGCGTTTGATGACGATGATTTCTGATCATCGCACCTGCAATCCGTAAGCGGTTATTGAACCGTACCATGGTAATGTGCCGTACCGTATCAACCATCGTCAGATGAGGGGCGCGCTCTTCATAGGCAATTGGAGCCGTGATGGCGTGCAACTGCATCAGTTGTAGCGGCAACTGCACGCCAGCGTGGGCGAGCAAGGGCAAGCTGCCGGCTCCGGCCGCCACGACAATCGCATCCGCTGTCAGGGTTTCAAGCTCATGCATAGGCCATGTGCTTGAGTCACCTTCAAAACGGCGATGCGGTGGTTCGAGTTCAACCTGCGCCCGCGTAGGGTCAATGCTTACAACGGTGCGACCAAGCAAAAAGCGCACCCCGGCTTCCTCAAGGACTGGCTTAAGCTGCTTGGCAAAAAGAGGGCAATTTGCACTGCGATCATCGGGTAACAAGATACCCCCCGCGAGTGGCTGCTGGGTCGGGATAGAGGGCTCTGCACTGTAACATTCATCAGCCTTGAGCACCTGGTACGAATGTTCGTGTTGGGTTAAAAATGAGAGCGCCGGGGCCACTTTTTTAAGCTCAGAGGCTTGACGGAATAAATGCAAAACACCGGTTCTTTGTTCAAATTCAAACGCATGGCGTGTTTCAATTTCTGCCAGCGTCATAGAGGATAGATCGATCAGTGGCTTGAGGCGAGTGTAGTGCGCTAAACGCTGCTCAGTGCTAGGTTGCGTGAAAAAGTGGCGGACCCAACTGCAGCCCAACACACTTTTAGTCACACGCATGCGCGTAGATTCTCCACCTAACCATGCGGGCCATGAGCTAAACGAAAGCGCTGGGCCAAACCATGTATCAAGCGGTGTCGGTAAGATGACGCCGCCATGGCCAAAACTCGCTTTTTGAGCAACTGTAGTGTGTCGTTCAATCACACAAACACGATGGCCGGCAGCATGCAAACAATAAGCCGTTGTCATGCCGGCAATGCCAGCACCAATCACAATAATATCCATAGGTTGAGATTATAGGCGGTCCAAGCGTAGCGCGCGGGCGATTAATGCACGCGTTGATGAATCGTGTGCCGGATTCACTTTTTGAGCGATTAAATCATGTTCAATCACGGCGCTCAACTGCTTGCCAAGCTCCACGCCCCACTGATCAAAGGGGTTGATCTTCCAAATCGTGGCTTGTACTAGTGTTTTATGCTCATACAGAGCAATTAATGCCCCCAACGTACGCGGCGTGAGTGCGTCAATCATCATCGTATTGCTGGGTCGATTACCCGGAAACAGCAAATGAGGCATAAGTGCTGCTCTATCAGACCCAGCGCTTGGTTGTGCTGTTTGAGTGCGGCCAAGCATCAGCGCCTGGCTTTGCGCAAAGCAATTGGCGAGTAGTTGAGTATGGTGGCCGGCAAGGGTATGTTCAGCGGTGAGTGAGACGATGAAATCAACCGGTACCATCGTAGAGCCCTGATGCAACATCTGGAAAAATGCATGTTGCCCGTTGGTCCCGGTATCGCCCCATAGTACTGGAGCCGTTTCATAATTGGCAGGGAGCCCATCCAAACACACGGACTTGCCATTACTTTCCATCTCTAGCTGTTGCAAATAAGCGGGTAAATAACGTAAGGCAATGGAATAGGGCGCAATTAAATAGCTCGGCGCGCCAAAAAAGTTTCGATACCAAATACCGAGCAAAGCCAAAATAGTAGGCAAATTGCGTCTCAGCGGTGCTTCACGAAAATGCTGATCCATCTGCGCCGCGCCTGCCAGCAGCTCAGCAAAATGCGTCGGTCCAAGGTAGAGCAAAGCCGACAAGCCCACGGCTGACCAGAGTGAGTAGCGGCCTCCTACCCAGTCCCAGATTTTAAAAACACATTCTGGTGCGATACCCAATTGAATGGCTCTAGCTGGGTCGGCAGAAACGCCTACCAAATGCTGTCCAAGCTTAGCTTTGGGCACACCGTGGCTGAGCAACCAACTGCGCAATGAGTGCGCGTTGGTCATGGTCTCAAGCGTGGTAAATGTCTTTGAGACAATGACGGCCAGGGTTGTCGCCGGATCGATTTGGGCCAGCACATGTTGTAAATCTGCCCCATCAACATTTGAGACAAAATGCATCGATAGTTTAGGGTCGCCTAATGGCTGCAGTGCATGGCAGACCATTCTAGGTCCCAGGTCTGAACCACCAATGCCAATATTGACAATAGATTGAATGGGTTTGCCAGTATGCCCAAGCCATTGCTGGCGACGGACTTGATCGGCGAAAGCGACCATTCGATGCCACTCTTGCTGAATCTCTGCCGCATAAGGTGCATTCGGATCGGTGGCGCGTAGAGAGGTGTGTAAAGCCGCGCGCGCTTCAGTCGGATTGACGATATCACCGGCAAACATGGCGTCCCGTGCCGCAGGAACCCCCGCCTCATGAGCCAGTTGCACGAGTAGTTTGAGCGTTTCATCGGTGATGCGATTTTTTGAGAAATCAAGCGTGATACCACTGCTCTCAAGCGTAAAACGTTGCGCCCGAGTGGGCGCAAGATCGTTTGCCGCAGCAAACCAATCGCGCATTTGCTGGTGGCAAATAGTTGTGTAATGCGCTTTAAGTGAGGCCCAAGCGGCAAGTGATGTTAGGGACATTGTAATTGGATAAATGCCAGTCAAAAAATGAAGTGTTTTAGCTAAATATTCTATACCACATAGCATATAGATGTGCAAAGTCAGGCTTCGCTAAAGCCATGTCCTTATACACCACTCAAAGGGCCTAATTTTGGCGCGCCCAGCGGAGTCCGTGTACAAAGGTAGCAATTTGCTGTCTCGAATTCTGATGCTGCCCAACTCATCTCTTCACCCCCTTTCGGTTCATTAAAACCATATTAAAAATTAAGGGCAATTGAGAGAGACTTTTACAAAATCTCTAAGAAAAAATTATAAATAAAAAAACATTATTTTAATAAATCAAAAAATAGCCGAATAAAGTTATCCATATTTCGCAAACCAATCCAAATGTATGATAAATCGGTACGCTATTGTAATTAAAAAATTTTATTTTGATATTTTAAAATAATTGCTTACACTTATTTATCATTCGTTACTAAACGGGGTATTAACAATGTTGAAACCCATTAATGCAGTATCGATTCAAAAAATTCAGCCTATTCAACAGGCACTCATCCCGGCCAACTCTAGCTCTAGCGAACCTACGCGAGCTACTCCTGAGACGGAAAAAAATACTCTCCCGGCAAACACGACTCAGCCCGATTCAGCCCCCGCGCCAAGCCGCCGCAAGCCGCCTCCCAACGCTCATCTATCCGACACGACCTTAAATCAAACCGTGCGCGAGGCTCTCCAAGCTCGGTTGGGCAAGACAATTCAACCCAGCTCCCAGCGACAGAGCGGCCTCACCATACGGATGATTCTCAATAAAGTCACAGGAGGGATGCCATCTCAGCCCGATCAAATTGTTAAGATCGCAGGACAGCCTGCAGAAATGGCATACGCCTATGCCAACAATACCCCCTACTGGGGGTACAGTTTTCTCAACAGTAACCGCATTGTATTGACAACGGGTACGCCTATTTTTGGCGCTGACGGCGGTCTTGAATCACTATGTGTATCCGAAGGCCAGATTACGATCCGCTATGGCACGCAGCTCAAGTCATTTAAACAACTGGATTTAATTGCCGGCACGATCAACATAGAAGGCGAAATACAAGCGAATAAAATTGACTTGCTGAGCGGAGCTAACCAAGTCAATTATACCAACGGCGCCTGGACAAATGCCTATCCAGCTGGCCCGCAGCCACTCGATCAAAAGCCCAGTCAAGGTGGGCTGACTTTGACCCAACAGGCCAAAGTATGCGCTGATAGCGAGCTCTCGCTTTCAAGCTCAGGTTGTTTACTCAATCAGGGTACATTAGAAACAAAAGGAGATATTTCGCTTAAGGCGAGATCCCTAGAGAATCACGCAAGCGCTTTGATCGACGGACGATTTCTGACGCTGACCCTACACGATCAGCTCAAAAACCGCGGGGTAATCCAAGGCAGCGCTGTGGTTATTGATACGCAGCACCTTATCAATGATGGCACCGAGGATACGGACGAGCATCAAGCTGGTGCAATATTGGCGCGCCGCCAGCTTACCATCGGAACGCAGACGCTACACAACCAAGAACATGGCTTAGTGCATAGCGATGGCGAATTGGCAATCGGCGGTACCCTCAATGCCCAGGGCAAAGCAAAAGGTTCAGTACAGAGCCTAACCAATGCCACATCTTCTACGATTGGGTCTAGAGAGAAGCTCTTGATTCACGCCAAACTTTTGGACAATCCAAATGGGCAAATCACAGCGAGTTCGGATCTTGTTCTGAACAGTCAAACGCTCAACAATACGTGGGGTCATATAGAAGTTAGCGGGGACCAAAGCGTATTGGATGTGCAGGCAAATACGCTTGACAATACCTCAGGTCGACTCATTCATACGGGTACAGGGCAGGCTCAGATTGTAGCTCACGATTCGATTGTAAACCGCAATTCTGAAAGGGTAAAAGGGGCAGGTTCAATCAGTGGTAAAGGCCCTGTTACCATCACCGCTCCTCAAATATCAAATGATGAGGGCGGGACATTTTTTTCGAACCAATCGCTCAAAATAAAAGCTGCCATCCTTTTGGACAACCAAGGCACTTTGCACAGTAGGGATCACGTCTGGATCGAGGCTGGAGGGATACGTAACGGTGTAAGTCAAGGGTCTGAAGAGCCTGAAGATTCTGAAATGGCTCTATTGAGCGCATTGACTCAATTAACTAACCAATTAAGCAGGATGATACAAGAGTCTCTTCTGCCGAATGAGTTTAAAAAACCCGAGTATTTAATTACTGGCAATACGATTTCAATAAGCGCGCATGATGGCTTGATCAATACGAATGCCGTGATCTTCGCACAAAGCAGTCTCGAGATCGGTGCCGAGTGCGTTAACAATTTCGAACAAAGTGTGCTCTATAGCGGCGGTAATCTGGCTATTGGCGGTCAGCTTGATACTCAACTCAAAGTAAAGGGCACCAGTGAGCATGTCTTCAATTATGGATCAACGATAGATGCGCTAGGCGACCTTGTGATCAATTCAGAAACGTTGCTCAATGCAAACAGGAAGTTCAAGACCAAAGAACAGGTCATCGAAGAGCGAGAGATACACGAATGTCATGATCAGCATACCAACCAACGCTACGATGGATCTCAAATCGGATGGCATGGTGACGTAGGGGGCCTTTACCGAGTGCACCACTCCGGTACAGAAGTGTTTTGTTTTACTAACTATAACTTTACCCGTCGTGTGTCAACGACCGTGGTCACGCACAGCGAACCCGGTAAAATTCAAGCGGGTGGGGCGATCCGCTTATCGGGAGCGGTCATTAATGATAAAAGCCGGATTATTGCAGGGGGAGCGCTCAGTGACCTCGAAGGTAGAGCGGCTCAGATTGATAACCGTGATGCCAACGGTCAGCGTGTCACGACCGATCAGGGAACATCGCAATGGTCAGACAGAGACTGGCATGGTGGAATGTTCAGTCGGGGCTGGACTCGTGATTGGAGCGGGCACGTACCCTACCATCCAGCTCCGGTGATAGAACACCACAATCTGAATGTAGCCGTCTATCAACAACACACTGCGGTTGACCATCAAGCGCCCTCTACAGCGTTAGTGCTGAGCACCTCTGCCATAACACGCAGCAGCCCTTTCTTAAATAGTGGCTTACAGCACTTTCAGTTCGATCCTGATCGACCGTATCTAATTCAAACCGATCCCCGTTTTACGCGTAACAGCGATACCGTTTCTAGCAATTTTTTGCTGAATTTACTCAATCTCGACCCCCAACGCGTGCCCAAGCGCTTAGGAGATGGATTTTATGAACAGCAACTGATTCGCGATCAGATCATTGGCTTGACGGGTCACTACTATCTATCCGGCTATCGAAACCCAATTGCTGAATTCAAAGCTTTAATGCATAGAGGCGCAAACTGGGCCAAGCAACACCATCTGACCCTCGGCATGGAGCCCACGCCGCAGCAAATTGCCGCTTTAAGCGCGAGCCCAGTCTGGCTGGTGAATCAAAGCGTCAAATTACCCGATGGCTCAGAACAGACGGTCCTGACACCCAAAGTCTATCTGGCTAACAGAGATGCCAGTCCAGTTCCTCTGGGCGGCTCGCTGATTTCAGCTAACGCCATTGAACTGCACAGCGATCATCCACTCAAAAATGCCGGCACGATGCTCAGCCGCGGCAAGATGGATCTCACCGCACACAATATTGATAACCAGCGCGGCGCAATCGTCAGCTTGGACACCCTATCGATGCAGGCGAGCCATAACATCGATAGTCGCGCTGGCCAGTTGATTGCCGTCAAAAAAATGACTTTAAAAGCCGGACAGGATCTCCATCTGCAGAGCCAAACCCATACGACCCATGCCATCAGCGGCAGCCAGACGGCGCTAGATGGTGTCACCCAAATCCAAGCTGAGCAGTTGGAAGCGTATGCCGAGTCGGATATTCATTTGGCCGCGACTCAAATCAAGGTGGCTGAAAACGCCCGTTTAAAAGCCAAAGGTGACCTCACACTAGGGACGGCCACTGTAGGTGCTCAACGCCAATTAGCCTGGGATGAACGCAATTACTTAAGCCTAAGCAGAAAAACAGAAATCGGCACGCAAATTGAAACGGGCGGCTCACTTGAACTTAAGGCGGGTCGGGATCTCCATGCGGCTGGCGCTTATGTGAATGCTGGAAAAGAACTTTCTGTCAAAGCGGATCGAGATATTAACGTGGAGGCAGCCTATGAAGAGACGGATTTTAAGGAATCTCATTATCATGAATCGAGCAATGCATTTTCTTCTTCGAGTGAATTAACGCAAAACAAACTGTATAAAAAACAAGCATTGAGCAGTACCTTATCCGGGGGCACGGTACAGCTAGAAGCCGGACATGACCTGAATATCATGGGCTCAAACGTGATTGGGATGCACGATGTGGATCTCCATGCGGCCAACAATATCAAGCAAAAAGCGGTCGAGCAGGCTGAGAGAGGCCAGCACTATTCCGTTAAAGAACGCTCAGGCTTATTAGATAGCGGGAAATTCGGGGTGACGGTGGGCACACGGACACAAAAAGACACTCAAGAAAATGAGCACACCCCCCAGATTGGTTCGGTGA
Source organism: Mycoavidus sp. SF9855 (assembly GCF_024582735.1). Classification (NCBI taxonomy): domain Bacteria; kingdom Pseudomonadati; phylum Pseudomonadota; class Betaproteobacteria; order Burkholderiales; family Burkholderiaceae; genus Mycoavidus; species Mycoavidus sp. SF9855. Next base: position 841,104 of record NZ_CP102085.1, read on the forward strand.
TAGGCAGCGTATCTGGCCATGTTAGAGCCATTGCGGGTCATGAATACGAGCAAAGCGGCAGTCAGCTGGTTGTGCCGACAGGCGATATCCAGATTCAAGCTGGCAAGGCCAAGATCGATGCGACTTATGAAGAGAGCCGGGTCTGGCAGCGCAGTGAGTGGCAGCAATCGGGTTTGACGGTTTCGGTCAGTGCGCCCGTGCTTGCAGCGGCACAAACGAGTCAGCAGATGTTGCAGGCCAGTACCCAGGTCAGTGATCCACGGATGCAGGCGTTAGCGGCAGGCGCGGGTGCACTGGCGATGAAAAACGCCTACGATGCGATCCAGGCGGATCCCAAAGCGGTGGGTGGGGCGACAGTGAGCGTCATGATTGGCGAAGATCGTTGTGAAACAGAGCAGACGCAACTGAGCAAGACGGCGCTGAACAGCACACTGGCGGCAGGTGGGAATATATCGATCCAGATCAGTGGCTTAGGAAAAGAGTCCACGCTGGATCTGATTGGCGCTCGCATAGAAGCCAAACAGGATATTACGCTTAACGTAGAAGGTCGACTGAATGTGGAAGCTGCGCCGAATAGCTTGATTGAGCAGAGTCAGCAGCAGAGCCGGAGTTTTGCCGTGGGGATGGCGGCAACGCTTGGCCGCCAGAATTCAGTGGGGGCCTCGCTGGCGGTGAGTGTTGGGCATGGCCATGCAGATGGAGCGCAACTCAGCTATACGCCAACCTTGATCCAAGCGGGTGGCAAGCTGACGCTCAATGCACAAAGCGATGTGCGCCTAAAAGGCGCGCAGATAGCTGGAGAGCAGGTCAAAGCGCAGATTGAGGGGGGCCTTGAAATAGAAAGGGTGCAAAACACGGCGACTTACCATAGCCACTCTCAAAATATCAGCGGCAGCGTAACAGTAGGTCCTGTCTCAGCGGCCAGCCTGCATTTCTCGCAACGTAGGATGGACAGTCATTATCTGAGCGTCGCGGAACAGGCGGGGATTCAGGCGGGAGAGGGAGGTTTTCAGATAACCGTTAAAGGTGATACGAAGCTTGTCGGTGGCGTGATTGCAGGGGCTGAACAGGCAGTGCGGGCAGGGAGGAACACCCTGATGACAGGAACCCTGCAACAGACTGATCTGACGAATCAAGCGAGCTATGATGCAAGCAGTATTAGTTTAGGTGTAGGGTACAGTCAAAGTGGCAAAGGGGTGGGCTCGAAGCAATCAGGAGAAGTGACAACGCCTGCTCATAGCGGCAATCAGCTGGCGAGCCGGGGTGGCATGAGCGCTGCGATACCGATTGTGATGAGTGCTTCGGGTCAGGCGCAGTCCACAACCCGCAGTGCGATTAGCGGTGCGGAGATTGTGATTACGGATGAGGCCCGGCAAATGGAACTGACGGGTCAAAGTGCGGCAGAGACAATTGCAGACCTAAACCGTCATCCGGCACAGAGTCACCAGGCGTTAGCGCCGATTTTTAACCGGACTGAGATTGAGGCGGGCTTTGATATCGTCAATGCATTAGGTCGGGAAGCGGGGACCTTTATCGTCAATAGAGCCAGGGAAGCGGATCATAAGCTCGAGCGGGCCAAAAATATAGAGACGCAGGCTAATGATGAACTTATGCCTGTAGCGCAGCGGCAAGAATTGCTGGCAGCGGCGGCTGAGTTACGTGCGCAGGCACAGACCTTGAATAAGCAATGGGGAGCAGGAGGTACCTACCGTCGAATCGTCACTGCACTGACGGCAGCGGCATCGGGCAATGTAACTGGGACGACCGCGCAATTCACCCAGGCAGCGGCGCTCAACTACTTGCAAAGCCTGGGTGCCGAAAAAATCAAGTATATTGCAGATAGCTTGCATGATGAAACGGTGCGTGCTGCCTTGCATGGGGCATTAGCTTATGGCGGCGCAGTGGCGCGGGGGCAATCGGGTGGCTCAGCGGCCTTGGGCGCGAGTGCAAGTGTATTGGTGAATACTCTGTTAGGTCCTGTAGAAGGCCTGACTGAAGAGGAGAAAGACGCGCGCAAGAATATAGTCACTAGCCTAGTGGCGGGGCTTGCGGACGCAGGAGGGATTGATGCGACATCCGCGCAGCATGCGGCGCAGATTGAAGTGGAAAATAACCAAATAGCGCCACCAGTTCAGCTGTTGCCACCAATAGTGACGCCCATGGTGCCATTACAGCCATTTCAAATTCCTGGAAGAAAGCGGCATGAAGGTGAAGAGATACCTTTGTTTGGGGGAGCGCCTGATCGGTCAAGGGATAGAGCATGGCCGTTGGTGAGTCCAAGAGAGGTTCAACAAGGAGTTGAACCAATAATTACGCCGATGAATGAGGAGGTGAGTGAGTACGGGAATGCGATTTTTAGTAAGGAAGCTAGTAGTGAAGATAATAGAAAGAAAAATCCGTCAAAAGCTGAGAGTCCAGTTTGGAACGGGCTTCAAAACGCTGGAAATGGAATAAAAACTGATGGCAAACAGTACTATGAATGGGATAATACACACAAAGATATTGAAGTTTATAATAAAAATGACAAACATATGGGTTCAATGGATCCAATAACCGGTAATATATATAAACCGGCAGTACCTGGTAGAAAACTAAAAAGGAGATAAATTGGAAAAGCAGGATTTGCTAAATAAAGTATTTGAGAAAATATTAACCCCCGATGAAGCCGAGCAGGTGCTCGATTATTATTTGGAACATTTGACAGTAGCGGACCCTCCTATTCATGAAATGTTAGGTTTTTCAGTAAAGGAGTGGACAGCTTACGCTCACAGTACGCCACTTGACACTATTGCAGAGTGGCGTGTAAATGGCTGGCCAAATCAATGCTTTGTCTGTAAAAAAGAAATTGTTTCAGATAATTATGGATGGTTTCCACGCGAATATGAGGGAAAGTATGGGTTAAGGCATATTGTTTGCCCTGACCCTGCTATTTCCACGGTTTAGATTTAAGGTGTGGCAGTAACGGCAAGTGCGGGATATGTACATACGGTGCATGGCATGGAAACCGCGTAGTAAATTATCGACTCACCCTGAGCGAGTAAAGTCGCTAGATATTGATCTAATGGCCAAAGAGGAACATTCTAGTAAAACGCCGAAGAAGAATGTGAGTCATTTTTGGCCAAAAATTTTTAATAAGATAAAAAAATCCCATCTAAAAAATGAGTGATTTCCCGCTACGCATTTATCGCTAAAATCGTCAATCCATCACACCCGCATTATGCGCCTGCTCATCCGCATGGTAGCTGGAACGCCGTATGAGTAAAACGCATTTTGTAGGCTTCTTCATACATCTTGAAGATATTCGGATGAATATAATCGCGTACAGGCAAATGATGCTCTGGAAGTTGTAAATATTGGCCAAGCGTGAGCATATCTACATTATGCGCCCATAAATCTCGCATCACTTGCAGAATCTCATCTTCACGCTCCCCCAGCACGACCATCAAACCAGATTTGGTAGGAACCGCTGGATGCGTAGGATTGAGGTGGATCTTGAAATAGAAGGTGTGCAAAACACGGCGACTTACCGTAGCTACTCTCAAAGTATCAGTGGCAGCGTAACAGTAGGTCCTGTTTCAGTGGCCAACCTGCATTTCTCGCAACGTAGGATGGACAGTCATTATCTGAGCGTCGCGGAACAGGCGGGGATTCAGGCGGGAGAGGGAGGTTTTCAGATAACCGTTAAGGGTGATACGAAGCTTGTCGGTGGCGTGATTGCAGGGGCTGAACAGGCAGTGCGGGAAGGGAGGAACACCCTGATGACAGGAACCCTGCAACAGACTGATCTGACGAATCAAGCGAGCTATGATGCAAGCAGTATCAGTTTAGGTGTCGAGTACAGTCAAAGTGGCAAAGGGGTGGGCTCGAATCAATCGGGAGAAGTGACAACGCCTGCCCATAGTGGTAATCAGTTGGCGAGCCGGGGTGGCATGGGCGCTGCGATACCGATTGAGCTGATGGTAAAGCATTAGCAGATATAAATAAAATAACCCTTCTCGCGAAGGGAGAAAATGTACTAGGCTTCAATAATAAAAGTCATAATGCAGTTAACAAATTGAAACTAAATAGGTCTCTTGCCAGTGAACAGCAACTAGCAGAATTAATTAGTGGTAAGGATATGCCAATTTCTGGGCATGGCACTAAAGAAATTTTGAGAGAAGCACCTCGCTTGGTGGCAGAATATGGAGGAAATCCAAATGACTGGAGTAAAGTTGCAAGTAGAAGTTACCAGACCATTAATAGCGTTGATAAAACCCAGTTTGAAATTCATGCATACTGGAATAAAATTACAGGTCAATTGGTGGAAGAAAAAACAATTATAAAAAGGTAAAAAATGGATAGGTACCAGATAAATAAAATGTCAGATGTAGAGGCACGTAGTGAATTAGTTGCATTGGCGCAAGCGATGCTGGATGGAAAATTGACTTTTCTTGAAGGCGCAGTGCGTGTAGTTGCCCTTAAAGAACAAATAAGCGATGTGGCTGATGATGATCCGGATTTTCTTGCATTTGTCCTTATTTCTTCTGAAACAGATCATTTACCGCTTGCTGCACAACGCTCCCTTTGGTCATCTGAAGCATTAGCGCGGTTGGAGCCAGAGTTCAAAAGCGTTGAGGATTGGGCCAGATCATTTGCGTCGGAGGCGTGTAAGAACTTTATTACGCGTTTCAAAAAATTTGGAGTAAAAGCACGTTTTGAATTAGTTGCTCTGGCGCAAGCGATGCTAGACGGTAAAGTAACTTTTTTTGAAGGCTCGAAACATATGCTTGCGCTTAAGGAGCAGATAAGCGATCTTGTTGATGATGCCCCCGATTTTCTTACGTTCGTGGTGATTTTGTCTCTTGCTGAGAAAGGCTCTTTTCAGTCAACTGAAGTATCAATGCATCCCCATTCAGAATTTAAAAGCGCTGAAGAGTGGGCTAAATCATTCGCGCCAAAAGCCTGTGAAAATCTTATTGTACGTTTCAAAAAGATAATCTGAGCAGGGCCTGCAGCAGATTGCTACCTTTGTACACAGACTCTGCTGGGCACGCGAAAATCAGGCCCTTTGAGTTGTGTATCAGGACATGCGCTAAAGCCTCATTATTTCATACTGATTGATGATCTTCATGAGTTGGAAAAATCAAACTGCTCATCAGCGCTTCTTTTGCCTTCAATCTGGAAGCAGATTGAAGGTATAATAAGCAATTGTCTGCCTTGCGGCGTGCAGCACACGCCATTCTACGCATCTGCTACATGACCCATTTCTCATATTTCCCCGGCGCTTTAGCGCTTTCCAATTTCCGCTGCACGCAGTTGCTACAAATGCTGCAGGCCGTAAATCCTAATATTGTAAGTGTGCGCGCGCGCTATTTGCATTTGGTGCATAGCACTGTGCCGCTGACCTCTGATGAGTCAGCACGGATCGAGGCGCTGCTGCATTATGGTGAACTAGGGCGCGACGAAGATCCCCAAAAAGGGGAGGAGTTCTTAGTCATCCCGCGTTTAGGCACAATCTCACCGTGGGCCAGCAAAGCCACTGAAATTGCCCGTCATTGCGGCTTACACACCGTGCACCGTATTGAGCGTGGCATTGAATATCGGGTGCTGCTTAAAGCCGGTAGCTTATGGTTTGGCGGCAATCAGACCTTATCAGAGAAAACGCGCGCGGCGATTGCGGATGTGTTGCATGATCGGATGACCCAGACCGTGGTGGCCAGCCGCGCTGACGCGCAGCACTTGTTCGATGAATTACCCGCACAACCCTTACAGAGCATTGATCTTGGCCAAGGCCGGCAAGCCCTTGAAGAGGCTAATCTAGCCCTGGGCTTAGCCCTAACGGTGGATGAAATTGATTATCTGATGGCCGCTTTTGGGCAACTGGGTCGCAATCCAACCGATGTTGAGTTAATGATGTTCGCGCAAGCGAATAGTGAGCATTGCCGGCATAAAATTTTTAATGCCCGCTGGACGATTGATGGTGAGCCACAGGATCATTCCCTATTTGAGATGATCAAAAATACGCATGCCTTACACCCGCAAGGCACGATTGTCGCGTATTCGGATAATGCGGCAGTGATGGCAGGTGCTCAGGCACAACGTTGGTTTGCCCAAGGCGAGTCGCAGTGCTATCAACACAGTGAAGGGTTGGTGCATACCTTGATGAAGGTTGAAACGCACAATCATCCAACGGCAATTTCGCCATTTCAGGGCGCGGCAACTGGTGCTGGCGGTGAGATTCGAGATGAAGGCGCAACCGGCCGTGGGGCTCGACCTAAAGCTGGGCTGGCGGGTTTTTCTGTATCTAATCTCCATTTGCCCGGCGCCGTCGCGGCTTGGGAAAACACCCGCGATGGGGCGCCACCTAGCACCGGCAACGCTACCGATACACCTATGCCTTATGGTCGTCCATCACAAATTGCTGCGCCATTACAAATTATGATCGACGGCCCGCTTGGCGCGGCTGCTTTCAATAATGAATTTGGCCGACCCAACTTGGGCGGTTATTTCCGCGTGTACGAGCAAAATGTTGCGCAACGCATGCGTGGCTACCATAAGCCGATCATGATTGCGGGCGGAATCGGCAGTATTGCTGATGAACTCACGCATAAAATTGATTTTCCAGCAGAGACCTTGTTGGTGCAAATTGGCGGACCCGGAATGCGGATCGGCATGGGGGGCGGCGCGGCGAGTTCAATGGCAACCGGCGCGAACACCGCTGAGCTTGATTTTGATTCAGTCCAGCGTGGTAACCCCGAGATGCAACGTCGTGCGCAAGAAGTGATTAACGCGTGCTGGCAGTTGGGCGCAGATAATCCCATTCTGAGTATTCATGATGTGGGCGCAGGCGGTTTATCCAATGCCTTGCCCGAGTTAGTGGAAGGGGCAAAAAAAGGCGCGCGTTTTGAACTCAACGCGGTGCCGCTAGAAGAAAGTGGCCTATCGCCTCGTGAAATATGGAGTAATGAGGCGCAAGAGCGTTATGTCCTCGCGATCTCACCTGCTGCGCTTAAAGCCTTTGAAGCCATGTGCCTACGCGAACGCTGCCCGTTTGCAGTCGTTGGCATCGCCACCGACGAACAGCATTTGCAACTGGTCGACGTCAATCGGCCAGCGCCGGCAGCCCAGCCAGTTGATTTGCCACTCGACGTCTTGTTTGGCAAAGCGCCACAGATGCAGCGCCAAGTGAGCCGTACGCAACCGCTATTGGAGCCGCTCGAATTAACCGGACTGGTGCTAGCGGAGATTGCTGTGGCGGTTCTTAAGCATCCGAGCGTAGCGAGTAAATCGTTTTTAATTACGATTGGCGACCGCACAGTTGGCGGTTTATCGGTGCGTGATCAAATGGTCGGCCCATGGCAAGTGCCGGTCGCTGACTGCGCGATTACAGCGCTAGACTACGCCGGCTACCGGGGCGAAGCGATGACCATGGCAGAGCGTGCGCCGCTCGCGGTCATCAATGCGCCTGCCTCTGGACGGATTGCGCTAGGTGAAGCGATTACGAATCTTGCTGCCGCGCCGATTGCCGCCTTGACTGAGGTTAAGCTCTCAGCCAACTGGATGGCCGCCTGTGGCAGCCCTGGCGAAGATGCGGCGCTTTACGATACGGTGCGCGCCATTGGCCTTGAGCTGTGTCCAGCGCTGGGTATCAGCATTCCGGTCGGCAAAGATTCATTATCGATGCGCACCCAATGGCAAGACAATGGAATTGATAAAGAAGTGACTTCCCCGGTTTCGCTGATTATTTCTGCGTTTGCACCGGTGACAGATATACGTCATCACCTGACCCCTCAATTGCGCCGCACCGAAGAAAAAGGTGACACGATATTGATCGCCATCGATCTTGGGCGGGCGCGTCACCGGCTGGGTGGCAGCATCCTAGCGCAGGTTACGCAGCAAGTTGGTGATACCACGCCGGACCTAGATGATCCGCAAGATTTGCAGCGTTTTTTTGCCGCCATCCAGCAGCTGAATGCGCAACGCAAATTACTGGCCTATCATGACCGTTCGGATGGTGGCTTCTTTACCACTGTCTGCGAAATGGCCTTTGCGGGCCATATCGGCGTATCGCTGAATATCGATATGCTGATGTTGGAAGCGGCCCATGAATCCGATTATGGCGACGCCAAAAATTGGGCACAGCAAATCACCGGCCGGCGCGAAGAGCAAACCCTGCGGGCGCTCTTTACGGAAGAACTCGGCGCGGTGATCCAAGTGCGCGCGCAAGATCGCGATGCGGTGTTTGCTCTTTTGCGCGAACACGAGCTGGCTGCATGTAGTCATGTGATTGGCAAACCCAATGCAGAAGACACGATTGAGATTTGGCGCGATACCAAAAAAATATTTAGTGCATCACGGGCCGAGTTGCAGCGCGCGTGGAGCGAGCCGAGCTGGCGCATCGCGCGTTTGCGTGATAATCCGCTGTGCGCAGATAGCGAGTACGATGCATTGCTTGCGACAGATGATCCCGGTTTGTCGACACAGCTGAGTTTTAATCCTAGCGACGACATTGCTGCACCGTTTATTGCCACCGGCGTGCGGCCGCGAGTGGCCATTTTGCGTGAGCAGGGCGTGAATTCGCATCTCGAAATGGCCTACGCTTTTGATCGCGCCGGCTTTGCTGCGCATGATGTTCATATGAGCGATTTGCTGGCTGGCCGGACGACGCTAGCCGAGTTCACTGGGCTAGTGGCCTGTGGTGGTTTTTCTTATGGCGATGTGTTGGGGGCGGGCGAAGGCTGGGCCAAAACCATCCAATTCAATACCGCACTGGCCGTAATGTTTGCTGAGTTCTTTACGCGTGGTGACACCTTTGCGCTCGGCGTATGCAATGGCTGTCAAATGATGAGTGCACTGGCGGAGATGATTCCTGGCGCACACGCCTGGCCTAAATTCACCCGGAATAAATCGGAGCAATTTGAAGCGCGGCTATCGCTGGTTGAAGTTCAGCCCTCACCATCTTTATTTTTTGCAGGCATGGCGGGTTCGCGCCTGCCAGTTGCAGTGGCGCATGGCGAAGGCTATGCTGATTTCTCGCAGCAAGGTAACATTGCTGAAATTAATCATCACTTAGCCGCACTCCGTTATGTTGATCACGACGGTGCGCCAACTGAGCGTTACCCGTTCAATCCAAATGGCTCACCCGCCGGCCTGACTGGCGTGACGACACCCGATGGCCGTTTTACCGTATTAATGCCCCATCCAGAGCGGGTATTTAGGACGGTGCAAATGAGCTGGCATCCTGACCATTGGGCGGAAGAGAGTCCATGGCTTAGGATTTTCCGTAACGCGCGGCGCTGGCTTGGGTAAAGCGAACTACGCAAAGGGTGGAAAAAATAGTGCTATGGACCCCAAAGATACGTGCAAAAAATCCGCGCAAGAATGGCGCCAGCAACTCTCTGATATAGCCTATAAAGTGACACGGCAAGCGGCCACTGAGCCGGCTTTTAGCGGCGCTTACTGGGATCACTGGCAAGCTGGCGTATATCAATGTGTGTGCTGCGGTACACCACTTTTTGAGTCGACGGCCAAATTTGATGCGGCGTGTGGCTGGCCAAGTTTTGATCGGCCAGTGGCCAGTGAGACAATTGAAGAGAAGACGGACCATTCTCACCAAATGACACGAGTTGAAGTTCGCTGCCAGAAATGCGCAGCTCACCTCGGGCATGTATTTACGGATGGTCCAACTCAAACTGGGCAACGCTACTGTATTAACTCAGCTGCGTTACAATTCGATCCGAACAAACCTGAATAGCTTAAGGCTTAAACCGGCACTTAATTGACTTTATAGACACATCAATGAAATTCTTATTCGATCTTTTTCCCGTTGCCCTTTTTTTTGTTGCTTTCAAAGTGTGGGGCATTTTTGTAGCAACGGCGGTGACAATCGTTGCAACCCTTGCGCAGATCGCCTGGGTTGCCTTCCGTCATCGTAAGGTAGAGCCTGCTTTATGGGTCAGCCTAGGGGTGATTGTGGTGCTCGGCGGCTCGACCCTTTTGCTGCGTGATGAAATGTTTATCAAATGGAAACCCACTGTCCTGTACTGGGTATTTGCCTTGACCCTGCTCATTTCGCGATTTGCTTTTGATAAAAACTTAATGCAAGCGATGCTGGGCAAAAAAATTGTACTACCGCGGCTTGCTTGGAATGCATTGAATTCGGCTTGGGCTGGTTTTTTTGTGGTCTTAGGCTGCTTAAATTTAGTCATTGCCTATCAGTTCTCAACCGATACTTGGGTCAACTTCAAGCTGTTCGGTGGTACTGCCTTGATGTTTATTTTTATCATTATCCAAAGCATTTGGTTAACCCGATATTTAAAGAGTGAGTAATTTATGTCTGTTTGGTCTGATAATCCGCTTGCAGTGATTGAAACGCGGCTGCGTGATGCGCTGGCGCCGCTCTATCTAACTGTAGACGATGACGGTGCGCAGCATGTGGGTCATGCTGGCGCTAAATCTGGTGGGCATTTTAGCGTAACCGTGGTGACCGCGAGCTTTGCTGGCAAAACTCGGGTAGCGCGTCATCGCTTGATTTATGATGCGCTGGACGATGCCATGCAAGGCGCGATTCATGCACTTGCCATCGCTGCCTATACGCCAGAAGAATTTGATGCGCTCTCTAGCAAAACTCAGGCTATTTCGTAGTAGAATTGCAGCCTTTGTTGCATTGACAATTAAAAAGGGCCTCTAGCTCATGCTTGGTTAGAGCAGCGGACTTAACAGGCGGTCGGCCTAAAGCGTCAACGTGGCGTCATGGCAGGCTGCTAGATGGGTTGCTTTGGGGTAATTTAAGTCAATATTGCTCCCTAGTAGAACTGCTCAAAGTCGGGGAAGCCTCTGGCTATTGCCGTGGTAATCCCGAGCGAAGCCCTGTTAAAGAATTTTTGACAGGGAACGTGTAGAGACTGTACGGGCAGGTCGTAAAGACAAGAGACAGTCCAGACCCCAAACTCGAAAGAGGCGGTGAAAACCGTAGTGGGTAAGCATAATCCGTTGGTGCCGGGTTCGACTCCCGGGGGGCCCACCAAATAACAGAAATAGTAGTAATCAACTCCGCTGTCAGCCAAAGTAGTACAAGAAGACAGAGCAAAATCGCAGGGGGGAAGGTTGCGGCAGGAGAAGGAAAAGTAAGCCCGCGTTGGACTGACACACATATAGAATGTGTTCAACGCGGGCAGATGTCGATGAGGAGTTATATCAAGATAACTTAGGTTTTACACGCATTGGCAATCTGATTTTTAGCGTCTCGCCTGTTGAGGCAAGGCCTTACTGTCTGATCAAGTCGTAACTCATTATCATACCCCTAACCATGGCAAACCTTGCCAACGCCAACCATTAATTGTATTACGGTGCCCGCCGTTGTCCTTATCGCCTTCAAAACCCTCAAGCACATCAAATGCACCCGTAAACCCAGCCCGAGCAGCAGCCGCTGCGGCAAGTTTTGAACGACCCGCACTACGGCAGAGCAAAAGGAGTGGCGTTTCCAACGTCACCATTTCTCGTAATTGATTGATAAACGCCAGATTGGGTGCACCGCTTGGATAGCTCATCCATTCAAGATGAAGATATTGGCTAGAGTTGATGGCTGGCCGGCCCACCCAGTCAAGCTCCGCGCGTGTGCGTACATCAACAAGACGAGCGGAACGATCGCTTTGCAGCACCTCAAAGGCCTCGTTAGGTGTGAGTGCGCCGGCGTAAGGCAATTCGCGCTCTAGGCAGCGCTGTTGGGCCATTGTGTAAAGCTGTTCAAGACTACTCATTTAAGTTCAGTAAACAAAGATTAAAGCACTATTCTAAGGCAACTCTCAAAGAAGGCGGTATTTCCCGAATCGGATATTATTGCTTTTTCTACACCACAGTTTATAATCATACTCTTCATTGATTTCAAGCATATTTGGGTCTAAATGGAGTCCTCTTGGATCAAGGCTCATTCAAATTTCGGCGTTAGCATAGCGCGAAATAGCGGGCATCTTATCGCGGCACTCTATAACATAGGGCGAATCCGTCCATCCCGCATTCATAGAGCCAAAAGAAAATTTCAGCACCAAGGCGAGCTTGCTGGCGTTGGATATGGCTACAGGATTTTATTAGCAACAAAACTTCTTTGAAGTGAGTTAGGCCACACTGGTTTGGCTGGTTGTAGGGGTTTCCGGACTCTCTTACGTTAAACAACAGTATGTGTAGCGTAAGGGGGCGGAAGATATCAATTCTAAATTTGGGCCATTTAGCAGGAGTAATGTATGAGTAAAACCGTAGCCGATGTGATGCAACTTGTCAGCGAAGAAAACGTTAAGTTTATCGATTTTCGTTTTACCGATACGCGTGGCAAGGAACAGCATCTATCAGTACCGACATCGGCGTTTGAGGCGGATAGATTTGAAAGTGGCCAAGCGTTTGACGGCTCTTCAATTGCTGGTTGGAAGGGTATCGAAGCATCTGATATGTTGTTGATGCCAGATCCAAACACTGCCTATATTGATCCTTTTTATGAAGAGCCCACTTTAGTGTTGGTTTGCGATGTGGTTGAGCCCTCTGACGGTAAAGGTTATGAGCGTGACCCACGCTCGCTAGCCAAACGTGCGCAAGCTTATCTTAAGAGTACCGGCTTAGGCGATACGGCGTATTTTGGACCAGAACCCGAGTTCTTTATTTTTGATTCGGTGCAATGGGGCGTGGATATGTCAGGCTCCTTTGTTAAAGTCAATTCGGAAGAAGCGCCGTGGTCTTCAGGTAAGGAATATGAGCATGGCAACACTGGCCACCGCCCAAATGTGAAAGGCGGGTATTTTCCAGTGGCGCCGGTCGATACATTTCAAGATATGCGTTCTGAAATGTGTCTATTACTTGAGCAGCTTGGGGTGCCAGTTGAAGTGCATCACCACGAAGTAGCGGGTGAAGGCCAGAATGAAATCGGCACCAAGTTCTCTACTTTGGTGCAACGGGCGGATTGGACTCAGATCCTAAAATATGTGGTGCACAATGTTGCCCATACTTATGGCAAAACAGCCACCTTTATGCCTAAACCGATTGTCGGCGATAATGGTTCAGGCATGCATGTTCACCAATCGATCTGGAAAGATGGCCAAAATCTCTTTGCTGGCCATGGTTATGCCGGGCTCTCAGAGTTTGCGCTGTACTATATTGGCGGGATTATCAAACATGCGCGTGCGCTGAATGCGATTACCAATCCTACAACCAACTCGTATAAGCGTTTAGTCCCTGGTTTTGAGGCGCCGGTAAAATTGGCGTACTCCGCGCGTAACCGGTCTGCTTCGATTCGTATTCCGCATGTTTCAAGTCCGAAGGGCCGTCGTATTGAGACGCGCTTCCCAGATCCAATGGCGAACCCGTATTTGGCGTTCTCGGCGCTGCTAATGGCAGGTTTGGACGGCGTGCAAAACAAGCTTCATCCAGGTGAAGCAGCAGACAAAAATCTTTATGATTTGCCGCCTGAAGAAGACAAAAAAATCCCAACCGTTTGTGCAAGTTTGGATGAAGCGCTGTATCACCTCGATCAAGATCGTGAATTCTTAACTCGTGGTGGCGTCTTTACCGATAGCATGCTGGATGCCTATATCGAATTAAAAATGGCCGAGCTGACTCGTTTCAGAATGACTACGCATCCGGTTGAATTTGATATGTATTACTCGCTTTAAACCGGGCTAAGAAAGCTGGTAAGCATTGAGTCGTAAAGTGTATCAATAGCGTATAGCTGTGCTTGGCACAACTATACGCTAGTTATATCTAATAGTCTTTTCTGGATCATTTTAAGAGAAGTCGCGCTGACGCCAGCCTCTTTTGCATATTCTTTCCACTTTGCCACAGCGGCTTTCACTTGATCAATTATTTGTAAAGCGTTTGCTTTTTTGATGCCACTCAAAGCGCTGTCCATCAAAAACCTGATCCCGGCATGCTGTCATGCCGACTTTAAGTGGGAGCTTAAAAGGGGAGAGTTCTAATCCTGTTTTTATAAAATCAGGTGATATTCAAAAAATATGGTTCGATCTTTTAGCGCGAGCGTTTCTTTCCCGCGCATAAAAGAAACTTGCATAACAGATTGATTTTTAAAGCTCATTGTCGCCCTCTTTGACGCGTTTTATCTTTCATGAGCGCATCAATCGAGACAAAGCTCTCCGGATCTGCTTTTTTAAAGAGCTCCTTGAATTCTTCAAACGCATCTAAAATAACCGCAAGTTTAAGGAGTGATTCAAGGGATATTTTTCCTGTGCGTTCAAATTTTTTCAGCACTCCCAAACTCACGCCGGAACGTTCTGCCAAGTTCTTTTGACTGAAGTTCAACGCTAGCCTTTTGGCTCGCGCTTGCTTTGCGATATGCTCTGCCATGCTCCGCGGAGTCATAAAAAATACAGATATCATAGTATCTTTTATATTAAAAAATTAAGTATAGTAGATATTATAATGTACTTTATTGTTTTTATTTATTTGTATTGTCTAAAAAACTTGTGCCCTGTCTAAAATACTGCACGTCGACGCCGCTGGGCCCTTGGCCTCAAGCAAGGTGTGGTGGCTGTGCAGTCTGGTATCACCCAAGAATCTCTTGCGCGTTTTGAACGCGGGCATGTTTCTGAGTTTGGTTCGCGTAAGTTGCTGGCTGTACTCGCTGTACTGGGTATGAGCTTTACTTTATTAAAACGGTGCCTGGGGGCTCTCTTGATGAGTTGCGCAGAGAGCGGGGTGGTTTATGACGCTCTCAATTTATGTGTGTGACTCATAGACATTGATATATCCATCTTTACACATGACGTAAAGATGGATATTTAAATAACGCTAGAAAATTGCGTTAGAGCTTTTGCTAGAGCCGACAAAATAACCGTTTTGCGGAGCAAAAGGTTGCGTCGACCCTTTGCGTTTTTACTCTTCAGTCGCAGCCATACCTGCAGCAACCGCATTAAAGCCACTGTCTACGTGCATGATTTCTGCACTCACGCCAGCCGCTAAATCGGATAATAAAAAGGCGGCGGCATTACCGACTTGTTCAATGCCGACATTGCGGCGTAAAGGCGCATGGGTTTCAACAAAATCTAAAATCTTGCCAAAACCTTTGATGCCGCTGGCGGCTAAGGTCTTAATCGGGCCTGCCGAAATAGCGTTAACCCGGATACCTTTAGGGCCGAGCGAGGAAGCCAAATAACGTACGCTGGCTTCAAGCGAGGCTTTGGCTAGGCCCATAGTGTTATAGTTGGGGACAACCTTTTCAGCGCCAAAATAAGTCAGTGTTAACAACGATGCATCGGCTGATAAAAGGGGCAGTGCGGCTTTAGCAAGTGCCGGAAAACTATAGGCCGAAATATCGTGTGCGATCTTAAAGTTTTCACGCGTGAGGCCATCCAGAAAATCACCCGCGATGGCTTCGCGCGGTGCAAAGCCGATTGCGTGGACTAATCCATCAAGGTGGTCCCAGTGTGCTTTCAGCGCGGTGAAGGTCTCTTCAATTTGCGTATCGTCAGCCACATCGCAGGGGAAAACTAACTCACTACCAAATTCTTTGGCAAAGCCTGTGACCCGCTCTTTGAACCGTTCACCTACATACGTGAAAGCGAGTTCAGCCCCTTCACGATGACACGCTTGCGCAATGCCGTAGGCAATCGAGCGGTTTGACAAAAGTCCGGTGAGCAAGATGCGTTTACCAGCGAGAAAGCCCATAAATACTCCGTAATATTAAGAAAGTGTATCGTTCACTTGTGTGAAGACTGGAACGAACGGGATTTTGGGTACAATTCTCGCACATTGCAACTAAAATTGCCTATTTCATAAAAACCGGACTATGAAAGAGCGCTTTTTTGCTGGTGTTAGGACGGTTTATCGTGCCGCTTCGTGTTCTTCCGAAAGCCTCTTTGTGGCTTGTCATTTGGGCTATGATTGACTAGCATGGAGTGTAATAGGTTGTTTCCGCTGTTGTTTTTATTTTTCAGCTTAGTTAATAAACATTTATAATGCTAGCCGAACTTCCTTGAAATCGGCATTTTGCTGTGTATTTTTTTATTACTTATGCATCAAAAAATTCTAAATTTATTTCGTGCGCGTACCCTGCTAGGTTTCTTTACAGGCTTGCT
The DNA here is from genome assembly GCF_024582735.1 of Mycoavidus sp. SF9855. NCBI lineage: Bacteria > Pseudomonadati > Pseudomonadota > Betaproteobacteria > Burkholderiales > Burkholderiaceae > Mycoavidus > Mycoavidus sp. SF9855. Next base: position 857,156 of record NZ_CP102085.1, read on the forward strand.
CATATTAAATTCAAGCACAGTTTTTGCTGAAAAAAATTCATACCTTAACAACTTCAGTTTCGACTCCCACGTCCTGACGGAAGGTAGCGCAGAGAGTCACCCCCAAAAATTATCGGGCGCTCCTATTCAAGAGCCGCACACCTTTTTAGCGGACATGGCGACTAAGGCAAGCAATGTAGTTGCCAGCGCTTTGAATATGATTGGCGTACGGTATCGTTGGGGGGGCAACACCCCGGATTCGGGACTGGATTGCAGCGGTTTTGTTCGTTATGTGTATCAAAACACGCTTGGCTTCACGTTGCCGCGCCGCGCGGTGGACATGAGTCGGGTCGGCGAGAAAATTATTAAAGTGACTGACCTAAAGCCCGGCGATCTCGTATTTTTTAATACGATGCGCCGCACTTTCTCGCATGTAGGCATTTATATTGGCGATAACAAATTCGTTCACTCGCCTTCTACCGGCAATAACATTCGGGTTGATGCATTGAATAACCGTTATTGGGAAAAACGTTACACGGGCGCGCGCCGGATTGAAGCACTGTTGGCTGGGTAGTGCGTGTTAGTTTAGTAACTGATGTTACTGAGCAGGCCTATCTTGTGCTTGATGATATTTTGAGGACACTATGCATGGGGTCACTCCTGGGCGCTTATGCGCTGGTTTAATAAAGATTCGCAGCTCTATCAAACCGGGTAACCGGACCTCTTGGCAAGGCCTTACTGTACGATTAAGCCGGAATGAATGCAGCGGCAGTGCCGAAATCACTAGCTATGTGTTGGATCATCATGATTTTATTACGGTGCAAGGCCAGAACTCACGGTTTGTACAAAACTAAGAAAGCGAAAATAGAAAATCCATAAACTACGCTGCTTTACACCCATTCTCTCAATTTATGCCAGCCTAAATGGGGGGATAACGATCGTTTAATGGGGTATTGTTATACATAATTACCCCATTAGTTGGCACCAGGGACGGCATGACATCAAACCATGGCTTGATTACTTCTGGGGAGCGTTGTTGCGCGCCTATCGAGAGTTCGAAGAACATGTTGGTCATCGAGTATGGTCGAGGCAACAAGGGGGATCGGGTACGATCAGAAGTGTTCAAACGCATGTTGCCATTTTCCATATCGGAGATCGAAGAAACCTGCCCAGGTGTGAGCAGAGACATGGTACGACTAGTACTGCGCTCATTAAAAATAAGTGTGTTGCAAAGAAAAATAATTAGACTATATTAAATATAAGCGATCTGTTATGGCAGAGAAGTTTAAATAATTAAAATAATTTGAAGATTTTGGATTCGTGATTTTGAACCAAAGATCTGCTTCTCGATATCTTTTCTGTTGTGTAAGGAGATAATCATGGGCGCCGTAGAAAGTGTTGCACGAGGTATTGTGCATGTCGTGGAAGATGTAGGTCGGCCTCTAGAGCATGTTGCGCGTGGCGTAGGCCGAGTGGTTGAAACAACTGGGCACGTTGCATTAGATGGGGCAGAGATTGTATTGGGTAAACCGATGGAGATATTTGTCGGCCTCGGGGAGCAGGTCATTGCAAAGCCGATAGAGCAAACTATAGATCTGATTGGAGATGTGACTGATCGTGTGGTCCAGGTGACCGAACGTGTCACGGGTTTAGTGAAGCACGTTGGAGAAAGTTTAGTTGGCATCAATAAAAAAGGTTCTGTAGAAGAACGCATACAACAGATACAAGAAGCAAAAGAGCAGTTAGTAGAGGCAAAACAAGAAGTCGGGACGATCAGTTCGGTGGTGAGCACTGAGTTAAGTCGGTCGTCTGGAGAGGTAACAGAAAACCTGCACAGATTGTCAGATATGCTGGCTAATTTGTCGAATAGCATCGATAAACAAAGTAGTCATCTTGATGAGAACCTTGAGCAACTGCAAAGGGAGAAAAAAATAACTGAAGAAATGGCACAAACAGAGCAAAAAAGGCTGGCGCTAGAGGCTCAATTAGAGAAGGCTATCACTATAAATTCTCAACAGTCTGTAACCATAGAGGAGCTCACAATCAAACAGATTAAACTGCAGGATGAATTAGATTTGACCAGAGAGAGGTTACATAAAATAGATGAGATTGATTCATTTGAATTAGTGAATCGCAGCGGCCGAGTCTCCCCAGACCAGATTGCCTAATTTTATCTGTATGGTGCGTCATTTCTTATTGAATAATGTGCCTAATTTTCAACTCGGCCCACTCGAGTTGGTTTATTTCTTGCCGTAATATATATAGCCTGTTTTCTGCATTTTTGTTTATAACCTCAATCTGTTCTTGGTATTCTTCGGAGAGCTCTTCATATCGATTCTCTAATATATTAAATTCAGCGTCTCGCTGATTTTTTAATGTATTGAATTTGTCTGCATATTTTCTTTCTAGATAATGTTGCCATGCTTCATGTTCAAAAAAGAAAGTGAAGAGTTTTTCTTCTTGCTCAGCTGCTTTTAATTTTTTCTTAACTAAATCGAGTTCTTTCTCCGTAAGATCGACCAATGAAGAATAAAGCATGTCTTGTCCTTGGATCAATAGATCCCATTGTTCTCTTAATTTGAGTTGATATAAAAGATAAACTTCGACTTGTATAGTTGGCGAAACGTGTTTTACTTTTTCACATACAATCGGGGCGAGTTCTCTTAAGCGAAATTGTTGTATAACCATTTTCTCTAATATTTCTGGCTCGATCTCTCCAGACTCAGCTTTTGCATTAAGAATAGTGTGCTCAATATTGTTGAGACCGATATCCACTCTATTACCACACGCTCCTAGCGCATCTTTTACGAGATCAAAACAAAAAGGCCGCAAATCCTGACGTTGCTGAAGTTCAACGAGTACGTGCTGCACTCGTTGTTTTAAGCGCTCTAAGCCGATTTGGTTTTGAGCATCTGCTGTTTCCCATAATTTTGAGAGGAAGTATCTGAGGTTCTGAGCATCGCTTATATTAACGCCGGCTTCCCAGTTATCAAACCGTGCACGGACTTTATCAGAAGGGGGGAGCCATGGCTGTATCGCAATCGCGAGTAGTATGCGCTCAGAAATCAATTGAAGTATTTCGTGGTTATAATCAAATATGAGTCGCTTTGGCTTATTAAATTGACGCAAGCTATATAAAAAAAGAATTGCTTCCTTGGCTTCTGCGGACAAAGGGTTATTTCGTATATCAACGAAACAATCGGGCAATTGATTGATGGCGTCAGGCAATTCATTGAACTCATTGTTTGACAAAATGATGAGCCTTAGACTAGACAGTCGGTTAATAAATCCAGGCAAATCATGCAATTTATTGTGTGCCAAATTTAAGATCATGGATTGATTAAATTGCTGAAATAGCCCTAATGAGGGCGGCAGTTCGCGCAAGCCTAGATGACTTAAGTCTAATTTAAAACAGTTATCACACTCAATGATGCGCCGGATAGCTTCTGCGCGATTTTCTTCAGGTTGTCCAAGAGACTGCCACTGATATAATTCTGTGGTATCCGAACCCGCTGTATCTAGCGATTTCTCTCCACAGCCTATAATGGAAAATAATACGCCAAAAATGAATAAACGAAAAAAATGCATGGCCCTCACCTAAGTAGCGCCCCTATATTTAATATAGGATATGAGTGTAAAAAGTCTAATTTAGATTTGCGCACGCGGGTATTGTATTAATCCATGCGCCAAGTTCTCGGGTGGTATGAACCTTTGTAGCAATCAGCATAGTGTATCCAATTTTTGGGGATGCCCGATCACTACTGATATAATTTTCAATATGGACAAAATTAAAAACTCTACGGTGCGCACCCGTTTCGCACCCAGCCCTACTGGCTTTATTCACCTCGGTAATATTCGCTCAGCCCTTTACCCATGGGCGTTCGCTCGTCGAGCGGGTGGTACGTTCATTTTGCGGATTGAAGATACAGACTTAGAGCGCTCAACGCAAGCGGCGGTGGACGTGATCCTTGAGAGCATGGCTTGGCTTGGGCTTACTCTTGACGAGGGGCCTTTTTATCAAATGCAACGCATGGATCGCTACCGCGAGGTGATAGCGCAAATGCTAGCGGCAGGTTTAGCTTATCCTTGTTATATGTCGCCAGAAGAGCTTGATAGGCTGCGTGATGCACAGCGTGAGCGCGGTGAAAAGCCGCGCTACGACGGCCGCTGGCGGCCGGAGGAGGGTAAACAGTTACCACCGCTGCCGGCTGGCGTTAAACCCGTTGTGCGTTTTAAAAACCCAACCACTGGCTCCGTCATTTGGGAGGATGCCGTTAAAGGGCGGGTTGAGATTGCCAACCAAGAACTGGATGATCTGATTATTGCGCGGCCAGATGGCACGCCCACGTATAATTTTTGTGTCGTCGTTGATGATATTGACATGCGTATTACGCATGTGATCCGCGGCGATGATCATGTGAATAACACCCCCCGCCAACTTAATATCTTAAACGCGCTCGGCCAGACCCCGCCTATTTACGCACATTTACCTACCGTGCTAGATGCGAATGGCGAGAAAATGTCAAAGCGTAATGGCGCCATGAGCGTTATCCAATATCGTGACGAGGGCTATTTACCAGAGGCGGTGCTTAATTATCTAGCTCGCTTAGGCTGGTCACATGGCGATGACGAGATTTTTTCATGCGAGCAACTGGTCGCTTGGTTTGACCTTGAGCATCTGGGCAAATCGCCAGCTCAATATGACCCGGATAAATTGAAGTGGCTCAATCAGCATTATATTAAGCATGCTGATGATGCTCGTTTGGCTCAACTCGTGCAGCCGTTTCTTAGCGCGCTTGAAGTCGATTGGACCCAAGGGCCGGCGTTAACTGAGGTGGTTGCGCTACTGAAAGATCGAGCCGCAACGCTAAAAGAATTGGCAGCTGCCGCAGTGATATTTTATCGAGCGCCAGACACGCCTCTAGATGAACTTGCGCAACATTTAACTGAGCCTGTGCGCCTAGCGTTGGCTGAGCTTGGACAGAATTTAAGCAGTATTGAATGGCTGCGCACGACAATTAATGCCGCCCTTAAAACAGTATTAAAGGCACATGGGCTTAAGATGCCGCAGTTGGCGATGCCGTTACGTTTGTTGGTAGCAGGGACCACGCATACGCCATCGATCGATGCTGTGCTTGAATTATTTGGTCGCGAAAGAGTGCTGGCAAGGCTTGCTACGGTTACTCGTTAGGTGAGTGAGATTCACTCGAGCCACCCGTTGCATTTGAGTGTCTAGACGTGGAAATTTGGCTTATTAATGAGATAAGTATTTACAAAGTGTGATTTGCTCTTTAAAATCGCGTTTTCTTTGTGGGGGTATAGCTCAGCTGGGAGAGCGCTTGCATGGCATGCAAGAGGTCAGCGGTTCGATCCCGCTTACCTCCACCAATTAAAGCAGTAGTAAAAGTAATAAAGAAAGCTTCACAAGTAAAGGGATTGCCGCTATAATGCAATGCTTTCGCGAATGTGAAAAAAAAGAATTTGTCCCCTTCGTCTAGAGGCCTAGGACATCACCCTTTCACGGTGAGTACAGGGGTTCGAATCCCCTAGGGGACGCCAAATCTCAAGCCGGCGTTATGCTTGGTTTGCGTCAAACAGATGATGAGTTAAGTACTTCATCTGCTTGCTTGGAGTGGTAGTTCAGTTGGTTAGAATACCGGCCTGTCACGCCGGGGGTCGCGGGTTCGAGTCCCGTCCACTCCGCCAATTACATAAAGTAGTAACAATCAACCTTCTTAAAAAAAGAATTAAAAGGCGTATACAAGCAAGGCCTACGGGCCTTTTTTGTCCTTAATTTTCAACGAAAAACAAAGTAGCCGGTCACGGCTCTCTATCTTTAAACATCACCGGACTGACGTAACCCAAAGTCGAAGCGAGCAGATCCCGAAAGACTCAAAAAGCTGCGCTGACTTGACGCTGTTCAATGACATTAGACCCAACTTGTTTATACCAGAGGCTGGCATAAATACCGTCTTGCGCCAACAAACTGCGATGGTTACCTTGCTCAGCGATAGTGCCGTCTTTTAATACTAGGATTAAATCCGCATGCTGAATGGCTGGAAGCCGATGTGCGATGATCAGTCGAGTGGTTTGTCGATACTCTTCATGCAAATTCTTGAAAATCGTCGCCTCAGTGTGCGCGTCGAGCGCCGCCGTTGGCTCGTCTAGAAGAAGTAGATGGCTGGGTCGTAAAAGTGCGCGGGCGAGCGCTACGCGCTGCCGTTCGCCGCCGGATAGTTTGTTGCCTCGTTCGCCAATCGGCGTTTCGAGCCCAGCGCTTGCAGCGGCGACCACCGGCGTGAGTGCTGTGGTGCTGATGGCCCGCGCAATTTCTGTGTCTGCTGCCTGCGGGCAAGCAAAACAGATATTTTCACGCAGCGAACGATCTAGCAAATGCGCGTCTTGAGTCGCATAGCTGACCGACTGGCGTAGCACGTGCTCGGAAAACGATTCAATCGGTTGACCATTGATCAAAATGGCGCCGCTATCGAGCGAATACAAACGCAACAGCAGTTTCATCAAGGTAGATTTACCGACCCCGGTCGGGCCGACAATCGCACAAAATGCACCCGCTGGAATTGAAAAACTAGCCTCTCGTAAAACATATTTTCCCGGCACATGGCTAAAATCAGCTTGCTTGAATTCGATCGATGGCGCTCGTTCAAAAAGTGTACGGCTGGCGGGCTTGAAAAGCCGTCGGGTATTGATTTTGTCCAGTAGTTCTTCAAGATTAAACAAGCCCAGCCGAGCTTCACGGATGACATAACCGAACGTGCTCAACGGCAGCGTAAATTGCAATAAGTAACTATTTAAAAGTACGAAGTCGCCCACAGTAAGCCGGTGCGCGAGGATATCGCGGCACGCCAGAGAGGTCAGCGTGGTGAGCCCGATGCCAACAATTAATAACTGCAGCGCGCCGAGCACCTCCATGTGGCGTGCGATCTGGATGCTGGCTTGTTCGCGGGCTCTGAAAGCGCCTTCAAGCTGTGCTAATTCGCTGGCTTCATTTGAAAAGGCTTTGACAGTATCTGCATGCGTTAGCGTATCAATCAGACAGGCCGAGGCACGATCCGATCGCAGATTTTTCTTGCGCTGCAATGGCGTACAGTGCGCAACTGTGAGCATGGTGGAGTACAGGTAAGCGGTTAAAAAGCCGATGAGCACCGCAGCATAGACCGCACCAAACAGCGAAAACACAACAATGCAGGCCAAGCCGATTGCAACGCAAAGTGGTGCGATATTCCAGAAAATTCCGAACAGTGCGCGCATCACACTGTCTTGCGCTCGGCTCACTTCACTCGCGGCAGCGCCGCTTTGCTGATCACTGAGCGCTGCAGCAGAACGATCGAGTACCTGGCTGACATAGTTTAGTGTGATGAATCGCTTGATGCGCTCGTTGATTGCAATCGCAAGATATTGCTCGCCTCGCCGCAAGGCCTGCGAAAGGAACCACGCACAGCCGTAAGCTACGCATAGCATATAGGCGGTGATGGATGAAATCGATACACTAGAAAAACCGTCGATCAGCCATTTGAGGAGCACCGGTGTCACGACGCTTAGGCCAATCACAAAAGCTGTACAGGCAATGGCGGCAGCAACTTGCACACGCGCATAGCGCTCATTCGCCCATAAGCAACTCAGTAGAAAACCAAGCGTTTTGAAAGTTTTGGATATTTTTAGTGCTTTCACCTGCTAGCTACTGCCATCCTTGAATAAAGAGTTCAGCGGCATAAACCTGCATAAGGTTCATGAAATAGCCATTACGACCTTTGCTGCTCTCCTGGATTGCCGTGCGGGTTCGAATAGGGTCAATATAGCCTTCCTTGGCTAGGTAACCTTCAAGACAGTGTGCCATCACGTGGTCTTTATGTTGGCGTATGCCGAGCAAATTGATGCCGGATGTTTCGCCTTTATTACGCCGCCAGAGGTGCGGATAATGAGTCGCGGCGGAGACGGATTTTCTAAGGAGAATGCGATTATGCGCACCCTCAAAGTGACGATAGCTGGGTACCGACAATGCGAACTCCACCATTGGCTGACACAGAAATGGATAATGTGTGCCGCTTTTGAAGGGATAGGCGGGGGTTCTGACATCATCTAGCGACAAGTATGCCAGGAACAACTGGTATAACTTGCCAGGCAGGCGAACCTTGGTCTGCTGAATAAATGGATGTAAATGGGACCAGCCATCGAGTGGCTCTAGTTGAGCCGCGTCAGACAGTAGCCCCGTGCTCTTAAGTCCTTTAGCAGGATTTGGAGAAAATAAAGACTGGGTTGCATGCCACATAATTTGGGCGAGCGGTGTTCGGCGGATTAATGCCAAATCCATCGCCATCCGAAACAACTGCCGCCAGCGTAAAGTGAGCATTGCATCGGCCAACACACCAAAAGGCGGGGGTGCGAGAAAAAGTGCATCTCCGCCATGTCCGCTAATTAACATGCTGTTTTCACGCTCGTCGAGCGAGTTGGCAAAATGCTGATGAAAGGCGAGCAAGCAATAGCGGAGATGCGGCTTCGCGACGCGCGGGATTTGCGTGATCGGAGCGAATGACAAAACTGGGTTATCAATCTCGTTAAGGTGGGCGCCCGTGCTGTGAGCAACGCGGCGCGCATGCTCAAGCTCATTGGACGAGCCAATCTTGGAGTTGTAATAATGGGCACAAGAAAGCCGTTGCGTAGTAGGTGCTAGCGCCCGCAAAGCCAACAACACGGAACTCGACTCTAAGCCACCTGAAAGCTCTAAGACCGGCCGATCGTCGTCAGATACATGCAAACTCAGGTAATTTTTTAAAATATCGTATGGATTTTGAGCGAGAGGCCCATAGGCAGAACGCATGAGTGGGTCCCAAACAGGCAGCATCTCAGGCTTGCCTCCATGCGTATAGAAAATCGCACACCCTGCCGGAAGTTCTGAAATACGCTCAAATGGCATCTCACCACTTTGTACCGAGCCGGTGCGTAACCAAGTGGTAAAGAACGATGTATTCCATCCCGGGCGTTCGCCCGCTGCTGTAAGCGCCTGATGCAAACAGGTTATCGTGTCTGAAAACAGTAGCCCGTGACGCTCAGACCATGACCAATAGACGGGCCACTGATTACTTGGGTCACAACAGCAAATAAATTTTTTAGCCGCCTTATCAAAGCAGACAAATAAATACGCCCCCCAAAATTTGGCGGTTAATAAAGCGGGGCCTTTTAAGGCAATTTCACGTAAGTCACTTTCATTAATTTCAGTATTGTCTTGCTTTGAAAACGCTTGTCCATAAAAGCAATAAAAATACGCTGCCTCCTCTCGACACAGGGCGCGCGTACTATGACGCTCATCTGCCTCTTGCCATAATGCACCCGCTAGCTGGCCGCTTTTATCATGGGTTAAAACCCAGTCCCGGTTTGCTGTTAAAAGCTCCTGTGTTTTGGGATAAGCGATGCCGAGAACGGTCATAGGGGAGTTCCACTCTAAACATTTGGTTTGTTTCGGGTACAGTAGACACGCGATGAGGCATCTATTCTTTTTTGTGTTATTGATGTCACAACAGAACGCCAGGCAAGTAACTATAAGCAGATAAAAGGCTTGCCTGGCACCACATTAAGCTTTTAGTTAGGCGTCTGGGTCGTCGTACTTGCCAAAACCAGCTTCATTTTTTTCTCCGACGGCGCCCATGGTCGATTCAGACGCACAAAACTCCATCAGTGCATCATCGTCCAATTGGATCTCTTGCGTATTGATTGCTTTGCTCTTGATCATGATTTTTTCCTAATGTCTATTATTAAAAACAAGCCGCCCCAAGATGCAGGCGAATGACAGTAGCTAATACACGGATAAATGTGACGAGTAAAAATCCCCCGGAACATTCCATCACGTGTCTTATTAATATAGTAGAAAAATGCTATTAAGCAAAAGATTTTTTATTTAAGCTTGATGTTGCAATGCGGCTTGCACGCCTTCATCTGTCTGCATGGCTTGCATGAAACGATGGACGTTAGGATAGTGGCGAATCGTTTTAGGAAAATAGTCTGCCCAACGCGCCATGGTAAATGCATAGGCATCGGCAATACTGCGGCGTTGACCGAGCAGATATGGAGTTGAGTCAAGCTGACGATCCAATTCCAGCATCACCCGCTCAACGCGAGCATAGCTTGCGGTTTTTACAGCCGTGATACTTTCTTCATCGCTCATCACGGTGTAGCGCTTTGGCGAGAAAAAAGGCCAAAAAGCTGGATGAAAATCGCCGGTCAGAAAGGAAAGCTTTTCATCAAGTGCATAGTTGCCAAGAAGAGTGCCATCGCTGCCTAGCTGTGCTTGTGGATATTTATTGACGAGATATTTTAAAAGAGCGGTCGCTTGCGTCATGATAGGGCTTTCATCATCCGTCATTGCCGGCACCATGCCAAGCGGTACGAGTTTTTGATATGCCGGGTCGCCTAACTTCACTTTTTCAACTTTATGAGGCGCATCAAGCCATTTCAAGACAATCAGTACAGAAAGTGCGCAGGTATGAGGGGCAAAATATAAAGTGAGCATCACGACCTCTTTAAATGAATAGGTTGAAAGGCGGGTTGCTTGACGCAACTCGCGCTAGCTTAACTCGAAATGCTTGCAATAATCGGTTTTTCTCTCGGTTTATGCCGGCCCGCGCGTGAAACGCATGGCCTGATTCTCTTGGATAATGCGTTGCCACACTAGGCGCTTTTCTTCATCACTGAAAAATACCCAGTTTGATACTTCAAATGCAGTTCGCCCACAGCCTATGCAAACTTCATCAAAAAGAGTTGAACAGATGCCGATACAAGGGCTATCAGGAAGGTCGTGCAGTGTGGATGACATCAGTTTTTGTGAATCAGGGTTACGCGTAGTGGAGATATAAAGTCGCTTTTATTTTACACAACTGGCTATTTTTACGAGCTGCGCGGTCAATTCCTTCAGCATATTTTTAGCTGATTCGTCTTTGAGTTGGCCCTGCTCATCAAATGCAATGTGAGCTTGGCCCACTGCTACCACCTGTGGCAAAACCTGGCTTTGTAGCGTCCAGGCCAATAATTGACGCAATGCTAACAGCCCGCGATAGCCCCCAAAATTGCCGGGTGAAGCACTTCCAAGGGCAAACACTGGCTGCCCGAAGGCGGCGAGTTTGCCGCCATTTTCATTGACGCGGGAGACCCAAGCAATGGCATTCAGTAACAGCGGTGGAACGCTTGCATTGTACTCTGGGCTGGCAATAAACACACCTTGATGAGACGCGATGACCGCGTGCAACTCGCGGGCAATGGTTGGCACACCGCTGGCTTGCTCTAGATCGCCGTCATAAATTGGCAGCGGATAATCGGCTAGATCTAATCGGGTGACCTGCGCGTTTAGCGTCTCCAGTTGCTGTGCGGCTGCTTTGGCAAGTAAGCGGTTGTAGGAGCCGGTGCGCAGTGAGCCAGCCAAGACCAGGATACGGGGAGCGTTCATATGCAACCTTTAAAGAGTGGAAGAGGGCTACTGTAGCCGAGCTGTAAGTTTATTACGACGATATCGCGCATTTTTTTATAACGATGGTCGCTTTCATTGGAGTTTGGTGATATTTTTGCGTTTTTCAAGGGTAAGTTTCGCCTCGCGTTAAAACTAGGAAGCGCAAAAATGAAGATTAAAATAGCCGGCCATCTGACTTTATCTGCTGTATCGTTCTGGCTCCTGGCAGCACAGCGCTGGTTGCGCTTGCCGCAAGTTTTAATCTGTGTATGGTGCGCTACGCCATGTGTGTTGGCCGGTGCAAACGAGCCGCGGCTGAATCTTTATAATTGGTCTGACTATATTGCCAAGGATACGATTGCCGGTTTTGAAAAGCAAACGGGCATTAAAGCACGGTATGACGTTTACGATAGTGCTGACATTTTGCAAGCGAAGCTGTTAACGGGACGCTCTGGTTACGATGTGGTGACTCCTACCAGCAATTATGCTGGCCGGCTGCGTGCAGCAGACATTTTTGAGCCGCTTGATCAATCAAAACTGCCTAACCTGAAAAATCTTGATCCTCAACTGATGGAGATTGTTGCCGGCGCCGATCCGGGTAACCGTTATTTTGTGCCGTGGGCCTATGGCACGACGGGTCTAGGCTATAACGTCACCAAAGTGCGTCAGGTGCTCGGTGAAGATGTGCCGCTTGATAATTGGGATATTCTCTTTAAGCCCGAATATGTATCCAAGTTGAAAAGCTGTGGGGTGTCTATGCTGGATGCGCCAGATCAATTGTTTGCCGCGGTGCTGCATTATCTTGGTAAAGCCCCCGACAGTACAAACCCCGAAGATTATAGGGCGGCGCTCAAGGTGCTTAAGCAAATCCGGCCCTATATTACGCAATTTAATTCATCGGGGTATATCAATGATTTAGTCGGGGGCGATATCTGTTTTGCTTTTGGCTGGTCTGGCGATGTAGTGATTGCTGGGCGCCGTGCGCGTGAGGCAAAGAAAGAGTATCAGATTCAATATTTTATTCCGCGCAGTGGGGCGCCTATTTGGTTTGACGTGATGGCCATTCCCAAAGATGCACGGCATAAAGAAGCTGCGCTGCAATGGATTAACTATATTGAAACGCCACAGGTGCATGCCGCCATGACTAACCAAGTCTACTATCCCAGCGCGAATCTAGCGGCCAAGCGGTACATTGATCCATTAGTGGCGAACGATCCGGCAATCTATCCCCGCCCCGAGATGATTAAAAAGCTCTTTTTGCTTAAGCCGCTACCGCCTGAGACGGCGCGTTTAATGACGCGACTCTGGACTGAATTTAAAACCGGCTTTTAGTTTTTTTATGGTAGCTAAGCGCAGGCATCAATGAAGTCAAGACGAATGATCTAAATTTTTGATTGGCAGTAAGCTGCAGCATAGATAAAATCTGATTTTTTAAATAAGATGTCCACTCTAAACCGGTGGCAAACTGTCAAATTCAACTCTCTTGAGTCAGGGGATTAATTTTTAATGAGCAGTGATTTCTCGCATGGATTGGGATGGGCCCCTTCCGTTACGCCTACTAAGCCATTTAGCCTGCTCAGCCAGGAAGGTGACTTCGTGCAAATTATTGATGCAGTCAAAAAATTTGGGGCAACGACTGCCGTGCAAAATGTCAGTCTGTCAGTCAAAAAAGGGGAAATTTTTGCTCTGCTTGGCAGTTCAGGCTGTGGCAAATCGACTTTGCTCAGGATGTTGGCTGGTTTTGAAACCTTGACCTCGGGCCGGATTCTCATTGATGGTGAAGACTTGGCCCAAATGCCACCCTATCGGCGTCCGGTGAATATGATGTTTCAGTCGTATGCGCTGTTTCCTCATATGACGGCACAGGCTAACGTCGCGTTTGGGTTAAAACAAGAGGGCCGGCCCACAGCGGAAATTCAAGAGCGTGTAGCGAGTGCGCTTGAACTGGTGCAAATGAGCCATCTGGCTACGCGTAAGCCGCAGCAATTGTCGGGTGGTCAACAACAGCGTGTGGCGCTGGCGCGCAGCCTGGTGAAGCGGCCCAAGTTGTTGTTGCTGGATGAGCCGATGTCGGCGCTAGATAAACAAATCCGGCAGCGCACGCAGATTGAATTGATGGATATTCTCGATAAAGTCGGTGTGACTTGCATCATGGTCACGCATGACCAAGAAGAAGCCATGGTTATGGCAGACCGGCTGGCGGTGATGACGGATGGGCGGATTGTGCAAATTGGCACGCCGCACGAAGTCTATGAATATCCAAATAGCCGCTTTTGCGCTGAGTTTATCGGCTCGGCCAATCTGTTTGCCGGCACGATTGTTGAGGACGAGGCCGATCATATCTTTGTGCATAGCCTGGAATTGCCTAAACCCTTATATGTCAGCCATGGGGTCACTGGCCAGCTTGATATGGAGGTGCTGATTTCTGTGCGCCCAGAGCGGGTTGCCGTGACGCGGCAAGCACCGGCGCAAAATTACAACTGGGCGCGCGGTAAAGTCGACAATATTGCCTATCGGGGTGGCTACACGCTTTACCATGTGGTGCTTGATTCCGGCAAGATGGTGGTGGCCAATGTTTCAAGTCTAGCGCTCACTGAAATGCAAGCGCCTACTTACGAGGATGAAGTGTTTATCAGCTGGAGCCCAGAGTCGGGCGTGGTGCTGACGAAATGAAGGTATGGCTGCAACGCTTAGCCCCACAGGGCCGCGCCGCGGTCATCGCGGGCCCTTATATCTGGTTATTACTTTTTTTCTTTGTGCCCTTTTTGCTGGTCGTAAAAATCAGCTTTACGGATTTGCGGCTGGGGATTCCGCCTTATACTGAGTTGACTGCGCTCAAAGATGGCGCGCTAAAAATCACCCTGCAATTATCGAATTACGCGTTCTTGCTAACAGATAGCCTGTATTTTGCGACCTATGTTAATTCATTAAAAGTGGCGGCGATTTCGACCGGGCTGTGCTTGTTGCTCGGTTATCCGATGGCGTATTACATTGCGCGCTCACATCCTGCCACGCGCAATATTTTGCTAATGGCCGTGATGCTGCCTTTTTGGACCTCGTTCTTGATTCGCGTTTATGCGTGGATTGGGATTCTGAAGAATAATGGTTTATTGAATAATTTTCTGCTATGGGCCGGTTTGATCGAAACCCCGATTGAGCTTTATCACACGAATATCGCGGTCTATATCGGTATGGTGTATTCGTATTTGCCTTTTTTAGTGATGCCGCTCTATGCGCATTTAGTCAAAATGGATTTGCGCTTGTTGGAGGCGGCTCATGACTTGGGGGCGCGGCCATGGAAAGCCTTTGTGCAAATTACGCTGCCGCTCTCAAGAAACGGCATTATGGCGGGTTGTCTGCTGGTTTTTATTCCAGCGGTGGGGGAATATGTGATTCCAGAATTGCTTGGCGGAGCGGATACTTTAATGATTGGCCGCGTCATGTGGAACGAATTTTTCAATAATGCTGATTGGCCAATGGCTTCGGCAGTGACTTGTGCGATGGTGCTACTGTTACTCGTGCCAATGGCGCTGTTTCAGCACGCCCAAGTTAAAGAACTCGCAAGCAAGTCATGATTAAACCAAACCGATCATTACGCCTCACCATGCTGGGTACGGGCTTCTTTTTTCTGTATGCGCCGATTCTAAGCTTGATTGTCTACTCGTTTAACGAGTCAGCATTAGTGACGGTCTGGACTGGTTTTTCGCTGAAATGGTATCAAGCGCTGCTCCATGACGAAGAACTGCTAGCCGCTGCGTGGCTATCGTTACGGATTGCGGCGCTGACGGCCTTTGCATCGGTGGCCATCGGCACCTGGGCGGGCTTTGTGCTCGCGCGCATGGGGCGCTTTCGCGGCTTTACGCTGTATAGTGCGATGATTAATGCGCCGTTGGTGATTCCCGAGGTGATTCAAGGAATCTCGTTATTATTGCTCTTTGTCGAATTGAGCAATTGCTTCGGTTGGCCGGCTGAGCGAGGGATCCTGACCATCTGGGCCGGTCACGTGATGCTGGGCATTTCTTATGTGGCGATTATTGTGCAGTCGCGCGTGCGCGACTTAAATCCGGCGCTAGAAGAAGCGGCGCTTGATCTTGGCGCTACCCCGATTAAGGTATTTTTTACTGTCACTTTACCTTTAATTTCACAAGCCTTGATAGCCGGCTGGTTGCTGTCGTTTACGTTGTCACTCGATGATCTTGTGTTATCGTCCTTTTTATCGGGACCGGGTTCGACAACCTTGCCGTTGGTTGTCTTCTCGCGCGTGCGCCTGGGTTTAAATCCAGAAATGAATGCCCTTGCTACGATTTTTATTACAGTTGTAACAATTGGTGTTGTGATTGCAACCCATATGATGCAAGTCGCCGAGCGTAAGCATAGGATGCAAACCTTATAAGCTTCCACTTCGTTTAAGCTCACTTTAATACAGTTTGTAATGGTTATTTATTTAAGCCCTGACTACACTGATAAACTTATTTGGGTTGCTGAAATTAAACAACATGAATGAGTTCTCACCATTTTTCTTAGTTTTGGCTCATGCGAAATAGCTTTATTCGCTCCACGCTGCCGCCGGCGCTGTGTTTAAGTGTGATAATGGCGCTTAGCATTCTGCCCCGGCTAGCCTCTGCGGCTCCTGCGGTGAGCTGTGCAGCTGCGCCGTTGGCGGGCGCTGTAGAGGGTTTGACCTATGCTCCGCGTAAGCCAAGCACGGCCCGCTCCAGACGGGTTGCCAGTAGCAATCTAAAAAGTAATACGGCCGCCTATCGGACTCCGGCCTACCGGCAGCGCGCACAAGTGCGGCGCACGAAGGTACGACGCGTGGCATTTAAGCCCTCCGCGCCATCGCTAGGCCGCTCCTTTGGCCTCCACCAGACGCCCGATGCGCTGGCTTTACGTTCAAGTGTGGCGTATGTGATTGATCAAAATACGAATGAGGCACTTTTTGAAAAAAATGCCCGGGTAGTGTTGCCAATTGCCTCGATTAGTAAGCTGATGACCGCAATGGTGACGCTCGATGCCAATTTGCCGCTGACTGACACACTTGAAATTAGCAACGAAGACCGCGATTTTGAAAAAGGCACGAGCTCGCGCTTATCCGTAGGGTCGCGCTTATCGCGCGCCGATATGCTACATATTGCGTTGATGTCATCTGAAAACCGCGCTGCGGCTGCTTTGTCGCGCCACTATCCAGGTGGCCGGCTGGCTTTTATTACGGCGATGAACCAAAAAGCCCAAGCTTTGGGGATGAAGGATACGCATTTTTTCGACTCCACTGGACTCACCAGCCGTAATGTTTCCAGCGCGCGTGATCTGGCTAAAATGGTCAACGTGGCCTATCAGTATCCGTTGATCCGTGAGTTCTCAACCAATGCTGGCCATCATGTCTTTACCGGCAAACAGGCCATTCAGTATACAAGCACCAATGCGCTGATACGCAATGCTAGCTGGGAAATCGGCCTGCAGAAAACGGGCTTTATCCGTGAAGCGGGCGGATGTTTGGTGATGCAAGTTACCATTCAGAACCGCCCACTAATTATCGTTTTGCTTGACTCAACCGATAAATACTCACGACTTGGCGATGCTACGCGCATACACACTTGGGTCGGCAATGGTGGCGTGTAGCATATCTATCGCGCTGATGCGGCTAAATCAGGCCCTTTATTTTGCTTGCTTGAGGACGTCGCGGATTTCCCGCAGCAGCACGACATTCTCTGGCGGAGCGGCAGCAGGGGCTCCTGCGATAGGCGCTTGACCATCGCGCAATTTGTTAATAAATTTCATCATTAAGAAAACCACAAAGGCCAAAATAATGAAATTAATCACGACCGTCACGAAACTGCCATAGCCAAAAAGCGCTACGCCAGCTGTCTGCAAATCTTTGTAAGAGTGGGGGTTGCCCTGAAAGTTAGCGGGTATCGCGCCTAGCTTGAGAAATTTATTTGAAAAATCTAGGCCGTCTGTAAATATACTCGCCACAGGCATAATTAAATCTTTCACGGCTGAATTAACGATCGTCGAGAAGGCACCACCAATAATGATACCAATGGCCAAGTCCATCACGTTGCCCCGGATGGCAAATGTTTTGAAGTCTTGAATCAATTTCATAGCGAATTCCTATACTCAAATTATTCTAAAAAAGCAGGACGTTAAAGGTGGCTCGTTTACCACCCTCTATAGCGGCTATAATACCCTCCCCAGTACCTATAAGGCCAGCTATAACGGAATAGCAATAAGGCCAGTGATAACGGCTACCATAGTAAATGAGTACCGTAGTGCACGCTTCATGATGAAGTGACCTTAAGATAAGGGCATTACACAAGAAAAATTTAAAAATTACATATTAAAACAAGTAAAATATACCTATTCCTGAACTTTCATTATGCTCAACGCTGATCTTCATTGCCATTCAAATTTTTCAGACGGTGTCTTAACGCCGGCAGAGGTAGCTCGTTATGCCTACGAAGGCGGTGTGAAGCTATGGTCGCTGACGGATCACGATGAATTAGGCGGCCAGCACGCAGCGCATCAAGCCGCTACTGCGCTCGGCATGCAATATGTCCATGGCGTTGAAATCTCGGTCACTTGGTCTGAGCGCACCGTGCATGTGGTTGGCTTGAATATCAATCCAGACTGTGTGGCGCTGGTTGATGGCCTAGCTGAGACCCGCCGAGGGCGAGTGGTGCGCGCGCAGGCAATGGCCGCAGGGCTGGCCAATGTGGGTATAGCAGATGCTTATGAAGGGGCGCTGCGTTATGTCTCTAACCCGGATTTGATTTCACGGACACATTTTGCACGCTATTTAGTTGCAGCGGGTTTTGCGCCATCGCTGCCGGCAGTGTTTAAACGCTATCTAACTGAAGGTCATCCTGGTTTTGTGCCGCATTGCTGGGCGCCGCTGACGGACGCAGTCAGCTGGATTAAAGCAGCCGGCGGCGTGGCCGTGATCGCGCATCCAGGCCGTTATCGATATACGCCGCCTGAATACGAGAGGTTGTTTACCACTTTCAAAGAATTGGGCGGTATGGCGATTGAGGTCATCACCGGTAGCCATACTCCTCAGCAGTATAAGGAATATGCGCAGGTTGCGCGTCACTACGGGTTTTGGGCTTCGCGTGGTTCAGATTTCCATGCGCCCAAAGAAAGCCGGACGGCGCTGGGCAGCCTGCCAGCGTTACCGGCTGATCTAACACCCGTCTGGCAAGCATGGTTGTAAGGGCTAAGCTAATGGCCGCGCTTATCCTCTATGTGTCTCGTTAGGTCTCGGAAGTAGGCGCTAGATGCATCATTCATCTTGGATTTTTAAACCTTGTGTCCGCGCTTGGTTACAATAGCGGGTTATGGACCATTTAATACAAACTGTTGCGGTATACGCCTTACCCGTTTTATTCTCAATCACTCTGCATGAAGCTGCACATGGCTATGTAGCGCGATTGTTTGGCGATAACACGGCCTATATATTAGGGCGAGTGAGCCTTAATCCACTTAAGCATATCGACCCGCTTGGGACGATTGCGATGCCGCTGTTTCTTTATTTTGCAACCAATGGCGCTTTTTTGTTTGGTTATGCAAAACCGGTGCCGGTGGCATTCGGTAATTTACGCAATCCGCGCTGGCATAGCCTTTGGGTCTCGCTGGCGGGACCTGGCTGCAATTTTGCGCAAGCTTTTATCTGGGCGCTGGCGGGTATTATTTTGGCGGCGATGGGCGTTGATGAGCCTTTCTTTTTACGCATGGCGATGGCCGGTGTCCTGGTGAATCTAGTGATCTGCGTGTTTAATCTATTGCCACTGCCACCGTTAGACGGCGGGCGTATACTGGTTTCGTTGCTGCCGCCTCGCCCCGCCCTGAAGTTAGCTCGGCTTGAACCTTATGGTTTTTTTATCGTGCTGGCGCTGGTTATGACGGGTGTGCTAGGCCGCGTGTGGCTGCGCCCGCTGATTGGGCTGGGCTACGATATCATCGCCTTATTGTTAACCCCTTTTGTTGCTCTTATGCGCTGAGATTATGTTGTTTCCAGATCGTATTTTTTCCGGTATGCGCCCAACTGGGGCGCTCCATCTTGGGCACTATCATGGTGTCTTAAAAAACTGGGGTCGGCTGCAATCCGAATATCCATGCCTTTTTTGCGTGGTTGACTGGCATGCATTGACCACCCACTATGAAACGCCGGACGTGATCGAGCAGCATGTTTGGGAAGTCTTGATCGATTGGCTGGCGGCGGGAATTGATCCAGCGCAGGCGACGCTGTTTATCCAAAGCCGCGTGCCTGAGCATGCAGAACTAACTCTGCTGCTTGGCATGGGTACGCCGCTAGGTTGGTTAGAGCGGGTGCCCACTTACCGTGAGCAAATTGAAAAACTCAAAGAGAAAGATCTAGCCACTTACGGTTTTCTGGGTTATCCGGTGTTGATGGCGGCGGATATTTTGCTTTATCGCGCATCGCTTGTGCCCGTTGGCGCAGATCAAATCCCTCATGTCGAAATGACGCGCGAGATCGCGCGTCGCTTTAACTATCTCTACGGCCGAGAGGTCGGTTTTGAAGAAAAAGCGTTAGCAGCTGCCAAAAAGCTCGGTGGCCGGCGCACCAAACGGTATCATGAATTGCGTAATGCCTACCAGCAAGAAGGACAGAGTGAAGCATTAGAACAAGCGCACGCGCTCTTGCAGGAATCTCAGAGCTTATCCATGAGCGACCGGGAACGGCTGTTTGGCTATCTTGAGGGGGCGTGTAAGCTCATCTTGGTTGAGCCGCAAGTGCAATTGGCTAAGGCTTCACGCATGCCAGGTCTAGATGGGCAGAAAATGTCAAAATCGTATGGCAATACGATTGGACTACGTGAAGATAAGCACTCGATTGAAAAGAAAGTGCGCACCATGCCAACCGATCCGGCCCGTGTGCGCCGCACTGACCCGGGAGATCCAGACAAATGCCCAGTATGGCAGTTGCATTTGGCCTACTCGGATGAAACGACGCAAAATTGGGTGCAAAAGGGGTGCCGTAGCGCGGGCATTGGCTGTCTTGAATGCAAACAACCCGTGATTGAGGCCATTTTGCATGAGCAACAGCCGATGCTTGAGCGGGCCCAAAAATATATCGATGATCCGTCGTTATTGCGCGCGATTGTGGCAGATGGGTGCGATAAAGCTCGCAAAATTGCCCAAGAGACAATGCGCGATGTGCGCGAAGCGATGGGCCTGTCTTATTCCTAATCCGCTACAATTAAACTTGATTGCCTGATCTATCCATAATTCGATGACTTATTCTGTGAAAGAAACGCCTATTTTTTCTCTGCGCGGCAGTATTGTTGCGCTGGTCACGCCGATGTTCGAAGACGGCAGCCTTGATTTACCCGCCTTGCGCGCATTAATTGACTGGCATGTAGAACAAGGCACAAACGGTATTGTGATTGTCGGCACCAGCGGAGAATCGCCTACCGTTTCAATCGACGAGCATCGGCTATTAATTAAAACCGCAGTGGCCCATGCAGCCGCGCGCATTCCAGTGATTGCAGGCGCTGGCGGCAATTCGACGACTGAGGCGATTGCCCTGACTGAATATGCCAAGCAAGTCGGCGCTGATGCGACTTTGCAAGTCGTGCCTTATTACAATAAGCCAACGCAAGCGGGTATCTGCCAGCATTTTACGAAGATTGCCGAGCGGGTTGATTTGCCGCTGATTTTATATAATGTGCCAGGTCGCACAGTGGCGGATATGAGTAATCAAACGATTTTGCGACTGGCGCAAGTGCCAGGCATTGTTGGGGTTAAAGATGCAACCGGCAAGCTTGAGCGCGGCATTGAATTAATTCAATCTGCGCCTGCGCATTTTTCAATTTACAGTGGTGATGACCCGACGGCGGTGGCATTGATATTAATGGGCGGCCACGGCAATATCTCGGTGACAGCCAATCTTGCGCCGCGTGCCATGAGCGATTTGTGTCAGGCAGCGATGGCTGGCGAGGTGGTGCGTGCCCGGGCAATCCATATGCAACTTTTAGCGTTGCACCGTGATCTTTTTATTGAATCGAATCCGATTCCAGTAAAATGGGCATTGGCGCAGTTGGGTAAGATTAAAAGCGGTATCCGCTTGCCGCTAACGCCACTGGATGAATCTCATCATGCTGCTGTGCGTACTGCGTTACACGAAGCAGGTTTGGCGTAAAGCCCCCTTGCAACTCATCTACCTTCCGGCTGTGAGCCAGTCTTGAACAACCTCCGATGAAACATATTAAGCCTTATTTTTTTGCCCAGTGCGTTGCTACTACCTTGCTGATCAGTTCTACACTGACGGGCTGTAGCTCAGTAAATGAATGGTTCTCCCCAGACCGGGTCGACTATAAAAGCGCACACGCTGCGTCGGCTCTGTCGATACCTCGTGATTTGGCGCCGATACAACAGCATAACGAGTATTTGTCTGCGCCGACAGAGACTACGATTAAAGCGTTAGGGACGGTATCGCAACGTGCGGCAACGACGCCCAAGCCACTTCCAGGGCCGGCAGCGCAGCCGATGAGGCTACACGTTGAGGATGATGGTTATCAACGTTGGCTGGTTGTGTCAGGCTATACCCCCACGCAATTATGGCCATTATTGCGAGCATTCTGGACGCAGAGTGGATTCACATTAACCCTAGATCGGCCTGAGATGGGCTTAATGGAAACCGATTGGACTGAAAATCGCGCGCAAATTTCTAATGATTGGCTGCGTCGCACTCTTGGTCAAGTTGCAGATAAATTATATTCATCAGGCATGCGTGACCGCTTCCGGATGTTAGTAGAACACAATCCAAACGGAGCGACTTTGATTTCAATTACGCACCGTGGGATGGAAGAGGTGTTAATTGGACGTTTCCAAGAAAGCTCGCGCTGGCAAGATCGGGCGCGCAATACGGGGCTTGAAATAGCGTTATTGAACCGGCTGATGGAACAATTTGGGCTGACTTCTGCGCAGGCAGAGCAGCTCAGTGCTCAGGCGCGCCCAGCTCCTAAAGTAAAATCGGAAAGCAAATAATTTTAAGCAATGAGAGCGGCGATATTCAATCGCTTCTTCTCGCACAAAATCGCTAACTAGGATTGCATCATCGCCTGGCTTTTGGATCGTTTTGGACAGTAACAATCGCCGCGATGAAACGCAAGAAAGTCAATACAGAAAAGACCAAAACCCACCGCACTGTTCAGCCATCCGTTTTTTCCTGGGATGGCGATACACTGGTCCTCAATATTCTCGGCAAGCCAAGCGCAAAACAGAATGCCATTGGCAAGGTCAAAGGACATCAGCTTAAAGTGAGCGTTACGGCAGCGCCCTGTGCCGGCAAGGCAACTGACCATATGGTGCGCTTTCTAGCGGGAGAGTTTGGCGTGCCAACCTCGGCGATCGAGGTTGTGTTTGGCCGGATGAGTGTCAATAAGCAATTGCGTATTAAAGCGCCCAAGCAGTTTCCCGCGGTCATTGGGCAGCAGGAGTTGTGTTGAGCCTGCAGGATCGACGAATTAGCTACATTTGGTCTAGTACTCTTATCGTTGGGACGCCGTGACAGAATATGTGGCACGTGACTAACCAACGATTAGACAATTGCTAAATGAGCTATTTAACGCCAAGCTCCTTCAAAGTTAGCGTTAGTTTCTTTGAGATATCGCCTTTGTCAGCATAAAGCGTGCCAAACAGTCCATGCGCTAGCTCAGGTAAAAGCTTACTCAAACAAATATCATCGATCTGAACGTCGTTCTTTCAGTCGATGCATTAAACAATCAATTCAAAAAACTTCGTCAAGCGTTTGAGCGGTGAGAATACGTTTGCCCCATTGGCATAAAGTATTCATATTCGCTTTATTAAGGCGCTGTTGATAGGGTTTGGTTAAAGTACCAAACTTACTTTCTAACAGAGTTTTCAATAAAGTAGATTGGCCTTGCTGTATACCTTCTTCAATACCTTGCTGTATACCTTCTTTAAGACCCTGTTCCCTGCCGATACGCTCTACACTCGTTATATATCGCACGTTATATTCTCCTTCCAGTTGTTTGATTGAACTATTGTAGCGAATTTCAAACTCTTTGGGCAAAGTTAATACACCATCAATAAAACTGAATAAATTTAAAATGGCTTCTCTAGCTAACCCATTTCTATATAGCTGGCGCATTAATGCAAATTTATGCTGGTAACGCGCATTGGGATCTGTGCGTGTTTCTAATGCTGCAAGATGGGCTGCCACTATCGTGCCAAATGGGTTAGTGTGTTCTAATAAAGCCGTTCTTTGATCGCGATAGTCTAGGAGCTTGCTGGTCAAAAACCGGAAATGGTTGACCTTATGGCCACACACTTGCATCGGGTAGCTTTTAGGGCGCCAGTTAGGGCGGTTATCTGTTAAGACCACCATCGTTAGGACCGGCTGTCGATAACGATCATATAACCTGTAAAAATACTCAAAAAGTCTTTGCGCAAAGTTTATTTCATACTGCCCCTGCACCTCAATGTGTAATAGCACGAAGCAAGTTGCTCCACTTTTTAGGCGAACTTTGATGAGTTTATCTACTAGCTTTTTGCCCACTTTGCTTTTAGCACTCAAGCCTTGCAGCTCTTTGTCCAGCATTTCATATTTTACTTCCCATGCAATTTGGGCAGCAATTTCCTGATAGAAGAATTGCATAAACTCTTTGAAATACACATCTAATGCATTTTTCCATGCCTCATCGGCATAAGAAGGGGGCAGAGCGCCTAAATTTTTCATCGGACTCTTTTGGAAACAGGGCGAATGAATAATTCCTATACTGTATTCGCTCCGCCTTTGTTTTGATATAGGCCAAAAGTCATAAGATATGGTCGTGTGCTTGACCGGTGGTGAATATTTTAATTCTATGCGCACCGTTAATTCCCCCTTGGCCTATCTTGCCTCCATTTTTGGAGGGCTCCGAATTTTGTCGTTGTGGCAGCTGGATTTAAGCCAGCGGATGTCGAGCGTATAACACGGCTTATCAAGCTAAAAATGCTTAGCGCTCGCTCGCTTTCAAGCAAATAGCGTTCTTTTCGCTCTGCCTTTCTTTATCCCAAACTTGGGTTATTTATCGATGCCGCAT
Organism: Mycoavidus sp. SF9855; assembly: GCF_024582735.1. Lineage (NCBI taxonomy): Bacteria > Pseudomonadati > Pseudomonadota > Betaproteobacteria > Burkholderiales > Burkholderiaceae > Mycoavidus > Mycoavidus sp. SF9855. Next base: position 881,654 of record NZ_CP102085.1, read on the forward strand.
GATGCATTATTCAAGCTGTTTTTGATGGACGTGGAGATTGCCAAAGAATTTCTGCAAACACATTTGCCTTCCCTTTTACAACTTCAGGCACAAAGCAATAGAACAAGAAATATTTGCGCTGACAAAATCCATTCAACTGATTGCGCTATCGGCAATACCGGACAATGTATTGATGACGCATAAGCATTGTACGGTAATGAAATTAGCGCAAAAATATTATCTACAACTGGGATTTTCAGCAACTCGTGTCTAAGGTATTTGAACTCTTTGAGCGCTATCCATTAGCGATTGAAAAAACAAAGATCTTGCTATATTATCTAGTAAAAGAAGGTTGAGGAATGGATAAACAGCAGTTTGTCCAATTTGTGATTAACCATGCGCCACATTATCAGGAGGACATTATGTCGATTGCACAATCTTGGATTGAGGAGGGGCGTCAAAAAGGCTTGCAAGAGGGGCATCAAAAAGGTTGGCAAGAAGCTACGCTGGAAATAGCTAGAAATATGTGGGCGAGAGGTGCAGCGTTTGATTTTATCAAGCAAGTGACCAAGCTTTCTGACGATAAAATTTTAGCGCTTATGTTTATCTCTCATCGTTAGATATGTGGATGGCGTCTTTTGAGCGCATGAGTGTGATCTTCACCGATAAATGGCATCAAATCTTCAGCGCTAAGTGGCGTCCTCCTTTATGCTTGCACGTTGAGTCTGAATGTATGGGACATACTATTATGCTCTATCCTGACGTCAGATTCTCCGTGTAAATTACGTCAGGATAGAGTTAAATTTTCAATTTATTGACATATCTTTCAAAAGGTAATGGAGTCTTCCCTGACATTTTTCGGGGAATTTGAGCAATGAGCGAAATAATCATTTATGAATCAGCAGACGGCGGGAAAGTTACTGTTCGGCTTGAAGGCGAGAGCCTTTGGGTGACTCAGGAACAGATGGCCGAACTGTTTGGCCGGGAGCGTTCGGTAATTACTAAGCACCTCCGGAATGTCTTCCGGGAGGAAGAACTTGAGGAAAGTTCAGTATGTGCAAATTTTGCACGTACTGCCGGGGACGGGAAGATTTATCAAACGCAGCACTACAACCTCGATGCCATCATTTCTGTCGGGTATCGTGTCAACTCCAAGCGCGGCACGCAATTTCGCCAATGGGCAACAGGTATTCTACGCGACTATTTGATGCAGGGCTGGACGCTGGATCGCGCCCGCTTCGAGCACAACGCCGCCGAACTGGAAGCGGCACTGGCGCTAGTCAAAAAAACTGCGCAATCCCCCGATCTGATTGCCGATACCGGGCGAGGATTAGTCGAGATCGTCAGCCGTTATACTCAAACCTTTTTGTTGTTGCAGCGCTACGATGAAGGATTGTTGACCGATCCAAACGGTACGACCGGTGGTGTAATGCTGTCTCTTGACGAAGTAAGGCAGTCCATCGCCAGCTTGAAAGCCGATTTCATGTCCCGTAGCGAGGCCAGCGATTTATTCGGGCTTGAACGCGGCGATGCGCTCGCAGCAATTCTCGGCAACCTTGATCAATCCGTATTCGGCGAGCCAGCCTATCAGACCATTGAACGCAAGGCGGCACATTTATTGTATTTCGTCATCAAGAACCATCCGCTGGCAGATGGCAACAAACGCACTGGCGCTTTCCTGTTCGTCGATTTTCTGAACCGCAACAACGCGCTGATGCGAGAAGGGCAACCGGTCATCAACGACATTGGACTCGCGGCATTGGCGCTACTGGTAGCCGAATCGGCAGCGGCACAAAAGGAAACTATGATCCGCTTGATTGAAAATATGCTGGTCGGAGCGCAGTAGCAAGCCATGAACGAACAGCATATTGGGTACATCTGGGTCAGCATCTTCGAGCAGAACCCAGAACGGCAACTGGAGGGCGTCCAGGTTGACCGCACCCTTCGCCGCGTGCAAGGATGTTAAGCGCCCGCAATTGGAAGCGTTGATGAGTTTCGCTCGCACCGGCGACACCGTGGTTGTGCATAGCATGAATCGCCTGGTGCGCATTGGGCGCTGCTTGAGGGCGCCACTTAGCGCTGAAGATTTGATGCCATTTAGCGTTGAAGATCACACGCATGAGTTGGATATGGTCGTGTTTCCAAAAATGATGTAATCAGACGCTTGCGCCACAACGCAATCCCGCATATGCATAAAAATCAAGAATTCTATCCCCAGCTTGCTGAGAACGGAATGTTTTTGTTATGCGTACCAGCGGGTTGGGAAACCTATATTTCACGGGAATTCTATGAGCTACAACAAGGCTTGGTGGGTTACGGTTGGACCAAGCTTGTTATCGGTGAAGTCAAGGATGCCGCAGTAGCAATGTTGCAAAGTTTTTCGGCGAGGGGCTGATGCCTAGATTGTGTGTGGTGACAACCCGAGTACAGCTATATTCTTGCAGCCAGGCGGATGTTCGCATCGTATAATATCGTCTGTGTTGTGGAGAATTTAATGATGAAGATTGTAAAAAATACCGTAGTGTCCCTTTCTTATACCCTATCAGATGCGCAGAATGAACTGATTGAGCAAAGCAGTGAGCCAATGGTGTATCTGCATGGTGGCTATGAGAGCACTTTCCCAAAGATTGAACAAACGTTAGAGGGTCAAGAGCTAGGGTTTGAGGCCAAGATACAACTCGAACCCACCGAGGCGTTTGGGGAATATGATGCTGAACTCATTAGAGTCGAGCCGCGTAGCCGTTTTCCCGAGCCATTGGAAGTCGGGATGCAGTTTGAGGGCCTGTTAGACGAAGAGGATGAGGACGAGGATCCAGACGATTTGCCCATCTATATCGTCACTGATATTGCCGAGGATCATGTTGTGCTGGATGGCAATCATCCACTGGCTGGCGTGGCGCTCAGGTTTGACCTAAAAGTAGTGGCAGTGCGTGCCGCGACGGCCGAAGAAATTGACCATCGTCATGTGCATGGAGCGGATGGTCTGGCACTGCATTCTGATGCGCCAGAGGATGATTCTGCGCCCCTTCTGCACTAAATTAAACTTCTGCTTTTCTGCTTTCGCCCCCACGTTGATTGCTATGACAACTAGTAGTGGGGGCGATTTCTCGTTTATTCTGTTTGCGTCGCGAGCGCGTGTAATTCAAATAATATTTCCAGCGCTTCACGTGGCCGCATTTCATCTGGGTTCAGTGCGCGTAGCTTGCTCAAAGTAGGGTGCTCCGGTTGAGCAGTGCATACACTCTCGTCAAGTGCGGGGGCAGCGGGCGCACATGCATTGAAAAGATCGAGTTGCATCGAAGGGCGGCTTGAAGCTTGCTGTTCCAAGTGCTGCAGGTGTTTGCGCGCAGCGCGAATCACCGCGGGCGGCACGCCGGCTAATTGAGCCACTTGCAAGCCATAGCTTTGATTGGCTGGACCTTCATTCACGGTGTGTAAAAACACAATCCCTTGTTTATGCTCGGCGGCGGATAAATGCACATTGGCGGCTTGTGCAAACTCGTCAGGTAATTGCGTCAACTCAAAGTAATGTGTGGCGAATAGCGTGTAACAGCCATTCGTGCTAAGCAAATGCCGTGCAATCGCCCAGGCCAGTGCAAGCCCATCAAAAGTCGATGTGCCGCGGCCGATCTCATCCATCAGTACTAAGCTGGCTGGCGTGGCATTATTCAGAATAGCGGCGGCTTCTGTCATTTCAACCATAAAGGTTGAGCGCCCCCCCGCCAAATCATCGGCTGCGCCAATCCGCGTAAAAATGCGGTCAATCGGCCCGAAGCGCGCGCGCTGAGCCGGCACATAAGAGCCAATATAGGCCATCAGCGCAATCAGTGCGGTTTGCCGCATAAAAGTTGATTTACCCCCCATATTGGGGCCGGTGATCAAGAGCAGTTTACGCTGTGTAGAAAGCTGGCAATCGTTGGCAATGAAGCGCTCAATTTGAGCGGCAACCACTGGGTGGCGTCCCTGCTCAATCTCAATCCCGCTTTCATCGCTTAATTCAGGCGCCGTCCAATCATGAGCGCGGGCACGTTCGGCCAAGGTTGCCAGGACATCGAGTTCAGCCAAGGCGGCAGCGATGCGTTGGCACTCTGCAATATAAGCCAAGAGCGTTTGCAGCAGTTCATCGTAGAGGGTTTTTTCACGCATGAGGGCGCGCTCTTGAGCTGACAAGGCTTTGTCTTCAAAGGCTTTGAGTTCAGGGGTAATATAGCGCTCGGCGTTTTTTAAGGTCTGCCGGCGCCGATAGTCATCGGGTACTTTATCTGTTTGACCGCGGGTCACTTCAATAAAGAAACCGTGCACTTTATTGTATTCGACTCGTAAATTCGCAATCCCAGTCCGCGTGCGTTCACGCGCTTCTAACTCAAGCAAAAACTGTCCGCAGTTTTCGGACAGTTCACGCAACTCGTCAAGCTGTGCATCGTGATCACGGGCAATCACGCCGCCGTCACGAATCATGGCCGACGGCTCAGCTGCAATGGCTCGTTGCAGTAATGCTACGCACTCGGCAGGTGGTTCGAGCGCGGCTTTTAATGCAATCAGCAACGGAGCGTGTTCAGTCAGCGGGGTGAGATGCGTGCGGATTGTGGGTAATTGGCTAAACGAATCGCGCAGGCTAGCTAAATCACGCGGGCGGGCGTTCAAAAGTGCAATCCGGCTGGTGATCCGTTCGATATCCGCTATCTGCCGTAGGCTCTGGCGCAACCCAAGCAGTGCGTCGCCGGCAGCATTCGGTACTGCCTGGAGCCACGCCGTGACGGCTTGTTGGCGTGTACGGGCAAGGTGTGCTGCGCGGGGTGGGTGGTGCAACCAATGGCGTAGCAGCCGACTGCCCATTGAGGTACAACAGACATCGAGCACGGACAGGAGGGTTGGCGCTTCCGTGCCACGCAGGGTTTCGGTGAGTTCAAGATTACGGCGCGTGGCTGGATCAAGGCTAATATAGTGTGTTTCTTGCTCAACCTGCACGCTGCAGATATGGCGCAGTTGCTGGCCTTGAGTGGCTGCGGCATAGAGTAAGAGGGCGCCCGCTGCACCGCAGGCAACGGCTGAAGAATCAATGCCAAAGCCATCGAGGTTGGCGACGCCAAGCTGCGCGCAGAGGCGTGTATGGCCTGCGGCAAGGTCGAAATGCCAGTTGGGAACACGCGTTAAGGCGCCAGACCAATGAGCGAGCGCGGCGTCGTTATGATCCGTATCTGCGACCAGGATCTCGGCTGGGCGAATTCGCTCAAGAGTCGCCAGCAGATCGGCCGGAGCGGTCTGGCTAAGTCGCAAAGCGCCGCTGGCTAAATTGAGCCAAGCAAGGCCAATGGTTTGCGTCCGGTTGCGCCGGTTTGGCACCGCGTAAAAAGCCAGCAAGCAGGCATCATGCTTGTCTGAAAGTAGAGCGGCATCGGTGAGTGTGCCGGGCGTGACCACGCGCACGACTTTGCGCTCGACGGGCCCTTTTGAGGTATTAGGGTCGCCAATTTGCTCACAAATGGCGACAGATTCCCCTAGTTTGACCAACTTTGCTAGATATTGCTCGAGTGCATGATACGGCAATCCGGCCATTTTAATGGCTTGTCCAGCCGATGCGCCGCGTTGCGTTAGTGTCAAATCAAGTAAGCGCGAAGCTTTTTCTGCATCCTCGAAAAAAAGCTCGTAAAAATCCCCCATCCGATACAACACTAAAGTGTGCGGGTGCTCGGCTTTAATGCCCAGGTATTGTTGCATCATTGGCGTATGGCCGTTGGCTTGGCGAGTCTGGGGCGTGATGCTGGAGGTAGAAAGGTCTTCGTTTAATGGTTGAAAAGGCATATTCCGGTCTGAGTAAGGCTTAAGTGCGTGCTTTTGTTAGGCGTTAGTCTAATCCAGTTTAAGGTTTGAGGCACGGCAATCTAGCGTCAGCGTACGGCTGAGTGGTTTCAGTTAGACCCCCAATGTCATACATTATTTATGTCGTTGCTGGCCTCAACTTGACAAAGATTTCCCATGGATTATTTTAGAAAAGTATCGATTGATGTCGATTTGATTTTAAAGCGATGAACTAAGCGGGGATCGTTATGGCTTTCGTAAATTTTATAGGGAAAATGCTAAAAATATTACAAAATAGATGGCGCCTTGCGTGTATGCGCTCGGAATTAGGGCTGCTGGATGATGAAACTTTGAAAGATGTTGGCTTGACACGGGCGCAGGTATGGGAGAATCCAAGGTTGGCCAATTGGTTAAGGAATGATCCTTATCGTCAGCATAAGGCAGGTTAACTAACAATAGGGATGATGGGGGCAGTTCAAAAAATCTACGATGCCCCCATTTTGCAAGACTGATCTCAAAATATTCTTTATAGCCTTCCAGATAGATCACTGCCTGACTAGCTTGGTAACCGCCGCTAAAATCCTAAAATTACATTACTTACGTAGAGCGTACGTGCCTGGCGTACTGCTTGAGTCAAGCTCGCTTCATCTTCTTCTAGAGCGCGCTTGGCATCGGCTAAAATTTGAACGTAGGTGAGCCAGTGGAGAGCCGACCAACCACTGCTCAAAGCATAAGTTACTGTGCGAGCGCTTGGCCGAGCGGGATTATTTCCCACGAATAATAGATAAAGTTTGCCATTGCCCATTAACCACTTTATAAACCATCATATCGCTTTGCTTTAAGTCACCGTGCGCATTATAAGCAAGCGTTTTGATGGTGATCGCTGGCATTTCGGTCTTAGCGAGATATGGCAAATATTTTTCGGGTTCGGTTGAATCTGCGGTTTTCATTGCGTTCAACATCGCCATCGCACCATCATAGGCATAAGGTGAATAGGTCTGAACATTCTCGCCAAAGCGCTTTTTATAGTGCTCAGCATATTCCTTGCCGCGCGGCATTTTATCCGGCGACAAACAGATCGATAAGGCCACGGTGCCTTCGGCAGCTGGCCCGGCAAGCTTTAAGAAGGTCTCTGATTTGACGCCCTCACTCGCGATTAATACGGCTTTTATTTTGAGTGCCTGCATTTGTTTAACCACGGCTGCTGCTTGTGCATCGACCCCTCCATAGAAGATCGCTTGCGGCTTAATCCGCTTGAGTCTGGTTAATAGCGCCTTAAAATCAATGGTTTTATCGTTACCGTATTCACGGCCAACGATGTCGACTCCCTCTGCGGTGGCGATTTGTTTAAATTGATCTGCCAACGCCTGACCATACGTGGTCCGGTCATCAATGATGGCAATCCGTTTAAGGCCCAGATTCTTAGCGACAAAAGCGCTGATCAAGGCATCTTGCTGAAGATCCGAAGCGGTCATGCGAAAGGTGGTTTTATAGCCTTGCTGCGTGTACTGAGGGGCGGAGGCCATGGCGATTTGGGGAATGCCTGCTTTGGCGTAAACATGAGAGGCAGGGATCGTGGTGCCTGAATTGAAATGGCCGAGCACCCCCTTAATCTTTTGATCGACAAGCTTTTTGGCAACCATAATCGCCATGCGAGGATCGGCCCGATCATCCATTGTGTTCAGTACGATCCGAATGGGCTTGCCCCCGATGATGGGGTCAGTTGCATTAAATTCCTCTACAGCAAGAATCACGCCATTGAGGAAATCTCGACCGTAATGTGCTTGCGCTCCGGAGATTGGCACTGCACAGCCAATTTTGACTTCTGCGCGATTCTGCGTATTTTGCGCCGCGGGCATAATGCTGATACCCATCATCGATCCTGCTAGCAAAATGCATGTCACGTGTTTAATCATCGCGGCCATTGCCCCTCCTATTCTGGTGACGGTCTCACGGCTTAAGCGTACTGTAAGTCCTAGTGAAGGTGTATATTTCCTTATCCTTTATAGGGTACACCGTCATTTATAGGGTATCGTAGTCATTTATACTGTAAGTGCGATATGCATTAGCCAGATACAATATGCATTATGTGCTAAAATGTAAAGCTTTCAAGCAAGCGATGCGGTGGTACAAAGCAGTACGCGCTGACACGCTTTGGCTTTTCCATCCTAGAATATCTTATGACCCGCGCGCTTCGCAATATCGCCATTATCGCTCACGTCGATCACGGCAAAACCACTTTAGTTGATCAGTTACTCCGCCAAGTTGGCACTTTCCGCGAAAACCAGCAAATGGTTGAACGGGTAATGGATTCAAACGATCTTGAAAAAGAGCGGGGCATTACCATTCTCGCCAAAAATTGTGCGATTGAATACGCCGGCACGCATATTAATATTGTTGACACGCCCGGTCACGCGGATTTTGGGGGCGAGGTTGAGCGTGTCTTGTCGATGGTCGATAGCGTATTGTTGCTGGTTGATGCGGTCGAAGGCCCGATGCCGCAAACCCGCTTTGTCACTAAAAAAGCGCTCGCACAAGGTCTGAAACCCATTGTAGTCGTGAATAAAGTCGATCGGCCTGGCGCTCGTGCTGAATGGGTAGTGAACCAAACTTTTGATTTATTCGACAAACTCGGTGCGACCGAAGAGCAGCTTGATTTTCCAGTGATTTATGCTTCTGGTCTGAATGGCTACGCGGGCCTTGACGAAAATGTACGTGAAGGCGATCTACGTGTGCTGTTGGATGCGATTTTGCAATACGTACCAGTGCGTGCCGATGATCCAGATAGCCCGTTACAACTGCAAATTTCCTCGCTCGATTATTCAACTTATGTTGGGCGCATTGGCATTGGCCGGATTGCACGTGGCACACTACGGACGGGTCAGGCGGTTGCATTAGTTATGGAGCCTGGTGGCGAAGTGCTGAATCGCAAAGTCAACCAAATCCAAAAATTCAAAGGGCTGGAGCGGGTCAGTGTAGACAGCGCGGAAGCGGGTGACATTGTGCTCATTAATGGCATTGAGGAGATTGGCATTGGCGCAACGATATGCGACCCCGCCAAACCAGAAGGCTTGCCGATCACTAATGTAGACGAGCCAACCTTGACCATGAATTTTTGTGTCAACACCTCGCCTTTAGCGGGGCGTGAAGGTAAATTCGTGACGAGCAGGCAATTGCGCGAGCGCTTGATGCGCGAACTCAATCACAACGTTGCGTTGCGAGTGAAGGACACCACTGATGAAACAGTCTTTGAAGTTTCAGGCCGTGGCGAGCTCCATTTAACGATTCTGATTGAAAACATGCGACGCGAAGGCTATGAGTTAGCGGTATCGCGTCCGCGCGTGGTATTGCGCGAGATTGATGGTGTGTTGAACGAACCGCTTGAATTACTTACCGTGGATGTGGAAGATAGCCACCAGGGCGGGGTCATGGAAGAAATTGGCCGCCGTAAGGGAGAGTTGCTAGATATGGCGTCTGACGGACGTGGGCGCACTCGCCTTGAATACCGTGTGCCGGCACGTGGCCTGATTGGTTTGCAGAGCGAATTTCTAACGCTAACGCGAGGCACAGGCTTAATCAGCCATATTTTCGATTCTTATGCGCCACTGCGTGAAGGCAGTATCGGTGAACGCCGCAATGGGGTGCTAATTTCGCAAGATGACGGCGCTGCAGTGGCTTATGCGCTCTGGAAGTTGCAAGAACGTGGACGCATGTTTGTGCGCCCGGGTGACGCCTTATATGAAGGAATGATTATTGGCATTCACAGCCGCGATAACGATCTGGTGGTGAATCCAATTCGCGAAAAGAAGCTCACCAATGTGCGTGCGTCGGGTAAGGATGAGCATATTGATCTGATGACGCCGGTCCAGCTCTCTCTTGAATATGCGGTTGAATTTATCTCAGATGATGAGCTCGTCGAAGTGACGCCGCAGTCGATTCGGTTGCGCAAGCGGAACCTAAAAGAAAATGAGCGCCGTCGGGCCGAGCGCACAAGTGCCGTGGTGTAATCCACGGCTGTTTTTGCAACCCATTGAATGCCCAGGGCTAGCGCAAACCCACGGTGGATATCTGCCCTTTACTTTAAAAAAACGCCATGATGTCTGAAACGCTTATTTCATCCGTGCCTGAAACCGATGCCGGAGATTTGCCGTGTTTTGATCATTTTGGCCTGCACGCAGATATTCTAAAGGCGCTGGCCGGGCAGGGCTACACTACGCCCACGCCCATTCAGGCGCAGGCCATTCCGGTTATTCTGGCTGGCCACGATGTGATGGGGGTGGCGCAAACCGGTACCGGTAAAACGGCGGGTTTTTCGTTGCCGATGATCCAACGGCTGCTGCCTTACGCCAGCACCAGCGCTTCGCCAGCACGGCATCCAGTGCGCGCATTGGTGTTAACGCCTACGCGCGAGTTAGCTGACCAGGTCGCTAAAAATGTGCGTGTCTATGCCGCACATACCGCGCTGCGTAGTACCGTCGTGTTTGGTGGCATCGATATGAATCCGCAAGCCGCTGAATTACGGCGCGGGGTCGAGATTTTGATTGCCACGCCTGGGCGCCTACTGGACCATATACAGCAAAAAAATACCCAATTAGACCAAGTCCAAATACTGATTTTAGACGAGGCAGATCGGATGCTGGATATGGGTTTCTTGCCTGATTTGCAGCGCATCTCAAATATGTTGCCGCCTGAACGGCAAACTTTGCTGTTCTCGGCGACCTTCTCAAATGAAATCAAAAAACTAGCGGCGAGCTATTTACGCAGTCCAGTCACCATCGAAGTGGCCCAGCGCAATTCAACCGCCACGAATGTTCGCCAAATTGTTTACGAAGTAGCAGAAGGCGATAAACAGGCAGCAGTGGTCCAATTAATTCGCCAGCGTGGGTTAAGGCAAGTGATCGTTTTTTGCAATAGCAAAATCGGCGCTAGCCGGCTGGCGCGGCAACTGGAAAATGAAGGTATCGTCGTCTCAGCCATTCATGGCGATAAAACCCAGAATGAGCGTATGCAATCGCTTGATGCTTTCAAGCAGGGAGCAATCGACGTGCTGGTCGCAACTGACGTGGCTGCGCGTGGCTTGGATATTGTTGAGCTGCCCGCGGTGATTAATTTTGATTTGCCCTTTAATGCAGAAGATTATGTGCACCGGATTGGTCGAACTGGCCGGGCGGGCGCTTCAGGCGAAGCGCTCTCGTTGTGTAGCCCGCATGAAGCCAAACACCTAGCGGATATTGAGAAACTCATTCAGCGTCCGCTTGAGCGTGAGCCGCTGACGATTGAGAGGGCGCGCGCAGCAAATCGCACACACCGTCACGATCGTGATTTTTCCCCACGGCGGGCAACAGGCAAGCGGCCTTCGCTCGATGCCGGTCGGCCGACGGCAGAGTTGGACGATTTTTTCACGCGACCTTATCAACCTTCTGACTCAGCTCTGCAAGCAAAAACGGAAGCTGTCACGGGTCATCATTCTAAGCCAGCACAAAAACGTCCGTTAGCAGCGCTACTTGGCGGCATGTCCTATAAGCCAAAGTGAAAAATGAAGTAAGTGGTGCCCTTGTATGAAGCCGCTGGTAACGCTAAAGCGCTCACATTCTTGGCTTATACCTCTTTCTTTTCACTCATTTGCAAGCACTGCTTAACTTGCTGGCCAAGCTGATAAACGCTAAGCGCATAAAAAAAGCTGCGGTTATATTTCAAGATCACAGTAAAATTGCGCAGACCGAGCTTATATTCAGTAGGCTGCTTAACGTTGGGTAAATCAATGATATTGACCAGAGTGCTTAATTCAGCCTCTGTGTTGAATGTTTCATTAAGCAATAAACCCGCTTTAAGCAAGTGCCCCAGCGGTCGGCGGGGTTCGATTTTTCCATCTGCCGCTGCCTGTGCAATACCCAGGCTACCGTTATCGGAGGCGATTTTCCAAATCACTGGCCGGCCACTTTCCCAACCGTGTTGGTGCAAATAATTGGCGATGCTGCCGATTGCATCGGCAGCGCTTGTATATAAATCGACCTTTTGGTCACCATCATAATCAATGGCGTATTGCCTAATGCTGCTTGGCATAAATTGCGCAAGACCGATCCCTCCATCATAAGAGCCTAAAACGCGAGTTGGGTCGAGACCAGCAGCACGGGTCCAGAGTAAAAAATCTTCCAAGTTTTGGCGAAACAATGCCATGCGTTGCAACTGGTTTGGCTTAGTTGGATAGTCAAAAGCCAGTGTTGTCAGTACATCTAACACACAATGATTACCCATATTACGGCCATAGAAAGTCTCAACGCCAATGATCCCCACAATAATCTCGGGCGGCACGCCAAATTCTTGGTGCGCGCGTCGCAAAGTTGCTTCATGTGTACGCCAGAAGCGCGCACCAGCGCTAATGCGCTCTGCTGTGAGAAAGCGTGACTGATGCGTATGCCAATCGCGGGGGGATGGGGCGAGTGTTCGTTGCTCAAGCTTTACAGATAGGGTGGAATATTTAACTTGCGCAAAAAGTGTACGTAGCGCGCTGGGTTCGAAGTGATGACGTGTGACTAAGTCACTAATAAAAGCCTCGATAGCTGGATTATTCAGATAGCGTTGTGAGACACGCTTTTCCTCGAAGGTTTGCTGCGGTGCCGGCGCTCTTGATTCAGCCTGAGATTGGCCTGCTGAGAGCACATATCCGAGAGCAAACAGCCACCTTAGAAACAGGTTGGAGTTCAATGCGCGGCGAGTGGCAGGAGGAGCTAAGACGTTGATTTTGGTCATCATGAATCGATAGAATTATATGAATGACATCAATAATATAAAGCCTGTGCGATTTACACACCTCCGATACCCTTCAAGGCAATCAGCGCACATAGTAGAGTACTAGTTCAAAATTTGCACGTCAACCATTTTATCAAGAGGCGACAACCGACGGCGCAGTTCTCCGACTCCAACTTCCAAGATCCCATGAAAAATTACAAAAAAATATAATACAATGTAATCTATAATATTCAAATTGTTTTATTTATGTATTTAATAGTTTACGTTAACTGTACTATTGTAGGTTTGGTGCATATAATCTGCAAAAGAGATCTTATATTGCTATTTTCCATAGAGGCGTTAACTATAATTAACAAAAAACCAATTTTTGTATAAAATAGATTGCATTATGCCTAGTCCATCCGCAACGTTATACCCGAACTCTATACGAGTCTTAGCTGACCTTGGGCAAAGGCTTAAGTATGCTCGTCTACGGCGTCATTTTTCCGCCGAGACGGTGGCGGCTCGTGCGGGCATGACGCGCCAGACACTAAGCAAAATTGAAGCAGGAAATCCATCTGTGACAATGGGCAATTATTTCCAGGTGCTGGTCGTGCTAGGGCTTGATAAAGATATAAGCGCTGTCGCCCTTGACGATGTACTTGGGCGCCGGCTTCAGGATGCAGAGCTTCTCCAGCGGAAGCGAGCACCGGTTACATCCTCTATTCAAACCCAAAAGAATACGCGTCACTCAGTCGACGTCGAAGCGGCGCAGGAGCTTGGCGCCGAGGCGGTGAATACCGCTATTGTCGATGACAAGGACTGAAAATGGCCATGAAAAAATCACAACCGAGCCTGAAAGTTTGGTTGGACGACCCGGCTTTTGGAGCGCTTCAGATTATTGGGACGCTGCATAAGGTTGGGCATGACGGAGCGCGTTTCACTTATGACAAAGAATGGCTAAAAAGTCCAGTTGTGTTTCAACTGGACCCCGCATTGACCCTTGATTCTGGCGATTTTTACCCCGTTAACTCTAATTTTGGTGTTTTCATGGATTCGTGCCCCGATCGATGGGGGCAGGTACTGATGCAACGTCGCGAGACCATCGAAGCTAAGGAGGCGGGTCGGACAAAAATAACACTACGAGCATGGGAATTTCTCTGTGGAGTACAGGACCATACGCGCATGGGTGCGCTGCGATTTAGCACTGAGGGCAGCGAAGGCTTTCTTGCTAATGAACTTCTCGCAGCTCCGCCTATTGCTAGCCTGGCTGAATTGCAGCACGTTGCCTTAGAGTTGTCTCGAAAAAAAATCGATGACATGACTAAATTACGGCAGTGGCTAAAAATACTGGTCGCTCCCGGAGCATCATTAGGCGGAGCGCGTCCTAAGGCAAACCTCTCCGAGGCGGGGGATCTATGGATAGCGAAATTTCCAGCAGCTGACGACGACAAGGATGCGGCTTTATGGGAAAAGCTGCTGCATGACATGGCGAGTGCCTGCGGCATCAACGTTCCTCCGTCACGTGTTCAGCGTTTAGGTCACGCCTACCATACGTTCATGGTTAAGCGCTTCGACCGAGAAAATGGGGCGCGGCGATTTTTTACGTCGGCGATGACATTGCTCAACAAAACGGACCAGGAGCCCGCGACTTATCTCGATCTGGCTCAGTTTATCTCCGAGCAGGGTAGCCCTGCGTACATCGGCGATGATCTCCGCGAGCTATTTGTTCGCGTCGCATTCAATATTACAATGGCTAACCGCGACGACCACTTGCGCAATCATGGCTTTATACGTACGCCGAGCGGATGGCGACTTTCGCCGGCCTATGATATGAATCCCTCCGTCAAAAAAGATGAACATGTGTTGGGAATAGACGAAGGCATACATGAGCCATCGTTAGAGGCATTACTGGAAACAGCAATCTATTACAAGTTAAGCAATATGGATGCTTCATTGCTCATCCAGAAAGTGTTCGCCGTAGTGGCGACGTGGAAAGTCCGCGCTAAAGCGTTGGGTATCGCTGCAGCAGATGTGCATGAAATGGAACATCTGTTCATCACGGATGAGGGTTGATGCGATCTGACCGGCGCTGGATAGCCCTTAAGCCAACTACGATACGCAGTGATGGCCTGGGATGACTCGATCATCGATGAAAAGCTTCTGAAGTCCACTTGAAAACGAGTGGATCTATCACTGTCTAAGCCCGTCGAAAGCTAGAGATCATTTAGGCAGCGGCCCGCCTGTCATAACAATGCTGCTGGCAATGTTTATCAGGTACATAATGGGGTGAGCGCTGGGCTTCAGGAGTCAGCACGGTGCGGCAGCCAAAGCACTGTAGCGTAGCGGTTGGCTTAAGCTCTGGATTTAATGCTGTGCGCTGATCAAATACAAAACAATCACCGTTATAATGTGCGCCCCCGACTTCCTCGAAATACTTTATATCGGCCGCTGAGAGGCGGCAGCAAAAGGATGGTCAATAGTGCTTGCCCCGAGGGCGTATGCACGTTTTAGATAGGCTTGAATCACAGCCGGGTTCTCAAGTTGCTTGATCACAGTGGCATCAACGAAGCGGGACATTTCTTGTGTAAAAGCGGCAGATTTCTCGGGTGTTTTTAGTTTTTCAATCTGTTCGCTGAGACACTCTTTGAATCGCGCTTCTTCCCAGCCGTAGTCGATCAGCTTGCGGCCAACGAGATCAAAGTCAAGTTCGGTACCCAGGTCAGTCAGAAACTTAATATCCCATATATCGCGAGCTTTGAGAAAGGGCCGAGCGCCTAGTGCGACGATCTTGTCCGCGAGGATCTCTTGCTTTGATTCTGCCAGAATGAGCATTTGTTTGTGCGGTGCTGGCAGATGTGGATAGTTTGCGGCAACCGCCACCAGGTCAGGATCATGAGCGGGAACGCTAGCTACCTCTATGTTGATTACCTGGTTTTGAGGATTGCTGGGGTCCGCTTGCGGCACTCGAACGCGAGCACTCCAGCGTGCTACGTTCACGCCGTCAGAAGCTGGCCGATCCTTTGGCGCTTTGATATTAACCTCCAACCCATAGGCCTCGCCGATTTCTCGCTGCAGGAGATCTGCAAATGGCATCATCGTTGCCGGATCGAACGAGGTACCTGCGGCGAAATCGAGATCTTCCGAATACCTGGTGCCTTGATAGCAGAGTCGTAGGGCGGTACCTCCTTGAAAGGTCAGTGCGTTGGACGCGCCGCTCTGACCCAACGCGTATAGGATTTCATAGTGTAGAAGCTCTTTCACAACTGTATTAACGGGAATGCGGCGTTCCGTCGCATAGCGGCCGGCCAACTGCAGAAGGTCACTCTGTGTGCGCATGTTCATAAGTTTCTTGGGTGGGTTCAGTCACGAGGTCGAGGTTACGGCCCACTCTGCGCAGGTCGCGTAGGGCACAGTCCGGTGTCGCAATCCAGATGCTCCGCCGCTCGTCCCAGTTGAGATATAGACGTAAATCCGAGATCCGGCGTGCGGTGTGTACGAATTCCAGGACCCCGTATGGCGTCTGGAAAGTTTGGGACCGGCCTGTTGTCATCAGCGTGAGGCGGGAAGGAATCTGAGAGATCCAGCCGGCTTCGGATAGCGCTGATTCCATGCTCAGGTAGTTCAGGTCCCACGGCCGAAGAAAGGGGACCAGGGCGGCGAGTAGGTCGTTGGGTAAGCAGCGTGCTCGTGGATTGATATAAAGCCCGCGCGCCACCCGGACAATTAGCCCGCTGTTCTGGTGCGCCGCAAGCGCTTTCAGTCGAGCCCGGTCGTCGCCTGGGAAGAGTAGCGTCAAGGTGTTGGATGGAAAGGCCCAGACGCCCGTAGTATCCCAGTGTTCTAGGGCAACCATTAATTCCCGTAGACGCATTTAAATATACAGTAGATGAACAATAAAGTTCATTATATGTACAGATGCGTCATATGTACAGAAAAAGCCTCCTCCAATGGCTCCAGGGTGGCCCTTCGTAGCAACTCGTGCAAGGAATAACGCTTACGCAAATGTTTTGAGATGGGTTTGGCAGTAAATGCACCTTGAACGACATCAATTTCTAGCTGAGCATCAGCTTCAACATTAAGCATTTTTAACACACTACCAGGGATAGTCATCACTGCTGCGCCACCCTTAAGTCAGTTAACGGTTCCTTTGATTCCCGAAGGCCTAGAATTACACGAAAATTTATATCCAGCAGAGCAAGGGGCTGGGGCCAATGAAAAAAAGCGCGCGCCGCGTAAAATGTGTTTATCATTATCGCTTGCTTTCCAGTCTGAAGATTAACCTGAACTATCACCCATGTGGTGATTTGTCATATAACGAATATAACGTTTTAGGGGATATCATTATGCTAGATGTGATTAATGGGTTGGCTAATGGATGGGTTGCTTCTCATGTGATTAACAGCTTCGCCCGGCGAGAAATTTGGGGGGCGATGTCAGTCCGACCGATGACGCTCAAGAAGATCACATCACGTTATCGAGGCAATTCTGGGCATCTGCACGCTAGTCTGCGGCTCTTGTATGAATTGGGTTGGGTGGAGTGGGTTGAGCCGGACCGATATAGCACGGTTGCAGGTGTTGGCCTGGCACGACAGTTGTCGAGCGGTCTGGAGGAGTTGGCGCAATTACCGATGGTGCAAGCGTTAGCGACTGAACAAACCGAGCAGTCAGAATGTTTACTACGCTGGCTGGGTCGCTGTAACGCTGGATGGTCCGGAGTCGAGCCAATGGTGGTGAGTATTCTAGACGGCGCTTTGTTGGCGCCATTGCTAGCACACCTACACACATTGGGCAGTGACGTACTGGAACAAACGCAGCCAAGTGACATATCAGTGGCTGCGTTACAAGCGGTGCAAACCGTGTTCATTCAGCGTAGCTGGGGGCAAATTGAGGCGGCGGGTTTTCAGTTAACGCTGAGTGGTCGGGCGTTACTGGCGAGCAGTGGCGCTTTGGATACGGTGGTGTCCTACACACCGCTGCTTCGTCATATTGATGATATATTGTTCGGTGACGCTCAGGCCATCTTTGGCCAGAATGAGCAGGGACATGAATGGCATGTCGACCGTACGGTAAATGCTATTGCTAGTGGCGTGCAACATCAAAGTCACTTTGCTGAGCTTGACACGCTCATTCTACGCATCTTCGATCAAACCCCTTTAGCCGCACAACCCCGTTACATCGCGGATATGGGATGTGGTGATGGGAGTTTACTGCACCGAATCTATCAGCTTATCAAAATGCGTTCAGCACGGGGGCGGGCGCTGATGGAATTTCCACTCACGCTGATCGGAGCAGACGACAACACGTTATCACTCGATGCCACAAGAAAAACGTTAACCGGGTTGCCACACTTACTGGTTCAGGGGAATATTAGCGACCCGCAACAATTAATCGCTGATTTAGCCGCTGCGGGCATTGAAGATCCAGAAAACATTTTGCATGTGCGGGCGTTTTTAGACCATGAGCGCCCGTTCCTGTCGATTGAAGACAAGAGAGCGGCTCGGCGGCGAGAGGGTTTGAATTACACTGGCGTATACATAGCGCGCGATGGCAGCGAAATTAAACCTGCCCACGCAGTACAGGGATTGGTTGAGCATCTGCGCCGCTGGTGCCGGGTAGTTTCCCGCTTTGGCCTGCTCTCACTAGAGGTGCATTGTCTGCGGCCGAATACCGTTAAGTGCCTGGGGAATACGACAGAAAGCGCTCATTTTGATGTTTTTAAAGCGTTTTCTGGTCAGCAACTGGTGGAGGCTTCGGTTTTTTTAATGGCCGCCGCTGAAGTTGGCCTCTTTCCTGAGCCGGGCCTGTCACGCACTTTTCCCCAGGGGCAGAACTTTACTCGCCTCTCTTTACATCGTTTAATCCCCCAGCCTTATACGATTCGTCATCCAGTACGAGCCGATCTATCTCGCCTCAAGCACCTTAACCGGATGTGCGAGCCAAGCGCCATGCGTATCTCCACCGCGGAAATAAAGCGGCGCGTGTGTGATGTTCCGCAGCAGCAAATGGTGCTGGAGTTTGCCGGACAGATTGCGGCTGTGTTGTATACGCAGCGCATTAATTCTGTCGAAGCACTGCGCAGCATAGACTATGCCGAAGTCGGGCGCTTATGCCAAGCAGAAGGCCGCTATGTACAGCTGTTAGGATTATTTGTTGCACCCGAGATGCATGGACGAGGGTTCAGTGATGCGCTGCTTGACTTGATGCTGGTCTATGGCTCGCAGCTTGACGGTGTAGAGGCTATCGTGGGCGTTACGCGCTGCGCTCATTATAGTCAGTATCAGGCGGAGTACAGCCTCGATCAGTATATTGAGTTACGCGACGAACAGGGCCAATTGATTGATCCGATGTTGCATTTCCATGCTTCGCATGGGGCGGTAATACGCGAGGTACTACCCGGGTTCAGGCCGGGAGACACAGAGAACGAAGGGGCTGGGGTTTTAATTGAATATCGCTTGCGCTCTGAGCAGAAGACGGTCGTCGAAACCGCAGGTCCACAAGCGGTATCGACTGATACTACGCGAGCTGTCAATCAGGTTGAGCCGATCGTGCGCAGCGCTGTGATAGAGGTATTGGGCAGTCAACGGGCGCCAGCCTATGATCCCCAGGCGCCGCTGATGGAGATGGGGCTCAGTTCACTGGAGTTGCTTGAATTAAGAAGGCGGTTGAGTACTCGCCTGGGAGAGTCGTTACCCTCGACGTTTTTCTTTAGCTATGGAACGCCTGAGGCGATCATTGGGTACTTTATGGCCCAGGCCGCCGTTCAGTCAGTGCTGCAGACAACCGTTCAATCAATGCCGCAAACATCCGCGACTCCAGAGCCGCAGGCAAGCACAGTCCCAGCACGTGGGGCATATGCTTCAGCGAGTGATGGCCTACGGCAGGAGTCCACCCACCAGGACCAAGCTGTCGCGATCATTGGTGTAGCTTGCCGCCTGCCGGATAGAGTGAACACTCCAGCACAGTTCTGGCAAGAATTGCTGGCAGCGCGTGATGGGGTGGGGGCGTTACCCGCCCACCGGCAGGTGCTGTGGGGGAGCCAAGCGGAGCCATGTCGTTGGCAGGCAGGCTTTCTGGCCGAGGTAGAGTGCTTCGATGCGGGTTTCTTTCGTATTTCGCCACGTGAGGCGAAATTATTGGATCCACAGCAACGTTTGTTGTTAGAGGTGGCTTGGGAAGCACTGGAATCTGCTGCGATCGCGCCAGCCATGCTGCGTGGGACGCGTAGTGGAGTCTTCGTAGGCATGATGGGCAGTGACTACGAAGATGTGATTACGCGCAATGGCAGCAAGGCGGACATCAACGCCCACTTTGCCACCGGTAATGCGTGTTCGGTGGCGGCAGGTCGGTTGTCGTATTTCTTTGATTGGCAAGGTCCGGCACTCAGTATTGATACCGCCTGCAGTTCATCGCTGGTAGCCGTGCACACGGCATGTCGCAGCCTATTGGGCGGAGAGTGCAACCTGGCCTTGGCCGCTGGGGTGAATCTATTACTCGATGACAAGCGGTTTCTAGCCTACGAACAGGCCGGCATGCTCTCCCCTCAGGGGCGCTGTCGGACGTTCGATGCGTCGGCAGATGGGTATGTGCGAGGGGAAGGGTGTGCGGCGGTGGTTTTGAAGCGTTTATCTGATGCGCAGGCCGATGAGGACTCGATCATGGCAGTGATCCGGGGCAGCGCCATCAATCAAGATGGCAGCAGCAGCGGCTTAACTGCGCCGAACCAGTTGGCGCAGCAGGCAGTGATTGAAGCGGCGCTAGTTCAGGCGGGGTTAGCGCCGCATGAGATCAGCTATTTGGAGGCACATGGGACCGGGACCAAACTAGGTGATCCGATCGAGGTCATGGCCGCGGCCCAAGTACTTGGGGCCGGGCGGTCAGCCAATCAGCCGCTTTTGATCGGCTCGCTCAAGAGTATGATGGGCCATCTAGAAGCGGCGGCGGGCATTGCCGGGCTGATTAAGACTGTCCTATCGATGCAGCACGGAATGATTCCAGAACAGTTGCATTTTGCCACACCGAATCCGCATATTCCTTGGCAGCGCTTGCCAGTGCAGGTCATCGCGAAAACTCAGGCTTGGCCAGTTGGGCTAAAGCGAGCGGGCATTAGTTCATTCGGCTTCAGCGGTACTAATGCGCATGTCATCGTTGAGGAGTACGTTGAGCTTCAGAGAGTGCCGACTGAGGTGAGTGGGCCCGTAGTGGTAGTGCTATCGGCCAAAAATGAAGAGCGGCTGCGGGACCAGGCGCAGCAGTTGCTGACGTATTTGGAACACCATGCTGAGACAAATCTAGCCGACTTGGCGTATACGCTACAAATGGGGCGTGAGGTGTTGGGCGTTCGTTTGGCGCTCGTGGTGAGGTCCATGAATGAGTTGAAGGAACGCTTGTTAGGTTATACGCAAGGTAAGGCGTCTCAAGAAAATATATACCAGAGTGAACTTAAGCGCAGCCAAGGAGGGCAGGTAGCACTACTTCAAGATGACGAAGGAATACAAAGAGCAATCGAAGTATGGATAGCTAGGGGCAATTTTGACAAGCTGGCGCAATTGTGGGTGCAAGGGCTGAAAGTGGAGTGGAAACAGGTATATGGCGGAGTGAAGCCGAAGCGCATCAGCCTGCCAACGTATCCTTTTGCTAAAGAGCGGCATTGGGTATCAACAGCAACAGTTCAAGATGGCCCAGAGCGTCAACTGCATCCACTGGTCCACCGGAACACGTCGTCTTTACGCCAACAATGTTTTAGTACGACGCTGACGGGCGAGGAGTTTTTCCTGTGTGATCACGTGGTGCAAGGCGAACGGATCGTGCCGGGGGTAGCGCAACTGGAGTGGGCGCGTGCAGCGATGATGCTCGCTGGTGAGGACGAGGCAGGCGCCGCCGAGTCATCGGTTTTATTGCAGGAGGTCACCTGGTTGCGGAGGTTAGGGGTACGGAAGCCACAAGAGGTGCATGTTGGTCTGGCGGAAGAGGAGGATGGCCGTATTCATTTCGAGATCTATAGCGGCAGCGGTGACAAGAGGGTGGTGTACAGCCAGGGTTGGGCTCAGTTGATTGAGGTCGGTGACGCGCCGCAGGTAGATCTGGCAGCAATCCGAAAACAATGTGAACGAACGTTGACAGGTGAGGCGTGTTATGAGGGGTTTGCGCAACTGGGCCTAAATTACGGTCCAAGCTTCCAGGTCCTCCACGAATTGCAGCTAGGCGATCACGTCGCGGTGGGTACCTTGCGCGTAGCAGAGGGGCTAGCTGGCTATGCGTGGGCGCCGAATATGCTAGATGGAGCGTTGCAGGCAAGCGTAGGATTGGCGCAAGGTATCGCTGATATGCCTCTGGCGCTGCCATTCGCGGTGGCGCAGGTAAGGCAATGGGGCGAATTGCCCACGTCGGCGTGGGTGATGGTGCGCGCGAATGCGGGTGACCATACGGCCGTGCGTAAGTTCGACGTTGACATTGTCGATGCGAATGGACGGGTGGCGCTACGTTTAAGTGGTTTGAGTACACGACCCCTGCATGAGGCCGCCGAGCGGGCGATAGCTGCACTACCTCAAACAGTTCTATGGGTGCCGCACTGGACGGCGCAAGTCACCGCACAACCCTCAACCGTGCCGGCTTATGGGAGGCAAGGAATCTTATTGTGTGAGGTGGACCAAGGCAATCCGGAGAAGATAGCTGAACTTGCTGCTGCGCTGCCTGCAGCACAGTGCACTAGGTTAACCGGAAATGGCACGCTAGCGCAGCGCTATACGGCTTATGCGGTGCAATTACTGGAATGGATACAAAAAGAGGTTGCCGCCTATCCAGGCAAGGCGCTATTGCTACAACTGGTCGTGCCCAGCGAAGGCGAAGGCACGGTATTACAAGGTCTGGGCGGCTTATTGCGTAGTGCGCAGCAAGAATACCCGCTGTTGACGTGCCAGGTGGTGGCGGTGGAGGCGGGGATATCGATACCAGTATTGGCGCAACAGCTAGGAATTGAGGCGGCCTCCCCTGCGCCGATGGTACGTTATGTAGAAGGGCAGCGAGAGATTTTGGACTTTGCACCATGTGAAGGTGAAGAGACCCCGCTGCCCTGGCGTGACGAAGGCGTCTATCTGATTACTGGCGGTTTGGGTGGACTGGGACAAGTGTTCGCGCGGGCGATAGCGCAGCAGGTATGCCGTCCGGTACTGGTATTGACTGGGCGCAGCGCGTTGAAGCCGGCGCAGGAGCGTGAGTTGCAAAAGTTGCAGGCGCTGGGCGCACGCGTTGCGTACCGGGCAGTGGACGTGAGCGATGCTGTGGCAGTGGCCGCCCTAGTGGCGGAAATTGTGGCGCAGTATGGGCAACTGAATGGTGTAATCCATAGCGCTGGGGTGTTGCACGATGGCTTGCTGGCACAAAAGACCGGCGAGACCGTGCGACAGGTACTGGCACCGAAGGTGGCGGGTCTGATGGCTTTGGATGGGGCGACGCGAGAAGTGGCACTGGACTGGCTGGTGCTGTGTTCGTCGGTGATGGGGATATGGGGTAACGTAGGGCAGACAGATTATGCGGCAGGCAATGGTTTTATGGATGCCTATGCACAGTATCGGGCAGGTTTGGTAGAGCAGGGGCAACGCTGGGGTCGTACCGTATCGGTGAGTTGGCCGTTGTGGGCCGAAGGGGGGATGCAGATGGATGCGGCTACCCAAGAGCGATTGCAAAGGGAGACCGGGCTAGCGCCGTTGCCGAGTGCTGCTGGTGTGACGGCCTTATGCCAAGCACTGGCGCAGAATGTGGCGCATGTGGTAGTGGCGTACGGTGCTGCAGCTCGAGTACGGCAACACCTGCGGGTTGCTTTTGAAGTACCGGTATCGCCAACTGCACAGGGGAGGCTGGACACTGAGTTGAGCGAGGTGACAGCGGACGAATTGCAGTTGCGGGTAGAGCACATATTGACAGGATTGATTTCGGCGCAGCTAAAAATTGCGTACGAGGAACTGGAGCGGGATACGCCACTAAGCGAATTTGGTTTTGATTCGATCACCCTGACGGAGTTGGGCAACGCATTGCACGAGAAGTACGGTTTGGCCCTGAGTCCAACGATATTCTACGAATATCCAACGATTGCAGCGCTGGCGGATTATCTAGCGAGGGAATACCAAGCAATGTTTGCGCCCCCGCTTACGGCATCGGTAGCAGTACAAATTCCTCCAGATGGTGGAGCTGATCCGTCACCATTGCTTCCTATTTCTCGGCGTCGGCAGAGACGCATTGCGCTGAGGGATGATGTAACTGAGAGCGATGCGCTCAAAAATGAGCCGATCGCCGTAATTGGCATGAGTGGCTGTTTCCCGCAAGCTGAGGATATCGATACATTGTGGGCAAACCTGTTGGCAGAGCGAGATAGCATCGGAGAATTGCCAGACAGCCGCTGGGACCATGGGGCGGCGCCGTCAATTTGCTATGCAGGGGTGATCGAGAATATAGAAGAATTTGACCCACTATTTTTTGGCATTTCGCCGCGCGAGGCGCAAGCGATGGATCCGCAGCAGCGGCTGTTGATGCTGTATGTGTACCGAGTGATTGAAGACGCTGGCTACTCGGTGCACAGTCTGTCGGGTAGTGATACGGCGCTTTTGGTGGGAACTGCCGGCACGGGTTATAAAGCTCTGCGGGCGCAGGCGGGCGAGACAGTGGCGGGGTACAGTGAGCCAGGAGTATGGGTGTCGATGGGACCGAACCGGATGAGCTACTGGCTCAATTGGCATGGGCCGAGTGAACCGATCGATACGGCATGCTCGAGCTCGCTGGTCGCGGTGCACCGAGCATTAGAACTGCTGCGCAGCGGTCAGTGCACCCAGGCAGTGGTGGGCGGGGTCAATACGCTGCTGTCGATGGAAACGCACGAGAGTTTTACCCAGGCGGGCATGTTAAGCGCGAATGGACGCTGCAAGACTTTCTCAGCACAAGCTGATGGCTATGTGCGTGGGGAAGGCGTGGGCATGCTGTTCCTTAAGCCGCTGTCGGCGGCCGAACGTGACGGCGATCATATTTACGGCTTGATTAAAGGTAGCGCGACCAACCATGGTGGGCGAGCGAATTCGCTGACAGCGCCAAACCCGCGTGCCCAAGCCGATCTGATCAAGACTGCGCTGCGACGAGCGGGAGTGGGACCGGGAACGATTAGCTATATCGAGGCGCATGGCACTGGCACCGAATTAGGGGACCCAGTTGAGGTACAAGGTCTCAAGAGCGCATTCTCAGAGTTGGCTACTGGCTTGCCAATAGGGTATTGTGGCTTAGGTTCGGCGAAGAGCAATATCGGGCATTTGGAATTGGCTGCCGGTGTGGCGGGCCTGATCAAGGTGCTACTGCAGCTACAACATCAGACTTTGGTGAAGAGCTTGCATTGCGAAGAACTGAATCCACTGCTTGCTCTGGAGGACAGTCCGTTCTATGTGGTGCAGCACACGCGTGCGTGGGACACCTTACGAGATCAGCAAGGGCAGGAATTACCACGCCGCGCTGGGGTCAGTTCGTTTGGCTTTGGTGGGGTTAATGCGCATGTTATTGTTGAGGAATATGTCGAGCCACCGAGGATGCCGACGGTTTTAAGTGGGCCCGTAATAGTGGTTCTATCGGCCAAAAACGAGGCGCAGTTGCACGACCAGGTGCAGCAGTTACTGGCGTACCTGGAGCGTCAGGCTGATGTGAATCTGCCCAACCTAGCGTATACGCTGCAGGTGGGACGCGAGGCACTGGGATTTCGATTAGCGCTGGTGACGAGGTCTATCAGTGCGCTGAAGGAGCAACTATCAAGCTATGCGCGCGGTGAGATGGCTCAAGAAGATATGTTTTACGGTGAGGTGAAACGTGAGCAAGGCGCTTTAGCGATGTTCCGTGCCGATGAAGAATTGGGAGAGGCGATTGGCAAATGGATTGTCCGTGGCAAGGTAGGTAAGTTGGCGCAGTTGTGGGTGCAGGGACTAGAGATAGAGTGGGGACAGTTATACGGTCAAACGAAGCCACGGCGAATCAGTTTACCGACCTACCCGTTTGCTAAGGAACGATATTGGATCACGCAAACGGTAGTGCAAGGTGGATCAGAACGCCAGTTGCATCCGCTGGTACACCGTAACACGTCGGATTTGAGTGAACAGCGCTTTAGTACGACACTCACGGGCGAGGAATTTTTCCTGCGCGATCACGTGGTGCAAGGCGAACGGATCGTGCCGGGGGCGGCACAACTGGAGTGGGCGCGTGCAGCGGTGGCGTTAGCCAGTGGTGGTGAGGTAGGGCAGGCAGTGGTGCTGGAGGAAGTGACGTGGTTACGTCCTCTGATAGTCGCACAGCCGCAGGAAGTGCATATTGGTCTAGAGAGGCAAGAAGACGGCCGTATTCATTTCGAGATTTACAGAGGTAGTGGGGATGAAGCGGTGGCGTATAGCCAGGGTTGGGCTCAGTTCACCGAGGTGGGTGAGGCGCCATGGGTGGATTTGGGGGCACTGCGGGAACGCTGCGAGCAGACGCTGACGAGCGAGGCGTGTTATGCGCGCTTTGCGCAACTGGGATTAAGCTACGGTTCGAGTTTCCAGGTTCTGAATGAATTGCATTTAGGCAATAACGTCGCGGTGGGCACCTTGCGCTTGGTCGCAGAAATGCCAGCCGGATATACGTGGGCGCCGAGTGTGCTAGACGGCGCGCTGCAAGCAAGCGTGGGGCTGGCGCAAGGTACGACCGATGTGACTCTGGCGCTGCCATTCGCGGTGGCGCAGGTGAGGCAATGGGGCGAGATGCCAGTGCCGGCATGGGTGGTAGTACGCCCGAGTGCGGGCGACAGCGCAGCAATCCGAAAGCTGGATGTGGACATCGTCGATACCAACGGGCTGGTGGCGTTGCGCCTAAGTGGCTTCAGTACTCGCCCCATGTGTGAGACAGCTGAACAGGCGGCAGCTGCACCTCAAGCTGTCCTGTTAGCGCCGCAATGGACGGTACAAGCCACCATCGCACAACCCATGGCATTACCGGCGTATGGGGCGCACGGAATTCTGTTATGCGAGATGGGCGAAGATGATTCAAAGACAGTAACTGAACTTGCCGCCACTGTGCCTGCAGCGCAGTGCGTGCGATTGACGACAACGGGCACGCTAGCGCAGCGCTATACAGCCTATGCAGTGCAATTGCTGGAATGGATACAAAAAGAGGTCGTCGCCCATCCAGGCGAAGTACTGTTACTCCAACTGGTCGTGCTTAGCGAAGGTGAAGGGGCGGTGCTGCAAGGTCTGGGTGGCTTATTGCGTAGCGCGCAGCAAGAATACCCGCTGTTGGTGTGCCAAGTGGTGGCGGTGGAAGCGAAGGTATCGATGCCAGTATTGGCGCAACGATTGCAAACTGAAGCGGTGTCGCCAACGCCGGTGGTGCGCTATGTAGAAGGGCAACGAGAGATTTTGGACTTTGCACCATGTGAAGGTGAAGAGACCCTGCTGCCCTGGCGTGACGAAGGCGTTTATCTGATTACTGGCGGTTTGGGTGGATTGGGACAAGTGTTCGCGCGGGCGATAGCGCAGCAGGTACGCCGTCCGGTACTGGTATTGACTGGGCGCAGCGCGTTGAAGCCGGCGCAGGAGCGTGAGTTGCAAAAGTTGCAGGCGCTGGGCGCACGCGTTACGTACCGGGTAGTGGACGTGAGCGATGCTGTGGCAGTGGCCGCCCTAGTGGCGGAAATTGTGGCGCAGTATGGGCAACTGAATGGTGTAATCCATAGCGCTGGGGTGTTGCACGATGGCTTGCTGGCACAAAAGACCGGCGAGACCGTGCGACAGGTACTGGCACCGAAGGTGGCGGGTCTGATAGCTTTGGATGGGGCGACGCGAGAAGTGGCACTGGACTGGCTGGTGCTGTGTTCGTCGGTGATGGGGATATGGGGTAACGTAGGGCAGACAGATTATGCGACAGGCAATGGTTTTATGGATGCCTATGCACAGTATCGGGCAGGTTTGGTAGAGCAGGGGCAACGCTGGGGTCGTACCGTATCGGTGAGTTGGCCGTTGTGGGCCGAAGGGGGGATGCAGATGGATGCGGCTACCCAAGAGCGATTGCAAAGGGAGACCGGGCTAGCGCCGTTGCCGAGTGCTGCTGGTGTGACGGCCTTATGCCAAGCACTGGCGCAGAATGCGGCGCATGTGGTAGTGGCGTACGGTGCTGCAGCTCGAATACGGCAACACCTGCGGGTTGCTTTTGAGGTACCGGTATCGCCAACTGCACAGGGGAGGCTGGACACTGAATTGAGCGAGGTGACAGCGGACGAATTGCAGTTGCGGGTAGAGCACATATTGACAGGATTGATTTCGGCGCAGCTAAAAATTGCGCACGAGGAACTGGAGCGGGATACGCCACTAAGCGAATTTGGTTTTGATTCGATCACCCTGACGGAGTTGGGCAACGCATTGCACGAGAAGTACGGTTTGGCCCTGAGTCCAACGATATTCTACGAATATCCAACGATTGCAGCGCTGGCGGATTATCTAGCGAGGGAATACCAAGCAATGTTTGCGCCCCCGCTTGCGGCATCGGTAGCAGTACAAATTCCTCCAGATGGTGGAACTGATCCGTCACCATTGCTTCCTATTTCTCGGCGTCGGCAGAGACGCATTGCGCTGAGGGATGATGTAACTGAGAGCGATGCGCTCAAAAATGAGCCGATCGCCGTAATTGGCATGAGTGGCTGTTTCCCGCAAGCTGAGGATATCGATACATTGTGGGCAAACCTGTTGGCAGAGCGAGATAGCATCGGAGAATTGCCAGACAGCCGCTGGGACCATGGGGTGGCGCCGTCAATTTGCTATGCAGGGGTGATCGAGAATATAGAAGAATTTGACCCACTATTTTTTGGCATTTCGCCGCGCGAGGCGCAAGCGATGGATCCGCAGCAGCGGCTGTTGATGCTGTATGTGTACCGAGTGATTGAAGACGCTGGCTACTCGATGCACAGTCTGTCGGGTAGTGATACGGCGCTTTTGGTGGGAACTGCCGGCACGGGTTATAAAGCTCTGCGGGCGCAGGCGGGCGAGACAGTGGCGGGGTACAGTGAGCCAGGAGTATGGGTGTCGATGGGACCGAACCGGATGAGCTACTGGCTCAATTGGCATGGGCCGAGCGAACCGATCGATACGGCATGCTCGAGCTCGCTGGTCGCGGTGCACCGGGCATTAGAACTGCTGCGCAGCGGTCAGTGCACCCAGGCAGTGGTGGGCGGGGTCAATACGCTGCTGTCGATGGAAACGCACGAGAGTTTTACCCAGGCGGGCATGTTAAGCGCGAATGGACGCTGCAAGACTTTCTCAGCACAAGCTGATGGCTATGTGCGTGGGGAAGGCGTGGGCATGCTGTTCCTCAAGCCGCTGTCGGCGGCCGAACGTGACGGCGATCATATTTACGGCTTGATTAAAGGTAGCGCGACCAACCATGGTGGGCGAGCGAATTCGCTGACAGCGCCAAACCCGCGTGCCCAAGCCGATCTGATCAAGACTGCGCTGCGACGAGCAGGAGTGGGACCGGGAACGATTAGCTATATCGAGGCGCATGGCACTGGCACTGAATTAGGGGACCCAGTTGAGGTACAAGGTCTCAAGAGCGCATTCTCAGAGTTGGCTACTGGCTTGCCAATAGGGTATTGTGGCTTAGGTTCGGCGAAGAGCAATATCGGGCATTTGGAATTAGCTGCCGGTGTGGCGGGCCTGATCAAGGTGCTACTGCAGCTACAACATCAGACTTTGGTGAAGAGCTTGCATTGCGAAGAACTGAATCCACTGCTTGCTCTGGAGGACAGTCCGTTCTATGTGGTGCAGCACACGCGCGCGTGGGACACCTTACGAGATCAGCAAGGGCAGGAATTACCACGCCGCGCTGGGGTCAGTTCGTTTGGCTTTGGTGGGGTTAATGCGCATGTTATTGTTGAGGAATATATTCCATCACAGCAGACGTCAACGATCTTGAGCGGCCCCGTGGCAGTGGTTCTGTCAGCTAGAAATGAGGCACAGTTGCACGACCAGGTGCGGCAGTTGCTCGCGTATTTGGAACGCCATGATGAGATGAATCTAGCCGACTTGGCTTATACGCTCCAAGTAGGACGCGAAGCGCTGGGGGTGAGATTGGCGTTGGTGGTGCGCACGGTCGATGGTTTGAAAGAGCGGCTGTTATGTTATGCGCGTGGCGAAGCGGCTCAAGAAGATACGTTCCACGGTGAAGTGAGACGCGAGCAAGGCGCCTTGGTGATATTCCGAGCTGATGAAGAATTGCAAGAAGCGATCGGCAAATGGATTGTCCGTGGCAAGGTAGGCAAGTTGGCGCAGTTGTGGGTGCAGGGGCTCGAAGTAGAGTGGAGGCAATTATACGGTCAAATGAAGCCAAAGCGGATCAGTCTTCCGACTTATCCGTTTGCCGAAGAGCGGTATTGGGTCCCGCAAACGGTAGTGCAAGGTGGATCAGAACGCCAGTTGCATCCGCTCGTACACCGGAACACATCATCTTTAAGCCAGCAGCGCTTCAGTACGATGCTCACGGGCGAGGAATTCTTTCTGCGCGATCATGTAGTGCAAGGTGAGCGGGTTGTGCCTGGGGTAGCGCAACTGGAGTGGGCGCGTGCGGCGGTAGCGCTGGCTAGCGATGACGAATGCCGTGCAGAGGGGTTATCGGTATGGTTGCAGGAGGTGACATGGTTACGCCCGCTGGTGGTGACACAGCCGCGGGAAGTGCATATTGGCCTTGTGATGGAAGAAGAGGGTCGTATTAGTTTTGAGATTTACAGTGGTAGTGGGGATGAGGCCGTAGTGTACAGCCAAGGTTGGGCTCAACTCACCGAGGTAGATGAAGCGCCGCGAGTGGATTTGGCGGCGCTGCAGGAACGCTGTGAGCAGAGGTTGACGGGCGAGGCGTGTTATGCACGGTTTGCACAACAGGGGTTAAGTTACGGTCCGAGCTTCCGGATTCTAAAAGAATTGGGGGTAGGCCATAACCTCGCGGTGGGCGCCTTGAGTCTGGCGGCAGAGGCGCCAGCCGGATATGCGTGGTTGCCGAATGTGTTAGACGGGGCGCTGCAGGCGAGCTTGGGGTTGGCACAAGACTTGAACGGCGCGGCCTTAGCACTGCCGTTCGCGGTAGAGCAGGTGAAGCAATGGGGCGAAATGCCAATGCCGGCGTGGGTGGTAGTGCGCCCGGGTGGGGGTGACGGTACGGCAATCCGCAAGCTCGATGTCGATATTGTCGCTGCCGGTGGGCAAGTGGCGTTGCGTCTAAGCGGCTTCAGTACACGATCCATGCGTGAGGTAGCCGATTATTTGGCAGCTGCGCCTCAGAGCGTTCTGTTGGTGCCACACTGGACGGCGCAAGCCCTCACACAACCAACGGCAGTGCAGGCTTATAGATTGCAAGGAGTCTTATTGTGTGAGGTGAGCGAGGATAGTCCGGAGAGGATAGCCGAACTTGCCACTGCAATGCCGCTAGCACAGTGCGTGTGGTTGATAGGAAAAGGCACGTTAGCACAGCGCTATACGGGCTATGCGGTGCAATTGCTGGAATGGGTACAGAAAGAGGTGGCGGCTCATCCGGGCGAGACGCTGTTGCTGCAACTGGTTGTTCCTAGCGAAGGCGAAGGCGCGGTACTGCAAGGGCTGGGTGGTTTATTACGTAGCGCGCAGCAAGAATACCCGATGTTGGCGAGCCAGGTAGTGGCGTTAGAAACGGGGCTATCGTTGCCGGTATTGGCGCAACGATTGCGAACTGAAGGGCTATCGCCCACGCCGATGGTGCGCTATGTCGAAGGGCAACGAGAGGTGTTGAGCTTTGTACGATTGGAAAGCGAAGAGACGATGCTGCCTTGGCGTGACGAGGGTGTTTACCTAATCACAGGAGGGCTGGGCGGACTGGGACAAGTGTTCGCGCGGGCGATAGCATATCAGGTCCGCCAGCCGGTGCTGGTACTGATCGGGCGGAGCGCGTTGCAGCCGGCGCAGGAGCGTGTGTTGCAGGAGTTACAGGCAATCGGTGCGCGGGTTGCGTACCGAACTGTGGATGTGAGCGATGCGGTGGCAGTAGCCGCCTTAGTAGCAGAAATTATGGCGCAGTACGGTCAACTGAATGGTGTGATCCATAGCGCTGGGGTATTGCATGACGGCCTGCTGGCGCAGAAGACCGGCGCAAGCATGCAGCAGGCGTTGGCGCCAAAAGTGGCGGGCCTAGTGGCCTTGGATGAGGTGACGCGAGAGGTGGCGTTGGACTGGTTGGTGTTGTGCTCGTCGGTGGCTGGCGTATTGGGCAATGCGGGACAGACGGACTACGCGGCGGGCAATGGTTTTCTGGATAGCTATGCGCAGTACCGGTCGGGCCTAGTGGCGCAGGGTCAACGTCAAGGCCGTACCGTATCGGTCAGTTGGCCATTGTGGGCCGAAGGGGGGATGCAGTTAGATGCAGCCACCCAGGAACGCCTGCGCAGGGAGATAGGACTTGAGTTGCTACCAAGCGCTGTCGGTTTGACGACGCTATGCCAAGCACTGGCGCAGAACGCAGCGCATGTGGTAGTGAAGTATGGCGCTGTAGCTCGTATACTACATCACCTGCGAGTTGTTTTTGACGCACCGATATCGCCTGTTGCAGAAGAAATTCTAGACACTGAGTTGAGCGCAGCTGCAACGAGCGAATTGCAGACGCAAATAGAGCATGCGTTGACAGGGTTGATCTCGATGCAGTTAAAAATTTTGCGAGAGGAATTGGAACGTGATACGCCGTTGAGTGAATTTGGTTTTGATTCTATCACTCTGACGGAGTTCGGCAACCTATTGCACCAGAAGTACAGTTTGGCCTTGAGTCCAACTATATTCTTTGAGTATTCGACGATTGCGGCGCTGGCGGGCTATCTGGCGCGGGAACATCAAGCGCTGCTCGCACCGGCTTTTGCGGCCACGGTGACGGTGCAAAGTACTCCAAATAGCGATGCTGTTGCTCCATCGTTTTCTCCGACTCCTCGGCTTAGGCGAGGACGTGTTGCAGTGGCGACGCTGAGGGGCGATGTGAGTAAGAACGATATGTTCAAGAGTGAGCCGATTGCGGTGATCGGCATGAGCGGATGTTTCCCACAAGCTGAGGATATCGATGCCTTGTGGACAAACCTGCTGGCTGAGCGGGACAGCATTGGGGTGTTGCCGGCCAGTCGCTGGGACCGTGGCTTGGCACCGGCGGTGTGTCATGCGGGGGTGATCGAGAGTATAGATGAATTTGATCCGCTATTTTTTAGCATTTCGCCGCGCGAAGCGCAAGCGATGGATCCGCAGCAGCGGCTGCTGATGCTATATGTGTACCGGGTAATCGAGGACGCAGGCTATTCGGTGCAGAGCCTCTCGGGTAGCGCGACGGCGCTGCTAGTGGGAACCGCCGCCGGTACTGGCTATGGGAACTTGCTGGTGCAAGCGGGCGAGACGGTAGCAGGGTACAGCGCAGCGGGGCTAGCGGGGTCGATAGGACCAAACCGGATGAGCTACTGGTTAAATTGGCATGGGCCGAGTGAACCAATCGATACAGCGTGCTCGAGTTCGTTGGTGGCAGTGCACCGGGCGCTAGAGTTGTTGCGTAGCGGGCAGTGTGCTCAGGCGGTGGTGGGTGGGGTTAACACGCTGTTGTCGATGGAGATGCACGAGAGTTTTACTCAGGCGGGCATGCTGAGCCTGGATGGACGCTGCAAGACCTTTTCGGCCCAGGCCAATGGCTATGTGCGCGGTGAGGGAGTAGGCATGGTCTTCCTCAAGCCGCTGGCGGCGGCCGAGCGGGATAGAGATCATATTTACGGCCTGATCAAGGGCAGTGCGACCAACCATGGCGGACGAGCGAATTCGCTGACGGCGCCGAATCCACGAGCGCAAGCTAATCTGATCAAAGCTGCGCTGCAACAAGCGGAGGTGGAGCCGGAGACCATAGGCTATATTGAGGCGCACGGCACAGGCACCGAATTAGGGGACCCGGTTGAGGCACAGGGCCTCAAAAGCGCATTCGCAGAACTGGCTGCGGAGTTGCCGGTGGGGTATTGCGGTTTGGGCTCGGTGAAAAGCAATATTGGTCACCTGGAACTGGCCGCAGGTGTGACGGGTCTGATTAAGGTGCTGCTGCAGCTACAGCACCGGACTTTGGTGAAGAGCTTGCATTGCGAAGAATTGAATCCACTACTTGCTTTGGACGGCAGTCCATTCTATGTGGTGCAGCAAACGTGCGCGTGGGAAGCCTTACGAGATCGGCAAGGGCAGGTGTTGCCGCGTCGAGCTGGGGTGAGTTCATTTGGCTTTGGTGGAGTCAATGCGCATATCATTGTTGAGGAGTATGTAAGGCCGCAGAGGGTTCCGACGGTGGTGAATGGACCCGTAGTAGTAGTGCTATCGGCGAGGAATGAAGAGCAGTTGCGGGAACAAGCGCAACTGCTGCTTATGCATCTGGAGCGCCAGACTGAGGTAAACCTGGCCGACCTGGCGTATACGCTCCAGGTCGGACGCGAGGCGCTGGATGTTCGATTGGCACTGGTAACGAGGTCAATCAGTGCGCTGAAAGAGCAGCTCTCATGTTATACGCGAGATGAGGGGGCATGCGCGGATATGTACCAAGGCGAGCTTAAGCGTAGCCAGGAGATACAGACGCTACTCCGAGATGATGAAGGGATACAAAGGGCGGTCGAAGCTTGGGCCATCAATGGTAGGCTTGGTAAGCTCGCGCAGTTATGGGCACAGGGGTTTGAACTGGAATGGGGACAATTATATAGAGCGGCAAAACCGCAGCGGATCAGCCTTCCGACGTATCCCTTTGCTAAGGAACGGTACTGGGTGCCGCACACAGAGGTGACAACATCTGTTGAGTTCACTGCTCAGCAAAATCGCCGGTTAATTGAGAAATCAACCATTGCTCAAACGCTGCCTGCCACCACGCTAATGTCTTTCGCAGAAACATGGCAGGTCCAAGCGCTTAAGTCGTTAACCATTCAAACTCCCCAACTCTTGGTATGTCTGCTATCTAATCCAAGGCACCAGGAAATAGCGGCGAAGGTGTTTGCGCAGCGAGCACCTCAAACCAAGCTTGTATTTGTGGCACAAGGAGAGGAAGGACTCGCTGCTGCCGTAGAAGCCCAATGCTACTGTATCTCATCGCAAGCACCTGCTGAATCCTACGCCACATTGCTGCGCCAGATTCAGGCTAGCCATGGGGCAGTAGATGCAGTGCTTTACTTATGGCCTTTGGAGACGTCTGAACTCATCGAAGATGTGACCCCGATGGTGCATTTGCTACAAGCAATCGGGCATAGCGCATTGCCTTGTCGCGAGGTACTGTTAGCTGGGTACAGTGCAGACGACTTGGCGCTCGCTTACTTAGAATCGTGGATCGGTATCGAGCGTTCGCTTGGTTTGATTATGCCTAACACCCGCATCACAGTGGTCATCGAAAAAGCACTGAAGCTCAATATGGTCGCTTGGACCGAACGCCTATTGACCGAATTGGCGAGCGCCTCGATGCAAAGCGCGTTGTACTGCGCTGGACAACGTTATGTTTGCCATATTGATCCCCTGGAAATGAATTCAGACGCAATACCACTCCGGCAGGGTGGGACTTACTGGATTATTGGTGGCTGTGGCGGACTCGGCGCAGCCCTAGCAAAACATCTTGCCGGCACATACGGTGCTAACCTTGTGCTCAGTGGGCGAGGATCACTCGATGATAGTAAGCGGCAGCAACTCCAGAAACTAGAAACGCTGCGCGCCCAGGTGTTATACCAACAGGCTGATGTAACGGATGCTGTTGCTTTGCGCGCAGTTCTGATTCAGGCTCATAAACGGTTCGGGCGGATTGACGGTGTCATCCATGCGGCAGGCATTAGTGAAAGGCACAGTCTTTTGGAGCAAGATATCGTCCAATTTCGCCAGGAACTCACGCCCAAAATCCAAGGTACGCTAGTACTCGACACCGTGCTGCAGGATCAGCCGCTAGATTTTCTGTGCTATTTCTCTTCCTCCTCAGCAATTCTTGGTGACTTCGGAGCGTGTAGCTATGCGATGGGCAACCGCTTTCTGATGGCCTATGCGCGGGCTCGACAAATGCGGGTCGAGCGCGGTGCGGCGATGGGTAAGACGCTGGCGATCGGCTGGCCGCTATGGCGTGATGGTGGGATGCAGGTGGGCGATGCACAACAGACAAAGTTGTATCTAGCATCGAGTGGGCAGCGGGTGTTGGAGATGAGTGAGGGGTGTGAGCTGTTTGGGCGGCTACTGGGCCAATCGGCAGGCCAGCCGTTAATTATAGCGGGCCATCCCGAGCGAGTCCAGCGCTTGCTGGCCCGGGTCTCGGCAGGGGACAGCGGTGCCTTAGCGCATCCTGAGGGCGCTGCTCAGGGTCAGGGTTATCGCTTGGAACTCAAAGGCTTGAGTCTATTGCAGTGTGTGGCGTGGGATTTAACGGAACATTCACATCAGTTGCTCAGAGTGCCGCGCAATGTACTTGAACTGGATACGAATCTGGCAGAATTCGGTTTTGATTCGATTGGGCTCAAAGAGTTTGCACAGCGTTTGAGCGTGCATTACGGATTGGCGCTCTCTCCCTCACTGTTCTTTAGCTATGCGAGTCTGGGACAATTAGCCGAGTATCTGCTAACGACGTATAGGCCTGAATTGGAAAAATTTTACCAGACGGGTGTTGTAGCCGTGCCGGACACGATCATGCCGAGCAGAGCACTCCCTCAAATGTTACGCTCAACGTTATCTGATTTAGCCAGTGCCGTAGGTACGGCTGAGCCCATTGCACTGATTGGTATGAGTGGGCGTTTTCCAAGCGCGCGCACGGTCGATGAACTCTGGCAAATTCTGCGGGATGGTCAAGAGGTTGTGCGGGAAATTCCAGTGGATCGCTTTGATTGGCGGCAATGCTACGGCGATCCGAAGCAAGGGCCGGACAAGACCCCAGGTAAATGGTTAGGTGCCATGCCAGGCGTAGATGAATTCGATCCCCTGTTTTTTGAGATTTCGCCGCGCGAGGCTGAAATGATGGATCCGCGCCAGCGTTTACTGCTACAAGAGGCATGGCGAGCACTAGAAGACGCAGGCTACGGTAATACTCATCTGCAGCAGCACACAATCGGGATGTTCGTGGGCGTGGAGCAGGGTGATTACCAGTTGCTGGCCAGGCAACAGGCTACGGGTACGTCAAACCACGACGGAATTCTGGCCGCCCGCTTGGCTTATGCGCTGAATTTTCGGGGGCCGGCAATGGCGATCAATACCGCTTGCTCGTCGGGACTGGTGGCGGTACATCAAGCGTGTCAGAGCTTGCGTAGCGGCGAGTGCAGTACGGCAATTGCCGCAGGAGTGAGCCTATTACTGACGCCAAACACCCTAATTTCTATGGGACAGCTGGGCATGCTTTCGCCCCAGGGCAAGTGCTATGCGTTCGATCGACGGGCCGATGGGATGGTGCCAGGCGAGGCGGTGGTCGCTGTAGTTTTGAAGCCTGTGTCGCAAGCACAAGCCGACGGAGATCCGATCTACGCGGTGATTGCCGGCAGTGGTATCAACTATGATGGCAAGACCCAAGGTATTACGGCGCCCAGCGGCGCTGCGCAGACGCAACTATTGCAAACGGTCTACGAACGCTTCCGGATCAATCCCAGCGAGTTGGACTATATTGTGACGCACGGTACAGGTACCGCGTTAGGCGATCCGATCGAAATCAGTGCATTGGCCGACGCCTTCAAGCCATATACCCCAAAGCACGGATATTGCGCGCTAACGTCGACTAAAACCAATCTAGGACACACGTTGGCGGCCTCGGGCCTAGTTAGTCTAGTGAGTTTAGTACAGGCGATGCGTCACGAGGTGATTCCACCCAGTCTGCACTGTGCAGAGGAGAGTGATTACATCGTCTGGCAGACGAGCCCATTTTATGTCAATAAGGTAGCGAAGCCGTGGCCGGTGCGTATGGATCGGTCCAGGTTGGGGGCAGTCAGTGCATTCGGCATGAGCGGCACAAATGCGCATATAGTCGTGCAAAGCTATGAAGGTGATGACCTAGGCAGTGCGGGCGAGTCACTAGGAAAATCGTACTCTCTGCTTGCGTTATCGGCGAAGACGGCTCAGGCGCTGCGTGATCGGGTCGAGGATCTATTGGCGGTAATCAAAGCGCAATCGTGGGACGGTGCGCGTTCGCGTGCGATCAGTTATACATTGCTCACGGGACGGCAGCATTTTGCTTATCGATGTGCGATGGTGATTCAGGATCGGGAAGATGCAGTTTATATACTGCAACAAGCGCTGGGACTCGAGAAACGCGTGAATTTATTTCGTGGGCAGGTGGAGCGGGAATTTGAAGCGCAAAAGGCGTTGTTTAATTATGGCGAAGAATTACTGAAACGAGTGGCAGCGCAGCAAAACCATGATAGCGCAGTGCAAGAAGCGCTCTACGCTCTGGCTGATATGTATTGTCAAGGCTATGAGCTACCGTGGGAGCAGCTATACGGTGGGGTAAAACCGAGGCGGATCAGCCTGCCGGCGTATCCGTTTGCTAAGGAGCGATATTGGGTCCCACAAACGGTAGTGCAAGGTGGGCCAGAACGCCAACTGCATCCGCTGGTACACCGAAATACATCATCTTTGAGTCAGCAGCGTTTTAGTACGACGCTCACGGGCGAGGAATTCTTCCTACGTGATCACGTAGTGCAAGGTCAGCGGGTGGTGCCCGGAGTCGCTCAGCTAGAGTGGGCACGGGCGGCGGTGGCATTAGCTAGCTATGACGAGGTCGGTACAGCGGGATTATCAGTTTTGCTGGAGGAGGTGACGTGGTTGCGCCCACTGATAGTCGCGCAGTCGCAGGAAGTACATATCGGTCTGGATATACATGAAGACCGTCGTATTGGCTTTGAGATCTACAGCGGCAGTGGGGATGAAGTGGTCGTGTATAGCCAGGGCTTGGCTCAACTCACCGAGGCGGGTGAAGCACCGTGGATTGATCTGGAGGGGGCGCGAGAAAAATGTGAGCAGACGTTGGCAGGCAAGGCGTGTTATGCGCAGTTTGCGCAACTGGGGTTAGATTACGGCCTGAGCTTCCAGGTTCTGAATGAATTGCGGGTAGGTCATCACCTGGCAGTGGGCGCCTTGTGTATGGTGGCAGAGGCGCTCACAGGATATGTGTGGAAGCCGAATCTACTAGATGGAGCACTGCAAACGAGCTTAGGTCTGATGCAAGACGAGGCTGGCGTACTCCTGCCAGCGTTGCCGTTTGCGGTGGCGCAAGTAAGGCAATGGAGTCAATTGCCGATGCCGGCGTGGGCGGTAGTGCGTGCAGGGATCGGCGATAGCGCGTCAATGCGCAAGTTCGACATCGACATTGTCGATGCGGGTGGGCAAGTGGCGTTACGCTTAAGTGGTTTGAGTACACGGCCTCTGCATGATGCAGTCAAGCAGTTGGCAGCCCCACCTCAGACTGTCCTGTTGACGCCGCAATGGACAACACAAGCTATAGCACAACCCACGGCAATACCGGTGTATGGGATACACGGAATTCTGCTATGCGAGGTTGGCGAAGGTGATTCAAATACAGTCGTTGAACTTGCCGCTGCAGTACCAGTAGCGCAGTGTGTGCGCTTGACCGCAACGGGCCTTCTGGCGCAGCGCTATATAGCGTATGCGACGCAATTGCTGGCATGGATACAGAAAGAGGTGACAGCCCATGCGGACAAGGCGCTGTTGCTCCAACTGGTGGTTCCTAATGAAGGCGAAGGCACAGTGTTGCAGGGGCTGGGCGGGTTACTGCGTAGCGCGCAGCAGGAATACCCATTGTTGGTGTGCCAGGTGGTGGCGGTGGCAGCTGAGACATCCATACCAGTATTGGCACAACGATTGCGAGCTGAAGCGTCGTCACCAACGCCCATGGTGCGCTACTTAGAAGGTGAACGAGAGGTTTGGGACTTTGCTCGATTGGAAAGCAAAGAGACGATGCTACCGTGGCATGAAAAGGGCGTTTATCTGATTACAGGTGGTTTGGGTGGACTAGGGCAAGTGTTCGCCCGAGCGATTGCACAGGTTCGCCGTCCAGTGCTGGTCCTCACCGGGCGTGGTGCGCTAAAGCCAGCACAGGAGCATGTGCTGCAAGAGCTACAGACAATGGGTGCCCAGGTCGTGTACCGAGCGGTGGACGTGAGCGATACAGTAGCAGTGGCCGCCTTAGTGACGGAAATAGTGGCGCAGTACGGGCAATTGAATGGCGTGATCCATAGCGCTGGAGTGTTGCACGATGGCTTGTTAGCCCAGAAAACTGACGAGACCCTACGGCAGGTGTTAGCGCCGAAGGTGGCGGGTTTGATGGCCTTGGATAAGGCGACACGAGAGGTAGCGCTGGACTGGCTGGTATTGTGCTCGTCGGTGGCTGGCGTGTGGGGCAATCTGGGGCAGACGGATTATGCGGCGGGCAATGGTTTTTTAGACACATATGCGCAGTATCGAGCAGATTTAGTGGCTCAGGGGCAGCGTCAAGGCCATACCGTATCAATAAGTTGGCCGTTATGGGCTGAAGGGGGCATGGAGATAGATGAGGTTACCCAAAAGCGGCTGCGAAGGGAGACAGGGCTAGAGCCATTACCGAATGCTGCCGGTGTGGCAGCCTTATGTCAAGCACTGACACAGGACGTAGCACACGTGGTGGTGGGGTACGGTGCCGTAGCCCGCGTGTTACAACGCATACGGACTGCTTGCGCAACACCGCTGCTGGCGGCGGCAGGAGCTCTGGACACTGCTTGCTCAGCCGCAGTGGGCGAGTTGCAGTCGCAAATAGAATCTGCGTTGATGGGGTTGATCTCGGTGCAGCTAAAAATTGCGCGCGAAGAACTGGAGCCCGATGCGTCGCTGAGCGAATTTGGTTTTGATTCGATCACGCTGACGGAGTTCGGTCATGTACTGAACCAAAAGTACAGTTTGTCCCTAAGTCCAACGATATTCTTTGAATATTCGACGATTGCAGCGCTGGCGAGCTATTTGGCGAGGGAATACCAAACGGTGTTCGCGTCCACGTTTGCAGTAGAGGTGGAGATGCCAATCTGTCTAGGTAACGACGCTGCTCCTGCCCCATTTCTACCTATTTCTGGTCGTCGGCGAGGACGCGTTATAGGGGACAAGCTGGAGAACGATGAAAGGGGGCGTGATACGTTCAAGGGTGAGCCAATTGCCGTGATTGGTATGAGTGGCTCTTTTCCGCAAGCTGAGGATATCAATACCCTGTGGGCAAACCTGATGGCCGAACGGAATAGCATTGGGACGTTGCCAGCCAGCCGTTGGGAGTGTGGGGTAGCACCGTCGATTCGTCATGCAGGTGTGATTGAAAACATGGACGCATTTGATCCGCTATTTTTTGGTATTTCACCGCGCGAAGCGCAAGCGATGGATCCGCAGCAGCGGCTGCTGATGCTGTATGTGTACCGGGTGATCGAAGATGCAGGTTACTCGGTGCAAAATCTGTCGGGCAGTAATACGGCGTTGCTGGTGGGGACTGCGAGTAGCGGTTATGGGAATTTACTGGCGCAGGCGGGCGAGGCGGTGGCAGGATACAGCGCAGTGGGCTTGGTGGGGTCGATGGGACCAAACCGGATGAGCTACTGGTTAAATTGGCATGGACCGAGTGAACCGATCGATACCGCGTGCTCGAGTTCGCTGGTGGCGGTGCACAGGGCGCTGGAGTTGTTACGTAGCGGCCAATGCGCCCAAGCAGTGGTGGGCGGAGTCAACACGTTGTTGTCGATGGAGATGCATGAGAGTTTTACCCAAGCTGGTATGCTGAGCCCAGATGGACGCTGCAAGACCTTCTCAGCCCAGGCTAATGGCTATGTGCGCGCAGAGGGCGTGGGTATGGTGTTCCTCAAGCCGCTGTCAGCGGCTGAGCGAGATGGGGATCATATTTACGGTCTGATCAAAGGCAGTGCAACCAACCATGGTGGGCGAGCCAATTCACTGACGGCGCCGAACCCGCGAGCGCAAGCTGATTTAATCAAGGCTGCATTGCAACAAGCCGGGGTGGAGCCGGAGACAATTAGCTATATCGAGGCGCATGGTACCGGTACTTCATTAGGTGATCCAATCGAGGTGCAGGGCCTTAAAAGTGCGTTTTCTGAACTGGCCACAGGGTTGCCGGCAGCGTATTGCGGGTTAGGCTCAGTGAAGAGCAATATCGGTCATCTTGAGTTGGCGGCAGGAGTGGTAGGACTGATCAAGGTTCTGCTGCAGATGCAGCATCGAACCTTGGTGAAGAGCGTGCACAGTGAAGAATTGAATCCGCTGCTTGCTTTGGACGGCAGTCCATTCTATGTAGTGCAACAAACGCGTGTGTGGGAAGCCTTACGAGATCGGCAAGGGCAGATATTGCCCCGCCGGGCTGGAGTCAGTTCGTTTGGCTTTGGTGGGGTGAATGCGCATGTCATCGTTGAGGAATATGTGGCACCGCAGGAGGCACCCTCGATATTAAGTGGGCCTGTGGTGGTAGTTCTATCGGCCAGAAATGAGGAACAGCTGGGGGCGCAGGTGCAGCAGTTGTTGGCGTACCTTGGGCGTCAGGCTGAGGTAAATCTGGCTGATTTAGCGTATACGCTCCAAGTAGGACGGCAAGCGCTAGAGGCCCGATTAGCAGTGGTGACTAGGTCTATCAGTGAGCTGCAGGAGCAGTTATCACGCTATGCGTGTGGTGAGGTCGTTCAAGAAAACATATTTCACGGTGACGTGAAACGCGAGCTGGGTGCCTTGTCAATGTTCCGGGCCGATGAGGAATTGCAGGAAGCAATTAGTAAGTGGGTTGCCCGTGGCAAGGTGAGCAAGTTGGCGCAGTTGTGGGTGCAGGGACTAGAGGTAGAGTGGGGACAGTTATATGGTCAAACGAAGCCGCAGCGGATGAGTCTTCCGACCTATCCATTTGCCAAAAGCCGGTATTGGATGCCGCAAAAAGTGGAGCAAGATGGACCGACCCGCCAACTGCATCCGCTGGTACACCGAAATACATCATCTTTGAGTCAGCAGCGTTTTAGTACGACGCTCACGGGTGAGGAATTCTTCCTACGTGATCACGTAGGATTGGTGCCTGCAGCTGCTCAAATGGAGTGGGCGCGTGCGGCGGTGGCATTGGCCAGTGATGACGAAGGAGATGTGAAAAAGCTATCGGTATTGCTGCAAGAGGTAACGTGGTTACGCCCATTCGTGGTGACGCAACCGCAGGAAGTGCATATTGGTCTAGAGAGACAGGAAGCCGGTCGTATTCGCTTTGAGATCTACAGCGGTAGTGGGGATGAAGCGGTGGTGTATAGCCAAGGTTGGGCACAGTTGGATGAGGTGGGGGAAGCGCCATGGGTAGATTTGGAGGTAGTACGAAAACAATGTGAGCAAACATTGACGGGTGAAGCGTGTTATGCGCGGCTTACGCAACTGGGGTTAGATCTTGGCCCTAGCTTCCAGACTTTGACGGAATTACGGATAGGGGACAACGTAGCGGTAGGTGCTTTGAGGCTGCCAGGCGAAGTACTGAGGGGGTATACATGGCAGCCGAATTTACTGGATGCCTCATTGCAAACGAGTGGGTTGGCACAAGAATTAAACGGCGCAGCCTTAGGGCTACCGTTCACAGTGGCGCAAGTGAAGGCATGGGGTGAACTACCCACACCGGCGTGGGCGGTGGTGCATCCGAGCGTGGGCGACAGCGCGGCAATCCGCAAATTTGACGCTGACATTGTTGATGCGAGTGGGCGGGTAGCGTTACGCCTCAGTGGTTTGAGTACACGGCCTCTGCATGATGCAGTCAAGCAGTTAACAGCCCCACCTCAGACTGTCCTGTTGACGCCGCAATGGACAACACAAGCTATAGCAGAACCCACGGCAATACCGGTGTATGGGATACACGGAATTCTGCTATGCGAGGTTGGCGAAGGTGATTCAAATACAGTCGTTGAACTTGCCGCTGCAGTACCAGTAGCGCAGTGTGTGCGCTTGACCGCAACGGGCCTTCTGGCGCAGCGCTATATAGCGTATGCGACGCAATTGCTGGCATGGATACAGAAAGAGGTGACAGCCCATGCGGGCAAGGCACTGTTGCTCCAACTGGTGGTTCCTAATGAAGGCGAAGGCACAGTGTTGCAGGGGCTGGGCGGGTTACTGCGTAGCGCGCAGCAGGAATACCCATTGTTGGTGTGCCAGGTGGTGGCGGTGGCAGCTGAGACATCCATACCAGTATTGGTACAACGATTGCGAGCTGAAGCGTCGTCACCAACGCCCATGGTGCGCTACTTAGAAGATGAACGAGAGGTTTGGGACTTTGCTCGATTGGAAAGCGAAGAGACGATGCTACCGTGGCATGAAAAGGGCGTTTATCTGATTACAGGTGGTTTGGGTGGACTAGGGCAAGTGTTCGCCCGAGCGATTGCACAGGTTCACCGTCCAGTGCTGGTCCTCACCGGGCGTGGTGCGCTAAAGCCAGCACAGGAGCATGTGCTGCAAGAGCTACAGACAATGGGTGCCCAGGTCGTGTACCGAGCGGTGGACGTGAGCGATACAGTA
This sequence comes from Mycoavidus sp. SF9855, assembly GCF_024582735.1. Taxonomy (NCBI): domain Bacteria; kingdom Pseudomonadati; phylum Pseudomonadota; class Betaproteobacteria; order Burkholderiales; family Burkholderiaceae; genus Mycoavidus; species Mycoavidus sp. SF9855. The sequence continues at coordinate 925,714 of NZ_CP102085.1, forward strand.
GCAGTGGCCGCCTTAGTGACGGAAATAGTGGCGCAGTACGGGCAATTGAATGGCGTGATCCATAGCGCTGGAGTGTTGCACGATGGCTTGTTAGCCCAGAAAACTGACGAGACCCTGCGGCAGGTGTTAGCGCCGAAGGTGGCGGGTTTGATGGCCTTGGATAAGGCGACACGAGAGGTAGCGCTGGACTGGCTGGTATTGTGCTCGTCGGTGGCTGGCGTGTGGGGCAATCTGGGGCAGACGGATTATGCAGCGGGCAATGGTTTTTTAGACACATATGCGCAGTATCGAGCAGATTTAGTGGCTCAGGGGCAGCGTCAAGGCCGTACCGTATCAATAAGTTGGCCGTTATGGGCTGAAGGGGGCATGGAGATAGATGAAGTTACCCAAAAGCGGCTGCGAAGAGAGACAGGGCTAGAGCCATTACCGAGTGCTGCCGGTGTGGCAGCCTTATGTCAAGCACTGACACAGGACGTAGCACACGTGGTGGTGGGGTATGGTGCCGTAGCCCGCGTGTTACAACGCATACGGACTGCTTGCGCAACACCGCTGCTGGCGGCGGCAGGAGTTCTGGACACTGCTTGCTCAGCCGCAGTGGGCGAATTGCAGTCGCAAATAGAATCCGCGTTGATGGGGTTGATCTCGGTGCAGCTAAAAATTGCGCGCGAAGAACTGGAGCGCGGTAAGCCGCTGAGTGAATTTGGTTTTGATTCGATCACGCTGACGGAGTTCGGTCATATACTGAACCAAAAGTACAGTTTGTCCCTAAGTCCAACGATATTCTTTGAATATTCGACGATTGCAGCGCTGGCGAGCTATTTGGCGAGGGAATACCAAACGGTGTTCGCGTCCACGTTTGCAGTAGAGGTGGAGATGCCAATCTGTCTAGGTAACGACGCTGCTCCTGCCCCATTTCTACCTATTTCTGGTCGTCGGCGAGGACGCGTTATAGGGGACAAGCTGGAGAACGATGAAAGGGGGCGTGATACGTTCAAGGGTGAGCCAATTGCCGTGATTGGCATGAGCGGCTCTTTTCCGCAAGCTGAGGATATCAATACCCTGTGGGCAAACCTGATGGCCGAACGGAATAGCATTGGGACGTTGCCAGCCAGCCGTTGGGAGTGTGGGGTAGCACCGTCGATTCGTCATGCAGGTGTGATTGAAAACATGGACGCATTTGATCCGCTATTTTTTGGTATTTCACCGCGCGAAGCGCAAGCGATGGATCCGCAGCAGCGGCTGCTGATGCTGTATGTGTACCGGGTGATCGAAGATGCAGGTTACTCGGTGCAAAATCTGTCGGGCAGTAATACGGCGTTGCTGGTGGGGACTGCGAGTAGCGGTTATGGGAATTTACTGGCGCAGGCGGGCGAGGCGGTGGCAGGATACAGCGCAGTGGGCTTGGTGGGGTCGATGGGACCAAACCGGATGAGCTACTGGTTAAATTGGCATGGACCGAGTGAACCGATCGATACCGCGTGCTCGAGTTCGCTGGTGGCGGTGCACAGGGCGCTGGAGTTGTTACGTAGCGGCCAATGCGCCCAAGCAGTGGTGGGCGGAGTCAACACGTTGTTGTCGATGGAGATGCATGAGAGTTGTACCCAGGCTGGTATGTTGAGCAGGGATGGACGCTGCAAGACCTTCTCAGCCCAGGCTAATGGCTATGTGCGCGCAGAGGGCGTGGGTATGGTGTTCCTCAAGTTGCTGTCAGCGGCTGAGCGAGATGGGGATCATATTTACGGTCTGATCAAGGGCAGTGCAACCAACCATGGTGGGCGAGCCAATTCACTGACGGCGCCGAACCCGCGAGCGCAAGCGAATTTGATTAAGACTGCATTGCAACAAGCCGGGGTGGAGCCGGAGACAATTAGCTATATCGAGGCGCATGGTACGGGTACCGAGTTAGGTGATCCAGTTGAGGTACAGGGCCTCAAGAGCGCATTCGCAGAATTGTCTGCTGGGTTACCGGTGGGGTATTGTGGGTTGGGGACTGTGAAGAGCAATATCGGTCACCTGGAGCTGGCCTCAGGTGTGGCGGGTCTGATCAAAGTACTGCTGCAGTTACAGCATCGGACCTTGGTTAAAAGCTTGCATTGCGAAGAACTGAGTCCGCTACTTGCTCTGCAAGATAGCCCATTCTATGTGGTGCAGCAAACACGTGTGTGGGAAGCCTTACGAGATCGGCAAGGGCAAGAATTGCCACGCCGAGCGGGGGTCAGCTCGTTTGGCTTTGGTGGGGTGAATGCACATGTCATCGTTGAGGAATATGTGGGACCACAGAGGACACCCACGGCATTAAGTGGACCTGTGGTAGTGATTCTATCGGCCAGAAACGAGGAACAGCTGGGGACGCAGGTGCAGCAGTTGTTGGCGTACCTTGGGCGTCAGGCTGAGGTAAATCTGGCTGATTTAGCGTATACGCTCCAAGTAGGACGGCAAGCGCTAGAGGCCCGATTAGCAGTGGTGACTAGGTCTATCAGTGAACTGCAGGAGCAGTTATCACACTATGCGTGTGGCGAGGTCGTTCAAGAAAACATATTTCACGGTGACGTGAAACGCGAGTTGGGTGCCTTGTCAATGTTCCGGGCCGATGAGGAATTGCAGGAAGCAATTAGTAAGTGGGTTGCCCGTGGCAAGGTGAGCAAGTTGGCGCAGTTGTGGGTGCAGGGACTAGAGGTAGAGTGGGGACAGTTATATGGTCAAACGAAGCCGCAGCGGATGAGTCTTCCGACCTATCCATTTGCTAAGGAACGGTATTGGGTCCCGCAAATGGTGGCGCGAAGCGGCGCAGAGTATCAGCTTCACCCATTGGTACACCGGAACATGTCGGATTTGAATGGACAACGCTTTAATACGACGCTTACGGGTGAGGAGTTTTTCCTGCGTGATCATGTGGTGCAAGGCCAGCGAATCGTGCCTGGAGCGGCCCAACTAGAATGGGCGCGCGCGGCGGTGGTGCTGGCCAGCGGTGGTGAGGTCGGGCAGGCAGTGATGCTGGAGGATGTGACGTGGCTACGCCCACTGATGGTAGCACAGCCGCAGGAAGTACATATTGCTCTAAAGAAGCAGGAAAGTGGCCGTATTCGTTTCGAGATCTACAGCGGTAGTGGGGATGAAGCGGTGGTGTATAGCCAGGGTTGGGCCCAGTTCGCTGAGGCGAGTGAAGCACCGGGGGTGGATCTGGAGAGGTTGCGAGAACAATGTGGGCAGACGCTGACGGGTGAAGCGTGTTATGCGCGGCTTGTACAACTGGGGTTAGATCTTGGTCCTAGTTTCCGGGTTCTAAAGGAATTGCAAATAGGGGATAACGTAGCGGTGGGTGCTTTGAGGCTGCAGGGCGGGGTGCTGAAGGGATACGCATGGCAGCCGAATTTACTGGATGGAGCGTTGCAGGCGAGTTTAGGGCTGACAAAAGACTTGAACAGCGCGGCCTTAGCATTGCCTTTTGCAGTGACACAGGTGAGGCAATGGGGCGAGTTGCCGACGCCAGCGTGGGTGGTAGTGCGTCCGAGCGTGGGCGACAGCACGGTAATCCGTAAATTCGACATCGATATCGTCGATGTGCGTGGGCGGATAGCGCTACACCTAAGTGGCTTCAGTACACGATCTCTATATAAAGCAGCGGATTACGCAACACCCGCTTCTCATATAGCCCCAACAACACTTGCTTTACCGGCGACAGTCGTGGTGGGCGAGTTAACACTGACTCCTGTATGGGAAGCGATGGAGGAGATTGGAGAAGTCTGGCCACTTCCTCAACAGCGGGTTATGTTGCTAACTCCCCCTCAAGCTTCACAGTCAGCCTGGCTGACGTATTACCCGCACGCGGAACAAGTCGCCCTAACTGGCGTTGAGAGTGTGGCGACGTTAGTGGAACACTTGCACCGCAAATCTCCGTTGGATCATCTGGTATGGTGGGTACCAGTAGCTAACACATTGGCAGTGCAACTGGGGTTTAAGTTGATCAAGGCGCTGCTGGCGTTGGGCTACGGCTCGCGCCCCCTCGGCTTGACGATAGTGACGCAGCAAGCGCAGGCGGTGTGGGCGGGTGAGGCGATCGATACTATGGCAGCAGGTGTACACGGCTTGATTGGCTCGTTGGTTAAAGAGTATGCGCACTGGCAGGTACGACTGCTCGATGTGCCGGCGTACGAGGACCCGCCCTTGACGTGGTTGCTAGGACAGCCGGCCGATGAACGGGGTGATGCGCGAGCGTATCGGTATGGGCAAGGGTATCGGCAACGATTGGTGTCGTGTACGTTGCCTACCGCTATGGAGCCAGCTTATCGTACGGCCGGTGTGTACGTGATCCTAGGTGGGGCGGGTGGTTTGGGGGTGGCTTTAAGCGAGTATCTGATTCAACATTACCAGGCACAAGTGGTGTGGTTAGGCCGTCGTACTGAGGATGCAACAATCGCGCAACAATGCGCCCGACTTGGGGCATTGGGTCCAACACCTCTCTACCTACAGGCGGATGCAACGAATCGAGAGGCCGTGGAGTTAGCGCACAAAGTGATTCGGCAACGTTTCGACGCAATTCATGGTGTGGTGCATGCAGCGATCGTGTTGGCTGACCAAAGCTTAACGCAAATGGACGAGGCGACCTTTGAGGCAGCGTGGTCAGCCAAGGCAGCGAGTACAGTGCACTTAAGTGAGGTGTTCGGTCAAGAGGCGCTAGACTTCTTTTTGTTCTTTTCGTCGATGCAGAGCTTTATGAAGCAGCCGGGACAAAGTAATTATGCGGCTGGATGCTGCTTTATAGATGCTTTTGCGCAAGAATTGCGTAGCCAGGTCTATTACCCAGTGAAAGTGATGAATTGGGGCTATTGGGGTAGCGTGGGGGTAGTGGCCTCGGCGTTCTATCGAGAGCGAATGGCGCAAAGAGGTATTGGCTCGATCGAACCACCTGAGGCAATGGCGGTGCTGGAGCAGTTGCTGGCAGGGCCGGTTGACCAATTGGCGTTTGCCAAGTTGGCGCGGGCGGAAATAGCGAGTGCTTTTGGGATTGCGGTGCACGAGACAGTAATGACGGCGGCACCCGCCACGCCGATTATAGTACCACCGCAGATGAGGCGAGTGGGACAACCGGAAAGTGCAGTAGAAGATCTGGCCGATCTTGAAGCAAAACTTGTACCGTTGTTGTATTCGCAGCTGGCGGCTTTAGGGTGGCTTACAGCGGATGCGCGCCCGCTGGCGAAGTACGCGCATTGGCACGCATACAGCCTGCATTTATTCGAGGTGCATGGTATGCTCGAGGCAACCCTAGAAAGGCCAGCCGAGTTGTGGGCCCAGTGGGAGATATACTGTGCTGCTGCACAAAACAAGCCAACATTGCGGGCTTATGTCCAATTAGTTAATGCCACGTTGCAGGCTCTGCCAGTCGTGCTGCGCGGTGAGATTGAGGCGACCGAGGTGTTGTTCTCGCAAGGGCAGCTAGATCAAGTAGACGGCATATACCGCAACCATCCGGCGGCAGACTACTTTAATACAGTGCTTAGCGAGTGCCTCGTTGCGTATGTGCAAGCACGCCTGCAGGCGGACCCGAAAGCAACGCTGCGTATATTAGAAATTAGCGGGGGTACCGGAAGCACCAGTGCGGTGGTGTTCGCACAACTTGCACCGTATGCATCGCAGATTGAGCAATATTGTTATACGGATATATCACCGGCGTCTCTGCTTCATGCGCAGCAGCATTATGCGCCCCAAGTGCCGTATTTGTATACAAAGCGGCTGGACATTGAGCGCGACCCGCTAGCACAGGATTTCGCGCTAGGGTACTATGACGTAGTGATAGCCGCTAATGTTCTCCACGCTACATGTGATATCCGCCGCTCGGTGCGTCATGCCAAGGCCCTGCTCAAGGGCAATGGTTTGCTGTTGCTTAATGAACTCACAGATATAGGCGTGTTTGCGCACTTGACGTTCGGGTTATTGGATGGCTGGTGGTTAGCTGAAGATAGTGCATTGCGGGTTGCTGGCACGCCTGGGTTGACGCCGCCGATGTGGCGGCAGGTGCTGGCGGCGGAAGGATTTCAGGAGATTATCTTCCCAGCTGAGGCGGCGCATCGGCTGGGTCAGCAGATTACGGTGGCTATGAGCAATGGTGTGGTGCAACAGCTGTGCCAGACCGAGTCCCCGATTAGCCCGTTGGGCTTGGTTGTAGTGCCGGCCCAGGACCAGGCTGCTCAAGTGCGACACTCTTCCCACTCTGAGATCCAACCTGCAAGGGCGAAAGAAAAACAGTTAACATCCTATGTGCGCCAACGCGTAGGCGAGATCGTGGCCGAGATGCTCCAACTTAGTGTCGAGCAGTTGGAAGAGGAGCGTGCCTTTGTAGAATACGGTGTGGATTCTATAACCAGTGTGGGGCTGGTCAATGCGATTAATAAGCAGTTGGACTTGACGTTACCGACCACCGTGTTGTTTGACCACACCACAATCGATAAATTGTCTGCGCATATTCTCTCAGCGCATCTGAGGATTACCGAAAAATTACCGGTGCGTCCCAGTTTCAAATCAGTACATGGCCTTAACGGCGCGCCACCGCGTGCTCAGCAACTAACACTAGAAGCTTTCTTCGAGAAAGAGGATTTAGCTGCGGCAAAGGAGGCGGGCCAAGCTGTCTCTCAAGAGCAGGGTCCCAGCCAAGTGCTGTTAACTGGGAGCAATGGTTTTCTCGGCAGTATGCTGACTTTGGAGCTGCTTGACCAGTTACCCCCGAACGGCAAACTATACTGCCTCGTTCGTGCTCATACAATCGAGGAGGGCTTAAAACGTTTAAGTGCAAGTTTAGCGGGTAACATGTCACAGAACCAATTTGAAAAGCTTGTCGAGCAAGGACGCTTGGTTGTTGTTACTGGTGATCTAACGCTCCCTAAACTTGGCCTGGACGAAGAGGTCTGGCGCCAGCTGGCCGTAGAGGTTGATGCAATTGTGCATAACGGTGCCATGGTTAATCACTTATTTTCCTACGAGCAAATGTTTGAGCCAAACGTACTAGGTACCGTAGAAGTAGCTCGATTAGCCATCAGCATTAGACACAAGGCAATCCATTTTGTTTCCAGCGTTGTTGTGGGTTATGCTTTGCCGCCACGCCCCCCTATCCGCGAAGATGAAGACAACGATGCCCTGTATGAGGAATGGCCAGCCAGCGCTGGTTATGCTACTGGTTATGGCGCCACCAAATGGGTGGGAGAAATTCTGCTACGTCGGTTGAGTGAGCGCTTTGATATACCCGTAAACATCTATCGCTGTGGCATGCTCTTAGCACATTCGACACGCGCGGGAAAAATCAATGCAAATGATGTACTGTCGCGTTTATTAACTAGCTTAAACATCACCGGCATCGCGCCACACTCATTTTATGCGGAGTCGGCCGTATCTGGCCGATTTAATGGTTTGCCAGTCGATTTTGTTGCGCGCGCACTAACCGCTTTGACCCTGAAACCTTATCAAGGATATACGATTTATCACGTGGTCAACCACGATTACAATGGTGTGTCTCTAGATCATATTGTTGATTGGATGATCGAGCGCGGATGCACAATTACGCGCATCCACGATTACGAGCAGTGGCATCAACAGTTTACCCAGCAGCTTTCGATGTTGGATATGGTGACGCGTGCGCAGTCGGCTTATCCTATCCTTAAACTGTGGCAGCAGCCTATAGTTCCTGAGGATGAAATACACTTCGATGTCTCGCGCTTCGCGAGCAAAGTAGTAGAACTCTCGACAGAAATGGATATTGGGCCAAAAATTCCTGTGTTAACGCAAGAATTTATTCTGAAATGTCTCGATGATCTGGGAATTGTGGTGGAGAATCGTTTGACAGAGGCGTAGCGAGGAGAATCCATTGAGGGGCTTGGCTACTCCTGGATAAAGTCCGGGAAATCATAAAAGAAGGTGCTAGCGCTACTCAGGTACGGCTTATACAAAAACTCAACCATATTATTAGGAGGCGGGGGTTCAGTAATGCCCCCTGCTACCCGGCATTGTGAACTTTACTGTTTTAGGCAGCTGCCCGCCTGTCATAACAATGCTGGCAATGTTTATCAGGTACATAATGGGGTGAGCGCTGGGCTTCAGGAGTCAGCACGGCGCGGCAGCCAAAGCACTGTAGCGTAGCGGTTGGCTTAAGCTCTGGATTTAACGCTGTGCGCTGATCAAATACAAAACAATCACCGTTATAATGCGCGCCCCCGACTTCCTCGAAATACTTGAGAATGCCGCCCTCTAGCTGATAGACAGATTCAATACCAATATTTTGCATATGTAATGCGGCTTTTTCACAGCGAATGCCGCCGGTGCAAAATGACACCACGGTTTTGTCAGTAAAGTCTTCACGATGTGCTTCAATGGCGGCGGGAAATTCGCTGAACTTAGTGAGCCGGTAATCCAATGCGTTGGAAAAAGTGCCGAGATCGGTTTCAAATTCATTACGCGTATCCAGCATCACAACTGGGCGCCCGTTATCGTCCTGACCATGGTCAAGCCATTGCTTGAGTGTCTGCGCGCTCACTGCGGGTGCGCGGGACTGGCCAGGCTGGATGGCCGGGGTGTGCATGGTGATGATTTCTTTTTTTAATCTAACCAGCATCCGCCGAAACGGCTGTTTAGCGGATAGGCTTTCTTTGAACTGTAGATCTGCTAAATGACCTTCAAAGAGAGGGGCTTCGCGCAGCCATTGGATAAAAGCATCAGCAGCAGCGCGTGGGCCAGCGACAAACAGATTAATCCCTTCAGGCGCAAGTAAAATGGTGCCGCGCAAGCCGAGTTCATCGCAACGCGAGCGAATGGGCTCACGCCATTGTGCGGGTGAATGGAGGGTAAAAAAACGGTAAGCAGCAAGATTAACGATATTCATGACAGGAGGTGTATCGCGCTTTATCCAAGGAACTTGGATGGGCTTTTGCGAAGCCGCTTAATTAGGGCGCAAAGGCATAGCTAGCCAGGCAAAAAACAAGGGGTTAGCATAACAGAATGTGCTGTCATTGTCATTACGATGCAAAGACCGGCGCTAGGGTGCCATCTGCTCTAACGAATAGATTGAGCGCGCAAAGATCATGCAATGGCCTGGCGTTAGGTACAATAGCGACTATGCAAAATTCTCGCTTTATTCACCTTCGTCTTCATTCCGAATATTCAGTTACTGATGGCATTGCGCGCCTTGACGATGCCGTCAAAGCGGCCGCCAGCGATGGCCAGGGAGCGCTTGCGCTGACTGATTTGAGCAATCTATTCGGGGTCGTGAAGTTTTATCAGAAAGCACGCAGTGTTGGCGTCAAACCGATTGTCGGCTGCGATGTTTGGGTCACTAACCCGCTAGACCTTGATAAGCCAGCCAGAGCTTTGCTGCTGGTGCGGGATCAGCAAGGCTATTTAAATCTTTGTGAACTGTTAAGCCGGGCCTGGTTAACAAACCAGCACCGAGGCCGTGCTCAGATCCAAGTTGAATGGCTCGAAAGTGGTTTAGCGAGTGGGCTGATAGCTTTATCGGGTGGACTTTCCGGTGATATTGGGCAAGCCTTTTCAGTCGGTAATGAAGCGGCTGCACGCCGTCATGCGCTGCGCTGGGCGCGGATTTTTCCGGATGGCTTTTATATCGAAGTGCAGCGCGCCGGCCTGCCTGGCGAAGCTACTTATATTCAGCAAGCAGCAGCGCTGGCTGCTGAGTTGCAGTTGCCGGTGGTGGCGACGCACCCGGTGCAATTTATGACGCCGGATGATTTCACGGCACACGAGGCACGCGTCTGTATCGCCGAAGGGAATTTACTCGCCAATCCACGCCGAGCCAAACATTTTACTCAGGCTCAGTACTTTCGCACGCAGGCTGACATGGCGGAGCTTTTTGCCGATTTGCCTTCGGCTTTAGCGAATACCATTGAAATTGCTCAACGCTGCAATTTGACGCTGGAGTTGGGTAAGCCCAAATTGCCCCTGTTTCCGACGCCAGTTGGCTTATCGCTTGATGGCTATCTTATGCAACAAGCGCAACAAGGGCTTGAACTGCGGCTTGAGCAACTATTTGAGGACCCAACGCAGCGTGAGCGCGAGCGGCCGACTTATTGTCAGCGCCTTGAATTTGAATGCACGACGATTATCAAAATGGGCTTTGCTGGCTATTTTTTGATTGTGGCCGACTTTATCAACTGGGCTAAGCAAAACGGCGTGCCGGTGGGTCCTGGCCGCGGCTCTGGCGCGGGCTCGCTGGTGGCGTTTGTCTTAGGCATTACCGACCTTGATCCGCTGCGCTATAAATTATTGTTTGAGCGTTTTCTCAATCCAGAACGGGTCTCGATGCCGGACTTCGATATTGATTTTTGTCAACACGGGCGTGATCGTGTGATTCAATATGTGAAGAGTAAATACGGCGCAGATGCCGTCTCACAGATTGCAACTTTTGGCACGATGGCAGCCAAGGCTGCGGTGCGTGATATTGGCCGCGTGCTCGATCTTGGCTATACCTTTACGGATGGGATTGCCAAGCTGATCCCGTTTAAGCCAGGCAAGCATGTGACCATTGCTGATGCCATTAAAGAAGAGCCGCTACTGGCGCAACGTTTAGCTGATGAAGATGAAGTGCAGCAGCTACTTGAATTGGCGCAGCGCGTTGAAGGGCTAACGCGCAATATTGGCATGCATGCCGGTGGCGTGTTAATTGCCCCTGGCAAGCTCACGCATTTCTGCCCGCTCTATACCCAGCATATGCCGCTGGCGCAAAACGCGCAGGAGTTGCTGGATGCGAATGCACCCAGCGCGGCGGTGGTTAGCCAATATGACAAAGACGATGTTGAAGCCGTGGGCTTGGTCAAATTCGACTTTTTGGGTTTGACTACTCTGACTATTTTGGATTGGGCCGAGCGCGATATCCGCCGGCTTGATCCAAGCCGTTCTGCGTGGTCGCTCGCGCAGGTGCCATTGAACGATCCAGCAACTTTCTCGTTTCTAAAAAAAGCCAATACAGTGGCCGTGTTCCAGCTTGAAAGTCGCGGCATGCAAGGGATGCTGAAGGACGCGCAACCCGATCGCTTTGAAGACATTATTGCGCTGGTTGCACTTTATCGTCCTGGGCCGATGGATCTGATTCCAAGTTTTTGCGCACGCAAGCATGGCCGTGAGAAAGTCGATTATCCCGATCCGCGGGTTAAAGCCGTGCTTGAAGAGACCTATGGCATTATGGTCTATCAAGAGCAGGTGATGCAGATGGCACAGATCATTGGTGGCTATTCATTAGGCGGCGCTGATTTATTACGCCGCGCGATGGGTAAGAAAAAACCCGAAGAAATGGCGCAGCATCGTGAGCTGTTTCGGGAAGGTGCGGCGCAAAATGGACTGTTGCGCGAGAAAGCCGATGAAATTTTCGATTTGATGGAAAAATTTGCCGGTTACGGTTTTAACAAATCTCATGCTGCCGCCTATGCACTTCTTGCCTATCACACAGCTTGGCTAAAAGCGCATTATCCGGCTGAATTTATGGCGGCTAATATGAGCCTTGCCCTAGATGACACCGATAAAATCAAAATTTTATTTGAAGACTGCCTGGCCAATCAGTTAACCGTATTGCCGCCTGATATTAATCGCTCAGTCTATCGTTTTGAGCCGGCGGCGGCCGCTGGCCAGCCGGCGCGCATGATTCATTATGGGCTGGGAGCGATCAAGGGAAGCGGGCAGAGCGCTATCGAAGATATTTTGCGCGCGCGTGCTGAACAGCCGTTTACCGATTTGTTTGATTTTTGTTTGCGGATTGACCGCCGGATGGTGAATCGCCGCACGATTGAAGCATTGATTCGCGCTGGCGCGTTCGATTCGTTACAGACCAATCGTGCACAGTTATTGGCCTCGGTATCGCTGGCGCTAGAAGCCGCCGAGCAGCGTTGCGCGCATGAGTTGCAAGCAGGTTTATTCGACCACACTGAGCTTGCCGATGGGTGTGAGTTGGTGGCTGAAGCCGCCTGGCCACAAAAGCGTGTATTGCAAGAAGAAAAAGCCGCCTTGGGCTTTTATTTATCAGGGCATTTGTTTGATGCATATCGCCGCGAGGTCAGCCGTTTTGTGAAACAAAAACTGAATAACTTGCAGGAAGGGCGGGAGAAACTGGTGGCCGGCGTGATTAGCAGTATGCGCACGCAGCTTACGCAGCGCGGCAAAATGCTGATTGTGATGCTTGATGATGGCACCGCACAATGTGAAGTGACCGTGTTTAATGAGCTCTATGAAGCAAACCGTGAGCTTTTTAAAGAAGATGAACTGCTGGTGGTGATGGGCAACGCGCGCTATGATAGTTTCACCGGCGGTATTCGCTTTAATGCCGAAACGGTACTGGACCTAGCACGTGCGCGTAGCTCTTTTGCCCGCGCACTGCGCATCTCGGTGAGCGACCAAGTCAAGCTACTTAGATTGCATGAACTCTTGCAATCGTACAGGGTATCGAGCGATCTAAGTGCGCCAAGCAATGGCCTGCAGCAGCCGGTCAGCCGCGCTTATGGCGCCCCCAAGAAAGACCATTCCAAGGCTAGCCTGCCGGTGCTGATCGATTACAGTAACCAAGCGATCCGCAGCGAATTCACGCTCGGGGATAAATGGCGCGTCAAACCAGCGGATGAACTGCTGCTTGGGTTGCAAGCCGAGGATTGGGCAACCGCAGTCGAAGTTGTCTATTAAATACATTCACTTTATGCCAACTTTAAGCTTTTCTCGCGCCGTATGGGCCGTGCTCATTTTGGGTACTTTAAGTTTTACTGGCTTTCGTATTGCTCAGTTGTTGAGCTATGGCGACCCAAGCTTGATTGGACAGCAGTGTAAAGAGTTGGTGCGAGCCTTTTGGATGGGCGCGCGATTTGATTTCAAAATGTTGGCAACCGGCTTGCTCGTATGCTTTGTATTAGCGAGTCTAATCGCCGTGCCAAAATTTTCGCGCAAAATAGGGGGCTATGTGCAGCGAGCGATGGTGATCGCATTGTTTTTCGCTACCAATTTTGCCGCCATTTGCCAATATTTTTATTATGGTTTCTATAAGACACCGTTTACGCCGATTCTCTTCGGCTTGTATGAGGATGACACGTATGGCGTCATAGCGGCGATTTGGAGTGATTATCCGGTTGTTTGGGCATGGTTGATGGTGATCGCATTAACCTGGGTGCAAACGCGCTTGACCTTTGGCTGGGCGAGAGGAGCGCAGAGCGTTGCACGCGTCACAAAGTTCTGCTGGCGGGCGCCTGCGGTGGTGCTGATCACTTTACTGGCGCTGGTATTTTTTGCGCGTGGCCAATTAGGCAAATTTCCATTGCGCGATCAGGATGCCGTGGTGTGTGCCAACCCTTTCATTAATGATTTGGTCCGCAATGCCTGGCAGACACTCTACGATGCGGTTAAAGATCGGCGTCAGCAAATTCATATAAGCACTGATGATCCAACTCGGCAATTGGCGGTCTATGGTTTCCATTCACTCGAAGAGGTGGCTCATACGCTCGGGGCAAAGTCAGGTAGTCGACAGGATTTAGAAGCCTTTATTTTTCAGCGTACACCAACTAATGAATTTGTTAAGGCGCACCCGCCGCATGTGGTCTTTGCATTGATGGAATCGTGGGGGGCGCATCAGCTTAAATTTGATACGGCGCAAAACAATCTAACCGGTGCATTAAAAAAGCATTTAGAGCGCGATACACTCTTTCATAATTTTTTCTCAGCCCAATTAGGCACTCACCCAACGTTAGAAGCGCTCCTGCTCAATTCACCCTTGACGCCATTGACGCAAGGCAGCTATGGCTTTATGAGTTATCCAGCAGCGGCAGCAAAACCCTTTAAAGAGCAGGGCTATCGTACTTTATTTCTGTATGGCGGCAGCAATGCGTGGCGCTCGATTGGCCGTGTGATGAAGCATCAGTACTTTGATGAAGTCTATGATATGGGTAACATTATTGAACGTTACCCTGATGCGCAACGTAATGTATGGGGTATCTATGATGAATATTTATTCCACTTTGCTTATGATCTTTTGCAAGATAGCGAAGCGCGCGGGGAGAAAGTTTTTCTCTTTTTGTTAACGACAACTAATCATCCACCTCATCAAACACCGGATCACTATCAGCCGTTAGCACTCGAGCTCTCTAAGATGGCCCCCCATTTTTCTGCCGATGCGCAGAACGCTCAGAAAATGGTTTGGACTTACCAATATGCGAATCATCAGCTGGGTTTATTTCTTGACCGCATTAGTCATTCAGCCTTAAATGAGAAGACGCTGGTGGCGGCAACCGGGGATCATAATATGCGCGCCTTGTTGCACTATCGCCAACCAACCGATAGTAAAGACTTGTATCGCGTGCCTGCCTACTTTCGTGTGCCGCCAGCGTATCGACCCAGCTTTAAACCTGATCCTAGCCGCTATGCCGGTCACCGAGATATTTTTCCGAGCCTTTATCATCTTGCCTTGTCGGACGCAGTGTATCCGCATTTTGGAGACAGCCTGTTTGCTGAGGTGCTGTCACAAAACCAGTATGCGATCGTGGCTTTTGAGTCGTTATTCAGTCGAGAAGGCGCTTTATTGCCCTTTGTTGGCAGACATCCGTCTGCTTTTGACTGGGATGTTTCTCAGACTGCGCTAGCAGCAAGTGCAGATTCGACACCTCTGTTACAAGAGCAAGGCCGGCAAGCGCGAGCATGGTTGGCATTGGCTGATTGGTATACGCGTTATCAAGTGATGCAAGGGGTGCAGCGCGCCAATGCGCAACATAGAGGAGCAAAAGTCAATGAATAATTCTGATCAAAAGCACCAAGAGTTGGCCCGTCTCTGGCATGCGCTAGGGTATTCTTTGTGCGGTATGCGCGATGCGCTGCTTAAGGAAAGCGCCTTCCGTCAAGAAATGATACTGGCCCTCATGCTGGTTCCACTGGCGGTTGTTTTACCCGTGACGATGGTTGAAAGGCTGATGTTGATTGCCTCAATACTGTGGGTATTAAGTCTTGAACTGCTTAATTCTGCTGTTGAAGCGGCTATTGACCGTATTTCGCTAGAGCGACATCCACTTGCCAAACAAGCGAAAGATTTTGCGAGTGCCGCTGTTTTTATCGCCCTGTGTTTGTGTGGATTGGTCTGGCTATCGTTGGCTGGCCCGTTGGTATGGGCGTGGTTACGTTCAGTGTTAACCTAATTTCGCACGGTTTGTTTTTTTCTCTACTCACTTAGCGCATTCAGCGGCGACCTCAATTTAAAAAAGATTCTCGAACTAGGGCGTGTTGACGTTTCACATAGCTAAACTCAATCAGTTTCCCAAAAGCATCGACTGCTAAATGGATTTTGGTGGTCTGACCAGCACGACTTTTCCCGATGGCTTCATCTTGCCCACTCGCCGCTCCAGCGCTGTGCTGGTGAGCTTTGATATAGCTATCCTCGTGTCCGCAATTATCATCAGACAACTCACCACTTACCTTTTGGTTCAAGCTTGTTAGCATCTTTAGCTTGTCAATCCTTACGAGTTTTATCAGCAATTCACATATGTTGACCATGCTATCCAGCCTAGCGCCCTGACCGCTTTGATGCTAGCAGTCGTTGGAGTTGCCTCACGGCTCTTCCTCCTCTTTCGAAGGGCTGCATTGTCCCAAAAGCTCCTAACCTAACCTAACCTAATCTAATCTAATCTAATCTAATCTAATCTAATCTAATCTAATCTAATCTAATCTAATCTAATCTAATCTAATCTAACCATTACTAGTTACGCTAGTTTTAGTAGGCTACTGCCGGAGGAACGGCAGGTTTCTCTCTACTTGTGAAACAGTACCTAACGCGACTTTGCTCGTTGCACGATAAGCGGGATTATCAAACAAGGTGAGGGATTTTTTACCGCTCAGAATTCAGCCGATGACCTGTCGAATGGCTTAAAAAAACCTGGTAAATCGTGCTATGCGATCAACTCTTGAGTGAAGGAACGCTCTAGCAAACGGAAAAGCGTTCATCTAAGCTATTTGAGTGTGGCGTTGATTGATGGTGCTCACAGAAGCAGGATTCACTTTGAACAGGATGTCGGCCCACAAGGGTTTAAACCAAGTTACTTCTGACCGAAAACCACTAGCGGATCACTGAGCGATAGTTTTTAGTCAAAGATAGAAGGGGAAAGTCATGGAGCCAATAGGGAACGCGTTGAACAGCCCAAGACTCATCTTGATATCGGCTCACCACTCTCTCAAAGCGGCGCAAAATTTAGAAGACCTGAAGGAAAGGGAAGAATATTATGTTGAAGCGCGTCGTTTAGCGGAACAAGCGGCAAAGATCAGCTCTACTGACGCTACTAAATTCAAAGCAAAACAAGACCTTGCAGCTATCTGGTTTGATTACGGGCGCTTTTTGGACATGCAGCGCCGCTTCACTGAGGCTGAAGATGCTTATCGAAAAGCGCGAGAGTACGGATGTGAAGCAAATAAGTTAAAGCAGAATCAACCCAAAGTGCAGAACTTGCGTATGGACATCGGTCTTCAGTACAACCGATTTTTACTCGCTCGTGGAAGGATAGTTCAAGCGGATGAAGTGCTTAAAGAGTCTGTTCAGATTCAAACCCCCGCTTCCAACCGCTCATGCATTAGGCAATGTTTTTCTTCGTCTGTAGACTGGGTTCCCTCTAGGGGGGACGTTGATCAGGGCGGCCCTTCGTATCGAGCAAACAACCTAGATTTTGAGAGACATGTGTCAAGCCTTTTGTCCCGCGCTAAGCCCTTTTTTACCCAACGTTTGCAATCTGACGCCTTGTCACCGTCTTACCATTTACCTCAACCGGGTGAATTCATCCAAGAAACCCGTCATCTAGCTTGGTGTATACAACAAGAGGGTACGCTTGAAGATGAGAAACGTGTTTGGATAAGAGAAGCTGAGCAAATGGTCGGGTGGTTTAAAAAAACTGACGTCGCCAAAAATCTGAAGAATGTCCAGGAAATCGTTACACTCGCTTCTATCGATAATTCAGAGTTGCATCGCCAGATCACCTGTGCGCTGTTAGATGATCTGAAGCTAGAAACTGATTGTCCCCTCAACCTTTTCTTATTGCGAGGATTGTCGGTGATGGTGTTCCATCGCTGGCATCTCACGCAAGATCTCCATGGATCGAGCGATTGCGACATGTTATTACGAGTGTTGTCTCCCAAATTAAATAATATTCAAACCTATAATAATTTGGAACAAGTGCGAACATTGTTGCAAACCATCTCGCTAGTATTAGATCTGATGATTCATCTTCGGTTGAAAAAAATTGATCGGATCGGGGTCGAGGACCCCCTCAAAGCTGGACTCAAGAGATTTGACCATAAGAAAAAATATCCGGAGCTGGCTTGGCTCATTTGTTATATTCGGCAAGCGTTAAAGCGCTTACCGAATAATGAGGCGCTTTCAGAAGAACTGACGCGCCGTGGGCTATTTGCCACAATAGGAGGATTATATTTAACAGCGTTTGGTTTAAAGATAGCTGTGACTCATGGTTTAGGGGCCATTGGCGAGGCCTTAAAGCCTGACCTGCTTTTGAGCGCATTTGAGAACTTTAAAAAGGCAATCAGTGGGATCGAATTCTTAAAGCGTGCCCCTTGGTATGGAGAGCTCTGCTTTATCGATATGTTGATTGACACGGGGAGGCTCGATTTATTGGAACAGCTGTTTGGCCAGAACACGGGTAAGCGTAACAAACAGTATCTACGCGGCTTATGTGATCGATTAGAGCGTCTAGCTTGTATTCAGGCCGATTCCAACGCTCGAGACGGTGCTCTTAAGTTGCTCAAAGGTTTCCAACTCGGTGAGATTGCATGGGCTAAACATGAGGCCATTCAACAATATGCGAGTCAGAGCCTGAATCGTTTAGCGTTCATGTGGCCGACTCCTGATATCGACGCTATGGAGCGAGGTGGCTATGCCCCTCCCGCTTGGCATCCATTTTGGTCTGCCCAGCCAAGTAATCAGTTACTGAACGGCTCACGAGCCAAAGCGCAGCATCAAGCCAAACTGGATGCTGTGCTGTCTCAACTCCCCTCGATAACATCGCACAACAAACAGATGCAGCGCTTGTTCCTACCGACTCTCTCCCTGAAAGACGTGCGCCAAGCCCTTGACCAGTACTATCAGTTATCTGATTTATCGATTCAGCGGGTATCGGGCGATGAAGTGCCGCTTAACACCGGCTATATCAAACCAGTCATCGTTAAAAATCGTGCCCAACGCGAACAAGATCAGAAAGAGCTGATGGCGCTGGACACACTCTTTGAGTCGCAAACGTTACGCGGTTGCTCAACGGGTGTGCCCAAATGGATTTGGATTTTCGGGGAGCCGGGGATCGGCAAAACCACCTTATGCAAAAACCTTGTCTATGAGTATCAGCACAATGCGGCTTGGCAGGGCCTTTTTGATTGCGTATTGTGGCTGCCGTTACGGGACCTTAAGATCCATCAACCCCAAAGCTTAGAAGAATTACTTACTGAAAAATATTTTGTGAATCAGGGCAGCCGACGAGCGCTCCAACTCGCAGAGTTTTTTCAACAGAATCATCGAGATAAGACACTCTTTATCTTAGATGGCTTAGATGAGGTGGTCGGCGACCTGAGTGGAAACAGTACTTTAGGGATATTTTTACGTGGGTTGTTCAATCGGGATTATGGACCGCTCGGTCAAGCTCATGTTGTGATCACCTCCCGACATGCTGGGGTGGGTGCACGCCAGCAGCCCGGTCAGCTGGATTTAGAGCTGGAAACCATCGGTTTTAGTCCGAACGATGTGAAAACGTACATTCAAAAGTTTGCGCCTGAATCGAACCGGGACGCGATTCAGCAGGTTATAGAGCGCACCCCCCTGATTCAGGGACTGATTGATAAACCGATTTTTCTCGACGCGCTGTGTTTTAGTTGGGATAAGCTTCCCAAAGATCGAGAGGTGACCGTGACCATGTTATACGAAGCCATGGTCGATAAATTATGGCGTAAAGATGCTGTGTCCTTAAAGAAAAGAGACTCCGACGGTGTGCTATTAGAGACCCACGTGGTCCAAGAATGGCCAAAGGCTGGTTTAGAAAGGTTGATGGCTCATGAGATCCAATATTTAAGCTACTTAGCGTTTAGGGGATTAGAGGCAGGGAAGTTTGAGTTTAGCTTGGAGGAGTTGAATCAGCACCAAGAGGAATTTAATAATAAGAGACCAGCAGGGATGGAGCTGCTGTTCAGATTCATTAATAATCTGGGAAATACCTCCTTTTTACATACGGCCGATGCTAAACGCCACTATCATTTTCTGCACCCAACCTTGCAGGAGTTCTTTGCGGCTAAGTTCCTGGTGTGGTATCTGCAGGCTGCTTTAGAAGCCACTGAAATGTCTGCGCCTTCAAAAGTCGCGCAGACCGAGTTAGATTTGACACCCGATCAAGCGCAACTGGAAAAATTTATCGCTCAGCATAAATATAATCCGCGTTATGAGGTAGTTTGGTGGATGGTGGCGGGATTGCTTAAGAAGGGGGCTGCACTGGAGCGTTTCTTTGCTCTATTAGGGCAAGCGCCGCGTGACCTCATCGGCGGTTGTCATCAGCGGGTAATGATGGGGTGTCTGAGCGAAGCGCGCATCCAATTGAATAAAATGACTGTCGACAGGCTGGAAACAGAGTTGATGCAGTGGTTGTGGCTTGAGATCGATGCGTTTGCACGCGAGCGGATGGGTCTGGTGAGCCAATTAGGTAGTCAGAGGGCTTTTCCAGAGCATCTGTTGCTCACATGCCTGGACCTTGCTAAGGGCCGGAAAGAGAATATTATTCTAACTTTAGGAGCACGCTCAACTTTGTCTGCCGACGCTATCTCGGCCTTGATCACTGCATTAAAGGATGAAAAGGGGGTTGTCAGAGATGTGGCCGCTGGGGTATTACGCGAACAGAAAACGCTGTCTGACGCCGCCAGCCAGGCCTTGATCGCAATGTTACAGCATGAAAGCGAGTCTGCCAGGTATGTGGCTGCTCAGGTATTAGGTGAACACAAAACGCTGGATAACGACGCTATCTCGGCCTTGATCATGACGGTGTTAAAGGATGGGCACGAGTCTGTCAGGTCTGTGGCTGCCCAGGCATTAGGCGAACAGGAAACGTTGTCTGACGCTGCCGGCCAGGCCTTGGTCGCAACGTTACAGCATGAAAGCGAGTCTGTCAGGTCTGCGGCTGCCACGGCATTAGGCGGACATAAAACGTTGTCTGACGCTGCCGGTCAGGCCTTGGTCGCAACGTTACAGCATGAAAGCGAATCTGTCAGGTCTGCGGCTGCCACGGCATTAGGCGGACAGGAAACGTTGTCTGACGCTGCCAGCCAGGCCTTGATCGCAGCGTTACAGGATGAAAGTCAGTCTGTCAGGTCTGCGGCCGCCAGCGCATTAAGCGGACCGGAAACGCTGTCTGACGCTACCAGCCAGGCTTTGATCGCAACGTTACAGAATGAAAGCAAGTCTGTCAGGTATCAGGCTGCCAGGGCATTAGGCGGACATAAAACGCTGTCTGACGCCGCCAGCCGGGCCTTGATTGCGGCGTTACAGGATGAAGACCCGTCTGTCAGGTCTGCGGCCGCCAGGGCACTAAGCAGACATAAACCGCTGTTAAGCGGATATAAAATGCTGTCTGCGGTCGCCACGGCATTAAGCGAACCGATAACTCTGTCTGACGCTGCCAGCCAGGCCTTGGTCGCAACGTTACAGCATGAACGCGAGTCTGTCAGGTCTGTGGCTGCCCAGGTATTACGCGAACATAAAACGCTGTCTGACGCTGCCAGCCAGGCCTTGGTCGCAACGTTACAGCATGAACGCGAGTCTGTCAGGTCTGCGGCTGCCATGGCATTAGGCGGATATAAAACGCTGTCTGACGCTGCCAGCCAGGCCTTGATTGCAACGTTACAGCATGAAAGCGAGTCTGTCAGGTCTATGGCTGCCCAGGCATTAGGCGAACAGGAAACGTTGTCTGACGCTGCCAGCCAGGCCTTGATCGCAGCGTTAAAGGATGAAAGTCAGTCTGTCAGGACTGCGGCCGCCAGCGCATTAGGCCAACCCAAAACGCTGGGTGACGATGCTATTCCGGCCTTGATCATGATGGTGTTAAAGGATGGGCACGAGTCTGTCAGGTCTGTGGCTGCCCAGGCATTAGGCAGACAGGAAACGTTGTCTGACGCTGCCAGCCAGGCCTTGATCGCAGCGTTACAGGATGAAAGTCAGTCTGTCAGGTCTGCGGCCGCCAGCGCATTAAGCGGACCGATAACGCTGTCTGACGCTGCCAGCCAGGCCTTGGTCGCAATGTTACTGCATGAAAGCGAGTCTGTCAGGTCTGTGGCTGCCCAGGTATTAGACGGACCGATAACGCTGTCTGACGCTACCAGCCAGGCCTTGATCGCAGCGTTACAGCATGAAGACCCGTCTGTCAGGTCTGCGGCTGCCCAGGCATTAGGCCAACAGAAACAGCTGCCCACCGACACCAACGCTCTCTCGACCTTGATCATCACGGTGTTAAAGGATAAAAACAAGGATGTCAGGTATCAGGCTGCCAGGGCATTAGGCGAACAGGAAACGCTGTCTGACGCTGTCCGAGAGGCCTTGACCGCAGTGTTACAGGATGAATGCAGCAGGTGGGTCAGGTATGTGGCTGCCCAGGCATTGGGCGGACAGGAAACGCTGTCTGACACCGCTATCGCGGCCTTGATCACAGCGTTACAGGATGAAGACAAGTATGTCAGGTCTGTGGCTGCCGGAAGCTTAGACTCGCATATTGATCAGCTTTACACAGTGCTGCCCGTCTTGGAAGTGGAAGAAATTCAAACGGTATATAAGAGGTTTTTGTTTGGTTACAGCTGTTATCGTATAGCGTCGCTGTATATTCAAGGAAATCAACTTCATTTTTATACGGCGACTGGGCCGGGGCAACCTATTCCTCTGACATCTGAACAAAAAGCTACGTTGATTCAGGCCTTTAGAGCTGTCAGGGCGGAAGCTTAGATTGGTCTA
Source organism: Mycoavidus sp. SF9855 (assembly GCF_024582735.1). Lineage (NCBI taxonomy): Bacteria > Pseudomonadati > Pseudomonadota > Betaproteobacteria > Burkholderiales > Burkholderiaceae > Mycoavidus > Mycoavidus sp. SF9855. The sequence continues at coordinate 947,687 of NZ_CP102085.1, forward strand.
TTACCAGAAGAAGAGCCGTTTTTTATGAAGACATGAAGCAATCAATAGGTGTAGCGGCCCGATTCGATAAGTTAAAACGCAATTATGAGAGTGGGGTCGCTATGGCTTGCACTTTCTTGTGGCTGTCTATGTGAAACGTCAACACGCCCTAGTTTGATGAAACTCCGTAGGACTACGCGGAATATATCTCTAGCAGAAGCAAAGGGCTGGGGCCAATAAAATAAAAAGAGATGCATGCCGGATAAAATTTGCTTATGATATCCGTCACTTTCAAGTCTTAAGATTAACCTAGTCCGTCACCTATGTGGCGAGGCGTCATATAACAAAATATAACGTTTGAGGGGGAGTCATTATGCTAGACGTCATCAATGGATTGGCTAATGGATGGGTTGCTTCACATGTGATTGGTAGCTTCGTCCGGCACGGAGTTTGGCAGGCGATGTCAGCCCGACCGATGAGGCTTAAGAAGCTGGCATCACGCTACCGAGGCAATGTTGGGCATCTGCATGCGGGTCTGCGGCTCTTATATGAATTAGGTTGGGTGGAGTGGGTTGAAGCGGACCGATATGGAGTGGTCGCAGGTGCTTGTCTGGCACGGCAGTTGCCGAGCGATTTAGAGGAGTTGGCGCAACTACCGCTGGTGCAAGCGCTAGCGGTTGAACAATCTGAGCAGTCCGAATACTTACTGCGCTGGCTAGATCGCTGTAACGCTAGTTGGCCCGGAGTCGAGCCAATGGTGGCGAGCCTCTTGGACGGCGCTTTGTTGACGCCATTGCTAGCACACCTGCACACATTGGGTAGTGACGTATTGGCACAAACGCAGCCAAGCGACATATCAGTGGCTGCGTTACACGCGGTGCAAACCGTGTTCATTCAGCGTGGCTGGGGGCAGGTTGAGGCGGCAAATTTTCAGTTAACGCCGAGTGGCCGGGCGTTGCTGGCGAATAGTGGTGTTTTGGGTACGGTGGTGTCCTACACACCGATGCTTCGTCATCTTGATGATTTATTGTTCGGCGAAGCTCAGGACATCTTTGGCCAAGATGAGCCGAGGCATGAATTGCATCTGGACCGGACCCTGAATATTATCGCCAGTGGCGTGCAACATCAAAGCCACTTTGCTGAGCTTGACACGCTCATTCTACGCATCTTCGATCACCCCCCTTTAGCCACGCAACCCCGTTACATCGCGGATATGGGGTGCGGTGACGGGAGTTTACTGCTCAGAATCTACCAGCTTATCAAAACGCGTTCAGCACGAGGGCAGGCATTGGCGGAGTATCCACTCACGCTGATCGGCGCAGACGACAATGCGTTATCACTTGAAGCCACAGGAAAAACGTTGGCTGGGTTACCACACTTACTGGTGCGGGGAAGTATCGCAGACCCGCAGCAATTGATCACTGATTTAGCCGCAGCAGGCATCGAAGATCCAGAAAACATTTTGCATGTGCGGGCGTTTTTAGACCATGAGTGCCCGTTCCTGTCGATTGAAGACAAGAGAGCGGCTCGGCGGCGAGAGGGTTTGAATTACACTGGCGTATACATAGCGCGCGATGGCAGCGAAATCAAACCTGCCCACGCAGTACAGGGATTGGTTGAGCATCTGCGCCGCTGGCGCATGGCAGTTTCTCGCTTTGGTTTGCTCTCACTAGAGGTGCATTGTCTGCGGCCGAATACCGTTAAGTGCCTGGGGAATATGACAGAAAGCGCTCATTTTGATGCTTTTAAAGCGTTTTCTGGTCAGCAACTGGTCGAAGCTTCGGTTTTTTTAATGGCGGCAGCTGAAGTTGGCCTCTTTCCTGAGCCGGGCCTGTCGCGCACTTTTCCCGAGCGGCTGAACTTTACCCGCCTCTCTTTGCATCGGTTGATCCCCCAGTCTTATACGATTCGTCATCCAGTACGAGCCGATCTATCTCGCCTCAAGCATCTTAACCGGATGTGCGAGCCAAGCGCCATGCGTATCTCCACTGCGGAAATAAAGCGGCGCGTGTGTGATGTTCCACAGCAGCAAATGGTATTGGAGTTTGCCGGACAGATTGCGGCTGTGTTGTATACGCAGCGCATTGATTCTGTCGCAGCACTGCGCAGCATCTGCTATGCCGAAGTCGGGTGTTTATGCCAAGCAGAAGGCCGCTATGTGCAGTTGTTAGGATTATTTGTTGCGCCCGAGATGCATGGACGAGGGTTCAGTGATGCGCTGCTTGACTTGATGCTGGTCTATGGCTCGCTGCTTGACGGTGTAGAGGCTATCGTGGGTGTCACACGCTGCGCTCATTATAGTCAGTATCAGGCGGAGTGCAGCCTCGATCAGTATATTGAGTTACGCGACGAACAGGGCCAATTGATTGATCCGATGTTGCATTTCCATGCTTCGCATGGTGCCGTGATACGCGAAGTGCTGCCGGGGTTCAGGCCGGGAGACACAGAGAACGAAGGGGCTGGGGTGTTAATTGAATATCGCTTGCGCTCTGAGCAGAAGACGGTCGTCGAAACCGCAGGTCCACAAGCGGTATCGACTGATACTACGCGAGCTGTCAATCAGGTTGAGCCGATCGTGCGCAGCGCTGTGATAGAGGTATTGGGCAGTCAACGGGCGCCAGCCTATGATCCCCAGGCGCCGCTGATGGAGATGGGGCTCAGTTCACTGGAGTTGCTTGAATTAAGAAGGCGGCTGAGTACTCGCCTGGGAGAGTCGTTACCCTCGACGTTTTTCTTTAGCTATGGAACGCCTGAGGCGATCATTGGATACTTTATGGCTCAGGTCGCGGTTCAGCCGGTAGCGCAGACAACCGTGACGCCAGCGCCGCAGGCAAGCATAGTCCCAGCACGTGTGACACATGCTTCAGCGAGTCATGGTTCAGGGCAGGAGTCCAGCCGCCAGGACCAAGTCGTCGCGATCATTGGTGTGGCTTGTCGCCTGCCGGATAGAGTGAATACCCCGGCACAGTTCTGGCAAGAATTGCTGGCAGCGCGTGATGGGGTGGGGGCGTTACCCGCCCACCGGCAGGTGCTGTGGGGGAGCCAAGCAGAGCCATGTCGTTGGCAGGCAGGCTTTCTGACCGAGGTAGAGTGCTTCGATGCGGGTTTCTTTCGTATTTCGCCACGTGAGGCGAAATTATTGGATCCACAGCAACGTTTGTTATTAGAGGTCGCTTGGGAAGCACTGGAATCTGCTGCGATCGCGCCAGCCATGCTGCGTGGGACGCGTAGTGGAGTCTTCGTAGGCATGATGGGCAGTGACTACGAAGATGTGATTACGCGCAATGGCAGCAAGGCGGACATCAACGCCCACTTTGCCACCGGTAATGCGTGTTCGGTGGCGGCAGGTCGGTTGTCGTATTTCTTTGATTGGCAAGGTCCGGCACTCAGTATCGATACTGCCTGCAGTTCATCGCTGGTAGCCGTGCACACGGCATGTCGCAGCCTATTGGGCGGGGAGTGCACTCTGGCCTTGGCGGCTGGGGTGAATCTATTGCTCGATGACAAGCGGTTTCTAGCCTACGAACAGGCAGGTATGCTCTCACCTCATGGGCGGTGTCGGACATTCGATGCGTCGGCAGATGGGTATGTGCGAGGGGAAGGCTGTGCGGCGGTGGTTTTGAAGCGTTTATCTGATGCGCAGGCCGATGAGGACCCGATCATGGCAGTGATCCGGGGCAGTGCTATCAATCAAGATGGCAGCAGCAGTGGCTTAACTGCGCCGAACCAGTTGGCGCAGCAGGCAGTGATTGAAGCGGCGCTAGTTCAGGCGGGGTTAGCGCCGCACGAGATCGGCTACTTGGAGGCACATGGAACGGGTACTAAACTAGGCGATCCGATCGAGATCATGGCCGCTGCCCAAGTATTGGGGGCGGGTCGCTCAGCCAATCAGCCCCTTTTGATTGGCTCGCTCAAGAGTGTGATGGGTCATCTAGAAGCGGCGGCGGGTATTGCCGGGCTGATTAAGACGGTCCTGTCGATGCAGCACGGAGTGATTCCAGCACAGTTGCATTTTGCAACACCAAACCCGTATATTCCTTGGGAGCGCTTGCCGGTGCAGGTCGTCGCGCAAACCCAGAGGTGGCCGGCCGGGCTAAAGCGGGCGGGAGTGAGTTCATTCGGCTTTAGCGGCACCAATGCGCATGTTATTGTTGAGGAATATATTTCGCCACAGAAGACGTCAACGATGTTGAGCGGGCCGGTAATCATTGTGCTATCGGCCAAAAGCCAAGCACGGCTGCGGCAACAAGCACAGCAATTGCAGACATATTTGAAATGCCAGGCTGAGGTGAACCTGGCCGACCTAGCGTATACGCTCCAGGTAGGACGCGAGGCCTTGGACGTTCGGTTAGCGCTTGTGGTGAGGTCCATCAATGAGCTGAAAGAACAGTTGTTGGGCTATGCGCAAGGCAAGGCGTCTCAGGAAAATATATACCAGGGTGAATTCAAGCGCGGCCAGGAAACATTGGCGATGTTTCGCGCTGATGAAGATCAGCAAAAGAGCATCGCAGCGTGGCTTGGCAAAGGCGAACTTGATAAGTTGGCGCAGTTGTGGACACAAGGACTAGAGGTAGCGTGGGGACACGTATACGGTGCAGTGAAACCAAAGCGCATCAGCCTGCCAACGTATCCCTTTGCTAAAGAACGATACTGGGTGCTGAAGGCAGTACCGGATCCAGTGGTGGGGGGCGAGCAGGTCGTGCCGAGGGCAGTGCAACTGGAGAGGACGCGCGCGGCCGCTAATAAGCCGGGAATTGGGCCCGCTACAGAGGGTGCGACAGGTAAGCCTAGTGGTATTTCGTTGCGGACGCTTGAGACTGACCTGCGCAACGATGTGCCAACGCCGGCCAGCGGCAATCAATACGTGCCAGCGATGAATCACAAAACAGGCAGAGATGCAACTGATTCGCCAGCGGAGGAAACAAGCAACAGTCGCCCCGCGTCGCTAAAGACCCTGCAAGAAGAACTGACCAAGACTCTCGCCGAAGTATTGTATTTGGAGTACACGGAGATTGATGCAGAGTATCCGTTTGTCGAGCTTGGCTTGGATTCGATCACGGGTGTGGAATGGGCGCAGTTAATCAACCAATCTTTTGGTTTGTCATTACCGGTGACACGCCTGTATGACTATCCCACTATCCGGCGTTTGGCGGAGCACCTGTTGCCGATGGTTCTGAGCGTACCAGCTGGATCATTGGCGAATCATGAAACATCGACTGACATAATGGATTCGCCCGTGCTAGAAACGGGCAGCAATCGCTCTGAGTCGCTAAAGAGCTTGCAAGAAAAACTGACCAAGAGTCTTGCCGAAGTACTGTACTTGGAGTGCGCGGAGATTGATACAGAGTATCCGTTTGTTGAGCTTGGCTTGGATTCGATCACTGGCGTGGAATGGGCGCAGTTAATTAACCAATCTTTTGGTTTGTCGTTACCGGTGACACGGCTGTATGACTATCCCACCATCCGGCGTTTGGCCGAGCATTTGTCGCCGATGGTCCTAAGCGACCCGTTACTTGGCGCATCGATGCTGCCAGGCGAAACTCATGGTCTGGTTGCTGCGTCAGCCCCACGCTTGTCTGCAGCGCCCCGTCCAGTACCTGCGGCGCCGGAGATTCAACCGATACCGCAGCAGGAGGGCGTTGCTATCGTGGGGATGTCGGGGGCCTTTCCAAAATCAAAAAACCTAGAAGAGTTCTGGGATAACCTCGTGCAGGGTAGGGATTGTGTGTCGGAAGTTCCTGTGCAGCGGTGGTCGATCGAACAGTACTACGATCCGCGTCCGGCTACGCTGGGCCGAACGTATAGCAAGTGGATGGGGGCGTTGGAGGAGGCCGAGTGCTTCGATCCGTTGTTTTTCAATATTTCCCCGGCTGAAGCGCAATGGATGGATCCTCAGCAACGTCTGTTTCTAGAGCATAGCTGGAACTGTATCGAAGCCGCGGGCATCAATCCGCACACTTTGTCAGATAGCCGCTGTGGCGTGTATGTGGGTTGCAGCGCTAGCGGCTATGGTCGAGTGGGTGATGGCAGCGAGTTGACCGCCCAGGGACTGCTGGGGAGTGCGTCGTCGATCCTGTCGGCCCGAATCGCGTATTTTCTGAATTTGAAGGGTCCTTGCTTGGCGCTTGACACCGCTTGTTCGTCGTCGTTGGTGGCCATCGCTGAAGCGTGCGACAGCTTAATCTTCAGACAAAACGACTTAGTTCTTGCGGGTGGCGTATGTGTGTTGGCAGGACCGGATATGCACATCATGACCAGCAGCGCAGGCATGTTATCGAAAGTCGGACGTTGCTTCACTTTCGATGCACGAGCGGATGGTTTTGTGCCGGCAGAGGGGGTGGGTGTCTTACTGCTTAAGCGCTTAACGGATGCAGTGCGCGATCAAGACCTGATCCACGGTGTCCTGCGGGGTTGGGGGGTGAATCAGGACGGCCGCACGAACGGTATTACGGCGCCAAGTGTGAGCTCGCAGATAACCTTACAAAAACAGGTCTACGAACGCTTTGGGATCAATCCAGAGACGATCTCCCTGGTCGAAGCTCATGGCACGGGTACGGCATTAGGGGATCCGATCGAGGTAGAAGCTTTAACGGCATCGTTCCGTGCATATACCGCGCAGCAGGACTACTGCGCTTTAGGATCGGTCAAAAGCAATCTTGGCCATCTGCTCGCTGCCGCTGGCGTTGCGGGCGTGATCAAAGTGTTGTTGGCGTTGCGCCATCGCGTGCTGCCGCCGACGATCAATTTCTCTACGCTCAATGAGCGTATCGCAGTGGCTGGCAGTCCTTTTTACATCAATACTGATTTGCAGCCGTGGACGGTGGCGGGAGATCAACCGCGGCGTGCAGCGGTGAGTTCATTTGGCTTTAGCGGTACGAATGCCCATCTGCTGCTGGAAGAATACCCATCGTCGGTACCCGTGCGTCGGGTGGACCATCCTCAGCAGGTCTTGCTTGTGTTGTCGGCAAAGGCCCCGGAGCGGCTGCAAGCGTACGCCGCAAAAATGAAGGCGTGGGCCGAGGGGGAAACGGAGCTTGATCTTGCTGCTCTAGCTTACACCCTACAGACTGGGCGTGAGGCGATGGTTCATCGGCTGGCGTTGGTGGTGGAGTCGCGCGAGCAGATGCTGGATGCGCTTGACAGATTCACTCGTGGTCAATCGGCGCCTGGCTTTTTCACAGGGCAGGTCAAAAAAAGTGCCGAGCACGCGGCACTCTTTGAGGATGATGAGGACGCCGATGTATTGTTGCAGGCGTGGCTGCGTGCCAAGAAGTTGCGCAAGCTAGCGCAGTTGTGGGTGCAGGGACTGGCCGTGGAGTGGGGACAGTTATATGGTCAAACCAAGCCGCGGCGGATGAGCCTTCCGACCTATCCGTTTGCGAAGGAGCGGTACTGGGGGCAGACACGGGTGGTGCCAAATGGGTTAGAACGCCAATTGCATCCGTTGCTGCACCGAAATACGTCAGATTTGAGCCAACAGCGTTTTAGTACGACGCTGACCGGCAAGGAATTTTTCCTGCACGACCACGTGGTGCAAGGTCAGCGTATTGTGCCTGGAGCTGCCCAATTGGAGTGGGCGCGCGCGGCGGTGGCGTTGGCGAGTCATGGTGAGGTAGGACAGACCGTGATGCTGGAAGAGGTGATGTGGCTGCGCCCATTGGTGGTAGCCGAGCCACGAGAAGTCCATATCGGTTTGGAGAGTCAGGCAGACGGTCGGGTTGGCTTTGAAATCTACAGCGATAGTGGGGATGAAGCCGTTGTGTATAGCCGGGGTTGGGCTCAATGGGTGGCGGTAGGTGAAGCACCGCAGGTGGATCTAGAGGCAGTGCGGGCACACTGTGAGCGGACCGTGGCGGGGGAGGCGTGTTATGCACAGTTTGCGCAACAGGGCTTAGAGTTTGGTCCGAGCTTCCAGGTTTTAAAAGAATTGTGGCTAGGCGATCAGGTTGCGGTAGGTGCCTTGCGCTTGACCGCAGATGCGCCAGCCGGTTATGTCTGGGCGCCAAATATGTTGGATGGGGCGCTGCAGGCAAGCGTGGGCCTGGCGCAAAATAAGACGGATGCACCCTTAGCGCTACCCTTCGCGGTAGCCCAGGTGAGGCAATGGGGTGAACTGCCGATGCCGGCGTGGATTGTGGTGCGCCCAAGCGTCGACGACAGTGCGTTGGTGCGCAAGTTAGAGCTTGAAATTGCGGATGGGAATGGGCAAGTGGCGCTGCGCTTAAGTGGCTTCAGTACACGACCTCTGCCTGGAGCAATTCTTGTGCATGAGGCCATTGAGCAGGCAGTCGCGGCTCCTCAGACGGTCCTATTAGCGCCGCAGTGGACGGCGCAAGCCCCTGTACAAGCAGCGCTCTCCCCGATCTATGAGAGGCACGGGATCTTATTGTGTGAAGTGGGCCAAGATCGGCCAGAGAGGATCGCTGAGCTTACTGCTGCGCTGCCTACAGCACAGTGCGTGGGGTTAACCGGAAACGGCACACTGGCGCAGCGCTATACGGCGTATGCGATGCAATTGTTGGCATGGCTACAGAAAGAAGTTGCAGCCCATCCGGATAAGGCGCTCTTGCTACAACTGATTATCCCCAGCGAAGTTGAAGGCTTAGTGCTGCAGGGGCTAGGTGGATTACTGCGGAGTGCGCAACAAGAATACCGGTTGTTGGCGTGCCAGGTGGTAGCGGTGGAGGCGGAGGTGTCGATGCTGGTTTTGGCGCAACGATTGCGAGCCGAGGCGGCATCCCCCTCGCCAATGGTGCGGTATGTTAATGGGCAACGAGAGGTCTGGGACTTTGCGCCGTTGGACAACGAAGAGACAACGCTACCCTGGCGTGAGCAGGGTGTCTACTTAATCACCGGCGGTTTGGGCGGGCTGGGGCAAGTGTTCGCGCGGGCGATAGCGCAGCAGGTCCGCCATCCGGTGTTAGTGTTGACTGGGCGCCGTGCGTTAAAGCTGGCGCAGGAGCGTGTGCTGGAGGAATTACAGACGATGGGCGCGCGGGTTGCATATCGCGCTGCGGATGTGAGTGATGCTGTGGCCGTGGCGGCCTTAGTGCTAGAAATAGTGGCGCAGTATGGGCAATTGAACGGCGTGATCCATAGCGCTGGGATAGTGCACGACGGTTTGCTGGCGCAGAAGACTGGCGCGACCCTACAGCAGGTGCTGGAGCCGAAGGTGATGGGCTTGATAGCGTTGGATCAGGCGACGCGAGAGGTGGCGCTGGATTGGCTGGTGCTGTGCTCGTCAGTAGCGAGTGTGTGGGGCAACGTGGGGCAGACCGATTATGCTGCAGCGAATGGCTTCTTGGACAGCTATGCGCAGTACCGAACAAGCCTAGTGGCGCAGGGAAAGCGCCAAGGTCGCACCGTATCGGTGAATTGGCCGTTGTGGGCCGAAGGCGGTATGCAGCTAGATCTGGCGACCCAAGAGCGACTGCGACGGGAGACCGGGTTAGAGGCGATGCCGAGTGCTGCGGGCGTCACTGCGCTGTGTCAAGCGCTGGCACAGAGCGCCGCGCACGTGGCGGTGGGCTATGGTGCCGTGGCCCGCGTGCTGCATCAGTTGCAAGTGGCTTGCCAAGCGCGGCGACTGCCAACGGTGACGGGAAGTGCGGATAACCCAGTTGCAATTGACGAATTGCAGTTGCAAATAGAGCATGGGTTGACAGGATTAATCTCGGCGCAACTCAAAATTGCGCGCGAAGAGTTGGAGCGCGATGCCGCGCTGAGCGAATTTGGGTTTGATTCGATCACGCTAACGGAGTTCGGCAACGCATTGCACCAGAAGTACGGCTTAACCCTGAGTCCCACGATATTCTTCGAGTATGCGACGATTGCAGCGCTGGCGGGCTATCTGGCGCGGGAACACCAAGCGGTGCTGGCACCGGTGTTTACCGCAACAGTGGCGACGCCAATCCGTCCAAATGGCAGCGCTCTGCCTCAGCCGTTTGCATCCACCCGTAGCCATTGGCGAGGACGCCTTGCGGCGGCACCGCTTAGGCGTGAGGCGAGTGAGTACGGGCCGAGCCGGGTCGAGCCGATCGCGGTGATCGGTATGAGCGGATGTTTCCCGCAAGCAGAGGATATCGATGCCTTGTGGGCTAACCTACTGGCAGAGCGGAACAGCATCGGGTCATTGCCAGCCAACCGCTGGGACCGTGGGTCAGCACCGGCGATTTGCCATGCCGGTGTGATCGAAAATATAGACCAATTTGATCCGCTCTTTTTTGGTATTTCGCCGCGCGAAGCGCAAGCGATGGATCCACAGCAGCGACTGCTGATGCTGTCTGTGTACCGAGTGATTGAGGATGCCGGCTATTCAGTGCAGGGCCTGTCGGGCAGCGCTACGGCACTGCTGGTCGGGGCTGCCGCCGGTAGCGGTTATGGAAATTTGCTGGCGCAGGCGGGCGAGACGGTGGCCGGCTATAGCGCGGCGGGACTGGTAGGGTCGATGGGACCCAATCGGATGAGCTATTGGTTGAACTGGCATGGGCCGAGTGAACCGATCGAGACGGCTTGCTCAAGTTCGCTGGTCGCGGTGCATCGAGCGCTAGAATTGCTGCGCAGCGGGCAGTGCGCACAGGCGGTGGTAGGCGGGGTCAACACCCTGTTGTCAATGGACATGCACGAAAGTTTTACCCAGGCGGGCATGTTGAGCCCGGATGGACGCTGCAAGACTTTCTCCGCGCAGGCTGATGGTTATGTGCGCGGGGAGGGGGTGGGCATGCTGTTTCTCAAACCACTAGCGGCGGCCGAGCGCGATGGAGATCATATTTATGGTTTGCTCAAGGGCAGTGCCACCAACCATGGTGGGCGGGCCAATTCACTGACGTCGCCAAACCCGCGAGCACAGGCGGATCTGATCAAAGCTGCACTGCAACAAGCTGGGGTAGAACCTGGGACAGTCAGCTATATTGAAGCGCATGGCACGGGTACCGCGTTAGGGGATCCGATCGAAGTGCAAGGGCTTAAGAGCGCCTTTGCAGAGCTGTCCTCAGAGCGACCCGCGCAGCGTTGCGGCTTAGGTTCGGTGAAGAGCAATATTGGGCACCTGGAACTGGCCGCGGGGGTGGCGGGCCTGATTAAGGTTTTACTGCAGCTACAACACCGGACCTTAGTGAAGAGCTTGCATTGCGAAGAACTGAATCCACTGCTGGCGTTGGACGGCAGTCCGTTCTATGTGGTGCAGCAAACACAAGCCTGGGAAGCCTTACGAGACCGGCAGGGACAGGAATTACCGCGGCGCGCCGGGGTGAGTTCGTTTGGCTTTGGTGGGGTCAATGCGCATGTCATCGTTGAGGAGTATGTGGCGCCACACAGGCCTGCGATGGTCTTCAGTGGACCTGTGGTGGTAGTCCTATCGGCCAGAAACGAGGCGCAGCTAAGGCAGCAGGTGCAGCAGTTGCTGGCGTACCTGGAGCGCCAGGCTGAGGTGAATCTGGCCGACTTGGCGTATACGCTGCAGGTGGGGCGCGAGGCACTGGGGGTCAGAGTGGCGTGGGTGGTCAGCACGGTCGAAGTACTCAAAGAGCGCTTGTTACGTCATGCGCAAGGTGAGCCGACTGGCGCGGACACCTATCAAGGCGAGCTCAAGCACGAGCAGGGCATCTTGGCGGTGTTCCGGGCTGATGAGGAGTTGCAAGAAGTCATCGGTAAGTGGCTGGCCCGCCGCAAAATAGGTAAGCTGGCAGAGTTGTGGGTGCAGGGGCTGGTGGTGGCGTGGGAGCAGTTATACGGTCAAACAAAACCAAAGCGGATCAGTCTCCCAACCTATCCTTTTGCTAAGGAGCGGTACTGGGCGCCGACGACGGTGCAGGATCAGGCGGTGCGAGGTGAGTCGGTCATATCGGCGGGAGTGCAGTTGGAGGATAAGCCCGGAATTCTGCTTAGTGCCGAGAGTGTGACGGATAAGCCAAGCGGCATCGCGTTGCAAACGCTTGAGGTTGAATTGCTCAACGAAGTGCCCTCCTTGCTTAGCAGCGCTCAGTGCACACGAGTAGCGAATTATGGCACAGCCGATGAGATAACACCTTTACCGGTGGTGGAGGTGGCTAGAGGATTAAGCGGTGTCAGCAGTAGTCGCTGCGCATCGCCACAAATCTTGGCGGCAGAACTGACCAGGAGTCTCGCTGAAGTATTGTATCTGGAGCACGCGGACATCGATGCGGATCATCCGTTTGCTGAACTTGGACTGGATTCGATCACTGGCGTGGAATGGGTGCAAGCGATCAATAAATCTTTTGGTCTATCGTTGCCGGTGACACGCCTGTATGACTATCCTACCATCCGGTGCCTGGCGGAGCATCTGTCGTCGCTGGGCCTGAGCGTGCAGAGTGCACCAATGCATCAGCCAACAGTTGGTGATATAACAGATCGATCGATGCTTCTTAATCCTCTAGCGGGGGGCAACTCGGACAACGCTAAAAACCCGCTACTTGGAACCTCGATGCCGCCTGGCGAATCGCACGATGAGGTTCCAACTCAAACAGCGAACGTGCCGATGGCACCAGAGCACCATTATACCGTTGGTGCGGACGTTGTTCAGCCAATACCGCAACAGGAGGGCGTTGCCATTGTAGGGATGTCGGGAGCCTTTCCAAAATCAAAAAACCTAGAAGAGTTTTGGGATAACCTCGTGCAGGGTAGGGATTGCGTGTCGGAAGTTCCTGCGCAGCGCTGGCCGATCGAGGGGTACTATGATCCGCGCCCGGCTATCCTAGGTCGGACGTACAGCAAATGGATGGGGGTCTTGGAGGAAGCAGAGTGCTTCGATCCGTTATTTTTCAACATTTCACCGGCCGAAGCACAGTGGATGGATCCTCAGCAACGCCTGTTTTTGGAGCATAGTTGGAATTGTATCGAGGCCGCAGGCATCAATCCGCAAACTTTGTCGAATAGCCGCTGCGGTGTGTATGTGGGTTGTGGCGCTAGCGATTATGGTCGGGTTGGCGACGGTAGCGAGCTGACGGCCCATGGGTTACTCGGGAGTGCGTCGTCGATTTTGTCGGCCCGGATCGCCTATTTTCTGAATTTGAAGGGTCCTTGCCTGGCGATTGACACCGCTTGTTCGTCGTCGTTGGTGGCCATCGCTGAGGCATGCGACAGCTTAATGCTCAGACAAAGTGACTTAGTTCTCGCCGGCGGTGTATATGTGTCAGCGGGGCCGGATATGCACATCATGACCGGCAGCGCAGGCATGCTATCGAAAGTCGGACGCTGTTTCACTTTCGATGCGCGGGCGGATGGTTTTGTGCCAGGAGAAGGGGTGGGTGTCCTATTGCTGAAGCGTTTCACGGATGCGGTACGCGATCAAGATCTAATCCACGGTGTGTTGCGGGGTTGGGGGGTGAATCAGGACGGCCGCACGAATGGTATTACGGCACCCAGCGTAAGCTCGCAGATAACCTTACAAAAGCAGGTCTATGAACGCTTTGGGATCAACCCGGAGACGATCTCTCTGATAGAAGCTCATGGTACGGGTACTGCATTAGGGGACCCGATTGAGGTGGAAGCTTTAACGGAGTCGTTCCGTTCATATACCGCGAAGCAGGGCTACTGCGCTTTAGGATCGGTCAAAAGCAATATTGGCCATCTGCTAACCGCCGCCGGTGTTTCGGGCGTGATCAAAGTGTTGCTGGCGTTGCGCCATCGTATGCTGCCGCCGACGATCAATTTCTCCACGCTCAACGAGCGTATCACGGTGGAGGGCAGTCCTTTTTACATCAATACTGCCCCGACGCCGTGGACGGCGGATGAGGGGCAACGGCGGCGCGCAGCGGTGAGTTCATTTGGCTTTAGCGGCACGAATGCCCATCTGGTGCTCGAAGACTATCCATCATCGGTAGACATGCGCCGGGCGGAGAGTCCTCAGCAGGTTTTAATCGTGTTGTCGGCAAAGACAGCGGAACGGCTGCAAGCGTATGCCGCAAAAATGAAGGCGTGGGCCGAAGGGAAAACGGAGCTTGATCTTGCCGCTCTAGCTTATACCCTGCAGACTGGACGCGAGGCGATGATTCACCGGCTAGCGTTGGTGACGGAATCGCGGGCACAGATGTTAGATGCATTCGACAGATTCACGCGTGGTCAATCGGCGCCTGGCCTCTTCACCGGGCAGGTCAAAAAGAGTGCCGAGCACGCGGCACTCTTTGAGGAGGATGAGGATGACAAGGCGCTGTTACAGACGTGGATGCGTGCCAAGAAGTTGCGTAAGTTAGCCCAATTGTGGGTGCAGGGACAGAGTTTCGACTGGACCAATTTGTACCCGCAGAGCAAGCCGCTTCGTCTGAGTCTGCCAACCTATCCTTTCGCCAAAGAGCGATATTGGGTGCCGGCGATGAGGGTGCAGGGCGGGCTAGTAAGTCAGCTTCATCCGCTCGTACACCGTAACACATCAGATTTTGGTGAGCAGCGCTTTAGTACGACGCTCACGGGCGAAGAATTTTTCCTCCGCGATCACGTGGTACGAGGTGAGCGGCTCGCGCCTGGGGTAGCACAGCTGGAGTGGGCGCGTGCGGCGGTGGCATTGGCCAATGGGGGGGAGATTGGCACGGCGGGGCGATCGGTTCTCTTGCAGGAAGTGACCTGGCTGCGCCCGCTGGTGATAACACAGCCGCAGGAAGTGCATATTGGACTGGAGATGCAGGAAGATGGCTGTATTGGCTTTGAGATCTACAGCGGTAGCGGGGACGATGCGGTCGTGTATAGCCAGGGTTGGGCTCAGCTAGCCGAAATGGGCGAAGCGCCGCAGGTGGATCTGGAGGCCGTGCTAGCACAATGTGAGCAGCAGTTGACGGGCGAGGCCTGTTATCTGCGGTTCGCCCAATTAGGGTTAAGTTACGGTCCGAGCTTCCAGGTTCTGGGCGAATTGCGGGTCGGCCATCACCTCGCGGTGGGTGCTTTACGTTTGGCCGCAGAGATGCCAGTCGGCTATGCGTGGGTGCCGAATATGTTAGACGGGGCGCTACAGGCAAGCGTGGGGCTGACGCTAGACAAGACCGATGGATCCTTGGCGTTGCCATTCGCTGTGGCGCGGGTGCAGCAATGGGGGGAACTGCCCACGCCGGCGTGGGCAGTGGTGCAGCCAGGAGCAGGCGACAGCACGGCAATCCGCAAGTTCGATGTTGACATCGTCGATGCGAATGGACGGGTGGCATTACGTTTAAGTGGTTTCAGTGCACGCACTTTGCATGAGGCAGCTGAGCATGTAGTGACTGCACCTCAGACCGTTCTGCGGGCACCGCACTGGATAGCACAAACCATCGCGCAACCAGCAGCAGTGCCGGCCTATGGGGTGCAAGGAATTTTGTTGTGTGAGGTAGGCAAAGAGGGGCCAAAGAGACTCGCTGAACTTGCTGCTGCGCTGCCTACAGCACAGTGCGTGGGGTTAACCGGAAACGGCACACTGGCGCAGCGCTATACGACGTATGCGATGCAATTGTTGGCATGGCTACAGAAAGAAGTTGCAGCCCATCCAAATAAGGCGCTGTTGCTGCAACTGGTTGTCCCCAGCGAAGGCGAAGACGCGGTGCTGCAGGGGCTAGGTGGATTACTGCGGAGTGCGCAGCAAGAGTACCGGTTGTTGGCGTGCCAGGTGGTAGCAGTGGAGGCGGGGGTGTCGATGCCGGTCTTGGCGCAACGATTGCGAGCCGAGGCGGCATCCCCCTCTGCAATGGTGCGGTATGTTAATGGGCAACGAGAGGTCTGGGACTTTGCGCCGTTGGAACACGAAGAGATGACGCTACCCTGGCGTGACCAGGGTGTCTATTTAATCACCGGCGGCTTGGGTGGGTTGGGGCAAGTGTTCGCGCGGGCGATAGCGCAGCAGGTCCGCCATCCGGTGTTAGTGTTGACTGGGCGCCGCGCGTTAAGGCCGGCGCAAGAGCGTGTGCTGGAAGAATTACAGACGATGGGCGCGCGCGTTGCGTACCGGGCCGTGGATGTGAGCGATGCCGTGGCTGTGGCGGCCTTAGTGATAGAAATCGTGGCGCAGTACGGGCAATTGAACGGCATGATCCATAGCGCTGGGGTAGTGCACGACGGTTTGCTGGCGCAGAAGACTGGCGCGACCCTACAGCAGGTGCTGGCGCCAAAGGTGGCAGGTCTAGTGGCCTTGGATGAGGCGACACGAGAGGTGGCGCTGGACTGGCTGATGCTGTGCTCGTCGGCGGCTAGCGTGTGGGGTAATGTGGGACAGACCGATTACGCCGCGGCGAATGGCTTCTTGGACAGCTATGCGCAGTACCGAGCCGGCTTGGTGGCGCAGGGGCAGCGCCAAGGTCGCACCGTATCGGTGAGTTGGCCGTTATGGGCCGAGGGCGGTATGCAGCTAGATCCGGCGACCCAAGAGCGGCTGCGACGGGATACCGGGTTAGAGGCGATGCCGAGTGCCGCGGGTATCACTGCGCTGTGTCAAGCGCTGGCACAGAGTGCTGCGCACGTGGTGGTGGGCTATGGTGTTGTGGCCCGCGTGCTGCATTACCTGCAAGTGGCTTGCCAAGCGCGGCTACTATCGCCGGTGGCGATCGAGGAACGGGTGGCTGATGACCCCGCCGCAGTTGACGAATTGCAGTCGCAAATAGAGCATGTGCTGACAGGATTGATCTCGGCGCAACTCAAAATTGCGCGTGAGGAACTGGAGCGCGATACATCGCTGAGTGAATTTGGGTTTGATTCGATCACGTTAACGGAGTTCGGCAACGCCTTGCACCAGAAGTACGGCTTAACCCTGAGTCCTACGATATTCTTCGAGTATTCGACGATTGCAGCGCTGGCGGGCTATCTGGTGCGGGAATACCAAGCGGAGCTCGCGCCGGCGTTTACGGCAATGGCGACGACGCCAATCGGTCCAGATAGCGGCACTCTTTCTCCAACGCTAGCTCCTGTTGTTCCTCGGCGCCGGCAGGGGCACGTTGCAATGGCAACGCTAAAGGACGATGCGAAGCGGAGCGAGACGATTAAGGCCGAGCCAATTGCGGTGATCGGCATGAGTGGTTGTTTCCCGCAAGCTGAGGATATCAATGCTTTTTGGGCCAACCTACTGGCGCAGCGCGACAGCATCGGGTCATTGCCAGCCAACCGCTGGGACCGTGGGTCAGCGCCGGCGATTTGCCATGCCGGCGTGATCGAAAGCATAGACGAATTTGATCCGCTCTTTTTTGGTATTTCGCCGCGCGAAGCGCAAGCGATGGATCCGCAGCAGCGACTGCTGATGCTGTCTGTGTACCGAGTGATTGAGGATGCTGGCTACTCGGTACAAAGCTTGTCGGGCAGCGCTACGGCACTGCTGGTGGGGACGGCTGGGACCGGTTATGGACAGTTGCTAGCGCAGGCGGGTGAGACAGTGGCAGGATACAGTGCGGCGGGAGTAGTGGGATCGATGGGTCCGAACCGGATGAGCTATTGGTTAAATTGGCACGGGCCGAGTGAACCGGTCGAGACGGCGTGCTCGAGTTCGCTGGTCGCGGTGCACCGGGCGCTAGAACTGTTACGCAGTGGCCAGTGCGCGCAGGCGGTGGTGGGCGGGGTCAACACGCTGCTGTCGTTGGAGACGCACGAGAGTTTTACCCAGGCAGGTATGCTAAGCCCGGATGGGCGCTGCAAGACTTTCTCCGCGCAGGCCGATGGCTATGTGCGCGGGGAGGGGGTGGGTATGCTGTTTCTCAAACCGCTGGCGGCGGCTGAACGAGATGGGGACCATATCTACGGCCTGCTCAAGGGCAGTGCGACTAACCATGGCGGTCGGGCCAATTCACTGACAGCACCGAACCCGCGAGCGCAAGCTGATCTGATCAAGGCTGCACTGCAGCAAGCCGGGGTGGCGCCGGAGACAATCGGCTATATCGAGGCGCATGGCACAGGCACTGACTTAGGCGATCCGATCGAGGTCCAAGGACTCAAGAGCGCATTTGCCGAGTTGGCCCCAGAACTGTTGTCAGGACAGAGTTGTGGCTTGGGCTCGGTGAAGAGCAATATCGGGCATCTAGAACTGGCCGCAGGAGTGGCCGGGCTGATCAAGGTACTGTTGCAAATGCAGCATCGGACCTTAATCAAAAGCTTGCATTGCGAAGAACTCAATCCGCTGTTGGCTTTGCACGGTAGCCCGTTCTATGTGGTGCAGCAAACGCAAGCCTGGGAAGCCTTACGAGATCGGCAAGGACAGGAATTGCCACGGCGCGCTGGCGTCAGTTCGTTTGGCTTTGGTGGGGTCAATGCGCACGTCATCGTTGAGGAGTATGTGGCGCCACAGAGGGTAGCGACGGTATGCAGTGGACCTGTGGTGGTGGTCCTATCGGCCAGAACCGGAGAACAGCTACGGCAGCAGATACAGCAATTGCTAGCGTACTTGGAGCGCCAGCCGGAGGTGAATCTGGCCGACTTGGCGTATACGCTGCAGGTGGGGCGCGAAGCGCTGGGGGTGAGGTTGGCGTTGGTCGTTAGCACGGTCGATGTACTGCAAGAACGATTGTTACGTTACCTGCGAGGCGAAGCGGTTCAGGAAGATACCTACGAAGGCGAGCTCAAGCACGAGCAACGCATCTTGTCGGTGTTCCGGGCTGATGAAGAGTTGCAGGAAGCCATTGGCAAGTGGATAGTACGCCGCAAAATAGGTAAGTTAGCAGAATTGTGGGTGCAGGGGTTGGTGGTGGAGTGGGGGCAGTTATACGGTCCAAAAAAACCGCAGCGGATCAGTCTCCCAACCTATCCGTTTGCCAAAGAGCGGTACTGGGTGCCACAGAAGGTAATGCTGCCCAACGCAAGCGAGCAACATGTACTGGCTGAGACAGCAACTCTGAACCCCGGCCCAAGTGCGGCGGGTGACTTACAGTCACAGATAGAACATGCGTTGACGGAGCTGATCTCGGCGCAACTAAAAATTGCACGCAAGGAATTGGAGCGAGATACGCCGCTTAGTGCATTTGGTTTTGACTCGATTACGCTGACGGAGTTCAGTCGTGTATTGAACCAAAAATATGGTGTATCGATGACGCCGGCCATGTTTCTCAAATACACGACGGTTGCAAAGTTAGCCGGCTATTTAGCGCGGGCACAACCAGCGGGGCTCGTGCCTATGTTTGAAGTAACGGCTGCAATGCGTACCGATGCTGGCACAGTTTCGCCGCCCTACCTGCAGCATCAAGAAGGGAACCATACAGTGGCAATGCCGGAAAGCCATCCCACCGAGCTTGAACCCATCGCGGTGATCGGGATGAGCGGATGTTTCCCGCAAGCAAACACTCTGCAAGAATATTGGGACAATTTAGTCACCGGACGGGATTGTATTACTGAAATTCCGACAGATCGCTGGTCGCTGGATGGCTTCTATATTGAAGACAAACAAACTGCACTGGCCCAAGGTTGTAGCTACACCAAATGGGGCGGGTTTATTCCAGAACTCAACACGGTCTTTAATACCGAGTTTTTCACGACGGCATTCGAAACGCACTCTATTTGTACTGATTGGACAGATGAGCAAAAACTGTTTGTGCAGATGGTCTGGACTCTACTTGAGTCGGCCGGCTACACCAGCGCTGAATTGAACAAAGTGTGCCAATCTCGGGTAGGCGTTTATGCCGGTATGATGTCTCATCCAATGGGGCTAACCGAAGCCAATAAACTTAAAATGATGGCGGCTCATACCATGGGTGGTTTGTCGGGCATGGTGTCGCACTTATTCAAATTTTACGGACCGAGTCTTGTCATTGACACCTACAGCGCTTCTTCCATGACAGCGCTGCACATGGCCTGCACCAGCTTGGCACATGGCGAATGTGAGGCGGCGATTGCGGGTGGCATTATGCTGATGTATCCAGAGTTGTATCAGTATTCTTGCCAGCTTGGTATCCTGGGTAGCCATCCTGGCAGTCGAAGTTTTGCGGCGAACAGCGATGGGCCTTTATTCTGTGATGGCGCTGGGGTTGTGTTGCTAAAACGCTTATCTAAAGCAATTCAAGATAAAGACACTATTTTGGGCGTGATCAAATCAACGGTCGCCAATAATGTCGGCAATATTGGCCTATCAAGCATGCCAACCCCCGATGTCATCGCGAATTCAATTAAAGAAAATATCGTTAAATCGGGGATTGATCCGCGGACCATCAGCTATGTCGAGACATTTGCACCAGGATTCGCGATCGCGGATGCGCTTGAAGTGTTTGCCACTGAACAAGCTTTTCGTGAATTTACTCAGGATCGGCAGTTTTGTGCGCTAGGGTCATTGAAGCCCAGTATTGGCCATGCTACGGCAGCCTCAGGTATTTCGCAGCTGATTAAAGTACTGCTGCAAATGCAGCATAAACAATTGGCGCCGACTCTTCAGGTTAGCCCTATGCGCTCTGATTTAGAGTTGGAGCATTCTCCGTTCTATCTACAGCAAGAGGCGCAAGCCTGGGACCGTCCTTGTATTCAAGTCAATGGAGCGGAACAAGAGATACCCCGCCGTGCGATGATCAATTCGATGGGCTATGGTGATTTTTATGCTGGTGTGATTCTTGAAGAATACTGTCGTGAGGGAACCTCAGACCTTCGAGAAGCGCCGCAAATTGAGTGCCCCGCCAGCGAGCAGCTGATTGTTTTATCAGCCAAGACGGCCGAGCATTTAAAAGCCATGATCGAACAGCTAGGGCAATTTGTCCGGAGTCAAGCGCAATTTTCGTTACAGGACATGGCCTATACGCTGCAGTTAGGGCGCCAAGCGATGCCGTTGCGCTGGGCTGTGGTAGTGCAAGATCGAGCTAGCTTACTCAGTGCTTTAACCTTTGCCTCAAAACAACAAGAGGTGACGTCGTCAGTTACGCCAGGCAGAACGATTTTTGCCGGCACCATCGATCAATCCGCTAAAAGTGGCGGGGTGCGACGAGAGGTACAGGCCCAAACGCCAATGCTGCAGCACTATTTGGCAAAAAAAGATTTCGCGCAGATTGCTGCCTGCTGGGTGAAGGGAGAGAGCATCGCTTGGGAGCTATTGCATGAAGGGCAATCGCCACGACGCATTGAGTTGCCGACCTATCCCTTTTTGTTGGAAATGCAAGTACACTATCAAAAAAATAAGCAATATCTAACCGCGACTGGAGACATACTTAAAGAAGCGGGTGACTCAGATAAAGAAGCGGGTGACGCAGATAAAGAAGCGGGTGACGCAGACTGCCCATCAAGCGCTGCGCAGCTGGCCGATGATCATGCAAAGTTTTCTGATGTCAGCTGAACTCACTAAGCGTAAAGGCCGGGCCAATGTTTAAAAGATGATTGGAGCGCTACTGCCGGTAGTGAAGGTTTATTTTTTTGATGTAATCAAAATGATTGGTCTACAGCTATTCAAGGGAGAAAATAATGAATCAAGAAGAAATATTTCAGTTGATTATCCGTCACACGCAAGAGGTGTTGCCGGGTCTCGAGCAGCATCCATTTCAGCACAGTGACCAGTTGCACGATCTGGGCGCCAATTCGGTGGATCGCGCTGAGATTGTGATGCTGGTGCTGGATTCGTTATCCCTAAAGATCCCCCGCGTAGAAACCTTCGGGCCTAACAACATCGGAGAATTGGCGGACCTGCTACATGCGAAACTCGTCGAAGCTTGAGCCAGTTATAACGGGCGTCGGGGTGACTTCGGCGATCGGCCAAGGCCAAGGCAATTTTATCCGTGCTTTGCTGGGCTCACAATCTTCTTTCGGCGTGATGCAGCGTCCTGGCCGCCAGCGAGATTCGGCCTTCCTGGGAGCCGAAATTGCGTCTTTGCAGATTCCCGATGAGATTGCGCGCCAGCCGCTTCGACGCGCTTCGTTCTCGACTCAAGTCGCATTGTCCACCCTGCATGAAGCATGGCATGATGCACGCCTGAATGAAGTTGATCCAGCCCGCATCGGCCTTATCGTTGGCGGATCGAACATCCAACAGCGTGATTTAGTGCTGGCTCACGATGCTTACGCCACGCGTTCGGAATTTCTAAGTCCGACCTACGGCGTATCTTTCATGGATACCGATCTCTGTGGCTTCTGTACCGAGCAGTTTGGTATCCGTGGGCTTGCCTACACGGTGGGCGGCGCATCGGCGAGCGGCCAGTTAGCGATCATCCAGGCTATGCAGGCGGTGCAAACTGGCCAAGTTGATACGTGTATCGCCTTAGGTGCACTGATGGATGTGTCCTTCTGGGAATGTCGGGGTTTACGCAATCTCGGTGCGATGGGCTCGGACCGCTATGCGCAAGAGCCTGCGCTGGCATGTCGGCCATTTGATCGCAACCGCGATGGCTTTATTTACGGTGAATGTTGCGGGGTCGTGGTGGTCGAGGCTGCCACAGCGGCCCAGCAGCGTGTGGTAAAACCGTATGCCTGGCTGTCGGGCTGGGGGCTCGTGATGGATGCGCAGCAAAACCCCAATCCGTCGGTCGACGGTGAAGTGAAGGCCATGCAAACGGCGTTGCATCGCGCCGCATGCACCCCTGAGAGCATCGATTATATTAATCCGCATGGCACAGGATCTCCGCTCGGGGATGAGACTGAATTGCAAGCCATTCATGCCTGCCAACTGTCTCACGCTTATCTCAACACCACTAAATCCATCATCGGCCACGGCCTGAGCGCAGCAGGCACAGTCGAGGTGGTTGCAACTTTGCTCCAAATGCAGGCTGGCCGTTTGCATCCCACGAGAAACCTGGACGATCCGATCGACGCCTCACTGAACTGGGTTCGTCAGCACAGTGTCGCGCACTTTATCGATACCGCGCTAACCCTCAGTATGGGATTTGGCGGTATCAATACCGCCTTGTGTTTGCGCAGATATAACTAATTACTTACTCATTACTTGGAGAACGACCCCATGATGTCGGTTGGCATAGAAGCGATGAACGTATTTGGCGGCACGACCTACCTAGATGTCAGCCAACTCGCGCAACATCGGAAACTGGACACCGCCCGTTTTCAGAATCTGCTGATGGATCAAAAAGCGCTGGCTCTGCCCTATGAAGACCCGGTGACGTTTGGCGCGAATGCCGCTAGGCCGATCGTCGATGCGCTGTCCGCAGCTGAGAAAGATCGGATTGAAATGCTGATCACCTGCACCGAGTCCGGTATCGATTTTGGTAAATCCCTCAGCACTTATCTTCATCATTATCTTGGACTGAACCGGAACTGCCGCCTGTTTGAAATCAAACAAGCCTGCTATTCCGGCACCGCTGGCCTGCAAATGGCGGTGAATTTCATTCTGTCGCAGGTCTCACCTGGCGCCAAAGCGCTGGTGATCGCAACCGACATTGCGCGCTTTATGCTCGCCGATGGCGCTGATGAGCTGCAGGCAGAGCTTGCCTTCGCCGAGCCAAGCTCTGGTGCTGGTGCGGTCGCTTTTCTGGTCAGCGAGCGGCCCCACATTTTCCAAATCGACGTGGGCGCCAATGGCTATTACGGCTACGAAGTCATGGACACCTGCCGCCCAGCCCCAGACATGGAGGTAGGCGACGCGGATCTGTCGCTGCTTTCGTATCTGGATTGCTGCGAAAATGCTTTTCTCGAATATAAAAAAAGAGTTCCTGATGTAGATTACGCGCGTTCGTTTCAATATTTATCCTTTCATACGCCGTTTGGCGGTATGGTAAAAGGTGCTCATCGCACGATGATGCGCAAGATAACGGGCGCTAAACCGGCTGAGATCGAAGCGGACTTTGAGCAACGCGTGCTGCCTGGACTGATCTATTGCCGACGGGTTGGCAACATCATGGGCGGTGGTGTTTTATTGGCGCTGGCGAGTACGATCGACCATGGCAATTTTCAGAACCCCGCGCGGATCGGTTATTTTTCCTACGGTTCGGGTTGCTGTTCCGAATTCTTAAGCGGTATCGTACGCAAAGAAGGGCAAATCGCCCTGCAGCAACTCAAGATCGGCCAGCAACTCGACCAGCGTTACGCGTTATCGATGGAAGAATACGACTATTTGCTGAGCGGCAATAGCCAGCTTCGGTTCGGTACCCGCAATATCTGCCTCGATGAGGATATTTTTCCTGGCGCCAAGCTTGCCCAAACCGGTAAAAAATATCTGAAACTGCGGGAGATTAAAGCGTTCCACCGCGTCTACGAGTGGGCATCATGACGGCGCCATCCTACCAAACCATACGTGTGCGTTTTCAGGACCCCATCTGCTTTTTGCAACTGTACCGTCCTGACGCACAGAATACGATTAACGACCAATTGCTCGCTGAATGCTCGGACGTGCTCGATCGCTGTGAAGAGAGCGCCACCGTACTGGTTATCGAAGGACTTCCGGAAACCTTCTGTTTCGGCGCCGATTTCACGGCTATACGGGCAGCGCAGACCCAGGGTAACGGTCACTCAGCAGCGGCTTTCGCCAGCGGCGGCCCTGAGCCCCTGTATGACCTATGGCAACGGCTCACTACCGGGCCCTATGTGGTGATTTCTCATGTGCGCGGCAAGGCCAACGCCGGCGGTGTGGGTTTTGTCGCAGCTAGCGATATTGTGATCGCTGATGACAGCGCTGTATTTAGTTTATCTGAATTGCTGTTCGGCTTAATGCCTGCGTGCGTGTTGCCGTTTTTGAGCCGTCGTGTGGGTTGGCAGAAAGCCCACTACATGACGTTAATGACCCACCCTATCAGCGTGTCTCAGGCAGTTGCTTGGGGCTTGGTCGATGCGCATGAGCCCAATAGCGATATTCTGCTGCGCCGCCACCTATCGCGCCTTAAACGCTTGAATAAAACTGCGGTGGCCCGCTACAAGCGCTTTGCCAGTTCGCTCAGTGGTTCCTTAGTGGTAGATCGGCAGTTAGCGTTGGCCGCGAACAAAGAGGTGTTTTCCGACCCGCGCAATATTGACAACATTGTGCGCTACGTCGAACAAGGCATTTTTCCATGGGAGTCCTCCTAATATGGCTACATCCGTCGTTCATCGCAGCACCATTGAACCTTCCATTGTGCAAGTTACGCTGGCAGATCGGGAGCATAAGAATACGTTTTCGGACGGCATTGTTACTGGTCTGATCGATGTATTTCGGGACATCGGGTCCGATCCGACATGCAAGGTCGTGATTCTCACCGGATATGACACTTATTTTTGCGCCGGCGGCACCCAGGAGATGCTCCTGAATTTATCCAGAGGTCAGGGAAAATTCACCGATGCACCGATTTACACTCTGCCTTTGAGTTGTGAGATTCCGGTCATTTCTGCCATGCAAGGACATGGTATTGGTGGCGGCTTCGCGCTCGGTCTATTTGCCGACTTTGTCATTCTTGGCAACGAAAGCGTGTATACGGCCAATTTCATGAAATACGGTTTTACGCCCGGTTTCGGCTCTACGCTCATCCTGCGGGAAAAGCTCGGGCTGCCTTTGGCGCAGGAAATGCTGATGACCGCCAAAAATTACCGAGGCGCCGAACTCGCCCAGCGAGGCATTTCATTCCCAGTTTTGCCAAGAGCCGAAGTGCTGCCGTATGCCTATGAGCTTGCCAGGCAACTCGCAGAAAAGCCACGCCACTCCCTCGTAATATTAAAAAATCACCTGGTGGAGGATCTTCGACACCGCTTGCCTGCCGTCATCGAGAAAGAAGTAATGATGCACGAAAAGACGTTTCATCACGAGGAAGTGAGGGAGCGGATCAAGACGCTCTTTGGAAAGTAGCGTATCTTGCATTCTTACCGGCCTAAAGAAGGCTGGCGACTCTTACTGCGCTCAACTCGGCATGAGCCGAATGGAGTCGTTTCGGCGGGTTCCTGCTTTATCAAGGCCTGATCCAACCCGTGTCTAGCCCATGTACGTTTGCTCTGCAAGACTTCAAGCACGCGTTTATAGTTCAGACTTGCATTGTCCCGCGGCTGCTCTTGATGCCATAGATGCAATACTTCAGTGGCATAAAAGCCTTTTTTGCGGCGCACGCCGGCGTTGTATAGCCGCGCGACAAAGTCGGCGTCCTCATGACCCCAACCGCTAAACGCTTC
Source organism: Mycoavidus sp. SF9855 (assembly GCF_024582735.1). Lineage (NCBI taxonomy): Bacteria > Pseudomonadati > Pseudomonadota > Betaproteobacteria > Burkholderiales > Burkholderiaceae > Mycoavidus > Mycoavidus sp. SF9855. The sequence continues at coordinate 973,595 of NZ_CP102085.1, forward strand.
ATCAAAGCCATTGATTGCATGCACATTAACGGCCCATGCCGCAAGGTTGCAGCTTTTAATGCCTCGCCATTTGAAGCCATTGACGCGGCGTTGTGCGAAGTCGGGTAACTTTATCAATAAAGGCAAAAGCTTGTTGCTGCGCTGTGCACAGCGCTGGCGGACCCAAAAACGCAGATTGGCGTGCGTTAGCGATAAGCGTTGCGTCAGAAGGTCTGAGGTGAGCGCTTGGTTCAATAAAATACGGCTGCCGGTAACTGTCCATCCTGTTTCGGCAAGCGCTCGGTGACGAGCAATAAAATCACCTTGCGGCACGCAATCGCCATCGAGAAAGATTAAGTATTCACCGCGGGCCTGGGCAATGCCTTGATTGCGAATGGCCGCGGCCCGAAACCCCTGGTCAGGTTGCCAAACATGACTCACTGTAAGATCCGTATGGTTTGCCGCAGATTCAATCACAGTCCGGGTTGACTCACCAGAACCATCGTCAGCGACAATCACCTCATAATTCGTGTCAGTTTGGGCTAGGCACTGTGCAAGCACTAACGCTAGCGCATCTGGCCGGTTATAGGTTGAAACAATAACCGAGATCAGAAAGTTAGCGTGCGCCATTTTTGCTGTTTGGCCGATGCATTAGCATCAGCTTGAGATAGCGGTAATATGTGCCTTCTGCATTAGCGATGGCCAAGATAAAGCCTTCTTTACCATCAAGAAAGCCCAGCTGGATCAGGTAAGTGCGGATGAAGGCCCATAAGCCATGCCCGATTGCTTGACTGAGTGAGGCCTGTTTGCCACGCTCGAAAAGAATTTGCGCTCCGGCGCTTGAATAGGCATTCATTTTATCGAGGGCTTCTTTTATATCCGGAATTGAAAAGTGAATAATCGGCGAATTAAATTTGCCGAGGGTGCCGTCAATGATCAAGCTGGGATGAACGGCCACGTCAGTAAAACGCGCGCTGTCTCGCTTAAATAGGCGCTGGATGCGGTCTGGCCACCAGCCTGAATGCTTCATAAAGCGGCCACAAAAGCTTGATCGGCGTGGCGTTGAAAAACCGGCATGAGGGGTGCCGTTGATCAGTATAGAGTCAATTTCTGCGCGCAATTCGGGGGTCGCGCGTTCATCCGCATCAAGACACAGGACCCAGTCGCTGCGAGCTTGCGCCAGTGCGCGATTTTTCTGAGGTCCATCGCCGGGCCAATCGGTTTCAAAGACGCGTGCGCCAAGTTCCCGGCAAAGCGCAGGCGTTCCATCTGTGCTGCCTGAATCAAACACAATGATTTCGTCAGCCCAATGCCGCACCGACTCAAGGCAGTCGCCAATATCGTGTGCCTCATTCATGGCAACTATAATGACACTCAGGGTCGCGCGCTTCATAAGTTGATTATAGTGCGGGTGTTGGGCCGATGAGCGCAGCCAATCAGTATCCCTGTTAAGAGAACAAACATATAGCCTTCTGAAATATCAAGTAATAAAGAATTCACTAAGCACCCCATGGTAAAGATGAATAGCCAATTGCTCAGCAGTTGGCGGCTTTGCATAGGAAGACGGGCTGCCGCCCGTGCAATTTGCACCAGCAAATACATAAAAAGCCCTAAACCAACTAGGCCCAACTCGACCGCAAACAAAAGATATTGATTGTGCGGATTAGCCGTAACTGCGCCACGGGCGCCACTATAGCCATCAGTCAATTGCTTGAATGCTTCATGCACCCCCATGGCACCGTAGCCAAAAAACGGACGCTGGGTAACCAACTCCAGGCTTTTACGGTACCACTCAAGGCGCAAGCCGGTTGCATTAGGCTGGTTGAGTTGCTGGTAGGCACTGATTTCAGAGCCGGTATCCGCGAGTCGAGCACTCTTAAAATAAAGCGAAGCGCTGGCCGCCGCGATTAAAAGAGCCAAAAACACAGCTTGAGCCGCGGCCCGGCGACGATCATGGCGGAAGTTGAGCAGTCTCAATTTACGCACGATTTGGTAAATGGCCAGCATGATAATAACCACTTGGCCGGTGCGGCCTTGCAACATGACTAACACGTTAACCAGTGCTAGCAGCGAGAGTAAATAATAGAATCCTTTCGCGCGTGCAGACGATGCTGTTTCAGCTATATCCAACGCTAAGCTAAAGAGCAGCGCTGAAAAAAGTCCTGCCGTAATATGATTTTTAAATACCCAGGCATAGGTAATGGGATCATTCGCATTATAGAGTGGGCCAATGGCGGTCAGTCCAAGATAGTTGCTGGTAGAGAGCAGTAAGACAAAACTGAGACTGATACATAAACCAAGGCGCGCGACATTGGCTAGCGGCCGGTCTTGAAAGGCCGCAATCAAGAGTGGAATAAAAAGTAGTTTGCGGTATTTCATTAACCATTTTATGCTTTCGTCGAACGGCGCAGCACTGTATAGCACACTGATGATGAGTGCGAATATAAGAGCAAACGTAGCGATACTCACGGGATGAGAAAAGGCGTTTCGCCAATTACGCCATAACTCTGGCGCCAGCAACACCGCGATAGCGAAAAGACCCAGTGCGATATTGGTCAACGCAGTCGAAATAGGCACGCACCATAACGCAATCAGCGCAAACGACTGCGCTGCCGCTAGCGGATATGAAACAGAAAGCTTGGTGCCAGGCATAATAGAGGTATTCCGTTTTGAGCTTGACCAAAAATTATAGCGTATCTCATCATTTATGAATCAACCTTCCACTGTTACTGTCATCCTAACGCGTATTTGGAGTTATCTGAAAGCGCATCGCTGGATCATGTTGTTGGCGATCATTTCAATGGCTATTGTGGCAGCCAGCGAGGCGGGTATTCCCGCTTTGCTTAAGCCTTTATTAGATAAAGGCTTTGGCGCTAAAGAGCAAGCCTCGCGGCTTAAATGGCTGGTGCCGTTAGCGGTGATTGGCTTGGCTTTAGTGCGCGGCGCGGCGCAATATGCCTCTAATTATCTGCTGTCGTGGGTCTCTAATCGCGTGTTGCTCGATTTGCGTTTACATATGTTTCAGCGCATGTTGCATGCGAGTGCGTTTTTTTTCCAGCGCGAGACCGCCAGCGCCATCATTAATGCGGTAGTTTTTGAAGTGAACCAAGTGCTAAATATACTGACAGGTGTATTGATTACATTGGTGCGAGATTCATTAGCGGTGCTTTTTCTGCTGGCCTATCTGTTTTATTTAAATTGGCAACTGACCTTAATTGTGGCGGTGATTCTACCCATCATCGGCTGGCTCGTCGGCAAAATTAATGTGCGCTTACGGCGCTTAAACCGCGAGCATCAGCGCTTAACCAATGAGCTTTCTTATATTGTTGAAGAAACCGTAGGGGGCTATAAGGTGGTCAAAGTTCATCATGGCGAGCCTTACGAAATGAAGCGTTTTGCGGCGATGAGCACGCGCCTGCGCGGTTATGCGATGCGTATGACCGTTTCCGGTGCGCTCGCGCAACCGCTGACACAGTTTTTGGCTTCAATTGCATTGGCCGCTGTACTGGTGATTGCGGTGATGCAGTCGACCACCGATCAAACTACGATCGGCGGATTTGTGGCGTTTGTGACGGCCATGCTGTTGATTATCTCGCCACTCAAACATCTGATTGATATTAACCAGCCGTTGCAACGGGGAGTGACTGCAGCGGAGTTGATTTTTGGGCTGATTGACGAACCCCTTGAACCCGCGGGAGGCGGACGCGCTTTGCTGCGCGCGCAGGGTAAGGTTGAATTCCAACAGGTGTGCTTTAGTTATGGGCAAGCCAATGCGCCTACGTTGCGCGACCTTTCATTTACGGTGGCGCCTGGCGAAGTGTGCGCCTTAGTGGGTCAATCGGGGAGTGGCAAAACCACCCTGATCAACCTGCTGCCGAGGTTTTTCGACCCTAGTGCTGGCCGGATTTTAATCGACGATGTGCCGCTTACCGAGTATCGGCTAACCGATGTGCGCAGTCAGCTTGCCTTTGTCAGTCAAGAGGTGGTGCTGTTTAACGATTCGATCGCGGCCAATGTTGCTTATGGGCAAACGATTGATCGCGTGCGTGTTCAGCACGCACTCGCCGCAGCTCATTTAACTGAGCTTATGGCAGAGCTGCCTGACGGCATGGATACCTCAATTGGGGGCAATGGCATGCGACTATCGGGCGGACAGCGCCAGCGGCTGGCGATTGCACGGGCAATTTATAAAGATGCGCCGATTCTCATTCTTGACGAGGCAACCTCCGCCTTGGATGCAGAGTCCGAGCGTCATGTCCAAGCCGCTTTAGAGGTCTTGATGCGAGGCCGTACAACGCTGGTGATTGCACATCGGCTGGCGACGATCGAACGGGCCGACCGGATTCTGGTGCTTGAAGCCGGCCAGATTGTCGAGCAGGGTCGTCATGCTGAACTGTTGCAGCAAAACGGACGCTATGCGCAGCTTTATCATTTGCAGCATCAATCGCAGCAGGTAGTTTAAAGCAGGCACACCCCCTTCGAGTGCCGTGGGGGTGCGGTCACCGGATCGTTAGGTGCGGACGAGCAACGCTGCCGGTGAGCGTTGCACGAAACCGCGCAATGCGGCGTAATCTTTGGCGGTATATGGTCATCCGACTTTGAGAGGTTCGTGGGCCATAACGAGCAGTTTGAGGGCTAAAAACACGAGTGAATGTAAATTAAAAATCTCGTATTTTACAAAGCAAATGCAAGGTTGATAATCGGGATTATCAGACAAGGGGGACGTTTTTTTGCAGCTCAGAATTCAGCCGATGGCCTGTCGAATGACTTAAAAAAACCCGGGTAAATCGTGCTATGCGACCAACGCTTGAGTGAAGGAACACTCTAGCAAACGGAAAAGCGTTCATCTAAGCTATTTGAGTGTGGTGTTGATATTTGAAATGGTTTAGTCTAAATCTGTGAAATTACTCTCCAGAATCATTGCTCGAATAGAAATTCGAAGATGCTGAGAGTTGGCCTGATTGAATAACGCAGTTGGGGAAGAGAGATGGATGGGATAGGCAGCTCAACTGGTAGCATTAGAGTCACTTTAATTTCTGCTCATGATTATCACCAAGACGCGCTTGATTATCAGAGGCAAGGTAATCTGACGCAAGCACAAGCAAGTTATATGCAAGCGCTGAAGGAGGCGGATCTAGCGTACTGCCGTATCAATTCAACTAAAGCCGATGTAAGCCGGACACTTGCCCGAATTAATCGGGATTATGCTGGCCTGCTAGAGAGATTAGGTTGTCGTGTTGATGCGAAAGAGGTCTATCAGCAAGCGCAAACATATGGAAAAAAAGCCTGCAAATTAGAGCCGGATCATACTGAAGGCAAAGCGTTGCTCGATGATATTGAGTTTAAGTACAGACAATTTCTAGGGCAGCAGGAAGAAAGCACAGAAATTGAAGAGCCACCTTCTGTGCCGCTGCCTAATTGGGTTCAGCCGGCTTTGCCAGCACAGAGACTACCGGCGGTTGCCGCTATTCAGGAAAAAGGTGCGCTGGTAGATCGTCTATTTGAAAAGGCGCTTTCGATACTTGCCTCGTTGGAGACCCCGAATAAACCCAGCTTATTTCTGGTGTATGCCCATAACAATCCGGCTTGTGGAGAAGCCAAAGCGGATATTTCCAAATACTTAATCGAAAAGCTGTCCACCATCCGCGCTCGCCTGTATGCAGATCAAACGCCGTTGGGGCCAACGTATTCGAGTTCTGTAGAAGAAGAGAAAGATGGCAGGCTCGAAGATATCTTGACTAGCCAACTCTGTTTGTTGCCAGCTAAGTTAAGAGAGGGAATAGAGCCAGTCGATAAAGTGGCGGTGTGCTGCTCAGAGGTATTGGGAAATTATCTAACTTGGTCGCATTATAAAAATTTTTATCAGGCGCTTCGTGCAGCTTACCGTCAAGACCTTGAGCAACGGAGTACTGCAGCCATCCGTGAGGTTGTCAGGAAATTTTCCCAAGAAGATCCTTATCAGTCAGGCTTTCATCATGTGCTGACGGAAATCGCATTTTTGCAAATCCGTGCCAAAGTGCACTCAAATGAACATGGCATTATTCCGATTTCGTTAACCCCACAAAGCTATGAAGAATGCCTGGCGCGCTTTATTTCATCGACGACAGTTCGCATGGAGGATATTGTCCGATTTGAAGAGCAAGCCCAAGCGGGAAGAGAGGTGTATCCCAATCAAAGCCGGTATGGCGTGCTGTTTAAGCTGATTGAACGCTTGTTAGCGGGTAATGATGAGGCAAAAACGTTTTTAGACGAGTTTTGGCAGGGGCATGGCAAGCTTATCGCACAATTAAAGGAGACACCTTCGACCTTAAGTGCGCTGGAGTTTGACAACGTCGTAGAGGGCATTTTCGGAAAAATAGAGACAGCGTTTCTTAAACAATTGGCGCGAATCGTGGAAGAAATTCAAGCAGCGCAGAGACAAGCGCTACAAGCGACTTCCCAACCGCTGGCGATACTGGGTAAAAATATTGAACAATTTAAGCAAGCCTATCAAGAGACCTTAAAAAGAACGGGGGAGAGCGATGTCTTATCCATGTATGTTCCTCTTCAAGGTATCAAAAAAGGCCCGCAGGGCGAAGAGATAGTCGATCTTGACGCAGAATTAGAAAAATTCTTTGTCTCAGAGGCAAACGTATTTTTATTACAGGGGATTGCAGGCTCTGGGAAGTCGACCTTTAATCGGCATTTGGCGCTTAAAAAATTGACGGATTACCAGAATCTCTCTCAAACCTCAAATGATCCGTCATTGGTTTTCTTTATTGAACTCAGAAGTATTGAACATCCCAATAAGCAAGTCATCCAACAATTTTTACAAAGCAAAGGTTTTGCGCCAGCACAAATTGAAGCGTTACGAGTGCATTCGCACCAGCGCTGTATTTTTATTTTTGATGGATACGATGAAATCAAAGAGCGCAATCGTAATTTCTATGAGCTCAACGAATTATGGCGCTGGGAAAAAGCTAAGTTTGTGATCACAAGCCGCCCTGAATACTTGGATGCGAATTATCAAACGTACTTCCACCCTAAGGCATCGCCGCAAGCATTGTGGGAAGTGTCGGTGGCGCCGTTTTCGCCAGAACAACGCTCTCGTTACATTCAGCATTATGTCGAAAAAAACAATCCGCGCTGGAACATAGCGCAATACGAGCAAGCCTTTCATCAATTAACGCCACTTGGCAAGGAATTAGAGCGGCCAGTGGTGTTGCGCATGTTGTTGCAGATTTTGCCTGAATTGGAGGTAAATCATCAAACTGCAAAGAATTTAACGTTGGGCGTAGTCTACGAACAATACTTCCAGCATTGGTGGGGAAACTGGCGAGATCGTTTGGGGGCAATTCCCTTAACTGACGAAGAGAAGAACGCTAAGCGAGAACTTGCTGAACGTGAAGGTGGGTTCATATCACAAGGTCTTACCTATATACAAAATTGTGCACTAACCCTGACTAAGTCAGGGTTGACAATCGCTCAGGATGATAAAAATTTCAAGAAGCGATACGCAGACGTGTACGAAGCATTTTTCGAGGAAGGAGCCAAGACACGACTGCTACGCTTTAATGCGCCATTCCAAATTAAACAAAAACAACATTACGAGTTCCCGCATAAGTCGATGCAAGAGTATTTAGTTGCGCGTGCCATATGTCCACCTAAATTTGAGGCCACGGATCCCCATCCAGAAAATGCATTCAATCAACTTTCATTAGTCAATGAACCGGTCATCCTTGATTTTCTGGTTGAGCAAGCTAAGACACAACCCTCATTTAAAGAGCACCTTCGTTCGTGGATAGAAGCTTCTAAAAACGCTAATGCTCTTGTAACGGTAGGCGCAGCCAATGCGATCACGGTGTTAGTCAGAGCGGGGGTACAGTTTAATGATGCGGATTTACGGGCTATTCGTATTCCTAACGCAGATTTGAGCTATGGCGGATTTGATTCAGCGCAGTTGCAAGGTGCCGATCTCAGTGAGACGAACTTAACTGGCATCTGGTTGCGCGATGCAGATTTAAAGGGGGCGCGCATGAACGGGGTGCAGTTTGGGGAATTGCCGAGCTTGCAACTGGAAGAACCGGTGGGTGCTTGCTGCTATTCGCACGATGGGCGCTACCTAGTGGTCGCAGCAGGCGGGAAGTCAGGAAAGCTTGCGCTTTATGAGGCCGAGACGTTTGCACATGTGCATACGTTCGAAGGACATTCCGACTTCGCGACAAGCGTTGCGTTCTCAAGAGATGGCCAAGTGCTGGCATCGGGCAGTCATGATAAGACGGTGAGGCTGTGGTCGGTAGCCGAGAAAAAGCCGTTGCACACGTTCGACGGGCATATCGGCTTTGTGAGAAGCGTCGCGTTCTCAAAAGATGGACAAACGCTAGCATCGGGCAGTGCGGACGGAACAATGCAGCTGTGGTCGGTAGCCCAGAAAGAGCTGTTGCACACGTTCAAAAGAAATACCTGCTCGGTGAATAGTGTCGCGTTCTCAAGCGATGGAAAAACGCTAGCTTTGGGCAGTGAGGACAAGACGGTGTGGCTGTGGTCGGTAGCCCAGAAAGAGCTGTTGCACACGTTCGTAGGCCATACCAACCAGGTGAAAAGCGTCGCGTTCTCAAGCGATGACCAAATGCTGGCCTCGGGCAGTGAGGACAAGACGGTGAGGTTGTGGTCGGTAGCCCAGAAAGAGCCGTTGCACACGTTCGAAGGACATACCTACGCGGTGACAAGCGTTGCGTTCTCAAGCGATGATCAAACGCTGGCCTCGGGCAGTCGGGACAAGACGGTGCGGCTGTGGTCGGTAGCAGAGAAAAAGCCGTTGCATACGTTCGCAGGACATACCAACATCGTGGAAAGCATTGCGTTCTCAAATAACAGACAAACACTGGCATCTGGCAGTCGAGACAGGACGGTACGGCTGTGGTCGGTAGCCGAGAAAAGACTGTTGCACAGCTTCGAAGGACATACACGCTCAGTGGCAAGCATCGCGTTCTCAAGCGATGGCCAAATGCTGGCATCGGGTGGTGATGACAATACGGTGCGACTGTGGTCGGTCGCCGAGAGAAAACAGGTACACACGTTTGAAGGACATACCAATATGGTGACAAGCGTCGCGTTCTCAAACGATGGGCAAACGCTGGCCTCGGGCAGTGGGGACAATACGGTGCGGCTGTGGTCGGTAGCCAAAAAAGAGCCGTTGCGCACGTTCGAAGAACATGTTGACAAAGTGACAAGCGTCGCGCTCTCACCCAAGGACAAAAGGCTGGCCTCGGTCAGTTATGACGGTCAGGTACTGCTGGGGTCGGTAGCCGATAAAAGGCGGTTGCACAGCTTCACAGGACATACAGGCTCAGTGACAGTGACAAGCGTCGCGTTCTCAAGCGATGGCCAAACGCTGGCCTCGGGCGGTCGGGACAATATGGTGACGCTGTGGTCGATAGCCAATGGAATACGGTTGCGCACGTTCGAAGGGCATACCAACTGGGTGACGAGCGTCGCGTTCTCAAACGATGGGCAAACGCTGGCCTCGGGCAGTTATGACAAGACAGTGCGGCTGTGGGCGATAGCTAAACAAGAGCTGTTGCACGAGTTCAAAGGACATGCCGACTGGGTGACATGCGTTGCGCTTTCAAGCGATGGCCAAACGCTGGCCTCAGGCAGTAGTGACAATACGGTGCGGTTATGGTCGATTGCTTCGGGCCAATGTTTAACCGTGATTCAGGGTATTAATGGGGCCGTCAATTCTGTTACTTGGTGCGCGAACGCTGAAGGAGTCTGGCTGGCAACGGGAAGTTCTGACAATGTGGTACGTATTTGGCAAGTGCATCGAGATGATGGGGCATGTTGCGTGACATTACATTGGGCCTCAGCACAAACAACATTAACGACACCAGGGATGTCCATTCAAGATGTGATCGGACTCAGTGCGAGGAATACAAAACTACTAAAACAACGCGGTGCGACGGGAGAGCCGCACCAGACTGAGGAGCGAGAAGCGCGGTCATTGCCAACAGAAGGAGCAGTAGCTCCAGCAATCACGCTACCTGTCCAAGCGGGTAACCGCTCTGGATCGACTTATCTCAATTTCGCTTGAAAACGAGCGAGTCAACTTGCATTTGAAATGGTTTAGCTCAAAAATTACAGAAAGTTCATTTGGTTAAACCTGTTGCACTTGATTCTTTAGAGCACCGTTTTTCGTTTGCGATGGAGGTGATTTTAGAAGGAAGTAGCTAAGTTAGAGGATTTTTCTTTATTTTTACTATTAATAATTTTCCTATTAAAAATAACGCGAGAAATGGGGTTTTATTATGAATGAAATTATATCCACGGCATCTTCATCAAGATCATCAGTTAATAAGTAGGTCCTGAATAATTCGTAAGCTCTTTTGTGGTAAAGGTTTTGCGTCGAAATAGAGTGGCATAAATTGCAAGAAAATGGCACATTAAGAAAATAAATCCTGCAATTTGTGATGAGGCAAGAATGGGACCGAAGGCGCGAGTGAGTGAAGCAGATTTGTTTAGACAACCGTTAATAGAGCAGATCAATCTAAAACATGAGTTGGTTCGTCTAGGAAATTTGATCAATTGGGATGGATTAAGCGTATCGATGAGCTAGAGCTTTACCTCATCGAGAGGGCGTCCTGCCACCTCACCCCGCCTCATAGCTGGGTTGTTGTATTTGCAATATGCGTTCTACTTGTCTGATGAAGAGGTTGTACGGTCATGGCTAGAAAACCCATACTGGCAGGTATTCACGGGGGAGGAGTATCTGCAAATAGAACCACCGATTGATCCATCGAGTCTAACGCGTTGGCGTAATCGGCTTGGTGAAGCGGGCGTAGAAGAGCTATTAGCGGAGACGATCGAAGCGGCCAAACGTAGTGATGTCATCAAAGCGTCGAGCGTAAAAAGAGTAATCGTTGACACCACGGTGATGGAGAAAGCGATAGCGCATCCAACCGATTCGCGACTGCTAGAGCGTTGCCGAGAGCATCTGGTGAAAGCATCTATCACTCTGGCATGCGTCGGGGTATTACCCGTACGCTAAGCGCGATAATCAAACGACGCAGTGCCATCGAGCCCACTATTGGTCATATGAAAGCGGATGGGAAGCTCGGTCGAAATTGGCTTAAAGGAGCATTAGGCGATGCCATGCACGCTGTGCTCTGTGGCGCTGGACATAACTTACGAATGATCCTCAGAAAGCTTCGGCTTTTTTACCTCTTTCTTTTATTCGCTTTATTCCGTCATACATTGGCTGTTGGTTTGTGCTTTTAGATCAAATAATACGCAAAACTATTTATTCAGGATCGACTAATTACCCGTCTATTAGCGCCGCCAATCAATTTGTGGTTTGAGGTGCAGTGGAACGGTTATGGGAAGCTTGTATGCTTTCAGATCTAAACGATCCAGATGGTGCTGCCACGCCCCCTGATCAGCAAAGCTTGTGCTCTCGTGTTGACGCAGCGCGTCCAGGAACACTTGCGAAAGTCTCTGCTTTTTCATGTACGCGAGCGCGTCTTCGTTGATCTGGTAATCGCCATGGTCCGCACGCAACAACTCCAAGAAATTGGTTCGACTCTTCGTGGACGTGCTTTTGAACCACGCGAAATGCTGGTTACCGGTAGCCGCTCCGGCCTTGATGCCGCGTGCCGGTGTCATCGGCTGTTACATACGCCGAGAGCGCCAAGCCGGTCGATAACAGCCCGTCTTTTTCCGCATGAAACCGCTCCTTGCCTTCTTGCAGCAGCGTGTTCACCTGCCCCGCCGAGATCTCGATGCCCCATTCGCTCAGTTGCTCGCATAGCAGCGGCTGGGTGACGTGACAAGGGTAGTGCTGGTAGAGCACATAGCTTGTCAACTCCACGTATCCAAACAAGCCGAAATATGACATGGCTAGATGCCGGGGAAATGGTGAGGCGTCTGAATCAGAAACTAGGCGGATGGGCCAACTACTTCAGTCTCGGCCCGGTTACTTCCGCATATCGATTTCTCGACAAATACACCACGACCCGGCTCCGCCGGTAGCTATGCAAGAAACATAAGCAGCGCAGCGGGGGAGTCGCGCGCTACCCCGATGAGTATTTCTACCAGCAGTTGGGACTCATTCGTTTGCCGAAACTTGCACAGAACCTTCCATGGGCGAAGGCATGATGTTCTGTCCGAGAGCCGGATGTGTTAGTAGCGCACGTCCGGTTCGATGAGCGGGATGTGGAAATGTAGTCACGGTTTGGCTAGTAAGGCACCGCCAAACGAAAGGGGCGAATACAGATACGCAAGACCTAACGCCAACGTGTCACATTTCGACTCTACACGTTTCGTCAAACGCTCCCTACTTTATTATTCAGACCGCAGCACAGCGTTGAGTTTTATGGTCCGGCTATTTCCCCACCTCCTAACCTAAAATGGCTGTCAACTTGAAGTTGGAGGGCAGCTTTTGCGACAGCCTCCAAGGAGAGGCGATTTTTGTCTCTCGAAATTCAACCGATGACATTCCTAAGCGGCTTGAAAAAAGCCGGATGACTGGTGTCTTGGCCAGAGCTTAGAATTTTTTAGAGTGAAGTAACTCTCTAGCAAACGGAAAAACGTCTACCTAAGCTATTTAAGTGTAGTGTTGATTTATGGTGTTCACATAGATAGAAAAGGTTAACTTTGGACCAGATGTCGGCCCACAATGGTTTAAACCCAGTTATTTCTGACCGAGAACAACTGAGCGGATCACTGAACGATAGTTTTTAGTCAAAGACACAAGGGGAAAGAAATGGAGCAAACAGGAAACGTATCGAATAGCCAGAGAGCCAGCACGATATCGACCCACAACTCTCTCCAAGCGGTGCAAAATTTAGAAGACTTGGGCCATCCCGACGCGGCGGTGCCTGCGTCAGGCCTCCGGTTTTCCCTAGGTCCTCGACCAATTGGCCCAGACCATTACGTTCCCAGAGCGCAGTCGGCCGAATTACTCGAACTGCTGAAGAATCAGCCCACCGCCCTGATTGAAGTTACCGGCCCGTCTGGTGTGGGCAAAACCACGCTGGTTCAGCGCCTGATTAAGCCGCGCCTTGATTCATTCTTCGCATCCTACAAGTTGGTTGCCTGGATTGACTGCAGCAGTGTGAGCTGTGCCCATGCGGATATCCAAGCCATTAGTCAAACGCTCGGTCATATGAACCTACGCCCGCAGGCGGCTATGCAGCAGGTGGAGAAATATGTGCGGGAAAATCCCCGTTCGCTGTTGATCTTGGACGGGTTAACACCAAGCAATGTCGATCTTGTTTTGAGTTGGCTCAAACCGTCCTCCGGAAAGTCCGTTTGGTCCGGCCAACTGATCTATACCACGGCCCAGACCTTGACGGATAAGCTGAGCCAAAACCTAGAACGAGAAGTCGAATCGCTTTCCCTTGGCCTTTTTACTGCGGATCAAGCGAAGGATTTAGTTCAGAAGTGCCTGCCGAACGAGCCGCTCGAGGCATGTGATTTTGCGCAGGTCATTCAGATGACGCAAGGGTATCCCGGAGTCATTCAAGAGCTGTGCCAACACTACCAAGGCGATGTGGTGAGTTTTAGGAACTTTTCCGACTTTTTGGCGCAACCGGAGAAACACCAGGATGTGCGAGGTGACTTACTGAGTAAGATCGCCAAGGCGAGTCTAGAGCCACTAGAAACGGAAGCAGGGACGAACCCGATCACGGCCCGTGCATTGAGTCTCGTTAAGCAGGCATCCTGGCTGGGAGACCACCGTATCCCCTTTGATTTTTTTGTGAATGCCCCCCAGCAGTTTGGTAAAGAAGCCATTCAGATGTTGAACAACCAGAAGCTGGCGATTCTGGACATCGATCGAGAGTCCCGTACTATTAAGCTTAAAACGGCCTTTCTGAGCGTGGTGCAAAAACGGTATCCGTCAGAACAACGCGCACTGCTTGAAAAAAATATCCAGCGACTGTCTAAAGTTTTCAGTTATTTGACGGATAACGAAAGCATAAGGGGTCGCAATAGCCAGCCAGAAGAATTAAAACCCTATGCGGATCTGGTGCATACCCTTCTTTTTGAGACCGGTGCCACGGTCTCTTTGTCTGAGAATCCGTCCTTACGGAGCCAAGTGCTGATGTTGAGCAGCAGTTTGGCCAGACTCTACTACCTGTATCACGGTGAGTTGCAGCTGGCCTACGATTGTCTTCAAAGGGCCCAGCACTTCTTTAAGCAGGGGCTGTCCGAGGAACAGATCGCGCACTTTGAACGGGCGCCAGAGGACTTTACTGCCCCGTCTATCACGCAGGAAGAGACCCAGTTACTCAAACTGTATGCGCAAGAATATCTGTATCAAGCGGCCACCTTCGCTTCTCAACTGGTGCCACGCGGCCAGGTTGCGGTGGAGGTGATTCAGGATTTTGAGAAGAGTTACGCTATTCAAGTCAATTTGGGCCCGCAGGGGGATCCTGAAGCGATTGCCTATACGCTGCGCAATCTCACCCGGGCGTTGCGCAAGCAGGGGCGTTTAGTCGATGCGCTCGAAGAGTATCAAAAATTGACGGAATGGATGGACCGCCATCCGGCGGTGTTCGATGAGCGCACGCGCGCAGAGCTTTTGGTCGATCAGGGGATTATCCAGAAGGAATTGGAAGATGCTCAGCCGGAAGGTCAACGAAACTATCAAGCGGCGATAGATCTTCTATCTGAGACATACCGTATCTACCTGAAACACAAAACGGCCAACCAGCACCAGGCATTGGGGATGCTGTCTATTTACCTTGGCGAGGCCTATCTGGCTGTGGGGGATTTTGAGAAAGGTATCACGCATACCTGCCAGATTCTCCATTATGATGGCAAGCGTCGAGAAAGGCAGGGCCGTGCTTACTTCAATCTAGCGCGGATGTTTGACGAGGCGGGGTATGGGGCCCTGGCTAAGCTCTTCATTGATAAGGCTTTGCCCCTCCAAATAAAGGCTTATCAGTCCACGACAGAAGCCTTGCGTCTCAAAATAGAAAAAAACCTGCTGCAACACCATCAGCAAGCCGCGTCGCGCCTAATCGATGCCCAAACAGCCAGCTGGGAGACCCAAGCGAGCCTGGCCGCGTATTGCGAAGCCGGGCTGCTAGCAGGCAGTGCGCCATCGAAACTTCTTTCACGCGACCACATTGATGCCATAGAGGCCAAGGCCGATAACTGGTTGTGGCAGTATCATTCAAAAACTACCTTCGAGACGCAGCAAGCCGCGCTTGTGCAGAAAATCGCTGCGCTCGAAGCACACGAAAAAGCCAAGGCGGAAAAAAGTGCGCTGCAGCTTGAGCAAGAGAAAGTTTGGTATCGCGCTTTGGCGCAGCGTATTGACTTGGCCGCGCCAGGGAACCGGACTACCCGCCTCTTTGCCCATCAATTTAAAGAAGCGCTCCTGGATCTAATTATTCAGCAGTTGCGACTTGCGTATGGGGAAAAGGTGCCGATGGATAAAATCGCGGTGGCAGAAGGGTTGATCCAAGCGCTCTCCGGCGTGCTGCCCAAAATCGAAGTCAGCGCCACGACGGGGGTCACCGGCACGGTGGATCTGGCGGTCATCGTGCAGGGGTTGACGAAAACACTCAGCGACTGGCAGCGCGGTCATCAACAGGCGGGCGCCCAGCGTGTTGCAGACTTTTACGAGGAGCCTGAGCAGCAGCCAAAAAGTCTGCAAGTGTGTATCCGCATCCAGCAGCAGATAGAGGAGATGGCCTACTATGCGGCCCATTGCTGGCAGCCTGTGTTCTCAAGACAAGACTGGCACGAACCAAAAGATATTCAGACGCTGGCCGCGTATGGTGCGCGCCGCGTGATGGATTACCTGAAAACAGGAAGAGCCGACACGCTCACGCTGTCTTCTCAGGAACGGGTGGTACTCGCCCTGATGACGGGCAAAGCGAATACCCGCTTGACACAACGCGAAGCGGGAGAGCCGGGGCGGTCGTTAAAGGGCCGTTGGAGTGTCCAAGGCTTTTTCGCCCAGCCTGGCGTCAAGGTGGAGACGCAGGAAGAGGGGCAAGCGGTGTATCTCCCGTCCTGGCAGGCGCGTCCTAACGTTTACGGGTATCGATTCGGATCACCGGTGGAGGCGCGTACCCGCCCGTATCAAGGGCCGTTTAAGAGTGAGGCTGAGGCGCAACAGCGTGCAGAAGCGGCGCGACATGAGAAAGGTCGCTGTACGGTCATGTAACCCCAGGGGGATTTAAGCGGCCTACTGCCGGACTAGGGACTTTCATATGAGGAGTGTTGATGATGTTGGATAATCCTGTTTCTCAAACTCTGGCGAACCACCAGGCGCAGATTATGCTAGCGAAAATCTGTCTGGATCAAGCCCGCCAACAAAAGACAGCGCAGCAACTCGATGTGGCGTTAGTCTTATATGACCAGGCAAAAGTAACTTTTAAACGTATATCGGATACACGCAAACTTGCCATTGAGTTATCGGAGGTAAAAAGCGCCTTGAGCCAGGCTCAAACACCTCAGACAGAAGAAGATGAGGCACTGCGGCGGCATATTGCTGATATTTATTTTGAGCGCGCAGAAGTTCTGAATGGTTTGGAGAAATTTGACAAAGCGCGAGCGAGTTATAAAAAAGCGAAAGACTGGGGTCATGAACTGACCGAGGCTGATCCCATTGCCCCTGTCGAGCACGATGCACCGATTTTGGCTCAGACGTCCATGCCTGCTTCAATGTCTGTCCGGGAAAAAGGCGAGTTGGTGGATTATCTGTTTGAAAGGGCCCTGTTTACGCTGGGGTCATTAAATGTATCCAATAAGCCTAGTATTTTTCTGGTGTATGCCCACGACAATCCAGATCCAAATTACGGAGAGGCTGATGCCAGCACCTCTAAATATTTCATCAATCATTTATCTAGCATCCAGGTCACCCTGAATTCCGATCAAACGCCGCTGGGGCAACCGTACTCGGACTCCTTCGAAGATCTGAAAGAGGACGGCAAGCTGGAAGATATTTTAACTAGTCAACTCTGTTTGTTGCCTGCTCAGGTAGAAAAAGAGGTGAAATCGGTTAATAAGGTTGTGGTGTGCTGTTCCGAGGTATTAGGAAAATACCTGAAATGGTTGCACTATGAAGAGTTTTATCTAACACTTCAAAAAGCATATCGTGAAGATCGAGAAGCCTATGGCAAAGACAGGGAACAGTCGAGCGCTCCAGCAATCCGCGAGGTGGTAAGAAAGTTTTCGCAGGAGGCCGAATATAAAGCCGGATTCCATCATGTGTTGACGGAAATGGCTTTTTTGCAAATCCGGGCAAAAGAACTCAAAGATCAACACGGTATTATCCCCGTTTCATTAACCCCAAATGGTTCGATGCAATGCTTGGCGCATTTTATTCCAGCGACGACGGTTCGCATGGAAGATATCCCTAGATTTGAGGGGCAAAAATTATCTCCAAATCAAAGTCGGCACTGGGTGTTATTTAAACTGATTGAACGCTTATTAGTAGGCAGTAATGAAGCCAAAATGTTTCTGGATAAATTTTGGCAGGGGTACGATGATTTTATTTCGCAGTTAAACGCCAGGCCAATGCTGGGCCGACTTGAGTTTGCCAAACAATTAGATGGCATCTTCGACAGCATACGGACGGCGCTGCACAGCCAGCTTTTCTTCAGCGTGCAGCAACACCAGCAACAACTGAGGGAGCTCAATGCTAATCCTCGATCTGCTATAAAGGAGCAATATTTCGATGCTTTGGGGCAAGATGAGGAATTTGAGGAAACCCTACAGCTCTATGTTGAACCCCGCGGCAAAGCGAATTCGCATGAGGCCGACACTTTTAATCTCTTACCCAAAATTCAGGCTTTTCTGAACGATGAAAAAGTGAAAGTGATCTTGTTGACGGGGGACTCCGGAGCAGGCAAAACTAGCTTCAACCGTGTCCTGGAAAAGCAATTATGGAAGGATAAAAAAGAACACGATGCGATTCCGTTGTTTATCTCTCTGGCGAGTATTGACAATCCTTTGCACGATTTGATTTCCACGGCATTAAAGAAAAGGGGCCTGTCAAAAGATCAAATTCAAAGATTAAAGAAAGAAAAGCAAAGGTTCATTTTTATTTTGGACGGCTATGATGAGATTCGGCAAACCAAGAATCTGTATCAGAGCAATGGCATCAACCAGCCTGGTAGCTGGCAGGGTCAAATGGTCATCAGTTGTCGCAGCGAATATTTAGGCCAGGGCCAGGGTTATCGAAAATGGTTTCAACCGGATCAATATCGACAGGGTGAGGCCCGGTCATTTCAAGAAGCCGTGATTGAGCCGTTTTCAGGGGAAGAACAGAATTGGTACTTAGAAAAATACGTTGAGCGCAATCAACCCATCTGGTCAGCGCAACAATTTAAAGAAGCCCTCGAACAACCTCATTTAAAAGAGCTGGTGAGCAATCCATTTTTGCTGCGTGTGGTGCTAGAGGTCTTGCCGTACATCAAGAACGAAGGAAAATCGAGATCAGCTATCCAGTTACGCATGGACCTGTATAACCAATTCGTCAGGCAATGGTTCGAACGCAACGAGCAGCGCTTAATCCTACGCGATTTAACGGAGAACAAAAGAGAGATCTTCAGAGAGATGTGCGATGAGGGCTTTGCCGAACACGGTATTGACTTTGTGGAAGATTTGGCGGTACATCTTTATGTAAAGAATGCGGGTAACCCGGTTGTCGAGTATTCGTCGTTAAAAGACAAGGGGAATTGGAAAAAGGAATTTTTTGCGCTGGATGACAAGAAGCAGCTACTACGAGAAGCCTGGCCCCTGAGCCGAAGCGGCAATCAATATCGTTTTATCCATAAATTGCTACTGGAATATTTTGCGGCACGGGTTCTTTTTGCATCGCTTGATGCGTGCATGATGGTGGATACTCGCCACCTTCGTGCTAACAACACTTCAGTTTATAGTTTTGAAAACCAAACAGCTCTACCTCCTCAAACATTGCGGGATATGTCGTTAGCACCCAAGCATTGGATTGGAGATCTGGGCGTTGTGCGCTTGTTAACTGAGCGTGTTCAGCAAGAAACCGTATTTAAAAAGCATCTCTTAGCAATTATCGAGCGCTCTAAGACAGATGCTGAGGTAAGTCAAACAGCAGCTAATGCAATAACGATTTTGGTTAAAGCTGGGGTGCAGTTGAGTAATAAAGACTTTAATCGGATATGTGTGTCTGGTGCAGATTTAAGTTATGGGGTGTTTGACCATACGCAATTCGAAGAGGCAGATTTAAATCGGGCTAATTTGGTGGGTGCGTGGCTACGAAAGGCCAATTTGCGTAGTGCTAATCTGGCTGGGGTTGAATTCGGCGAGTTGCCTTATTTGGAGATGGGCGCTGGAGTCCTAAGCAGTTGTTATTCGCCGGATGGTCGCTGGTTGGCTGTTGGCACGTATGATGGTCGCATTCATATATATCAGGTTGATACCTTGGCACTATTACACACATTGCCAGGGCATACGGGTGCAGTGAATAGTGTGACGTATTCATCAGACAGTAAGCAGCTGGCTTCAGGAAGTTTGGATAGTACGGTGAAGCTGTGGGATGTGGAAAGCGCAGAGGAGTTGTATACGTTGCTAGGGCATACGGATGCGGTGACTAGTGTAGCGTATTCACCGGACGGCAAGCAGCTGGCTTCGGGGAGTTGGGATAGTACGGTGAAGCTATGGGGCGTGGAAAACGCAGAGGAGTTGCACACGTTGCCAGGGCATACGGGTAAGGTGAGTAGCGTGACGTATTCGCCGAATGGCGAGCAGCTGGCTTTGGGGTGTTGGGATGGTACGGTGAAGCTGTGGGATGTGGGAAGCACGGTGCCGAAGGAGTTGCACCCGTTGCCAGGGCATACGGGTGCGGTGCGTAGCGTGACGTATTCGCCGAATGGCAAGCAGCTGGCTTCGAGCAGTTCGGACAAGACAGTGAAGCTGTGGGATGTGGGAAGCGCAGTGCCAAAGGCGTTGTATACATTGACAGGACATACGGGTTCGGTGACTAGTGTAGCGTATTCACGGGACGGCAAGCAGCTGGCTTCGGGGAGTTGGGACAATACGGTGAAGCTGTGGGACGTAGAAAGCGCGGAGCCGAAGGAGTTGCACACATTGGAAGGGCATAAGGGTGCAGTAAATAGTGTGATGTATTCGCGGGACGGCAAGCAGCTAATCTCAGGCAGTGAAGATCAGACGGTCAAGCTGTGGAATATGGAAAGTATTGTGTCGAAGGGGGTGAATAAGTTGGCAGGGCATACTGAGCGTGTGACTGAGGGGATGTATTCGCCGAACGGTAAACGGCTGGTTTCGAGGAGTTTTGACAAGACTGTGAAGCTGTGGGATCTGGAAAGCGTAGTGCCAAAGGCGTTGCACACGTTTGCAGAGCATACGTGGAGTGTAACGTATTCGCCAGACGGCAAGCAGCTGGCTTTGGGGTGTTCGGACAATACAGTGAAGTTGTGGGATGTAGAAAGCGCCGTGCCGAAAAAGTTGCACACGCTGGCAGGGCATATGGGTGCGGTAAGTAGCGTGGCGTATTCGCGGATTGGCAAACAGCTGGCTTCGGGGAGTTTTGATAATACAGTGAAGCTGTGGGATGTGGAAAGCGCAAAGGAGTTGCATACGTTGCCAGGGCATAATGGTGTCGTGAGTAGCGTGGCGTATTCGCCAGACGGCAAGCGGCTGGCTTCGGGGAGTTTGGATGGTACGGTGAAGCTGTGGGATGTGGGAAGCGCAGTGCCGAAGGCGTTGCACACGTTGACAAGAAATATGGGGCCGGTGGGGAGCGTGATATATTCGCCGAACGGCAAGCAGCTGGCTTCGAGTGGTTGGGACAGTGCGGTGAAGCTGTGGGATGTGGAAAGCGCAGAGAAGTTACACACGCTGGCAGGGCATAAGAGCTGCGTGAATAACGTGACATATTCGCCGGACGGCAAGCAGTTGGCTTCGAGCAGTTCGGACAATACGGTGAGAGTGTGGTCAGTAGCCTCAGGCGAATGTTTGAAGGTGATTGAAGGCTTTGTAGGAGACGTCTTGTCTGTGGCTTGGCGAGAAGGGAGCGCAGAAGTCGACACACTGGTGACAGGTGGGACAGATAAAGCGATTCGCCTATGGCGGATAGAAAACGAAGGAGAAGGCTACCGTATTATCTTAAACTGGACCACGCATCAAGCCGTGCTGACGGTAGATGGAGCGTCAATCGAAGGAGCGACGTTAAGTCCGATGAATGCTCGCCTGCTTGAACAGAGAGGTGTGGTGATACCTTCCGAAGAAGACCCTGCCAATTTCATTCCCACCTCCCCCCCCTCCAGCGTAGAGGCAGACACGTTTGAGGACATGCTTGAGGACATGTTTAAGGACATGCTTAAGCACATGGACCTTGAACTCAAAACCATAGGCTTTAGCGAGCAAAACTTACAGAGTGAAATCATGCGTAACCAATTAGTTGACAGCGGTTCTAGCAAACTCTCCTCCCTTAGCCTGCACTTGATAGAAGATCCAAAACGCCTTCAATCTCTGGCCAAGGAAGTCCAGGCAAACCCTAGTTCTAAAAATTTTCTCTTAAATCTGGTTAAGCGCTCGAAGATGGATGCTAACCTCCAAATTACGGCAGCCAATGCACTCACCATCTTGGTTAAAGCCAAAGTGCCTTTGACTGGAGAAGATTTCAGCGGCATTCAAGTAGCAGAAGCAGATTTAAGTTATGGAATATTTGATCACACCCAATTCGAAAATGCTGATTTAAGCCAAGTCAATTTTCAAGGTGCGTGGTTGCGAAGGGCTAACTTCAAAGGAGCAACGCTGGCAGGTGTTGAGTTTGGAGAAATGCCCACTCTAGCACTGAAAGCCGAAGCTTCTATCTGCCGCTATTCACCTAACGGGCTCTGGTTGGCCATCGCAACGAATATGGGTATTAAACTGTATCATCAAGCCACAACCTTAGAGCCCTATATCCTTGAAGAAGGCACCAATACCGGCGCAGTTCATAGCATAGCTTTTTCGCCAAACAATGAGTGGCTTGCTTGCGGCAAGCATGACGGAACCATCCAGCTATGGTCTATGGAAAAGGACACGCCCGTCCTCCGGCACACGCTTAAAGAACATAATCATAAGGTCCTAGGTGTCGCGTTTTCAGAAGATAGCAAGTTGCTTGCCTCGAGTGATAATGAAACTATTAAGCTATGGAAACTCAACGATATACCCATATTCGTGCATACGTTTATAGGACATACCGATAAGATATTAAGTGTCGCATTTTCACGTAGTGCAGGTTCGGGTATTCAATGGCTAGCATCGGGAAGTAGCGACAATACTGTCAGACTTTGGGATGTTAAAAAGGGAACACTCGTACACATCCTTGAAGGGCATACTAGCTGGGTCAATAGTGTTGCGTTTTCACCTGATAACGAGTGGCTAGCATCTGCCAGTGCTGATAAAATCATTAAGCTGTGGAAACTCGGTGTTAACAAACCACCTTGCGAACATACTCTCGAAGGCCATAGCTATTCGGTCAGAGATGTTGCATTCTCATCAGACAACAAGTGGCTAGCATCGGCTAGCATTGATAGAACTGTCAAATTGTGGACACGCGAGTCATTCGAACCCAAGCACACCTTTGAAGGCCATAGCGATTCAGTTGAAGGTGTGGCGTTTTCATCAGATAGCAAATGGCTAGCCTCAAGCAGCATCGATAAGACTGTCAGGCTAAGGAAGGTCGAAATAAGCACATCTTACCCAATATCTGAAGGGCATGCCGCTTGCATTAAGAGCCTAACATTTTCTCCAAATGGCAAATGGCTTGCTTCAGGTGGGGCAGATAAGACAGTCAATCTATGGGATGCTCAAACGCACAAACTATTGCGCAAGTTCCCGGAGCGGAATGCTGCCGTATTTTCATCGGATAACAAATTAGCCCTAGTCAATCATGAGAAAATCGAACTGCATTCAATCGAGACTCTTTCGTCTATACCTTCATCTACATTAGAAACAGACTCTGGCTCGGCAATTTTGAGCATGGCATTTTCACAGGATGGCAATTGGCTGACTTTAGTTAGCGAGGATAAAACTGCCGAGTTACGGTCATTCCAAGCTGGTAAGTTTAAGAAAGGATATATTAATTCGGCTTGCACTGCATTTTCGTCAGACAGCAAGCGGTTAGCCTCCGTCAATGACGATGGAACTATTAGTTTATATTCACTCGAGAGCAACGAACCTGAATTTCTGTACGATCTTGAAGGCCATAGTGATCAAGTTTATAGCATAGCATTCTCTCCGTCTCCAAACAGCAATTGGTTGGCATCAGCCGGTTACGACAAGACCATTAAACTGTGGAATGTCAGAACTGATCAATCTACACCTAAGGCCGAGCCTTCTAAATGCACGTTTGAAGGACATACTGATTCAGTTTACAGCATTGCATTTTCTCCAAACGGGGAATGGCTAATTTCAGGTAGTGCTGACATGACAGTGCGGCTATGGTCTATTGCCTCAGAGAAATGCCTAGCCGTGATTCAAGGTTTTTATGGCGGCGTTTCGTCCATTGTTTGGCAAGACGACAACACTTTTCTAACTGGTGGAGAAGATAAGGCTATTCGCCTTTGGCAAATAATAAAGGCTAAAGACGATACTGATGCTTTCCAGGTTAATTTACGTTGGGCTTCTCATCAAACTGTGCTAGCCACTGTTGATATATCTATCAGAGAGACAAAGGACTTAAGCGAGATAAATCAACTTCTGCTCACGCAAAAATCTATACAAGAGCGGCCCCTTACGCCTATACAGAGCAAACCAGTACCCAGTTATCTCAAACTTTATCGCTCAGGTTATGCATAAAATGGTGGAAATACTATTGCACACAAGCAAAGATGGCTAGTTAAAGTAGCAGCAATCGCACAGCTATATGCTCTGGATTGCTGCGATAAGCAAAGGGGAAATCCATGACTATCAGTCCGGTAAATAGAAGCATTGGACCAAACCAGGTCTATTCTGGTCAAAGCAATCATACCAGTCAACCTAATTTATTAGCTGTGGGTAGAGACGCCTTGGAAAAAGCTCTCGAATACCACAAGGAAGCACAAAAGAGTAGCCTAAACCAAGCAGAGGCCAGCCTCGACGGAGTAAAAGACAACCTCAAACGAGCAGAAGAGTCATTTGATCAAGCTGCACAATCCAATCCGAGGCCTCAGAATATTGAAGCTTCTCTAGCCGCATCTTATGTGGAACTTGGAGATGTGTTATGTGAGCTTTCTTTATTTTCAGCAGCAGAACGCAATTATAAAAAAGCAAAAGAATACATATCAGACGAAAAAAACAAGGTAGTAGTAGATCGAAAGTTAAATAGCTTACCAAGATTCTTTAAGCAGAACCCTGGACCTAAGAAGGATAGACTGTTTCCCACTACTAAGCTGGCGCCAAGCGATATGATCGATACCGCGCACTTAGCTTATTGCCTACAAAAAGAAAATCTCTCTCAAGATCAAAAAAATGATCTAGTTACTTTAGCAGATAAAATAATCGATATCTTCACACATAGATCCAAAACCATGGAAATTATGCGAGAAATCGTACCGTTATCGAAAATCCCTAATAAAGTCCTTTATGGGAGATTAATTTCTGAAACTGTAAATGTGTTAGCTTCTCCTCAGTATTCAATAATGTCAGAAGTAGCGGCAGGTTTAGCAGTAATGATTCGAAACAGCCCCAGAGAGGCTGAAATAAACCTTAAAGAACTATTGGAAACCTTAAAAAAGTGCCTAGAAAAAGCAAAAGAGACGGGAGAGATGGGAAGGGGGTGTCTCTTGAGTTTATTACAAGCCACCTCGCAACTATTAGATGCGATAGTTCAGAGTAGCATAAGGACAAATGTAAGGATCGAAATTAGTCGCGAGAACTTAAAAAATCCGCTCATGCGCATTCTAAGTGAATTCATCAGGGAACTTAAAGAGCCGGAGTTGACCTATCAAGCCAATTACGCGTATCAAGCGCTTATGAATATTCCCAATGATGAAAGTCATTTGCATCAAATCTGGCGCCACATCTATAATATAGGTGGGAGCGCTGTGCTAATAGCGAGTGGAATAACTTCCCAAGATATATCTAAATTTGTGGATGCTCTTGACCGGTTAAAACCAGAAAGCGATAGTTTACTCCATTGCTATGAAAAAAGCCGTATATCTCTCAATAAGATGAGAAGGAGCTTCAAGGGTGAACGGTCTGCCAACTATAATGAGTTATATATAGAATTAAAAACTATAGATTTTCTGCTTGATGGAAACCAGTTAGACCAGTTTGAATATGTTGTTCGAAAGAGTGGTTATTGTAAGGATAAATTTTATTTACAGGCTTTGTGTCAACGCTTAGAAAGAATTGCCACCACCATCCCAGAAAATGAAATTGCAAAAAAAGCTATCGAATTTTTAGGCGATTTGGTTCACTGGAATAATTCTAAAGATGTAGTACAAAGTGTGGCAAATGCTCTAAAGCGGTTGGAAAAACAGTCCCGACTAAAAAACTATATCACAGATATTAGAAGGAATCTCCGTCTCCAGGATCCGACAGCTAGCTATGATAAAGTAATACACATTTGGGATCCAATTTGGCAGAAAATCCCAAATAAAGGCCTATTATCGGACGTAAAGCAAACCCTCGAATCTGATGAACCACATATTGATTGCTTGCAAAAAGATATTTTGACAGATGCGGCCAAAATAATGCTCAAAAAGAGATATGTGAAACGAACAGCCTATATTGGTATCGATGACAACTCTAGTCACGTCAATTTACGTAAAACTATCCGTACGTTTCTCAACTCAGAAGACAAAAAGATACTCTTATTGTTAGGCGAAGCCGGCTCTGGTAAAACAGTTTTTAACCAGTTTCTCGCACAATTCCTATGGAAAAAGAATCACAATCCAGCTGCAGATAATCCTTGGATTCCTCTCTATATTTTTCTACCCTCTCGAAAAGAGTCTCATCATAATTTAATTCCAGAATACCTTAAAGGTAAGGGATTTTCAGCACAGTATCCCCATCTCAACGCTTGGAGAGACAAGCGCTTTCTTTTTATTTTAGACGGCTATGATGGAGTTATGGATCCCCAAAGAACAATCTATGCTGATGGCACACTCGGGATCTGGATTGATTCTAAATATAAATCTAAAATTATTTTCACTAGCCGTCCATTAAATCAAGAGGGATATCAAGAAAGATTCCATCCATATGGAGAAGAGCAATTGCTCCAGGAATATAAATTATCACCCGTCAATATTCAAAAATATACTAAAAAATATCTAGTTCAGCATGGATCGGTGTCGGAAACTCAAGACTACGATGATGCTTTCCGAAATACACCTGACTTACAAAGGCTACTAAAGAATCCTCTTTTACTGGAGCAGACTTTAGAAATTTGGCCAAAAGCAAGAGATAAAAAAGTTAAATTGTATGACAAGCTTATAGACAGATGGTATAAACATGTCTACTCTTCTTTAGAGAGAGCTAGCCCAGTGGCTTCTACTAAGTTAGAGCGATATGATGATTTTAAAATGCATGCTATCGAGTTTAATAAAGCTCTTGCAGTAGCCATGTATCAGGCTGAGTATCCGGCTGATCAAGACGAAGATCAGCCGGATGAAGACGAAGACTATCCGGAAGCTATAAATCTACCAAGCCGGTATGCAGCTTTCCTGAGGAATACCCTACAACTTTTAAACGCCCCTTTAATCTATAATTACGAAGAGGGAGAGTATCAGTTTATTGATAAATCCCTACGGGACTATTTTGTAGCTCGAGCTCTGTGGGAGCCCGAGCCCGAACCAAAACCAAGACGTTGGAAACGGAACGAAAAGGAAGAAGTCAAACAACTTAATCTCCTGAAATTAGATCAAGAATTAAATCAAAATTTATTAGTACTTGATTTTTTAGTTGAGCGGGTTCAACAAGCGCCGGACCTGAAAGAACGGCTAAGCTCTTTACTCTCGTCACAAGATTCAAGCCAAGAGCTCGCTGCGCAAAATGCACAGGCTATCCTAAATCTAGCCAGACCAGAAGTATTAAATGATTTGGTGTCTAATCCATCGAATTCCAGTGGATCAAATAATGCGCTAACTTTAAGTCGAATGGACGTGCCCTCAATTGCGCAAAGACGGAGTTCAGTCTAATTGAACGCTTGATTGCGAAAGGACCGGAAACTGAATTAGAAATCGCTAATAAAAAATTAACCATCGATAATAAATATTTCCTTGATCAAGAAAGTGTGGCCTAAGACGCAGTGCTCATACTTGCCCTCATCTAAATTTAGATGGAGCAATAGAACAAAGATGAGATTAGGAGAAAAATTTTGGTTAGCCCATTTGGAGGCAGCCAAACACGAAGGCAGCTCATTGAGTAGCCAGTCGGTCCTGAATAATTCGTAAGCTCTTTTGTGGTAAAGGTTTTGCGTTGATATAGGGTGGCATAAATTGCAAGAAAATGGTATATTAAAAAATAAATCTTTATATGGTAGGCTACCGGTTTGCAAGGTAATTTTTCAATAATTTTTTAAGAAAGGAAGGATTGCAGACTTATATCCGGCCTTGAGAAGCAGGCCAAGCCTGCGGGTCCTAATGGAATTCGCCGAGAACGACCTCATCTGCAAAAAGAACTGCACGCGCTTCAGGATTTATCCAATTTTAGATAAATCTGCTACATCGCAGAAAAACGCCCTGTTCATCCAGTACACTCCTGACACAGGGCTTATTGGCTGCTACTTATTGATGGGAAGCCGTGCTCAATAAATAAGCAATGAGAGCGCAGTCCATTCCCACCACCCCCAAATTTTCTAAATCTAGCTATTTTGGTCGAAGAAATGCTTAACTTCTTTTTTGGCTTCTTCAAGTGTCTTGCCATATTTCTCTTGAATCAACCCGGCTAGTCTTTCAGCGTTGCCTTCTACTT
The DNA here is from genome assembly GCF_024582735.1 of Mycoavidus sp. SF9855. Classification (NCBI taxonomy): domain Bacteria; kingdom Pseudomonadati; phylum Pseudomonadota; class Betaproteobacteria; order Burkholderiales; family Burkholderiaceae; genus Mycoavidus; species Mycoavidus sp. SF9855. The sequence goes on from NZ_CP102085.1 coordinate 1,001,456, forward strand.
TTTCTAAATCGTTATCTGTCAGGTCGCCCCAAAGCACTTTTGCTTTACCAACGATTTGCTTCCATTTACCTAAGGCTATGTCTTGGTTCATGATGCAGTCTCCTTGAAGAATTGTATTGCGGTTTAAATCTGAATCAATTGCTTAAAGTTGACACATTCGCTTTCGCTAAATCTATAGTGCAGGATGTTTGCCCCTTTGTCAAATAGGGCCTGATTCCCGTGTAGGGCGCTCGGGGCCTAAAATCCCTTAAAGCAAAACAATATCGTATTGCTCTTGACTCAGACCTGCCGCGACTTGCAATGAAACGGGCTTACCAATGAAATCACAGAGCATGGCAAGGTGTTGAGATTCTTCTTCGAGAAATAGATCGATCACCGTTTGCGAAGCGATAATACGAAATTCACGTGGCTTAAATTGTCGCGATTCGCGTAGGATTTCACGCAGTACATCGTAGCAAACAGTGCGTGCTGTTTTAACCTGTCCTCTGCCGGTACAGGTTGGGCAGGGCTCGCATAACATGTGAGCCAGCGATTCGCGGGTTCGCTTGCGCGTCATTTCAACTAAGCCCAGCTGAGAAAAACCACTGATCGAGGTGCGAGTGCGGTCGTTCGCGAGAGATTTAGTGAGTTCATTGAGCACAGCCTCGCGATGCTCGGTGTTTTCCATATCGATAAAGTCGGCAATAATAATACCGCCGAGATTACGTAGCTGTAGCTGGCGTGCAATTGCGTGGGTGGCTTCTAAATTGGTTTTAAAAATGGTGTCGTCGAAATTACGCACTCCCACATAGCCACCGGTATTGACATCAATTGTTGTCATCGCTTCAGTTTGATCGATAATCAGATAGCCACCGGATTTTAACTCGACGCGTTTAGCCAACGCCCGCTGGATTTCGGTGTCAATATCATACAGTTCAAAGAGCGGCCGCTCGCCAGTATAGTGCTGTAGCTTTGCCTGCACAGCGGGGGTGAAGGCAGCCGCAAATTCGAGCAAAGTTTGAAAGGTTTCGCGCGAATCAATTTGGATTGCCTTGGTTTTATCTCCAACAAAATCACGCAGCACGCGTGGCGCCAGTTCAAGATCTTGGTAAAGCACGGGAGGAGCCGGGGAGAGCTGGGCTTGCCGTTGAATGGTGGCCCAAGTTTTGCGCAAATAGAGCACATCATTGGCCAGTTCTGCTTGGCTTGCATCCTCGGCAATCGTCCGTATGATATAGCCGCCTTTTTCGTCGGCCGGTAAAACTTCGGCCAAGCGCGAGCGGATTGCTTCGCGCTCGGCCTCACTTTCAATTTTTTGCGAAATACCGATATGGGGTTCGCGTGGCAAATAAACCAAGGTCCGCCCGGCAATGCTAATTTGGGTTGAAAGTCGTGCGCCTTTGCTGCCAAGTGGATCTTTGGTGACCTGCACCATCAGCGTTTGCCCTTCTTGGAGGATTTTTTCGATCGGCTGCGAGGCGACGTTCACTTCCTTGGCACCCGCTTGCCAAAGATCGGCAATATGCAAAAAAGCTGCGCGCTCAAAGCCAATATCGATAAAAGCCGACTGCATACCGGGTAGCACCCGGATGACTCTACCTAAATAAATATTGCCAACCAGCCCGCGTGACAAAGTGCGTTCAATATAGAGCTCTTGCACCACGCCTTGCTCAACAATGGCAACCCGCGCTTCTTGCGGCGTGATATTGATTAGAATTTCTTGGTTCATTATATGGCGTGGGGAACCTTGGCTGTTAAGTTGAGCGGGAAGGGTCTTTTAAGATAGAGGAGGGGATGAGCGGCTATCGTTCTAGGCCCGGTGATAAGGATGCTGTTGAGTGATGCTCCAGGCGCGATACAGTTGTTCGGCAAGGAGCACGCGTACCATGGCATGGGGCAAAGTGAAACTTGACACGCGTAATAATACCTCTGCTTGCTGCTGGAGTGCGCGATCTAGGCCATCTGCACCGCCAATCACAAACGCAATATCACGCCCGTCTTCGCGCCAACTCGGCAGTGCTTGAGCCAGCTGCTGCGTGGTCCAATCTTGGCCATGCTCATCGAGCACGACTAAGCGCGCATTTTTGGGCAGGGCGGCTTCGATCCGTTGTTTTTCAGCATTCAGCAGACTGGCTGTATTGTGTTTGCTTGAGCGGGGTTCCGGTTTGATCTCGCGTAGTTCTAAGGCGAGTTCGGGCGGCATGCGCTTGGCATATTCTGCAAAGCCAAGCTGAATCCAGTGGGGCATTTTATGGCCCACTGCGAGCACCCATAATTTCATTGCAAGGAGGATGGTGGCGCTGAGAGTTTCATGCGTACCGGCTTACTGCCCCAAATGTCTTCGAGCCGGTAATATTGCCGCAGCGGGGGTAATAAAATATGCACAATGGCATCGCCGCAATCGACTAATACCCATTCGCCAGTCTCGTCACCCTCAATGGTCAGGACCTGACCACCCGCAGTTTTCACATGGTCCCGCACGCTGAGCGCAAGGGAGCGGGTCTGCCGGTTTGAGGTGCCGCTAGCGATGATCACTCGGTCAAAACAGTCGCTGAGATGGCTGGTATTAAATACTTCAATATTTTGCGCTTTTCTGGCTTCAAGACCATCAACAATTGCGCGTTGGAGTGTACGTATATTCATATTATGATTCGGATTGATAAAGATGATGTTGGCGGATATAACGCCAAATGGAAGCGGGTAAAAACGACGGGGGCGTTGCTTCGTTTAAGGCCTGAGCAGATTCTCGTATCTGGGCGCGGATGCCGGTGGCGGAAATCTCCAGCGCGAGCTCAGTATCGATAAAAATCAGGCCATGTTCTTGGGCCTGTAGCGCGTGCGCAGGGGCTGCGCGCTGCGCAATTTCTGCTGCAATAATAGGCGAGGCTGCTGCAAGTGAAAAGCCTGGACGCGCCGCGACACAGAGGTGAGCGTAATCGAATAGGCGTGGCCACTGATGCCAGGTATCAAGTTGCACAAGTTGATCAGCCCCCATTAAAAACGCTAGCGAGGCGTCGGCGCCAACCTTTGTACGCCACGAGGCCAGTGTGTCGACCGTGTAACTCGAGCTAGTGCGGTCAATTTCATCGCTGGCGACGATCACTTCGGTCTCAGGCAAGTCAAGCTGGGCCGCGCCCAAGCGCGTCATCGCTAAGCGGTGATGGGCCTCGGATACTGGGTTGAGTGCACCATGCATTTTTTGCCAAGGCTGGCCTGCCGGCAACATAATCAATTGATTGAGCTGCAAGCGTTTGGCAAAAGCGGTGGCCAGCGCCAAATGCCCATGATGAATTGGGTCGAAAGTGCCGCCAAAGATACCCACACGTAGCATCATTTTAATTGCATCATAGCCAATCGCGCGCAATCAGGAAATCACTATACAGCCGAGCCTCAGGCGAGCCAGGTTCTGGTGTCCAGTTATAGCGCCAGTGAGCGACCGGGGGCAGCGACATTAAAATCGATTCAGTCCGTCCGCCGCTTTGTAGTCCAAATAGGGTACCCCGATCGCACACGAGGTTAAATTCAACGTAACGGCCTCTGCGGTACGCTTGAAAGGCTCTTTCGCTAGCGCTAAATGGTATATGGCGGCGGCGGTTAATAATCGGTAAGTATGCCTTGGTTAAGGCATCGCCGACACTTTGCATCAGTTTAAAGCCTTGCTCAAAGCCAAGTTCAGAAAAATCATCATAAAAAATTCCGCCAATGCCGCGCGGCTCATTGCGGTGCTTTAAGAAAAAGTATTCATCACATTCTTTTTTGAAGCGCGGATACAGTTCCGCACCAAAGGGTGCCACCGCATCGCGGCAAGTACGGTGAAAATGGCGGGCATCCTCCTCAAAACCGTAGTAAGGGGTTAGATCCATGCCGCCTCCGAACCAGAATGTAGGCGCTGCATCAGCGCCTGCGGGAGTGGCGACCAGCAGGCGCACATTCATATGCACGGTTGGGCAGTAGGGGTTGTGCGGATGGAGCACGAGTGAAACGCCGAGTGCTTCGAAGCCGCAGCCAACGAGTTGTGGCCGGGCAGAGGTGGCTGAGCTAGGTAAAGTATCGCCACTGACGTGCGAGAAATTAACGCCGCCGCTCTCAAGCAGGTCACCGGGTCCTATGATGCATGAAACACCATCGCCACGCAGGCGCTCGCCCGGCTCGCGGCGCCATGGATCATGCCTAAATCGCGGCTCATCGAGTTGCTCAAAAGAAGTGGTGATCTGTTGCTGCAGATGAAGCAAATAGCTGCGCACACGCGTAATGTCGATTTGAGTATCCATGCCTTGATTGCTTATCAATGAAATAAAAGTGACAGAAGTACGCCAGATTCAAGTGTTAACACTCATAAAATGACGCACCCCAAGCCCCTCATATTTTTAATTCAATGGTTTTCGATTCAATGCACGGTAACCAATATCTCGCCGATATTGCATCCCATCGAAAGCAATCTGATTGACGGTATCGTAGACGGCTAACTGTGCACTGCGCACGGAGTCTGCTAGCCCAACCACACACAGTACGCGCCCGCCCGCCGTCACCAGCTGACCATCTACCAGCGCCGTGCCTGCATGAAAGGTTTGGATGTGCTCAGTTTGGGCTGGGATGCCGGAAATCAAATCACCTTTACGCGGCGCTTCTGGATAGCCGTGAGCCGCCAGCACAACCCCTAACGCAGTACGGCGATCCCACTCCAATTCAACCTTATTTAAGGTACCCGCAATAGCGTGCTCAATCACGTTGGAGAAATCCCCTTTCAAGCGCGCCATGATCGGCTGCGTTTCTGGATCGCCTAAACGGCAATTGAATTCAAGCGTCTTGGGGTTACCTTGTGCATCGATCATAATCCCCGCATACAGAAAACCTGTATAACGAATCCCTTCTTGCTCCATGCCTTGCACCGTAGGCAAAATAATTTCTCGCATAATGCGCGCATGCAATTTAGGCGTCACAATCGGGGCGGGCGAATACGCTCCCATGCCACCTGTATTGGGACCTGCATCACGCTCAAGCAAACGCTTGTGATCTTGGCTAGAAGCCAGGGGCAAGACATATTTGCCATCTACCATGACGATAAAGCTGGCTTCTTCGCCGCTGAGAAATTCTTCAATTACAACGCGCGCACCGGCGCCCTCGGCCAACATCGTATCAATCGCGGCATGTGCCTCAGCCAACTCAGTGGCCACCACCACGCCCTTGCCGGCGGCCAGGCCATCGGCTTTAATGACAATTGGCGCGCCTTGAGCTTCAACGTAACGGTGGGCGGCTTGCGCATCCTCAAAACTAGCGTAGGCGGCAGTCGGAATCTTGTGCCGTAGCATAAAGGCTTTGGCAAAATCTTTTGAGCTTTCCAGTTGAGCGGCTTCCCGCGTTGGGCCAAATACTTTAAGCCCGCGGGCTCGAAACAGATTGACCGCACCGGCGGCCAGTGGTGCTTCTGGCCCGACGACAGTAAAGGCCACTTGTTCTTTGTGCGCAAACTCGGCGAGTTCTTCTAAATCGGTTAGGGCGATATTGCGTAGACGCTCGTCACGGGCCGTGCCGCCATTACCCGGGGCAACGTAGACAAACTGTACACGTGGCGATTGGGCAAGTTTCCATGCCAGTGCATGCTCACGGCCCCCAGAGCCAATAACAAGTAACTTCATGCGTATGTGTATCCTAGAAATGACTTAGATTTCGTCGATCAGTGCATTCGTAAAGACGGCTTGTACATCATCGAGATTTTCGAGGGTATCAAGCAATTTTTGCATTTTTACGGCATCTTCACCGGTAAACTCGACTTCGCTTTGTGGTTTCATGGTGATTTCGGCCAGTTCAGCCTTCAACCCCGCGGCTTCCAGCGCGCTTTTGACTTGGCTAAAATCATTGGGCACGCACAAAATTTCAACACTGCCATCGCTATGGCTGATGACGTCATCAGCGCCCGCTTCAAGCGCTATTGTCATTAAGCTTTCTTCCGGCGCGCCCGGTGCAAACAAAAATTGCCCACAGTGCGTGAACATAAAAACCACAGAACCGTCTAGACCTAAGTTACCGCCATGTTTTGAAAAAGCATGCCGGACTTCAGCGACTGTGCGTGTGCGATTATCTGTCATGCAATCGACAATAATGGCAGCACCCGCCAAACCATAGCCTTCATAACGGATTTCTTCGTAGTTCGCGCCTTCAAGCCCGCCAGCGCCACGTTGAATTGCCCGTTGAATATTGTCTTTGGGCATATTGGCATCCGTGGCTTTATCAATCGCTAGCCGCAAGCGCGGATTGCTATTCACCTCGCCTCCGCCTAAGCGGGCCGCTACTGTAATTTCTTTAATCAGACGTGTCCAAACTTTGCCGCGCTTTGCATCCGCTGCAGCTTTTTTATGTTTGATATTAGCCCATTTAGAATGGCCAGCCATACGCTGTTTTCTCCTTGTCTATGCTAACGATCAACGGTCACGAGGTCGGTTACGAGAGTTACCGCGGGGGGCGGTCGGGTCGCTACGATTACCATTGCTGCGTCCCGCACCCATGCTATTACCGTTGCTGCGTCCTGCACTCATGCTATTACCGTTGTTACTACGTCCCGCCCCCGTGCTATTGCCGTACGAAGCCTCATTGTGGTAACGATTACCATTGCTATTGCCAGTGCGTTGACCGCTGCTGCTACGCACGCCGTCATTAAAAGGTGCTCGCGCTTGTCCATAACGGTTAGGTGCGGTCGAACGGTGATTGTAGTCAGCAAAGCCAAGCGCCGTTTGCATCGGATCAGGCTGGCGGCGGCGAGGCGCAGTTTGGGCTCCGCCCGTTCTGTCGGTGTAGCGCGCTGGTTTATTGCCATGGGCAGGCGGCTTCAATCCCACCGCAGTCAATAATGTACGCACTTGATTTTCGTCCATTTCTTCCCAGCGGCCGCGTTTTAAACCTCGAGGCAAAGCAATTGAGCCGTGGCGGGTGCGGATCAGCCGGCTCACCAGCAGGCCAACTGCTTCAAACATGCGCCGGACTTCGCGGTTGCGGCCTTCGGCCAAGGCGACGTGATACCAGCGATTGGTGCCTTCGCCGCCGCCTGCTTGCAGCCGCAGAAAATTAGCTGGGCCATCATCGAGCATCACACCTTGTAAAAGCTGTTGGCGCGCAGCCTCTGATAATTCACCCACCACCCGCACTGCATATTCGCGCTCAACGTTGTAACGCGGATGCATAAAACGATTGGCTAAATCGCCAGAGGTCGTGAGCAATAGCAGGCCTTCAGTATTAAAATCAAGCCGACCAATCGACAGCCATTTCGCCATTTTTATAATGGGTAATTTATCGAAGACAGAGGGTCGTTGCTCTGGATCAGCGTGGCTGACAATTTCTCCGGCCGGCTTGTGATAGAGCAGCACACGGGGTGGTTGGGTCGAGACTTTACGCGCGACCAATTTGCCGTTAATGCGCACGAGGTCAGTCGGCATAATGCGCTGCCCAATATGGGCTGGCTCGCCATTGACCGAGACTCGGCCGGCCATAATCAATTCTTCCATTTCGCGCCGTGAGCCCATGCCCGCTTCAGCCAGCACTTTGTGCAACTTAGGCACATCCTCGTCCGGGGCCAGCACGCGTTTTTGCGGCATGTCTTTGCGCGGCCGTCCAAGCATTGGAGCGTGTACACTGCCGCCGGTATTATCCGCATCATAAGCTGGCGAAGTGACATAAGAAAAAACATCCTCTGTTGCCTTGCTATTTTGAGCAGATGGCTTTTCATCGGAGATCAGCGCTTTTTCTGGCCTTGGTGAGCGTTTGGGGCGCGGGTTAGCGTCCCGGCGTGGTGCGCCTGGGGGCGCATCTGCCGACTGCGGTCCTTTGGTTTTTTCAGCGCGGCGGCGAGCAATTAAGCTACGTGGGCCACGGCGCAGACCGCGCCGGGCGGGTCCTTCGCTCGGCGCGGTTTCTTGGGCAGGCGTGTCTACTGGCCCAATGCCAGTACCTGCATCATATGCAGCGGAGGGTGTATGAGTATCACCTTGGCTGACCTTAGGTAGATCGGTTTCTTGACTATGTTTCAAAACAGCCTCTGGAAAGTAAAAGTGGGCGCCACGGATAAAGTGATGCGTTTTGTTTTTTTAATCATTAAATTCAATTGTATGTTGCTCAATTTGATTATGTGTTGATAGATTGGACAAAGCCGGTAATGCATCGAGCGCACTTAAACCAAGATCATCGAGAAAAGATCGGGTCGTGGCATACAGCGCCGGCCGTCCTGGCACGTCACGTTGACCGATGACCTCAATCCAGCCGCGTTCTTCAAGTTGCTTGATCACTTGGGTGTTGACGGTCACGCCACGGACCCGTTCTATATCGCCTCGGGTAACAGGCTGGCGGTAAGCAATAATCGCTAAGGTCTCCAGTACAGCACGTGAGTATTTGGGCGGTTTTTCAGGATGTAGCTTGTCTAGCAAAGGCTGCATTGCAGACTTACTCTGAAAACGCCAGCCACTGGCTAATGAAACAAGCTCAACGCCTCGCCCAGACCAGTCACGGCGCAACTCTTCAAGTAGGCTGTGCACGCGATCGGTGGTCATATCAGCCGCAAACAATTTACGTAAATCATCGACTTTGAGCGGTTCCTGCGCACATATCAAAGCAGTCTCGAGCGCAATTTTTGCTTCTTCAGCATTCATCTTGCCAGTATCCTGTCCCATCAATGAATTTACAGCTTTCATCAAAAATATCACATGTACATGTAGCGCGCGCTAGTTGCAGATACTACTTTGCAAGCTCGTGGCGTTGTCTCGCAACGCTAACGCTTTTGTTTGTTTCATCATAACCAAAAAGAGGTGATTTATTTCCATTTTACCGCTTTGCTCAATTAAGTTGACTGTGCTTGCACATTTTTGCACATCCTATTTTTAGGACATCGTCATTAAGAGCTGCGTTAGAATGAATGTTGTTAAACTTTTTTGCTACGCGCTAAGCGTAAGCCATGTGCAATGCAATACAGATTTTTGCGCCGGCTGTCGGCCGTTTTGGGCTTTGCCCTAATCGCCGTTTCCTTAGCTGGGTGCAGTTCATCATCGGGCTACTACCGGGTACGGCGCGGCGATACTTTAGGCCGTATTGCACAACGTCACGGCGCTAATGCAAAAGATTTAGCACGTTTGAACCGTCTATCTAAACCTAATGCCTTGGCGGTTGGCCAAAGATTGCGCGTCAAACCCTCTGGGCGCCGCAGAGCGCCGGTTCGAACAACTCATACTCCACCGCCTCGCTCAGCGCAAATACTTTCCAATTTGCCGTCTAGTATAACAAATATACCTGCTTCTGTTTCGTTTGCCTTGCGCTGGCCCGCTCAAGGAGCAATTATCCGTGGTTTTGATGGAATCAATAATAAAGGCATCAATATTGCTGGCAAGGAGGGGGACCCCGTCTATGCCGCAGCAGATGGTACCGTTGTGTATGCAGGCAATGGGCTGCGCGGCTATGGTAACTTACTGATTATTAGACATCCTGCCGATTTTTTAACCGCCTATGCCCATAATCGGAGGTTATGTATTCCTGAAGGACAAAATGTAAAAAGAGGGCAACTCATTGCCCAAATGGGGAATACGGATAGCACCGATGTGATGCTTCACTTTGAGTTGCGTTACAAGGGCCGCTCGCTTGATCCACTACGCTATTTGCCTGCTCGTTAGAAGGGGGTTATGTGTTAGAATCCGCCTTTATCCAAAGGCCTTGCGCCATTTATTTCTGCCCATAGCTCAGTTGGATAGAGCATCGGCCTTCTAAGCCGAGGGTCGGGGGTTCGAATCCCTCTGGGCAGGCCATTCTGCGTATTTATGAGTCGCACGACCACTCTGCTTGCCATTGATACATCCACCGAATTTTGTTCTGTGGCGCTTGCGGTAAGCTCGACCGCGAGGGCGCAATCGCAACTTTTTATCCGCCATGAATTGACGGGAGCCGCCGCCAGTTCGCGTGTGTTGCCGGCTGTGCAAGAAGTATTCGCTGAGGCCCAGCTCAATCTGCGTGAGTGCACGGCGCTTGCTTTTGGCGTGGGGCCCGGCTCGTTTACCGGCTTGCGTACTGCAACCGGCGTGGTACAAGGATTAGCCTTTGCGCTGCAGGTGCCGGTGGTGCCGGTGAGCACTTTGCTGGCCTGCGCGCAAGCTGCGCGTGAGCGCGCGCCAGCGATCACAAGAGTGCTGGCAGCACTGGATGCGCGTATGAATGAAGTGTATTGGGCGCAGTTTGACTGGGATCAAAGCACACATAGTTGGCAGATTGTGCAACCTGTGACACTTACCTCACCTGAAGCTGTCAAAATCCCAGATGCTCCATTCACCCTGGCGGGCAATGCTGCCGATATCTTTGGCGAGCGGCTTGCTGCCTTGCCACACGCAGCGAGTATTGATCGGTTAGCGCTGCCTCATGCAGCAGCGATTGCTACCCTGGGTTTATGCAGTTTGCGGGCGGGCCATACTGTATCTGCTGAATGTGCGATGCCGCTTTATATTCGCAATAAAGTGGCCTTGACGACTGCCGAGCGCGCGGCTCAAGCGGTTAGCAGCTCATCCATGCCTAGCAAGGCGGTGAATGTATCTACTATCCAGCGAGGATGAGCGGGTGAGTGCAGTCATGCCTACGGCATATCATTTTGCGGCAATGCGTCAGATTGATTTATCTGAAGTGATGGCCATTGAGCATGTTGCCTATGCTTTTCCGTGGAGCCTGGTTCAATTTGAAGATGCGTTACACAATAATAATCTTGGCATTTGCATGCGTGATATCGGTGGGACCCTACTAGGTTACTGTGTTTTAATGCCAGTCGTGGACGAAATGCATATATTAAATTTATGTGTCGCGCCACCTGCTCAGGGCCTCGGTATGGGCCACGCGCTGCTGAATGCAGCCATCCAATGCACGCGTACGGCAAAGTTGCCTCAGCTTTTACTTGAAGTAAGATCCTCGAATCAGCGTGCCCTCCGGTTATATCAGCAATTTGGCTTTATGGTTATCGGCCACCGGAAAGGCTATTATTTAGCTCAACATGGCACGCGTGAAGATGCGACTGTCATGCGGTTGACATTATCCATGGAGAGTGCAGATGTCTCGACCTGATCCGATTTTAGAAGAACTGGGTTTGCTGCCGGTATGGGTGAGGCGTGCCGCGGATACAGCCAACGTCGCTGGACCCGTGGCGGTTGATTCAAGCCCAATCACGAGCATCGAGGCGCAAACAAAAGAACTTGAAGCCACGCCTGGCTCGTTCCCAGTTTCCTCTGAAACGCCAATTAACCTGCTTGATTGGGACACTCTCAAAGCACGCGTTGCCAATTGTACGCGTTGCCGGTTATGCGAAAAGCGCACTCAAACGGTATTTGGCACTGGCGATGAAAAGGCGAGTTGGATGCTCGTAGGCGAAGCGCCTGGCGCAAATGAAGACCGCTTAGGAGAGCCTTTTGTAGGGCAGGCCGGTAAGCTGCTTGATAATATGCTGCGCGCAGTAGGGCGCACGCGTAATAATGGTGTCTATATTGCGAATGTCATCAAATGCCGCCCGCCTGGCAATCGTGATCCTCAATTTGATGAAGTGGCTCAATGTGAGCCGTATCTAAAACGACAGCTAGCGATCATTCGACCGCAACTGATTATCGCGCTTGGCCGCTTTGCGGCGCAAAGTTTACTCAAAACCGATGCCAGTATTTCATCGTTACGGACGCGTGTGCATCAATATGAAGGCGTGCCTGTGATTGTCACGTATCACCCAGCTTATTTGTTGCGCAATTTACCTGATAAAGCAAAAGCGTGGGCGGATCTATGCCGAGCGCAAGAAATTTATCAAGAAATAAGTCGTTAGTTAATTTCAATTCTTGTGTTGGCGTATCGCGATAATGGTTGGGATACGAGCTACCGGCACCTTAATTGCAGACCTTCCTGTCTACCCAGACGTTCAATGCTGGTTAAGTATGGCATATTGCGCTCCTACTCTAATACGTACAATTCAATGAAATGTAAGTGCTTTGATTTTATCGTCAGAAAGTTTAGTGGCTTGCTTGATCAAATCTAGCGTGACACCTCTTGCTAGCAAATTTTTAGCAATTTCAAGCGCAGCTTTTTGCTGCCCTTCGAGCAATCCCTTTTGCTGCCCTTCAAGTAGCCCTTTTTGCCGGCCCTCTTCAATTAAATATTGTGCAGCAGACATAATATCCTCCCGATAATGTGGTTTAGGGTACGAGCATCCATTCTATTGCGTACGATTCAATGACATGTAAGCTCTTTGATTTTATCGTCAGAAAGTTTAGTGGCTTGCTTGATCAAATCTAGCGCGGCACCTCCTGCTAGCAAATTTTTAGCAATTTCAAGTGCAGCTTTTTGCCAACCTTCGAGCAGTCCCTTTTGCTGCCCTTCGAGCAATCCCTTTTGCTGTCCTTCGAGCAGCCCCTTTTGCTGTCCTTCGAGTAGCCCTTTTTGCCGGCCCTCTTCAATTAAATATTGTGCAGCAGACATAATATCCTCCTGGTAATGTGGTGCGTGTAGGCCCCCAATAGTAATGTCCTATTTTAGCTCAGTACAAAAGTCCTACTTTTAGATCACTAGCCTTATGCTAAGGGGCTTATTTTGCTGATCTAAGGCGTAGTATGGCTAAACCAGGATGGATTACGATGAGCATGCTCGAACTTGAGCGGGTCAAGGTTATACAAGCAGTTATCGAACGTCGTTTGAAACGTTACCAGGCAGCAGAGCACCTAGGTTTGAGCCTTCGGCAGATGACACGAATCGTTGATCGGTATCGCAACTTCGGGGCGGCTGGAGTACCGTCCCGGCACCGTGGCAAAGCGAGCAATCATCAGCTACCAGCGGGTATTTCTGGGCGTGCGATTGCACTCATTCGTGAGCACTACGTGGACTTTGGTCCAACGCTGGCTTGCGAGAAGCTATACGAATGTCACGACATTAAGCTGGGCAAGGAAACGGTGCGTCGCTTGATGATTGAGGCAGGTCTATGGGTCCCTAGACGACAACGGTCTGCTAAGGTTTACCAGCCTAGAAATCGACGATCCTGTCTGGGCGAACTGATCCAGATCGATGGCAGTGACCACTTTTGGTTTGAAGACCGTGCGCCCTCATGCACATTGCTAGTGTACGTTGACGATGCGACCAGCCAATTGATGGCGCTACACTTTACGGCAACCGAATCTACTTTCTCATACTTCGAGGCCACTCGTAAATATTTAGATAAACACGGCAAACCTGTAGCGTTCTACAGTGACAAGGCTAGCGTTTTTCGAGTCAATGCCAAAGACGCAACTTCGGGTAAAGGACACACCCAATTTGCTCGAGCGATGTACGAATTAAATATCGAAAGTATCTGCGCCAATACCAGTCAAGCTAAAGGTCGTGTAGAACGAATGAATTTGACCTTACAGGACCGTTTAGTCAAGGAGTTACGGCTACGCGGCATCTCTACCCAGCAAGAAGCAAATGCCTTTGCGCCACATTTTATTTGTGATATCAACGCTCGTTTTGCCAAACCGCCACGTAGTGACTTCAATGCTCACAGAGGGATTCGTAGCGATGAGAATTTGGATCATATTTTTACCTGGCGAGAGCTCCGCAAAGTCTCCTGCAACCTGACCTTGCAGTACGATAAAATTTTATATTTGTTGCCAGATAATCCCGAGATGCGCTGTTTGATCCGTAAGTATCTCGAAATCGTTGAATACCCGGACGGTCACATCGAGGTCTGGAGCAATGGCACCTCTGTGCCCTACACAATTTATGACCGCTTGTCGGAGATTGATCAGAGCTCAATCGTGGAAAATAAACGCTTAAGCCATGTCTTGAGAGTAGCTCAGACCGTACAAGCAAAACGGGATAACCGTCGTAATACACACGCCCCCTCGCGGACCCATGCAGGCCAACCCGTTAAGTCCAAAGTGAAGGATAAAGGCCTTAAAAAACAGCGAGAATTGAACGCTGCAGATCTCAATCATGCGATTTCTGTTGTTAACAATCTGACACAGAATTGAATCATCGCTTTTGCAACGAAGTGGGCTTAATTTTGCACAATGATTGCTGTAACACTGCTAACCGGGTTGTCCACGGCAGCCCCCGCTCTTGGGCTTGATAGAGCCCGGCGAGGGCTGCCGTGGACAACCCTACGCTTTCTATTATTTAAAGCTAGACAAATAGGACATTTCTATTAAGTTAAAAGTGGGACATTTGAATTGAGCCTTGACAGTGCGATGTTAATCATAGATTGGACAAATTGCGTGTCTATTCCTCGGCCTTCCTTTGCTAGATAATATAGTAATGCTTGTCTTTTTTCAATCGAAATTGGATAATGCTCAAATAGCTCAAATATTTTCGGTGCAAGCTCCATCAACTCCAAACTATGAATGTATTTTTGCGCCAATTCCATTACTGCACAACGTTTATGTGTCATCAACACTGCGTCTGGTATAGTCGATAACGCAATCAGTTGAATGGGTTCTGTTAACGCAAATATTTTTTGTGCTATTGGCTTGTGTCTGAAACACTCTAAGAGGCAGAGTGAGCCTTTATATGGATCTGCACCCCGATAAAAAATTAATGGCAATACCACCGGTAGCAATGTATCGCCTTGATTAAGGTGTTGTTTCATGATGGCACTTTGATAACGCCACAGCTTAAAAGGCGTTAACTTACCCGCCGCACTTTCATGTTCTAGCAGGATATACGCTAAGCCTTGGTTTTTCATTATGTGGACTGAATAAACAATATCGCTGTAATGCTGGCTTAAATTGGACTCAACGAATGCGCCCGGAGCAAGGGATAGAGTATTGAAATCAAATTCTTGTTGCCAAGAGTCAGGCAAATGGATTTGTAGAAATTCTTTAGCAATCTCGACATCCATAAGAAATAATTTAAATAAGGCATCGTGCGGCATTGATAAGTTGTTCATCTAGCATTTATCTTGTTTGTTGACTTACCGCCAACAGGTTGAGAATGCTAAATATTTTGGCACGATGCCCTAATAATAAATACTAGGCCGAATGGCTAATTTGTTTTCCCTGAAAGAGTTCTTTTTAATGAGGGATTATTCGATCTTCCACATTTAATAAACACCAGCGGCTATCTATGTGAATTTGACAAAACTCGCTACGATGATGCGCTTTTCGCTCAGCACGAGATTGAGTCTGCGCCTTCCCTAAACCGTGCAAACATTAAAAGAAAAGCGGAATTTTTTGCTGGGCGTTATGCTGCGCATCAGGCCATTAAAAGGCTGGGGACAGTTGTCATGATGGCTACCACCACTGATAAAAATGATGCACCGGACCGATGCCGCTTCCTACCGTCAAGCTTGAGCTATGCATTAAGGTCTGGGTCAGGTAAGCCTTGGCATCACTGACCGCACTTTCTAAATCTAGCCGTTGCGGTCTTAAGGCCGCAATCGCCGAGGACAACGTGCAGCCTGTGCCATGGGTATGGGCACTTAGAACGCGTGCACCACCCAGGCGGGTATTGCCATTTGCTTCAATCAACCAATCAGGGCTGAATTCACCATTCAGGTGGCCGCCCTTCATCAAAACCGCGCGCGCGCCTAGAGCCCGCAGTGCTTCGCCTTGGCGTACCATCTCTTCTTCACTGGTCGCGCAGTCTTGTTCGAGCAAAGCGGCCGCCTCAGGCAGATTTGGGGTAACCAACTCGGCCAGGGGCATGAGTTCTTCGCGTAAGGTGGCAATGGCCTCTGTATCGAGCAGTGCATGCTTGCTTTTTGAGAACATCACCGTATCCAGAATCACATGCGCTGGTTGGTAGCGACGCAACGCAGCCGCGACCGCCCGCACAATACCTGCATTTGCAAGCATACCGATTTTGATGGCATCAATCTTGATATCGCTTAAGACAGCGTCGATCTGTGCGCTGACAAATTCTGCTGTCGGCGTATAAACGCTCTGTACGCCATGAGTATTTTGTGCGGTGAGGGCAGTAATCACCGTTGCCCCATACACGCCCAGCGCTGAAAAAGTTTTCAAATCAGCCTGCACGCCAGCGCCACCTCCAGAGTCGGAGCCTGCGATCGTGAGTACATTGTGAATAGAAGTAGGCATAGAGAGCTTCCTTGGCATTTCCCTAAGCTAGAGGTTAATGTTTATGCTCGCCAATCAACGCCACTGAATCAAATTGGCGTTGATTGGCTTGATGTAAGCGCATCAAAGCCCACATCATGAGGCAAACCGAGATCCCGAACAAGACGATCACTAATTTAACTGAAATATCAAACCAAATCAGAGCCGAATACAGGCATAGCATCACCAGGACTGACAAATTCTCGTTGAAATTTTGCACTGCAATTGAGTGGCCAGCGGAAAGTAAAACATGTCCTCGATGCTGCAGCAAGGCATTCATCGGCACTAAGAAAAAGCCTGAAAGTAGACCGACTATCAGTAAGAGCAGGTTAGCCAGCACCAAATACATAGGTATTTGTAGATAACCCAGATTTAAGCTCCAGCTTGGCGCAAGATCATGCGTGATAAATGCCATCACGATTAGCGCCAGGCCCATTAAAATGCCGATTGGCAGGACACTGAGCGAGCGCTGCAGTGGAATTTTGGCGGCGGCAATGATGGCGCCTATCGCCACCCCTAACGAGACTACGACCTGTAGCGCCGCTCCTTGGGACAAGCTCATGCCAAGCGATATCTCCGCCCATTTCAGTACAATAAATTGCAAGCTCGCGCCTACGCCCCAAAATAAAGTCGTGACGGCAAGCGAAATCTGGCCAAGTTTGTCATGCCATAGGGTGACAAAGCAATGAGAAAAATCGGCCAATAAGCGCAACGGATTAGATTGCTGCTTCGGATAGCGGGCGCCGGTATCTGGAATGCCAAGATTAAACGCTGAGGCCAGAATATAAACCCCGGTAATCACCAGCATGGCAGCTTGTGTGCGAGTCTCGATTAACGGTAGATTGAGTTCAAGTAGATGACGCGCAATCGGAGGGCTAATCAAGAGGCCGCCAAGCGCTGTGCCAAGAATGATTGAGCTAACCGTGGTACCTTCAATCCAACCATTTGCAGCAACTAATTTTTCAGGCGGTAGCAGTTCAGTGAGAATGCCATATTTGGCAGGTGAATAGGCGGCTGCGCCAAAACCTACAATGCCATAAGCGAGTAGTGGGTGGGCGCCAAACAACATCGTTAGGCAGCCGGCTACTTTAATGGCATTGGTGATCAACATCACCCGGCCTTTGAGCATAGAATCGGCAAAAGCGCCGACAAAAGCCGCCAGTAGCACATAAGAAAGCACAAAAAAAAGCTTCAGCAGCGGAGTCATCCACTGCGGTGCAAGTAGATCGCTCAGTAAAGCGATGGCAGCGATGAGTAAAGCATTGTCGGCCAGCGAAGAAAAGAACTGCGCGGCCATAATAATGTAAAAACCTTTTTTCATTGAAATCAAGTAGCCTAGGCTGCTGCGAAAAGAGTTATGCAAAAGAGGGTTGTTTTCGTGACGTTATAACACGAAAATACGGTTTTCTGAGTGAACAACCTTAGGACAACACGATTTGTCCCTACTATCATAATCCATGCCCCGTCCAATTTCTGCCGCTATTAATCTGCTCGCACTGGCTCATAATCTCGAGATTATCCGCCACCTTGCGCCGCACTCCAAAATCTGGTCTATCGTTAAAGCGAATGCTTACGGGCATGGACTTGCCCATGCTTTGCGAGGACTTTGTAAGACCGATGGTTTTGGCGTGATTGATGTTGAGTCCGGGATTAAATTGCGGGAGCTTGGCTGGGCGGGGCCGATTTTGTTGCTTGAAGGATTTTTTCATCCTAGCGACCTTGAAATGATCGATCGTTACAGTTTGAGTACCGCAATTCATTGCGATGCACAGCTGCAAATGCTTGTCGCAGCACGCTTAAGCAAGCCAATCAATATTCACTTAAAAATGAATACCGGCATGAACCGGCTTGGCTATCGGCCAGAGTCATATCAAGCCGCTTGGCAACGTGCTCGTGACTGCACGAATATCGGTCAAATTACGCTCATGACGCATTTTTCTGATGCCGATAACGGCCGCGGCATTGAACACCAAATGGATGAATTTGAACGCGGCGCCAAAGAGTTGGCTGGCTCGCGTTGCCTAGCCAATTCGGCTGCTGTGCTGTGGCATGCGCGCACCCATGCCGACTGGGTGCGCCCAGGTATTTTGCTCTATGGCGCATCCCCCTCTGGTGCGGTGGCAGCGCTTACCGGCCACGGCTTTTTGCCCGCAATGACGCTGACCAGTGAGATTATCGCCGTGCAAAACCTAGCGCCAGGAGACACAGTAGGCTATGGTTCTATTTATAAAGCAGAAAAACTCATGCGCATTGGCGCAGTAGCGTGTGGTTATGCAGATGGTTATCCACGCGCAGCTCCCGCTGGCACGCCAGTCTTCGTAGACGGCGTGCGGACTCAGCTTGTTGGCCGCGTGTCGATGGATATGATGACGGTTGATTTAACCTCACTACCCAACGCCGGCGTCGGCTCTAACGTACAATTATGGGGTGAGCAGCTAGCGGTTGACGAGGTTGCACAGGCTTGTGGCACGATAGGGTATGAGTTGTTATGTGCGCTTGCGCCGCGCGTCTCTGTACAGGTGAGCTAAAATGGCAAAAAAAACGCTTTATGCCTGTGGTGTTTGTGGCGCGCAGTCGCCCAAATGGCAAGGGCAGTGTCTTGCCTGCAATGCATGGAATTCACTGATTGAGACCGTAGCTGAAGCACCCGCCACCCACCGCTATCAAGCGCTAGCCAAGACCGCTCCGGTGCAAAAACTGGCGGCCATCGAGGCCGCCGATGTGCCACGCTTTTCAAGTGGCATTCAAGAGTTTGACCGGGTGCTTGGTGGTGGTTTAGTGGCAGGTGGGGTGGTCCTAATTGGCGGAGACCCGGGCATTGGTAAATCAACCCTGTTATTGCAATCGCTTGCCGTCTTGGCCCGTGAGCGTCGCGCGCTTTATGTGAGCGGCGAAGAGTCGTCTGCACAAATCGCTTTGCGCGCGCAGCGCTTGGGTTTAATGGAAAGCACGGCGCCCGCAAGCGAGCTGCATTTGCTAGCCGAGATTCAGCTCGAGAAAATACAAGCAGCAATTACTGCTGAACGGCCGGCAGTGGCGGTGATTGATTCGATCCAAACCGTCTATTCAGAGGCGCTGAGCTCAGCGCCTGGCTCAGTTGCCCAAGTCCGCGAATGTGCCGCGCAACTCACGCGCTTAGCCAAGCAAATGGGCGTGACTATCATTATGGTCGGCCATGTGACCAAAGAAGGCAGTCTGGCCGGGCCGCGGGTGCTGGAACATATTGTTGACACAGTGCTGTATTTTGAGGGGGATACTCATTCCGCCTACCGGCTGGTGCGGGCCTTTAAAAATCGCTTTGGCGCAGTCAATGAGCTCGGGGTGTTTGCGATGACCGAGCGCGGTTTGCGCGGGGTAGCGAACCCCTCTGCGCTTTTTCTATCACAACATGAACACAGAGTGCCCGGCTCTTGTGTGTTAGTCACGCAAGAAGGCTCGCGGCCATTGTTGGTTGAGATTCAGGCCTTAGTCGACACCGCTCATATACCCAATCCCCGTCGACTCGCAGTAGGGCTTGAGCAAAATCGGCTGGCGATGTTATTGGCGGTATTAAACCGGCATGCAGGCATTGCGTGTTTTGATCAAGACGTGTTTTTAAATGCCGTAGGGGGCGTCAAAATCTCTGAGCCAGCCGCGGATCTTGCAGTGTTGCTGGCAATTCAATCCTCCCTGCGCAACAAACCGTTGCCTAACGGCTTAGTGGTATTTGGCGAAATTGGGCTGGCTGGCGAAATCCGCCCTTGCCCACGCGGACAAGAGCGCTTGAAGGAAGCGGCCAAGCTTGGTTTTTCAATGGCTTTGATTCCAGCCGCAAACGCCCCTAAGCAGCCGATTGAAGGGCTTGAAATAATTGCTGTTGACCGGATTGAAAAAGCGATTGAACAGATACGGGCACGCAATAATAATTCATGATAGCCAACCTACCTGTGTGCCCGTGCATTCAGTTGATATGCGTGCCAGTTTGCAGCACCATATGCAAAAATGCTTTGCACAGCTCGGCTTAGCCATTTTTTTAATGAGAGCTATTGCCGTCGCACCCAGCGGATAAAAAACCATATCCCTACGAGCGCGTTACAGAGCACTAGCATCCATTCTGTCGGCTTGATGCTAACCGCATTTGCACTGTAGAGCGCAGGTTCTACCACAATCGATGAAAAAGAGGCGAGGGCGATTCCCGATAAACCAAAAGTACCGATAATTTTGGTCGGAATATGCGGATTAAGCACCGCCCAAGTTGTAATCAAAAAAATCACGCCATAGCCAATCGCAATTAAAATATTCATGGTTTTCCCAACAAATAGCGCTTGATTGTGCCGATGAAATCCGCTGATTGAATTTCTTTGAAGATTTGGCTGATGACCGCCAACGCAAACAACCCCACCAGAAAATTAATACAAACTTCTGTTTTTTGGCCAGTAATGCCCAAAATTTCGACCAGAGCAGGTGCAATAAAAACCGCACAGCCGACTCCGATCAGAAAAGTATAGAGCTTTTGCCATCTATGCAAAGGCTCGCCCAAACATTTTAACGAGCAAGCCGAACCCGCGGCGCTAGGCAAAAGTAGGAGTAGCCAGGCTTCGCTATCGAGCCATAGGGCAACCGCTGCATTTACGATCGGTTCAATCATCTTTTTAACTTTTGTGAATAAAGGGCGAGCCTCAACCCAACGTTATGATTTGACAATTTTTTCTACTATTTTGACACACTCTAATCTATAACGCCTGGGAGTTGAAGTCCAGCGGAACCTAAAACTGAGGCAAGCAGCAAAGACTGCGTCTCAAACCTTGCGCTTGATGATATGCTGAGAAATACTATACATGTACCGGCTAACCTCGCCCTTTGACAAGGGCTTACTGCCCAACCAAGTAGGAACTACTTACGGTTTAATGCAAGCAGGAAAACTTTGAGATTAGGAAAAAAATGAGCAAAGCTATTTCGCTAACGCCGCCGTCAGCCAACCGTCCCCTCTTTATTCTTCAATTCATCATTGCCACTGCTCTGCTAATGGAGGGCATTGACAGCAGCATGCTCTCGACGGCGCTACCCGCTATTGCTGCGAGCTTTCAGGTTGAGGTCATACAGTTAAAGTTAGCTTTTGTTGCCTATTTTTTAGCCATGGCCATTTTCATTCCGATTAGTGGTTGGTGTACAGATCGTTTTGGTGCCCGCAAGGTTTTTTGCAGCGCGATTACTCTTTTCACATTGGCCTCGATTGTCTGCGCCAGCGCCCCCAATTTTTATATTTTTGTAGCAGCTCGCGGTCTGCAAGGCGTTGGTGGTGCGATGGTTTTTCCTGTTGGGCGATTAATCCTGGTGCGCTCAATGGCTAAGAGTGAGTTCATCCGAGCTTTCTCAAACATAACCATCCCTGCCACCATCGGAACTATCATTGGCCCAATGATTGGGGGCTTGGTGACGACTTATGTTCACTGGAGCTGGTTATTCTGGATCAACGTACCCATCGGCATCGCGATCATCGTAGTTGGCATTAAATACGTTCCTAAATTTCGTGACGCACCTTCAGCTTTCGATCTAATTGGCTTTCTCCTTTCCGGACTAGGCTTGGCAGCAATCGGATATGGTTTTTCGGCGATGGGGGACCGCTCATGGTGGCCATATGCATTGATAATGTCAGGGGTTGTTTTAATGCTCGTTTATTTTTGGCGAGCAAGAAAGATGGTGGCTCCCGCATTAGATTTGAGACTTTTTGCGATCAAAACGTATCGAGTAGGTATCGTCTGTGGCTTCATCAGCCGTGCTGTAGGCGCTGGCGCTTTTTTCTTTCTTTTACCTATGATGCTGCAAGTGGGGTTCGGTTTTACTCCGCTCCAATCTGGCAGCGTGATTTTCGCGAGTGCGGCGGGATTTCTAACCGGTAAATTTTTTATTCAAAAAATATTACGTTGCCTAGGTTTTCGTCGGACCCTCAGCATCAATGCGATCATCGGTGGTCTCAGTATCAGCATGCTGGCGTTATTTTTGCCGACAACCCCACGCATTATCATGCTCGCGATCTTATTTGTAGGTGGGCTTAGCAGGTGCTTGCAATACATGGCGTTGGAGGCCCTGTCTTATGCGGATATGCCGCTGTCAGCAATGAGTCGAGCCTCAACCGCCTCGAGTGTTTCGAAGCAACTCGCAATCGCGGTGGGAGTCGCTTTTGCGGCGTTGGCGCTAGAGAGCGTTGAAGCTGCGCGTGGCGTTATCTCGGTCGACATGAGCAATTTTCAAATTGCGTTTATGCTTGTTGCAATTCCTACCATGATCACCATTTTTATGATCTTGCGCATGGACCCAGACGCGGGTGCAGAGGTGTCTGGCTACCAATCGACTTAGTCCGCATGCCTTTGAAAGAGGGTCAGCCACAGCGGCAATCACCTGCATGGTCATTTTTCCTGCCGGACTGGTGAGGTCAACGCCACCCAGCGCAAAACAATGCACACGCACACCTAAAACCGTAAGTTGCTCGACGGTTGCTCGAATATCCATTGTCGAGAGGGAAAGATGAGATCGTATGGGGAAACTCACTTGATGAAATTGAAATAATTTCTTGCCACATGTTTGGGTTGTTTGCTATATTTCTCAAAAAATATAAAGCACCAAAGTAGTCCCGTTGTTTCACCTTGTATACCTAAGGAAAGTGTTCAGTTCTGGGCGCTGACCGCTAAATATAGAAAAAGGGAGTGGGTAGGATGGGCAAAAAAACATGTTTTATCAATTCGCTTAGAAGAGCTGTTTCAGGCGTTCCCAACGATATTAAATATTGCTTTAGATCAGGCATTGCAGCGATCAAGTGGCTGCAGCAGCTTAAAGAGCGTTTGATTATAGAGCTCAAAGTGCTCTGGGAAAAAGAGCGGAACTAGGCTGACCTAAATTTCCTGCGACTCAGTGCTATCCCAAACCAAACTTTAGATCCTTAGCTGGTGCGACCAGCAAAGGGATTGGTTCAATTTTTCTAACGAGAAAACCATGGTGGAGAACAAAAAAAGTAGTCCTTTGCTAGCTAAACTCCCCTCATCAGGCACTGCTGAGGCGGGCGTGGCGAATGCGCCGACGGATTTTGCAGCAATCATGGCCGAACAGGGCTATCAGTCGGTTTTTGATATTATCCGCTAACCTAAATCATTGTTTGCTTCCAAATTACGGGGAGTGTGGAAAGGAGACGCAGAGCATGCATTATGACAATGCGATGTGCTATGCAATACAGATTGCCCGTTCTTTTCGTGAACGGCAGCTGTCTTCTGGCTCTGTCCCTGTATCAGGGCAACGCACGGGGACGAGATCATTAGTTGAGACGGGTCCTACTTATGCCAATTTGTTTAAGGAAAACTGGGATGCTTTTTGCAAGGTTGGTGCGCTAGAAGCGATTGATTCACCGGTTTCGTATTTGACGGATATTTATCGCTGGACGAAGAAAATAGAAGAATCAGGAGTGGGCGACAAACGTATCCAGCTGGATATACGCCGGCCAGACTTTGCTCATTTATTGATCGACCATCAGAGCACCCATCAACCGATTCCGGCACTGCAACTGGCGAATCAGATCGTTGCAGATGGGATTAAGGCCTATCTGAAAACAATGGAAAATCCAGATTTATCAATCTGACTGGAAATACGTTAGTGATGATAGTGCCCGTATCGAACTATTTGCCGATACGCACTTTTACGACCCAGTTGGACGGGAGTATAAGGTGCTCACCGCCAAAAAATACTTGCGTAGATATCAGGTATTCCCTTGGTTTACCGTGAGTGAAGATGAAAATGATACGGCAGCCGATGTTAATCGATAAATCAGGCTCTTTGCTATATGTTTGCCGAGGCTTTTGTGCCTGACTATGCCTAAGCGGGCTATTAAGATTCCTATAATTAAGGAGACGACACATGGCATCCACTTTCTTGCCCGAGCTCCATACCGGTACACCTACTGTTAGTATTCACGACAACCGTGGCCGGGCCGTGCGCACACTTGTCTGGCACCGTACGGCAGTGGGCGGTACAACTGAGACGCGCATTACTCGCCATCAATATAATATTCGCGGGCAGTTGGTGCAAAGCATCGACCCACGTCTGTATGCTGCTCGGCAGAGCAATACTAACGTTAAACCCAATTTCACTTGGCATTATGACCTGGCTGGCCAACCCTTGCGTACGGAAAGTGTGGATGCGGGGTGTACGGTATCACTCAGCGACTGCGAGGGCCGCCCTTTATTAGCCGTGACAGCTACAGGCGCTATCAAGCGCTGGCAATATGAAGATCACTTACGGCCTGGACGTCCGCTGGCGGTCAGCGAGCTGACGCCCGGACAGTCAACTCCGTGTACCACGGATCGATTTATTTGGGCCGGGAACACACAGGCTGAGAAGAACCATAATCTGGCCGGCCAATGCGTGCGCCATTATGATAGCGCTGGCCTAAACCAGCTTAATAGCCTGTCCCTGTCAGCGACAGCCCTGTCCTTGTCTCGGAGGCTGTTGCTCGATGACCAGGAAGCCGACTGGGCAGGTAACAGTGAAGAAAATTGGCAGGCTATGCTCGCTGAAAATGTCTATTCTACACAGAGCACGACCGATGCAACCGGCACTTTGCTGACCCAGACCGATGCAATGAGAAACCTGCAGCGTGTGGCTTACGATGTGGCCGGGCAGTTGATGGGGAGTTGGTTGACTTTGACGGGGAAGGGGGAACAAGAAATCGTCAAATCCCTGACGTACTCGGCAGCCGGTCAGAAATTGCGTGAGCAGCATGGCAATGGGGTCGTGACCGAATATACCTATGAGCCGCAGACCCAGCGCCTAATAGGAATCACTACTACCCGTTGTCCATCCGACCATCCTGCTGGCGCAAAAGTACTGCAAGACCTGCGCTATGAATATGATCCGGTAGGCAATGTGATCAATCTCCGGAATGAGGCGGAAACAACTCGGTTTTGGCGCAATCAGAAAGTGGTGCCGGAAAATACATATACCTATGACACCCTGTACCAACTTACCTGTGCTACTGGGCGAGAGATGGCCAACATTGGCCAACAGGGAAGCGCGCTTCCCTCGTTGATAGCTCCGTTGCCTGCTGATAACAGCGTCTATACTCAATATACCCGGACTTACACCTACGATTGGGGAGGCAACCTGAACCAAATCCGGCATTGCGCGCCAGCCACGGGTAATAACTACACCACAGATATCACGGTATCGGATCGTAGCAACCGGGCGGTGCTTAGCCAGGCTGGACTGACGCCGGAAGGAGTGGATGCGTTATTTGATGTCGGAGGGCATCAGCTGTCGCTGAGGCCTGGCTTGCCCGTGGACTGGAATGCCCGTGGAGAATTGCAGCACATTGCTTTGGTGAGCCGTGAAGAAGGCACTAGCGATCGGGAAAGGTACCGGTATGGTGGTGATGGAATGCGGCTACTCAAAGTGAGCGAGCGGCAAACCAGTAATACTGTGCGAATACAGCAAGTTGCTTACCTGCCAAGGTTAGAGCTGCGTACGACACGCAACGGAACCACCACAATTGAAGACTTGCATGTTCTCACTATTGGCGAGGCGGGTTGCGCGCAGGTGCGCGTGCTGCACTGGGAAAGCACGCCGCCATCAGGTATTAGCAACAATCAGGTGCGTTACAGCTACGATAATCTGATTGGCAGCAGTACGCTGGAGCTGGATGATCGAGGGGAAATCATCAGTCAGGAAGAATACTATCCGTACGGCGGAACGGCAGTGTGGGCAGCGAGAAACCAGATCGAAGCCAGCTACAAAACAGCGCGCTATTCGGGTAAGGAACGAGACGCGACGGGGCTATATTACTACGGATATCGGTATTATCAGCCCTGGGTGGGGCGATGGCTGAGTACCGACTCAATGGGGACGGTAGATGGGCTAAACCTGTATCGAATGGTGTTGAATAACCCGGTATCTAACTTCGACTATGCAGGAACGCGTTCATTGACGGGCGGGATCATTAACGCTGCGGCTAATGTTTTCTCCAATGGTTTTTCTTTACCAGATCTATCAAGCTTTTCTCTACCGAGTTTTTCCCTACCCAGTTTTTCCCTATCAGATTTCTCCTTACCCAGTTTTTCTTTTTCAGATTTCTCTCTGGATTTCTCTCCGGTCGGGATAGCCAGGTCAGTAGGCTCTTTTGTTGTAAATCAGGGTTGGAAAAGATTCACTCGCTATCTGTTTAAAAACAGTACGCATGAGCAGAGGGTGAAACAAATCCGATGGTTGAAAGCGATTTCTATGGGTGTGGGCGCCGCAATGCTTCTTGGAGGTATTGCGGCAACAGCTGGAGCTGCGATCCCTGTGATTGCCGGCGTTGCGGTAGCAGGTCTTATTAGTGCTGGTGGAATTGGTTTTTTCAGTAACAAAATATCTAATGCATTCGCTAAATTGATGACCAAACTTCCAGGGAGTGTCACTACTCGATCTAATATTACTACTGTAGTCGCGAATGAAGTTCATGGCGGGAGTGTAGAGTCGGCAGTAAACTCGGTTGCAATAAACACCGTTTCCCAACAAGTCTATGAAGGGCTTGGCATGAGTAATGAAGCTAGAATGGGAGCAGCAAATGCAATCGGCGCTGCCTCTGGTACGGATAATACGATTAATAATGGGCGCCCTGGGCGTGTAACTGGGCTTACGGCTCCGGCTGCTGCTGCTATCGTAGGCACTTTGCTTGAGAGTCCTGAGCATAGTGCTGAAATGGGAGTAAATGTCGCAGTAGGAGCTAATGATGGCGCTCGGAAAGGGAGATGGATCGATAGGCAATTTGGGCTCAGTATGGGAACTTCGTTGCTTGCCCCACTAGGCATAGAAATTCCTGGTATAGAGGCGATAAATGCTGAACTGGTTTTATCCACCACATATGGTGTGGGGAGAGGAATAAATTATCTGGCAGAGAATCATCATTACAGAAACCTCAGAGAGGTGGTGCCCAATATTGATTAATTTTTTACTTTAACTTAAATTTGGCTATTTGTGCCCATCCCCCAAAAATGTAAAATTGGCCAAAAAACATCCCTGAAGAGATGATGGTCACGCGGGTGATCCTTCATCTCCCTCTTCAAGTGCTTTTGAAGTTGGCTTCTTTTCGCGGACACTTTTAAACTACCTAAAAGGAGTCCGTAATGAATCAATCTAGAGCGCCGTATCCAGCGGCCTTTCGTCAACAAATAATAGAGCTAATGCAAGCGGGTAAGAGCGCTAAAGAGCTATCCAAAGAGTTCGGATGCTGCACTAAGACAATCCTGAATTGGGTAGCCCAAGCTTCAATAGCACTTTTGGCCTGTTGTCAATAACGACGATTACAGAGATTCACATATGTTGGTCGTTCTCACGCGTCCCTAGCCCCTCTCCGCTTTAGTGCTAGCAGATTTTGCCTGTCCTCACGGCTTGGCATACCGAATGCTCGGCGGTTACATTGTCCTCAGAGCTTCACACGCGGCTGTTACCGGCTGCGCATGTCTAAGTAGGGAACGGCTGATGGAGCAACCGGTTTCATCAGATTTGTTCCACCTGTGAAACAGAAATTCAAGCGACCTCAGGTCGCACCTAAAGCCTTCACTTGGACCGGATTGACGATGGAAACCGCAACACCCGCATCGTGTAAAGCTTGAGCCGCTTGCTCATGATAACTCCCCGTGGCTTCCATTGTGACGTGAAGATCGGTAAGTTTAACGCTTTGCTTAACAAGCCACGTTAATAGTTCGCTGAACCCCGTTTGGCTATTGGTGACTTTTTTAGATTTGCGTTTAAGACCAGTGTCATCAAGTAATAACGAACAATCCAACTTGGCTTTAGCAACATCTATACCCAGATAAAATATCTTCATATTTTCAATTCAAAATTAATACTACCAACCCACTCACTTTCCTTGTGCATGCAGGGTCGAACCCTTGGCTACCGTTCAGTATTTTGTTGGCGAGAGGAAGAGGTGAAGGACTTAATCTTACGGACAAGGTCCAGGCCTTTAGGATTCGTAAAAGTTCTCTCCACCTCACATGATGGGAGCTAACCATCATAAAAAAGATGATACAAGGGATTCGTTTCTCGGAAGCAAGGTCAAGTTTTTGTCATTGTAATGCTCAAATGCGATGGCCAGGTTGGGTTGACTGTGTCCGATGATCTAAGGAACAAGCCCAGTAAAAAAATTTCTTGAAAATTTAGAAAATATACTTTACATTTGAGCATCACCTCGATAAACAGGTCCTGAATTGTGCGAGAAGTTATTTTCATTGTCGCAGATGGAGTGGGTCTAAGTCATAGAAAAATGAGGTGTCAGTGAGCAGGAGCGGTAAAGTTTACGACCCACGTTTTGCGTTGCAGCAATGAATATATAAATAGGCGACGCTTGCAGTATGCGGGTTCTGTAGATTGTTTTCTAAGAATGTTAAAAATAGAAGTAGAAGCGGCGAATCAGCTGGAAACGTATCAGGTGGAGAGGGCTCCTTAGTTATATCAAGGCAGTCATGAGTTAATAGGCGAATGGTTTGTGCCGGGTGAAAACTCGTTTGGCGCATCGGCGTTTATCGCTGCCATCGCACGTGACCGTGACGCCCACCGGATGGGAAGACAGAGATGTTCGCCTAAACCAAGGTAATGATACGCATTGGGGGTGGGGACGGAAGATGAAAAAGAATTCTCCTGAGAAGCAACAAACGCTTTCGCAATGGTTAATGGCGTCGGAGTCGCAGGCAGTGCGCGACGTCGTGGCGAAATCTGGTTCGGTAGTGTCATTGGCGCAACGTAGTTTACGGGGGTTGATCACCTCTGATCAGCTGCACGTGACTGAGGCAAGGCAACTGCATGATCGAGCACGTAGCGTAGCGGTGGCGGTTGCGCGGCAGTTTCGTGAACGGGAGCTGAAGGGCGGTAGACGGGCTTTTGAGTCGCGTCATGGCTTACATGCGTTGACGGCTGGGCCTCGCTACGATTTTCTTTTTAACCCCGACTTCGACGCGATGGCGCAATCAAACGCCATCGAAGCCCGGATCTCGCCGGTTGCCTACCTCACTCAACTATACCGTAAGGCGCTTGAGTTGGAGGCGGGTTCAGAGAGCGATTTTAAGCTAAGGCTGTCTAAACGCCGACCCGACCTTGCGCAAAAAACGTTGGACACAGCGGTGATGAATAGCCCGTGTCGCACCCTATCTATTGTCAATGAGGTGCTTGAACACGCGATTGGCCAGTATCTAGAAACCTTCTTTAAGGAAAGCGATGAGGGCGATTCAGCGGTAGACAGGGCGTTGGTCCAATGCCGCTATCCGTGGCGTATGCCCTATGAACACTGGCAAGAGCAAATTAATACGATTCTGTCTTTTGCCGAATCTGCCCTGACGTTGGGTGATGTCGCACGCCAAATGGATAATGACTATCCCTACTTTTACCGGAAGGGAGCGCATTCAAGTATCTCGGATGTGGCTATGCAACAAAGCATCGGACTGGGACCCAACCGGCGCGCTGTGCTCATTGAGGCACCGTACTTTCCTGTGTCGGACGATGCCTCTATCCTTCCGGTGACGAATGACGCCTCTGTTGTACGCCGCGGCAATCCCCATACCCTGCTTACAAAGTCAGAGACTCTCCTTGAAGAGCAAGCGAGGTTTTTTAAGCGGAACTTTGGGGTGGAGACCCTGCAGGAGCTTCAACGCACAGAGGTATTTTGTCTTCAGACAGATACGCCGCGCCATGATTTAGACACATTATTTGCGATCCAAACACATGCGCCGTTTATCTCGCCCAACGTGCAAACGAATAGCCGTACAAACGATGCATCTGTCTTTGGTGCTACATTCATCAACAGCGGCCCTCAGCCGCCGATTGGTCTAGAGAGTGCTGGCGCGATCGAAGAGATGGAGGAGGACGAAGCAAAGCCCGCACACATTCTGCGTGATCTGACTGCGGATCGGGCCGACCGCGTCAATCGCATGATTCGGCTCAGTCGCTGGATGGGAGTGTCGTATAGCGAAGCGGACCAGTTGGTCATGGCCACCATCACTGCTGAGCAGGGGGATCCCGCACGACCCTGGATGACGACTAATACGCTTCGTGCGTTAGGAGTGTTTCGTGATCTGCGAGCGCGCTATGGGGTGAAAGCAGAGGATTTTGCCGCCTGGCTTCATCAGATTTCGCCGTATGGACAAGGCGATACGCCCTCGCAATTCGACCGAATTTTCAACATTCAATCGCTCTTTGCTGAGCCGTTTGTGTTGGATGGCACGCCTTTTGACATTCAGCCTGCGGATACCGACGAGCGTGGCAAGCAGACTGTACAGCAAATTAGCACTGCCTTGGGGCTCAACCAGGAAACCTTCCAATATATGGGCCGATTGATTGTGACGAGCGCTGAGGAGACCCAACTCACACGCTCGCTCGAGGTGGTCTCATCGTTTTATCGCATCACAAGCCTTGCGCGGTACTTGAAGCTACACCCGATTGTGCTCACTGCGTTATTAGAGACACTCGACCATGGCGGTGAGTCGCTGGTGCGTCAGGTGATGGGAAAACCAGTCAATATTTCATATCAGGTCTACGGTTACGCTGATCTGCTCAGTACACTGGTTGCCGTGGTTTCCTGTATCGAGTGGTGTCGGGATAACGACATTGATGTCGTGTGGCTGATCCAACATATTCAGTCGCCGGTGACGCCCACCGTTGCCACCGAAGCGGAAAACAAATTAATTCGCGAAATTAAGAGTCGGCTGGAGCCCGTCCGCGTGACCCAAACCGTTCTACTCGAGTCTGGGATACCAGAGACGATTTACATTCCGGATCCCCGACCAGGAGAGTATCCTCCGATAGAAAAGACGCCCAACTGGTTTGATCTGTTACAAGATTTGGTGGATGTTGACGGGATTATCCGAGACGGCGTGTCGGCTTCGGACGAAGACTACGCCTTTAGTGCTCGTAACATCATTGATGATATGTTGGACCAACTCTATACAGTCGAGACAAATTCAACTTTTGCCCAGAGGCAGCCTGCCGCGGAGGAAACAGTGCTTGCTCGTCCGGGTGACGTGACGGTGGAGGTGGAAAAGCGTCAACTGGCCGAAACGCTGCTGGCTATTGTGCTGCGCGCTCGGGCGGCACAATATGCGGTGGTGCAGGAAAGTGGAGCGGGCTATTTGAAGCTGAGTGCAGAACTGGTGTTGCCGCTCATCGCCTGGGCTGGCCAAAGTGCGTACGACCTGCTGGCCTGGTCGATGCGCGCAGTCGATGAGCCAGGCAATGCGATGCTGGCAGCAGCCAGACGTATGAGCACGCCGTTGGATCAAGACGAAGAGGAGGAGGCGAGTAGCTATGACAAGATGCTGATCAAAATGGTCGATCTCAGCCGGCTGGCCCGTATTGTTCAGCAATTCCAGTTGGATGCTGCGATGTTGCAAGCCCATACGCAGATGTGGGGGCAAGATTGGTTTGGTTTTGAGGCGGGTGCGGTGACGCTGCAGAATATCTATTACCTCAGCCTATATGCGCGCCTAATCAAAAATGCACGGCAACCCCCTGAAAAGCTATTGCATTATCTGAGGCTGGTCAATGACCCAGAGCTGTTTGCTTCGGATGCCATGGACGGGCCGTCTGCAGATCACTTGCGTTTAGTGCGCGATGGGGCCGCTGGAAAACTGGCTGAGTTACTGGGCTGGAGCGCCCGCGAGATCCTGCAGATCGCTTTGACGATCAATCCATACGGCATCGTGTTCAACCTGGTTGAATTCGACAAGCTACTGCGCTGCTACGTGCTTTGTCAGTCAACGGGTCTAAATGCGCGGGCATTGCTTGATCTGGGGCAACTGGATTTTCATTCTCCCGATGAGGTTTACCGCAAAGCGGCGCAGAACGCGCTCAGTTGCTTGACTGTCGCGACGGTGGCTACTCAGAAGGCGGAGCAGGGGCCCGTGGCCGAGGTGGGTCAGAGTGTGACGAGTACCTGTGAGGTTAGTCCCGAGAAGTTGATCGCGAATTACGACGATTCTAAAAATGTGGCGACCTTGACGCTGACCATCCGGGATCTGACCAATCAGCCGCTGCGTGGCATTGTGGTTCGTTGGAGTGTCGATGACGCGGGTAGCTTGCGTCAGACACAAACAGTTACCAACGAGGATGGTGTGACCACTGTGATGCTTTACCCGGGCATTATCATGGGCGTGGCGCGCGTGCGTGCACGGATTGGCTTGGACCAAGTGCTCGATATGCCCGTCGTACTAATCGACTGCGACGAGGACAGCTTGGATATTGTGAGCTATACCGGCCGGCCGCCGTCGCCACCACCGCTGGCTGGCGAAAAAACCAAGGTGGATTTGTATGTTAGGTTAAAGGACCGGCCGTATGACAACGCTGGCGTGGATCGCCTTGTCAGATGGGAGACGAATGCCGGACGATTGCTGCAGACTAACGTGCACACCGATCTGGAAGGCTATGCACGCGTTCAATTAGTGAACAAATTTGCGGAGCCATGCCAAGTTAAGGCCTATTACAATGGCGTGACCGTGGATCTGCCACCTATTAGATTTGAAGATAGACCGTATATTGATGACCGGTATCGATTGCGTCTAACTACGAGCAATGTGGCCGGCGAAGACATCACGGTGACTTGCCGTTTACTGGGATTGTCGGGTGAGCCGGTCGATGGCGAAACGATTTGCTGGACGGTTGATGATGCCGAGCCACAAGCCTCAACCACGCAAGACGGAGGGATCGCCCAATTCACGTTCCGACCGACTGAGCATGGTCGCGTTAAGGTAAAAGCGCAATATAAGCCGAGCGGATGTGAGGCGCCGCAAACACTTGATACGTTTGAGCAAGATATTGATGTGCTGTCGGATCCGACACTGATCCGGGTGACTGAATCGACCCTGACCACTATTGCTAACCCTGAGCAACCGCTGCTCCTGAGAGTACGGGTGGATTCTGCCCAACCCAGTGGTGATAAAGGGGATAAAAAGCCCATCGCGCGCTATCCTGTGACATGGCGCATCAGCGGCGGTGAAAAAGTGTTGACAGCTGAGTCGACTGATGAGCTGGGCTACAGCACCTTCGCGATGCCGCGGGCTACAGAGGGCAACTATGAGGTGGTGGCCAGTTTGTCGGACGAGCAGAAGATAACGCTCCAGATCCGCGTAATTCCCGTGCCGCAATGGGACATAACACTTAATGGTCAGCCGGTTTCGACAGCATCAACATTAACCTTTCGACACGGTGAAAATGAAAAATACTGCTTACATATCAAGCCAGCCGCGGGCCAGGCTTGGTTGAAGAATGAAAGGGTGGCATTGACGTGGGATGGTCCGAACGTAATTGGGCTCGGTTTAAGCGCCAATCCGTCGTTTCTTCAAATACTGCCCATAGAGACCGAGGAGGGCCTTGAGTGGACCATCATCTGCAAGGGTCGAGAGAGCGCTCAGTTTGCGCTGGGCGTGCGTCTGACCGCGCTTGATCACGTCACCTGGCTGAGGGTCAATCTGCTGGAGTCGGCCAGCGGCCCCGCCATAAAAAACAAGTTACGTAAATAAGGATCCGCTACCATGAGCACTGATCATCCCATTCTCGCCCAACTTAACGAAAGCCGGCGCGATGCCCTGGTGCAGTTCTATCTGGGCCAAATCGTCCCCGCCGAGGGTACTGCAGCCGGGCAACTCGTGACGCCGGAAGATCTCTATCAGTATCTGTTGTTGGACAACCAGGTGAGCGCTAAGGTGACGACTTCCTGGGTAGCCGAGGCAATTGCCAGTCTGCAGCAGTACATTCACAGTATTTATAATGGTATGGAGCCAGGGCACCTAGCGGCCTACGAGCGTGAGGAAGTCGAGAGATGGCGAAATTGGGAGGCGCGCTATTCCATTTGGGCCGCCAATCAACTATTGCAATCCTATCCGGAAAACTATATTGATCCGACGCTGCGCATTAAAAAAACCGAGATTTTTAGAGAGTTCGAGTCAAAAATCGGTCAAGCGCGCATTAACAGTGATCGAGTGCGCGATGCGGCACTGGACTATTTACGACGTTTTGAGGAGGTCAGCAATCTCCAGGTGATGACGGGCTATATCGATGGTCCGAGCCATCAGGATGCGGATTACTACTTTGTCGGGCGAGAAAAAATTGCTCCCCACCGTTACTATTGGCGAAAAGCACGTGTGCAGATCGAGCCAGATAACACTCAACTCAATCCAAGCGTTTGGGACGAGTGGAAACTGATTGACCTCGCTTTCAGTGAAGAGGTCACCC
This sequence comes from Mycoavidus sp. SF9855, assembly GCF_024582735.1. Classification (NCBI taxonomy): domain Bacteria; kingdom Pseudomonadati; phylum Pseudomonadota; class Betaproteobacteria; order Burkholderiales; family Burkholderiaceae; genus Mycoavidus; species Mycoavidus sp. SF9855. Next base: position 1,035,718 of record NZ_CP102085.1, read on the forward strand.
ACATTCGCCCGGTTCGCTCGGGCGGGCGGCTTTATATCGTCTGGGTCGAAAAACATCTCGATGTCAAAAAGCTGGAGAAAGACCAGGAGCCGTCCTATGAATATGATTATGTACTCAAGCTGGCTCACCTGGATCTGAACGGTCAATGGTCTGTGCCGATGACCGTGAAGACGATAGCAGGCCAAGATAACGAGTCATTCAAATTGCTCGCTATCGCGTTTGAGAGCCTCGCGTCGAAGAGCGCTACCCTGGCCGTGGCATTGACCCGAACTGGTGAAGGCGGTGAAGCAATCACGCTTGCATGGAATGCAGTCTTTGATCGGATCGAACTGACTTCCGGTCAGGAAAATCTTCTCAAAGGCTTGGCGGTGAATCGGTTCGATCAGGCCGAGCGCCTACAAAATCGGTTTGTCAGCTGGGAGAGTGTTTTCGATGGGATTGAATTCGAAGTCGAGTCCGTCAGAGTCAATGACAATCCTGCCCAGGAATATGGTATTACCTGGCCGCCACACCAACCACCAGGCGGCATCAATCAATACCTGGAGCTGCAAGTCGAGTGTTTCAATGAAAATAAGAAAGCAAAAAGTACGTATGAGGTCGATTTTAATGTGCGAGGGAGATGTCATGCCGTGCGAGAAATTCGGCGGATTGAAACGCTTCAGGTCCAGCTCGTCCTATTCAGCGGAATTCTGTTGAAATCTGTCTTGGAAATTCGGCCTAATAGCTGGGATTCAGCGCGACCCAGTCGGGCCACGTTTTCTATTTCCAGAATTTTATCGGGCATTGCTTTCGATGCCGAGCTGCTTTATGGCGAGAGTGAACTACCCCTCGCTGAATTGAGTTTTGCTGCGCGTGATCAAGGGCCCAAAACTTACACCTTTGATTTGCCAGAAAATATTGAAAAAGATATTCTGAAAATGTCAGCCCAACAGATTCGTGATGGTGCGTCGTTTTCATTTAGACTTAAAGGTGTTTCCCAAAAAACACCGCTGGCATCCAGCGAGAATCGATTGGTGACTTACAGGCAAGATTTTCAGTCGGTGCCATTTAAGATCTGGTCGCGCACCGGGGACAAATTTGAAAATCAGAAAAAGTTAGACCAAGCCGACACATCGCTGACCCTGAACGGCGGCGCCGTGACCCATACCGCCAGTGTAACGACCACATCCAGCCCAAACTGGCCTTACAGGCATGCGTTTATCTTTGGCGTTAGTAAAGAAGACGACCCTTCTTATGGCTATAACTGGTTTGATGTCACGCTTAAGGAAAAACCCCAAAAAGGGCCATGCATTATCGATACGGCGGATGGTGAGACTTTCCTTAATGGCGCACAATTCCTGGTGTTTAATAACGATGATTTGGCACTCAAATATGTCCGGCTTAATACGTTGTTTGTTGGGCAGTTGATCCAACGGGCGTCATTCTCGCTCGAGCGGCTATTGCATTGGGATACCCAGCATATGGAGGAGCCTGGTACGCCGGACGAACCCAATAAGCCGGTATGGATGGACTTTAACGGCGCCAACGGCCGTTATTTCTGGGAACTGTTCTTTCATATCCCCCACTTGGTAGCGCATCAGCTGACGCGGGAGTTGAACTATGCCGATGCGCAGGACTGGTTGCACTATCTATTTAATCCCAGTGCGCCCGTCATTCCGGCCGAACACGCTACGCCCAGCTATTGGCAAGTGCGTCCGTTGATGGAAGAGGGGGATGCCAGCTACGAAATCGATGGGCCCACGGATCCGGACGCGATTGCCTATAGCTGTCCCGAGCACTATTGCAAGAAGGTCTACCTGGACTATGTGCATAATTTGATCGCCTGGGCGGACGCGTTGTACCGACGCTTAACGCGCGATAGCCTGAGCGAAGCCAAGCTCCTGTACGTGCGGGCATTGTCGTTGATGGGTAACGCGCCCGCATTCCGCGGAGTCAGCCGTTGGGATCCGGCCAAGTTGGTGGAACTGTCGCCCTCAGATGCCACCGCTCTTAATACTTTCGAGGTGAGCCTAAATAGTGCCACGCTGGCCAATCTGCCACTCCGGCCCGGTGGGCCCGTTATGTTAGATTTGCTCGATGCACCAGCGTTTCGCCTGCCGCTTAACCAGCTATTACTCGACGTTTGGGACACGCTGGCGTTCCGGCTCAACAACTTGCGTCAGAATCTCACGATCGACGGCAAGCCAATGCATTTGCCACTGTTTGACGCGATTGCTAATCCACGCGATCTACTACGGGCGCAAGCTGCTGGCGCGGGCTTCGGTCAACGCAATCCCGGCGGACATTTGGTTATTCCACCGTATCGTTTCCTGGCAATCTTGCCGCGCGCACAAAACGCCATCGAAACCTTATGCCGCTTTGGCGATCAAGTCCGTCAACTGATGGAGTTAGGTGACCGGAGCCAACAGGAGGAGTTGCAGCAGCGCCATCTCATTGAAATGGCGGATTTTGCTGAACGGCTGCAGCAAGACTATGTCGAGCATGCTGAAGCCACCAAAGCTTCGTTGCAGGCTAACCAAGCGACCTTGGAACTGCGTGTTGCTTACTACCGAGAACTGGTTGAGCAAGATGTTTCACCTGCGGAGACGGCAGCGTTGGTGATGACCAACTTGAGTCAGACTTTGCAGGCTGCAACCAGCGCCATCTCGGCGGCGGGTGCTGCCGCTTCGCTTGTGCCGAATGTATTTGGCTTGGCGAACGGCGGCTCTCAGTACGGCGCGCCATTTCAAGCGGTCGCTTATGGTTTGTCGGCCCAATCGTCGGTGGCTCAGATCGTGGCCAGCAATTTGGAAATTTCGGATCGTTATCGCCGCCGGCGAGTCGAGTGGGAACACCAACGGGACCTGGCCGAAAAAGAGGTCGAAGCTTTGCAGGCGCAGATTACCGCGCAAGATGCCCAGATTCAAGCAGCCCAAACCGCGCTAGCGCAGCAAGGTCGCGCCAGAACTCAGGCCGAGGAACTCTACGCGTTCTTGAGTCAGACGCGCGGCAGCAAAGTGTCCCTTTATCGTTGGCTACACAGCCAGATGGCTACTTTGTATTTCCAGGCCTATGACGCGGTTACCGCCTTGTGCCTGTCCGTACAGGCGTGCTGGCAGTACGAAATTGGCGACTATGACACGCATTTTATTCAGCCTGACGTGTGGTTTGACAACTATCATGGGTTGACGGCAGGCGAGGCGATGAAACTAGCGCTCCTAAAGATGGAGTCAGCATTCGTGCATCGAAATGAGCGGAAATTGGAGCTGACCAAAACCGTGTCGTTGCGCGAGCATCCTGACATAGACTGGGATGATGCGGTTGGCAAGCTGAACGAGAGCGGCCAGCTGCCCTTTGCCTTGACTGCGAAAATGCTGGACGAAGATCATCCGGGATTATATCTGCGGCAGCTGCTAAGCGTCTCTGTCACGATTCCCGCGGTGATCGGCCCCTACCAGAATATTAATGCGCGATTGCTGCAAGTCTCCAGTCAAACGGTGATCAAGCCAGATATTGCGGCAGTGCGCTACACCCATAACCCGGAAGATAAAGAAGCCAATTCGACACATGTCCGGTTCAATCTTAGGCCGACCGGCCAGATTGCCCTCTCTAGCGGCCTTGATGACAAGGGCATGCTCCAGATGAACTTTGACGATGGACGCTACCTGCCCTTTGAAGGCACCGGAGCCATCTCGCAATGGATGCTCGAATTTCCGCGCCCCACATCGATGCCGCAGAAAGACCTCTTTGAATCGATGACCGACATCATCATTCAATTCCACTATACGGCAGTCGATGGCGGACGTGACTTTGCTAAATTGGTAGAACCGTTAGTGCCAGTACCTGAACCGACCCCAACCCCGACTCATTGAGTGCGGGCTTGAACGGGCCGGCCCCTTAATCCATTGATCAATATATTATGACGACACCACGCAAAATTACCCAGCGGAGCCTTATCCAAAATGGTGGCTTTGAAGAACATTATTATGAGGAGGGGTGGGAAGATCATCCTGAATATCCTAATCAAGTTCTCCAAAAAGAAGATATTCAATCGAAACGAAGGTATCTGCACTTCATTTGCGGCATTATCAAGCAGCGATTCTCTTTGCCTGTTAACCCAACCAAACTCGACGCTGAGCAAGGTCAGGGATATCTTCTGTCCTTTGAGTATCAGCCTACCCTCACACCTTCGCCGGATGAGGAACCCTATATTGAACTGTGGGCGCGTGGTGTAACCAATGACAAGCTCGAGCATTCACTGATTGCACCGGGCATTGCTGCGTCAACGGCACCGCAAAATGACACGGATTGGCTACCTTACCCTCCGGTTTTTTTTACATTATACAAAGACGGTGATGACGCGTTCGAGATCCGTTTTGCCTCGGGGAAAAATAAGGAGCGAGGGACATGTGTCCCAGAAGCGATGGACTTTGTCGAGCCGGCGGCAGTGAATTGGCCCTTCGGCATCGGACAGCTGCATCTCGGCGGCACAGCCCCGGGACAAGATCTACCCGGGGTTGCGGTGCATCTGCATTTGCCGGCGCTGCAATTAAAGGAAGACGGTATTCGGATTGCTCTCGACGGCCATCTAGCGAGATGGTTACCCGACGGCAGAGTACCAATCTGCCGTGGGGCCACGCATACGCTTGAACTGACGCCTCGGGATGAGAATGGCTGGGCAGGCGATGGCCCTTATCCGGGCACCCACGTTTATGCTGACTGGGAGAATGCCGAAGAGGCCGAGCGGCTTAGCGTTACCCTGCGTGCGACCAAGCCTGAAGAGGACGGCGAGCAGCCGGTCACTGCGCCATGGACCATCGAGTGTGGCAATCAGGCAAGCGGTTTACTGAGCGCCGACATTGAGAGCATTTACGATGCCCCAGTCTTTACGCTGCCGTGTGAAGTTGGGCATTTTAAACTGGTGATTCAGGATCATGGTCAGCCAGAACGTCATTGGCCAATTATTCCGCAAAACGAGAAGGTTGAGTTGGCCGTGCAAGTATTTAATCCCAAGGCCAACGGGTTGGCCGATGGCGTGACGGTGACTTGGTGCACGCCCGACGGACAAGACCATTCAGCGGATACCGGTGAAGACGGCTGGGCGCGTTACCTATATCAGCCTACGGCAGACAACACCACAGTCAAGGCGTCAGTCGATGCGCCGTATAACCCAGAGCCCGATAAATATGCGTTCAACAACGTGCGCGCCATCCCCACGTTGCCCTGGGGGCAGTTCAAGATCACGTTGGACGGTGACTCCGTCACGCCCGAGACGCCTCTCTCGCTCAACTGGGGCAAAGCGCATGAACTCCGAATTGAGCCCAGCGACCAATGCGTGTTGGTAGGCGAAAAGGTCGAGTTGAAATGGCTCAATGAGAATGCCTCTTCTGGCGTCACATTCTCGCCTCCGTTAGAGCAACCGGGGGCAATGCCTGCGGAAGGTCTCTGTTGGGAAGTGCAGTGCGATGAAAACGCTGCTGGTGTAGTTGAATTGGCGTTTTCGTGTGAGCGCATGGCGCCATCCCTTGAGTTCAAAGTGACCGTCGCCAACTTTGGGATTAGCACATTACGCATCGCTTCCCGAACCGAACAAGAGGCGGGGACGGACCCTTTCGATTTGCCTTACGTGAGAGAGAACGCGCTGCTCTATGTAAGAAAAATCCAGCCGAGCGTATAGCTGAGCTAACCGTAGCATTTTATCTATCTTATTACTACAACAGAGGGACTTATGCCTAAACTTGCAACCAAAACACTTCAGGCCAATATTGACGATACGGCTATACTAACTTTGCCGCGCACCGCGGACGATTTGAAGGAAGCATTTGAAACACACAAAATCCCGCTGCAGGAGGATTTTGCGGATCTCATCGATATGGCTCATGCAGGGCAGCTTGCCGCTGGCGCTGCAGCGGGACAAAATGGGCCTGGTGCAGGTTTAATACGCCAATCAGATGATGCACCACTGGAAGTCAAAGTTGCGACAACGAACCCTGGGCTGTCGGTCGATACGGACGGGCTGAAGGTGGGGGCCGGAAATGGCATTTCAGTCACGGGCGCTAGTGTAGCCGTCAAGGTGGCAGCGACGAACCCTGGGCTGTCGGTCGATACGGACGGGCTGAAGGTGGGGGCCGGAAATGGCATTTCAGTCACGGGCGCTAGTGTAGCCGTCGGAGCGGGCGACGGGATCAATGTTTCGAGTGCGGGTGTAGCTGTCAAAGTTGCGACAACGAATCCTGGGCTGTCGGTCGATACGGACGGGCTGAAGGTGGGGGCCGGAAATGGCATTTCAGTCACGGGCGCTAGTGTAGCCGTCGGAGCGGGCGACGGGATCAATGTTTCGAGTGCGGGTGTAGCTGTCAAAGTTGCGACAACGAATCCTGGGCTGTCGGTCGATACGGACGGGCTGAAGGTGGGGGCCGGAAATGGCATTTCAGTCACGGGCGCTAGTGTAGCCGTCGGAGCGGGCGACGGGATCAATGTTTCGAGTGCGGGTGTAGCTGTCAAAGTTGCGACAACGAATCCTGGGCTGTCGGTCGATACGGACGGGCTGAAGGTGGGGGCCGGAAATGGCATTTCAGTCACGGGCACTACTGTAGCTGTCTCAACCGAGGTATTGTCTAAGCTGGTCTCTGTTGAGGCGTTCGAAAATTTAATTGAATCTGACCGCGCTAGAATATTTAATCTCTTATTTGAAGCGCAGCGCGAGCCAGGAGACTTTGAAATCAGCAGTGCAATTTGTGAAGAAATTGAGCTGTCACATTATAAGCTTTCAGTAGCCTGGACTGCTTCACAGTATGCGAGCGAGTATACAGTTTCTGCTGGACTTACAAATGAAACCATTGAGGAGACTTCCATTGTCCGATGGAGCCGACAGAATCTTGTTGGTCAGACCGTGACGGTTACGGCGAGCTTAAATGGAAAGGAGAAAACGAAGACAAAAACAATAACTGGATAATAACTAGCCCCCAAAGCTTCGAATTCGGCCGAGAAGGCAATGCGTGTTAGTAGGAGAAAACGTTGATTTGAAAATCAATAAGGACACTTCGTTTGGTGCCACCTTCTTTCCCCCCATTGGGGGAGTTGAGCGTGGCACTGCTTGCGCGATCTAATGCCGAGGATAACGAAGCCGGTGGACTGTAAGACGCTAGGGACGGGAATGATGGCGAGTCTCATTGACCTCCATCACAGATGATAATCCTATAGACCTGATGATTTATTCGGTCAATGAAATGGCTACAAAATAACTTTAAATAAACTAGGCGCCCGGGAAATTTAGTCGGTTAATGGCTGAGCAGAGTTCACCGGCGTGCGCTTAGGAGGCACAATATGGCGAAAGAACAAAGAAGCGTGACGCTTGCCCCTCCTTCAATGCTTAAAGGTGGTGGTGCGGTTCAGGGAACGGGCGTACCTTTCAGTCCTGAGCACTGCGTAATCTTATCCTAGCTTGAATAGCATAGGCCATTGGGGCTTATGTAAGGAGTTCTTATGCAAAACGCACAGACGCTGTCTGTCACGACATTATCATTGCCCAAAGGGGGCGGAGCCGTCAGTGGCATGGGGGAGAGCCTCAATACGGCGGGTCCCAACGGTCTGGCTTCGTTGTCTCTGCCCTTGCCGGTTTCTGCCGGACGCGGTGTAGCGCCGGGCCTGTCACTGACCTACAGCAGTGGTGCGGGCAATGGACCTTTTGGTATGGGCTGGCAATGTGGTGTGATGAGTATTAGCCGGCGTACGCAGCACGGTGTACCGCGCTACGATGAGCGGGATACATTCCTATCTCCTTCTGGTGAGGCGATGGTGGCGGCTGCTGTCGAAGACGGACGACTCGGCAGTCACCAGAGCCATACCCTGCAGGGTATTCGCTTATCATCGACGTATACTGTAACCCGCTACCATCCCCGGCAGATACAAGATTTTAGCAAGCTGGAATTTTGGCAACCTGTTGAGAACGACGCTGTAGCGCCGTTCTGGTTGATGAGGACGCCCGACGGCCAGACGCATATTTTTGGTAAAACTGCACAGGCCCGGATAAGCCATCGTCATGAAGACGATCAGGTTGATCAGATTGCCCAGTGGTTACTTGAGGAAAGTGTCACCCCTACAGGGGAGCACATTTACTACCAGTACAAAGCGGAAGATGGCGTGTCCTTTGACGAGGAAGAGAAAACGCGTCACCCCAATGCAGGGGGGCAAAAGTACCTGTATCAGGTCAATTACGGCAACATCACCTCGCAGGACAGTTTGTTTGTATTGGAAGAGGAGATGCCTTCCCTTGAGAGTTGGTTATTCCATCTGGTCTTCGACTATGGAGAGCGGAGCGACAGCTTGGATGAGATTCCTCCATTTACGACTGCCAAGGCTTGGCCATGTCGTCTGGATAGTTTCTCTCGCTATGAGTATGGCTTTGAGCTTCGTACCCGGCGCTTGTGCAGACAGATACTGATGTATCATCGTCTGCAATCCCTAGCTGGTGAGGCGCCCGATACGGAGGAGCCCGCTCTAGTGTCCAGAATGATACTGGACTATGACCCACAGGGCTGCGTGACGACGCTGGTTGCGGTGAAGCAGGTTGGGCATGAACCGGATGGCACACCGCTTGCACTGCCTCCTCTGGAGTTCGATTATGCACGGTTTGAGCCGGATCCCATCCCGGACTGGCAAGCCTTTTCGGCTCTAGACAATTTCACTGCACAGCATCCTTATCAGTTAGTTGATCTCATGGGGGAAGGCCTGCCAGGAATACTGTACCGGGACAAGGGGGCGTGGTGGTACAGAGCCCCTCAACGCAAAGAGGGGGGGGACCCGAATGAGGTCAGCTATGGCAAGATGATGTCGCTAGATATTCCTTCATTGCAAGGCAATGTGGCATTGATGGATATCAATGGTGACGGTCAGATGGACTGGGTTGTTACCCAGCCCGGGGTGCAAGGATATTACAGTCTACAGCCTGGTGGACAATGGACACGTTTTAACACGCTTAAGGCTTTGCCTGTAGAATATTTCCATCCCCGAGCTCAACTGGCGGATTTGGTGGGCGACGGTTTGCTTGACCTGGCGCTGATTGGCCCGAAAAGCGTGCGTCTGTATGCCAACTTGCGGGACGGTTTTGCCCGCGGGCAGGATGTTGTGCAATCTGACGGAGTAACACTGCCAGTGCCGAGTGCGCAGACCCTGGTGGCGTTCAGCGATATGTTAGGCTCCGGACAACAGCACTTGGTTGCCGTTAGTGCACAAGGGGTCACCTGCTGGCCCAACTTGGGGCACGGCCATTTTGGCCAGCCTCTGGCGATACCCGGGTTCAGCCCGCCTGCGAAGCCATTCAATCCTGACTACGTTTTTCTTGCTGACATTGACGGCTCTGGGGCGACAGATTTGATTTATGCGTTGTCAGACCGGCTAGAAATTTATCTCAACGAGAGCGGTAACCGGTTTAGCAAACCGCTTATTGTCTCCTTACCTGACGGGGTGCGTTTTGACAATACCTGCCTGTTGCAGATCGCTGATATCCAGGGACTGGGGGTGGCTAGTTTGGTATTGACGGTACCCCATATGGCTCCTAGTCACTGGCGTTGTGATCTGACGAAGGATAAGCCCTGGTTGTTAAATATCATGAACAACAATATGGGAACGCACCATGTACTGCGCTATCGCAGCTCGGCGCAGTTCTGGCTGGATGAGAAAGCGAAGTTGGCCGAAGAAAAAACCGCTGCCTGTTACCTACCATTCCCGATCCATTGCCTATGGCAAACCGACACACTGGACGAAATTACCGGCAACCGATTGGTCGCCACGCTGAGTTATGCCCATGGCGCCTGGGACGGCCGCGAACGTGAGTTTCGGGGGTTTGGCTATGTTGAACAACGTGACACGGATAAGCTGGCGACCGGCAGCGCACCAGAACGCACTCCCCCTACCTTGACCAAAAGCTGGTTTGCCACCGGTCTATTGGCCGTGGATGAGGCGTTGGTAGAAGAATATTGGCGCGGTGATGAGCAAGCGTTTACCGGGTTTACTCCACGCTTCACCAGCTGGTCAAAGGGTGCGGATGATCCTTTTGAACCGGAGGATGAACACCAAACCTACTGGCTGCAGCGGGGGCTGAAAGGACAGTTATTGCGCAATGAGCTTTATGGACTGGATGAAGCAGACAATGCGCAGGTTCCCTATACGGTCAGTGAGTCACGTTATCAGGTCCGATGTCTGCCAGCGAGTGGCGACACTCCGGTGGTACTGGTCTCCACTATCGAAAGTCGCAGTTACGTTTATGAGCGTATCACCAGCGACCCACAATGTACTCACAGCATCCAACTGCAGTTGGATGCCTTTGGGTTCCCGATCCGCAGCGTAGACATCGCGTATCCTCGGCGGCCGAAGCCGGCTTCCAGTCCTTATCCGCCCTCTTTGCCTGCATCCTTGTTTGACGACAGTTATGATGGCCAACAACACCGGTTGCGCTTAATGCTGCAACGCAACAATTGGCATCACCTGACAGAGAAGGAAGACTGGGTGTTAGGTATTGCCAATGGGCAACGCAACGATGCCTACGACTATGCAGAGAGTGCAGTCCCCTCGAGTGGATTGACGCTGGAGCTCTTGCAGAAAGAAGACAGCTTGATAGCAGACGGAAAGCCACGAACGTATCTGGGCCAGCAACGTGTATTCTACACTGACGGGAAGATTGTGCTTGATGAACCCACTACGGTGCCGGTACTGGTTGCCTTCACCGAGTCGGCTATGCTAGATGAGCCATCCCTGGCGGCATTTGATGGCGTGCTGACAGAGGAGGTTCGGGATCAAGCCTTAGAGCAGGGCGGATATGTGCAATCTCCCCGCCTGTTTGATGGCGGCTCGGCAGAGTTGGTCTGGTGTGCCCGACAGGGGTATACGGATTACGGTTCGGCTGCCCAGTTCTGGCGTCCGATGGCTCAACGCAATACCCTGCTGACAGGCAAAACGTTGCTGGACTGGGATACTCATTACTGTGCCGTTGTTGTGGTCACGGATGCTGCCGGGTTAACCTCGCAGGCCGAGTATGACTACCGTTTTCTTATTCCAATTACGCTCACGGATGCTAATGATAACCGGCAGGCGGTGACGCTGGATGCATTAGGGCGAGTCAGCAGTCAGCGTTTTTGGGGTACAGAGGCCGGGAAGGTAAGTGGTTACTCTACACCACAAGCGCAACCATTTACCCCGCCAATGACCGTCGAGGCTGCTCTGGCGTTGACACCAGGCATTCCGGTGGCGCAGAGCTTCACCATTGTGGCGGATAGTTGGATGCCACAGTTTTCTGATGCGCAAATAACGTCTCTGTGGCGAGATGCGGAGGAAGCTTGGCATTCCCTGATACACCATAAGGTGATGACGAAGCGCGGGCAACTATGCCAGCTGGCATATCAGCGCTGGGTGAAGCGCCAACCCATTGCCGAAAGAGCGTTGATCTCGCTGGCGGCGCTAACCCGACAGCCGCCTCATATTTGTCTGGTGACGACAGACCGTTATGACTCTGACAATGCACAGCAGTTGCGTCAGCAAGTGTCGTTTAGCGACGGGTTCGGGCGTCCTTTGCAAAATGCAATGCGCCATGCACCGGGGTTGGCTTATCAGCGGACAGAAGAGGGGCATCTGGTTGCCGATCAGGTAGGCGCTGCTCGTGTCGAGGAAACTAACACTCGTTGGGCAGTAACAGGCCGGGTCGAATATGACAATAAGGGGCAGGCTGTGCGTGCCTATCAACCCTATTATCTAAATGATTGGCAATACGTGAGTGACGACAGTGCCCGCAGCGAGCTGTTTGCGGATACGCACTTTTATGATCCGCTGGGGCGGGAATATCAGGTGCTCACGGCCAAGGGGTTTGTACGCCGTGCTCAGGCATTTCCTTGGTTTACCGTTAGCGAAGATGAAAACGACACGGCCGCAGAAATAGGGGCCTTCAACGGTTGAGGAACAGATCGCTGGATCTAGTTTAATCCAGCTTGCTGACTATTTTTTAAGTGGCGTCCTAAACAGATTTGAGTTTCTCTTACTCAGGAGATAATGCATGGTATCCTCGTTTTTACCCGCGCTTTATGCTGGCACCCCCAGGGTGAGCGTCTGCGATAATCGGGGCCTGGCTGTGCGTGAACTGGTCTGGCGCCGTATTACAGTAGACGAGGAGGCTGAAATTCAAATCACCCGCCATCAATACAATATTCGCGGGCAGTTGGTGCAAAGCACCGACCCACGCTTATATGCTGCTAGGCAGCTCGATGATCGGGTTAAGCCCAATTTCACTTGGCATTATGACTTGGCCGGCAGTTCTTTGCGTACGGAGAGCGTGGATGGAGGACAGATAATATCCCTTAGTGACATCGAGGGTCGTCCCCTGTTGGCCGTAACGGCCATGGGCGTCATCCAGCGCTGGCACTATGAGGATGACACTTTACCCGGACGTCCGCTGGCGGTCAGCGAGTTAAGACCTGAGCAGGTAACACCTCCTATTACCGAGCGGTTCATTTGGGCCGGAAACACGCAGACTGAGAAGGACTATAACCTGGTTGGCCAGTGCGTGCGGCATTATGATACAGCTGGCTTGAACCGGCTCGACAGCCTGTCGCTGACGGGAGCGACCTTGTCTCAATCCCGGCAGTTGCTGGCCGATAACCAGGAAGCTAATTGGGAGGGTAGCGGTGAAGACACCTGGCAGGCTATGCTGGCCGAAAAGGTTTACCTTACACAAAGCACGACTGACGCAACCGGCGCCCCTCTGAATCAGACCGATGCGATGGGGAACCAACAGCGACTGGCCTACGATGTAGCGGGGCAATTGGCGGGCTGTTGGTTGACCTTGGCAGACGAGGGTGAACAGGAGATCGTTAAATCCCTGACTTACTCGGCAGCCGGTCAGAAGTTGCGCGAGGAGCATGGCAATGGCGTTGTGACGGAATACACCTATGAACCGCAGACGCAGCGTCTGACGGGGATCACGATTAGGCGTCCGTCAGACCACCTTTCCGGAGCGAAGTTATTAAGGGACGTGCATTATGAGTATGATCCTGTGGGGAATGTCGTAAGCTGCCGTGATGGCGCACAGGATACAAAATTTTGGCGGAATCAGAAGGTTGAGCCAGAAAATACCTACACTTACGATACGCTGTATCAACTAATCAGCGCAGAAGGCCGGGAAATGGCGAATAACGGTCAGCGGAACAGTCAATTACCTGAATTTTTGCCGCCTTTATTACCGGATAGAAGCGTTTACACGAACTATATTCGTACCTATCAGTATGATTTGGGTGGTAACCTGAATCAAATTCGACATGATGTGCTGCGGGTGGCCGATCACAATTATACAATCGATCTTACGGTATCGGATCGCAGCAATCGTGCGGTGCTGAGCCGGGATGGACTAAGGCCGGAGCAGGTCGATGAATTATTTGATGCTGCGGGATGTCAACAATCTTTGCCATCCGGTCAGCTCTTATTATGGAATACTCGAGGAGAACTGCAACGGGTTGTTTCAATAGAACGTAATGAAGGAAAGAATGACCAGGAACGATACCGGTACAGTGGTAACGGCATGCGGGTGCTGAAAATCAATCAACAGCAAACAGAAAATACGCTACGCGTTAAGCGGGTCATTTACCTGCCAGGACTAGAATTACGCACCACGCATAGCGGGGCCAGTCTAAACGAGAACTTACATGTGCTGACTGTGGGCGAGGCAGGAGGCGCTCAAGTACGGGTGCTGCACTGGGAAAGTGCGCCTCCTTCAGGGATCAATAACAATCAGATACGTTATAGCTACGGTGACCTGATTCATAGCGCCGGGCTTGAATTGGATCACCTGGGAGAAATCATTAGCCAGGAAGAGTATTACCCGTATGGTGGGACTGCTGTGTGGATGGCACGAAGTCAAATAGAAGCGAGCTATAAAACCGTACGCTATTCAGGAAAAGAGCGCGACGCAACAGGGCTTTACTATTATGGGTATCGGTACTATCAACCATGGGTAGGACGGTGGCTCAGTGCTGATCCAGCGGGAACTGTGGATGGCCTCAATCTTTTTTTAATGGTAAGGAATAATCCAATTACGCTATATGATCCAGTTGGGCTTAATGGTGAAAAAAAATCAGCAAGAGTACATCACTTTAAACAATCGTACTCTCATAAGGGCCCTACAAAATTTTCAACCCTAGCTTCAGTCCCCGTAAAATTCGAACAGAGTCCCCAGACATGGCACATTGATAAGCAGTATTTAGGCTCGAACATTCTTCCCAAGAATATTTACGGCGCTGATAGAGCAATAACTGGAAATGATTTAGGCGCTGTTCTTGATACCCTTAGTAGAAAGATGAGTATTACGCAACGAGAAATTACTATTTTGACTGGCACTCATGGCGCAATTGATGGAGATAATTGGGAAGATCCGACTGGAAGCAATGTTGGTCAGCGTAATCCTCAACTAATTGAAAAACAATTCCTCAAGGAAGATAAAAAAATGATGAGGAGTATCAAGAAAGTAGGTAAGTATTCTGATCAATTCATTAAGAGAATTAATGTTGTTAACATGAACGGCATGACAACTGATAAAATTAACGAATATATAAAAGACGAAAATAAACATCTCATATTGGCATATTGCTATGGCCGAAATGATGAGGCTTTAAGATCTTTTAGAGGGTTAGCTCCTGTCACTAGCTATGCACCTCTTTCTGGTCCAAAGGATCTTCTGGAGGTCGCAGAAGCCAATGTTTATATTTTAAATAAAAGTGATACTAAGCAATTTTCTATAAATACCTTCTATGATGCAAAAAATACGAATTTTTCTACTAAGAAGAAAAATCCAGAGTTTTATATGAATATTCAAGATAAAAACAGTGGTAAAACACATATTGTGAACTATGAAGGCGATTCTTTTGGTTACGATAAATCTAGTAAGGCTTTCAAGATTTTGCCGAATAGCCCGTCTCCTTTTATATAAATCAAGGTGAGGCAGTCTTAGAAAACAGATCCCAAAGTACGCTAGCGTCCAGGATGTCCTTGCTGCGTGAGGCTTGACATTTTTTGTGTAGCGCCCCAGTAGATGGAATGGTAGGCCCCCTCCCTCCGGGGAAATAATGTCCGATTTCTAGATCGAGATCTTATGCTAAGTGGCTTATGTCGTTGATCTGATGTGTTGAATGGCTAAACCAGGATGGATTACGATGAATATGCGCGAAGTTGAACAAGCTAAGGCCATACAAGGGAAACTACGCACAAAGCTCAGAAAAACTCCGCGCTACTAAAACGATATCGGGCCGAAAGCAACGCCAAGGCGCTGGCGATACTCAAAAGCGATCACCAGCAGCCTAGCAATGTATCCTGTCGGCGAACGTTTTTGATGGTAACGCGTGGTTTTAAAACGAGGCCCAAATTTCCTTGGGCGGTGTGCGTAGCGATTCCCTGATACAGTGTGAAATCTATAGCGGAGCCGCTTACAACCCCAACTGCTCCAAGGCGGCTTGTTCATTAAGCCACGCACTTTCCGTTTCTGCCAACTGCGCAGCAATTTCAGCCTGGCGCTTTAAGGCATCGGCCAAACGAACTTTATGCTCGATTTCATAACTTGCGGGGTCTGCCAATTCGGCATCAATTACGTTTTTTTCTTTACCTAAGCGCTGCAACACTTTTTCCAACTGCGTAATGCGTTGCTGGATCGGCTTTTTCGATTGTATCGCCTGTTGCCGCAGATCAGCTTGGGCGCGACGCTCGGCTTTTCGGTCAGCTGTATTGTTGCTGGTTTGACTGGTATCACGATGGTTGTTTAGGCTACGTTTAGCCGCTGCATCACGCAACAGCCAAGCGCGATAATCATCAAGGTCACCATCAAAAGGTTGCAAACGATGATTGGCGACGAGCATAAATTGATCGCAGACGGCACGCAGTAAATGCCGATCGTGCGAAACCACAATCAGGGTGCCATCAAATTGTGCCAAGGCTAAAGTCAGCGCTTCGCGGGTTTCAAGGTCAAGATGGTTGGTTGGCTCATCTAGCAACAGCAGATTGGGCTTTAGCCAGATCATTAAAGCCAGTGCCAGGCGGGCTTTTTCGCCACCGGAAAACGGGGCGATGGGCGAGATGGAAGTGTTGCCACTAAAATTAAAGCTGCCAAGAAAACTACGTAGCTCTTGCTCGCGCGCCTCTGGTGCTAAGCGGATTAAGTGCTGCAGCGGTGAATCTGCGTCGCGTAGCGTTTCCAATTGATGCTGCGCAAAATAGCCAATGCGTAACCCCTTGCCCGTGTGCATATTGCCAACTAATGGCGGCAGCACGCCAGCGAGGGTTTTAACTAAGGTTGACTTACCCTGACCATTGGCGCCGAGTAAGCCAATGCGCTGGCCGTTTTGAATCGATAGCGTCAAGTCGTTAACGATGGCGACATCGCGGCTCGCCGAGCGATAGCCACACTGGATGTCATCCAAGGTCAACATCGGATTAGGCGCGGCCCCCGCAGTACGAAAACTAAAGCTGAAAGGGGAGGCCGTCTGTACGCTGGCGATTTGCTCCATTTTTTCTAGTGCTTTAACCCGACTTTGGGCTTGGCGAGCTTTACTGGCCTTTGCTTTAAAACGGCTAATAAAACTTTGCAAATGCGCGATATTGCGCTGCTGTTTGTCGTAAGCGCTTTGTTGTAAGTTGAGTTGCTGCGCGCGCAACAGTTCAAATTGACTGTAATTGCCGCCGTAACGAGTGATTTGCTGCTGGTCGATATGCAGGGTTGAGGCACAGACCGCATCCAAAAATTCACGGTCATGCGAAATCACAATCAAGGTGCCCGCATACCGGTTAAGCCAATCTTCGAGCCAAACAATCGCATCTAAATCCAGATGGTTAGTCGGCTCATCGAGTAACAGCAGATCGGAGCGGCACATCAGCGCTTGCGCGAGGTTAAGCCGCATGCGCCAGCCACCGGAGAAATGAGCCACGGATTGCTGAGTTTGCGCCAGCGTAAAACCGAGCCCCAGCAACAGCGCTTGCGCCCTGGCTGGTGCTGTATATCCATCCGCATCGGCAAAAGCCGCATGCGCATTGCCTTCGGCCAAGCCATCGTGGGCCGCGTGTGCACGCGCAATCTGCGCTTCAATCTCACGCAGTACGGTATCGCCATCTAGCGTATAGTCAAGTGCGCTACGTTCGGTCGCTGGGGTCTCTTGGGCGACGTGGGCAATGCGCCATGATAACGGCCAAGATGCGTCTCCGGCATCCGCTTGCAAGGTGCCGCGCAAGACCGCAAAGAGGCTTGATTTGCCCGCTCCATTGGCGCCGACAAGACCGGCTTTTTCGCCAGGATTGAGGGTAAATGAAGTCTTTTCAAAAAGAGGCTTAACGCCACGGGCTAAGGTAAATTGGTCAAAACGAATCATGCCTATACACTATAAAATCGGGGAAAAAAGCCGCGCCACATGCATTACCGTGCGCCGCCAAGCGGGAACTCTTGTATATTCAGTTAACTCTACGGTCTCGGCTAACGCAAAATCTGCCTTAAGCATCTTATTAACTTCAGCGGCGAAGGTAGAGTCAAGCGTTAATAGCATGAGCTCAAAATTAAGTCGGAAAGAGCGATGATCTAGATTCGCGCTGCCGATGGCGGCAGCGGTTTCGTCAATGAGCAGCACTTTCTGATGCACAAAACCAGGCCGGTAACGCAATACCTTGACCCCAGCCCGCACAGCATCATAGGCATACAGCATAGACGCCTCGAAAACGACCGCATGATCACTGCATGCCGGAATCAAAATGCGCACATCGAGGCCGCGTAAGACGGCCAGTCTGAGGGCGGCAAATAAAGCCTCATCAGGCACAAAGTAGGGCGTGCTGATCCAGATTCTTTGGCGGGCGGTATTGATTAACTCAATACAAAATAACAAATAGGTTTCAGAAGGATCTGCTGGACCGCTTGGCATGACCAGACAATGCATATCTGCTGCAAGCAGCGCGCGGGGCTTGGCTGGCTCAAGCACCGGAAATTGTTGGGTTGCCCAATACCAGTCTTCGATAAAAACAGCTTGAATATCTTTAACGGCGGGCCCTAAGATATCAATATGGGTATCGCGCCATGGCGAAAGCGGTGGCTCTTCGCCAAGGTATTCAACGCCAACATTATGACCACCGATAAAAGCACGTTCACCATCGACCACCACCAGTTTGCGATGGTTGCGGAAATTCAGCTGAAAACGATTCAAGAAACGCCGTGCGGCAAATTGATAGACCTCGACGCCGCCGGCTTTTAAGCTATCGGTATACTGCCGTGGTAGCTCATAGCTGCCAATCCCATCGTACAGAAAATAAACCCGCACGCCAGTGGCGGCTTTATCCAATAAAATATCTTTCAGCTGCCGCCCGAGGCGGTCATCACGCACCACAAAAAACTGCACCATCACATAGTGGGTGGCGCGCTCAATCGCCGCAAAAATCGCCGCAAAAGTTGCGTCACCATTGATCAGCAGGCGAACTTGATTGCCTTCTGTAAAGGGCCCCTGAGCTAATTTGGTCAACGCAGTGAGAGTATTTTGATTTAAACCATCAGTCCGTTTGTGATGCTCAGGTCCTTGATCAAGTGCGCTAGCCGCTATTCTTTGCGGTGCGTGACGACGCATTTGCCGATTACATAGCCGCCGTGCATTGACATACCCGGTAAACCGGCTATGGCCTAAAAAAAGATAAGGAATCAGCGTGATATAAGGCGCGGCGACCAATGACACGGCCCATGCCACCGCCCCTTGCGAAGTACGTGCATGCCGAATCGCATGAAAAGCCGCCAGCACCCCCAACAACTGAATGAGGGCAATGAGTGTCCCAATCCCCAATAAATTGAGCAGCATTAGGCGTTTAAATCAGCCGCAGTGAGCATAAAAACAAAATCATCCCCGGCACTGGTGGTGAGCCAATTGAGATTGAGCGTACTGAACGCCGCTTCTGCGTATGCCCGTTCATGCCCAGTCTCAATGATCAACATACCATGAGGTGTTAGCCATTGCCGCGCCCCCTCAACAATGCGACGCACAATATCCATGCCATCGCCGCCGCCGGCTAGCGCAAGCCGCGGCTCATGTTGATATTCAGCCGGCAACTCGTGCATCGATGCCTCATTCACATAGGGCGGATTGGCGATAATTAAATCATAGCGGCGCTGCGCTGGCAGTGGCGCATACAGGTCACCTTCGTACAGGTTAAGGCGCGCATTCAACTTATACGTAGTGACATTGCGTTGAGCCACGGCCAGCGCATCCGCCGACAGATCAACCGCATCCACTTTAGCCTCAGAAAAAGTCTCTGCAGCGAGAATCGCCAGACAGCCGGAGCCGGTGCATAAATCAAGCACGGTCTGGACAGGTTGTGTTTCATCCAGCCACGGCGCGAATCTTTCTTGCAATAATTCACCAATCAGCGAGCGCGGCACAATTACCCGCTCATCCACATAAAATTGATAGCCATGCAGCCAGGCTTCATGCGTAATGTAAGCCGCTGGTATGCGCTCCTTGACACGCCGCTCAAGCACCTGCAAAAGCGCCGCAATCTCGGTCTCAAGCAAGTGCGCATCTAAAAAAGGCGCTAACATATCAAGCGGCAAATGCAGTGTATGTAAAATCAAATAAGCAGCTTCATCATAGGCATTTGTACTGCCATGCCCAAACGACAACTTGGCTTCATTAAAACGCGATACAGCATAACGCAACAGATCGCGCACAGTCAGAAATGGGGGATGCATGGGATGAGTCTTCCTAAATTATCAGTTGGGTAAGCACTCTAAAATAAATATTTTTTAGAGGTTCAATATGGTTCAGAGGGATGGACTCATTGATTTGATGAATGCTCTCATTGCTCGGCCCAAATTCAATCACCTGGTCGCAAATCCGGGCGATAAAGCGGCCATCTGAGGTGCCACCGGTGGTAGAGAGCTTAGCTTGGACGCCGGTTTCATGTTGAATCGCTTGCATCAGTGCGTTTGATAAAGCACCTGACGGTGTCAGGAAGGGTTCACCACTGAGCTGCCAGTCAAGAGTATACTCTTGACCCTCTTTAAGTCCATGCGCATCAAGCATAGCGTGGACACGCTGTTTGAGCGTATCAGCAGTGCTGGCGGTTGAGAAACGGAAGTTAAAATCAACTATTACCTCGCCTGGCGTCACATTGGTGGCGCCCACCCCAGCATGAATATTTGAAATCTGCCAACTCGTCGGCGGAAAATATTCATTGCCGCGATCCCATTCGGTCGCAACCAGTTGCGCTAGCACTGGCGCTAACAGATGGACTGGATTGCATTGCGGATAAGCGATATGCCCTTGGCGGCCGAATACCGTTAGCGTGCCTGATAATGAACCGCGCCGGCCATTTTTGAGTGTGTCGCCGAGCTGTTTGCCGCTGGTGGGTTCGCCGACAATGCAATAATCGAGCCGTTCACCGCGCGTTTGTAAGTGCTCGACGACCTTTACCGTGCCGTCGGTGGCTGGACCTTCTTCATCACTGGTCAGCAAAAATGCCAGCGATCCAGTATGAGTCGGGTGTGCCGCAACAAATTCTTCAGCGGCTACCACAAAAGCTGCAAGCGAAGTTTTCATATCGACTGCGCCACGGCCGTATAGTGTGCCATCGCGTTGGGTTGGCGTAAACGGCGGGGACAGCCATTCATGCAGTGGGCCGGGCGGCACAACATCAGTATGGCCTGCAAAGACCAGCAACTTGCCCGCCTCAGCGGCGGCGCCGCGGCGCACCGCCCAAAGATTGGTTGTCTCACCTGCGGTAATTGTTTCGCAAACAAAGCCCACTTGTTTAAGGCGCGTGGCAATCAGCGCCTGACAGCCCGCGTCATTTGGAGTGACTGAAGCACGGGCGATCAATTCTTCAGCAAGGGCAAGCGTGATAGACATTTGGTTTTAATAAATCAGGTCAAAGAGCGGCAAGAATCCCGACCACCTTATAAAATTATGAAATTAATTATATTAATAATCAGCTACTTGAAGGTTTTTGTTCAAGCAATAAATAGAATTAACTCAGGTTAAAAAAAGCATCGTATACATCGGCTGAAAAGCCCACGGCCTGAACGCGATCATTGACCACCAGCACCGGGCGTTTAATCACCGAAGGGCTGTCCACCATCAACTTTAACATGCTCTCTTTATCTGCCGCAGTGGCCTTCACCTCGTCAGATAGCGTGCGCCATGTCGTACCACGGCGATTTAGCAACGTATCCAGGGCAACGTCCTGCAGCCAGTTGCCTAATATAGCTTGACTGACACCGGCTTTTTTAAAATCATGGAATTGATACTGAATACCTTGCGCATCGAGCCATAGACGGGCTTTTTTCACCGTTTCACAATTTGGAATGCCATACATAACAATCTTCATGCATCTTCTCTTAACAGCTCGTTAAGCGCTGTTTTAGCACGGGTTTTTGCATCCACTTTCTTGACAATAATGGCGGCGTATAAGCTATAGCGGCCATCTGGCGAAGGTAAATTACCCGGCACCACTACTGAGCCAGGCGGGACTCGGCCGTATAGGATTTCACCCGTCTCACGATCATAAATTTTTGTGCTTTGACCAATAAAGACACCCATCGAGAGCACTGAATTTTCGCCCACAATCACGCCTTCTACAACTTCCGAGCGCGCCCCAATAAAACAATTGTCTTCAATAATGACTGGGTTTGCTTGCAACGGCTCAAGCACGCCGCCAATGCCAGCCCCGCCCGATATATGCACGTTTTTGCCAATTTGCGCACACGAACCTACGGTAGCCCAGGTATCGATCATACTGCCTTCATCAATATACGCACCGATATTCACATAGGAAGGCATCAGCACCACATTTTTGGCAATAAACGCACCCCGCCGCGCAATCGCCGGCGGCACCACCCGAAAACCGCCAGCAGCAAAATCATCTGCCGAATATGCGGCGAATTTGCTTGGCACTTTGTCATAAAATTGCGTATATCCGCCGGCGGCGACAGGCGCATTATCGCTCAGCCGAAAGGATAGCAAGACAGCTTTTTTCAGCCACTGATGGACTTCCCAGCCACCGCCGGTGGGCGCTGAAGGGCGTTTAGAGGCAATTCTTAAGTCACCTTTATCCAGCTTGTCAAGCACATGCGCAATGGCCTCGCGTACTTCAGCGCAGGCTGATTTGGGGGAAAGCTCAGCACGGTTTTCCCATGCACGATCGATAATAGCTTGGAGTTGTTCCGACATAAAAATAAAAAAAGAAAGTTTAGACTCGTTAAATTCGTTTAAGCCCTTGGCAAAACGCAACAATCCGTTGTGCCCCTGCTAAACACTCATCCAGTTCAGCCATCAACGCAAGCCGCACATAATCACGACCTGGATTGACACCACCCACATCACGCCCTAAGTAGCTGCCCGGTAAAACAGTCACATTGTATTCAGTAAAAAGACGCTGCGCGAATTCTGTGTCATTCACCCCCAATCCGTCAACGCGCGCCCACAGATAAAACCCGGCATCCGGCATATGCACATCTAGCACCTCAGCTAACAAGGGCGTCACGGCTTGGAACTTACGGCGGTATTTTGCGCGGTTTTCACGCACATGCGCTTCATCGCTCCAAGCCGCTATACTGGCTGCTTGTACAGCAGGATTTAAGGCGCAGCCATGATACGTGCGATAGCGTATAAATTGTTTCAGCAGCGCTGCATCGCCGGCGACAAAGCCCGAGCGCAGACCTGGCACATTCGAGCGTTTAGATAGGCTAGAAAGCACCAGCAACCGCTCAAAGCCACGGCCCAGAAGGTGCGCTGCTTGCAAGCCACCGAGTGGCGGCTGAGCGTCATCGAAATAAATTTCTGAATAACATTCATCGGCGGCAATCACAAAGCCATAGCGCTCAGAATAGTCAAATAATCTACGCCAATCTTCAAGGCTCAAGACAGCCCCCGTTGGGTTACCTGGCGAACACAGGTAGAGTAACTGCGTCCGCGCCCAAACCTCCGCCGGTACCGTAGTATAGTCGCAGGCGAACCGATTATGCGCACTAGCCGCTACAAAATACGGCTGGGCTCCCGCCAGTAGCGCCGCGCCTTCATAAATCTGATAAAACGGATTAGGACAGATGACCAGCGCGCCTGGGCGGCTGCTATCGATAACTGTTTGCGCCAGCGAAAAAAGCGCCTCGCGTGAGCCTGCTACGGGCAACACCTCGGTAGCTTCATCAACCGAGGGCAACTGATAACGCGCTTGCAACCAGGCCGCCAGCACCTGTCTTAGCTCTGCTGAACCCACGGTAGATGGATAGCTGGCCAGCCCGCTTAATGCATTAATCAATGCGTCTTTGATAAATTGTGGTGTAGGATGTTTAGGTTCACCCATGCCAAAACTGATCGGTGTTAGCGACGCTGGCATAATATCGGCAAACAGCAGCCGCAGCTTTTCAAACGGATAGGGCTGTAATTTATTGAGAAGAGGATTCACGTCAATGGTCTTGCAGGCGAAATTAAAAAAGGCATGATCAATTTAAGCTCAAGATTGTAGGGCAAAAACGCTCGAGCGAAAGCGCAAGGCGCAGCCTAAGCATTGCTTGCACAACCAAGATAAATAGAGCAAACCATACAATTTTTGTAAAAAAACAGACCACACAGAAAGGCAATATGAATTTAAACGTAAAGGGAGAGGGGCGCTTACCCCTATTGTCCCATAGTAGGCAAACTTTGCCAGCACTGGCTATTTTATTAGGCGCATCCGTTTGGGGCGTTATTTGGTATCCGCTGCGGCTGTTAGCCGCGCTCGGCATCTCTGGCACGCTGGCGGGTACGTTAGTGAGCTTGGCCACCTGCTTATTTTTAGCGGTTGTATTTTGGCGTTCTTTATCCGCCGCGCTACGCTCAATCTGGTCGAATTCACTCGCTCTTTCTAGATACGATGCCTGTTTACTGCTGGCCGCGTTGGCGCTTGCCGGCGGCGTGACAAATGTTGGCTTCGTGTGGGGCACGATTCATGGACAAGTCATGCGGGTGATGTTGTTGTTTTACTTATCGCCTGCTTGGACCGTCTTTTTTGCACACTGGCTATTGCATGAGCGTTTAAATTTAGCCGATATAGCGATTGCACTCTTATCGTTAGCAGGTGCCATGTTGATGTTGTGGTCCCCTGAGCTTGGCCTACCGCTGCCAGCCGATCTAGCTGAATGGGCCGGACTGCTCGCGGGTATCAGCTTTGCGCTGCAAAATGTATTGTCCCGCAGAATGAGCCATGCGTTACCCACCTTACCCGCCCAGCTACGCACCGCAACCGTATTTGCTGGCGGTGTTTTAATTGGCTTAGCATCGATTGCGTTTGAGCCTATTTCGCTTGACCGCCTACCATTCGCACCGCCCGTATTAACCTATGCGTTGCTCCTAACAATTTGCCTGGGCGCGGTGCTTGCATTAAACAATATGCTTGTGCAATACGGGATACAGCGCGTCGCAGCAAACCGCGCAGCCCTCATTATGCTCTTTGAAATTGTGATCACCGCGCTATCTGTCTGGTGGCTGACGGGCGAAATGCCTGGGCCGCGCGAGTGGAGTGGAGCGAGTTGTATTATTGTTGCTACGCTTTTATCAAGTTGGATTCATCGGCGGCGTTAATCAACCATAGCCGCATTGGTGCGACGCACCATTGCGGCCTCATTTCTATACAAAAATAGCATCTTACTTAGACCTTTTTTAAATTTTGCGCTGCAGCAATGCATTTTTAGAACGGGTATATTAAATCACCGCTATCTTTTATATCGTTGCTACTTAAATCTTGACAAAGATTTTTAATAGATTATCTTAGAAAACCCAAATTGATTTTGTTTGGTCCAACACTAGCCAAATAAACGGGGAGAAAAAAATAGATTTTTTTGAGCTCTTAGCCTTATCTAGCTTAGAGTTCACGATTTTCTGGGCTGCACATTTTTAAACCAATCTATTTATTATTAGCTAAATCTGGGGTTAATATGGTTGATTTTCTGGGCTTAGGGGTAAAGATACTCAAAATATTGCAAAATGAGTGGCGTATTGCTTGTACCCGCTCAGCATTGAGCGTACTAGACGATGAAGCATTAAAAGATATTGGGCTAACGCGGGTCCAAATATGGCAAACGGAGGAAACCCCGTGCGTAAACAAGTGCTCAAAAAGCTATCCTTATAACCATCGTAAGGTGAATCAAGGGTGAACCACGGCTGTTTTAGCTCAAGAAAAGCGGTGCCTTGATGCTGGCCAGATGCGCTTATGGCAGCAAGATATTTTTATGACACACATCACTTAGTAGATTACCACAGCACCCAAATACCTAACAAGCATCAGTTTTTCCCTCTGTACGACCGATTCCCATCTGATTTTTAGATATATACTGCGGGAGTGTGCCTTGAGCATAGTGCTTTCAAAGATGCACTCAAGCGGTGGGATGATTTCAACTTAGCGCCGGTGCATCGACCTCGGCCTGTCAATTGGCACGGGGCAGTATGGTGTTAGGCACATTGTACTTTTTCGTTAGGTTTTCTATTCAGCGGTTGCTTCGTGCGTTTAATCTCAATCAAACTGGCCGGCTTTAAGTCATTTGTCGATCTAACCTCTTTTTCGGTACCTGGCCAACTGGTTGGTGTGGTGGGTCCAAATGGCTGTGGCAAATCAAATATCATTGATGCCGTGCGCTGGGTGTTAGGTGAGTCGCGCGCCTCGGAATTACGCGGCGAATCGATGCAAGATGTCATTTTTAATGGCTCAACGCATCGCAAACCGGGGAGTCGCGCAAGCGTAGAGCTGGTTTTTGATAATCAAGCCGGCCGCGCCGCCGGCCAGTGGAGCCAATACGCTGAAATCGCGGTTAAGCGTGTGCTTACGCGCGATGGCACATCAAGCTATTACATCAATAACCTGAGTGTGCGCCGCCGCGATATTCAAGATATTTTTCTCGGCACGGGCTTAGGCCCCCGGGCTTATGCCATTATTGGGCAGGGCATGATTGCGCGCATCATCGAGGCCAAACCCGAGGAGTTGCGAGTTTTTCTTGAAGAGGCCGCGGGCGTTTCAAAATATAAAGAGCGCCGGCGGGAAACGGCCAACCGCTTGCATGACACGCGTGAACACCTGATACGGGTTGAAGATATCCTCCGTGAGCTCAGCACTCAACTCGATAAACTTGAAGCCCAAGCGACTATCGCGCAACGCTACCAGGCGCTAACGACTGACAGCGAAGAAAAGCAACTGCTATTATGGCTATTACGCAAAAATGAAGCACAAGCAGAAAAAGCACGGCAGCAAAGCATACTGACGAGCACTCAGATCGAACTCGAAGAGCAGACCGCCAAGCTGCGTGAAATCGAGGCTCAGCTTGAGATTTTAAGAGCGGCTTACAGCACTGCTAGCGACACCTTGCAAGCCGAGCAGGGCCTACTGTATGAAATAAATGCGCAAATAAGCCAACTTGAGACGCAAATACGCTTCATTACAGAAACCCGTAACCGGATCCAAACGCAGATTGCAAACCTAAGCGCTCAGCGTGAGCAATGGCGGACCCAAGCGGCCCACGCCAGCACTGAATTGATTAATGCAGAACAGACCCTAGCCCGCGCTACAGAAAAAAGCGCGCAGGCAGATCATCAAGTTCAGACCCAAAACGATGCATTACCAGCCCTCGAAACGCGCTGGCGCGACGCACAAGGTGCGTTAACCCGGGTGCATGCTCAAATCGCCCAGTTTGAACAGGCGTGCACACTTGAAACCGCTCAGCAACAGAATGCGCAACAGCAGTTACAGCAATGGCAACAACGGCGTGAACGGCTGCACAATGAAGTTCGTTCACTGGCCACGCCCGATCTGGCACAGCTTGAAGCATCGCGCATCCAAATCGCTGAACAAGATGACCATCTCCGTCATCAGCAGCACCGTTTAAACGAAGCCCAGCAAGCCACCCTACAAACCGAGCAAGTGCAGCGCTCAGCCCAGCAACAGTGGCAAGCTGAAAGCGCCGCCCTACAGCAACTCGAAGCGCAACTCAACGCCTTAAAGCAACTACAACAAAGCGTACAAGCCAACGATACACTCCAGCCCTGGCTTGAGCAGCACGATTTCGCCGCGGTGCCGCGCTTATGGCAAAAACTCCATATCAAAGCAGGCTGGGAAACTGCGCTTGAGGCAGTGTTACGTGAACGCTTGGCCGCCCTTGAAATTGCAGATCTGGCGCAAACGCCTACACTAGTAGCTGGAGCGCCTGCCGCGAAACTCGCCTTTTTTGCGTCGCCGCCAGCGTGCCCGTTAACGCCGACCATCGGTACCGGTTTACGTCCGCTGTTCGCCTTCTTACGCATTAACGACCCCAATTTGCGCACGGTACTAGCGGACTGGCTAGCCGGTGTCTTTATTGCCGACACTCTGACGCAAGCGCTCGCCGAGCGCACGCAACTGCCGGTTGGCTCAGTCTTTGTTGTGCCAGCGGGTCATCAGATCAGCCGCGTCGGCGTGCAATTCTATGCTGCGGACTCTGAGCAAGCAGGCCTGCTTGCGCGCTCGCAAGAAATTGAAAACTTGGACAAACAAGTGCGTGCGCAAAGCTTACTCACGGAGGATGTCAAAACCGTGGCAACGCGCGCTGAAGCCGCCTGGCGTCAAGCCAATCAAACGCTAACCGAAGCCCGCGCACAGATCGAACAGATCACCCAACACGGCCATACCTTGCAACTAGCAGCACTGAAACTGACCCAAGCCGAAGAGCGTTATACTGCACGCAGCGCACAAATCAATGAGGAGCTAGCGGAAGTCGTGGCGCACATTGAGACGCAACACGAACACCTCGCTCAAGCTGAAGATAACTTTAAACAGGCGCGCCAATCGCTACTGGCGGCCCAGGCAACTCTCAGCGATGATCAACACCGCTTCGGCACACTTGAGCAAGCGCTGACTCAAGCGCGTCAGCAAGCCCGCGAACATGAGCGTAGTGCGCAAGAAGCACACTACGCAGTGCGCGCTGCAGCCAATCGAATCGATGAGTTAAAACGCCTGATCCAAGCCGCCCATGAGCAAGCTGAGCAGCACCTGAACACGCTACAGCAAACCCAGGCTGAACTTGAAGCCACCCATAGCGAAACCTTACAGGAAAGCCTTGAGGATGCGCTGAACGCGCGCGTTGCCAAAGAACAAACAGTATTGGCGGCACGCACCGAGCTCGATACGCTTGGCGCGCAACTCCGTACGACCGACGAGGCGCGTTTAACGGCTGAGCGCAGGTTACAGCCGTTACGCGAACAGATCACCGGACTACAACTCAAAACACAAGCCGCACAACTGAATCAAACGCAATTCGACGAACAACTTGCTAGCGCCGGCGCCAACCAAGCTGAACTTGCCGCCAAACTCTCCCCGGAGCTTAAGCCATCTGCTTTGCAAAGTGAGCTTACCCGCTTAAATCAGGCAATCCAGGCACTTGGCCCGGTCAATATGGCGGCGCTTGACGAATGTGCAGCCGCCCGTGAACGTAAGCAATTCTTGGATGCGCAATCCACCGATTTAAATAGCGCGATCGATACGCTTGAAACAGCCATTCGCAAAATCGACCAAGAAACACATCTGCTATTACAAAACACTTTTGATGAAGTGAACCGTCATTTTGGTGAACTCTTCCCACGCCTTTTTGGCGGCGGGCAAGCAAAACTGTTGATGACTGGCGACGAAATTCTCGATGCTGGCGTACAAGTGATTGCCCAGCCGCCGGGCAAGAAAAACTCAACCATTCATTTACTTTCCGGCGGTGAAAAAGCACTGACGGCCACCGCTTTGGTGTTTGCATTGTTCCAACTTAACCCAGCACCATTTTGTCTACTGGATGAAGTGGATGCCCCCCTTGATGATGCAAACACCGAACGTTTTGTCAATTTAGTGCGGGCGATGTCCAGCCACACGCAATTTCTGTTTATCTCACACAACAAAATTGCGATGGAAATGGCGCAACAACTGGTTGGCGTTACTATGCAAGAGCAGGGTGTTTCGCGCATTGTCGCAGTCGATATGGAGGCGGCAGCAAATTTTGTGGCCGCCGCCTGAGGCACAGACAAAACTAGAGAAAGGGCATGGACGAACTGCAATTCGCTTTAATCAGCGCGGGAATATCGGTTTTACTGAGCGTTATCACTTACAACGCATGGCAACGGATTAAAATTCGGCGTGCTTTGCCACGTTCATTGCCAACTGAACTCAAGCCAAAGGAACAGGTAGAAGAACTATCTGATGAACTCGCATTGCTTAATTCTGCACAAACCAGCCTTCAGCCTCAAGCGGATAATACACAGTACGACGAAGTAGCCAATGGAGCAACCTTAAGCATACCCTCGGCCGCCCATCCGCTAGCCGAGCCTACAAACGATCTGCCTCTAACCAACGATCCCAGGCTGGTGAGCATCATCGATCGCCGTATCGATTGCATTGTGCCATTACATCTGAGCGCGCCGATTGCTGCCGAAAAACTCATGCCACTTGCGCAACGGCTACGCCGCGCGGGCAACAAACCTATTTTTATCGAAGGCAAACCTAGCGACAACAGCGCCAACTGGCAAAGCTTACAGCCTGGTGGCCGTTATCAAGCTTTGCGTATTGCCGTACAGCTAGCCAATCGTTCCGGCCCATTAAACGAGCTAGAGTTTTCTGAATTCATCACCGGTGCACAAACCCTTGCCGAGGCGCTAGATGCCGAATTAGATTGTCCCGATATGGCTGCAACTGTCGCTATTGCGCGCGAACTTGACGCGTTTGCTGCCCAATGTGATGTCCAACTTTCAATCAATGCAACCTCGGACGGCGCTCCTTGGTCAGCCCAATATATACAAGCCATTGCAACCCAGGACGGACTGCTGCTGTCACGCGACGGCATGCGCTTTATCAAACTCGATGCTAAGCAAAATCCAGTATTTGTATTGCAATTTAACAACATCAATTTCCTGCGAGACGACCTAACATATAAAGGAGGTCAAAACATTACACTTTTACTTGATGTACCAGCCGCCGACGAGGAAGTTTTGCCGTTTAGGCTCATGTGTCACTATGCATCATCCCTCTCGCAACGCATTGGCGCACACTTAACTGATGACCGGCAACGCGCTTTGTCAACAGCTGAATTGGCTGCAATCGAACAGCAATTAATAACTCTCTACGCTAAGCTTGAAAAAGTGGGTATGCCAGCTGGTTCGCCACTGGCACGGCGGCTGTTTATGTAGGCGTTACTTAACTAAATCTAGATTAATATTTAAACATTAAAATAATCTAGATTTAAATTTGAATTGTAAGTATTAATTGGCAATTGCGCAAATAATTAAAATAAATGCCTTTATTTTATTTAAGGTTATTCTTATATTCAATTCAAGTTCCTTTAAGATACATTTCATTATTTTTTTATTTTGAGGTTTTAATGCAGTACTTTTGCAATTTAAATGCGGTGAATACGCTTGCCCAAATTAATATTAAGCGGAGTAAATTTATTGAATGCACATACACATTGTTACGGAAAACAATTTTTTATGCAGTGGTTATCTTAAGTGTTATTGCCAGTACATTTGGGCATGCTATGAATAGCGACCAGGGTGAATCTAAATCGTCAGATCAGCGCGCTGAACTTAAAATAACTATTCCTTTGACACGAAGAGGGTCTGATTCTCAGTTACTAGTGCCAAGGGACAAACCTAGATCTAACTCTCGAACTCTATCACCCACTACCCCAGCTAATATTGATTCAAACGAAATTAGCACAGGCAAAATCATGCTTGAGCAAAGTGAGCATTTGAAAAATGTATTAGAAAAAAGGTTGTCATCAGATAAATTAAAATATGATGCAATAGAAAATTCAATAGACTTTAGTCACGAAGATTCTTTTGATTCTAATGTCTCTCTGGTGCTGGGTGGAGAAAGATATTCAAGTTATTCTGATTATTTTTCTCATCTTGATAATATTACAAAAGAAATAGGAGAATATAATAAAGAAATACGAGAAGAGGACAGCCACTCAATGCCAGTCTTCTATGACGCTAATCAAGATAATGAATCTGTTACCGAGCTAATTACACTCACTAAAAACTCTGGTCGCCCTACAATAATTCGTGGGCTCGCCACAGCTGAAAAAGATGAAGATGCAGTTTCCTTTGGCTTATTTAATGAAATATTAGATACAAAAATCGAAGCAATACAACGTTTTACAAGTGAGATTTTTACACAAAACTTGAATCAAGTGAATCACTTGAGTTCTAAACTTGATTCATTATTCGAGATAAATGATCCTACCCAAATAGGAAGGAGTATACCTCCGCTTTCCTTGGGCCGGAGTAGCCATGCAATCGGCTCCGGAGCAACTGCATTTGGTGTGCGTGCGTTAGCCTCAGGTGCTGGCACGACTACATTTGGCAGCGGCTCACAAGCGGCTCGTGATCAGGCTTCATCATTTGGACATGAGGCTATTGCGAAAGGATTCAATTCACTCGCACTGGGTTGGCAGAGTATTAGCGATAGAGCAAATACCGTATCAGTAGGGGGACCAAACAATTTACGTCAAATGACTCATGTCCAGGATGGTGAATATCCGACTGATGCGGTGAATGTTAGGCAACTTGATGAAAAATTAATGGGAGCCGAGGAACGAATGGGAAGTTATAATTATAATAATATTAAAAAATCATATGAAGATTGGAGTAATAAATTTAACTCCTTACAAAATGATGTTGATAAGTTAATTCCTATAGATGATAAATTGACAAAAATAGATAGAAAAATTAAGAAACAAGAACTTGAATCTTTAAATCAAAAAGATAGAGTGGATGCATTAATTTATTTCAAAGATGAGAATTCTGATGCGCTATCGAAACTTCGTGGTTATTTGTTAAAAAATAATAATATTATAAATAATAATTTTGATTATAAAGCACCAAATAATTCTGAAAAAATTATTGGCAACAATAAGCGCTCATTTAATGTAAGTTATCATAAAAAATTGGATGATACTACTACTAGTATTAGTTTATTTCCCGAAGAAAAGTCAGGCGTAATTCTTAGAAATATTGCTCCTGGCAAATTTGACAATGATGCGGTGACAATCAGCCAGCTTAATGATCAGTCGCAAAAATTTGATAACCATATTACTAAAAATTATTCTCAAGTCCATGCGGAAATTAATCAATTTTACACAGAGTTGGATAATTTTTCACAAGGTTTAACCTCCGTAGAAGCTGATATAGGAAACGTTAAAAACAGTATCGCGCAGATTAGCTTAGATCTTACCGGAGCACCTAATCTTCAGTCCTATGTTAACGAGCGTCTTGACAGCTATGTTGACAACTATGTTGACAGCCAAGATTTTGAAGACAGGCTAAGTACTAGCCCAGTATTAAGTCACATGTCAAGATCTAAGCAATCACCTCATCCATCTTCTATTGGAGTGGAGCTTCTTACTAAGTATGCTCGAGATTGTAACTCCTTAGGAGAAACCAGTAACACCCTATTTTCTTCAACTTCAAATAATCATCGTGCTAACCAAAAAACTCACTTTAGCCCTATTAAAAGATCTATGATTTTCGAAAGAAGAAAAAATAAGCGGGGAATGTACCATAATGAAGGAAACTCAAGCGATAGTAGTGCAACAACAAACAAGCCAAGCACTTCTATATCTAACCGCCAAAACACAGTATCTAGAAAAACATTCAATCTTTTGGCTAAAGATGTAAAAAATCTATACCATATAGTTGACTCTTTAAGTCAAATAGAACCCCCCCTTCATAAGTTTCTCGAATCGACCATAAATAGTATGACGCAAGCAACTGAGATAACAGAAATGCTATTACACTCATCGAATCTTACAAGTGATAGCGATAATATTTCCTATTCATTATCCGACAGCGATACAGATACTAACTACACTACAATTTCTGACTCTAGTCCAAGAAATCGCTCAAAGAGAAAAGGTTACAGTTCAAACTTAGTGCCTATTCGTGAAAACAGTAGTGAAGCATTGGCGGGTATATTTCAAATTAACAATGTTGTTGCTGGTAATCAAGCTACTACGGATGCTAAAGAAAATATTGAGACTAACGTAGCAATTGTCGCAAGCGCTACTACAGGTGCTCAAGAAAGTATTGCGACTAAAGTAGTGACTGTCGCAAACGCTACTGCAGATGCTCAAGAAAATATTGCGACCAACGTAGCAACTGTTGCAAACGCTACTACAGATGCTCAAGAAAGTATTGCGTCTAAAGTAGCAACTGTCGCAAGCGCTATTACAGATGCTCAAGAAAATATTGCGACTAAAGTAGTAACTGTCGCAAGCGCCACTACAGATGCTCAAGAAAATATTGCGGCTAACGTAGCAACTGTTGCAAGCGCCACTACAGATGCTCAAGAAAGTATTGCGACTGACGTAACAACGATCGGAAATGCCGCTACAGGTGCTCAATACAAAATTACGACTAACGTAGAAACTGTCGCAAGCGCTACTACAGACGCTCAAGAAAGTATTGCGACTGACGTAACAACGATCGGAAATGCTGCTACAGGTGCTCAATACAAAATTACGACTAACGTAGAAACTGTCGCAAGCGCCACTACAGACGCTCAAGAAAGTATTGCGACTGACGTAACAACGATCGGAAATGCCGCTACAGATGCTCAAGAAAATATTGCGACTAACGTAGTAACTGTCGCAAGCGCTACTGCAGATGCTCAAGAAAGTATTGCGACTGACGTAACAACGATCGGAAATGCCGCTACAGATGCTCAAGAAAATATTGCGACTAACGTAGTAACTGTTGCGAGCGCTACTACAGATGCTCAAGAAAATATTGCGACTAACGTAGCAACTGTCGCGAACGCTACTACAGATGCTCAAGAAAATATTGCGACCAATGTAGCAATTGTTGCAAACGCCACTACAGATGCTCAAGAAAATATTGCGACTAACGTGGCAACTGTCGCAAACGCTACTACAGATGCTCAAGAAAATATTGCGGCTAACGTAGTAACTGTTGCAAACGCTACTACAGATGCTCAAGAAAATATTGCGGCTAACGTAGTAACTGTCGCAAGCGCCACTACAGATGCTCAAGAAAATATTGCGGCTAACGTAGTAACTGTCGCAAGCGCTACTGCAGATGCTCAAGAAAATATTGCGACCAACGTAGCAACTGTTGCAAACGCTACTACAGATGCTCAAGAAAATATTGCGACTAACGTAGCAACTGTCGCAAATGCTACTACAGATGCTCAAGAAAATATTGCGGCTAACGTAGTAACTGTTGCAAACGCTACTACAGATGCTCAAGAAAATATTGCGGCTAACGTAGTAACTGTCGCAAGCGCCACTACAGATGCTCAAGAAAATATTGCGGCTAACGTAGTAACTGTCGCAAGCGCTACTGCAGATGCTCAAGAAAATATTGCGACCAACGTAGCAACTGTTGCAAACGCTACTACAGATGCTCAAGAAAATATTGCGACTAACGTAGCAACTGTCGCAAGCGATGCTGCAGATGCCCAAGAAAATATTGCGACCAACGTAGCAACTGTTGCAAACGCTACTATAGGTGCTAAAGAAAATATTGCTAATAAGACAGCTGATTTTATGAGAGCAGCTACAGCAGCCGAGCAAAACATCACTGCTAATGAAGATAAATGCGTAGCTTTAGGAGAAAAACTTGATAATATCGAGCTACGAGTTAATACGATTGACGCAAATATAACTACTCGCTCTCCTTTTTCAGAAGAGCATAGCAATGCAGTACTTTACGATAATTACAAACGTAATAGCGTTACTCTAGGTGGCGCCGATTCAGAAACTCCTGTCAAAGTCTCTAACGTAGCGCCAGGCGAAATATCAGAAGACAGCACTGATGCAGTCAACGGGGCTCAGCTTTTTGAGAGCATCAATTATTCAATGGCTAAATCAGCACAATACACAGACCAACGTTTTTCTGAAATGGGGCAAAACATAAATGACATGCGCCAAAGCATCAATAACGTAGCAAACCACGCCTATTCAGGTGTAGCTGCCGCCATGGCTATGCCCAGCATGGGGCCAGCCCGCCCTGGCCACACCATGGTAAGCGTAGGCACCGCAAGTTTTAAAGGACGCAAAGCAACCGGCGTTGGCGTGACTTACCGTTCACGCGGTGGCCAAGTGATGATTAATGCTGCTGCTTCAAAAGCAGGCTCAGACACAGGGATGCGCGTACAGGTTGGTTATGAATTTTAAGCTTGGTCCAACTGCCCGCGATCAGCGCTACGAGAGCGGGCTATCCTTTCTAGCTGATCAGCGGTATGAGCAATAGCTGAAAACTTGCACATCAGGGTTGATCCTTTAATCTGGTGCGCATAGTGGGCAACGCCTGCTATGTCGCACTGGTTCAAAGCAGTATCAAGTTGACTCATGTCTTGCGCCATACTCTGTTGAAAACGTATGATCAAGCGGCTCGGATCTTCGATTGAAGTCCGAGCTGTTTTATTTCAGAGAGAACTGTGGGCTTATCCGAAGTGCTGTCGACGCTACTCTCAGGGCTGCAATGGCGCCCAAACCGTCAACATGCAGCACAGCACTGTCTAATGGTTTACTCAATACGCCGTCCATCCCGCTTGCAAAACATTGTGTTTGATGCGTATTATCAGTAGCCGCGGAAAGAGGGAGGAGAGCAGTACGAGGGTAATTTTGACCCTACTGTTGTTCCATGCGTCTAATCTCACGCGCGATGGTACTCGCTTCATCAAACCGGATGCTAAGCAAAGCTCCGTCTTTTTGTTGTAATTTAACAACATCAATTTCTTGCGAGATGACCTAACATATACAGGGGGGCAAAAGCATTATTTTTTTACTGGATGTACCCTGTTGGCGAAGAAAACTTGCCGTTTAGGTCGATGTATAACTATGCAGCGTCGCTCTCGCAACGCATTGGCGCCCACTTTAACGGATGACCATCGGAACGCTTTGCCACCGGCTGCACGGGCCGCAATTGAGTAGCAATTAAGGCTCTCTACACTAAGCTTGAAGAAGCAAGCATACCCGCTGGTTCACTGCTAGCGCGACGGTTATTTATCTAATTCCAATTAAAATATTTAGACATAAAAACCTAATTTTTATTTTGAAAAAATAAAAATTATATATTTAAATATCAATAAATTCTTTCTGCTTTACATTTTTAAGACTATTATTATATATAGCTAAGTTTTACCCATCTAAACTTAAAGTGTATTTTTGTTTTTTTTGTTTTAATTTGAGGTATTTAATGCACTATCGTTGTAAATCATATCATAGCCCTCTGGGAAATCAAAGACAGGCAGAAGAAAATAATTTTTTCTCCTGGTGCCTACATAAATCCATAACTTTTATTATAGTGATCATTTTAGGATTTATTAATAGTAAGTTAGTTTATGCAGCGGAGAACTCCGAATCGGCTGCGGACTCACTGAATTCTGCTACGAGTTCAGAAAGGCCTAGTTCATTTGCAAGTGCCACTGATGCAGGAATTTCACGTAAAGAAAGAGTGGATCTAAAACGAAATTCAAATAGTAAAGAATTATTAGGTAAAATAATATCTGATACAGAAATTTTATGGGCGAAAGATGCAAGGCGAATGAGAGATAGCATATCTTCGATGTCTTCTATTTCTTCTCCGCTAGAAGAAGCGGATAGCATTTATATGGCATCCTCTACCTCAGGAATCAACCATAGTCTAATGCAAGATAATAGCTTAATCACAACAAGTGATGCTTTACTTGACGAAAGTAATAATTTGCTCCAGCAACTGAAAAGTACTACACAAACATATAAAGAAGAAATAGAAGAGTTAGAGGCTGAAGGTAAGCAAGTGCATTATGGTTTACATTCTCAGGTAGATACAGATATAGGAACCGCGATCGGATTTCAGGCTAAAGTACATAAAAACGCAAATAACTCAGTTGCGATTGGTGACTATAGCGAAGCCAATGTAGAAAATGTCGTATCAGTTGGAAACTCAGTGTCTAAACGAAAAATTGTCAATGTGGAGCATGGTAGACGGAATAGTGATGCTGCAACGGTAGGGCAAGTAAAAAGTATGGCAGTTTTGTATGATGAAAATTCTGATGACCCTGAATTTGACAAAATCACGCTCTCAAAAAAAACGGATGGAAATAAGCTCGTGAGAATTTCCGACGTAGCACCGGCTAAAAGTGATAACGATGCAGTTAATCAAGGGCAAATCAACGATCTTATTATGCATATTACCCCAGAAGAAGGCTCTCGTATTATGGAAAATATGGGAAATGCTCTGAGCTCCCCCCCAATTTATATGGTGCCGGAAATTCCAGAAGCACTGGGAACTCAAAGAATTCCAGCATCTGTTTTAATGGGTGGACGTCAAATTCGTGGTGTAGAAGCTGGCACTGCCGAAAATGATGTAGTCGTGATGGGCCAATTGGAAGACATTTTTAGGGGGGCTGTAAATGTAGGCATTGCAAATCTTATTGAACCATTTTACATAAAAAAATCTAATGAAAATATAATTGACTTTTCAACTAATGATCCATCGGATTCCAAAAAAAGGATGCCATCAATATTAAATGGAGTTGCGCCGGGGAACTCAGAGTATTCAGCAGTAAATAAGGGGCAACTAGACCTGCTAGATAAAAAATTTGATTCATTACAAAGGCAAAAGTTACTTGTTAAATTTAGCCATGATAAAGAATTGGTTAGCTTTATTTCAGAATATAATAATCCATTAAGATTGGCTGGAATCGCAGACGGCATAGAAGGTAACGATGCTGTTAACCGTCAACAATTAGATTGTGAATTTAATAAATTAAATCAATCAATTATGGAAAAGCAACGTTTTATCACAAGTTTGGATAATCATTTATATAAATTATCAAATGATTACCATGACACCCGAGAAAACCTAACGAAAGAGTTATCGAAAATAATTGAAACAGACACTGATAAATATAGAAAAGATCTGCAAGATTATATTGTTTTAACAGAATCGATACGAAAAGACACGGATAAAATAAAAGAAAAACAAGAAGAATTTCAGGGGAAATTGGAAGGGAAAGTCAGCCAAACACATTTTGATGAAGCTACTGCTATATCTAAGAGATTATCCGAAAGAAGAGAGCGGACTGAAAATAATTTATTTGATAAAATTTTTGATCTATCTGGAAAACTTGAAAATATTGAAAAGAAAGCAGATATTTCTATCGTGAAGTCTAAATCTAAAAATGATTTAAAACTAGAAAAATTAGATGAGTTGTTTTTAACCGTAGGGACAGTAGAAAGTCGTTTGGATCAAGCTGAGATTGATATTGATAGGCTTAATAATGTATCTATGGAACTACAAGATTCTATAGATACAATGAATCTTAGAGAAATTCCTAGTGAAGCACAAATTAAGCAAGCAGTTTTAAACGAATTTGATATATTAACAGGTAATAGCCCATTGCTACCTCTTAGCCGGGAGCTATCAGATTCAGAAAGTCAAGCTTCAGATAATGAAAGTCCAAACAATAGGCGCAATAGTAGGTTTTTTACGGCTGATAACAAACAGGCTTTCAGCTCCTATCCTACTTTTTCATCCGTAATGGGAGCATTGCCGGGAAACAGCGAGATTCATACAGACAGTTCTACGAAAGATGACCCACAATCTGAGGATGATTTATCTCCCCCTCCAAAAAGGTCTAGACCTTTAAAGGAACTTTCTATTGATTCAGATTTAGCAAATTCTGTGTTTAGATCTACCGTTTCTGCTGAAATAAGTGCTCAAAGCAATGCTGAAAACAGGAAAATTGAACAGGCCAGAAAAGAAACAGAGGCAGAAGCTCTAGAGAATATATCCACTCAACAAACGGTCCTTACTGACAAAGATACAATTGCAGAAGCTAAACAAACTGTCCTTGCTGACACAGACACGGTTGCAGAAGCTAGACAAACGGTCCTTGCTGACACAGACACGATTGCAGAAGCTAAACAAACGGTCCTTGCTGACACAGACACGATTGCAGAAGCTAAACAAACGGTCCTTGCTGACACTGATACGATTGCAGAAGCTAAACAAATTGTCCTTGCAGACAAAGGCGCGGTTGCAGAAGCTAAGCAAGCTGTCCTTGCTGACACCGATACGGTCGCAGAAGCGAAACAAGCTATCCTTGCTGACACCGATACGGTTGCAGAAGCGAAACAAACTGTCCTTGCTGACAAAGGCACGGTTGCAGAAGCTAAACAAGCTGTCCTTGCTGACACCGATACGGTCGCAGAAGCTAAACAAGCTATCCTTGCTGACACCGATACGGTTGCAGAAGCTAAACAAACTGTCCTTGCTGACAAAGGCACGGTTGCAGAAGCTAAACAAGCTGTCTTTGCTGACAAAGGCGCGGTTGCAGAAGCTAAGCAAGCTGTCCTTGCTGACAAAGGCACGGTTGCAGAAGCTAAACAAATTGTCCTTGCTGACAAAGGCACGGTTGCAGAAGCTAAACAAATTGTCCTTGCTGACACTGATACGGTTGCAGAAGCTAAACAAATTGTCCTTGCTGACAAAGGCACGGTTGCAGAAGCTAAGCAAGCTGTCCTTGCTGACACCGATACGGTCGCAGAAGCGAAACAAGCTGTCCTTGCTGACACTGATACGATTGCAGAAGCTAAACAAACGGTCCTTGCTGACACTGATACGGTTGCAGAAGCTAAACAAATTGTCCTTGCTGACAAAGGCACGGTTGCAGAAGCTAAGCAAGCTGTCCTTGCTGACACCGATACGGTCGCAGAAGCTAAACAAATTGTCCTTGCAGACAAAGGCGCGGTTGCAGAAGCTAAGCAAGCTGTCCTTGCTGACACCGATACGGTCGCAGAAGCTAAGCAAGCTGTCCTTGCTGACACCGATACGGTTGCAGAAGCGAAACAAACTGTCCTTGCTGACACTGATACGGTTGCAGAAGCGAAACAAACTGTCCTTGCTAACAAAGATGTGGTTGCAGAGTCTACGCAAAATATCCTTGCATTTGAGAGGCTTACAAAAAATATGTCTGCCTCTGCCTTTCCCTCAGGAAGCCATAACAATGCAGTACTCTACGATGATGACCAACGTAATAGCGTTACCCTAGGCGGCACCGATTCAAAAACTCCGGTCAAAGTCTCTAACGTAGCTCCTGGCAAAATATCAGAAGACAGCACTGATGCAGTCAACGGGGCTCAGCTTTTCCAGAGCACTATGTATTCAATGAATAAATCAATGCAATACACAGACCAGCGCTTTTCTGAAGTTGTGCAAGGCATGAATGACATGCGCCAAAGCATCAACAACGTAGCAAACCACGCCTATTCAGGTGTAGCCGCCGCCATGGCTATGCCCAGTATGGGGCCAGCCCGTCCTGGTGGCACCATGGTAAGCATAGGCACCGCAAGTTTTAAGGGACGCAAAGCAACCGGCGTTGGCGTGACTTACCGTTCACGCGGTGGGCAAATGATTATTAATGCGGCTGCTTCAAAAGCAGGCTCAGACACAGGGATGCGTGTACAGGTTGGTTATGAGTTTTAAACTAGCGGGCGCTCCTGCCCGCTGCAAGCCTTGCGTAAATCCCGTAGCGCTTGGTCCAGCTGCTCGCGATCAGCGCTACGAGAGCGGGCTACCCTTTCTAGCTGATCAGCGGTATGAGCAATAGCTGAAAACTTGCACATCAGGGCTGACCCTTTAATCTGGTGCGCATAGTGGGCAACGCTTGCTATGTCGCACCGCTGCAAAGCAGCATCAAGTTGGCTCATGTCTTGCGCTATACTCTGTTGAAAACGTATGATCAAGCGGCTCGGATCTTCGATTGAAGTCCGAGCTGTTTCGTTTAAAGGATTTATTTCAGAGAGAACTGTGGGCTTATCCGAAGTGCTGTCGACGCTACTCTCAGGGCCATGCAATGGCGCCCAAACCGCCAACATGCGTTGCAGCGCAGCACTGTCTAATGGTTTACTCAATACGCCGTCCATCCCACTTGCAAAACATTGTGTTTGATGCGTATTATCAGTAGCCGCGGAAAGAGCGAGGAGGGC
This sequence comes from Mycoavidus sp. SF9855, assembly GCF_024582735.1. Classification (NCBI taxonomy): domain Bacteria; kingdom Pseudomonadati; phylum Pseudomonadota; class Betaproteobacteria; order Burkholderiales; family Burkholderiaceae; genus Mycoavidus; species Mycoavidus sp. SF9855. The sequence goes on from NZ_CP102085.1 coordinate 1,076,708, forward strand.
AGTACGAGGGTAATTTGGACCCCGCTGTTGTTCCATACGTCTAATCTCACGCGCAACTGTATAACCATCAAGATCAGGCAATGAACAATCCATCAGCACAAGTGGAAATGAATGCTCTTGCCACATTTTCAATCCTTGCGTGCCATTAGCGGCCAGTACGGCACGATAGCCAAGCGCGCTAATTTGCTCGAGTACGATAGATTGGATAGCAATATGATCTTCAATCAAAAGCACCGTGGGTGCAGTGGAAGTAGGCGCAGAGGCTTGCGCGACTACGCTCAGTGACGGACGTTGATCAACCTGTTGTTTTGCCTGTTGTTGCGGGTGATTTGAATTCCATTGCAGCACCTGTATAGGCACCCACACCCTGGCTGTTGTGCCTTGCCCTCGTACGCTCTCAATCGTAATGCTGCCGCCCATACGTTTAACGAGCTTATTTGAAATCATCAGCCCTAAGCCAGAACCGCCATAGCGACGGGTGATTGAATGATTGGCTTGCGAGAAAGGGCGAAATAGACGGGTTTGCTGCTGTGGGCAAATTCCAATCCCTGTATCGCGCACCTCTATGATGAGTTCAGCTGTATTTTCAATGAAATTGGATTTATCTATTGCAAGCTTCAAAGTAACTGAGCCCGTATCTGTAAATTTAACCGCATTGGCCAGTAAATTAACGCAAATTTGCTTAAGCCGCAAAGCATCTACGTAAACCCGCTCGGGCAGGTTTTTGCTCATATCTATAAAAATGGGCAAACGCTTATTTGCAGCAGGTGCAGCAACGACATCGATCGCTTCTTTAGCCAATGTTGCTAGTTGTACCGGAGTTTTTTTAAGCGGCAGCTCACCCTCATTGTTTAACGTATCATTAAGTAATAGCAGCAATGATTGGGCCGTTGATTCCGTCACGGCAATCAAGCGCGATTGCCGCCTTGCGTCACCAGAAAATCGTTTAAGCATTTCAACTGCACTGATAATCGCACTAATCGGCGTGCGTAATTCATGACTGAAAACAGCAAGCAACAGAGATTTTTCTTTTACTGTTTCGGAAGCTTTTTTATGGGTCTGCCACACGTGCAAAACTAGACAAATAAAAATGATTGAGCTTATCGCTAGCACCAGGGCTTCATGATATGAGCGATAAAATGAAGTATGGTGCGCCACTGTTTGAGACGCGGATTGCGCCCCGGAAGGCTGAGGCGAGAGATAAATCCAGCGCTGTTCAATCTCATCTTTTTGTGCCGCTGAGAGCATCGCGAGCGATTTATCTAAAATATCTCGCAATAAAGCAAGATCACCTCGCACCCCCATGCGGCCAATAATCGGTAAATTAGGGACTTTACTTGAATAAAAAAGTACGCCACGGTACTTGGTATTTATTAAATGATGAAAATTCATGCTAAACCCCAACGCTGCATAAGCTTTACCTGTGGCAACAGCAGCCAGAGCAGCTTCTGAAGAGGTAACCTTTAAGATTTTAATGTCGGGATGATATCGACCTAGCCAATGCGTATAAAATGTACTGTTACTGATTGCCACCACATGGCCGGCGAGTTGTTGCAAATCGGCGGTCACCGGCACCTCCCCCTTAGTAATGAAAACGCTTGAGCCGCTGAAATAAGGGCGGGTACAAAGCACATAGCCCAATGCTTCATCCACTTCAGGAAAACCATACGCGATTGGCAATAGATCTACATGACCCGCTCGCAATTCTTTGAGCGATGCCTGCAAGGAGCCGGTGGGTACCAACTGAAATTGCAAACCACTGATTTGTGTAATAGCCTGTAGATATCCAGCGGTTAAGCCTTGATGCTGGCCGTGCTCGATAAATTCAATCGGTCCCCAACCCGGCGCGACCGCAATCCGCACCACTGGATGCTGATTAAGCCAAGTTCGCTCCTCAGAGGAAAAGCAGATTTTATTCTCGGCGCCATGCGCGTGAATCGAGATCGTGTAAACCCAAACGAATAGCACCGACCACACCCAGTAACAATGCCCACAACTTAAATAACCTGTGTTCATGAGAAATTTGCCGACGCTGTAGTATGCCTCATGCAAAGCCATGAATCCGTGCCATAAAGCAGTAGGGCCAGGGGGAGATCATGCTTGCGGGCTAGGTAGTATAGCGGGCAATTATTTATAACCTCTAGAGCTTCTTCTCAGCTATTGGTAATCATGAGGTATTCTGCATCACTACCCCAGTTAAGAATGCCCATAACCAAAGAGAAGGCTTGACAATTTTAGTGGTTAACCATAGTTTTTTTTCCAATCTGCTTTCATTTTCTTATATACAAAATTACTTTCCGCTTCCTGCCATTTTTGACGAAAAATAGCAGCACTCTCCGCTTTTACAGGATCTTCCGGCGAACGCGGTAACTCTTCTCCGTTTTGCGAATCGTATTTTCTGCCACCGGCATGGTTTGCATATCGGCGCGCGCGCGTATAACCCATTTGCAGAAATTTGCGTGCCATATCGGCCCCTACGAAATCTGCTTTTGCTAGATATGCTTGAAAAAGATCGAAGATTTTAGTGCTGCTTATTTCGGAAATCGAAGCATCTTTGAAACGCCAATGAGGCAGAATTTCTGATTTGTAAGGCTCACATAAAAGAACGCCTTGTTCGCCTTTGCCAACTTTATATTTTTCAGGATGCAATCGATAATCTGTTTCAGAATTCCATGAGTAGGTATCCTTAATATTATCCCAGTTCTCTCTTTTATGCTGTTTGGTAGAGGATTTATAGACCATTAGAGAAACCCCAACATTGAAAATAATTTTTATTTTTAAAATGGCTAGAATTTAACATGATTATCTTATTTTGCATGAATGCAGTCAATTCATAAAATAGCCATACATAAGATCAAACTCATTGATCAGGATCCTACATGGGGGCTACGCTCAACAATGGTATTGGTTAGCGTTATCGTCTGGCATATCTAAAATGGAAGATTTGCATGGCCTTGGATTGCCGGAAAGAGCAGCTTGTAAATGTTAGGGATATCGTAATTCCACTCAGAAATTCCAGTGAGCGTAGGCATTTCCTGCTTCACATCAGGGCCGGGAACGACATTGCTTGAATACAGGTAACGTCGGTTTGCCATGAGCTTTTCTCCAAAGTGAGTATTAAGGGAGGATGGATGGGTATGAGAGCAATAGCCTTTTTTCTGATAGCAAAAATATCTAATAGTCAACAACAATAAAATAAAAATCTTTTTTCTTGTTTTCCTACAGTAGTGCTACTAGTATCTATTAGGCGCCCTTCAATCCGATGATATCTTTGGGAAGAATCAACTTCAATCTAATTTTTACACACTCTGTATAGCCAATGAGTGATGGAAAAATCGCGATAGCGGTGTGCGTGCAAGTTAATCCAATTAAATATGATCAAAGAAATAGAGGCTAAATATGTTTGGCAAAATATTTCACTCGACGTTACCCGAAAACGTTACACGCAACCTAGGCGAGTTTTATTTAGGCCAAGCTCGTACTGAGAAAAAACAGGGACACTTTGAGGTAGCGCTGGCTTTATACGATCAAGTGAAAGAAGCCCTGATGTCGCTTGGGAGCGTAAAAGAGGCGTTGAGAAAAGCGCAAAATCCCCAAACCTTAGCCGATGAGACGGTGCGCGCCATGATGGCCGATGCCTATTTCGAACGTGGGGAAATATTAGAGGATTTAAAGTCATTTGACAAAGCACGAGCCAGCTATCTTAAAGCTGAAAAATGGGGGCGTGAAGGAGCCAAACATCGGGTGGAAGCTTCGCTATCCTTGCCATCAGGACATAGCGCCCACTCCAGTAGCTCAGGGTGGGGGCGGTTTAGGTCGCCGTCCTCTTCTGTCCCGACCCCTCAATTGAGCGTTTCTGCGGCTTTTGTCGCGCCGGTTTCTCACTTGAGGGAGATTGCCAATATAGGACTGGAACCCCCAATTTTAGAGGCTCCGGCCTTACAATTTTTCAGAGAAAATCTAACCACGCCGGTGATGAAAGATGCGCTGCCCGCAGTTGGCGCGCGTCCCAAGGACCTTCAGCAGTTAGCGGATGCTCTTACCCTATTATCATTGCAAGCGCAGAAGAATGAGGCTTTTGAAAAAATTGAACTCGCTGACGAGGCGCGCGCTTGGTTGCATGACATAGAAAGGGATGGAGCCGAAGTAAAACGGCTCTATAGCTTGGCTACCGATGTCATCCGTGTTTTTGTTGACGATGAACTGAAAGCGCTCTCAGTCGCTGAAGTGGTGGTACTTGCCTCGGGTCTTACAAAAGAGTTATTTAACACGTTACTTAAAAGATTGATCAATGGAATTCAGCAAAGTACGTTGTTAGAAACTGATTTACTCAACGGCTTAGCTGAGATGATCTATAACGCTGCTCCTGAGTATCTGGATGCGGATGATTTAGTCAAAATTTTAGAGGTCGTCAGCGAGCGCTTGCAAAAAACCCACGGTCAAAGCGAAGATCATCTGTATCACTTAACCTACGCGTTAGCTCGTATTTTAGATGCGATGGCCGATTATGTAAAAGACGTAGACCGTGAACGACTGCGCGAGCCGTTATTGAGTTACCTAAAAAGTTTACAAGGCAGCAGCAACCCCTACCTGGTTTATCAAGCGGCTTACGCTTGCCAAGCTTTAGCCTATGTGCCTGATGATGAAACCCCTTGGCAGGGCGCGGTGCGCCGCGGCAGTAGCATCCTCAAAGGGGTCTCCGGCTTAGTCAGCGCCGTCAAAGGGTTTGATCTGAATCAAATTGTCGAAAGTTTGGGCAATATATACGATGGGGTGGGTGGTGCTGGCGGGATCGTCGAAACGGTGGGCGATGTGTATCAGCAGGTTAAATCGTTAGCTGAAGGCGGACAAGATTTTGTGAGTTGCCTAAAAGAAGGTTTAACGTTTGACAAAAAAGAGACCTGGTATAAGGCATTAGAAGGCGTTGATGTACTGCTGCAACAGCGCAAGCTGAGTGACTTCGAAGAATTTGTGCGCCAAGCCTCTTGCCGTCAACATAAAGCATTCCAATGGGGCTTAAGTGAGCGCCTGGGCCAATTAGCGGCTAACCCGGAGTTAGATAAAGAGACTCAGCAAGGCGCCTTGCGTTTTTTAGAGGATCTTTATGGAAACGACGCGCAGTGGGGTACGCAAGCCTTTGCTAAAAAGAGAGTTATCCAAATTATCAGAGAATTAGCCATTGGCTCGCCGATTGCAGAGGAAGCAGGGAAACTGCTCGCTCGTTTAGCCTACGAAATCGACTCCCAAAAAAGAGCGTTCTATGAATCTTGTCTAAAAGATGCAGCGGCAGGCCCTTACCCTCTTTATAAGCGGGTACTTGCAACATCCTCTCCCACACTGCTTGAGCGCGCTCAAAATACGCCCAAGGTTGAAGATGATTTGCGCCAACTGAAAAGAGAACGTTTAAAAGAATGGAAAAAGGATGAAAGACTTTACGTCAGGCCACAGGGTAAAGCCAATTTTCATGATATTAAGACATTTGATTTAACGGATGAAGTCAATAAATTTCTCAACAGCGCCGATAAAAAAATCTTATTGCTATTAGGGGACTCTGGAGCAGGTAAGTCAACGTTCAACTGTGCTCTTGAAGCCGATTTATGGAATGCATATCTAAAAGATCCAAAAAATCCAGCAAAAGATCGTATTCCCTTATTAATTGCCTTACCCGAAATTGACAATCCAACGCATGAGTTAGTGGAGAAATATCTCCATCTGAAGGGCTTCAGCCAGAAGCAGATGCGGGAATTAAAGAGTCATCACGAATTCGTCTTTATTTTAGATAGTTATGATGAAAGCCAACAGTCTAAAAATTTATATCTCAGCAATAAGATTAACCAAGAGGGCGGGTGGCAAGGACAAGTCATTATTGGCTGCCGCTCTGAATATTTTGGTGAAGATGATCGAGCTCGTTTTGCACCTGCAGATGCCACGCAGTTGCAAGAAATTGTCGTAGCGCCGTTTTCAGAGACAGAGATTAAACGATATACAGAGGCCTATGCGAAAGCGAATCCACTGAGTTGGACAGCAGAACGCTACCAAGACGTTCTAAAAAGTATTCCCAATTTAAAAGAGTTGGTGACCAATCCTTTTTTACTGAAGATTACATTAGACGTGCTACCTGGTCTGGAGAACCAAGAGCACAATTTATCGACTGCTGGCCTAACCCGGATGGCGTTATATGACCAGTTCGTCGAACAGTGGTTCGAGCGTGCCAAACAACGTTTTTTAAGGGAAAAAACGCTTGAGGGCCAAGAAAAGAAAGTCTTTGAAGAATTGATTGATGAGGGTTTTACCAAGAATGGCATTGCCTTTGTAAAGAAGCTCGCGGTTCAACTTTATGAAAGGCAGAAGGGCAATCCGGTTGTTAAATATGTCCGTTTCGAAGACCAAGAGACGTGGAAAGCGGATTTTTTTGGTTCAGAAGATGAAAAGAGGTTACTGCGAGAGGCTTGGCCCTTAAGCCGTAACAAAGATCGCTATCAGTTTATCCATAAATCGTTGTTGGAGTATTTTATCGCACGTGCGGTATTTGAACCTGGGCAAAGCGAGTTGATTGCCGCGGAGATGACGGGTTCAAGTCCTCAAGTGAAAAAGAGGGCGCGTCGCCTCAGCTTTGAGAGTCAATATTCTCTTGATGAAAGGACTATTGCAGTTGAGCAGGGCTTGTTAGATTCGCCGTTGGCTCGTAAGAATTTTGTGAGTGAACCGGCGGTTATAGGATTTCTGGCCGAGCGCGCCCAGAAGGAGCCGTTATTTAAGAAGCAATTGCTGGCTGTGATTGAGCGCTCGAAAACCATCGACAAGGATCTAGCGACCCATAGCTTAATCCGTAAAGCTGCCGCCAATGCAATCACTGTGTTGGTCAAAGCGGGGATCCAATTTAATCGGCAAAATTTGCAGAAAATCCAGGTGCCAGGGGCGGATCTGAGTGGCGGTATGTTCGATCATGCTCAATTGCAAGGAGCGGATTTAAGACATGTCAAACTTCAGAATACATGGCTGCGCGAGGCGAATCTAAGCGGTGCTCAGATGGCCGGCGTACAGTTTGGCGAATGGCCATTTCTCGAAGAGGATAGCCAGGTGGGCTCCTGTGCGTATTCACTGGATGGGACAGCATGCGCCGTGGGTCTTAGTAGTGGCAATATCAGCGTATACGCTACTTCGAACTGGGCAAAAATCCGCACCTTAAGCGGCCATCGCGGCGCGCTTTGGAGCGTCGCCTATTCGCCGAAAAACGATCAGATTGCCGCTGGCGGCCAAGACAAGAAAGTCAGGCTGTGGGACGTAACAACCGGAGCTTGCCGCTACACCTTAAGCGGCCATAGCGATGAGGTGACTAGCGTCGCATATTCGCCCAAAGGTGATCAGGTCGTCTCTGGTGGTGACAAGACAGTACGGTTGTGGGACGTAGAAACGGGTGCTGCTCTCCATATCTTAAGTGGCCATCGCGGTAAGATTACTAGCGTTGCTTATGCGCCGAAAGAAGAGCAGATCGCCTCTGGCAGTGAAGACAATACAGTGCGGTTATGGGACATAGAAAGTGGAGCTTGCCGCTACACCTTACGTGGCCATGACGATGAGGTGACCAGCGTCGTGTATTCGCCACAAGGAGAGCAGCTTGCTTCTGGCAGTGATGACAATACAGTGCGGTTGTGGGACGTAAAAACTGGCGCTTGTCAGTACATCTTAAGCGGCCATAATTATCCGGTGACTAGCGTCGCGTACTCACCGAAAGGAGATCAAATTGCCTCTGGCAGTCATGACAAGACAGTGCGACTGTGGGACGTGGCAACCGGCATTTTTCGCCGCACCTTAAGCGGCCATAGCGCTTGGGTTAGGAGCGTCGCATATGCACCAAAAGGAGATCAGATCGCCTCTGGCAGTAATGACGGTACCGTGCGGTTATGGGATGTGGAAATCGAAGTTGGCCATACCTTAAGCGGCCATAGCGGTGAGGTGAATAGCGTGGTGTATGCGCCGATAGGCGAGCAACTCGCCTCTGGCAGTGAAGACAATACAGTGCGGCTATGGGATCTAGAAACTGGAGTGTGCCGCCACACTTTAAGCGGCTATAGCGTTGGGGTTCCTTGCGTCTTTGGGATTACTAGCGTTGCGTATTCACCGCAAGGTGATCAGCTTGCTGCTGGCAGTTGGGACGATAGAGTGAGGCTGTGGGACATTGCAACCGGAGCGTGCCGCCACACGTTAATCGGCCATCGTGGTACGGTTTTTAGCGTTGCGTATTCGCCGACCGGCGAGCAGCTCGCCTCTGGCAGTGAAGACAAATCAGTGCGGTTGTGGGACGCAAAAACTGGAACTCGCCGCCACACCTTGAAGGGTCATAGAAGTGACGTTAAGAGCGTCGTCTACTCGCCGACAGGAGAGCAACTTGCCTCTGGCAGTGAAGATAAGACAGTGCGGCTATGGGATGTAGCAACCGGAGTGTGCCGCTACACCCTGAAAGGTCACAAAGGCAATGTGAATAGCGTCGTATATTCGCCAACAGGTGAGCAACTGGCTTCTGGCAGTGAAGACAAAACAGTGCGTCTGTGGGATGTAGAAACGGGAACGTGCCGCCACACCTTGAAAGGACATAAAGGTGATGTGAATAGCGTTATGTATTCGCCAAAAGGTGAGCAACTCGCCTCTGGCAGCGAAGACAAAACAGTGCGGCTGTGGCAGGTTGAAAGCGGCCACTGTCAGATGGTGCTTGAAGGGTGCAACGGTTCGGTGATGAGTGTCGCCTGGAAAGAGGCTTCCGCCGCCGGCCACTATTTGGTAACCGGTAGTGGTGATAAGGCAGTACGACAGTGGCAGGTGATAAAGGCGGGAGATCAATATAAAGCTTTTCTATGCTGGAGTTCGACGCATGACGTTCTTACAGCGAAGGGTACTTTAATCGAAAACGTACAGGGCTTAAGTGAGATCAATGAGCAGCTATTAAAGCAGCGCGGAGCGGTCTTACTTGAAAAAAATAAAGAGAGCGTAGTATCTGCCGAAGAAGGTGCTGACGAAATAGCCTCTGATGATGAGGGCTCTTGGTCAACAGCCTCTGACAATGACAATGAAAGTGTGGCAGAAGCGCTTTGAGAGAAAAACCGCGGAAGGCTAGCCTGTGTGATTTCGCGGGAACGGTATGCCAACGCTATGTAAGTGTTTTATGCTATCGCTAAATCGGGTAACGGTCAGATCAGATCACGACTAGTACACTTGAAGGAGATGCGATGGACATCGACAACGAAGCTATCGACGAAGTGGTATTGGCGCTGCTTCACTTGAATTTATGCGACCAGAACCGGGCCTGGAAAGGCTTAGACTGGCCAGCGTTGAAACGGCTGCACCTCAAAGGTTTCATCCACGACCCAGTCAGCCGTGCGAAGTCGGTGGGGCTAGCGGAAGAAGGGTTGCACGAAGCTGAGCGGCTGTTCACGAAATATTTTGTGCGCCGGAATCCCGGGTCGGAAGGTCAATGCAGTTGATGTATCTTGCGAAAGATGGTTTGAAACTTATCGCTCCGCTTGGTGGAGGAACAAAGGATCGTTAACAAACAGACTGAAACGCTGAAGCTATTCAGTGGGAATGCCGCCGGAGCCTGAAGTGCACACGTAAGCCCCAACGAAATCAAGGGGACATGTGCCACAGAAATATCAGAAATTCTTTGCCAAGATTAGACCTAACCCTCTACAATTCAGGAAAATTGTTCGCGAGGACGGTGGTGTGGTTGCACAGTGGCTATTACAGCGAGTCACGGCCTTCCAAATAGAAAAACCCCTAAAATAACCTAAGCACCTGTAATAAAAATCAAGTCAAATTTTCCATCCATGGTGATTGACGTTGCAGGATGCTATTAAGGCTGGTGCAGCACGAAAGCGGTCTATCAGTTTTTCAGCAATCCCAAGGTGAGCGAGCAAGCAATCCTGAGCGGACACCTTGGTTATATGGCTTGTGCCAACGACCCTCCGCCTGGCAACATCGTTATCTAGAGGAGAATGCGAGGACTCATCGATATCCAGATCGGCTTTGAGCTCGCTCAAACTTGTGGGTAATTACAAGGTTCATGGAGTGCTTGCAAAGTAGCAAGAGGGCTGGGGCCAATGAAATAAAGAAAGATGTATGCCGGATAAAATGTGCTTATGATATGAGTCGCCTTCAAGTCTCAAGATTAGCTTAGATTTGCCACCTTTATGGTGAGCCATCATATAACAAAATATAACGTTTTAGGGATTGTCATTATGCTAGACATCATCAATGGGTTGGCTAATGGATGGGTTGTTTCACATGTGATTGACAGCTTCGCTCGGCGCGGAATTTTAGAGGCGATGTCAGTCCGATCGATGACGCTCAAGAAGATCGCATCACGTTACCGAGGCAATGCCGGTCATCTGCATGCGGCTCTGCGGCTCTTGTATGAATTGGGTTGGGTGGAGTGGATTGAACCGGACCGATATGGGGCGGTTGCGGGGGCTGGCTTGGCTCGGCAGTTACCGAGCGATTTGCTGGAGTTGCTGCAATTACCGCTGGCGCAAGCGCTCGCGACTGAACAGTCTGATCCATCCGAACGTTTGCTACGTTGGTTGGATCGTTGTGGCGCGGAGTGGGGCGGGGTCGATCCGGCAGTGGCGAGCGTGCTGGATGGCGCCTTGTTGGCGCCATTGTTGGTACAAATAGACACCTTGGGCGGCGATGTACTGGAACAGACGCAGCCAAGCAATATATCGACGGCCGCGTTGCAAGCCGTGCGAACCTTGTTCATTCAGCGTGGCTGGGGGCAGGTTGAGGCAGCGAGTTTTCAGTTAACGCCGAGTGGCCGGGCGTTGCTGGCGAATAGTGGTGCTTTGGGTACGGTGGTGTCCTACACACCGATGCTTCGTCATCTTGATGATTTATTGTTCGGCGAAGCACGGGCAATCTTTGGTACGGATGAACAGGGACATGAATGGCATGTCGACCGTACGGTACATGCCATTGCCAGTGGCGTGCAACATCAACGCCACTTTGCCGAGCTTGACACGCTCATTCTACGCATCTTTGATCAGGCCCCTTTAGCCACACAACCCCGTTACATCGCGGATATGGGATGTGGTGACGGGAGTTTACTGCTCAGAATCTACCAGCTTATCAAAACGCGTTCAGCACGAGGGCGGGCACTGGCGGAGTATCCACTCACGCTGATCGGCGTAGAAGACAACGCGTTATCGCTCGACGCCACAGAAAAAACGTTAGCTGGCTTACCACACTTACTGGTGCGGGGAAGGATCGCAGACCCGCAGCAATTGATCACTGATTTAGCCGCTGCAGGCATCGAAGATCCAGAAAACATTTTGCATGTGCGGGCGTTTTTAGACCATGAGCGCCCGTTCCTGTCGATTGAAGACAAGAGAGCGGCTCGGCGGCGAGAGGGTTTGAATTACACTGGCGTATACATAGCGCGCGATGGCAGCGAAATTAAACCTGCCCACGCAGTACAAGGGTTAGTGGAGCATCTGCGCCGTTGGCGTATGGCCATCTCCCGCTTTGGACTGCTCTCACTAGAGGCGCATTGTCTGCGGCCGAATACCGTTAAGTGCCTGGGGAATATGACAGAAAGCGCTCATTTTGATGCTTTTAAAGCGTTTTCTGGTCAGCAACTGGTCGAAGCTTCGGTTTTTTTAATGGCCGCAGCTGAAGTTGGCCTCTTTCCTGAGCCGGGCCTGTCGCGCACTTTTCCCGAGCGGCTGAACTTTACCCGCCTCTCTTTGCATCGGTTGATCCCCCAGCCTTATACGATTCGTCATCCAGTCCGAGCCGATCTATCTCGCCTCAAGCACCTTAACCGGATGTGCGAGCCAAGCGCCATGCGTATCTCCACCGCGGAAATAAAGCGGCGCGTGTGTGATGTTCCACAGCAGCAAATGGTATTGGAGTTTGCCGGACAGATTGCGGCTGTGTTGTATACGCAGCGCATTGATTCTGTCGCAGCACTGCGCAGCATCTGCTATGCCGAAGTCGGGTGTTTATGCCAAGCAGAAGGCCGCTATGTGCAGTTGTTAGGATTATTTGTTGCGCCCGAGATGCATGGACGAGGGTTCAGTGATGCGCTGCTTGACTTGATGCTGGTCTATGGCTCGCTGCTTGACGGTGTAGAGGCTATCGTGGGCGTTACGCGCTGCGCTCATTATAGTCAGTATCAGGCGGAGTACAGCCTCGATCGGTATATTGAGTTACGTGACGAACAGGGCCAATGGGTGGATCCGATGCTGCATTTTCATACTTCGCATGGTGCCGTGATACGCGAAGTGCTACCGGGGTTTAGGCCGGGAGACACAGATAACGAAGGGGCTGGGGTGTTAATTGAATATCGCTTGCGCTCTGAGCAGAAGACGGCCGTCGAAACCGCAGATCCACAAGCGGTATCGACTGATACTACGCGAGCTGTCAATCAGGTTGAGCCGATCGTGCGCAGCGCTGTGATAGAAGTATTGGGCAGTCAACGGGCGCCAGCCTATGATCCCCAGGCGCCGCTGATGGAGATGGGGCTCAGTTCACTGGAGTTGCTTGAATTAAGACGGCGGCTGAGTACTCGCCTGGGAGAGTCGTTACCCTCGACGTTTTTCTTTAGCTATGGAACGTCTGAGGCGATCATTGGGTACTTTATGGCCCAGGCCGCGGTTCAGTTGGTAACGCAGACAACCGTGACGCCAGCACCGCAGGCAAGCACAGTCCCAGCACGTGGGGCATACGCTTCAGCAAGTGATGACCTATGGCAGGAATCCACCCGCCAGGACCAAGCTGTCGCGATCATTGGTGTAGCTTGCCGCCTGCCGGATAGAGTGAACACTCCAGCACAGTTCTGGCAAGAATTGCTGGCAGCGCGTGATGGGGTGGGGGCGTTACCCGCCCACCGGCAGGTGCTGTGGGGGAGCCAAGCAGAGCCATGTCGTTGGCAGGCAGGTTTCCTGGCCGAGGTAGAGTGCTTCGATGCGGGTTTCTTTCGCATTTCGCCGCGGGAGGCGAAATTATTGGATCCACAGCAACGTTTGTTATTAGAGGTCGCATGGGAAGCAGTGGAATCTGCCGCGATTGCGCCAGCGACGCTGCGTGGGACGCGTAGTGGAGTCTTCGTAGGCATGATGGGCAGTGACTACGAAGATGTGATTACGCGCAATGGCAGCAAGGCGGACATCAACGCTTACTTTGCTACCGGTAATGCGTGTTCGGTGGCGGCGGGTCGGCTGTCATATTTCTTCGATTGGCAGGGTCCGGCACTCAGTATCGATACTGCCTGCAGTTCATCGCTGGTAGCTGTGCACACAGCATGCCGTAGTCTGTTAGGCGGGGAGTGCACTCTGGCCTTGGCGGCTGGGGTGAATCTATTGCTCGATGACAAACGGTTTCTAGCCTACGAACAGGCAGGTATGCTCTCACCTCATGGGCGGTGTCGGACATTCGATGCGTCGGCAGATGGGTATGTGCGAGGGGAAGGCTGTGCGGCGGTGGTTTTGAAGCGTTTATCTGATGCGCAGGCCGATGAGGACCCGATCATGGCGGTGATTCGGGGCAGTGCTATCAATCAAGATGGCAGCAGCAGTGGCTTAACTGCGCCGAACCAGTTGGCGCAACAGGCGGTGATTGAAGCAGCGCTAGCTCAAGCGGGGTTAGCGCCGCACGAGATCGGCTACTTGGAGGCACATGGGACCGGCACCAAACTAGGTGATCCGATCGAGGTCATGGCCGCGGCCCAAGTACTTGGGGCCGGGCGGTCAGCCGATCAGCCGCTTTTGATTGGCTCGCTTAAGAGCGTGATGGGCCATCTAGAAGCAGCGGCGGGTATTGCCGGGTTGATCAAAACAGTCCTGTCGATGCAGCAGGGAGTGATTCCAGCACAGTTGCATTTTGAGACACCGAACCCGTATATTCCTTGGCAGCGCTTGCCGATGCAGGTCGTCGCGCAAACTCAGAGATGGCCGGCAGGGTTAAAGCGGGCGGGAGTGAGTTCATTCGGCTTTAGCGGCACCAATGCGCATGTCATCGTTGAGGAATATAGTTCGCCACAGAAGGCGTCAACGATGTTGAGCGGGCCGGTAATCGTTGTGCTATCAGCCAAAAATGAAGAGCGGCTGCGGGATCAGGTGCAGCAGTTGCTATCGTACTTGGAACACCATACTGAGACAAATCTAACCGACCTAGCGTATACGCTACAAGTGGGGCGTGAGGCGTTGGACGTTCGGTTAGCGCTTGTGGTGAGATCCATCAATGAGCTAAAAGAACGGTTGTTGGGCTATGCGCAAGGCAAGGCGTCTCAAGAAAATATATACCAGGGCGAGCTCAAGCACGCTCAGGAAACGCTGGCGATGTTTCAAGCCGATGAAGATCAGCAAAAGTGGCTTGCCAAAGGCGAACTTGATAAGTTGGCGCAGTTGTGGACACAAGGGCTAAAGGTAGCGTGGGGACACGTATACGGTGCAGTTAAACCAAAGCGCATCAGCCTGCCAACGTATCCTTTTGCCAAAGAACGATACTGGGTGCTGAAGGCCGTACCGGATCCGGTAGTGGGGGGCGAGCAGGTCGTGCCGGGGCGAGCTCAATTGGAGAGGACGTGCGCGGCGGCTAATAAGCCGGGCATCCCGCACCCTACAGAGGGCGTTACAGGTAAGCCTAGTGGCATTTCATTGTGCACGCTTGGGACTGACCTGTGCAACGATGTGTCTGCACCGGTAGAGAGCAATCAATACGTGCCAACGATGAATCACAAAACAGGTAGAGACACAACTGATTCGCCAGCGGAGGAAACAAGCAACAATCGCCCCGCGTCGCTAAAGATCCTGCAAGAAGAACTGACCAAGACTCTCGCCAAAGTATTGTACTTGGAGTACGCGGAGATTGATGCAGAGTATCCGTTTGTCGAGCTTGGCTTGGATTCGATCACGGGTGTGGAATGGGCGCAGTTAATCAACCAATCTTTTGGTTTGTCGTTACCGGTGACACGCCTATATGACTATCCCACTATCCGGCGTTTGGCCGAGCATCTGTCGCCGATGGTCCTAAGCGCACAGAGTGCAGCAGTGGCACATCACCCAATAGCTGAGGATGCAACAGATCGATCGACGCGGGTGCCTGTGGCGTCAGAGATTCAGCCGATACCGCAGCAGGAAGGCGTTGCCATCATAGGGATGTCTGGGGCCTTTCCAAAATCAAAAAACCTAGAAGAGTTTTGGGATAACCTTGTGCAGGGTAGGGATTGCGTGTCGGAAGTTCCTGCGCAGCGGTGGTCGATTGAACAGTACTACGATCCGCGTCCGGCTACACGGGGCCGAACATATAGTAAGTGGATGGGAGAGTTAGAGGAGGCAGATTGCTTTGATCCCTTGTTTTTCAATATCTCACCTGCTGAAGCTCAATCGATGGATCCTCAGCAGCGGCTGTTTCTGGAGCATAGTTGGAGTTGTATCGAGGCTGCAGGTATCAACCCACACACTTTGTCAGATAGCCGCTGTGGTGTATATGTGGGGTGCTGTGCTAGCGATTATGGCCAGGTTGGTGACGGCAGTGAGCTGACGGCCCAAGGGTTACTCGGGAATGCGTCGTCGATTTTGTCGGCCCGAATCGCCTATTTTCTGAATTTGAAGGGTCCTTGCCTGGCGCTTGACGCCGCTTGTTCATCGTCGTTGGTGGCCATCGCTGAGGCATGCGACAGCTTAATGCTCAGACAAAGCGACTTAGTTCTTGCCGGCGGTGTATATGTGTCGGCGAGGCCGGATATGCACATCATGACCAGCAGCGCAGGTATGCTATCGAAAGTCGGACGCTGTTTCACTTTCGATGCGCGAGCGGATGGTTTTGTGCCAGGAGAAGGGGTCGGTGTGCTGCTGCTTAAGCGTTTAACGGATGCAGTGCGCGATCAAGACCTGATCCACGGTGTGTTGCGGGGTTGGGGGGTGAATCAGGACGGCCGCACGAATGGTATTACAGCGCCAAGCGTGAGTTCGCAGATAACCTTGCAAAAGCAGGTCTACGAACGCTTTGGGATCAATCCAGAGACGATCTCTCTGGTCGAAGCTCATGGCACGGGTACGGCATTAGGGGACCCGATCGAGGTAGAAGCTTTAACGGAATCGTTCCGTTCATATACCGCGAAGCAGGACTACTGCGCCTTGGGATCGGTCAAAAGCAATATTGGCCATTTGCTAACCGCTGCCGGTGTTTCGGGCGTGATCAAAGTATTGTTGGCGTTGCGCCATCGCGTGCTGCCGCCGACGATCAATTTCTCTACGCTCAACGAGCGTATTACAGTGGCTGGCAGTCCTTTTTACATCAACACTGATTTGAAGCCATGGACAGTGGCGGGCGATCAACTGCGGCGCGCAGCGGTGAGTTCATTTGGCTTTAGCGGCACCAATGCCCATCTGGTGCTGGAAGAGTACCTATCATCGGCGCCCGTGGGTCGGGTGGGCAATCCTCAGCAGGTCTTGCTTGTGTTGTCGGCAAAGACAGCGGAACGGCTACAAGCGTACGCCACAAAAATGAAAGCATGGGCCGAGGGGGAAACGGAGCTTGATCTTACGGCTCTAGCTTACACTCTACAGACAGGGCGCGAGGCGATGGTTCATCGGCTGGCGTTGGTGGTGGAATCGCGCGCGCAGATGCTGGATGCGCTCGACAAATTTACCCGTGGTCAGGCGACGCCTGGAGTGTTCACGGGGCAAGCGAAAAAGAGCAGCGAGCACACAGCGCTATTTGAGGATGATGGGGACGCCGATGCGTTGTTACAGGCATGGCTGCGCGCCAAGAAATTGAGCAAGCTAGCGCAGTTGTGGGTGCACGGACTGACCGTGGAGTGGGGACAGTTATACGGTCAAACCAAGCCGCGGCGGATGAGCCTTCCGACCTATCCATTTGCGAAGAAGCGGTACTGGACGCCGACACGGGTGGTGCCAAATGGGTTAGAACGCCAATTGCATCCGTTGCTGCACCGAAATACGTCAGATTTGAGCCAACAGCGTTTTAGTACGACGCTGACCGGCAAGGAATTTTTTCTGCACGACCACGTGGTGCAAGGTCAGCGTATTGTGCCTGGAGCTGCCCAATTGGAGTGGGCGCGCGCGGCGGTGGCGTTGGCGAGTCATGGCGAGGTAGGGCAGACCGTGATGCTGCAGGAGGTGATGTGGCTGCGCCCATTGGTGGTAGCCCAGCCACGGGAAGTTCATATCGGTTTGGAGAGTCAGGAAGACGGCCGGATTGGCTTTGAAATCTACAGCGACAGTAGGGATGAAGCGGTCGTGTATAGCCGGGGTTGGGCTCAATGGGTGGCGGTAGGTGAAGCACCGCAGGTAGATCTAGAGGTAGTGCGGGCACACTGTGAGCAGACCGTGGCGGGGGAGGCGTGTTATGCACAGTTTGCGCAACAGGGGTTAGAGTTTGGTCCGAGCTTCCAGGTTCTAAAAGAATTGTGGCTAGGCGATCAGGTTGTGGTAGGCGCCTTGCGCTTGACCGCAGATGCGCCAGCCGGTTATGTCTGGGCGCCAAATGTGTTGGATGGGGCGCTGCAGGCAAGCGTGGGCCTGGCGCAAAATAAGACCAATGCACCCTTGGCGCTACCCTTCGCGGTAGCCCAGGTGAGGCAATGGGGTGAACTGCCGATGCCGGCGTGGGCAGTGGTACGGCCAGGAGTAGGCGACAGTGCGGCTGTGCGCAAGCTCGATATTGACATCGTTGATGCCAATAGGCGGGTAGCGCTACGCTTAAGTGGTTTCAGTACACGGCCTCTGGATGGCGCAATTTCTGTGCATGAGGCCATTGAGCAAGTGGTCGCAGCGCCTCAGACGGTCCTGTTAGCGCCGCAGTGGGCGGCGCAAGCCCCTGTACAACTAGAGGTCGCGCCGGTCTATGAGAGGCACGGGATCTTAGTGTGTGAGGTGGGCCAGGATAATCCACAGAGACTAGCGGAGCTTGCCGTTGCGTTGCCTGCAGCACAGTGTCTGCAGTTGAGCGGGAGTGGCCCGCTGGCACAGCGCTATACGGCGTATGCAATGCAATTGCTGGCATGGATACAGAAAGAAGTTGCCGCCCATCCTGGTGACCGGCTGTTGCTCCAACTGGTGATCCCTAATGAAGGCGAAAGCGCGGTGCTGCAGGGGCTAGGTGGCTTCTTGCGTAGTGCGCAGCAAGAATACCCGCGGTTGGTGTGCCAGGTGATGGCGGTGGCGGCTGAGGTGTCGATGCCGGTATTGGTGCAGCAACTGAAAGCTGAGGCGGCATCGCCCGCGCCGATGGTGCGCTATATCGAAGGGAAACGAGAAGTCTTGGGCTTCGCGCCAATGGCCTGCGAAGACACGACGCTACCGTGGCGTGACGAGGGTGTTTACCTGATCACAGGAGGGTTGGGCGGGCTGGGGCAAGTGTTCGCCCGGACGATGGCGCAGCAGATACGCCATCCGGTGCTAGTGTTGACCGGGCGCCGCGCGTTGCAGCCGGCGCAAGAGCGCGTGCTAAGGGAGTTAGAGGGGATGGGCGCGCGCGTCGCGTACCGGGCAGTGGACATGAGCGACGCCGTGGCAGTGGCCGCCTTAGTGGCAGAAATTACGGCGCAGTACGAGCAGTTGAACGGCGTAATCCATAGCGCTGGGGTGTTGCACGATGGCTTGCTGGCGCAAAAGAGCGGCGAGACGCTGCAGCAGGTATTAGCTCCGAAGGTAGCGGGCCTGGTGGCCTTGGATGAGGCGACGCAAGCAGTGGCGCTGGATTGGCTGGTACTGTGCTCGTCGGTGGCCAGTGTATTGGGTAATGTGGGGCAGACGGATTATGCGGCGGCGAATGGCTTTTTGGACAGCTATGCGCAGTACCGGTCGGGCCTAGTGGCGCAGGGTCAACGCCAAGGCCATACCGTCTCGGTGAGTTGGCCGTTGTGGGCCGAAGGGGGGATGCAGATAGATGCGGCCGGCCAAGAGCGGCTGCGACGAGACACCGGGCTGGAGGCGATGCCGAGTGCTGTGGGCATAATGGCATTGTGTCAGGCATTAGGGCAGTCCGCCACCCACGTGGTCGTGGAGTATGGCGCAGTGGCTCACGTGCTGCAACGCATCCGGACGACGTATGACACGCTGATGCTGCCGGCGACGACCAGAGGGGTGGACGCTGATGACGCAGTAGCAGTTGGCGAGTTGCAGTCACAGATAGAGCATAAGTTAACGGGATTAATCTCGGCGCAACTCAAAATTGCGCGAGAGGAACTGGAGCGAGATACGCCGCTCAGTGAATTTGGTTTTGATTCGATTACTCTGACGGAACTCGGCAACGCTTTGAATCAGAAGTACAGTTTGACTTTGAGTTCAACGATCTTCTTCGAGTATTCGACGATTGCAGCGCTGGCGGGCTATCTGGCGCGGGAACACCACGCCTTGCTCGCGCCGGCGTTTGCGGCAATGGCGACAGCCCCAATCTGTCCAGAGAGCGGCACTGTTTCTTCGCTGTTCACGCCCGTCCTTCGGAACCGGCGGGGACGCGTTGCACTGGCAGTGCAGAGGGGCGATGTGAGTGAGCGAGATACGATCCAGGCTGAGTCAATCGCCGTGATTGGCATGAGTGGCTGTTTCCCGCAAGCTGAGAATATCGATGCCTTGTGGGCTAACCTGCTGGCGGAGCAAGACAGTATCGGAGCGTTGCCGGCCAGTCGCTGGGCAGGTGGTTTGACGCCGGCGATTTGCCATGCAGGCGTGATCGACAGCATGGACGAATTTGATCCGCTATTTTTTGGTATTTCGCCGCGCGAAGCGCAAGCCATGGATCCGCAGCAGCGGTTACTAATGTTGTATGTGTATCGGGTGATTGAGGATGCAGGTTATTCGGTGCGCAGCCTATCGGGCAGTGCTACGGCACTGCTGGTGGGGACTTCCGCTGGCAGCGGTTATGGAAATTTGTTGGCGCAGGCGGGCGAGACGGTAGCCGGGTACAGTGCGGTGGGACTGGCAGGGTCGATGGGACCGAACCGGATGAGCTATTGGTTAAATTGGCATGGGCCAAGTGAACCGATTGATACGGCGTGCTCGAGTTCGCTGGTGGCGGTGCACCGAGCGCTGGAGTTGCTACGCAGCGGGCAGTGCACTCAGGCGGTGGTGGGTGGGGTCAACACGCTGCTGTCGCTGGAGATTCACGAGAGTTTTACCCAGGCGGGCATGTTAAGCCAGGATGGCCGCTGCAAGACCTTCTCGGCACAGGCTGATGGCTATGTGCGTGGAGAGGGTGTGGGCATGGTGTTTCTCAAACCGCTATCAGCGGCGGAGCGAGATGGCGACCATATTTACGGCCTGATTAAAGGCAGTGCGACTAACCATGGTGGACGGGCCAATTCGCTGACAGCGCCGAACCCGCGAGCGCAAGCTGATCTGATTAAGGCGGCGCTGCGACAAGCGGGGGTGGGGCCGGAGACAGTTGGTTATATCGAGGCGCATGGCACGGGCACCGAATTAGGGGACCCGATTGAAGCGCAGGGCCTCAAGAGCGCATTTGCCGAGCTGGCCGCTGAATTGCCGTTAGCGTATTGTGGTTTGGGCTCGGTGAAGAGCAACCTTGGGCACCTGGAACTGGCCGCAGGTGTGGCTGGGCTGATCAAGGTGCTGCTGCAGTTGCAGCATCGAACCTTAGTCAAAAGCCTGCATTGCGAAGAACTGAATCCGCTGCTTGCTTTGAGCGACAGCCCGTTCTATGTGGTGCAGCAAACGCGTGCGTGGGAAGCTTTACGAGATCGACAAGGGCAGG
This sequence comes from Mycoavidus sp. SF9855, assembly GCF_024582735.1. Lineage (NCBI taxonomy): Bacteria > Pseudomonadati > Pseudomonadota > Betaproteobacteria > Burkholderiales > Burkholderiaceae > Mycoavidus > Mycoavidus sp. SF9855. The sequence continues at coordinate 1,097,438 of NZ_CP102085.1, forward strand.
AGTTGCCACGCCGAGCTGGGGTGAGCTCATTTGGCTTTGGTGGGGTTAATGCACATGTCATTGTTGAGGAGTATGTAGGGCCACCGAGAGCGCCCACGGTATTCAGTGGCCCCGTGGTGGTAATACTGTCGGCCAGAAACGAGGCACAGCTGCGGGACCAGGCGCAGCAGTTGCTGACCTATCTGGAGCGTCAGGCTGAGGTGAATCTGGTCGATCTGGCGTATACGCTCCAAGTGGGACGTGAGGCGTTACGGGTGAGATTGGCGTTGGTGACGAGCTCCATCAGTGCGCTGCAGGAGCAGCTAGCAGGCTATGTGCGCGGCGAGGCGCTGCAAGAGGATACGATCTACGGTGAGGTAAAACGCGAGCAGGGCATCTTGGCGGCATTCCGAGCCGACGAGGATTTGCAAAAGGCGATCGAAGCGTGGGTAGCTAAAGGTAAAGTAGGCAAGCTAGCGCAGCTGTGGGTGCAAGGACTGGAGGTTGATTGGGGGCAGTTATACGCACAAACGAAGCCGCAGCGGATGAGTTTACCGACGTATCCGTTTGCCAAGGAGCGGTACTGGGTACCGCAAAACCCGGTATTGCTAGCAGATGGGGTTTTGGGCCCTGAGTTAAGTATTGTCGCAGTGGACGAGTTGCAGTCACAGATAGAGCATGGGTTAACGGAGTTAATCTCGGCGCACTTGAAAATTGCGCAAGAGGAACTGGAGCGAGATGCGCCGCTCAGCGAATTTGGTTTTGATTCGATCACCCTGACGGAGTTGGGCAACGCCTTGAACCAGAAGTACAGTTTGGCTTTGAGTCCAACAATATTCTTCGAGTATTCGACGATTGCAGCGCTGGCGGGCTATCTGGCGCGGGAATACCAAGCAATGCTCGCGCCCGCGTTTGCGGCAACGGTGACGGCGCCAATCTGTCCAGAGAGCGGCCCTGTTTCTTCGCTGTTCACGCCCGCCCCCCGGAGCCGGCGGAAGAGCGTTGCACTGGCAACGCTAAGGGGCGATGTGAGTGAGAGTAAAACGATTAAGGGCGAGCCGATCGCCGTGATCGGCATGAGTGGATGTTTTCCGCAGGCTGAGGATATCGATACCTTGTGGGCCAATCTGCTGGCGGAGCGGGATAGTATCGAGGTGTTGCCGAGCAGCCGCTGGGAGCGCGGCTTAACGCCGTCGATTTGCCATGCAGGGGTGATCGAGAGTATAGACGAATTTGATCCACTATTCTTTGGCATATCGCCACGCGAAGCGCAAGCGATGGATCCGCAACAGCGGCTGCTGATGTTGTATGTATACAAGGTGATCGAGGATGCTGGCTACTCGGTGCGGAGCCTGTCGGGCAGTGCCACGGCACTGCTGGTGGGGACCACCGCCGGTAGCGGTTATGGGAATTTGTTGGCACAGGCGGGCGAGACTGTGGCAGCGTACAGCGCGGTAGGACTGGTGGGATCGATGGGACCGAACCGGATGAGCTATTGGTTAAATTGGCATGGGCCGAGTGAACCGATCGAGACGGCATGCTCGAGTTCACTGGTCGCGGTGCACCGGGCGCTGGAGTTGTTACGGAGTGGGCAGTGTGTGCAGGCGGTGGTGGGCGGGGTCAACACCTTGCTGTCGCTGGAGGGGCATGAGAGTTTGACCCTAGCGGGCATGCTGAGTAAGGATGGCCGCTGCAAGGCTTTCTCCGCGCAGGCCGATGGCTATGTACGCGCAGAGGGCGTGGGCATGGTGTTCCTCAAACCGTTGTCGACGGCGGAGCGAGATGGGGACCATATTTACGGTTTGCTTAAAGGTAGTGCAATTAACCATGGTGGGCGGGCGAATTCGCTAACGGCGCCGAACCCGCGAGCGCAAACCGATTTGATCAAGGCCGCGCTGCAACAAGCGGGGGTGGAGCCAGAGACAATAGGCTATATTGAGGCGCACGGCACGGGCACCCAATTAGGGGACCCGATCGAAGTGCAGGGCCTCAAGAGCGCATTTGCCGAGCTGGCCTCAGAACTGCCAACACAGAGCTGTGGCTTGGGAACCGTGAAGAGCAATATTGGACACCTAGAACTGGCTGCAGGAGTGGTGGGGCTGATCAAGGTACTGCTGCAACTGCAGCACCGGACCTTGGTTAAAAGCTTGCATTGCGAAGAATTGAATCCGCTGCTTGCTTTGGCTGGCAGTCCGTTCTATGTAGTACAGCATACGCGTGCCTGGGAGGCATTAAGCGACCGGCAAGGGCGGTTGTTACCACGCCGAGCAGGGGTCAGTTCGTTTGGCTTTGGTGGGGTCAATGCGCATGCCATCGTTGAGGAATATATAAGGCCACAGAGAGCGCCCACGGTATTCAGTGGCCCCGTGGTGGTACTCCTGTCGGCCAGAAACGAGGCACAGCTGCGGGACCAGGTGCAGCAGTTGTTGACCTATCTGGAGCGTCAGGTTGAGGTGAATCTGGTCGACCTGGCGTATACGCTCCAAGTGGGACGGGAGGCGCTGGGGGTGAGAGCAGCGTGGGTGGTCCACACTGTCGATGCACTGAAAGCGCAGTTGTTAAGTTATGTGCGAGGCGAGGCGTTTGGCGAAGGCGCCTACCAAGGTGAGCTCACCCGCAGCAAGGAGATGCTTGCGGCTTTCCGAGCCGACGAGGATATGCAAAGGACGATTGAAGCATGGGTTGCCAAGGGCAAGCTTAATAAGCTAGCGCAATTGTGGGTGCAAGGGCTAGAAGTGGAGTGGGGCCCGTTATATGAGCAAACCAAACCGCGGCGGATGAGTCTTCCAACCTATCCCTTCGCCAAAGAGCACTACTGGGTGCCACAGAAATTAGCACAAGGTGGGCCAGAGCATCAGTTGCATCGACCGATCCAGCGGCCGGATCTGAGCGAGCAGCACTTGACTACAATCCCCACCAGCGATCTGGACCAAGCAAGGTGCGCTGAGTTGAACACCGGCGCAGTTGGCCGGCCTCAGATGCAGCTAGAGCATATACTGACCGGGCTGATCTCAGCACAACTAAAGATCGCGCGCGAAGAACTCGAGCGCGATGTAGCGTTTAGCGAATTCGGCTTTGACTCGGTGATACTGACCGAATTCAGTCGTACATTGAACCAAAAATACGGTCTGTCGCTCAGTCCGGCAATGTTTTTCAAATACTCGACGATTGCAAAGCTAGCCGATTATTTTACACGGCAACATCCGGCACTGCACGCGCAGGCGTTTGGGGTGACGGCAGCAAGCTATGCCAATAATGACGTGGTTCCCCCACCCTCATCACAGAGAGTCGAAACGCCAACAAGCAATACAACTGAGGTTGAGTCCATCGCAGTGGTCGGGATGAGTGGATGTTTCCCGCAAGCAAACACGCTACAAGAATATTGGGACAATTTAGTCACCGGACGGGATTGTATTACTGAAATTCCGGCAGATCGCTGGTCGCTGGATGGATTCTATATTGAGGACAAGCAAACTGCTCTGGCCAAAGGCCTTAGCTACAATAAGTGGGGCGGGTTTATTCGAGGGCTCAACACGGTATTGAATACTGATTTCTTCACCACGGCATTTGAAGCACAAGCTACTTGGACTGACTGGACGGCTGAGCAAAAGCTGTTTGTGCAGATGGTATGGACCCTACTTGAAGCAGCCGGCTACACCAGTGCTGAATTAAACCAAGTGTGTCAATCTCGAGTGGGTGTTTATGTCGGTATGATGTCGCGTCCAATGTCTTTAATCGAAGCCAATAAACCTCAAAGCATGGTGGCAACTCATACTACAAATGAGCTATCAGACATGGTGTCACACTTGTTTAAGCTCCAGGGGCCAAGCCTTGTCATCGATGCTTACAGCGCTTCTTCTATGGTAGCGATTCACATGGCCTGCGCCAGTTTGATACACGGCGAATGTGAAGCGGCGATTGCGGGTGGTATTAGTTTGATGCATCCAGAGTTGTATCAGTATTCTTGTCAGCTTAATATTCTAGGTAGTCATCCCCAAAGCCGAAGTTTTGCGGCTAACTGTGATGGGCCGTTATTTAGCGATGGCGCTGGGGTCGTGTTGCTGAAATGCTTATCTAAAGCAATTCAGGATAAAGACAGTATTTTGGGCGTGATCAAATCAACGGTCGCCAATAACGTCAATAATATCGCGCTGCCAAACATACCCATGCCAGACGTTATCTCGAATTCAATTAAGGAAAACATCATCAAATCGGGGCTTGATCCGCGAACCATCAGCTATATCGAAGCATCTGCGCCAGGATACGAGATCGGGGATGCGCTTGAAGTATTTGCAACAGAACGCGCTTTTCGTGAATTTACTCAGGAGCAGCAGTTCTGTGCGCTAGGGTCATTGAAGCCCAGCATTGGCCATGCTACGGCAGCCTCGGGTATTTCGCAACTGATTAAAGTGCTGTTACAAATGCGGCATAGGCAATTGGCACCAACGCTTCAGGTTAGCCCTTGGCGTTCTGATTTAGAGTTGGAGCATTCTCCTTTCTATCTACAGCAAGAGGCGCAAGCATGGCACCGTCCTCGTCTTCACATTAATGGAACTGAGCAAGAAGTGCCTCGCAGAGCAATGATTAATTCGATAGGCTATGGCAATTTTTATGCCGGTGCGATTATCGAAGAATACGTTTTTGAGGAAAATTCAGACCTTCGAGAAGCGCAGCAGATTGAGTGCATCGCCAGCGAGCAACTGATTGTTTTATCAGCCAAGACGGCCGAGCATTTAAAAGCGATGATCGAGCAGCTAGGGCAATTTACCCAGAGCCAAGCGCAATTTTCGCTACAGGATATGGCGTATACGTTGCAATTAGGTCGCGTGGCCATGCCGTTGCGCTGGGCTGCAGTGGTCCAAGATCGAGCTAGTTTACTCAGTGCGTTAACCTTTGCGTTGCAACAAAAGAAAGTGAAGTCGTCAGTTGCACAAGGCAGAACGATTTTTGCGAGTACGATAAATTACTCAACCAAAGGGGGCAGGGCGCGACCAGGAGCGCCAGCCGAAACACAAATGCTACAGCACGGTTTGGCGGAAAAAGACCTCATACAGATTGCAGCTAGCTGGGTGAAAGGGGCCAACATCGCCTGGGGTTTATTGCATAAAGGGCAAGCTCCACGACGCATCTGGCTGCCAGGCTATCCTTTTTTTTGATCACATATTCTTAACCACTGTTTAAGCCTAGAAACAAAGAGAAAGTATGGACCTGAATTCTATTAGTCATGTTACCAAAGAATATGTTCGAAAAAACCTGATTTCTCACAGTGCCGATACGCCAGACCTCAGTAAAGATTTTCTGAAATCTGTTGCAGCAAGGTTACGTGAAATGGGCGATATGCCTGGCTTTACGGTGGAGCAGCAGATTCGCTTATTAAAGGATTTAGCTTCCTTCGATTTAGGTATCTTCATGCTTAAAAATCAAGGCTTAAATGCATACTGGACACATAAAATAGTGACTCACATTCCTGGTCAGGCATCGACTCACCAGATGTCCGATCTTGAGTATCAGATATTAGAAAAGTCCCCTGCAATTCTTGCGACCCGGGAGCGTTTTGGAATCTTCCGTCAACAATTACAGGCGCGACTCAAACCAGGACTTACATTGGCATCTGTACCTTGTGGCATGATGGGTGAGCCATTGCTGTTGGACTATGGGCCAAATCCGAAGATTAATCTCATTGGAGTCGATCTAGATCAACAGGCATTAGATGGTGCGCAGGCAGAGGCTGAAAAGCGCGGACTGGCTAGCTATGTGTCGCTTCGTCGCGAGGACGCCTGGGACTTAAGCCTAAACCAAGAAGTAGATATTTTGGCAAGCAACGGCCTCAACATCTACGAACCTGACGATACTCGTGTGATTGCATTATATCGAGCGTTTTTCAATGCACTGAAACCAGGCGGAAGTCTGATCACTAGTTTCGTGACTCCGCCTCCAACATCGGCTACGGAATCACCATGGAATTTGGCAGCAATTGACCAAAAATCGCTATTACTCCAAGCCCTGTTAAGTTTACGCCTAATCCAAGCAAAGTGGAGTGCATTTCGGACGCACAAACCAAAGCACAACTTGAAGAGGCTGGTTTTACCGACATTACATTTATCGATGATCGTGCTCGGATCATGCCCACTGTGCTGGCACAAAAACCGCTCAAAAGTAAACGCTAAATTAATCCCACATTGACAGAATGGGTAGAATCGCGGAGACCTAAGGTTTACGACGCGTCAACAGCGCTTTTGTGGAAATTAAATGGGAGCAAATCGGAGATATCATCCTCAGGCTGACGTTTAGGTAATTCAGTGAGGACATGACATAAATATGAGTAAGGCTCAACTTGACATGCTCGGCAGGTCAACATCATGTTGTAGCATGAGTCCAATAAATTCCTGCCCAGCCTCATTCTTACTATCGGTAGCCACACGAAGTATGGACAAGCCGTGCATATCGCTACGCGACCGTGTGGATAACAAAAAACCGTTATCCACACTTACGCACCGCTTGCCCGCACTTCGGTGAAAAACGATCATCAGTGATCATATTCACCCTAACGCGCTTCGCTTGTCTTACAAATTTAGATAAAATGTTTTAGCGATTTAACATAAGAGAATTTAGGATTTTTTAAAATAATTTAAGTGTTTTTGTCGTATTTTGAGAATTTTTATATGAAAGATCTATATCTCTTTTATTTTCGTGAATGGCCTTTCGGCTCTGATTGAACCGGCTAAAACACACTATCTCTGGCGGCCCATGCTACGCAGATGGGGTTAGAGACGGCGGTTAATGGCCGGGCCGATGCGATCCAAAGCAGAGGTTGTAATCCACTACCTGTCCGTTGACCAGCAAAGGTGAAGCCGTAAATTTCTGTTCAAATACTCCCGCCGATCCAAAATATCAAAACTTCTTTACTAAAATTAGACTTTTACCTCTACAATTCAGTTAATGTGTTTACTAGGATGGTGCTGTTGCGTATTTCAGCGCAGTTCATAGCCTTCTAAATAGTCCCCAAATGGGTAGGAGAAAAAATTGTTTAGTTTCAGCACCGGAGTGCGTTCGTCATCGACAGCCATATCCTCTCAGCATCTAGCTATATCTTCACAGCATTTGTTAGGCCTGGCGCGAGCGCATCAAGCCATGGGAAATCTAGAAGAAGCCAAAAAATCGTACGCAGAGGCGGTAAACAAGGCTAAAACTGAACATGAAAAAAAGCCTGCTGATCTGCAAGCAAAAAAAGCTTTTGATGCGATACGCAACGAGTTTTTCACTTTTCTAAGTGGCCTTCAAGAGCCCGCTGCAGCGGCTAACGTTGGGGAACACAGTCCTACTTCTCCTATTCCAAATCCATTGCATTCGATCAACCGGAATAATGCAGCCACACAGAGACCGCTATCGGCACAAAGAGCGCTGGATGCCTCTCTCGCTTTATCTAATGCGATCAAGCCTGATTTTTTTGAGAAGTGCTCCTCACTGAGTGAATTAGTTTTAGTTCAGACGGTCACGCCTACTGAGGAAAAAAGCGGGCTGGTGGAGTATCTGTTTGAAAAGGCGCTATCAACGTTGGGCTCCTTAGAAATAGCGAATAAACCCAGCCTGTTTCTGGTGTACGCCCACGACAATCCAGATCCAAAGTACGGACAGGCTGAGGCCTATACGTCTAAATATTTAATCGAGAAGTTATCTAACATACGAGGCGTCAACCTATATTCGGATCAAACCCCGATGGGGCAAACGTATTCAAGCTCCACGGAAGAATTGAAAGAGGATGGCAAGTTAGAAGACATCTTAACCAATCAGCTTTGTTTATTACCCGCTCGCTTAAGAAACGATGTGAAACCGGTCAATAAGGTCGTGGTGTGTTGTTCGGAGGTATTAGGACGCTACCTAGAATGGTCGCACTATGAAGATTTTTATCAGGAACTTCGAGCAGCCTACCTCAAAGACTGTGAACAACAGGGCAGTTCGGCCATTCGTGAGGTGGTCAAGAAGTTTTCACAAGAGCAAAAATATAAAGCAGGGTTCCATCATGTATTGACAGAAATTGCTTTTTTGCAAATCCGGGCAGAGCACTGGCAAGATCAGCACGGCATTATCCCTGTTTCGTTAACGCCAAATAGCTATGAGCAGTGCTTGGCGCATTTTATTCCAGCGACGACGGTTCGGATGGAAGATATGCCCAGATTGGATGCGCAAACCAAAGCCGGGGAAGTGTATCCGAATCAAAGTCGGCACGGGGTATTGTTTAAGCTGATCGAGCGGGTGTTAGTGAACAGCGATGAAGCCCAAACGTTTCTGAACAAGTTTTGGCAGGGATACAACGAATGTATTTCACGGTTAAGCAAAGAGCCATCAATGCCTGGCAAGCTTGAGTTTATCAAACTAGTAGACAGTATCTTCGACGACATAGACAGAGAACTGCGCAGCCAGCTTCTCCAGGTCCTGCAGCAACACAAAAATATAGTAGGAAAACTGCGTCCACCCAATCTCTCAGATCTGCGCGGAGCGCTGTATCAGCATTATCAACGCTCGAATCTCTCGATTCAGCGGATATCGGGTCAGACGGTTTCGCTTGACGACTGTTATATTAATCTGGCAATCGTCGAAAGTCAGGCCCAGCGTGAAAAAGACAAGGAAGAGCTGAAAAAGCAAGCAAAGATTTTTGAACGCCTACCGAGCAGTGAGCGTCTTGAGGCGACGAATCAGAATAAATTGATCCCCTTAGATCAGCTATTTGAAAAGCAAAAACTCCGTGATGGTTCAGAGAATGTACCCAGGCGGATTCTGATCCAGGGACGGGCTGGGATAGGCAAAACAACCCTGTGCAAAAAGCTGGTGGATGAATATTATCGTAACGGCTTATGGCAGGATCTTTTTGACAACATATTGTGGGTGCCGCTACGGCAACTCAAGACGGCCTCATTCCAACATCTGGAAAATTTACTGTGCAATCGTTATTTTTCAAATCATGGTAGTGCGAAAGCATTAGGAAAACTCTTTCGTGAACATCAAGATAAGACTTTATTCATCCTGGACGGCCTGGATGAAGTCACTGAAATGTTCGATCAGCGTCATCCTTTAAATCATTTTTTAACGAATCTCCTGAATCAGTCTCATGTTTTAATCACTTCGCGTCCTGCAGGGATCAACGCATCTCAGTGCAATAATCCGGATTTAGAGTTGGAAACCATTGGGTTTAGCCCAGACAATGTCCAAGCCTATATTCAAAAATTTACGCCTGCCTCGAACCAGACAGAGATTCAGCAGTTTATCCATCGTATGCCGTTGATTCAGGGGCTGGTGAATATTCCGATTCAACTGGATGCACTGTGTTATAGCTGGGATCGACTCCCCCAAAATCGAGAAGTGACAATGTCGATGCTGTATGAGGCGATGGTGGATAAATTATGGCGCAAAGACAGCGTGCGTTTAGAGAAAAAAGAGAAAGATCAGTTATTAGGGATTGATGTCATTGAAGATTTGTCAGAGTCGGATCTGGAAGAATTAATGACGGCCGAAATCCATTATCTAAGCTATCTAGCGTTTAAGGGATTAGAGACAGAGAAAATTGAATTCAGCCGGGAAGAGCTAAGTCAACGTAGAAAAGAGCTGAATGCAAGACCTCAAACAGGGGAAAAATTACCCCTCCATTTCACCACGAATCTGAAAAAGACCTCGTATTTACATACAGCGGATGTTGAGCGGCCTGAGTCTGAGCGCCATTATCATTTCCTGCATCTAACGTTTCAGGAGTTCTTTGCGGCAAAGTTCCTAGTAGAGCATCTACAAGCCTATGCAAAAGTGGAAAGCGCATCCGCCTTTTCTCATGTTGTACAAAAGGGTTTGAGCGCCATACCGAGCCGGAATGAGCTAGAAGCATTTATCGCAACGCATAAATACAATCCGCGGTATGAGATCGTATGGTGGATGGTGGCCGGATTGCTTAAAGACACGGCATTGGAGCATTTTTTTAATGTATTGGACCAATCACCACGAGATCTGATCGGGATGCGTCATCAGCAGGTGATCATGGGGTGTTTAAACGAAGCACGATCTCAATTGACGGCAACGCCCCTTCTTGCTCAATTGGAAGATGAGTTAATGCAGTGGCTGAATTTCGAGATGGAAAATGGGCCGAACTATTACAGTCGCTTAGGTAGCCAGAGGACTTTTCCGGAACATCTGTTGCTTGATCATCCGGATAAGTCTAGGTACAAGTTGAATATTATTAAAACCTTAGGAGAACGTTCAGTTTTATCTGATGGTGCTATCGAGTTCTTGGGCATGGAATTAGAAGATGGTCAACAAGAAGACCCGACTGTCATACAACTAGTTGTTATGGCACTAACAGGATCTGAAAAACTACCTGCTGCCATTATCGAAGCCTTAGGTAAGATACTAAAATTACAAAATAAACTTGGGAGTTTGTGCAGGCAAGCGGTTACGGATATTTTATATCAACAAGACAATTTGCCCGAGCCAATTGAGCAATCTTTGCTGTACCAATTAGAAGTCGATGATAGGTATAGCAGGGTCGATGAAGATGAAGGCCCTATTATGATGGTTAGTGGGCCAATATCATTGGGCTGGCGTTACCAGATGAGCACAGCCGACGGTTTCGGGGCTAGAGTTGATTTACAAGAAAAACTACCGGAAGCTGATATTGAGGCTTTGATCGAAACGCTAAGGAATGGAGACATAAACATCGAATCTACAGCTAAAGCCGCCAGAACCTTAGGTCAACAGAGAGAACTGTCCGATTTTACAATTGATGCCTTAATCACAGCGCTAAAGGATAACAGGGCGCATGTTAGGTATGCCGTTGCCGATATATTGTTCCTACATAAAAAGCTAGATCCTAAAATTCTTCAGGTTTTGTTGGAAACAGCATTACAAGATGAAGAGCGTAAAATAAGGAGGGTAGCTATTGAGGCACTAGGTCAGCAGGAAACTTTGCCTGAATTTATCAACCAGGTCTTGATCGCAATCTTAAATGATGAAGATAGAGATGCGAGATACATAGTCGTCAGAATATTAAGGCAACGGAAAGAACTCTCTGCCAGCACGATCGATACTTTACTCACGGTGCTACAGGATGGAAAAGAAGACGCTAGATCTGCCGCTGCTGAAGTCCTAGACTCGCATACAGAAGAGCTTTATCAGTCGCTTGCGCGCTTGACATCTGATGAGGATAAATTCAGATCCGTCTATTTCAATGTTTTTTCCCCACATAGCTGTAAACATATTGCGCCCCTCTATATTCAAGACAACCAACTTTACTTTTATACGGCGGCGGGCCTTGGGCAACCAATTCAGTTGACAGCTAAACAGAATAAAGTGATCACAGAGGCTTTTAAGACCGTTCAGGCAGAAGCCAAATGACTTCAATGCTGGGGGTTTTACTCGCCAGGTAAACGCGATGATCTCAGTTGGTTACCGTGTCAGTTTTAAACGAACTGTGTTGTTCCGCCAGTAGGTCACGCGTATTTTGCGTGAATAAATGTCAACGGCCCAACGAAATCTGGGGGCCGGCGATGCAGAAAAAATCAGAAATTTTTTGCCAAAATTAGATCTTTTCACCTACAATTCAGAAAAATTTTTCACGAGGATGGCGGTTGCGCAGTAGCCATTACACTGAGTGATGGCCTTTCAAAATAAAAGAATCCCAGAATAAGTAGGAGAAGAAATTGGTTAATTTTATCGCCGGAGTGCGTTTGCCACCGCCAGTCCCATCCTCGCTGCATCTAGCCATCTCTTCGCAGCATCTGTTAGGCCAGGCGCACGCGCACAAAGCAATGGGAAATCTAGGCGGAGCCAAAAAATCGTATATAGATGCGATAGAGAGGGCCAAAATTGAACATGAAGAAAATCCCGGTAATCCGCAAGCAAAAGAAAACTTCGATGCAATATCTAAAGAGTTCTTGGCTTTCTTAAAAGAACTTCCATCAAATGAGCGTCAAGAACAAGCTGCAGTGGCTAATCTTGGGGAGCAAAGTCATATTTTCCTCTCCCAAAATCTATCGCTTCCCACCAACAGCAATGATGCGGCCATACCCGGACTCCGATCTGCGCAGGGAGCTTGGAATACCATTTTATCTAATAGTGTCAGCCCTGCTTCAATGTCGCAGGAGCGGCTGCCAATTGTGTATACCCAGGCAAAAAGCGCGCAGGCGGATTTTCTGTTTGAACAGCCTGTATCAGGGGCCATTTAAAAGTGAGGCTGACGCGCAACGCTGCGCCGAAGAGGCGCGACAACAGCAAAATCGTTGTACGGTAATGTAACTCCAAAGGATTGAACAGCCTACTGCCAGGCTAGAAAGAATAGCTTAGAAAAAGGAATAATGATGTGGGGTAATTCTGTTTCTAAAACTCTAACGAGCCACCAGGCGCAGATTCTGGCAGCGAAAATTTGTCTGGATCAAGCCCGCCAACAAAAGACAGCGCAGCAACTCGATGTGGCGTTAGTCTTATATGACCAGGCAAAAGTAACTTTTAAACGTATATCGGATACACGCAAACTTGTTATTGCGTTATCGGAGGTAAAAAGCGCCTTGAGCCAGGCTCAAACACCTCAGACAGAAGAAGATGAGGCACTGCGGCAGCATATTGCTGATATTTATTTTGAGCGCGCAGAAGTTCTGAAGGGTTTGGGGGAATTGGACAAAGCGCGAGCGAGTTATAAAAAAGCGAAAGACTGGGGCCATGAACTGACCGAGGCTGATCCCATTGCCCCTGTCGAGCACAATGCACCGATTTTGGCTCAGACGTCCATACCCGCTTCAATGTCTGTCCGGGAAAAAGGTGAGCTGGTGGATTATCTGTTTGAAAGGGCGCTGTTTACGCTGGGATCATTAAAGGTATCCAATAAACCTAGTATTTTTCTGGTGTATGCCCATGACAATCCCGTTCATGGAAAGGCCGAAGCTAGTACCTCTAAATATTTAATCAATCATTTATCTAAGATCCAGGTCACCCTGCATTCCGATCAAACGCCACTGGGGCAACCGTACTCGGGCTCCTCCGAAGATCTGAAAGAGGACGGCAAGCTGGAGGATATTTTAACCAGTCAGCTCTGTCTGTTGCCTGCTCAGGTAGAAAAAGAGGTGAAACCGGTTAATAAGGTCGTCGTGTGCTGTTCCGAGGTATTAGGAAACTATCTGCAATGGTTGCACTATGAAAAGTTTTATCAAGCACTTCGAAAAGGGTATCTTGAAGATCGAGAAGCCTATGGCAAAGACGGCGGCCAATCGGGCGCTTCGGCAATCCGTGAGGTGGTGAGAAAGTTTTCGCAGGAGGCCGAATATAAAGCCGGGTTCCATCATGTGTTGACGGAAATGGCTTTTTTGCAAATCCGGGCAGAAGAACTCAAAGTCCGGGTAGAAGAACTCAAAGATCAACACGGTATTATCCCCGTTTCATTAACCCCAAATGGTTCGGTGCAATGCTTACAGAATTTTATTGCATCGACGACAGTTCGCATGGAAGATATTCCCAGGTTTGAGGGGCAAGCATTATCTCCAAACCAAAGTCGGCACTGGGTACTGTTTAAGCTGATCGAACGCTTATTAAGGGACAGCAATGAGGCCAGAACATTTTTGGATAAATTTTGGCAGGGGTACGGTGATTTTATTGCGCGGTTAAATACCATGCCAATGCTTGGCAGGCTTGAATTTGCCAGGCAATTAGACGGCATCTTCGATAGTATACGGACGGCGCTGCACAGCCAACTTTTCTTCACCGTGCAGCAACACCAGCAACAACTGAGGGTGCTCAATGCTAATCCCCGATCTGCTATAAAGGAGCAATATTTCGATGCTTTGGGGCAAGATGAGGAGTTTGAGGAAACCCTACAGCTCTATGTTGAACCCCGCGGCAAAGCGAATTCGCATGAGGCCGACACTTTCAATCTCTTACCCAAAATTCAGACTTTTCTGAACGATGAAAAAGTGAAAGTGATCTTATTGACGGGGGACTCCGGAGCAGGAAAAACCAGCTTCAACCGTGTCCTGGAAAAGCAATTATGGAAGGGTAAAAAAGAACACGATGCGATTCCGTTGTTTATCTCTCTGGCGAGTATTGACAATCCTGTGCACGATTTGATCTCCACGGCATTAAAGAAAAGAGGCCTGTCAAAAGATCAAATTCAAAGATTAAAGAAAGAAAAGCAAAGGTTCATTTTTATTTTGGACGGCTATGATGAGATTCGGCAAACCAAGAATCTGTATCAGAGCAATGGCATCAACCAGCCTGGTAGCTGGCAGGGTCAAATGGTCATCAGTTGTCGCAGCGAATATTTAGGCCAGGGTCAGGGTTATCGAAAATGGTTTCAACCGGATCAATATCGACAGGGTGAGGCCCGGCTATTTCCAGAGGTGGTGATCGAGCCGTTTTCAGGAGAAGAGCAGAATCAGTATCTGGAAAAATATGTTGAGCGAAATCGACCAATCTGGGATGCGCAACAATTTAAAAAAGCCCTTGAACAACCTCATTTAAAAGAACTGGTAAGCAACCCATTTTTGCTGCGCGTGGTGCTGGACGTGTTGCCGTACCTGGAAAACGAGGGGAAATCTCGAACAGCTATCCAGTTACGCATGGATCTGTATAACCAATTCGTCAGGCAATGGTTCGAACGCAACGAACAGCGCTTAATCGCACGCGATTTAACAGAGAACAAAAGAGATATTTTTAGAGAGATGTGCGATGAGGGCTTTGCCGAACACGGTATTGACTTTGTGGAAGACTTGGCGGTACATCTTTATGTAAAGAATGCGGGGAACCCGGTTGTTGAATATTCGTCGTTGAGAGACAAAAGAAATTGGAAAAAGAAATTTTTTGAGCTGGATGACAAGAAACAACTATTGCGTGAAGCCTGGCCCCTGAGTCGAAGTCGGAATCAATACCGTTTTATCCATAAATTGCTACTGGAATATTTTGCGGCACGGGTTCTTTTTGCATCGCTTGATGCGTGCATGACAACGGACACCCGCCATCATTATGTTAACGACGCTTCAGCCTATAGTTTTGGAAACCAATCGGTTCTGCCTCCACGAACGCTGCGGGATATATCGCTAGCTCCCAAGCATTGGGTCGGCGATCTGGGCGTTGTGCGATTGTTGACTGAACGTGTTCAGCAAGAGGCCATATTTAAAAAACGGCTCTTAGGGATTATCGAGCGTTCAAAAACCGATGCAGGGGTGCGCCAAACAGCGACCAATGCAATGACAATTTTAGTCAGAGCGGGGGTGCAGTTTAACGGAGTGGATTTAAAGGGAATTAGGATTCCGGGTGCAGATTTAAGTCATGGGTTATTTGACCATACGCAATTTGAAGGTGCTGATTTAAGTGAAGTGAATTGGTATAGTGCTTGGTTACGAGGGGTCAACTTAAATGGGGCCGATCTCAGGGGATTGGAGTTGGGAGAAAGGCCAACTTTAAAGATGAAAAATGGAGTGAATGCCTGTTGTTATTCGCCGGACGGCCGCTGGCTGGCTATTGCAGAGGACGGTGATATTCATCTTTATGAGACAGATGATTTACAAAAAGTCCATACGTATACTGAGCATAAGGCCGGGGTGAAAAGTATAGCGTTCTCAAGTAATGGTCAGTGGTTAGCTTCTGGAAGTAGGGATAAGACAGTGAGGTTATGGCATACGTCGGGCAATCGATCTCTAGCGCACACGTATGCTGGGCACGAGGATTGGGTGAGTAGTGTCGCATTCTCAAGCGATGGTCAGTGGTTAGCTTCTGGAAGTGATGATCAGACAGTAAAGCTCTGGTTTGTTTCGAGCAATCGATCTCTAGCGCACACGTATATTGGGCATGAGTATGGGGTGAATAGTGTCGCATTCTCAAGTGATGGCCAGTGGTTAGCTTCCGGAAGTGGGGATTGGACGGTGAAGCTATGGTTAGTTTCGGGTGATCGATCTCTAGCGCACACGTATGTCGGGCATGAAGATGGGGTGAGTAGTGTCCTGTTCTCAAGCGATGGTCAGTGGTTAGCCTCTGGAAGTTGGGATAAGACGGTGAAGCTGTGGTTAGTCTCAGGCAATCAATCTCTAGCGCACACGTATACTGGGCATGGGAGTTCAGTGGGAAGTGTCGCGTTCTCAAGCGATGGTCAGTGGTTAGCTTCTGGAAGTAATGATAGGGTAGTAAAGCTGTGGTTAGTTTCGGGCGATCGTTCTCTAGCGCATACGTATGCTGGGCATGAGGATTGGGTGAGTAGTGTCGCATTCTCAAGCGATAGCCAGTGGTTAGCTTCTGGAAGTTCTGATAATACGGTGAAGCTGTGGTCTGTTTTTGGCAATCGTTCCCTAGCGCATACGTATGCTGGGCATGAGGATTGGGTGAGAAGTGTCGCGTTTTCAAGCAATGGCCAGTGGTTAGCCTCTGGAAGTGATGATCAGACAGTGAAGCTGTGGCTTGTTTCGGGTGATCGATCTTTTGCGCACGTATATATCGGGCATGGGCAGTGTGTGAGTAGTATTGCCTTCTCAAGTGATGGCCAGTGGTTAGCTTCTGGAAGCGTGGATAATACAGTGAAGCTGTGGTTAGTTTCGGGCGATCGATCTCTAGTGCACACGTATACTGAGCATGAGCAATATGTGAGTAGTGTAGCGTTCTCAAGCAATACTCAGTGGTTAGCTTCTGGAAGTAAGGATAAAACAGTGAAACTTTATCCTGTCTTTGGCAATCGATCTCTAGCGCATACATATACTGGGCATGAGGGTGGGGTGAATGGTGTCGCGTTTTCAAACGATGGTCAGTGGTTAGCTTCTGGGAGTGATGACCAGACAGTGAAGCTGTGGCTTGTTTCGGGTGATCGATCTCTAGCGCACACGTATATCGGGCATGAGGAGTATGTAAATAGTGTCGCATTCTCAAGCGATAGCCAGTGGTTAGCTTCTGGAAGTTCTGATAATACGGTTAAGCTCTGGTCTGTTTTGGGTAATCGATCTCTAGCGCACACGTATATTGGGCATGAATACAGGGTGAATAGTGTCGCATTCTCAAGCGATGGTCAGTGGTTAGCTTCTGGAAGTTCTGATAATACAGTAAGGCTATGGTCTGTCCGAACACACGATTGTCAAGCTGTGCTGAAAAGCTTTGTTGGTGACGTCCTAGCTGTTGCATGGCAGTCTACACAGGGCGATGCTGCCCTACTAAGCACAGGGGGAGCTGACAAAGCTGTTCGTCTTTGGCGAATCCCTTATGAATCAGGCCAAATTGGTACAATTACATTAGATTGGACTTCAAGACAAGAGACGCTGACTGCAACAGGTGCGTTGATTGAAAATGCCTGCAACTTAAGTCCTCAAAATGCAGTTCTACTTAGGCAGCGGGGTGCAGGGCAGGCTGAAGTCGGTGAAGGTGCCATAGCGTTTTCCTCACAAAGCTCTGACGAAATGCCCTCCGAGGAAGAAAATTCTTCGATAAATTTGACCGTTTTCCAAACCAGCGCTGCACTGCGAGTTCGAGATAAGACTGGCCGAGTATGTCAAGTGCTGCGCTTAGAACAGTAATGGTGGCAGGGAGGAGAGCGTTTCATTCTGGGGGCTGAAGTGGGCTTGACCACCTCCTCAACATTCTCCGGCGCACCCCAATCGAGAGGAAATTTGTAACAAAATCCTCAAAAATACTTTGCAGAAACCGTTTGCTCCTCCTACAATTAAAATTTCTTATTAGCGGTGGGTAGACGGATTTTTCGCGCAGTCCATTCAAAATCTTAAAAGGCTAAGCATTGATCCCTTTTAGGGGAAATATTAATACTTCTCCCTTTCGCTAAACCGAAAGGGGTCTAAAAAGTATCAACCATAGGAAAAACTATGTTTAACCCTATCAACGGAATGTTTTCGAGATCAAACCCTGTTTCACAGGGACAACCACATCATCAAACGCCACAGCAAATGCTTGAGCAAGTACAACAACATAAAGAAGCTGCGGATCACTATAAAACAGCGGGGCAGGTCGTTGAAGCGGGAAAACACTATGAAGCAGCCCAAGACTTGTTTGAAGCAGTGATGGCAAATTCTTGTGTTGATTTTAGAACAGTAAAAATGCTTGAGCCGATTTATTCAAACTACAGCTTATTATTGTATAGACAGGGAGCGAATGCAGAAGCAGAAAGAATAGAGCAAAAAGGACGAGAACTCCTTGAGCGATACGCACCCAATATAACTTTATTTAGAAAACGAGAGGCAGAGTGTGAGTTAAGTAGCGCGTATTTAAATAAAAAAAGCTATACGGCTCCAATCGAACGACCTAACCAAGTCTCTCTGCCTGACGAGTTTATCCATAAGCTAGAAATACTTTCTTTGCATCCTGTGCCGCTTGCCTCGACGGCTTCGTTTTTTAATCAAGATAAGAGATTTATTCAGCCTAGCCATTCCTATGCTTTAGTGAATAAGCTCGAAGAAATTGAAGAGGCCCGTCACTTAGTTTGGTGTTTGCAAGAAGGTCCGAAGCATCATCTGGATATATCTGAACTCAGAGGAGTCGCTGATCAAATTCTGCAAAGCTTTGCCAAGAGTCATTTCTATAATCTGGACATTGTTCAAGAACTCGTAGCCTTGGGTCCACTGGACCAAGTGGGAGTGTATAGAACGATTATGAATCAGCTCGAACGTGGACTCAAAGGTTCTATTAATTTAGCCGCATTGCAAGGCCTGGCTTTTATGATTTCACATCGCTTGCATTTGTCACAAGACGAGCATTTAACTGCTGACTGCGTAAGTTTACTTGGACAGTTAGAAGGTCTTTTAAAGTTGATGCACCGAAAAAATAATAAGTTACAGCTAGCTGCGCTACTTCAAACAATGTCACTGTTGCTTGATACAATGTATGGAGCCTTAATAAGTGAGGTAAGTGACTCGCTTAAGACATCGCTAGATTCGCTTCTTAAAGAATTACAAGATAAGAAAAACTATCAGGATGCATATTTAGCGTTTCAAGCACAATATCTCCTCCAAGCTCTCAAAGGACTAAAGAGTGATAAAGAATGGGGAGATATAGCTAAACAGGTATTCTCTCAATTTGGAGGCAGCACCGCTTACTTTGCAGGGGCATTCCAAACATGGGACCCTGATAAATTCTGGGAAGGGTTCCAGAGATTCCAGGAGGGCGTGCGTCCCCTGATGGAAAAGTGCGGCTCTAATTCCTCTAGTGCTAATTGGTATATTGCATTGCGCTATGTCGATCTTTTCGTAGAGCGAGGCTGGGTGACTGGAATAGAAAGTTTTTTAAGTCAGGGAGAATATGCAAAGGATAAATATTTCTTGCAAGGCCTGTGTGATCGATTAGAGCGAATAGCTTGTGGGAATAATGATGAATCGATAAAAGATAGTGCGCTACGTTTTTTGATGAGCTTAGAACAAGGCGGAGAAAGATGGGGCAACCACAAGGTGGTGAAGCAGTATGCAGCACAAACCCTGAATCGCATTGGCTGTTTGTGGACGCCTTTGACGCTTGAAGCGATGGAACGTCTCGATTATGCGCCTGCAGCTTGGCATCCATTTTGGCAAGGGAAGCCGAGCAGCCGCATTCTGAAGGAAATCCAAGAAACAGCTCTACACCGTGCTTATGCCAGAGGACTTCTCCCCCAGATTGGAGCATTTAGGCAAGAGATGAATGCTTCTTATGCAAATCTGGCCCAAACTGTAGAAACACACTTCATACAACCTTTAGGCACAGCCCAAACTATACAAAGGGGATTGGTGCAGGTTCAAAGCCATGTACAAGAACTCGTCCCGCGAGGAACAGGACGTTCATTAGATGGAGAAAAAAAGACCGGTGATCTTACTGATGATCAAGAGTGCAACATTGAAGCTGAAGCTACCCCTACTTCTGAGCGAACAACGCATGGAGAAGAGGAGGGAAGTGTAGGATATATAGTAATTGGTGATAGGCAAAATGCAGTAAAAGGTTCGGGTAATATTTTCAGAGATCGCTATCCAACAGAGGCCGATATCGGGGCAGCAGAAAACAAAAAGCGACCCGCTGTGACTGAAGCAATTCAGGCCAAAGCACTGAATTTTGGAGAGCGGATAGCTTTAAAAAATGGAAAAGTTACGTTTCAATTATTAATTGGCAATGACAGTAATTCAATACATGGTGACAATAACAGGATCGCTATGGATGAGATTCCGAGAACTTTTTTTGCAGCAAATTCAAGTGATACAAGATAGAACCGAAAGGGCTTTCTCCATAGTCTGGGTGCGCGCTTTCTTTTTTAGAGCGAAATCTTTATATGTCTTTTGCTCTTTTAGGCAGAGCGAGAATTAAAAAATATCCTCCATAAAGGAAGCTATGGATATATCTACCAGCGGAACAGGATCGCCAAGATTAAATTCTATCGCACAGCAGAATGAAAAGAGCCCTTCTAAAATGCTCGAAGAAATGGGTGAGCAATACATACCAGATAACACTGCCTCTTCTAAAAAACGAGGGGCAGGGCATGGCTCAAGTAGTGATCACTTAAATAAAAAATCTGCCTGGATCCGAGGAGAAAGGATTACTACAGTACAGACTAGCAGGGGCTCGCATAACGTCCAAATCATTGGTTCGAATAATATAGTCAAACCGAGTTTCTACTTTCCATTAGAAAAATTAAACGCTTATGCAGAGACCGAGCATTATAAGCCTTTGGCTCAGCTCGGCGAGCATATTGAAGCATTAAAAATCGCATACCTGAAAACGCTGGAAGAAGTAGATTCAGTCAAGGACGCACTGGACTTATATGTTGGGCCTCAAGGACAAGAGAGTGTGCATGCACGAGAAGCCTTTCCTTTAATAGATAAAGTCCATGGCTTTTTATCTTCTGAGAAAAAAGTACTTTTACTGCTCGGTGAAGCGGGTTCCGGTAAAACAATCTTCAATCGACATCTAACACTTATGCTCTGGGCTGAATATAAGCGATCCCCTGATACTCCTATCCCTCTTTTTATTGCGCTTGCTGAACATACTCCGTCTTGCCAGGATTTAATCAGGAGCTATTTACTTGAGCAAGGGTTTTCAGCAGAAGCGATTGAGGAACTTAAAACAGAACGGCTGGTTTTTATTTTAGACGGCTTTGATGAAATCAGAGATCGCATCCAGGCATTTTATACGCAGAATAAGCTCGATCAGTGGGCGAATGCAAAAGTCATCATCAGTTCTCGCCCCGAGTATCTTGGACCGGCGTATCAGAGCCAGTTTCAGAAAAGGGGTCAAACCCGGGCATTGCAAGAATATTGGCTGTCGCCAATTTCAGATGACTGGATGAATGTTTATATTGAAAAGTATATTCAGCATACCCAGACAAGATGGGATCTGGAGCAGTATCAATCAGCACTGAATCGATTACCGACATTAAAAGAAGCGATACGTCGCCCATTTTTACTACGCATGGCGCTGGATCTTTTACCAGATTTGACTGAAAGCAAGGCGCAACTTATTACCCGGATTGTGTTGTACGACGAATTTATATCGCGTTGGTGGAATCGCTCGGAAGAGCGGTTGCTGCATATTCAACTGACTAAGCAAGAGAAAAAGGCGAAAACCAAGCTGGGTCAGCATTTAGCTGAAAAGGGCTTGAGAGCGAGTGGAGAGATGGCGGTTGCTTTGACTCGAAAAGGAGTAATCCAGGCCTTTTATGATCCTGAAAGGAATGAAGTAGAACCAGAGGCCTGGCGTGCGTATTTTAAGAAGGATGCGGAAAAACGATTATTGCTGTTTAATGCGCCCCTGATTCACCAGGGACAGCACTATCGCTTTATCCATAAATCGATTCAAGATTATTTAGTGGCGCGAGTAATTTGTGGGCCGAGGTTTAGTAGTGCTGCTCCTAATGCTGATGCGGTGCTGAATCAATATTTGCTGGTGGATGAACCGTTGATTCTGGACTTTTTGGTAGAGCGAGTGAAACAGCATTCGTCTTTTAAAGCGCACTTGTATGCCTGGATAGAAGCATCTAAAGAGCCTGATGCGCCTGTGGAGATAGGGGCTGCGAATGCGATCACGATTTTAGTTAGGGCTGAGGTGCAGTTTAATGGAGCGGATTTGAAGGGAATTCGGATTCCGGGTGCAGATTTAAGTTATGGATTATTTGATTATACGGAATTTCAAGGTGCAGATTTAAGTAAAGTAAATGGATACGGTGCATGGTTACGAGGAGTCAACTTAGATGGGGCCTATCTCAAGGGATTAGAGTTGGGTGAAAAGCCAACTTTAGAGATGCAAGGAAGTGTGCTCGCTTGTTGTTATTCTCCAGATGGGCGTTGGTTTGCGGTGGCAGAAAGCAATTGTATCCAACTTTATGAGACTGAAAATTTACAAAAAGTACATACGTACGCCGAACATAGAAATAGGGTGTCGAGCGTAGCATTTTCAGGTGATAGTAACTGGCTGGTCTCCGGAAGTTGGGATAATACTGTAAGGCTTTGGTCTGTGTCGGATAATAATCGATCTTTGGTTCACACATATTCTGAGCATAAAGATTGGGTAATAAGTGTCGCGTTTTCGGAGGATAGCAAGTGGTTAGCTTCGGGAAGTTACGATAAGACCGTGAAGCTGTGGAATGTCTTTAATGATCGATCTCTAGTGCATACATATGTCGGACATGAAGGTGAGGTGAATAGCGTCGCGTTTTCGAAGGATAGTCAATGGTTAGCGTCTGGAAGTAATGATAAAACCGTGAGGCTGTGGAATGTCTTTAATAATCGATCTCTAGTGCATACATATGTCGGACATGAAGGTGGGGTGAATAGCGTCGCGTTTTCGAAGGATAGTCAATGGTTAGCATCTGGAAGTAATGATAAGACGGTGAAGCTGTGGAATGTCATCTTTGATAATCGATCTTTTGCGCATACATATGCTGGGCATAGGGGTGAAGTGAATAGTGTCGCGTTTTCGAGCGATGGCCGATGGTTAGCTTCAGGAAGTAATGATAAGACGGCGAAACTGTGGGATATATCAAATGCTCGATCTTTAATGCACACATATGCTACCTATGAGGATTGGGTGACAAGTATCACGTTTTCAGTTGATAGTCAGTGGTTAGCCTCCGGAAGTAATGATGGTACGGTAAAGCTATCGAGCATCCTAGGCATTCAGTCTCCAATTCACACATATGCCGAGCATGGAAATTGGGCGACGAGTCTCGCGTTTTCAGGAGATGGGCAGTGGTTAGCGTCTGGAAGTTGGGATAAGACGGTGAAGCTGTGGAATATTTCAGGCGAGCAATTTCTTGTGCACACGTATATCGGGCATGAAAATGGAGTAGAGAGTGTCGTATTTTCTGCTGATGGAAGGTGGTTGGCCTCTGGAAGTAAAGATAAATTGGTGAAGCTATGGAGTATTTCAGATGATCCATCTTTAGTGCACACATATATCGGGCATAAAAAAGAAGTGACAAGTGTCGCCTTTTCGGTCGATGGCCAATGGCTAGCATCTGGAAGCTGGGATAAGACAGTAAGACTATGGTTTACCTCAGATGATCGGTCTCTAGCGTATATCTATGTAGGACATAAAGGTGAAGTGAGTAGCGTTGCATTTTCGAAGGATAGTCAATGGTTAGCGTCTGGAAGTATTGATAAGACGGTGAAGCTATGGCATGTCTTAGACGATCGATCTTTAGCATATACCTATGTAGGACATAAGGGAGAGGTGACGAGTGTCGCGTTTTCGAGCGATGGTCGGTGGTTAGCATCTGGTAGTTCTGATAAAGTGGTAAAGCTCTGGTCTTTGCGCAGCCGATCTTTAGAACGCACATACATTGGACATAAGGGAGGAGTAAATAGCGTAGCGTTTTCATCCGATAGCCAGTGGTTACTCTCTGGGGGTAACGATAATACAGTAATAATATGGTTTGTTTATCCCAACGATCAACTAGCTATAGCAGCTAGATTACAAGGTTCTTCTGGACCGGTTTATAGTATTGTCTGGCAGTCTATGCAAGATGGGAAAGCGGCCCTACTAAGCACAGCAGGAGCAGATAAGGCTATTCGTCTTTGGCGGGTCCCATATGACTCACTCCAAATTGGTGCTATCAGGTTAAATTGGACTTCAAGGCAAGATACGTTAATTGCGGCAGATGCACGGATTAAAAATGCTTACAATTTAAGCCCTCAAAATGCAGCCCTGCTTCGGCAGCGAGGTGCAAATGAAGATACTGATGAGTACAACATAAACCAACCTTCTGAGTTCGAAAGCGATGATGAATCAATTATTAATGAAAATTCCTCCTTCGAATCAGAGGAGTCAAGCGAGGAGGAATGAAATATGGCTCGTGCCAACGACCCTCCGCCTGGCAACAGGCGTTATCTAGAGGGGAATGTGAAGACTCATCGATATCCAGATCGGCTTTGAGCTCGCTCAAACTTGTGGGTAATTGCAAGGTATTCACCCAGTGGTGCTTGGATCGCCTCCGGCAGTTTGGACTCTACGGTGCGATTGTGGCAAACTCAAACGGATCAGTGCCAAATACTCATTCAAGATTGTGGGCCAGTCAGAAGTCTTGCTTGGAAAGAAATTTTCGGAGACCATTATTTGGTGACAGGCAGTATGGATAAATCTGTTCGCCGTTGGAAAATTAACAAAGAGGGGGAAGAATATAAAATGTATTTATGTTGGAGTACGGCGCACAGCTTACTAACAGTGAGAGGGACATTGATTGGAGATGTGGAAGGTTTAAGTGAGATAGATGAGAAACTGTTAAAACAACGTGGAGCACGATTGTGTCAAACAGCTCGTTAAATTTTATGCGCCGTGCAAAGGCACGGTTTTCTCAGCGGGTGCGAATCCCGCCCGGCCTCTCGCTCCAGTCGGTAGCAATCGGAGCGGAGCGGTCGAATTTTGGGGACGGTTGCCATCGTGGCGGAGAGAATCGCCGGAGAGGTTCTTTCGCCAGGAATGTCTGCTTAATTTAACATAATATGAATTATGGACATATACGATGTAGGCCCCCAATAGTAATGTCCTATTTTAGCTCAGTACAAAAGTCCTACTTTTAGATCACTAGCCTTATGCTAAGGGGCTTATTTTGCTGATCTAAGGCGTAGTATGGCTAAACCAGGATGGATTACGATGAGCATGCTCGAACTTGAGCGGGTCAAGGTTATACAAGCAGTTATCGAACGTCGTTTGAAACGTTACCAGGCAGCAGAGCACCTAGGTTTGAGCCTTCGGCAGATGACACGAATCGTTGATCGGTATCGCAACTTCGGGGCGGCTGGAGTACCGTCCCGGCACCGTGGCAAAGCGAGCAATCATCAGCTCCAGCGGGTATTTCTGGGCGTGCGATTGCACTCATTCGTGAGCACTACGTGGACTTTGGTCCAACGCTGGCTTGCGAGAAGCTATACGAATGTCACGACATTAAGCTGGGCAAGGAAACGGTGCGTCGCTTGATGATTGAGGCAGGTCTATGGGTCCCTAGACGACAACGGTCTGCTAAGGTTTACCAGCCTAGAAATCGACGATCCTGTCTGGGCGAACTGATCCAGATCGATGGCAGTGACCACTTTTGGTTTGAAGACCGTGCGCCCTCATGCACATTGCTAGTGTACGTTGACGATGCGACCAGCCAATTGATGGCGCTACACTTTACGGCAACCGAATCTACTTTCTCATACTTCGAGGCCACTCGTAAATATTTAGATAAACACGGCAAACCTGTAGCGTTCTACAGTGACAAGGCTAGCGTTTTTCGAGTCAATGCCAAAGACGCAACTTCGGGTAAAGGACACCCCCAATTTGCTCGAGCGATGTACGAATTAAATATCGAAAGTATCTGCGCCAATACCAGTCAAGCTAAAGGTCGTGTAGAACGAATGAATTTGACCTTACAGGACCGTTTAGTCAAGGAGTTACGGCTACGCGGCATCTCTACCCAGCAAGAAGCAAATGCCTTTGCGCCACATTTTATTTGTGATATCAACGCTCGTTTTGCCAAACCGCCACGTAGTGACTTCAATGCTCACAGAGGGATTCGTAGCGATGAGAATTTGGATCATATTTTTACCTGGCGAGAGCTCCGCAAAGTCTCCTGCAACCTGACCTTGCAGTACGATAAAATTTTATATTTGTTGCCAGATAATCCCGAGATGCGCTGTTTGATCCGTAAGTATCTCGAAATCGTTGAATACCCGGACGGTCACATCGAGGTCTGGAGCAATGGCACCTCTGTGCCCTACACAATTTATGACCGCTTGTCGGAGATTGATCAGAGCTCAATCGTGGAAAATAAACGCTTAAGCCATGTCTTGAGAGTAGCTCAGACCGTACAAGCAAAACGGGATAACCGTCGTAATACACACGCCCCCTCGCGGACCCATGCAGGCCAACCCGTTAAGTCCAAAGTGAAGGATAAAGGCCTTAAAAAACAGCGAGAATTGAACGCTGCAGATCTCAATCATGCGATTTCTGTTGTTAACAATCTGAGTAAGCGTGCGATGCGACGGTTGTCACGGTGTGAGCATTCGCGGTCAACTAACATGCCGAAACGTTCTTCAAACGATAGATCATCGGTAGCGCGTTGAGCAAACTGCTCGCTAAATGCGATGGCCATGCCATCGAGCTTGAGAGCCTTAAGTTGGTTGAGGGTGTGCTGATTCAACATAGATTTCCTTTTAGGTGAGTGACGAGATTAGTGGTAGTACCCAGGTCCACGCACGTTGTCATGCGTGGTAAAGCGAAGTTCGGTTTGGGCGGCGGGTGTAGCCGGTAGGGATGGCTCGAGACGGTCCAGGCCTGATTTCAGGATATTGGAGACGCTTTTATAGGTCATTGCATCTAAGGCGGTGGCGCGTGTACACGCCGCTTCCAAGCGTTCTTTGCCGAAGGCGCGCAACAAATGCATCAAGCCTAAACAGGAGCGATAGCCCATTTCAGGATGAGGCTTAGATTCCAGCAGATGTTGCACGATTTGGTGTGTGGCCTCTCCGATCGATTCGCCCCAATTTAATAATCGTCCGGGCGACCATTGCCGGTGAGCTTGGTGTGATTTGGGCATGTGTTCGACCAAGGTCGTGTGATGGTCGTTGGGTATTAGGTGACTTGCTACGTTGGGGTGGGAGGCTATCCTCTTGCCCTGATGGAAGCATTCAATGGTGCCAGCCGTGATGCGGACCTCGACCTCACGTCCCACCAATTGGTGGGGCACGCTGTAATAATGACGATCGACGTCAATGTGGTAATCAATTGACACCCGCGCTTTCTTCCAACGCGCCAGTTCAAACGGTTGTGCTGGCAGTGGCCGCAGCACTGGACGATCGATTGCCTCGAACGCTTGGATGCGATTGCCAGGCAATTTCTTGAATGGCCGGGTGTTGAGGTCTATCAGCAGAGTCGCGATAGCGTGGTTCAATTCGGACAAGCTGAAGAAACGCAGGTTACGCAAGCGTGCGAGAATCCAGCGTTCAGCAATTTGCACACCGACTTCTACTTTGCCTTTGTCCTGTGGCTTATAAGGCCGTGCAGGCAGTACTGCGCAGCTGTAATGGGCAGCGAACTCAGCATACAGACGCCCCACCTGAGGTTCATACCGATCAGGGTTAGCAATTAAGGCGCGAGCATTGTCACAAACGATGACTTCGGGACTGCCTCCGATATAGGCGAGCGCCTGGGTGTGCGCCTCGATCCAGTCTGCCGAGGTCTGGCCAGCAGTCGCTATCGCAAATGTATAGTTAGAAGCGCCTAGTACCGCTACAAACAGTTGAGCTTGATGGGTTTCAACGTTATGCAGGTTGGCCACGGCAATGGTCTGGCCAGCATAGTCAACAAATAACTTCTCACCCGCTCGATGAATCTGGCGCATCGAGCGCTTGAGTGTCTTGGCCCAAGCACGGTAATGTACGCACAAGCTTGTATAGCTGTAAGGCCGGCCCGGACATTGCGCGCAATACTCTTCCCACAGCAATTGCAGTGTGACGCCTTCGCGTTTGAGTTCTTGATGAAGCCAAGCATAATCCGGCGGCGTGAACTGGGACGCGCGCACGACAGGTGTCTCAGATTTGGGCTTCAGTCTGGATAACAGCGCTGTTTCGTCTAGCGCTTGCGCCTCTTCCCAGGCTAAACCCGCTTGGCTAGCAAGCTTAATGTACTTGGCAACAACGCCTTTAGAGAGCGACAAGGCCCGGGCAATCGCCTCTAGCGACAAGCGGCATTCATACCGCAGCCTTAATACTTCTTTAACTTTGCGCATGGTAATTCGTCGACTTGGCATCGCATACCTAAAAAGCGCATCACGATACCGGGTTATTCAAATTACCTTCGCTTGCCTACAGACTTATCAAATCGCCGATCATTTCTAGCTTTCCGATTTCAGAAATTTTACCCAAAATAGGTCACGACAATTCTGTAATCAGCGGTCACGATAATTCTATAATGACCGGTCACGATCCTGAAATAGGCGGTCACGATAGTCTGAAATACGCATTTCTGTATTATTCACCAAAGCATGGACTCGGCTCACCCACGGCCTTACGCTGCTTTAACAGCTTCTTATTCATCGGGCTTAAGCCTTCTATGCCTTGAATGGCAGTGCCTGTCAAAATCAATCTATCATGCAATGTACTCCAAAATAGCCGTACTTGATAACGTCCCTCTTCTTCGATGACCTGCCATACGCGAACCGATTTATCGACACAGCCGGTTACCAAATAACTGCTATTAGATATCTCTTTCCAGGCAAGGCTATTAATGCCCCCATGAAAATCTCGAACTACCGCTAAACACTGACCCGAGGCCGCGTCCCACAGACGAACCGTTTTGTCATCACTGCCCGAGGCGATCTGATGACCGCTCGGCGAATACACCACGCTATTAACCCAGTGGGTATGCCCTTGTAAGGTGTGGCCGACCTCCCCGCTGTGCACGTCCCACAGACGAACCGTTTTGTCCCAACTGCTCGAGGCGATCTGATGGCCGCTCGGCGAATGCACCACGCTACTAACCCTGTCGGTATGCCCTTGTAAGGTGTGGACGGCCTCCCCGCTGTGCGCGTCCCACAGACGAACCGTCTTGTCATCACTGCTCGAGGCGATCTGATGGCCGCTCGGCGAATACACCACGCTACTAACCCTGTCGGTATGCCCTTGTAAGGTGTGGCCGACCTTCCCGCTGTGCGTGTCCCACAGACGAACCGTTTTGTCCCAACTGCTCGAGGCAATCTGATGACCACTCGGCGAGTACACCACGCTACTAACCCTATCGGTATGCCCTTGTAAGGTATGGCTAGCCTCCCCGCTGTGTGCGTCCCACAGATGAATCGTTTTGTCCCAACTGCTCGAGGCAATCTGATGACCGCTCGGCGAATACGCCACGCTACTAACTGATTGTGTATGCCCTTGTAAGGTGTGGCCAACCTCCCCACTGTGCGTGTCCCACAGACGAACCGTTTTGTCCCAACTGCTCGAGGCAATCTGATGACCACTCGGCGAGTACACCACGCTACTAACCCTATTGGTATGCCCTTTTTGTAAGGTATGGCCGACCTCCCCGCTACGCGCGTCCCACAGACGTACCGTATCGTCAGCACTGCCCGAGGCAATCTGATGACCGTTTGGCGAATACGCCACACACCTTACAAAGGCGGTATGCCCTTGTAAGGTGTGGACAGCCTTCCCGCTGTGCGCATCCCATAAACGAACTGTATTGTCATAACTGCCCGAGGCGACCTGATGACCACTTGGTGAATACGCCACACTCATAACACAATCAGTATGCCCTTGTAAGGTGTGGATAGTTTCCCCGCTGTGCGCGTCCCACAGGCGTACCGTCTTGTCAGCACTGCTCGAGGCGATCTGATGACCGTTTGGCGAATACGCCATGCTAAAAACATCACCGGTATGCCCTTGTAAGGTGTGGGTGATCTCCCCGCTGTGCACGTTCCACAGACGAATTATATTGCCGCCACCCGAGGCGATCTGATGACCGCTTGGCGAATACACCACGCTCATAACATGGGAGACATGCCCTCCTTGTAAGGTATGGACGGTCTCCCCGCTATGCGCGCCCCACAGACGAATCGTCTTGTCATTACTGCCCGAGGCGATCTGATGGCCGCTCGGCGAGTACGACACGCTAAAAACCCTGGCGGTATGCCCTTGTAAAGTGCGGACGGCCTCACCGCTGTGCGCATCCCATAAGCGAACTGTATAGTCATTTCCACCCGAGGCAATCTGCTGACCATCCGGCGAATACACCACGCTCAAGACAGTGCTGATGTGCCCTTGTAAGGTGTGGATTTTCTCCCAGCTCGAGGTTTCATAGACGCTGATCGTACCGTCTGCGAGGCTCACCGCACACGCTTTCCCATCCGGGGAATACGCGCAGGAATATATCTCACTCTCTTCCTGGAGATAAGGCCATTCGCCAAACTTCACACCGCCCATCTGCGCCCCGCTTAAATTCGCCTGGCGCAGCCAACTCGTCCGAAGGTTGACTCCAGTCAAATCCGATCCTTGCAATTGCGCTGAATCGAATACTCCACCACTCAAATCCGCACCTGGTACCCGTATTCCATTTAAATTCACTCTATTAAACTGGACGCCACTTTTCACTAATAGAGTCAGTGCATTAGCCGCCATGGGCTGTACTTCTTCTGTTTTCGAGCGTTCGACCCAGCTTAGTAAATTTGCCTTCAACTCCGGCTCTTGCTGGACTTTTTCTCTTAAATATCCAAATAGCTCTGGATTATCAGCAAGGCGTAACAACTCAAAAAATGCTGGTTTCTCTACCACTTGATCGAGTTGTCCTGATTCACCTAGCCTTTGCAATTGATTCAATGCAAAGGCTTGCAAGCTTGCATCCGACTTAACTAGCATCCGTTGATATTTCGGCACAATTCTTTGCTGCAGCAAGTGTAATTTTAGAGCAGGCGAATCCAAGGGTTCTTCGTCGCGAGTCACTATAGTCAATGCTTCAAAAAACGCCTTCTTGGCCGTCCAGTCCAAATGACTTTCTATTTCTTCTCGAACTTCGATGGGGAGTGAGAGTAATGTAGGCACTGTAGGTTTTTGTGCTGCCGTATAGGATGAAATAGTAGAAAGCGAAATAGGGTTTAGCATGGGTATCTTTGAGTTAAGTTTTGGCGATATTAACAGGCAAAATTTAAATAGACTTGAATATAGTTCTAGGCTTATTTGGACAGCTTTTCCTGCTTACCTAGTGCCTCAGCAGCCCTAGCATGTCCTCGATCTTAATACAGAAATGCCTCATCACACCCATACGTCACATTTTCTTATATTTACTAAGGCAAACATAAAAGAAGAAACCGCGAGTTAGATAAGGAGTATGAAGAAGCACTTTTTAAACTCTGCCAAACTCGAGAATTACCTATGGATGAGCGCTTAAAGGCTTGTCTTAGCCGCATTCAACAAAGTATCCGAGAGGCAGCATCTGGAGGAAGTGAAGCGGGAGAACGTGAAAAACTTATTTTGTGTGCTGATGAAGCAAAAAAGGTAGATTGAGGTGGTCTTAATTTTATTCAAATCAGCAGTTTAGACTGAGATGTGGCGGATTTTTTGCGAATCACGGCCAAGGATCAGCTTGAATCGGATCACGCTTCAAATATGATCTGATTGTATCTATACGTATATTCAATGGGGCGCGCCAACGAGACGTTTTTTGCGCCTCAATAAGGTCTTTTTTTAGATTTTCGGCACGATATTGTTTAGCCTCGAAAGGCTAACGAGACAGATTGCTGGGACTCTAACATGGATTGACCACCTCAGCCCCCGCTTTTGGGATAGAGGACCTGGTGGGGGCTACCGCAGATAACCCTACCCCCTTTTATTTTAATCATAAAAACCAGACACTTCTATTTAGCCCAAGATAAGACATTTCTATTTAGCCTTGACATGTTGTAGCAGCTAGATAGTAATGTCTGGTTTTAGCTAAATAGAAATTATCGATGCTATCACAGCATTAAAGGTGATCTCGGAGGTCGGCACAAATTTATCGCGCTTCAAGAGCGTCAAGCATTTCACCTCCTGGCTAGGTTTATGCCCGGGCACCAAGGTTTCGGGAGGGAAAGTGCTTTCGAGCACTTGTAAACGCACCGCTAATCGAGCGACGCAAGCCCTTAAAATGGCCGCCGCTGCTTTACGGACAAAGTAAATCTGCGTTAGGTGCCTATTATCGCCGCATGTGCGCACGTTTGGATAAACCTAAAGCCATTACAGCAACTGCTCATAAACTAGCCCGTCTCATCTACGTCATGCTGACCAAAGGAGCTGAGTATGTGGATGAGGGGCAAGATTATTATGAACAACGCTACCAGCAGCGAGTCATACGCTACATCTCTCAACGCGTAGAGAAACTGGGCTTCCAGCTCGTACCTATATCTCAACGTCAGTTCGAATGAATCTGAATAGAAATATTACAAAGATCATGTAGATGGATTGCTCGCAAGGCTGTAAGCAATGATTCCGCTAGTAGATTGATCGGTATAGGGGGCAACTTCAAACCGAAGGTGCCTCAGGCCTGATTTCAAAACGAAACGGACGTCCAAGCAACCACCAATTGCCGGAGGGCATTGTGCCGCGCAAGCTCTTAGAATGAGAATGGCCGCAGCTGCTTTACGACGAAGTCAGTCTGCGTTAGGGGCGTATTATCGCCGCCTGTGCGCCCGCCTAGATCGACCACAAGCCATCACGGCGAACTCATAAGCTGGCTCGCCTCATTTACGCTATGCTGACCAAAGGGACTGAATATGTGGATGAAGGCCAAGATTATTATGAGCAGCGCTACCAGCAACGCGTCGTGCATAACCTCTCCCAACGCGCGGAGAAACTAGGATTTCAACTTGTGCCTATACCTCAAGAGTAAGTTAAAAAATCTTTAATAATCAACACTTTATAATTTGTTTCTTGAATGCTTGATTGAAGCCATGGTGGGCTGACCTAGTCACTCGGAGCGCTCCGTGAGCTCACTATGAAAGTGAACTGGCCGGGCAGCGCCCGAGTGACGTTGCACCCTATGCCAGTACTATTTAGAAGGCATAGCGATGCATCGGTTGTTAGCCAAAAATCTTCTTCTTCGCAAAGCCCTTTAAGAAAGTATTCTTACTTACAGGATGTTTCGTCGGAGCGGAATCTTCCTCGCAAGATACTATGCTATCTTCAGTTTTCTCAGGCGACGTCGCTCCTTGCTGCTCTAAGAGCCGTTTATCCAAGCCACTTAAACCCTGCACGCCATCGATAAAGGAGACTACCGTGCTACCTTCAGTTTTCTTCAGCAATCCCGCTCCGCGCTGCTCTAAGAGCCTTTGGTTCATCCGGCTTAAGCCTTGCACATCCTGGATAGAGGCATCCGTCACAGCAAGCATAGTATGTGTTGAACTCCAGCACAGGCGCACCTGAACTTGATCATTCTCTTCTATCATATACCACTGGCGTACTGACTTGTCGTAACTGCCCGTTACCAGATAGTTGCCATTGGGCGTGACTTTCCAGGCAAGACTATGGATCCGTTCACTAAAACCTTGAATCACCGCCCGGCACTGCCCCGAGTGCGCGTCCCACAGACGCACCGTATTATCATCACTGCCAGAGGCAATCTGATCTCCGCTCGGCGAATACGCCACGCTGCTAACCCAGTTGGTATGGCCGCTTAAGGTGTGGCGCAGTTGCCCCGAGTAAGCATCCCACAGACGTACCGTATTATCCCAACTGCCAGAGGCGACCTGCTCTCCACTCGGCGAATACGCTACTCTCCAAATATGGCTGGTATGGCCGATTAAGGCGTGGTGCAGTTGCCCCGAGTAAGCATCCCACAGAAACACCATATTTTCCCCACTACTAGAGGCGATCTGCTCTCCGTTCGGCGAATACGTCACGCTAGTAATCTCGCCAGTATGGCCGCTTAAGGTGTGGCGCAGTTGCCCCGAGTAAGCATCCCACAGCCGCACCGTATTGTCACGACTGCCTGAGGCGATCTGTTGGCCATTGGGCGAATACACCACGCTATAAACCTCGCGGGTATGCCCGTCTAAGGTGTGGCGATGCTCACCCGTTTTCGTGTCCCACAGACGCACTGTCTGGTCAGTACTGGCGGAGGCGATTTGCTCGCCGCTCGGCGAATACGCGACGCTTAAAACATGGCTGGTATGGCCGCTTAAGGTGCGGCGCAACTGCCCCGAGCGCGTATCCCACAGTCGCACCGTACAGTCCCTACTGCCCGAGGCGATCTGCTCTCCGTTCGGCGAATACATCGCATGATTAACATAGTCGTTATGGCCGCTTAAGGTATGGAGCACCTGACCTGAGTGCGCGTCCCGTAGCTGCACCACATAGCGCAGAACGGAGGCAATCTGCTGACCGCTGAACGAATACGCCACGCTATCAACGACCTCGTGGGTATGGCCACTTAAATTGGGGCGCAGCTGCCTCGATTGCGCGTCCCACAGTCGTACTGTCTTGTCCCAACCGCCCGAGGCGATCTGCTCGCCGCTCGGCGAATATGTCACGCTAGCAATACGGTCGGTATGGCCGATTAAGGTGTCGCGCAGCTGACCAGATTTCGTGTCCCACAGCCGCACCGTCTTGTCATCACTGCCAGAGGCAATCTGATCTCCGCTCGGCGAATATGTCACGCTAGTAACAGGGTCGGTATGGCCGCTTAAAGTGTAGCGGGCAGCACCCGTTTCCACGTCCCACAGTCGCACAGTATAGTCCCCACTGCCAGAGGCAATCTGCTCTCCGCTCGGCGCATACGTCACGCTCCAAACAGTGTAGGTATGTCCTTCTAAGGTGTGGCGCAACTGCCCCGAGTGCGCGTCCCACAGTCGCACCGTCTTGTCATCACTGCCAGAGGCGATCTGCTCTCCACTCGGCGAATATGCCACGCTAGTAACCCGGTGCGTATGGCCGCTTAAGGTGTGGCGCAACTGTCCCGAGTAAGCATCCCACAGTCGCACCGTATAGTCCCCACTGCCAGAGGCGATCTGATCGCCCGTCGGCGAATACGCGACGCTTAAAACATCGTCGGTATGGCCGCTTAAGGTGTGGCGACAAGCACCGGTTTCCACGTCCCACAGCCGCACATTATAGTCCCCATCGCCAGAGGCGATCTGCTCTCCGTTCGGCGAATACGTCACGCTATAAAAACTGCAAGGACTGTAAAAACTGTAAGCACTGTAGGGACGTGTTAATAAGGTGTGAATTTTTTCCCAATTTGAAGTCGCATACACGTTGATGTTGCCACCCGTAAGACCTACGGCAAAGGTTTTCTCATCCGGTGAATACGCGCAGGAATACACATGGTTCTCCTCTTGGAGATACGGCCATTCGCCAAACTGTACCGCGGCCATTTGCGCACCGCTTAAATTGGCGTTGCGCAGCCATATAGCGCGAAGATTGGTTTTTCTCAAATCTGCTCTTTGCAACTGAGCAGAATCGAATACGCCCTCACTCAGATCCGCTCCTGGAATCTGGATTCCTTTTAAATCCGCGCCATTAAACTGCACGCCCGCTTTGACCAAGATCGTGATCGCATTCGCTGCTACTTGGCGTACCCTAGCATCGGTTTTGGAGCGCTCGATGATCGCTAACAGCTGTTTCTTAAATGGAGTCTCTTGCTCAACACGCTCAGCCAACAAGCGCACAACACCCAGATCGTTTACCCAATGCTTTGGGGCTAACGATAATTCTCGCAGCCTTCGGCCGGGCAAAACAGCTTGGTTTTCAAAACTATAGACTGAGGCGTTGCTACCACGGCGGCGGGTGCCCAGCGCCATGCACTCATCGAACGAATCGAAGAGCGCCTGCGCCACAAAATATTCCAGCAGTGATTTATGGATAAACCGGTACTGATTGCCGCTTCGGCTCAGCGGCCAGGCGTCTTGCAGCGGTTGCTTTTCTTCTTCCCGACCGAAAAAAGCGTCCTTCCAATTCCCCTTGTCTTTGTATAAAGAATACTCGACAACCGGGTTACCCGCATTCTCTGTATAGAAATGCACCGCTAAGTCTTTCACAAATCCGATACCGTGCTGGACAAAGTCATCATCGCACAACGCTCTGAAGATTTCCCTTTGTGTCCCGGTTAAATTTTGTGTGCTTAAGCGCTGCTGGTTACGTTCGAACCATTGTCTAACGAACTGGTTGTACAGGTCCAGGCGTAACTGGATGGCAGTTGGCGCTTTCCTCTTTTTCTCCACGTACGGCAAGGCTTCTAGCACCACACGCAACAAAAATGGGTTGCTGGCTAAGGCTTTTAAATGAGGTTCTTCGAGGGCTTTTTGATATTGTTGCGCTGCCCACTCCGTTGGGTTGTATTTAACATATTCTTCTAAATACTGATTGCGCTCTTCTTTTGAAAACGGCTCGACCACGATTTCTTGAAACAACGTGTCCTGGTCCTGCAAATTCGGATTCGGTTGAAAACGGCTGCGATAGTCCTGGCCCAGATATTCGCTGCGACAACTGATCACCATTTGACCCTGCCAGCCGTCGGGCTGGTTGATGGCATTGCTTAGATACAGATTCTGCGTCTGCCGAATCTCATCATAGCCGTCCAAAATAAAGACGAACCTTTGTTTTTCTTTTTTTAATTTCTGAATCTGAAAGTCTGACAGGCCACTTTTCTTTAACGCTTTGGCAATCAGATCGTCCTCAGGCTTGTCAATACTCGCCAGAGAAATAAACAGCGGAATTGCATCGTCGTCTGCTTTTTTATTGTCCCATAAATGCTTTTCTAGACGGCGGTTGAAGGTGGTTTTGCCCGCCCCGGCGTCCCCCGTCAACAAGATCACTTGTTTATCGTTTAGCAACGCTTGCACTTGGGGTAACAGGTTAAAAATCTCGATTTCCCCATCCAGGCTCGCTTTGCCGCGCGGCTCAACATACAGCTGTAGAGTTTGCGCAAATGCCTTATCTTGCTTGAGAGCCGCGAAATAATGTTCCTTCAGCGCGCTCCTGGGGTCTGTATTGAGCACCCGCAGTTGTTGATGTTGTTGCTGCACGGTGGACGCAAGCTGGCTCTGCAGCGCGGTCCGTATACCATCGAAAATGCCGTCTAATAGCTTGGCGAATTCCAGCTTGCCAAACTTTGCATCACTCTTTAAACGGAAAATAAAATCGCTGTGTCCATACCAAAATTTGCTTAGAAACGTTTTCGCCTCATCGCTGTCCACTAACAGCCGTTCGATCACCTTAAACAGCACCCCGTGCCGACTTTGATTCGCATACACTTCTCGTCCCGCTTGGGCTTGCTCCTCAAATCTCGGAATATCCTCCATCCGAACCGTGGTCGCTGGAATAAAATATGCCAAACATTGGTCATAGCTATTTGAAGTTAACGAAACCGGGATAATGCCGTGCTGATCGTTCAGATGCTCTGCCCGGATTTCCAAAAAAGCCATTTCCGTCAACACATGATGGAACCCGGCCTTATATTTTTCCTCTTGTGAAAATTTCCTGACCACCTCACGGATTGCCGCAGGACCTTTTTGTCCACCGTCTTTGAGATAGGCCTCTCGATCTTCGCCGTAGGCCTCTCGCAGTTCCTCATAAAACTTTTTATAATCTGACCAGTCTTTCAGGTAATTTCCTAATACCTGAGAACAACACACCACAACCTTATCGACCGGTTCCACCTCTTTAATTAACCGAGCCGGCAACAAACAGAGCTGATTGGTTAAGATATCCTCTAGCTTGCCTTCCCCTTTCAGATTTTCCGCGGAGCTTGAATACGCTTGTCCCATCGGCGTTTGATCCGAATACAAGTTGACGCCTCGGAGGTTAGATAACTTATCGATTAAATATTTAGACGTAGAGGCCTCGGCCTTGCCGTGAGCGGGATTGTCGTGGGCATAGACCAGAAAAAGGGTGGGCTTATTGGGCACCTCTAAGGAGCTCAGCGTCAACAGCGCCTTTTCAAACAGATAATCCACCAGATCGCTTTTTTCCTCGACAGACATTGAGGTAGGTACGGCAGTCCGAACCGAAGCCGACTTATTTGATGATGGAAGGGGCTGCGAAGCTTCCACGCGATGTTGCTTGGCCTCATCGTGTCCCCATATTTCAGCCTTAAGATAACTGGACCGTGCCTTGGCAAATAAATTTAAGCCTTTTAACACTTCCCCACGTTCGAAATAAGCATCGGCCATCATGGCCCGTAAGGTCTCATCTGCTAATGTGTGGGGATCTTGCGCTTTCCTCAAGGCCTCTTTTACGCTCCCAAGCGACTTCAGTGTTTCTTTCAATTGATCGTATAGGGTCAGCGCTGCATCCAAGTGCCCTTTTTCCCTCTCAGTGCGAGCTTGGCTTAAATAATATTCAGCGACGTTCCGCGTGAGGGTTTCTGGTAACGCCGAGTGAGATATTTTCCCTAACATATTTATTCTCCATTTTCTTTAATGCTGATTCATTAGATCAGATCGACGTTGCTTGAGTGCACACCGCTCGCGCGATTTTGCCGTCGCTCATGGTCGATACCGGCTGTGCAAAAAATAAATTGAAGCTGATCCCAGCCGAACATATCGACTGAATATAAAAAAACTGGAGGGATACTAATCGCACTGCTCTTGAAAAACAAGAAGAATGTTTTTCATTTTATGGTTCTTGACCCTTGGTATACCTCCACGACCGCTCCGCTTGCTACTGGCTGGAGCGAGAATCGCCGGGCGGAATTCGCACCCGCTGAGAAACCGTGCCTTTGCACGGCGCACAAAAAAATCGAACGATAAGACTTTCCAAGGATGTGTAACGACCGGCGCATTGGGCGAAGTAATGCCCGAGGAACTAGATATTGGATCCAAATTCCACCCCTTCTTGCCTTTGCAGCACTGATTGGGGAAAAAGAAAACGTCCCCTCGGAAAATTCTGATGATAGTCATATAGACTATGTACCAATAAATTTTAAGCCGCTGTATACAAAAAAGACCGGATAAATAAGGTCACAGTTCTCAACAGAACCACAAACCCATAAGTCACATACAACATTAAAAATCAGTTTGTCTTGCAAAAACGGAGGGGACCATAGATTTCAATTGTCGGTCGATACAACTATCAGTTTGGTAAGTTCCCCTGCCCTGCCTTCATATAGATATAAAAAGTTCGCTACACGCCTCACATCGGATATGAAGATTGGGCTTTCCCCACACGTTGATATCACAAATTGAGCAGGAATATTTTGTCTTTGATTTGGCTTTTTGCTGTTCGGCATGGTGTTCAAAATGGGGAATCAATGTCGCCATAGGTATGCTAAGGAGGCTTTCTGGGGAAGGTATCAAAGACTGCAAGAGCGTAGACCCATCTTGATCTGGAGAGAGTGGAATAACTGAGTGTTGTGATAGGTTCAAAATATCAGACCTTGGGATTCTGCGATCCGCCCATCTAAATTGATGGCCTGATTCGATCAACTCAATACACGCTTTCTTAAACTGGCCGGTCTTGATCAAATAATCAGACATTCTTTGTCCAGTTTTATCTCCACCTGGACGACCAGTTGAGCTTGGCATTAAGCCTATAGATTCCATTTTGTCGGCCCATTCACGATTATGATAACCAGAGCGACTTGGCCTACCAAATTCATGCTGCCATAAATGGCATTGTTCATGCACTAAAGTTTGAAAGACTTCAACGATTTTTCTGTTAGCAAAATAAGCAGGATTTAGAGCTATTTCATGAACGTTTTTTTCACCCTCATTGCTCCATCGAAGAGGGGAAAAGAAACCTAGCGTATTTTTCTCGCGCTGCACCGTGATAAGGCAAGATGGCAGTGCATTTTCAAAGAGTGTCTTATTAAACCAATCATAGGCCTGCTGTAGCTGGCTATAGAATTCATATGTTGGTTTGATCATTTGAGTTTTCATCCTTGAATTGTATCGTACGATACAATTCAAGCTCCCCAAAATTTAATAAAAACAGTTTCCCTCTCGATTCTGAGCCACCACCTTATGCTAAGCGATTTATATCGCTGATTTGAGGTATGTGTGATAACTAAACTTGGATGTATTATGATGAGCATGCGCGAGCTTGACCGAGTTAAGGTCATAGAGGCAGTTATCGAACTTCGTTTGAAGCATTACCAGGCAGCAGAACGCCTAGGATTGAGCATTTGATTGGTTCTAATGCATTATTTTAAAACTGTAGTTAAATATTGATGAGTACAGCTGAAATACGCAGCTGAAATTTCAAATAACATTAACTTTTATGAAAGTGAAAGCTGAAAAATAGACAGGACATATGGATTTGATTCTGGAATTTTTCTTATCTAAACTCCATTCGGATTAGGAAACAAAAATGCTTTTATCGAAACTCTCCCCAGTCGCTTTTGCGCTCAGTACACTCCCTTTATCTCTAACCAATGCACGCACAAGCGAGAGACGTGATGACCTGAATAGCCACGTTCATTTTTCAAATGATTCGCAATACAAAGTCTCTGCGCAACCAGTACAAATAGTACGGAAAGCGGTAGACAACAAAGTTGCAGATCATTTGAGAAATGCGCTGACTTTCCCTCTTTCTACTATAGTTACCTTGCCTCCCGAGACAAACAAAGTACCTTGCACTGTAGCTGCTTCTTCTCTTCATGGGATTGTTTACGGCATGCCAGATACGAGCGTGCCAGGGGGAGCTGGTGTATCCATTACCATGATGGGGCAGCTGAGAGCACTTTTTGATCTCATTAGGGCAGCACCAGATTTCACGCAAGTAGAGATTGATCTTGGCGACGGCAACCCGATACGTGTGTTGGATACGAAGACGGGAGATAAATTCTTGCCTGGTAAGCTGGCACTCGGCCTGTCGAATATATTGATTGATATGAAAGCGAAAGGTGATCCGAATTATGCAGATTACCTTGCAACATATCAAAAAATAACTACCGCGATGATGGCGCAGATAAGTAATGTTGATTACCTCTATGCAAATAACTCTTGGGGCGAGTTATATTACCTTATTGCACTCAATAATTTTAAAGAACAGTATATGCTCAATGAAGTTTTCAATGACGCAATGCTGGCTATACTGGAAAGTCATTTGACTTTCTGTGATATGTTTGGAGTATATAAAAGCGGCAACTGCCCAGCAGTAAGCCGCTCCATTGATATTGAGTCGCTTAATACGGCTAAAAATTATTATGCAGTCGCATATGGAATTGCTGGGTTGAGACAAAAGCTAGAATGGAGCAATCCGACATTCTTCTCATCCACCGACCCCGATGTGGCATCGATGAGTGCACGTGATGCACTTTTGCATAAAATTATTGGTCATATTAGAGATGACTCTTCTGGTGGATTCTCCGACGAAGCATCGAATGTTAATAAGACCTATTATGACCAGGCGCGCTTTGATCGATATAGCGCTGTGCTTATCCCTGAAGTTCTAGAACGCGCTCTTGAGATGGGAGATGAGACTAATTTAACGCAGGAATTAAAGGGCTATCTGCGAAAATCGGTTGATTTAATTCTTCCCCAACTCAATATGGATGGTCAGGGTTTCAACTATGGCCGGTCTATCGGCCCATATGGAGATACAGGTTTTACGGAAATCCTAACGGCAGCGGCAAATGCAGGCGTGTTATCCGCACAGGAAATGCAGATAGCCTATGCATTCACTTGTAAATCGGCTTATCGCTATAGCACTTTCTGGTACGACGCTACCCTGCCTACTCCATCAGTAAATATGTGGGTTAAAGGTCGCGGGACAGACGCTTACCGCGGCAAGAATCGTGCCATGGGTGAAAATTTTAGCCTCTTATACCATTATATGTATGTGAATGCCTGGTGGAATAAGCTAGGTTTTGGCGGTAAGGCACCTATGCCTGATTCTGATTTTCAAGCCTGGCTAAATATGATGCCGAATTATACCCTTACTTGGTACAACTTGCCTACTGATAAGGACCACCCATATAGCGCAGCGCTGGTCACGGTACGCGATGGAAAGCGCGTAATTAATCTGAACCTAAGCCAAGCACCAGACCTTAACTCGCATACTCCATACTATCCAATACCTTTTTCCGACAAGTTAATTTATGGAACAACAGATGTGGGTTACGCATTATTGATTCCTCAGGTTTCTTATAATGAGAAAAATTACATTCCAGTCACCTATTATAAAAATCTAAATGTGCAGGAACGCAATAGCCAGGTTATTTTATCCTTCGATACGACCAACTTTAGATTAGCTAGAAGAAACGCAGAATATGCAACGGATATTGACCTACAAGCCCATACAGTTATAACGTTTGAACGAGGTACTATAATGCGAACAGATACGCTAAGTTCTAAAACGCTAACTGTAAATATCACCATTGAGACCGACTTCACCTCTTTTGCTGATTTTCAGAATACTGCAGTTAATGAAGATGGTTTTTCAGTACGCTATGTAAATAGCGATGTCACAAACTATAGCACCACAGGATTTGATAGCTGTACATTGTCTAATTTTGAAATGGTAGATGGGAAAACCAATCCGTTTTCAACAACCCCGATCGGGCAGTTAAACTCGAATTTTGCATGTACAACGCGCCCCTTCGCACTGAAAGCAGGCAGTGATCGCGTTTTTACTTGGGTTTTAAAGTACGCTTGACCGTAACTTCTCAATAGTTCCATGCTTGATTGACGTGACCAGGCGTAGATATTCAGGCCATTACGCAGGCCACTTCTAACGGGGAGCCCTTTCTATCATCAAGGACAATGCGTTTCATTCTGACTGCTGACGTACCGCTCGAGCCTATTCAATGACTGATCTGCTTGTTCTGCCCCTAATCGTTGGTTTCAGGCTCATCTGTCAGGTTTTGACCAGTTAGAAATTTACAGTGTTACTCATTTGCGCACTAATCCTTACCCTACCCGAAAGTGGCAAATAATATTACTTAAAACTGTGTATTTCATGATTTTTGATGCACTTTCTAGACATAAAGACGCTTCTGTCTAAGCTACTCCAGAAGCATGCGGAACCGAATGGGCGATAGTTAGAAACGCTCATTTTTTGGCCGCTCCTAGCGCTCATCTACGTCTTCCGGATAGACCAACGGCTTATGTACATTTTCCGTTCGGTTGATCTCCGAGGGCCGGCAACTTCAGTCCATCTCAGTTTTTGCAAAAACTGAGATGGACTACATCAACTACGCAAACTTTATCATCAACTCATCCTTACGAGCTGCCATCTGGGCACCTAGTTCAATCATGTCTAACTTTGAGCCCTCGACCTTTGGAAACATCTCGTTCTGCTCTTCCTTGACATGATGCTTCACGTACTCGGACAACACTTTGATCTTCGCGTCGAACATTTCGCCACTGGGCTCAACGTCCTTGACTTGAGCGACGAGGTTCTTGAGGGTATCGTGTTCGACAGTTGCCTCAGGCACCAGCTCGTGGTCCTTTAAAGCTTTCTTGACGGCGGGATAAAATATCTCCTCTTCAAGCTGGGCATGGACCGTTAACTCGATGCAAATTTGCGTGACCAAGTCTTTTTTCTTCGTGGCCACGCGCGCTTTTTCGTATTCTTCGAAAAGCTCCTTGACGTGTTTGTGGTCAGCCCGCAGCATCGCTGTGGCTCCTAAGATTTTTGATGCATGGGTGCTCTTCTTCGTGGTCGTCGTTGCCGTCTTTGTGCTTGCCATGATTGAGTCCTTTAAAAGGATGCCACAAGAATGAGGGCATGAACAAAGCGATCAAAATGGTGATCGGAATGGGCATACCAAAAAAAAGCAATAGCGGTGAATGCATGTTACGGCTATAAAAACCATTCTGTGGCGATTTATAAATCTTGGCGACGGCCGCCATACATGGCACCTAAACTGCCAAAAAAAGCACCGAAAAGCAACGATGCAGAAAACCAAAGCGCTGCATAGGAAGACGCTTTGCGCACCTTGTCGGCGGATTCCTTCGCAGTGACCTCGACCTCCTTGAGCTTCACCTGAATCTTGTCAAAGATAGCTGTCACGCGCTTTTCGGCATCGGCTTGAGCCATGCCTGTGCGTTGCGCAACCAATTGGGCAACGTAGCGCCTATCTTCTGAAGGCAAAGTGTTCGTTCGGATGCTATTGGAAAAGATACGAATCACTTCAGACTTGGAATTGGCCGAGTTGACTTCACTGCCTGTTGGCTGTGCTGAAAATGAGCCCGTTGAGGCGCTCATGTCCTTGCGAAAAAGCGAATCGACAAAGTAATCCGTGTTCTCACCAAGGGAAGGAGCAGCGTTCTTGACTACGGCCCCTCCAGCGCTGGCAGCAGTGCCGGCTACTGAGGCAACTGCTTCGCCGCCTCTAGTGAGAATAGAGCTGATCGTTGTAGTCAGCAATGCTGCGGTCAATAGCGTCGCTACGGCCCATGTAATGAAACCATGCGCTGTGTCGCGAAAACATCTCTCGTTAGTTTGCACGACCGCCCATTTCGTCCGCAGGCGACCGGCCAGATAGCCGCCCACACCAGACGCCGCTAGTTGCGTAAAAGTAAGCCACAAAATGGTCGACATACCTATCGCCGCCGTGCTGGCGCCTTGGT
Source organism: Mycoavidus sp. SF9855 (assembly GCF_024582735.1). Classification (NCBI taxonomy): domain Bacteria; kingdom Pseudomonadati; phylum Pseudomonadota; class Betaproteobacteria; order Burkholderiales; family Burkholderiaceae; genus Mycoavidus; species Mycoavidus sp. SF9855. The sequence goes on from NZ_CP102085.1 coordinate 1,141,836, forward strand.
TCGACCACGGCGAAACGGATGACAAGCCGAGGCCCATGCCAAGCATCAGAAGAATCAAAGAAAGCGCTGCTGCCCCGGCTGCGCCTGCAAAAATGGCACCCCAAGAAACGCCTGAGATGATGGGAGCTATCTCAGCTGAATGAAGGCTGCGTGCTGTCTGGCTGCCCTCGCGTGAGGTTGTGGCGGCTAAGGTTGGTGTAGTTGGTGTACTCATCTTTTCCTCTGTCGTGAATTCAAAGCATTATTCTCGCAAATCAATACATCTACCTTCAAAGCATCGGTCGTAGTGCGTTTAGCCTTACAGATCTCTTTGAAATTCCTTGATCTCATTTAGAAAATCGTTTTGTGTACCGACTAACGTTATCATTTTCTGCTCCTTATAAAAATGTGAGAAGAGGACCACGGTATAGCTAAAAGTGAGCTTTTTTCTACCAAATTAAAAGGCCTAGATGGATAACACAATCTAATATAGCACCATGCTGTGACTTATCAGTGGTAAATGTCCTCGAATTTTGGGATTGAATTGCTGCGCTTCTTGGCCTATGGCCGGCGCTTGTCAGGATGAACATGCGTCGGTCAGGGATGCGGCAGCCCGTGCGCTCAGTATGCAACTCCATGCTGCCAGATTTGACGCCTAGCTGTAATGGCCGGTTTCAAATGCGAGCAGCTACACCTAGTCGCTTCGCTGCCTGGTAATGCTTTAAACGGCGCTCAATAACAGCTTGTACGACTTTGACTCGGTTAAGTTCACGCTCGATCCAGACAGCCCTTGAGTAAACTGGTGAATAGCCGCCTGTGCTGGCCTGGATCGCGGAGTTTTTGTATTGTCTGAGGCTTGCTACGGAAGGATTGGGTATGAGTAATAGCCGTGACATAATTAACTATGCATAGATTTGTATATTTTAGAAATAGCCTATACTTTTAATAGAGGTGTTTAGTTTTATGGTGTAGGAGAGATGCGATGAAAACTAACGCGCAGCTTTACGAAGACATTATGGATAAGCTTGATTTTGAACCCAGTGTGAATGCTTCTAATATCACCGTCGCAGTAAATGGGGAAGTGGTTGTTTTAGGCGGTACAGTGGGCAGTTTGTTTGAAAAACATACTGCAGAACGGGCAATCAAAAGCATTGCAGGGGTGAAAGCAGTGGCTAATGAGCTACGAGTGGAATTAGCAAGCCAATATCGAGTATCGGATGTTGATATTGCGAATGCCGCTGTTAATGCATTGAAATGGAACAGTACTCTGCCTCAGGAGCGGCCTCAAGTCGCCGTCGAAGGTGGTCATGTGACACTGACTGGCAAGGTAAATTGGTGGTATCAACGTGAAGCAGCTGAAAAAGCTATCAGATGGCTTTCAGGGGTAAAAAGCCTTAATAATCAAATTACGATACAAAGTAGCCTCTCACCAAAAGATATTAAAGCGCTGATTACCAAGGAATTTCATCGCCATGCGCAAGTGGATGCAGAACGGATCCATGTCGAAATTGAAGGCAGCAAGGTGATACTAAAAGGTAGGGTAGGTACCTGGTTAGAACTACAAGAAGCTAAACGGGGAGCCTGGTCGGCACCGGGCGTGGTGAGCGTCGTGACTGATGAGTTAGTAATCGGCTAGTTTAGAAATCTCTTCGGGAAGATTTTTTGGCTAATTTTACATTTTTGGGGGATGGGCGACTCTTCTGAGCGGCTAAAATACGGTAAACGGTAGCTTCACCGATAGTAAGTTGGCTGGCAACGTTAGCTTTTGTTGCACCCTCAGCCGCCAAGCGAATAACATTCTGGCGGTGATCCGATGCAATGGGTTTGCGGCCTTTGTATTTACCCGCAGTTTTGGCTTTCAGGACTCCCTCGCGCTGGCGTTCCAGCATCATTTCCCGTTCGAATTGCGCATTATGCGGTGCACTGCATAACGCGCAATATGGGACTTGCATCCTTTACTCCTTGCCGGTCTTCTGGTTTTGATTTCCTTTCCGTCAAACGCTACCAATTTCATCAGCTACTGCCAACTCTGAATAAATAGCTCAATAACGTAAATACGAAGAATGTCCATTAAATATGCGTTATGGCCTTTGCAGTTCTCTTGAATTGCAGTATGCGTTCGAATTGGATCGATATAACCTTCCTTGGCTAAAAAACCCTCAAGGCAGTGCGCCATCACGTGATTTTTATGCTGGCGGATGCCGAGTAAATTAATACCCGTTATTTCGCCTTTGTTATGCCGCCAGAGGTGCGGATAACCGGTCGCGGTAGAGACAGATTTTCTAACGATAATGCGATTATGTGGACCTTCAAAGTGACGATAGCTGGGTATCGACAGGGCGAATTCGACCATAAGCTGGCAAAGGAAAGGATGATGTACGCTCCGTTTGAATGGATGCGCCGGCATGCTCACATCATCTAGCGCAGAATAGGCCAGAAACAACTGGTATAACTTGCCAGGAAGACGAATCTTTGTCTTTTGAAGAAATGGGTGCAAATGGGACCGGCCATCGAGCGGTTCTAGTTGAACTGCGTCAGAGAGCAGCCTAAACGTGCCATCGCCCTCTTCATAAGGATTCGGAGAAAATGAAGACTTGATTGTCTGCCATATAATTTGGGCAAACGGTTTCCTATGAATCAATGCCAAATCCATCGCAGTACGAAACAGGTGCCGCCAGCGCAGCGTAAGCGCTGCATCGGCCAGCACACCAAAAGGCGGCGGCGCGAGAAAAAGCGAATCCCCGCCATGTCCGCTGATTAGCATGCTGTTTTCACGCTCGTCGAGCCTGCTGGCGAAATGCTGACGAAATGCAAGCATGCCATGTTGGTTATGTGGTTTCGCAAAGCGAGGGATTTGCTTGATGGGCGCGAATGAAAAAACTTTATTATCGATTTCGCTAAGGTAGGCTCCCGTGCTTTGAGCGACGCGGCGTGCATGCTCAAGCTCGTTGGACGAACCAACCTCGGAATTGTAATAATGAGCGCAAACAAGCGGCTGCGTAGCGGGTACTATTTCGCGCAGGGCCAGCAAAATGGAACTCGATTCCAAGCCGCCTGAAAGCTCTAACACCGGCCGGTCATTATTCGACACGTACAGGCTCAGGTAGTTTTTTAAAATATCGTATGGATTTTGAGAGAGGGAATTATAAGCAGGGCTCATGAGAGGATCCCAAACTGGCGACATTTCTGGCTCGCGTCCATGCGTATAGAAAACAGCGCATCCTGGCGGAAGTTCTGAGATACGATCAAATGGCAGTGCACCGCTCTGAACTGTGCCGGTGCGCAGCCAAGTGGTAAAGAATGATCTATTCCATGCCGGGCGTTCGCCCATATCCGTAAGCACCTGATGCAAACAGGTGATGGTGTCTGAAAACAGCAGGCCATGGCGCTCAGACCACGACCAATACACCGTCCACCGGTTGCTCGGATCGCAACAGCAAATGAATTTTCTGGCGACCTTATCGAAACAGACAAATAAATATGTTCCCCAAAATTTGGCCGTTAATAAAGAAGGGCCTTTTAAAGCAATCTCACGCAAATCACTATCGTTGATTTCAGTGTTGTCTTGCTTTGAAAAAGCTTGCCCATACAGGCAATAGAAATGCCTTTCGTCTTCTCTAGATAAAATGCGCGCACTATGGCGCTCATCTGCCTCTTGCCATAGTGCGCCAGCTATCTGGCCAGTTTTATCATGGGTTAAAGCCCAGTCCCGGTTTAGCGTTAAAAGTTCCTGTGTTTCTGGATAAGCGATGCCGAATACGGTCATAGGGCAGTTCCAATAGGTTGGTTGGAAATTCAAAAATGACCGGCAACTCCCCTCTCATGCCTTTACTTTAGTTCCCAGTCATCTTATTGGTTTTAATAGCTTACTCTGAGAAATCACGACGAGCACAATGACTTGCCCGGAAAAACGTGCATCAAAAATATTGGACATCAAATGATGAGGCATTTTTATTCTTTTTCGTGTACTTATTGTCAAGATAACGCCACACAAGCCCCTCCTCTATAGTGCACTTGCCTGGCGTTTTCTTGATGCAATTAAGGATATACGTACCAAGGAGCATAACCTCCTTCAAAATAAGTTCCAGTTGCCGTGCCCATTGTCAACTCAGACGCACAAAATTCCATCAGAGCTTCATCTTCCGATTGGATATTTTGCATTTTAGGAATATTTAGCTCTTTGTCGTTGCTTTTGGTCATGATTATTTCCTCGTTTCATAATGCAGGTTGATGAAATTTACTAACCCACGGATGGATATAACAAGTGAAAATCACCTGACTATTCCATCACGCGTGCCTTTTACTATAGAAATGGAAAAGCCCTTAGGCAAGAAGTTTTTTTGAGACGGTCTTATTTTTGTAGAAGGAATTGAGATACCGCTTTTTCAGGCAAGCAATATTTCCATAATTTCATTGAAGAGGAACGCTCAGAATTCGGAAAAGCGCGATTGGGACATATTGGGACATATTCGGCCACCGGATCCTAAAGTCCGCGCACCGTTTTCGACCCTACTAACCTTGGATGGCAGCTAGTTCGGATAGAGATTCGTCACGTACCAGCAGGCGCTGTAGCACGGATTTTGTGTAATCGATCATCTCCGTTTCGATCAATGCTCCATCCAAGGCGTTGTCGCTCTGCGCTCAACATCTTGCTGATCGCCCTCCCCCGCCATACTGATTCATAAAACTTTGTACATATGAGATACCTGCACAATAAATGAACTTTATTGTTCGCTTACTGTATATTTAAATGCACCTACGGGAATTGATGGTTGTCCTAGAACACCGGGATGCTGCGGCCGTGGGACCTGAGCTACCTGAGCATGGAATCGGCGCTATCCGAAGCCGGCTAGATCTCTCAGATTCCTTCCCGCCTCACGCTGATGACAACAGTACACACGGCACGCCGGATCTCGGATTTGCGTCCACATCTCCACTGGGACGAGCGGAGGAGCATCTGGATTGCGACACCGGACTGTGCCCTACGCGACTTGCGCAGAGTGGGCCGTAACCTCGACCTCGTGACTGAACCCACCCAAGAACCTTATGAACATGCGCACACAAAGTGACCTTCTCCAGTTGGCTGGCCGATATGCGAACCCGCAACCCTCCAACTAACTTTAGAGGGTTGCGAAGCCGCGATCGATTTCTCAAGGCAGCACACCGAGAGGGGTCAGGCTCATGCGCTGATGGCACTGGCCTTTACTGATTGTCCAGCGGGTGGAACGGGCTGTGCTGCCGGCAGCGTACCGACCGTCGTGCGGTTTGCCGGCAGCTTGAGTCTAGATGCCACGGAGCCCATGCTGATGAGCCTCTTACCTGCCCCACTGAAACTTAAAGGTGGAATCGGGTTACCCACAGCCCCACGTTGCTTTAAGAGTTGCTGGTTCGCATGGCTTAAGCCATGTACATCTTGGACAGAAGTATCCGTCACGGTCAGCACATCATGGGTTGAGCTCCAGTTCAAACGCACGTCGCACTGATCACCCTCTTCTATAATCTGCCACAAGCGAACGGATTTATCAGCACAGCCGGTCACCAAATAATTGCCGTTGCCGACCTCTTCGTCGCTGGCCTCTTTCCAGGCAACACTATAAACCGCTCCACCAAAAGCTCGAATCACCATCCGACATTGCCCCGAGGACACATCCCATAGACGCACCGTCTTGTCAGCACTGCCCGAAGCGAGTTGCTGGCCGTTGGGCGAATACATTACACTTAGCACATCGCCGGTATGCTCACTTAAGGTGTGACTGAGCTGACCAGTTTGCGTATCCCACAGTAATACCTTCTTGTCATCAGCGTAGGTGGCGAGTTGCTGGCCATTGAGCGAATACACCATACTTCCATGCACGCCCATATTCCGGTTTAACGCATGTCCGTTTAAGGTATGGCTGAGCTGACCGGTTTGTGCGTCCCATAGATGGACTTTATTGTCCTCATCGCCGGATGCAATTTGCTTGCCATTGGGCGCATACACCAGGCTATAAACCTTGCCGGTATGTCCGCTTAAGGTATGGCTGAGCTGACCAGTTTGCGCATTCCACAGACGCATCCCGGCGCTCCAATCGCCGGAGACAATTTGCTGGCCGTCGGGTGAATACGCCACGCTCCAAATCATGTTGTGGTGCCCGCTTAAGGTTTGGCGATGCTCACCGGTTTTCGTGTCCCACAGACGCACTGTCCGGTCAGAACTGGCGGAGGCGATTTGCTCGCCGCTCGGCGAATACACCACGCTATTAACCGGGCTGGTATGTCCGCTTAAGGTGTGGCTTAGTTCACCAGTTTGCGCGTCCCACAGAAGCACTTTGTTGACCTCATCTATGGAGGCGATCTGCTGGCCGTTGGGTGAAGACACTACGCTCTTAACTGCGCTGGTATGCCCACTTAAGGTGTGGGTGAGTTGGCCGGTTTGCACGTCCCACAGCCGCACCGTTTGATCCCAACTGCCGGAGGCAATCTGCTGGCCATTCAGCGCATACGCCACGCTCGAGACCCCGCTGGTATGTCCGTTTAAGCTGTGGCTAAGCTGACCCAGGTATCCATCCCATAGTCGTACCGTATTGTCACGACTGCCGGAGGCGATTTGCTGACCATTGGGCGAATAAGCCACGCTACAAATCTCATTGGTATGCCCGCTTAAAGTCTGGCTTAGTTGACCGGTTTGCGCGTCCCACAGAAGCACTTTATCGAAATCATCTCTGGCGGCGATCTGCTGGCTGTTGGACGCATACACCACACTCTTAACCGCGCTGGTATGTCCACTTAAGGTGTAGATGGGCTGACCGGTTTGCGCGTCCCACAGCCGCACCGTATTGTCACGACTGCCAGAGGCGATCTGTTGGCCATTGGGCGCATACACCACGCTATAAATCTCGCGGGTATGCCCGTCTAAGGTGTGGCGATGCTTACCCGTTTGCGCATCCCACAGCCGCACCGTCTTGTCAGAGCCACCCGCGGCGATCTGCTTGCCGTCGGGCGAATACGCCACGCTATAAACCGTGCCGGTATGTTCGCTTAAGGTGTGGCTTAGCTGACCGGTTTGCGCGTCCCACAGACGTACCGTACTGTCATAACCGCCGGAGGCGATTTGCTGACTATCGGGTGAATACCCGATACTCAGAACGTAGTGATTATGTCCGCTTAAGGTTTGGTGGTGTTGACCTGTGTGTGCATCCCATAGATGAACTACCTTGCTTTTAATGCCGGTAGAGGCGATCTGCCGGCCGTTGGGCGAATACATCACGCTACCCACTGGCTCGGTATGTTTGCGTAAGGTGTGGCTGAGTTTACCGGTTTGCGCGTTCCACAACCGCACCGTTTTGTCGAAACTACACGATGCGATCTGCTGACCATTGGGCGAATACACCACGCTATAAATCTCATGGGTATGTGCGCTTAAGGTGTGGATCTTTTTCCAGGTCAACGTGTCATACACGCTGATTGTGCCGTCGCCCAGGCCCACCGCGCAGTTTTTCCCATCCGGGGAATATATGCAGACCTTGACCAGGCTCTTTTCTTCAAGAAAAGGCAATTCACCAAACTGTGCACCCGCCATTTTTGCGCCGGTCAAATTGGCCTGGCGCAGCCAACTATTGCGCAGTTTGACCTTCCTTAAATCCGCCCCTTGCAACTGCGCAGAATCGAATACGCCCTGATTCAGATCAGCGCCTGGAATCTGGATGCCCTGTAAATCTGCTCCATTAAACTGCACGCCTGCTCTAACCAAGATCGTGATTGCATTAGCCGCGGCCTTGCGCGCTTCTTTATCGTCTTTAGAGCGCTCTATGACCGCGTGCAGCTGTTCGTTGAACAGGGGCTCCTGTTGTACACGCTCGGCGAGAAATTGCAAAATGGATGGCTCGTTGACAAAATTCTTCTTCCACAAGGGTGAGTCGAGCAAGGGCTTATCAATCTCCACCGCAGCGGCTTCCACCGCAGCTTGGCTATCAAAGCTCCAGTCAGAACTGACGCTGCCTCGACGGTTTGAGGTTTGTGTCAGGGCTACTTTGCGCGCGCGCTCGCCATCTTGCGGCTCAAAGATCGCACGGGCCACCCCATATTCCAATAGCGACCGATGGATAAAACGGAACTGATTGCCACTGCGCGTTAATGGACTGGCTTCACGCAGCAGGTGCTTGTCGTCTTCCCGACCAAAAAATTTTTCTTTCCAGGTCCCTTGATCTCTAAAGTGCGAATACTCAACAACTGGGTTCCCCGCTTGCTCTTGATAGATCTCAGCCGACAAGTTTTTCAAAAAGACGATGCCATTTTGCGTAAAGCCTTCATCGCTCAAGCTCTCAAAGGCTTTCTTTTCTAACTCGGTTAACTTTTTATCTCCCAAGCGTTTTTTACCACGCTCTAGCCATTGCTCCACGAACTGGTCGTACAGCGCCACCCGGGTTACCCGGACCGTAGAAAACGTTTGACCCACATCCACCATGCGAGGCAGTACCTCTAAGGACAAGGTTAAAAGAAAGGGATTCTTCACTAAGTCTTGTAAGTGAGGAATCTGCTCAAGCGCCTGCTTGTAATCTTTTGCCTGCCAGAGTGGTCTACTCACAGCCACATATTGCTTGATGTACTCTTGAATCTTTTCCTTTGAAAAAGGTGCCATCACCGCTTCCTGAAATAGCTCTGACTTGGCCTGGTGATTGCGGTCCGTCGGCTGAAAGCGATCCCGATAATCAAGGCCAATATATTCGCTGCGGCAGCTGATGACCATCTGCGCCTGCCATTCCCCTGACTGATTCAGCTGATTACTCATATATAGATTATGAGTTTGCTGACTCTCGTCATAGCCATCGCAAATTAAGACGAATTGATGACGTTCTTTTAACTCTCTAATCTGTGGTTCGGTAAAACCCGCTTTGCGTAAGTGTTTGGGAATCAGATCCTGTTCGGGCTTGTCGATCGCGGGCAAGTTAATAAAAAGCGGGATGCTTTGATTTGTCTTGGGCGTATAGGCGTGCCATAGGTCCTTTTCGAGCATCCGGTTAAAGGTCGATTTACCCGAGCCGGAGTCCCCTAAGAGCAGCATTACCTTTTGCGTACCCTCGAGAAATTCGTTGACCTTAGCCTTTAGATCAAACAGCGTCTTATCGGATGCTTTTAGGCTGGGCTTGGCCTGTGGGGAGATATACACGGCGTCGCCCCGTTCTTGCAAGCGCTGACGCCTGAGCTTACGTAAATCGACTTCGACATCGGGCTTATTCTGCACGCGGTCTAGTAGAGAGGAAGAGGCCGATAGGGGTAGCACCACGTTCAGTGGATACTGGCTGTGGACTTCCTCCTGGCACTTTTTATAGAGCTCTTGTGTATCGGCATCGCCACTCTTTTCTAACTTAATAAGCATGGTTTTAGCTGCCGTAGCACTCACCGACTTCACAGACTTATCGGATAAGTGGAGCAGGATCTTAATGATCCATTGCTTTACGTCAGCCAACTGGCCCCACTCTGTATCGTTGGTATATAGCTCACTGAGAAAATCTAAGGCGCTTTGACGCGTGTCAGCGTCCCATAGCGGATTCGCCGCTATTTGGCCCAAGCGTTCACACAGCCCCCATTGAAAGGCAGGGTGACGGCGGCAGGGAACAGTCCGCACTAATTCCTCAAATGCCGTGAATTGCCCATTTTGCAGCAAGGTGTCACTACCGCGTAGCGCGCTATACCAAGTGCTTTTGCGTTTAAAAGCGAAGCCTTCTCGCAAGCTGTCGATAAGACCCTGCCCCTTCTCGTACAACTCCATCGCGCCTTCGACCCCGTCCTTAAGGGTCTGCGCAGCTCCTACCACGTCTGCGACGCCCTGCTGAATACTCTGCAGCCCTTCTACAAAACCCTTCAAGTCAAAGGCTTTGACGGCACTGACGATCCCAGCCACACCATCAATGACTTTAGTGGTGCGCCGCCACGCCGCGTCCCATGGGGTTTCATTATCGGGCACATACAGCAATGCCTGAGAGGCGTAGGCTGCTTTATAAACCAGATAGGGGTCATCGCTCCCTTGTAATCCGTCCAGAGAACCGGCGAGCGGCGCATGGAGTTTTTCGCGATCTAAGCCTGTGACCTGGCTATCGGCCATCGCATCCAACACGTTCGATACCGTGCGCGTTAATTGATAAAGGTTGTCCGTGGACTGCCCATGCGTTTCTTGTAAGCGGGTGTTTAAAAGGGTTAATATTTTGACTAAATCATCCGGCTTTAAGGAGCCGCGGGTGGCGCTTTGAATCAGTCGAGCCAGTCCTTCCACCAAATGGAACTCCAGCAAAAGGGGCTGGTTAACGCCATCCACAAACGCGGCCAACAATTTTTGAAAGTTGTCTGGTTTCAGTGCGGGGGCGACACACAAAATTTCGGTGACGGTCGCTTCATCTTTGAGTTCGTCATTGATGAAGGCGCGGATCAAATCGGTGGCGAGCGTGTGCAGTCGCTCTCGTTCTTCAGTATTACTGGCGGTGGCTTGTGACCAAAGACGCTCTTTTTCTTCGAGTGTTTCGCTAGAGAGCGCAGCTTCTGATAAAAGGCTTAGGCAGTACGCGAGCTGAGCGGTGCTCGTGAGACGCTCGTCCACTTCGAGTAGTTCATGGTCGGCGACAGGCCGAGACACATCCTTAGCAAAAAGCTTGAGAGCGATCTGTGCGACGTCAAGGCCCGGGTTTTCTTGGCTCAGCAGGGAAGGAATGGCGAAGGAAGCAGCGGGAGAAAGGAATGCGCCTTTGATTGAACCAAACGTGCTGCTGGGGCGTGGTGTGGTGGGGGTCAATCTGACTTGCGCTTCGACATGCCCCCAGGTTTTTGCTTTCTCATAGCTGGCATTCGCCTTATCGAGCTTGCCCAGCGCTTTGAGTATATCGCCGCGCTCTAAGTAGATGGCGGCAAGGTCATCCCGCAGAGCTTGGTCTTCTGGCGTCTGTGGGGCCTGCGCTTTTCTGAGCGCTTCTTTCACTTGAGATAAAGGAGTCACATGGCGCTCGTCAGCGACTTTGACCAATGAGGCCTTGGCATGCTCATACAAGATAAAAGCGGTTTCCAGATGTTCCGCCTCCTTATGATAACGACCTTCCTTTAAATAGCTTTGAGCAAGCTCTAGGTTGACGGCGGCAGACGTTGCGTGGGTGAGTCTGGACAACATAGGGTTTTCCTTTTATTCTTTGCTACTAAATATTGTAAAGCCGGGCTTATTTGGGCCAGCCCGCACCGATGCTTCATCTTGGCAGTTTTCTCTAGAGCCAAGTGAGCCAGAAGCATAATGGCTACCGCATAATGCGCGGACCTTTTGGGCAACAATCCGTCGCGCACCGGAGTATATCGGTACTTTGCCGGTGCCGTCATCCATTCGTTGCTGTGATCGACGACACCATCCCCTAGGACTACATGACTAAACAACTATTTTGCTGATGTCGCACCTCTTCTACAACTTGTTGCGCTTCAGCTTCGCTCTTAAACACCCCCTGATACGGGCGGGTACGCGCCTCCAGCGGCGAGCCGAATCGATAGCCGTAAACACTAGGACGCACCTGCTGGGATGGGAGATACAACGCTGCGCCCTCTGCCTCCGTCTCTACCTTGACGCCTGGTTTGGAGAAAAATCCTTGGACACTCCAGCCGCCCTGTAACGACCGCCCCGACTCGTCCGCTTTCGGCTGACTCAAGCGTGCATTCGCTTCCCCCGTCATTAGAGCAAGGATCACCCTTTCCTGAGAAGACAGCATATCTACGCCCCCTGTTTTCAGATAATCCATCACGCGGCGCGCACCATATTCGGCCAGCGTTTGAATATCTTGGGTGCGCCAGGCTTGTCCCGAGAATACAGGCTGCCAGCAACGGGCCGCATAGTAGGCCATTTCTTCTATCTGCTGCTGGATGCCGGCAGACACGCGCAGACCTTTTGATGTCTGCTCAGGATCTACAACACGCAGAACACCCGCCTTTTGATCACTGCGCTGCGGCTCGCTGAGCAGTTTCGTCACCGCCTGCACGATGGCCGGCAGATCGACCGTGTCGGAGGCTCCGATCGTGGCATTGAATTCGATTTTGGGTAATGCACGTGATACCGCCTCGATCAGACTTTCTGCTAACGCGGCTTTATTTTTCAGCAGCGCTTCACCATTCGCGCGTCGCAGCAGTTGAATAATTTGATACAGCTGCTCTTCTTGGAATTGTTTGGCAAAGAGGCGAGCATGCTTGTTCTCTGGCACGTCCAAATTAATCCGCTGCGCCAAAGTGTGATACCACAACTCCTCTTGCTGAAGCTGCTGCGTACGTTTTTCCTCCTGGGTTTTTTCCTGGGCTTCGAGCGCAGCAATTTTCTGTGTGAGCTCGGCTGCTTGGGTCTCGAGGGCGGCTTGCTGTTCGAGGACTGCTGTTGCATGCTGCTGCCACAACCAGGCATAGGCCGTGGCCTCGACGACCTTAATCTGATCGCGAGAAATGAGTTTCGGCGGTGCGCTGCAGGCGATCAACTGTGCTTCACAATACGCTGTCAGGCTCGCCTGGGTCTCCCAGCTGGCGGTTTGGACATTAATTTGGTCCTGTGTGACCGTCTGCTGATGTTGCAGCAGTTTTTGTTCTATTTTGAGGCCTAAGACTTTTGTCACCGACTGAAAGGCCCCTATTTGGATGGGCAAAGCCTGGTCAACGAAGAGCTTAGCCAGGGCCCAATACTCCGTTTCGTAAAATGCTCGCGCTAGATTGAAGTAAGCACGGCCCTGTCTTTCTCGACGCTTGCCATCGTAAAGGAGAATCTGGCAGGTATGCGTCATCCCGGCCTCAAAATCGCCCCCCGCCAGATAAGCCTCGCCAAGGTAAATGGACAGCATCCCCAATGCTTGGTGCTGGTTTGCCGTCTCGTGTCTCAGGAAAATACGGTGCGTCTCGTACAGCGCATCGATCGCAGGTTGATAATTCCGCTCAGCTGCCGGCCGAGCATCTTCCAATTCTTTCTGGATAATCCCCTGATCGATCAAAATCTCGGCGCGCACACGTTCGTTGAATACCGCCGGATGTCGATCGAACCATCTCGCTAATTCATCAAACCTTTCGAGCGCATCAACTAAACGTCCTTGCTTGCGCAACGCCCGGGTGAGATTGCGCAGCGTATAGGCAATCGCCTCAGGATTGCCGACTTCGCCCAAATTGACTTGAATGGCGTAACTCTTCTCAAAATTCTGAATCACTTCCACGGCAACCTGGCCGCGTGGAACTAGTTGAGAAGCGAGGGTCCCCTCTTGATACAGATATTCTTCCGCATACAGTTTGAGTAATTTGGCCTCTTCCTGATTGGCCTCTTGCCGAGTGATGGACAAGGCAAAGTCCTCTGGCCGCTGTTCAAAGTGCGTGAGTTGCTCCTTGGACAACCCCTGCTTAAAGAGGCGCTGGGCCCCTTGCAGACAATCATAGGCTAGCTGTAACTCACCATGATGTAGATAGTAGAGTCTGGCTAGGCTGCTACCCAACGTCAGCACTTGGTGCAGTAAGGGCAAATTCTTAGCAAAGGAGACCGTAGCACAGGTCTCAAAAACAAGCGTATGGACCAGATCAGTATAGGGTTTTAAGTCTTCTGGCTTGTTATGGCGACCATCTGAGCTTTCATTATCTGTCAAATAATTGAAAACCTCAGACAGTCGCTGGATGTTTTTTTCAAGCAGTGGACGTTGTTCTGACAGATACCGTTTTTGCACCACACTTAGGAAGGCCGGGTTAAGCTTGAGACTGTTAGTCGCCTGATCGAGGTCCACAATCTCGAGCTGCTTTTGGGACAACATCTGAATGGCGTCTTGATCAACCTGTTCATTGCCAAAAAAGGCCAAGGGGATGCGAGGTTCTCCCAGCCAGGCCGCCTGTTTAAGGATAGTCAGTGCCCGCGCTGTGACCGGGTTCGTTACCGTTTCCGCTTCTAGTGGCCCTAGACTCGCCTGCGCGATCTCACTCAATAAGATATCTCGTACCTCTTGGTGTTGCTCAGGTTGCGCCAAAAAGTCGGCAAAATTCCTAAAACTCGCCATCGTAGCTTGGTAATGTCGGCACAACGCCTGAATGACAGCTGGAAACCCCTCTGTCATGCGAATCACCTGAGCAAAATCACACGCGTCGAGCGGCTCTTGCGGCAGGCACTGCTGAACTAAATCCTTCGCTTGCTCCGGGGTAAAAAGGCTCAGTGGCAGAGAGTCAACGTCTCGCTCTAAGCATTGTTTGAGCTTATCGGTCAATGGCTGGGCTGTGGTATAAATCAATTGACCGGACCAAAAAGACGGCTTCAGCCAAGTCAAGACAAGATCGGCATTACTCGGCGTTAGCCCGTCCAAGATCAATAATGAACGAGGATGTTGCTGCACATAGCTTGCCACTTGCCGCAGGGCTGTTTGCGGCCTTAAATTGCCATAACCGAGCGCGTAACCAATGGCTTGGATATCTGCATGAGCACGGTTCACACTGCTGCAGTCAATCCAGGCAAGCAAATCGTAAGACGCGAAGAACGCATCAGGGCGCGGATGAATCAAGCGCTGAAGCAGCGTGGTTTTACCCACACCAGGCAGGCCGATGACTTCAATTAGGGCTTTGGGCTGATCCTTTAGCAGTTCGAATAATTGGGCTGATTCTGCTCGAGGAACGTAATGGTCTGGACGAATCGGTAGCTTACCAAGGGAAAATCGGGGACCTGATGCCGCCAGCAAGCGGGTCAATTGCTCTACCGCGTTAGCATGGCCCCAGCCTTGTGCTTTTTGGTAGCACGCTTGGGCTTGGTCAACCTGTTTGAGCTGTTCGAATACTTCCGCATGCTCGAAATAGACATCAGCAATGCACTGCCGTAAGGCTGTTTGCTCCGGTGTTTCAGATCGGTCGCGCTCGGTCACTTGGACTTCTGACGGCGTCAAGCCCTGCTGCTTGGCCAACTCAAGCAGGGCCTCGGCCACCTGCTCATACAAGGGATTGGCCTGCTCGGGCCGCGCTTCTTTATGCGCGCGCGCTTGCGCTAAATCTGGCGCAAGCCTATCTGAGGCAAAAGGCAGTAGCGGTGTATTCGGATAATGCGTTGAAATGTTTAACATGGGGTTAACCTTATTGCGCTTGCAGTTAATGGTGTGTATTGAGCAACTGCAAGGGAATGTAAAAATAGTGTGGGAGGAGGATCTTCACCCTAGGAAAAATGAATGCGTTTGACCTAGATTTAGATTGTCTTACTCGTGTAGAGAATCAGCCGATTGAATATAATTTTTTTGTAATCGCTTCCTTTCGAAATGAATCGGGACATGTTGGTAAGCGCGGAATGCCCGCGCTTAACTTAATCTGCCACCAGACACTCACCCGCTTGAGACACATAGCGCAAACTCACGCCCTTTTTTAAGTGAGTAGCAACGCTATGCAGCCTACAACTTGCATAGCTCTTCAACATATATTGATGGGCCAGAAATGCGCTCAGTTCACTCATTCACGTAGTGCGATTTCAGATGAATTGCCAAATTAGGATTAAAATATTATCGATACTGCTTTGGTTCGTCAAGCATGTTGGGGGGAGCAAATCAATCATCCGGTTTTTAGCACGTGAATTGTCCGGTTTCTGGGTGGCTTATGTGTTGTCAACAGCGATTGAAATTTGATACAGTTGGCAGCGAAATCCTGACTCTAAATCCGATAAGGAATAAAAAATGAACACGCAAGGGGAAAAAATGCTCAGTCGCAAAGCACTGTTGGGCGCAACCATGAAAGCCATATTCTGGGCTTTTATGGGGATTCGAAAAAGCCGCGATCATAAGCAAGACGTTGAACGCCTCAACCCTCTCCATGTATTGATTGCGGCCCTCGTAGGCGGATTGATTTTTATAACCACACTGATCATTGTGGTTAAGCTTGTCGTCAAAAATTATTAGGGCGCTATCCAATATGCTATTGAGAATCGTCGATAAGTCAGAGCACTCCGCTGCTGCAGAAAGCGTGCCGTGCGCCTACTCAGAATCTGTTGCAGGGGCCCCCGCGCACCGGGCAGAGCCGGTTGAAATTTCTGTCGAAACCCGTACTGGCGTCACGCGTTTTGTGACGGATTTTGACTTAGCCTCGATCCCTACCGATTTACGGCAAACCTTGGACTGGTATTTCACTGAATATCCGCATGCTGCCACCGCTCAACCCGATGATCATGGTATCGCTGCCAAACTGACCGAGCTTGGACAAGCCATCGGCAATCAGCTTTTAGGCGAGCAGCCGCAATTTGCGCAGGCCATCGCGGCGATCCAAAAACAAGGGATTCAGCAACTCACTGTCCGCATTGAGTCAACGCGCGCCAGCTTTTTGGCGCAGCCGTGGGAGTGGTTGGTATTGCCAGCTAGCAGCCAGGTATTGTCGACGATAGTGAAGAGCTTTGAAAAGCGATTCACCGGTGGCAGATTCTCGGAATCGGATACTGAGTTGGAATACAATCTGAAAGTCACACCGCCGGTGCCAGATGCCATTGCTGAGCTTAATCAACAAATGGGAAATTCAGCGCCAACCCAAGCCGCCGCGGAAAAACCCTATCATGCGCCGCTGTGCATCTTGCATATCGTCTCTAGAGCGTACTCAGAATATCTACCTTTTGCATCTAGCGCGGCGCTCGAAGCCGCCACGGATTCGTTCTGCTCAGAAGGCGCCATCCACTATGAAATTTTTGTCGCAGGGACTTGGGCGCAGCTGCAAAAACGGCTCAGCGACTCTCAGCGTCCTGTGCATATTGTGCAGTACGACGGCCCACTCGTAGTAGAAGGTACGGCAACCGGCCGTGGACAGAATACTGGCGCGGCGTGCTCTGAGCTGCTCAGCCTTCTGCTGGAGGATGCCGGCACTACGTTCGTGCCCATTGCATTTGCCGATTTTACGAAAGTGCTGGTGCAGAACAAAATCGCGGTGCTGTGCCTCGATGCCCGTGGGTATTTCAAGGGTAGCCAACTGCTGGATGCCGCCGCCGGCTTAAGCGCTGCTGCCCATGCTGCTCATCATGCAGGTCTGGGCAATCTGATTGGACTGGCGCAGATCACGGATCCGTGGACCAGTGGCCAGTGTTTCCAAGCTATTTATCACCGTCTAACAGCCGGCTTAAGGTTGGGCCAGGCCGTTACCCAAGCACGTCAGCGCTTGCAAGCGCAAACCGAAATCGCGCGCTTTACCTCACAAGGATTACCTTTTCAGAGTTGGCCATTGCTGGTTCATTATGGTGGTCAAACCATTACATTTTTTGACACCCCGCAGGCACGTGTGAGTCTGTCGGAGTCACAAACCTTGGCACATGCACGCAAGCGCTTACTGGGTTTCAAGGCCACCCTACTGTCTCCTTTGCTCAACCATGCCAGCGATGGGCCAGCGCTCGCCCTGCTGGCCGCACTTGAAACTTCACCGCAAGCGCTGCTGCTCACCGGCCCGGCCGGCAGCGGTAAGACGCATCTCGTGCATCGTCTTGCGCTTTATTTGGCGCAGCGCGAGCACATCAATTTTGCCTTTTATTTTGATTTCAGTGACGATTTTTACGCCGTCGATATGATGCTGGAAATGATCGCTCCGGTCCTTGGGCTGGCCCCCAGTCAGCAGGCTGAAACCAAGGCTGCGCTTAACCAGCTGCGCTGCTGTTTTGTCCTAGATGGGCTTGCGCCAGATCTCTTAGCGACACAGCAAACACTCAGCGGCTTCGTGCATGAATTGTTGGCTAATGGACATTTAGTCCTCATCACCGCGCCATGCTGGCAAGATAGGTCGCCCTCGGCATTCACCGAGATCCCGCTCGTGCCCCTGCTCGCTGCTGAACAGCGCCTGCTGGCGGCAGCTCAATTGCGTGCGAACACTCTCGTGGGCAAAGATCTAGACCACGATTGGCCGGCCTTGTTGATGGCCACCCAAGGCAATCCGTTTCTGCTCCAGCACGCGCTGCCGCTGCTCAATCACCTCACGGTCACAGCGCTCACCACAGAACTCAGCGCCCGCATCGCGCACGATCGCTCGGTGGTTGATTCATTTTATGCATGGCAATGGTCAGAGATGCCGCACCAATGGCAAGACCTGCTACTGCTGAGCGCTGAAGTCGATGGCCTGCTGCTGGAGTTGCTGATGGTTGCCTTCGATCAGAAGGAACCTTTCGCGCCGGCCAAAAAACTAATGGCACTCACGGGCAATGAAGCGGCGGTCTTCTCTGACGGACTGACGCTGTGGCAGCAATGTGGTTTTCTCGTTAGCCTGCCCCACGGTCGGATCATTGATACCCGCTGCCGGCCTTTTCTAGAGCGCAAACGGCACGAACAAACTGAGCGTGCGGTCACCGCCATCGAAAGCGAACTGTATTTCAGTCAAGTGCTGTGCGAAGGAATCCGCATCTTAAGCCGCCACCTAAACGGTCAGCAAAATCCCACCTTGGCTCACTATCTTTTGATGCATCGGCGAGACTGGAGTACGCATTTAGAAAAACTCTGGTTTGCCCAAGACTACCGTGGTTTTCTGAGTGCCAAACATGCCTTTGATCAAGTGCTGCGGCAGGCTCAGTTGGGCGCAGAAAGTGCTGCGTGGTCACTCAACCTGTTGGCACGCTCCCCTGCTGTACAGGTCGATGACGAGAGCGAGCCGGAAGCGCCGTTAGCTTGGCTGGCGCTGGCCCTCGACGCCATGGCTGCCAACCATGCGGCACACCAGGCCAGCCTAGCCAACGGCGCCGAACGCTGGCAAGCGTGGCTCGATGCCCTGCCGGCTATCATCGAAAAACAGCAGATTTTGTATTTTCAGCAAGCGGCTACCTTCCTCGATGTGTTCTATCAAAGTCGGCAAGATTGGACCGCAGCGCTTGCCGTGAATGAAAGAGCAGTGCAGGTCTATACTCAGTATGAAGCCTGGCCGAAGGCGATCCAAGCACTTAAAGCGCTCGCGCGCTGCTATCTCGAACTGGGAGAAGCCGAACAAGCTTTAATCTGCGAGGACAAAATCCTTAATGAAATTTCTTACGCCGGCGCGCCCCCCGGCTTTCACGCTCAGCAAGTGTTCGATGTCGCTTGCGCACGCGTTGCCCGCGGCTCTTCTAGCTATGCGCAGGTCACCTTGGACCAGTTAAAAGCCATGGACGAATCTAAACGCTTCGGCGATATGCTGGATGGGCTGCAGGCAGATATCGACTACCAGCAGGAAAACTACGCGGCATCGATGCCCTACTACTGCAAACTGTGGGCCCGCGCGATCCAAGCCGGTCAGCAGCCCTATATCGAGCAATTGAGGCAAAAATTCTTACAGATTGAGCAAAAGCTAGGCGCAGAAGTCTTCGCGCAATACCTCGACGATGAACTGGAAGAAAATATCGTGCGGCCGCAAGAATATATCGCGACACCAAGGACGATACATTAGGCTTCAATCTACGCAGCTTTTCTAGAATTGAACCAGCGGCGGTGAGTTTTCTTCGGGTCTGCATCTGAGGTAATATGGCGAAGTTCCGAGCACCACCCGGTCCCGCATCATGTCTTGTTTTTATAGTAGTTTTTTAACAGTCTGTAAGAAGTTTTATTTGGAGGATTGTCATGAGCGTCTATATGTTTCCAGGCCAGGGTTCCCAAACAAAGGGAATGGGCGACACGCTATTTAGTCTGTTCCCAGAACTCACCGCCACCGCCAGCAAGATTCTCGGTTACTCAATTCGGGATTTATGCGTCAAAGATTCACGTAAGCAGCTTAACGACACTCGTTATACACAGCCAGCTTTGTATGTCGTGAATGCCCTTGCTTATCGACAACGCAGCAAAGAGACAGGTACTACTGCCAACTATCTGGTGGGCCACAGTCTCGGTGAATACAATGCGCTAGAAGCCTCCGGCGCGATCAGTTTTGAAGACGGCCTAAAACTGGTCAAAAAACGCGGAGAATTGATGAGTGCGGCCCCCAAAGGCGCCATGGCTGCGGTTATTGGATTAACCCAAACGGCGATTCAAGAAATTCTGCAAGCCAATGGCCTCACGGCGATTGATATCGCCAATCTGAATTCGCCCACGCAAACCATCCTCTCTGGCTTGAAAGAAGATATCATCCGCGCGGCCTCATTCTTTGAAACTGACGGCGTTCGTTACACACCACTGAACACCAGCGGTGCCTTTCACTCCCGCTATATGGAAGCCGCTAAGAAGGAGTTCGAAGCTTACCTGCAGGAGTTTACTTTCTCGGCGCTTTCAATCCCAGTCATTGCAAACGTCGATGCCAGCCCTTACCAAGCTGATCGCATTGCGGCTAACTTAGCGGCCCAGATTACACAGCCGGTCCAATGGGTAAAGAGTATTCAATACCTACTGGCCGAGGGAGAGGCCGACTTCGAAGAACTCGGCGTAGGACAGGTCTTGACCAAGCTACTTGCCGACATCAAAAAGCATCCTCTAGCCAGTGCACATCCTGCGCCGGCCTCACCTCCGGCTATGCAACAGCAAGCGATTCCGACTTCTGCTGTGCAACTGCAGGCGACTCCGACTCCCGCTGCCGCTATGCAACAGCAGGCGGCAGCGCGCGGTGACCGTGAGCAGGAGCTTATCGCACTGCAACAAAAAATCAATGAATGGAACCGCAGCTATCCAATTGGCAGCAAAGTCAAGGTCGCTTCCCATGAAGGTCCTGTGGCCACGAAAACCAAGGCCATGATGCTGTTTGGCCACCGGGCCGCGATCTATCTGGAAGGCTATAACGGATATTTCGAGTTGAATAGTGTCCAGCCCGTCGAAGCAAGCTAAAAAAGCATGAGCAGCGATGGTACACGCCGCTGCTCAATTCTAAATGTATCCACGTCCTTACGGTACCGCTAATTCCTGCAACAACGTGGAGAGGCTAGCCACGTCCTTGCCAAACTGATTGATCGCGTGGCGATAACGCTTGGTATCGAGCGACATGTACTTAATGAAATTGGCCAGGGAACCGGTCGCGCTCAGGTCCACGAAGAAGTTGGCTGATGCAGCCGACGCCAGCGTCCGCATCAGCGCATAAAAATCCACCTTCTGCCGGACGATGTTCCAGATATATTCACCTGGATTGATCAGATCGCTCGCTTCGATCATGCGGCCATAGGCGGGCGAGTAACACGGCAGGCGAGGGGGACGCATAGCTACGCCATCGGCGGTTGCCATGATCTGGTCCCTCATGGACTCGATATAGCTCGAATGAAATGGGTACTGGACCGGCAGGTCCTGCGACAGGACGCCGATTTCAGTCAAGTGGGTTTTCACGCGCATCAGCGCAGTTCTAGGACCGGCCACGCAGAAGTTTTTGGCAAAGTTGACACCCGCCAGTTCAACGCCCTGATAGATGTCCGGATACTCGTCGAAGTGAGCAAACGGCGCCAGCACACTCATCAT
This sequence comes from Mycoavidus sp. SF9855, assembly GCF_024582735.1. Taxonomy (NCBI): domain Bacteria; kingdom Pseudomonadati; phylum Pseudomonadota; class Betaproteobacteria; order Burkholderiales; family Burkholderiaceae; genus Mycoavidus; species Mycoavidus sp. SF9855. The sequence continues at coordinate 1,163,135 of NZ_CP102085.1, forward strand.
GCCGCCTGGCAGGCAATCGTTGGCGAAGATTTGCGCCTGCCGCATGACTAGACGTAATCCGTCCTGCCATGAGAGGCCTCCAGCCACCGTCAGTCCGATGTACTCACCAAGGCTGTAGCCTAGCACCGCCCCCGGTTCAATGCCTGCGGCGCGCATCACCGCCGTCAGACTATAGCCGATACTGAATAAGGCCGGGTGCGTGTGAAGAATTGCATTGAATGGCTCGTGGCTTTGGCGACGGTCGTCGTAGAGGATCTGCGCAAGCGATTGGCCGAGTTCCGGCTCGACGATTGCGCTGCATGCGTCCAACTGCCGACGGAAGACAGGGTTTTCGTCGTACAGCTGCCGCCCCATCTGGAAGTACTGAGTTCCCTGCCCGCCATACATGAAAATCTTACAGTTCGCGCCGCCGGTCTTGAGCGGTGCTGCCATGAGATCGTTGGCGATCGACATCGGTGCCGTCATGATCGACTCCAGGGTGCCAACAAAACACGCCGGTCGATTGTGGTTCCGACAGAAGGCCTATCTAAATTCTTGCGTAAATTTTTGTCTTGGTCATCTTCCATTTGGGTCCTTCCGACGCATTTCTTCTTCATTCATAGCGTCTATATGAACGCCCCCGTTTGAGCAAGCTTTCCTTGAGTTCAGACAGGTAGTCCTCATAGAAAGACTTACATCCTAAACTTACCTCACAGTTTTATCATGAGGTAGCCCTACCCTTAGCATACATCCAGCCATGGCGACTAACCTTTTTGTAATTTCTCCAACCTATTAGCCAACACTCGGCCAATTTTGGCCATCGGCTCCGACTGATCCATGTATTTATGTTCGCAATGGATATCATGAGTTTCAATATCTCCAAGCACATAAGACTTCCACAGATCAGGGGAGCTGGCGAATCGATCTTCTACTACTGTGGCACGGAAAAAGAGTATATCGCCACGGTAAATAAGTGGTGCAAAGTCTTCTGAAATGCGCTCGTTGTTTCTGATGACATCTCCAGTTTTTTCCCATAAATATTTCCCTGCATCAGCCATTCCTTCAACGCTGTAGCGATTAAGAATAGCGATGAAATCATCATCCTGATCGACTACATCACGTAGGGGGGAGAGGTCTGAATAGCTATCCATTAAAGCAAGCAGTGCGACTTTCTCACCCTGTTGCTCAAGTTGAGTTGCCATACTATACGCAATATTGCCGCCCAAGGACCATCCGAGTAGGTAGTAAGGCCCATCAGGCTGCACGCGACGAATCTGCTCGATATAATCTGCCGCCATCGCATCAATACTTGGTGGCAGTGGTGCCGAGCCATTCATACCGCGTGCCTGTAGACCATAGATCGGTTGGTCTTTACCTAAATGTTGAGACAGGCCGATATAACTCCAACTGATACCGAGAACGGGGTGGATGCAAAAAAGAGGCGGTCGTGTGCCTGATGGCTGAATGGGAAGCAAAACATCAAATGAATCTTCCTGAGCGCTATTTGGCTGCATTAAACGCTGCGCCAAGTCGGCTACGGTTGGAGCCTCAAATAATGTACGTAATGTTATCTCGATGCCTAATATCGAATTAACGCGGCTCATCATCCTCACAGCAAGAAGCGAGTGCCCGCCAAGCGCAAAGAAGTTGTCGTGACGGCTAACTGGTGTAAGGCCCAACAATTCACTCCAGATTTTTGCCAGCGCTATTTCAATCTCCCCCTGTGGTGCTTCGTATATCTGGCGCGCAAAGTCTTCGTCAGACAGCACCGGCAATGCTCTTCGATCTAGCTTACCATTTGGTGTTAGCGGCAACGCATCTAAGCGTATAAAAGCACTGGGCATCATATATTCAGGCAGCTTAGCAGCTAGGTGGGCGCGTAATGTAATAGCAAGCGGCTCATCAGCCTCAGCCACCACATATGCAACTAGGCGTTTATCACTTCCTTCACCCAGGGCAAGTACCACTGCTTCACTTACCTGCGAATGTTCAGTCAGGCGCGCTTCGATTTCACTCAGCTCAATACGAAAGCCGCGGATCTTGACTTGATGATCGTTACGGCCTAGGAACTCCAGATTACCGTTGGGTAGATAGCGGACCAAATCGCCCGTCTTATACATCCGAGCGTTGACTTGATCACTGAATGGATCAAGCAAGAAGCGCTCTTTTGTCAATTCAGGACGATGCAAATAACCACGCGCGACGCCAGCCCCACCGATATGCAACTCTCCTACCATCCCAAGTGGAACGGGCTGCATCAATGAATCCAAAATATATAGTCGTGTATTGGCAAGTGGACGACCAATCGTGCGCCAGTGACTATCGTCAGCGGTTACGTCATGAGCCGTATTAGTAATCGACGTTTCGGTGAGGCCATAGCCATTCAATAAGCGTGGACGATGGCCTGTGCCAGTAAACCACGCCTGATGAGCTGCTGCCGCGCTGAAGGCATCTCCACCAGCATAAATCGTACGCACGCACCCCGGGATAGCTACCTGCTCCTGAACCAGTTGCGCCCAAAATGGGGTTGGTAAATCAACCACGCTAATTTGGTTAGCTTCGCACAAAGCCCAGAATTGCGTGGCTCCTGCCACCCAAGCATCGGTACGCAACACAAGGGTTGCACCACGAGTCAAAGTAAGAAAAATTTCTTCGACAGAGACATCAAAAGAGAGGGAAGCAAATTGCAGCATGCGATCCTGCGAACTAAAGTCCAATAATTTAGCTGCCGCGGTCACATCATTGACTACGTTTCGGTGCTCAACCATCACGCCTTTCGGTCGACCTGTGGAACCCGAGGTATAAATCACATAGGCTAAATGCTCTGCATTTAGTCCAAATTTATATGGATCAGGATTGAGGCTACTATAACGTTCCCATTGCGTTGCATCAGCTTGTAAGTCTAAGACCGGAACCTCAGCGCCTAAGCATTGCACAACGGCGGCATGCGGCACACCAATACTCAGTAAAGCCACCGGCGCACAGTCTGTCACCATATCCACCAAACGTTCGGGCGGATAGTCTGGATCTAACGGCACGTAGGCCCCACCTGCCTTGATCACCGCCAACATAGCTATTACAGCCTCTATGCTGGACTGTGCAAGTAATGCTACGCGGCTATCGGGCTGCACCCCTAAATCTCTCAGGTAGTGGGCAAGGCGATTCGCTTGTGCGTTGAGTTCTGCATAGCTGACAGTCTGGTTATCTCGCACTAACGCGATAGCTTGCGGAATCCGTTCAACTTGCGCCTCAAACAGCCAATGAAGACATTGGTGCTCGGGATAGGGTATTGCCGTCGCATTCCAGGTATCCAGTAGCAATTCTTGCTCGGAGGGCGGCAATACTTCCAACTGATAAACCGGCTTGTCTGGCGTATGTTCTAATGCTTCCGCCAAGCTCTGAAGCGCCTGATGCATATAACCACAGACTCGCTCTGCATCAAATGGCTGTGCGATGTAAGCCGTTAACCCTAACGCTTGTCCATAGTCTTCTACGGATAACCCGATCGGATAGTTATCTCGCTCCTCTGATCGTAGCAATTCAGCTTTGGAGCTGATTTGTCTTTCATCTTGCATTCCATGATGCCGATAATTCAGCAGCGAACTAAACAGCGGAGTACCAGCAGGTACCCTACTGCAACGTTGGGCCAATGCGAGCGATGCGTGTTCATGTTCGAGCAAGGTCGCCAATCGTGTTTGGGTGTCACGCACGCTTTCTTGAACACTGCGATGGCCTACATCGATGCGCAGTGGCAATGTGTTGATGAATAATCCGAGTGCGCGGTCTGCTCCTTCCCCTGCTTGCATTCGCCCGAACAACACCGTGCCAAATACCACTCGTTGTTGACCAGTAGTGCGTGCAAGAACCTGTGCCCAAGCCAAATGACATAAACTGGCTAGACTGACATTTAACCGCTTAGCCTGAGCGCGAAGGCGATCATTTAGATCCTGCGCAAGCGTCCGATACGACTCGGTTACTTGGGTGCCATCACGATAGACCTCTGATAATCCAAAAGGCAGTGTAGGCTCATCCACCTCTGCCAGCATCTCTTTGAAGAAACGCTCATGTGCCTCCTGGCTTACCCCTAAACGAGCCTGGGCAACTAAATTACGGAAAGTCTGTGGTGCGAGCAACGTGTCGCCCTGCCCTTCGAGGAAAGCTTGAATTTCACGCTGCATTTCCTCGAGTGTTGAATGATCGCCAATTAAATGGTGCAGCAACTGAGTCAGTTGCCAACGCCCATCGTCATCTTGCGCAATCACGAATTGGAGCAACGGTGCTTGTGTCAGATCAAGACGATGATGACGTGGGTCAAAACGTTGGCTAAGTTGCTCGGCAATCAGCCCGTCGGCTGTATCTAAAGAAAGTTCAGTAATGGAGAGTGGTGCATGACGCCAAACCACTTGAGCAGGTGCAGACAGCTTGTCCCACACAAAAGCTGTACGCAAAATGTCATGTCGATTAATGACCTGCTGGACTGCATGCAGATAACGATTCAGGGATTCTCGATTCGCAAAAATCATCTGTGCTATCAATAAATAAGGATCGCCTTTGGTTGCCAACAAGTGATGGAACAAAATGCCGTCTTGCAAAGGCGATAATGCATAAATGTCCTGAATATTCGCGACTCCACCAGGCGTCTGTTCAATAATCTGATCAATTTCAGCTTGGCTAAAATCAATGAGTGGCAGCATTGCTGGTGTCAAAGCAATGGTATTGGTCGTAATCAAATTCGGTGGGATGATGACTTCTTGGTGCTGATCTAGCGATTGCGCCAATGCTTTGAGTATGGGCTTATCGAATAGCGCTCGCACGGAAACGGTGAGGCCTAAGCGACGCAAACTCTCGATCATCTGTACGGCGAGTAGCGAGTGTCCGCCCAGCGCGAAGAAACTATCATGACGGCTAATTCGTTCGATCTTAAGTAGCTTGGACCAGATGTTAGCCAACGCCGTTTCAATTTCTCCTTGCGGTGCTTCGTAGGCCTGACGAGCAAAAGCCTCGCCATCCGGTGTCGGCAACGCGCGTCGATCCAACTTACCATTTGATGTCAACGGCAATGCATCCAGTCGCACAAAGGCAGCAGGCACCATATACTCAGGCAGCTTGTCCACCAGGTGCGTATGCAACGTGGCAGCCAGTTGCTCATCAGTTTCAGCCACCACATACGCAACCAGGCGCTTATGACTCCCCTCTCCCACAGCGAGCACCGCTGCTTCACGCACCTTGGAATGCTCGACAAGGCGCGCCTCAATCTCGCCTGGCTCGATCCGTAGGCCGCGCATCTTAATTTGGTAATCATTACGCCCAATAAATTCCAGATTGCCATCGGGCAAATAGCGCGCGAGATCGCCCGTCTTATACATTCGCGCATCTTCCTCTGCGCTAAACGGATCTTGTAGGAAACGCTCAGCCGTCAGTTCGGGGCGGTTTAAATAACCGCGCGCCACCGCAACCCCACCAATATATAACTCTCCTGCAGCACCTACTGGTACAGGTTGATGATGGGCATCCAATAGGTAGAGGCGGATGTTCGCCATCGGTCTACCGATAGGAACGATTTCACTGTTAAAGTCAGGTGGGGAAGGCCATACCGTGGCACCAATCGTGGCTTCTGTTGGACCATAGCCATTAAAAACAAGGCCGTGATGGCGCACAGCTCGCAATAATGTTGCATTAAGCGCCTCACCGATCAAGAACAGCGTCACAGGTGTGCTCAGATTAGGTAAATCTCTACCGTCTTGAAGTAGCGCTGGTGGTATCGTCGCGTGAGTAATCGCATGGCGCTCCAGGTAATCCCACAGTCTATGCCGATCAAGGCGAGCCGCGGCAGGTGGCAGGTATAAGGAGGCCCCACAACCTAAGGCCATGATGATTTCCCACGTGCTCGCATCGAAACCAGGAGAGACAAACTGCAAAATCCGGCTGGAAGCATCAACGCCAAAACTCGTCATTTGCACATGAGCGAGATTCACAACGCCTCGATGTTCCACCATAACCCCTTTGGGAGTACCAGTGGAACCGGAGGTATAAACCACATAGGCCAAGTGGTGGGGAGTCAAACTAGACACGGACGGATTGGTATCCGCCAGCGCCGGTGGGGAATTCGGGTCGAGCACGGTACGTAACGCAAGCACAGCCTCACCTAGCACGCTACGTCCAGTGGCATCAGTTAGCAGAATGGTCGGCGCGGCATCCGCAAGGATCTGCGTCAGACGCTCACTCGGATACGCCGGATCAAGTGGCACATAGGCACCGCCCGCTTTTAAAATCGCCAGCAGCCCCACTATCCACGCTGGACTGCGTTCCATACAAATCGCGACGCGCCTATCCGGTCCAACCCCTAACTCAATCAGCCGATGCGCAAGTCGATTCGCTCGCGCATTCAGCTCGGCATAACTGAGCTCTTGATTTTCATACACGATCGCAGTCGCCTCTGGCGTACGTTCCACCTGTGCTTCAAACAACTGGTGAACGCACTGATGAGTCGAATACTCCCGCTGCGTGGCGTTCCAGGTTTCAAGTAAGAGCTTACGTTCAGCAGGCGCCAGGATATCCACCTGAGCAAGGCTTTGCTGTGCATCGCTCACCATCGCTCGTAATATCGCATAGAGATACCCCACCTGCCGCTCTATTGTCTGCCGATCGAACAAGGCCTTTGCATAACCCAACTCACCAATGATCTCATCACCCACCTCTTGTAAATCCAATTCAAGATCAAACTTGACGGCATCGTAATTCGAGTCAACTGGCGTCACTTCCAGAGCAGGTAAATGCCACTTACTCCCTTCGTTATTCTGCCAGGCGAACATCACTTGAAATAACGGCGTATGGTCCAGCCTGCGTGGTGGTTGAACAATCTCTACCACCTGCTCAAAAGGTAAGTCTTGATGCGCTTGGGCTGCTAATGTACCGCGTCGGAGACGCTCAAACAGTTCAATGGTATTCGGTTCACCAGACAGATCAAGACGCAACGCCAAGGTATTCACGAAAAAGCCGATCAAAGGCTCAATCTCAGGATGGTTGCGATTGGCGCTGGGGGTGCCAATAACAATGTCCTCTTGGCCGGAAAGGCGCGACAGGACAGCACCCCAGCCAGCTAGCAAACTCATAAACAGGGTTACACCATGTTTTTGGCTGAGTCGTTTAAGTGCACTTGTCATTTGTGCATCTAATTGAACCGGCACGTGATCCCCAGAAAAAGATTGCTGCGCAGGACGCGGCCGATCGGTAGGAAGATTCAACAGTATCGGTGCATCGGCTAAGGTGGTGCGCCAGTACTCGCTTTGCGTTTTGAGTCGATCTTCCGAAAGCCACTGTCGTTGCCAAGCTGTGTAATCTGGGTATTGAATACCCATCGGCGGGAGCGGACTAGCGCTTCCCGCACGATAGGCGGTATAGAGGGCTTCCAATTCTCGCTGCAGCACGTTTAAAGACCAACCATCTGAAACAATATGGTGTTGAGTGAGCAAAAACACATGCTCCTCGTCAGTGAGTTGGATCAAACCCGCGCGAATCAGTGGACCTTGGGCTAAATCGAAAGGTGCACGGGCCTCTTCAATACTTAAGTGCTCAACTTGTTCAGTAGCGTTTGGATATTGGCGCAAATCATGATAACGCATCGGCAGGCCCGACTCGGGGGGTAGTAGCTGAATCTGAGGTTGGCCATCCACCGTCATGAATACCGAACGCAGTGCTTCGTGGCGTGTAAATACCGTATCCAATGCTCGCTGCCACGCGCCTCTATCCAAAACGCCAAGCAAGCGGATAGCTAGCGGAATATGATAGGTCTCGTTGATACCCTCAAGCTGGGCCAAGAACCATAGCCGTTGCTGGGCAAATGATAGAGGTAAAACACCATCGCGAGACACCGAAGCGATAGTGGGGGAAATGGTGTTTGCTTGAGTCAAACGTTCGTTCACCGCTGCTGCAAATGCTGAGAGGGTGGGTAAAGCGAACAGCGCCGCCAACGGTAACTCGACGCCCAACAATGTAATCCGGTTCATTAAACGCACAGCAAGCAGCGAGTGGCCACCCAGTGCGAAGAAACTATCATGACGGCTGATCTGCTCTACCTTAAGCAATTCAGACCAGATAGCTGCTAGCATAGTTTCGATCTTCCCCTGTGGCGCTTCGTATACCTGGCGGGCAACCGCCTCATCAGATGGGGCGGGCAACGCACGTCGATCCAATTTACCATTTGGGGTCAGCGGCAGCGCATCCAGCCGCACGAAGGCCGCCGGCACCATATAGTCAGGCAATTTGGTTGCGAGGTGCACGCGTAATGTAGAAACAAGTTGCTCATCAGCTCCAGCGACCACATAAGCGACGAGGCGTTTATCACTCCCCTCACCCAGCGCAAGCACCACGGCTTCACGCACCAGCGGATGCTCAATCAAGCCCGACTCAACCTCACCTGGTTCAATCCTAAATCCACGGATCTTGATCTGATGATCGTTACGACCTAAAAACTCTAGATTGCCATCAGGCAAGTAACGGGCTAGATCGCCCGTCTTGTACATGCGAGCGCCTTTATCCTCGTTAAACGGATCGGGTAGGAAGCGCTCAGCGGTGAGTTCAGGACGATTAAGATAACCACGCGCAACGCCAGCTCCGCCTATGTACAGCTCACCCACTGCGCCGACTGGCACCGGCTGGCCATGTACATCGAGTAGATAAAATCTGGTATTGGCAATCGGCCGACCAATAGGGGCCGCTTTACTACTAAAATCATGCGGACGGTGCCACATAGAAGCCCAAACGGTTATTTCTGTTGGCCCGTAAGCATTGAATACGGTAATTTGTTGAGCCAAGTTATGAAGTAATAATGCGCTAGGCGCTTCACCCGTGAGGATTAGTGTAAGAGGTCTATTTAGACTGGGTAAACCTTTACCATCCTGGAGCAGTGCGGGTGGCAAGATAGCGTGAGTGATCGCATATTTTTCTACATAATTCCACAAACTATCTCGATCACGCCGGATGTTATCAGAGGGTAGATATAAGCTGGCACCATGACTGAGGGCCATAATTTCTGGCACACTGACATCGAAGCTGATAGACGTAAACTGAAGAACTCTACTAGATGAATGAGGCACCAAGTAAGCCTGTTGAGCCTGAGTGAGGTTAACAACGCTTTGATGTGCCACCATCACCCCTTTGGGGGTGCCAGTGGAGCCGGAAGTGTAAATGACATAAGCTATATGATCTGAATGAAATTCAGCGATCTTTGGATTAGTAATGATTGATTCCGGTAGTTGATTCGGGTCAAGCACAGTCAATGAAGCGCAGGCTGCTTCACCCAATACCGTGCGGCCAATGACATCAGCTAGCAGAATCATCGGCGTTGCATCGATAAGGATGTGGGTTAGACGCTCGCTCGGATAGGCCGGATCAAGCGGTACATAGGCACCGCCCGCTTTTAAAATCGCCAGCAGTCCCACCATCATTGCAGGACTGCGTTCCACACAGATCGCTACACGCTTATCCGGTCCAACCCCTAACTCAATCAACCGATGCGCAAGTCGATTCGCTTGCGCATTCAGCTCGGCATAACTGAGCACCTGATCCTCGTAAACAAACGCAATCGCCTCTGGCGCACGTTCAACCTGTGCTTCAAATAACTGGTGAACACCCAGATGGCTCGGATAATCCTGCGTGGTCGCGTTCCAGGTATTCAGTAGCAATTCTCGCTCAGTTCTCGGCAACGCCTCAAGCTGATAAACCGGCATGTCTGGTGTGCGCTCCAGTGCCCTCACTAAGCTTTGCAGCGTCTGCTGCATATAGCCGCATATCCGTACCGGATCGTACGGCTCTACAACCTGCGCCGTTAAACCCAAGGTATGGCCACCATCCTCCACCGACAAGGTGAACGGATAATTGGTGCGCTCGTGTGCACCTAAAAATTCGATGCCAGGCTCGGTTAAGCCATCATTTAATGGCGCGGTATTGTGCCGGTAGTTCAATAACGCACTAAACAGAGGGGTGCCAGCGGGTACATTACTGCAGCGCTGTGCTAATGCCAACGACGCGTGTTCATATTCCAGCAGCGAAGCCAGTCGCGCATGGGTATTGCGTACGCTATCTTCAACCCCCATGTCATTCAGATTAACGCATAATGGCAACGTATTGATGAATAGGCCCATCGCACGGTCTGCTCCTTCGCCTCCTTGCATTCGCCCCAATAGTACCGTGCCAAACACAACCCGCTGCTGACCGCTGGTACGTGCCAGGACCTGTGCCCACGCCAGATGGCATAGACTGGCCAAGCTTACGCCGAGTCGCCTTGCCTGAGCGCGGAGACGATCATTTAAATCCTGTGGCAGCATCCGGTGCGACTCAGTCACTTGAGCGTCATCTTGATGGACTTCAGCCAACCCAAAGGGCAGCGTAGGTTCATCCACCTCTGCGAGCATCTCCCTAAAGAAGCGCTCGTACGCCTCTTGGCTTACTCCTAAGCGAGCCTGTGCGATGAGATTGCGAAAAGGCTGTGGCGGGGCCAACATATCACCTTGGCCATCAAGGAAGGCCTGTATCTCACTCTGTAACACTTCCAACGTCGAGTGATCGCCGATCAGATGATGAAGTAATTCAACCATTTGCCAGTGACCATTCCCATCTTGCGCAATCGCAAAGTGCAACAACGGCGCTTGTGTCAAATCAATACGATGCTGACTAGGATCAAAGCGGTGCAGGAGTTGCTCGTTAAGGGGTCCAGCGGCTGGATCCAAAGAAAGCTCTTCGATTGACAGCGGCGCATGACGCCAGACCACCTGTGCAGGCGTGGACAGCCCTTCCCAGATAAACGCCGTGCGCAGAATGTCATGGCGATTCGCCACCTGTTGAAGCGCATCCAGATAACGATCAAGCAATGCTCGGTTGGCAAACGACATCTGTGCAATTAGCAGATAAGGATCCCCTTTCGTTGCCAGCAAGTGATGGAACAAAATACCGTCTTGCAAAGGCGATAGCGCATAAATGTCTTGAATATTCGCCACGCCACCTGGCATCTGCTCAACGATCCGATCAATATCAGCTTGGCTGAGGTCAATCAGCGGCAGCATCGCTGGCGTCAAAGTAGTGGTATCGACCGTAATCAGATTTGGGGGGACGACCACTTCTTGATGTTGACCTAGCGATTGCGCCAACGCTTTGAGCGTAGGCTTATCGAATAGCACTCGCACGGAAACAGTAAGACCTAAGCCACGCAAACGTTCGATCATCTGCACCGCGAGCAGTGAATGCCCTCCCAGTGCGAAGAAACTATCATAGCGACTGATTCGTTCGACCTTAAGCAACTCAGCCCAGATGTTCGCTAATGTCGTTTCGATCTTCCCCTGCGGCGCTTCATATGCCTGGCGAGCAACGGCCTCATCAGATGGGGCGGGTAACGCACGTCGATCCAGCTTACCATTCGGGGTCAGCGGCAACGCATCCAGGCGCACAAAAGCAGAGGGCAGCATATATTCAGGTAGCCTAGTCGCAAGGTTCGCGCGCAAGGTAGAGGCCAGTTGCTCATCAGCTTCAGCTACCACATACGCAATTAGGCGCTTATCGCTTCCTTCACCCAGCGCAAGCACCACTGCTTCACGCACCTGTGGATGTTCGATCAGGCACGCCTCGATCTCGCTCGGCTCAATTCTGAATCCGCGGATCTTGATCTGATGATCGTTACGACCTAAAAACTCTAGATTGCCATCGGGCAAATAGCGCACTAGATCACCTGTCTTATACATCCGCGCATCTTCATCTTCTCTGAACGGATCAGGCAAAAAGCGCTCAGTGGTTAATTCAGGACGGTTCAGATAACCACGCGCCACGCCAGCTCCGCCTATGTACAACTCACCCACGGCACCCATTGGCGCCAGCAGACCATTTGCATCGAGCACATAGAGCTGGGTGTTTGCGAGTGGTCGCCCAATAGGGACGACAACCTCTTTATTGAGATCAGATGGGCAACGCCACGCAGTCGTGCATACTGTTGCTTCTGTTGGACCGTAAGCATTAAAGATAACACCTTGGCTGGACAAGGCTCTAAGTAATGCTGCACTGGGCTTTTCACCCCCCAAAATCAACGTCAGGGGGGTCTTCAGATTGGGGAAATCCTCGTTCCCCTGAAGCAGCGCAGGGGGGAATGCAGCATGAGTGATCGCATGTTTTGCAAAATAATCCCACAAGCCATTTCGGTCACGACGGACACCATCGAGTGGCAAATATAAGCTTGCGCCACTCCCTAATGCTGTAAAGATTTCGCCAGTGCTGGCATCGAAACTAAAGGAGATAAATTGCAAGACCCGACTGGATGGACCTATCTCAAAATAAACCTGTTGTGCCCGAGCAAGATTGACAATGCTTCGATGTTCCACCATTACCCCTTTAGGCGTACCGGTGGAGCCGGAGGTGTAGATCACATAGGCCAGGCGATTTGAGCTCAGTCCGGGAATATGTGGATTGGTAATAGCCAATGCCGGCAACTCATTAGGATCGAGTGCGGTTATTGAGGATAGGGTTGCTTCACCTAATGCAGTGCGCCCAGCCGCATCAGCTAGCAGCATTGTCGGCGCTGCGTCAGTAAGGATGTAGGAAAGACGCTCACTCGAATAGGCCGGATCAAGCGGTACATAAACACCGCCCGCTTTTAAAATCGCCAGCAGTCCCACCATCATTGCAGGACTGCGTTCCACACAGATCGCTACACGCTTATCCGGTCCAACACCCAACTCAATCAGTCGATGCGCAAGACGATTCGCTCGCACGTTGAGTTCGGCATAACTGAATACCTGATCCTCGTAAACAAGCGCAACCGCCTCTGGCGCACGTTCAACCTGTGCTTCAAATAACTGGTGAACACACTGATGGGTTGGATAATCCTGCTTGGTCGCATTCCAGGTATTCAGTAGCAATTCTCGCTCAGTTCTCGGCAACACCTCAAGCTGATAAATCGGCATGTCTGGTGTGCGCTCCAGTGCCTCTACTAAGCTTTGCAGCGTCTGCTGCATATAGCCGCATATCCGTACTGGATCGTACGGCTCTACAACCTGCGCCGTTAAACCCAAGGTATGGCCATCATCCTCCACCGACAAGGTGAACGGATAATTGGTGCGCTCTTGTGCACCTAAAAATTCAATGCCAGGCTCGGTTAAGCCATCATTCAATAGCGCGGTATTGTGCCGGTAGTTCAATAACGCACTAAACAGAGGGGTGCCAGCGGGTACATTACTGCAGCGCTGTACTAGTGCCAACGATGCATGTTCATATTCCAGCAGCGAAGCCAGTTGCGTATGGGTATTGCGTACGCTATCTTCTACCCCCATGTCATTCAGATTAACGCATAATGGCAACGTATTGATGAATAGGCCCATCGCACGGTCTACTCCTTCACCTCCTTGCATTCGCCCCAATAGTACCGTGCCAAACACAACCCGCTGCTGACCGCTGGTACGTGCCAGGACCTGCGCCCACGCTAGATGACATAGACTAGCTAAGCTTACACCGAGTCGCCTCGCCTGAGCGCGGAGACGATCATTTAAATCCTGCGGCAGCATCCGGTGTGACTCAGTCACTTGAGCGCCATCTCGATGGACTTCAGCCAACCCAAAGGGCAGCGTAGGTTCATCCACCTCTGCGAGCATCTCCCTAAAGAAGCGCTCGTACGCCTCTTGACTTACTCCTAAGCGCGCCTGTGCCACCAAATTGCGGAAAGGTTGTGGCGGGAGCAACGTGTTACTTTGGCCTTTCATAAAAGCCTGTACTTCGCTATCCATCAATTCAACGGTTACATGGTCGCCAATTAGATGATGTATTAATTTAACAAGCAGCCAGCGTCCATTGTCATCTTGTGCAATCGCCAAACGCAGTAATGGCGCTTGTATCAGGTCAATCCGATGCTGACGAGGATTAAAGCGGTGCAGGAGTTGCTCGGAAATAGGTCCAGTAGCCGAATCTAAAGAAAGCTCTTCGATTAGCAGTGGCGCGCGACGCCAGACCACCTGCGCAGGCATAGACAGCCCTTCCCAAATAAACGCCGTGCGCAGAATGTCATAGCGATTCACCACCTGTTGGAGTGCATCCAGATAACGATCAAGCAATGCTCGGTTGGCAAACGACATCTGTGCAATTAGCAGATAAGGATCCCCTTTCGTTGCCAGCAAGTGATGGAACAAAATACCGTCTTGCAAAGGCGATAGCGCATAAATGTCTTGAATATTCGCCACGCCACCTGGCATCTGCTCAACGATCCGATCAATATCAGCTTGGCTGAGATCAATCAGCGGCAGCATCGCTGGCGTCAAAGTAGTGGTATCGACCGTAATCAGATTGGGTGGGGCAGCCACTGTACGATGTTGGCCTATCGATTGAGCAAGGATGCTAAGGTTGGGTACATCGAATAGTGCGCGTATAGAGACGGTGAGACCATGGTGATGCAAGCGCTCAATCATCTGTATCGCGAGCAGCGAGTGTCCACCCAGTGCGAAGAAGCTGTCGTAGCGACTAATTTGTTTAACATTGAGCAGCTCAGCCCAAATCGCAGCTAATAACTTTTCGATTTCGCCTTGAGGAGCTTCATATGTCTGACGAGCAAAAGCTTCGTCAGACGGTACTGGCAACGCGCGCCGATCCAGTTTACGATTCGAGGTCAACGGCAATGCGTCTAGCCGCACAAAGGCAGCCGGTATCATAAAGTCAGGTAGTTTAGCCGCAAGGTGCGTGTGTAGCGTAGAGGCCAATTGCTCATCAGCTTCAGCTACCACATAAGCAACCAGGCGCTTGTTATTTCCTTCACCTAGCGCAAGTACCGCTGCTTCGCGCACTCGCGGATGTTCGATCAAGCGCGCCTCAATTTCACCAGGCTCCACCCTAAACCCACGGATCTTGATCTGATGATCATTTCGACCTAAAAACTCTAGGTTGCCATCAGGCAGGTAACGTGCCAGGTCACCCGTTTTGTACATGCGCGCACTTTCTTGCTCACTGAATGGATCAGGGAGGAAACGCTCAGTGGTCAATTCTGAACGGTTCAAATAACCACGCGCAACACCAGCTCCACCAATGTACAGTTCACCAAACGCGCCCAATGGTACAGGTTGACCATGCGCATCTAACAGATAAAGTCTGGTATTGGCTATGGGTCGACCAATAGAGACTGTGCCACTACTAAGACGATGCAATTCAGTAGGCCAAACGGTTACCGCATGAGTTTCTGTCGGCCCATAAGCATTAAAAACGACCCCGTGGTGCGTTAAGTTTTGGAGTAACGTTGCACAGGATGCTTCACCTGTTAAAACAAAGGTAAGAGATATGCCTAGATTGGGTAGGTTTTCACCATTTTGCAGTAGTGCTGGCGGTAAGATAGCATGCGTAATCGCATGCCTTGCCAAGTAACTCCACAGCTCATTTCGATCATAGCGGACAATATCAGGCGGTAAATATAAACTTGCACCGCAATTTAAGGCGATGAGTATTTCCCAAATACTTACATCAAAATTAAGCGAAGCGACCTGCAAGATCCGACTCGATGAGTGGGCTCCAAAACAAGCGACTGGCGACTCAACGAGATTGACGATGGCGCGATGCTCCATCATCACGCCCTTGGGCATGCCGGTAGAGCCAGAAGTGTAGATAATATAGGCCAGGTGATCTGAACGGAGTTTAGAGACCTTAGGATTGATGATAGCTGACTCCGGCAGCTCATTCGGATCAAGCACCATTATTGAGGATGAGATTGCCTTGCCTAATGCCGTGCGCCCCGCCATATCAGCTAGCAGAATCGTTGGCACGGCATCGGCAAGAATCTGGGCCAGGCGCTCACTTGGATACGCCGGATCCAGTGGCACATAAGCGCCCCCCGCTTTTAAAATCGCCAGCAGTCCCACTACCATCGCCGGGCTGCGCTTTACACAAATTGCAACGCGCTTATCCGGTCCAACCCCCAACTCTATCAGGCGATGCGCAAGACGATTCGCTCGCACATTCAGTTCCGCATAACTAAGTTCTTGATCTTCATACACAAGCGCAATCGCATCTGGCATGCGTTTCACCCGTTTTTCAAACAGCTGATGAATGCATATCTTGTCCGGATACGGCACCTTAGTCGCGTTCCATGTCTTTAGCAGCAACTCTTTTTCAGCCTTCGGCAGCAAATTAAGTTGCTTCACAGGCTTTTGATGATCGCTTTCAGCTGCCTGGACAACCTCCCGTAAATGCGCACTCATCCGATCAACCACTTTCGCATCCAAGCACTGTCTGTCGTACAACCACCTGAACCGCCCACGCGCATCAATCTGGAGCGTTAAAAATGCGCCAATCGTTTGCTCATCCGTCGCATCGTCCACTATCGATATGCCAATGCGCCATGGTTTTGTTACTTGGAGCTCAGGTATTTCCCGCAGCACTGGATCATGACTCGCCAAATCCTGCGCAAAAACTCTGTATTCGGCGAGTTGTTGCAGTTCTCCTTTGACTTGCTCCAGCACACCTGAAAAAGACATATCCCATTCAACGTTGAGTTCCATCGGGACCATCGATGCACGTAGCGACGAAGAGGTAGCGGTAGTTTGTTTATTGGAGAGCGGATAACCAATCTGCAATCGAGTCTGTCCTGTTAGACGTACTAAATAAATAGCAAATGCAGTAAGAACGGTCCACCGCCGATCATTCTCCCCATATGAGAGCGAACTGTACCAAGCACTAGTGGTCCATTGCGCCAAAGCTTGTCTTGGCCTCATTTCATATGGCAGCTGAATCGACTGATAGGCTCGTAACCGGTTACGCCAGAACGTCTCGTGCTGCGTAACTATCTTAAGTATTTCTCTGATTTTAGGGGCTTGATTGGCTATCAGCTCTGGGAGAAATTTTCCGGGCTGAAACTTGGCTTGCAAAGCTGGCTCTTTAGGGTCTATTGGAGAATTATCAAGAATCGTCCGCTCTTTGCTTAAAGCCTCATTCACATCTTCTTGCTGCGCTTGAGTTTTACCCAGAGCTTGCTGATTGATAGTCGACTGACCAGTTACACGAACGCCCAACATTCTGACCCCCTCCTAAGAAACAAATCATAAATTATTGATATACAAAGGCTTTCTAGGCTATTTGTGAAATAGGCGTAAGTTGAAAGCTCAGTTTTTCAGCGCGCTGAGCAAGATTATGAAGTACCCGCTGCCGATAGCGTTCTTCATAACAATCCTGGCTTTGATCCACATATAGTGACTTGCTAGGCTTGCTTTAAATTTTCTTCAATTTCCTCCATTCTTTCAAATGGAAGAATTTGTTTCAAGGTGGCTTGCGTCTCGATGAATGAGTCGTGAGCTTCATAAGGATTTTCATTTTGCCACCGGGTACAAGCCCACCCTAAATACGCTTTGTCCTTTTGGATATCGGTGGTCTGATCGCGGTTGAAACCTATGGACTTATTAGAATTTCCAGCTCCAGATACTGTCGGTAGCATAGCAGTACATATGGGCCCTTCCCGGTTTACCAAGCTAAGTCTTTAGGCCGATGTGCTTGCGTTTTGACCTACCCTTGCCACCTCATCGCCACTTGCTTGAGCAACCCTATCGAGAACCCACATCCTATTCAAAATGAATGAACTCTATGCAAACTTAAAGTTCACATAGCCCCCTTTAACACATATTGATGGACCAGAAGCGACTGCTCTCTTAGTTCACAATTTCTTATATTTACGATTTTAGATAAACAATTGAACCAGATGTTAGTTATGTTAAACGAATTCGTCAAGCAAAAATATGGCCTATGTCAGTGTGGGAATGTAATGAACGCCTCCCACCAGTCTGTAGGGCGAATGGAAGAGGACCCTCCAGACTGGATATAAGTCTGCAACCAAAATTATTGAAAAATCACCTTGCAAACCGGGGGCCTACCATATAAGGATTTATTTTCTTAATATGCCATTTTCTTGCAATTTATGCCACTCTATTTCGACGAAAAACCTTTACCACAAAAGAGCTTACGAATTATTCAGGGCCGACTTATTAACCGACTACCTCACCCCACAGGCATGAATTGAAAATTTGGCAAATTGGGAGAATCCATATATAACTAAACAAATGAATTTGTGAAAAATGCTGATTTCGGCATTAGTTAAATTCCAATCGAGAGAATAAATGCTTTTGTCAAGACTCCAGCCAATTGGCTTTGCGCTCGGTACACTCTCCCTTTTAGCCAATGCACACAGAGGCGAGAGAGAGGACGGTCTGAACAATCCAACTGCCGCTCTCTCCACTAAGGCTATCTCGCCTTTTGGGGTAGCCAATATATCCAACACTGCAGCTGATTCTCTTCACGGAATTGTTTACGGTATGCCAGACACGAGCGTCCCGGTGGGCGCAGGCGTACCCATTACCATGATGGGGCATATGAGGGCGCTCTTTGATCTTATTAAGGAAGCGCCTGATTTCACGCAAGTGGTGATGGACCTCGGCGACGGTAGCCCGGTACATGTGTTAGATACGAATACGGGGGATAAATTTTTGCCTGGTAAGTTGGCGCTCGGCCTGTCGTATACATTGATTGATATGAAAATGAAAGGCGATCCGAATTACGCGGACTACCTTGCGGTTTATCAAAAAATAACTACCGTGATGATGACACAGATGAGCGGCGCCAACTACACGTATGCAAATAATTCCTGGGGTGAATATTACTACCTCCTCGCACTCAATAATTTTAAAGTGCAGGGTATGCTCAATGAAGTCTTCAGTGATGCAATGCTAGCTACACTGGAAAATCGTCTGGCCTTCTGCGATATGTTTGGCGTAGCTGCAAGCAGCAATTTGAGTACATGCCCTGCAGCAGGCATGGCGCTCGATATTGCATCGCTTAATTCTGCTCAAAATTACTATGCGGTTGCTTATGGAATTGCCGGCTTGAGACAAAAGCTAGGGTGGAGCAATCCGACCTTCTCCTCCTCTACCAACCCGGCTGTAGCATCAATGGATGCGCCCGAGGCACTTTTATATGCAATTACTAAGCATATTAGAAACGATTCTTCGGATGGGTTTTCTGACGAAGCCTCGAATGTTAATACCACCTATTATGATCAGGCGCGCTTTGATCGATACAGCGCTTTGCTCATTGCTGAAGTCGTCGAACGAACTCTAGAAATAGGCAGTGAGGCTAATTTGACGCAGGAATTAAAAGGTTTTCTGAGGAAATCAGTCGACCTCATTCTTCCTCAGCTCAATACCGATGGTCAGGGTTTCAACTATGGCCGATCTATTGGCCCATATGGAGATTCGGCTTTTGCGGAAATCTTAACTGCGGCGGCAAATACAGGCGTGTTGTCCAAGCAAGAAATGCAGATAGCCTATTCATTTATCTATAAATCGGCTTATCGCTTTAGCACTTTCTGGTACGACCCAACCTTGCCCACGCCATCGGTGAATATGTGGGTTAAAGGCCGTGGCACTGATGCATATCGCGGCAAGCCTCGTGTCATGGGTGAGAATTTCAGCCTCTTACACCAATACATGTATGTGAATGCTTGGTGGAACAAGCTGGGTTTTGAGGGTAAGGCACCTACGCCTGATGATGATTTCCAAGCCTGGCTAGATAAGGAGTCGCGTTATACCCTCACCTGGTACAACCTGCCTACCGATAAAGGTCACCCATATAGTGCAGCATTAATCACGGTGCGCGACGGCAAGCGTGTAATTAATTTGAATCTAAGTCAAGCACCGGACTTTAACGCGAATACTCCGTACTATCCAGAAATTTTTTCCAATAAGTTGATCTATGGAACAGCAGATCGAGGTTACGCATTGTTGATTCCTCAAGCTTCTTATCAGGAAAAAAATTACATTCCGATCACCTATTACAAAAATCTGAGTGTGCAGGAACTCGATGCTCAGGTTATTGTATCCTTCGATACGACCAACTTTAGATTAGCTAGAAGAAACACAGAATATGCAACGGATATTGACCTACAAGCCCATACAGTTATAACGTTTGAACGAGGTACTATAATGCGAACAGATACGCTAAGTTCTAAAATGCTAACTGTAAATATCACCATTGAGACCGACTTCACCTCTTTTGCTGATTTTCAGAATACTGCAGTTAATGAAGATGGTTTTTCAGTACGCTATGTAAATAGTGATGTCACAAACTATAGCACCACAGGATTTGATAGCTGTACATTGTCTAATTTTGAAATGGTAGATGGGGAAACCAATCCGTTTTCAACAACCCCGATCGGGCAGTTAAACTCGAATTTTGCATGTACGACGCGCCCCTTCGAGTTGAAGGCGGGCAGTACCCGTGCATTTACTTGGATTCTGAAGTACGCTTGACTTATGCTTTCTAAAAACCTATCCACAAATTAGGGGTAATATGCACATAGCTACCCCGAGTGCCCTCTTTGTCTGCATAGGTTGTGCCGGTTCGACTCGGTCTTAAATGTCTAGACCACTGATACGTTAACCTATATTCCGCTACCCCCGCTCCGCTTCTCAGGTACTAGTTGTGTAGTAACTGAGCAAATAGACTATGAAGCCTAGTTAAAGTGTGCTGAGGATATTTAATGTTGGGGCGCTATTTTTTTGATGTCCTCGTCAAAAAGACCGGTCACTTTTTTAACAAAAGCAGGTTCTGATCCCTCGGCTAGCATTTTTTTAGCAATAGCGAGCGCTTTCTGACGTTCACCTTCTTGCCGTAATTGTTCGTTAAAAGTCATGATACTCTCCCGCTTCTCAGGTAATACTGTGCTTAGTAGCTTAAATAAATCTTCCGCTTTTTGCGGTTGCTTCCCTTGTTCATTTGAACCAATATACTCTAGCATAGCAAAAAAATATGACTCTGTCGTATGAGATATTGCCATCTTCAAGATGCCTTGGTCTGCAAGCTGCCGAATTGTTTCAATAAAATTGCGTTCCTGATAGCGCTTAAAAAGTAGTTCCATCAGTGAGGCTGCTCCATGCTGCTTCAAGGTATCGACTGGCAGCATTGTCAAATCAATGAGTTGGAACTGTTTGAAGACTAGCGCTCTTGCCATCTCAACATCATCAAAGTCTTCAAAGATATCTGTTGAATACGGATAGGGAGATACGGCGCCATGATAAAGACATATCGGCAAGACTAATGGGAGTGAGTTATGCCCAGCTTTTAAATGATCTCCCATCAAATTTACAGTGTACTGCAGCAGTCTAAAAGCCATATGTTTGCTGGCGGTAGATTGATGCTCAAGCAGCAGTAAAATGGGGATATAGCCTGCTTTGCCATTGATTTGGCAAGCGTAGACCATGTCGCTATGCACTTCGCGTAGCTCAGCACTAACATAGCTTTTATCAATGGCTCGTAGAGTGCTGAGGTCAAGCTGTTGATAGATATCAGCAGGTAAATGGGCTTTTAGAAAATCGAGAGCAATTTGTTTTTCTTTGAGGCTTCCCTTAAAAAATTTGTCATGGGGGTGAGAAATGATGGACATAGAAGTCGCTGGAATACTGAATTCAAATGTTAAAGAAAAATAGTGCACTAGTTAAACTAGTATAAGTCGAGGTGTTATGATTAATTTTGTGTGGCTCAAACGATACTTGGGTGACTACCATGATTTGTCTATTAATCAGGACGACAGTCAGGGAATGGCTAAAGGTTTAATTAAGCTTGCTATTAGCTTTTAAGATGGAATAACAGATGATCAGCACTACGGTTGGGCACGTAGTTTCGGTAAATATACTGAGTTTGCCAATATGCAAAATTAACTAGTAAATTGAAGTGATAACTTGCTAAAACTCAAGCTTTGGGAAGTGTGGTAAGCGGCTCGCTAGCCGAATGGCCTTCAAAGGAAATATAAATAGTTCTTATATATCAATAGCTTATAATTCTGTTTATTGAAAGCGTGGGTAGCGGAATATAGGCGTTAAGTGCTTCAATCCCAAAAAGCTTAAAGAAATTATCACTCGTCGCGCGGGCGACTAAGGTTTCAGTTTCACCACGCAATTGCGCCACAAAACGGCCCACATGGCTGACAAAAGCCGGCTCATTTGTCTGGCCACGGTGTGGCACTGGTGCTAAATAAGGGGAATCGGTCTCAATCAGTAGGCGCTCTAATGGCACGCGCCGAGCAAGGTCTTGTAGATCGCGCGCATTTTTAAAGGTGACAATCCCAGATATGGAGATATAAAAATTCAGCGCTATCGCTGCCTCAGCGACTTGCCAACTCTCGGTGAAGCAATGCATCACCCCCCCTACTTGATCTGCCCCCTCTTCGCGCATCAACCTCAGGGTGTCATCTGCGGCTGCGCGGGTATGAATAATTAACGGTTTGCCGACTGCACGCGCGGCCCGAATGTGCGTGCGAAACCGTGCGCGCTGCCATTCCATCTCAGCCGGTGTCCGACCTTCTAGCCGGTAATAGTCGAGCCCGGTTTCGCCAATCGCCACCACTTTGGGGTGCGCAGCAAGCTCGATGAGCTGCGCAACGCTCGGCTCTTGCACATTTTCGTAGTCTGGATGCACGCCTACTGAAGCAAATAGATTGTCATGGGCTTGCGCTACGGCGAGTACCTCTGGCAAAGTTTCAAGGTCAACGCTCACACAAAGTGCATGGCTGACTGAATGAGCGCGCATGTTTTCAAGCAATTGCGGCAGCCGCTCGATCAACCCCTTAAAGTTGAGGTGGCAATGTGAATCAACAAACATGGATATCCCGTTAACAATAATAATTAGACTCTGCGGCCAACAATAATCAGATCATGCTCGGTCTCGTTTAGTTTGGCAACACGCGGCAACACACCCCAATCGGAGAAGCCAAAACTACGAAAAAGCTTAAGGCTTGCTATATTCTGCGCAAAGACAAAACCGAGCACAGTACTAATCCCAAGTGACGGCGCATATTCAAGAGCGCACTCCAACATGAATTTGCCACATCCCTGTTGGCGCCAGCGTTCATCAATATAAATGCTGAGTTCCGCGGTCGCGCTATAGGCTGGCCGGCCGTAAAAATCGGAGAAACTTAGCCAGCCCACAATACATTCAGGTACTGCTTCGCTTTCAATCACCCAAACTGGCCTCGTCTTGGTTTCGCGCCCCTTCAGCCATGTCTCGAGGCTTTCGACCGTGATCGGCTCGGCATCTGCCGATACCTGCTGCGATGGCACAGTTGAATTATAGATGGCCACAATGGCTGGCAAATCAGCGAGCGTTGCATCTCTAATTTGGATGTTGATTAGCATAGGCATCGCGCATACCGGCGTCAATGAGTGGTAAAAATAGACCGATAGTCTGCAAATAATTCCTCAAATACTAAGCGGGCATTCAAGGGGTGGTTTTCAACTGCGCGCCGCAGGCTCACGGTACGGGCATAACGAACTAGTCGTAGCGGATTAAGATGTTGGGCGCAGCGGGCTAATGCCGGCTTATCCGCTGGGTAGTAACGGGTCTGGTTTGCTAGATGCAATAAGGTGAGGTCATATAACCAACATTGCAACCAGCTCAGCACGAGCGGAATCGGTAGTTTATGCAAGTTTGCGCCACAGGCAAAGGGGTCACATGCCGCACCGGCGGCGAGTTGGTCTAGCGTAAAACGCCTTAAAGCGGCATGTTCATCGTGCGCGTAAGCCAGCGCCGCCAGCGGCGAGCCAGCCGCTTGCGCCAGGGCGCTAGCGGCATCCTCTAAGCCTTGCTGCGTTAACCAAGGCAACGCGTGAGCCGGTGCGGGCACATGCATTGGCCAGCGCCGGCAACGGCTTACGATGGTCGGCAATAATTGAGCAAGCTGGGTACAAACCAGTAGAAAAACCACATTGGCCGGTGGTTCTTCTAAGGTTTTTAATAAAGCATTAGCGGCGGCGGTGTTAAGCGCCTCAACCGGATACAGTAAAACGACACGCCGGCCGTTGCGGTGCGAACCCAAGGCACAAAAATCCAACAGTGCCCTCACCTGTTCGATTTTAATTTCTTTACTGGGGGCCCGGGTTTTTTTCTCGGATTCCTGGGCTTCGCCATTGGTTTGCGTGGCCACGGCATCATGGCTTAAAGCGGCGATATTTTCCGGGCACAACACGCGGTAGTCAGGATGATTGCCCTGCACAAACCAATGGCAAGCAGAACACTCATGACAGGGCTGCCCATCGGTGGTGGGGGTTTCACATAGCAGCCCCTGCGCCAGATAGCGCGCAAAGTCAACTTTACCGATGCCTGCTTGACCATGTAATAGGAGTGCGGACGGCCACTGTGCACGTAATGCATAGAGGCGTTGCCAGTCTTCAAGTTGCCAAGGATAAATACTATTTTTCACGCTTAAATAAGCCATTAAACAAATTAGTTAAAGTCATTTATAACTTTAAGAATTATAAAACAAAGAGGTTTCATCACTTTAGCCTCTACTTTTTAAGCAGGTGGGCAAGGGGCCACGCATAGCAAGCTTAGAGACTGTAATTAAAGCAATTGCTTAAGTAGTTAATAGAGATCACAAGCAAAGCGATTTATTAAGTACAAAAACCTTAAAATTCATAAGGATACAATCACTTTCTCTAGTTCTTGTTGAACTTCTGCAATGCTGCGCGCCGCATCCATCAGCACAAAACGATGCGGGGTTTCATCTGCCCGGCGCAGATACTCAGCCCGCACGCGAGTAAAGAAGGCGTCAGATTCGCGCTCGAATTTATCCGGCGTGCGCGCCAGGCCGCGCCGTTGATTGGCAATTTCAGTGGGAATATCAAACAGTACGGTAAGATCAGGTTGAAACTCGCCTTGTACCCAGGTTTCTAACGCGGCTAGCCGAGTCAACGCCAGCCCGCGCCCGCCACCTTGATAGGCAAAGCTGGCATCGGTGAAACGGTCGGACAACACCCAATCGCCTCGCTTCAGCGCAGGCTCAATGACGGTTGCCAAATGCTCGTAGCGCGCAGCAAACATTAAGAGCGCTTCGGTCTCGAGCTGCATCGGTTGATGCAACAACAACTCGCGCAGGGCTTCGCCAAGCGCCGTGCCGCCTGGCTCGCGAGTGACAATAACCGCGGCTCCAGCAGGCTTTAATTTGAGTTCAAGCTGCTCGCGAAACCACCTTAGATGAGTCGATTTACCTGCGCCATCGATGCCTTCAAAGGTAATCAATTTGCCACGTGCCGTCATTGCATACCTCGGATAAATCTATCGACAGCACGATTATGATCGGCCAAGTTGTTCGAGAATTCACTCGTGCCATCGCCCCGTGACACGAAATACAGAGCAGCGCTCAACCCTGGCCGCGTCGCGGCATCCAGTGCGGCTTGGCCTGGCAAGGCAATCGGGGTCGGCGGCAAACCCGCACGGGTATACGTATTATAGGGTCCATCTGCCTTTAAATCCTGTTTGCGCAAACGGCCCGTATAGTCAGTTGCTAAGCCATAAATAATGCTTGGATCGGTCTGCAACGCCATGCCGATGCGCAGCCGGTTTGCAAAAACAGCAGCAATAAACGGCCGATCTGCTTGCCGGCCGGTTTCTTTTTCGATGAGAGAAGCCACAATCAATACTTGATAAGGTGTTTTATAGGGCAAATTCGGCGCCCGCGTAGCCCAAGCGAGGATTAAACGTTCTTGCGCGAGTTCATAGGCACGCCGATAAATACCGAGCTCGCTCGCCCCTTTTTCAAAGAAATAAGTGTCTGGAAAGAACAGGCCTTCGGGGTGGGTTTCTTGGGCGCCAATGGCTTTCATTAATTGAGCATCGCTCAGATCGGCTGTGTCGTGCGTTAAAGCAGGATGGAGCGCCAACTCGGCACGCATTTGCGCGAAGGTTGAGCCTTCAACAATCGTCGCTGCATATTGACTCACATCGCCTTGGGCAATCTTTTGCAAGACTTGATAGGAAGTAATGCCGCGATGAAACTCATAGTTACCGGCTTTTAATTGGGTCGTCATTTTAAGCAGACGCGCCAACAGTTCAAATGGCGTCGCCTGGACGGGTACCCCTTCGCTTTGCAACTGCGCGACTACCCCTCTAAAGCCACTGCCTGGCTTGATGGTGACATCGAGCGTGTCATGCGCAAGCCGTAGTGGTGTGTTGGCCCAGAGATAAACGCCACCCGCTATCAGCAAGGCAAAGATCGTCATGGCGCGCAAAAATTTTATGGCACAGAGCCGTAACCGTCTTTTCATCTGCTGTTTAATCACAAGCATCTCGTGCATCGTGTTGAAAAGCCCATATAATACTTGCTTGTTTAGATTGAGCGAAGTCTCAAGCGTAATCTTAAGGCAAAAAATGAAGCAAATAGCAACTTTTACTGGCTGGGGTGAGATGTCTTCTGTTCTATCAAGTAGCGTTCAGGACCTGACAACTGGCGCCTTTACGGTGTTGGATCAATTTTCTATTTTGGCAGCAAGCGGCCCGGATGCGGCGGTTTTTTTGCATGGCCAATTGACGAATAATATTGAAAAGCTTGCCGCAGAAAAAGCACAATTTGCTGGTTTATGCTCCATCAAGGGCCGTTTACTGGCGACTTTCCTGGTTTGGCGTGCGGCCAAACACAATGATGAGTCGAATGCTGAGACCATTCAACTGATGTTGTCGCGTGATCTGCAAGCGGCGATACAAAAGCGCTTGTCGATGTTTATTTTGCGCAGCAAGGTCAAGCTCAATGATGTGGGCGCTGATAATGTGCTGATTGGTTTGACCGGCAATGCGGTGCGGCTGTTAGCGCCACTTTTTCCAAACTTGCCAGAGCTAGCGCACAGCAAAGTTGAGAGTGAAGCAGGCACACTAATACGCCTGTCAGATGCGCCAATTGCCGTGTCGCCTGTCTCCACTGAGACGATTGCCACCGCCCACTGCGCGCGCTATCTATGGATTGCGCCCCATGCCGTCTTCAACGCACAGCTCACGACCCTAAGCACCGGCCTGACAGCTATCAAGCCAGCGGTTTGGGATTGGCTGGAGATACGCGCTGGCGAGCCGCGCATTACTGAGGCCACGCAAGATAAATTCGTCCCACAGATGGTCAATTTTGAAGTGATTGGCGGGGTTGATTTTCATAAAGGGTGCTACCCCGGCCAAGAGATCGTTGCACGCAGCCAGTATCGTGGCACGATTAAGCGCCGTATGATGTTAGCGCATACAGATAAGGCCCAGCCCGGCACGGAAGTCTTTCACTCTACCGATCCGCAGCAACCCTGCGGGATGGTGGTGAATGCGGCGCCAGCCCCTGGTGGCGGGGTGGATTGCTTGGTTGAGCTCAAACTTGCAGCACTTGATCAGGAAGCGGCTAGCACCATCCATGTGGAAACATCTGCTGGGTCCGTCCTCACGTTATTGACACAGCCCTATGCGTTACCTGCTATTGCCTAGCGGTTTTAAGCAAGATTACATCAACGATTCAGAGGAGGTTCATTGAATCAACGATTCAACGGACGTTCCCGCAAATATTTGAAAGTACCCAAGGCTTTGGCGACAAAAGTATCGCGATTGTCGCGCACCTCGCCTTCACAATACGCCATCGTGCTGGATCGATGAAGAACGCGCCCGAAGGCGCGCAAACACCCCAGCCCAGGTTGCATGAAATTAGTCTTCATTTCTACCGTGACAACCCCTGTGTTGGCCGCCGCGATGCTACGCGCAGCTAAAGCCAGAGCACTATCCAAGAGCGTCATGGTGACGCCGCCGTGGGCAATATTCCAGGCATTCAGATGAAACGGCTCGAGTGGCAACAGCAGCTCACTCTCACCGTTTTCAGCCCGGATTTGTTGGATCCGCAGCAGATCAATAAATGGACTGCTAGGAGATTCGGCCGGTGATTTCATCGGTGCTTTAATTGCTCACCAAATACGGCCTTAATTTCTCGGAACGGCTTGGGTGACGTGCTTTACGCATGCCTTTGGCTTCGATTTGACGAATCCGCTCACGCGTGACATCAAATTGCTTACCGACTTCTTCCAGGGTGTAATCCGAGCTCATATCAATCCCGAAACGCATCCGCAGTACTTTAGCCTCACGCGGAGTCAGGGTATCGAGTAGATCCTTAACGGAATCGCGCAAGCCTGAATACAACGCTGCATTTTCCGGGGTAACGGTGTTGTTATCTTCAATAAAATCGCCCAGATGAGAGTCATCATCTTCACCAATGCGGGTTTCCATCGAGATCGGCTCTTTCGCAATTTTTAAGATCTTCCTGATTTTGTCTTCCGGCATTGCCATTTCTTTGGCTAGCATGGCAGGGTCAGGTTCACGCCCGGTTTTTTGCAAAATTTGCCGCACAATCCGGTTCAATTTGTTGATGGTTTCAATCATATGCACCGGAATTCGGATGGTCCGGGCTTGATCTGCAATTGAACGGGTAATCGCCTGGCGAATCCACCACGTAGCATAAGTCGAAAACTTATAACCGCGGCGGTATTCAAATTTATCCACCGCCTTCATCAAGCCAATATTGCCTTCTTGAATTAAATCAAGAAACTGTAGGCCGCGATTGGTGTATTTCTTAGCAATCGAAATCACCAGCCGTAAATTGGCTTCGGTCATCTCGCGTTTAGCCTGACGAGCGCCTAACTCGCCCCTGGCCATCTGCCGATTGGTTTCTTTTAGCTCTTTCAGAGGCAAGACGACACGCGCTTGCAAGTCGATCAGCTTTTGTTGCAACTCATGAATCGCAGGCAGGCTGCGTTCAAGCACCGCACTATAAGAGCGCCCTTCAGCGATGATTTTTTTCGCCCATTCAAGATCCGTTTCATGGCCCGGAAAAGTCGAGATAAACTCAGTACGTGGCATGCCGCAGCGATCTACCACAATCTGCAAAAGTTGGCGCTCAACAATTCGCACTTCTTCTACTTGCGCGCGCAATGTGCTACATAAGCGCTCAACTGTGCGGGCCGTAAAGCGAATCGAGACGAGTTCAGTTTGAATCGTTTTTTGCGCTTTTAGATACGCTTTTGATTGATATCCTTCTTTCTCAAAAGCACGGCGCATTTTGTCGAACCAGTCGCCGATGGAGGCAAATTTCTCCAGCGACTTTTGTTTCAATTCCGCTAACTGTGCAGCATTTGCCCGCTCGGCGGCTGCGCCCTCGTCATCCTCATCTTCTTCGGCATCTGCGTCGTCCACTTCATCGTCTTCCGCCTCAGCTTGCTCAGCTTCAGTGTCAGCCGGTTCATCCCCACCTTGGGAACTCTCTTCGATTAAGCCATCGACCAGCTCATCAATGCGGATTTCATCGTTAGCCACGCGCTCGGCCATGGCTAAGATATCCGCAATCGTGGTTGGACACGCAGAGATGGCCTGGACCATATTCTTCAGGCCCTGTTCAATGCGCTTGGCGATTTCAATTTCACCTTCGCGCGTGAGCAGCTCGATGGTTCCCATTTCACGCATATACATGCGCACTGGATCTGTCGTGCGGCCAAATTCAGAGTCAACGCTTGATAAGGCAACTTCAGCCTCTTCGTCAGCTTCATCATCACTGGTCACAGTGGGAGCATTATCGCTGAGCAACAGCGTCTCCGCATCGGGCGCTTGCTCGTAAACAGAAATGCCCATATCACCAAAAGTGCTGATAATATTATCTAGCGCTTCGGTTTCAACTAAATCGTCAGGTAAATGATCGTTGATTTCAGCGTAAGTAAGAAAGCCTCGTTCCTTACCTAATTTAATCAGCGTGCGTAATTTTCCCCGTCGCTCTTCGAGTTCTTCATTCGTGCCGGGCTGATGTGACGCAAACGCATCTTTTAATAGCGCTTTTTCTTTGGCGCGACGATCGCGCGCTTTTACTTTTTCACCTTTGCCGACACCCTCTTCTGGCTGCTGCGCATCAGTGTCGGCGCCAGTAACCGGCTGGGCTAGCGTGCTTTCAAGCGCGATTTTGCTAGATTTAGCTTTACCGACAGCAGATTTTTTCCGCTCTTCGGTTACTTTACTGCCCGCCGTTTTTCCGCTTACTGTCTTTGCCATTACAATCTACCTTTGCTTAAAAATAGCCAGCTAAAACCCACTATTTTAACATGTGAAGTTATATCTAATTAAAACTTTAAATCTAAATACTCTAATACTTTATATCTAAATACTCTCTAACTCGCTAAACGCTGCTTGAGTTCTGCCGTTTGGCGTAGCAATGTTGCAAATTCTGCCGTTTCTTCGGCGGATAATTTCAATTGCCTGGCTAAATGCTCACGGCGCTCACACAACTCGCTATAACGTAGCTTAATAATAGCCGCCTTCAATTCCGCGCCGGCTAAGCGCTCTTGCTCTTGATATCGATCCGTATCGATACTCGACATCTCCAGCGTGCTTTGCATCAAGTCACGTACATTTTCATCATAGACAAGAATTTCACGAAAAATCTCCTCATATGCTGGCGCATAGCGAGAATTTCTTAATAAATCCGAAAGCAAGCTAAAATTTGCTGTGTTACCGAGTGCCTGGGCGTGCGTGAGCACCTCCTCAAAAAATGCTGTATTACGCGTAATATGAAGCAGTGCGTGTCGCTCGTCCTGATCTAAAGTATCTGCAATGCGCGGCCAAGAAATGAGGTTACGTAACGCGCGTTGCTCATTGTCCGTCACCCGCCTGCGCTCACTACGCACAGGTGCTTGGCGAATGGCCTGAGCCGGTGCTTGCTTGACCTCGCATAAGCGGGTCACTTCGGCCAGCGGCAACTCAAACTGAGTCGCTAAGCGGTGCAAAATTTGCGCGCGCAACGCATTGGCCGGCAAACTTTGCACTAACGGCTTAGCGTCAAATAAAGCTTGCGCGCGTCCTTCCGGCTGCTCCAAGGGCTTGTTAGCCAGTATTTCGTTCAACAAAAATTGCGACAACGGCAGTGCGCCTTCAATCTCGCGCGCTAATGCGGCCGCGCCATATTCGCGTAAATAGCTGTCTGGATCATGTTCTGTCGGTAAAAACAAAAAACGGATGGTGCGGTTATCCGCCGCATGCGGCAAAGACGCTTCAAGCGCACGCCGCGCCGCGCGCTGGCCAGCCGGGTCCCCATCAAAACTAAAGACCACTTGATCGGTTTGCCGAAAGAGCTTATGCACATGATTCGCCGTACACGCCGTGCCAAGCGTGGCCACGACGTTCGGAAAACCAAGCTGTGCTAAGGCGACGACATCCATATAACCTTCCACCACCAACACATAACCTTTTTCACGGATTGCCGCGCGTGCTTCAAACAATCCGTATAATTCGTTGCCCTTATTAAATAGGGGCGTTTCCGGGGAATTCAAATACTTTGGCTCACCTTGTTCAAGTACCCGCCCGCCAAAGCCAATCACATGCCCGCGCATATTACGGATAGGAAACATAATGCGGTCACGAAAGCGATCATAGCGGCGCGGCTGACCCTGCGCATCCGTTTTTTGGCTGTCAATTACAAGGCCTGCCTCGCTCAACTCAGGCGCCCGATAGGCAGAAAATACTGCGCTTAAATTTTGCCAGTTATCAGGAGCATAACCGAGCCCAAAACGAGCGGCGATTTCTCCGCTTAAGCCGCGCTTTTTTAGATAGGTCACGGCGTTCGTCGCGCCCCGCAATTGTTTACGGTAGTAATCGCACGCCTGCCGCATGGTGTCGACCAAGCTGCTGGCTAGATTGCGCGGGCTAGCTGCGACATGATTGCCAGCGGAGTTAAATTGAGGCTCACGCGGAACAGTCAGGCCAGCGGATTGAGCCAATTCAGTCACGGCCTCGACAAATGCCAGGCCCGTATGCTCCATCAAAAAACCAATTGCACTGCCATGTGCACCGCAGCCAAAGCAATGATAGAACTGCTTGCTCGGACTCACCGTAAAAGATGGGCTTTTTTCCGTATGAAATGGGCATAAGCCCATAAAATTCGCCCCACCCTTCTTTAACTGCACGTACTTACCCACCACCTCAACAATATCAATGCGGTTCAGTAAATCCTGCAAAAAAGTGTGGGGAATCATGATAGAACTGACTCCGATTTGAAACCGCCCTTCTTCCCAGAGCAGCGGGTTATCGGTGGGTTATGGATTAAGTGCTGAGCGTGCACTTTGATAGAACACCAGTAAGGTGCTCGCTTAGAGCAGATACAATAAGCTCATTAACGTGCTGCTGACAATGCCGCTTTAACCTGCATTGAAACCGCTGTCATATCGGCGCGGCCAAGCAGGCTGCTTTTAAGCAACGCCATCACTTTCCCCATATCTTGAGGGCCAACCGCACTTACCTGCGTCATTGCAGCTTGGATTGCGGCGGCAATTTCTTGCTCAGTCAAGGGCTGCGGCATATACCCTTGCAATATGACAAGCTCGGCCTCTTCCTTCGCTGCCAAATCAAGCCGGCTAGCATTTTGGAATTGAACGATTGAATCTTTTCTTTGCTTAATCAGCTTGTCAATAACACCGAAAATGGCCGTATCATCAAGCTCGATGCGCTCATCAATTTCACGTTGCTTAATCGCGGCCAGCAATAAACGGATCGTCCCTAGTCGATCCGCCTCGCGGGCGCGCATGGCGGCCTTCATGTCCTCGGTAATGCGATTTTTGAGAGTCATGATGTGCTTTCCATCCAATGTTTGCTTACTCAGAAAAGCAGCAGGCCAGCAACAGTTAAAAAATTAATAGAGTTTTTTAGGCAGCATCTGACCACGCAAACGCTTGAAATGACGCTTGACTGCGGCTGCTTTTTTACGTTTACGCTTAG
This sequence comes from Mycoavidus sp. SF9855, assembly GCF_024582735.1. Lineage (NCBI taxonomy): Bacteria > Pseudomonadati > Pseudomonadota > Betaproteobacteria > Burkholderiales > Burkholderiaceae > Mycoavidus > Mycoavidus sp. SF9855. Next base: position 1,195,694 of record NZ_CP102085.1, read on the forward strand.
CTGTTGGCTTTTCGCGAAACTCGCGTGCGCGCAACTCAGTTAAAAGTGCATTTTTTTCAATTGTGCGCTTAAAGCGCCGCATTGCTACTTCGAACGGTTCGTTCTCTTTAACGCGAATAGTGGTCATGTGTTCAGAGTGAGTTTATAAAATTTAGGGCAATTCAAAGGTCGACATTATAGCATAGGGAAAGAAATCTTCGTGCGATAGTATTCAGCGCGCGCTCCCCTTACTCTAGCAGACCTTGGAGCAACCGCCGTTACGCCCGCGGCGATTGGCGCAATTGCGTTTAGAAGATTGAATCCGTTGAGGAAAGCGACCTACCGGTGACAAGCTGGATACAGGTATCTTTTGTCGCGCTCACAGGACGCCATCAATATACCTAACGATGAGATATTACATAAGTGCTAAAATTTTATCTTCAGAAAGCTTGGTCACTTGCTTGATAAAATCAAGCGCCACACCTTCCGCCAACATATTTCTAGTATTTCAAGCGTAGCTTCTTGCAAGCCTTTTTGATGTCCCCTCTCAATCCAACCTGCATTCCGCTACCCCTCATTTAGAAACTTGAATTTCGAACTGTCAGATCAGATCATACACATTAACCTCTAGGATAAAGTGATGTTAGTAAGCAAAATTGTTTTATTCGCATCGATATTATTTTCTGCAGCAAATATCCCGGGTCCTAATATTGTCTTTTTAGTGGCACATGTATTATCTAAAGGAAACAAGGGAATAGCGTATTATATTTTTGCCATGTTGCTTGGGGAAGCTCTCTGGTTGTCTGTTGCTTACCTCAGTTTAAGTGCTTTACCCGGACATGCCGATTATATTATTACTACTATCAAATGGCTCGGCGCAACATATCTGATGTATATTGCTTTTAATTTATGGAAAGCGGATGCTCGTATTGAAGCTTCCAGGCAAGAAATGACTTCAAAAAATATGTTTGCCGCTGGAATATTCCTGAGTGTCGGGAACCCAAAGATAATGATATTTTATGTTTCGGTCTTGCCATTTTTCGTTAGTGGTGCTGATCGAAAGTTTACGTTACTGCTTATCCTAGTAGCGACCATGGCGGTTGTGGTGGGATTCGTCTATGCAATCTGGTTAATCTTTGCAACAAAGCTCAGAAACCTTTTTGGGTCGACGAGATTCATCAGGCTATTGAATAAAGGATGTGCCTTGCTGATGATCGTGTGTGCTACCTTTATTGCATTGAGCAAGTAACGCAAAAATATCTAAGAGAGACGAGAACTTTCAGGAAGCAAGAATATCTCGCCCCTCTCGCCTTTAATGTCTAAGCTTTTCCATAAAATTATTGCTCATAGAAACTTCATATTTTTCGAAGCGGAGCCGATCTTCTCGCCGCACAGTGACGGCATAATGCTGATTGATCGGCCATTTGTAGTTTTCGTCCCGCGTATCCGGAATTTCATCGCATTTATCTTTAGCAAATTTGCTATAGAAATAGTAGGTAATCTCTTCAAGTCGAGCTAATCCCTGGTCCGTAAACCGGATGCCATGTATCGATTTGTCTAGCTCAATCAGATCAAGCGAGTGCAAGGCATTGAGTGTTTTGCCCATTACACGGCGTCCAAACGATGAGTATTAGGCCAAATGGGAGTTGAACCTAATCCGGAGACCAGGGCATTCGCAATATGAGACAATGCTTCAGGCTGCCAAAAATTTGTTTGGCGAACATCAAGAGGGTGAGCATCCATCGCAAGCCGCATTTATCTCTGTTTGACGAAAATAGACTTCGGTAGCAGCTAAACCTTAAACAAAACTCTCGTTAACTTATTATCTTTATGCTCGTTTTCGGTATCGAAAGTTCTTGCGACGAAACCGGACTCGCGTTTTATGAAACAGAACGCGGTCTATTGGCGCATGCCTTGCATTCACAAATTGACATGCATCGCGCCTATGGCGGTGTCGTGCCTGAACTGGCTTCGCGCGATCATATTCGGCGCGCGCTGCCCCTCCTGCAACAGATCTTGGAGCAAGCTGCCATTACGCCCGCGGCAATTGACGCGATTGCGTTTACGCAAGGCCCTGGACTCGCCGGCGCGTTACTGGTAGGCGCCAGCATTGCCAATGGCCTTGGCCTAGCGTGGGATAAGCCGGTGATTGGCATCCATCATTTGGAAGGACATTTGCTCTCGCCATTACTGGCCAACGATCCACCCTCATTTCCGTTTGTTGCCTTATTGGTCTCGGGCGGCCATACGCAGTTAATGCGCGTGACCGATATCGGCGATTACGAAATGTTGGGTGAAACGCTCGACGATGCGGCAGGTGAGGCATTTGATAAGACCGCGAAATTGCTTGGGCTAGATTATCCGGGCGGCCCGGCCGTGTCACAGTTAGCGACCACCGGTACGCCAGGAGCGGTTGTCCTGCCACGGCCAATGCTCCACTCAAAAGATCTCGACTTCAGTTTTAGCGGGCTTAAAACAGCAGTGCTCACGCAGGTAAAGCAATACGGCCAGCCACTTGACGAACAGGCCAAGGCAAATCTTGCCCGCGGTTTTGTCGATGCCGCAGTTGATGTCCTCACCACAAAATCCGTGCAGGCCCTTAAACAAACAGGCCTAAACAGGCTGGTCGTAGCCGGCGGAGTGGGCGCTAATCAGCAGTTGCGCGCCGCGCTTAAAGTCGCGGCACAAAAGTATGCCTTTGATGTGCATTATCCAGACCCAGAATTATGTACCGATAATGGCGCAATGATTGCGCTGGCTGGTGCGCTCAGGTTACAGCGTTGGCCAGAACAAGCCAATAAGCATTACGCTTTTACGGTGCGGCCACGCTGGGATTTGGCTGCGATTTAAATGCTGCTCCGCCTCAGTGTCTCAATTTAAGTACGCTTTGAGGTGCTTTGCTGCTTGTCGCATTCATTGCGGCTTGGCTACCACTCATTGTCGCTTGTCGCACTCAATCAGCGCATAAGCGCTGTGATTGTGTATAGACTCGAAATTTTCAGCCTCAAGCATATAGGCGACCACCCGGTCATCTTGATTAAGCCGGCTCGCCACATCGCGCACCAAATCTTCGACAAATTTTGGATTGTCATACGCGCGTTCGGTCACAAATTTTTCATCTGGCCGCTTTAATAGCCCCCATAACTCACAAGAGGCGGACTCTTCGGCAATTCGTATGAGTTCCTCAACCGGGAGTTGATGATCATTTAACTCAGCTTTGATGATCAGGTGCGAACGCTGATTGTGCGCGCCGTATAAAGAAATTTCTTTTGAGCATGGGCATAAGCTCATCACCGGCACCAGCACTTTCAAAAAAATCCGGCTGCTATCGTCACGCGCTTCGCCAATAAAGCTGACCTCATAATCAAGCAAGCTTTTGGCGCCGGATACCGGTGCGGTTTTATTGATAAAGTAGGGAAAAGTGGCCTCAATTCGACCTGCTGTAGTCTCTAATTTAGCCAGCATCTTCATCAGCATTGCCTGAAATCCGGCTAGGTCAAGCGGGATTGCCTCCCCCGTCACCGCGTCTATCGTGCTTGCTTGGAGTAACTCGATAAAGCGCGACATATGCGTGCCTTTTTGCTCACTTGGCAAATACACATCCAGGTCAAAAAGGCCAATGGTTGGCTGGCTAGCGCCCGTGGCGCTTCGCACTGTGAGCGGATGGCGCACGGCTTTGATACCCACCCGCTGGATCGGGATTTGGCGAGTATCAATACTGCCCTGCACATCGGACATAACAAAAACGGGGTTCAATACATTACTCATAGCAACACATTCCTGAGCTTTTTATATAACTAATTTTGGCGCGTTAGCGCTTAAATTCTGGGTTGTATGGGTGGCAAAACGCTGACGAATGGCCTGTACAATACCGGCGCTATCCAAGCCACAATTTGCCAGCAGCCGCGCTGGGTCACCTTGAGCAATAAAATCATCAGGCAAGCCCAATTGTAAAACAGGCCGCTGAATGCCTGCGGCTAATAGGCTTTCAATACAGGCGGAACCTGCCCCGCCCATCACGCAGCCCTCTTCAACGGTGACCAGCGCGTCATGCGACTGGGCGAGTTGCTGCACGAGGGCGTCATCCAGCGGCTTAATAAAGCGCATATTCGCTACGCTGGCATCTAGTACATTGGCTGCTGCCAAGCTTGGCGCAACCATCGCGCCAAAGGCCAGAATCGCAATGCGCTGGCCGGCAGGTTGACTAGAGGTACGCCGCACCTCACCTTTGCCAAGTGGTAATGCGCTCATCTGTTTCTCTACGGTGACGCCAGGGCCTACGCCACGTGGATACCGCACTGCGGTCGGGCCTGGCTGTTGCAGTGCCGTGTAAAGCATTTGCCGGCACTCGTTTTCATCTGATGCCGCCATCACCGTCATATTTGGCAAACAGCGCAAAAACGCAATATCATAAGTGCCGGCATGTGTTGCGCCATCTGCGCCGACGAGGCCAGCACGGTCAATGGCAAACAATACCGGGAGATTTTGTAGTGCGATATCATGAATCAATTGATCATAAGCACGCTGCAAAAAAGTAGAATAAATCGCCACCACGGGTTTTAACCCTTCAACCGCCAAGCCGCCGGCAAAAGTCACGGCATGTTGCTCAGCAATACCAACATCGTAATAACGATCAGGGAAACGTTGCTCAAATTCAATCAGGCCCGAACCTTCGCGCATGGCAGGTGTAATGCCAACCACTCGCTCATCTTGCTCAGCGATATCGCACAGCCACTCACCAAACACCTGTGTATAGGTTTTGCGAGCCGCAGCAGCACTCTTAATGCCCTCGGCCGGGTTAAATTTTCCGGGGCCATGATAGAGCACTGGATCAGCTTCAGCCAGGCTGTAGCCCTGCCCTTTTTTAGTGATGACATGCAGAAATTGCGGCCCTTTCAGTTCTTTGAGATTTTGGAGCGTTGGAATCAGGGATTTCAAATCGTGACCATCAATTGGGCCAATGTAGTTGAAACCAAATTCCTCAAAGAGCGTAGCAGGCGCCACCATGCCTTTCGCGTGTCCTTCCATCCGGCGCAAAAATTCGAGCACTGGCGGAGCACCGCTTAAGAGTTGTTCAATGCCTTTTTTAGCCGTCGCATAAAAGCGACCAGAGATCAGCCGCGCGAGGTAGCGATTTAATGCTCCCACGGGTGGAGAAATCGACATCTCGTTATCGTTTAAGATCACGATCAAGGGCACATCGTCATAAATACCGGCATTATTCATTGCTTCAAAAGCCATGCCAGCAGTCATCGCTCCATCGCCAATCACGGCAATCGCAAAACGCTCTTCGCCTTTTAATTGACTGGCGCGCGCCATCCCAAGCGCGGCTGAAATCGAGGTGCTTGAATGCGCTGTGCCGAACGTATCATATGCAGATTCGCGGCGGCATGGAAAGCCAGAAAGCCCGCCTAACTGACGCAGCGTTGACATGGCTTCGCGCCGGCCAGTCAGAATTTTATGAGGATAGGCTTGGTGCCCCACATCCCACACAATTCGGTCATCAGGTGTATTGAAGACATAGTGCAGCGCAATCGTAAGTTCAACCGTGCCCAGATTAGAGGACAAGTGCCCCCCCGTACGCGATACGCTATCGAGTATAAAAGCACGCAATTCATCGGCTAAGCGCTCTAACTGGCTATGCTTAAGTCGACGTAGCTCAGCTGGCTCATTAATCGTATTTAACAACTTATACATGTGACTCGATTCTCATTGTGACTCCACTCTAATAGGGGGAGTTTTAACCCTTTTTTAGCTAGGGCGGCTCTGGCTAGCACTAAAAAAGAAGCGCGACGAAGATACATCATAGATAGGTTTAATCTACACGCTCAATCATTAAGATAGACTTAACATAGCGTTCAACCATTAAAGGCAGGTTAACATACACGTTCAACCATTAAATCAGCTAAGCGGGCGAGCCAACCCGCTTGCTCTCCAAGTGGCGCAAGCGCTACTTGCGCTTGCTGATGCAATTGGCTAACCAAACGCTGCGAGGCGTCGAGTCCAAGTACGGAGACATAGGTTGGCTTGCCGTTTTGGCTATCTTTGCCCGCTGTTTTGCCAAGCGTTGCCGAATTTGCACTCACATCAAGAATATCGTCCACCACCTGAAAGGCAAGTCCAATCGCAGCAGCATAGTGATCCAGCGCCTGTTTAACGGCGCCCGTCTCTTGGCCACAGGCAGCACCCATGCGCACTGCGGCGGCCAATAAAGCCCCGGTTTTCATCCGGTGCATGGTTTCCAGCGCGGTTAGCGAAAGCGGGCCACCGACGCTTTGCAAATCAATCATTTGCCCCCCCGCCATGCCTAGCGAACCACTCGCCGTGGCTAACTCGCGCACCAGCACGGCCTGCAGCGAGCCCGCGAGCGAGTTTTGGGTCAAAGTAATAAAAGCCTGTGCCTGCAACGCATCGCCGACCAATAACGCAGTCGCTTCACCATACGCGATATGGACTGCGGGTTTGCCATGCCGCAAATCATCGTTATCCATCGCCGGGAGATCATCATGGACCAGCGAATACGCATGAATCATCTCCAGCGCAGTTGCCGCGACATCAAGCGTCGCAGAGGGCGCTCCCGTGATACTGCCCGCCGCATGACAGAGCAACGGCCGGATGCGCTTGCCATGACCCAACAACGCATAGCGCATCGCCTGATGCAACCGGCTCGGTTGCTGGGCAACGGTAGGTAAATAAGTATCCAGCGCTTGTTCAGTGCGGGCCACAATAGCCTGCCGCCATGTCTCAAAATTCATACAAATTTACGTACCGAGCGGCGAATTGCCAGTTTCAAGCGGTTTGAGCATTTCACCATCGAGCACGCGGACTTGCTGTTCTACTTTTTCAAGTTGCAGCCGGCAATATGTCATTAAGCTGACCCCGCGCCGATAAGCATTGAGCGATGCCTCAAGGCTCAAACCGCCCTCTTCCATCTGTCTAATGAGGGCCTCAAGCTCAACCAGAGCCGCTTCATAGTTGCTCGGTAGCGAGTCGGCAGTGAGTTCCCCCATACCGTCTTTAAGTTCGAGTTGAGCGGACTGAGCTTTAACCATGGGTTTTCAAATTGGACCAAATTCCATATTATATGCTGATGTTTAGGTTAAATTAATGGCCTAATCGTGTTCGGTATGCTTTCTTTTCGGTTTAATGCTTAAATTTTGAAAACTATTCCTCAAACAGATACGGCTCGTGCCGCTCTGCACGCAGTTGCCACCTCGCCTGAGATTGCCATTATCGGCGGTGGACTGGTGGGCCGCTTAATCGGCTGGCAGTTGGCTCGTAGCGGGCGCCGAGTGGTACTTTATGAACGGGGAGATGCGGCTGGCAGCCAGGCCGCCGCCTGGGTCGCAGCCGGTATGTTAGCGCCGCTGGCGGAAGCTGCGCTCTCTGAAGCCTTGATTGCCGAGCTCGGCATGGAGTCGCTTGAACTCTGGCCGACGATCTTGGCTAAATTGCCAGAGCCAGTATTTTTTCAGCGCCATGGCACCCTGGTCATCTGGCATACGGTAGATCGTACCCAGGCCCAGTTATTTGAACAGGGCATGCGCGCTCATCTGTCCGCTGACCTGCAACAACACGGTATTATTAAGCTGCAAGGTGCAGCGATGCAAGCCACTGAGCCGGCGCTGGGCGCGCGCTTTTCGCAAGCCCTGCTGCTGCCGCACGAAGGTCAACTCGACAACCGACAACTGCTCACCGCTTTAGCCGCAGGACTGGCCCAGCATCAGGCCGAGTTGCACTGGGGGACGACGATTGACGATCGCGCGTTACCTAGCGCTGGCCTGGTGATAGACTGCCGCGGACTGGGCGCCCAACAAAGCTGGCCCGCCTTACGTGGCGTGCGCGGCGAAGTCATCCGGATCCATGCTCCAGGCATTGGCCTGAGCCGACCGATACGGCTTCTGCATCCACGTTACCCGCTGTATATTGCCCCGAAAGAAAACGATGTATACGTGATTGGCGCCACTGAAATTGAAAGCGAAGATCAATCAGCTGTCAGTGTGCGCAGTGCGCTTGAATTATTAAGCGCCGCTTTTTCGGTACACCCAGCATTTGGTGAAGCACGGATTCTTGAGTTCAATACCCAATGCCGCCCAACTTTGCCGGATCACCTGCCCGCCATTACCTGGGATGGAGCACGTATACTACGCATTAACGGCTTATCTCGGCATGGCTATTTAATTGCGCCGGCCATCTGCCAGCAAGCGCTCGCTATGATTGAGCGGCTGCTTGACGGCACCATCGTCAATGCCGATACATTTAACGTATGGCGCCAGCAGACACGCTGGCCCAGCTTATTTCAAACAACTCATCTGCCCGCTATAGGTTAATTTATGCAAGTTCTACTTAATCAACGCTCTTTCGAGCTACTCCCCAGCGCCAGCTTGGCCGATGCCCTGGCGGCATTCGGTGCGCATCCGCCGTTTGCAGCAGCGGTTAATGGGGTCTTTGTGGCCCAGGCAGATTATTTTCAGCATCTGCTCAAAGATGGCGATTGCATCGATGTAGTGCAGCCGGTTATGGGCGGATAAAAAATTAAAAAAGTTGATAACAATCATTTATTTACAACATATATCTTGAGTATTCAATGAACTTGATCACACCTCCTGACGACACCTTAACGCTCTACGGCCAAACCTTTTGCAGCCGTGTATTGCTCGGTACCGCCCGTTATCCATCATTACAAATTCTTAGTGATTCCATTGAAGCCGCGCAGCCGGCGTTATTGACGGTTGCCTTACGCCGCCAGATGAGTGCAGCAGCATCGGACACCGGTTTTTTCACCACGCTTAAAAACCATGCGATCCCTTTTTTACCTAACACCGCGGGCTGCCATACCGTGCCAGAAGTGCTCGCCACGGCTGAGATGGCGCGCGAAGTGTTTGGCACGGACTGGATCAAGCTCGAACTGATTGGTGATGACTACACCTTACAACCCGATACCATCGGCTTAGTCGAGGCCGCGGCCAAGCTCGTGCAAGCAGGCTTTAAAGTGCTGCCCTATTGCACCGAGGATCTGGTGGTTGGACAACGCTTGCTGGATGCGGGTTGCGAGGTGCTGATGCCATGGGGCGCACCGATTGGCACCGGCAAAGGCATCGTTAATCCTTATGGTTTACGTTTATTACGCGAACGACTGCCTGACGTGCCGTTAATCGTCGATGCTGGCCTTGGCGTCCCCTCCCATGCGTGTCAAGTGATGGAATGGGGCTTTGATGCCGTGCTATTAAATACTGCCGTCTCGCAAGCCACTTACCCGGTACAAATGGCACGCGCGTTTACTGAAGCAGTCCAGGCCGGTCGTCGTGCTTATTTAGCTGGACCGATGCCGGTACGCGATAGCGCGCAGGCCAGTACCCCGGTAGTCGGCATGCCGTTTTGGCATCAAGCTCCAACGCCATAAGAACAACCTAAAATATGAACGGGCAAACCTCTGCACACGCGTTATCGAGCCACATAACATTTTGGCCGCCTGCGGCCCCGCTGCTAGCCGCAACCATGCGTATTCGCGCTGATTTAGGCCAGTGGCCATCGCCTGCTGTACGGTGGCGTTTATGCAGCACTCTGCCCCAGTCTATTGACGCGAATGATTTAATCATTCTGCATAGCGACACGCTTACGAAGGATGCCGATCAGCATGAGCCCGGCCATTTTGCTGCAGCCGCTGGCGTACTCACCGTAACAGCTGAAACCATCACCCTGCGACTTGGCGGCACAGTCTATCCATTAGCCGGTGAACGATCAGACGATTGGCTCGCAGCGCTTGCTGCATTTCTTGATTGTGGTTTTATGCCGCCTGATGCGCTGGTCCTGGCCCATGCCTGGCGTGAACCTCATCGAGCGGAGAGCAATGCCTGGCCGGTTGACTATACTGACTTTCCGCGCGTGCTGGGGCTCGCTGCAGTGCGCCCCAGCATACCCTTTGCTGCCTGCCCTTGGCAACTCGGACTCTATCCCGTTGTAGCCAGTGCCGATTGGGTCGAACGCTTGCTTGAGTTAGGCGTCAAGACGATTCAATTGCGCGCCAAAACCCTCGAGCACGCGGCGCTCCAAGCAGAAATCAAACGGGCCGTACAGGCAGCCCGCCACTATCATGCGCGGCTGTTTATTAACGACCACTGGCAGTTGGCGATTGAGGCGGGCGCTTATGGGGTTCATCTGGGCCAAGAGGATCTACAGACAGCGCAGTTGCAGACGATTGCCAACGCAGGCTTGCGGCTTGGGCTATCGACCCATGGCTATTATGAAATGCTGGCTGCGTGCCACCTCCAACCCAGCTATATTGCATTAGGTGCCGTATTTGCGACCACCACCAAATCCATGCCAACCGCGCCGCAAGGGTTAACTCGGCTTGCGTACTATGTGCAGTTACTTAAAAAACAGGTACCCTTGGTGGCCATTGGCGGGATTGATGAGACGGTACTCGCTGACGTATTAGCCACCGGCGTGGGCAGCGCAGCCGTCGTGCGGGCGATCACTGAAGCAGGTGACTTGCGAAAAGCGGTTGCGACTTTGCAACACGCTTTTGTGCGAAACCATGATTTGGACAAGTAAACTCCTAGCGTCAAGCCAAAATCTACCTCGGAACGCTGCCAACCAGCCATTACATGCCGCCAGGCACGCTGCTTAACTTCGAATTTTAAGGATTTTAAAGAATGTCGTTTGAATTCAGAAAAATCGATGCAAACGATATAGGGGATTTTTACGATATCCGTTTTTCTGTATCGGAAAATAAAATTTGTTCGCATCAAGTTCATTTACTCGATAGAGATCGAATTCTGCAGATTTTTCAGGAGGAAGGTAGCTGGATTTGCCTGGATGGAGCGAAAAAGGTTGGAGTTTGCTGCGGGACGCTGAACCCTTATCCCCATATTTTCGGGCTCTTTATCCGGCCTGAATACGAAGGGCAAGGCATCGGCGAACACTTATTATCTAACTGTCTGGCGTGGTTTCATGCAAAAGGGGTCAATGAGGCCATGTCGCCCGCTAATGCGCCCGCACCGCTGCAGGCGATTGCCGTCGCGGTCACAGTCGGCGGGAAAATCGGCATTCCTGCGCAGACCATCCTGGCCAATAGCGGGGTGACGCTAGATGATCTGCAAAATCCAGATAAAATGAAGATGGTGACCCATCAGCAAGAACTCTCGGTATTTGGCAATATATTAACTGCTAGCCAAGACTCATCCGTTGGCTTACTGATTGGCAAATCGCTTGATCTCTATACGTATGGCATTCTCGGCGCAACCATGATGGCGGCACCGACGCTAGGCGATGCGTTGCAGTGCTTATTCGATTTTCCATTACTGCCCGTGTGCTACTTCAAACAAAGCTTACGGATTGAAGGCGAAATGGCCGTCGCCATTGCTAGCGACTATCGTTATCGACCAGACTTAATGGTCGTCAATACAGATATGTGCCTGGCGTCATGGCATATGCAAATGAGCGATGTTTTAGGTCAGCCACTCGCCATTGAGCGGCTCACTTTTGCCTATAAAGAATACCCTACGCACGCGTCTCTTTATCCTAAACTATTTGGTTGCGAGGCCCAATTTGGGGCGCCGGAAAATGCCATGTACTTTCCGGCTAAGCTGCTCACCATGCCACTCCCTCGAGCGAATCCCATCCAATATCATATGATGAGGGAGTACTGCGAACATTTGCATAAGGATTGGGCCGCAAAACAGGTCCATGACATTACCACGCAAGTATTATTACTATTGCGCTCTAGTCCGAGTCGCTATGGTTCTTTAAATCTGGTTGCCGAAACCTTACATATGTCTCCCAAAACGCTCAGCCGGCGGCTTGAGCAGTCGAATAGTGCATTTCAACACCTATTGGATCGTGCTCGACACGATTTAGCATTAGACTATCTGGCGCATACTGTCTTGCCCATCAGTGAAATTGCTGAAACACTTGGTTATGCCGAGACCTCCAGCTTCCGGCGCGCATTTTTACGCTGGACGGGCCAATCTCCTGCCGGCTGCCGCGCTGCTATCGTTGGTGCAGACCAAGAAGAAACAAAACACCGGTAACCAAAAAGACCGTGCCGTACTGTGCTAGTCTATATGTCAAGGATTCCTCAACTTTGCATGGTATTATAAATATTTAAGCCTCTTTTTGTGGATGCTTTTTTTACTCACTTTGTCTAAAATTACCGCATGAATGTCCATTTATGATTCCCCTTCCCTGGCGATCAACTGATAGCATTTCCGCTGCCTCTGAGAGGGGCTATACTTACCTGTATTAAAAGTAAGTAACCCAATGGAAGTGTTTGATTTTTACGAAATTTCATAGAAGTCTTTATTACATCATATGAGACAGGTCACACAGATTAAATTGACAAAAACATCCGAAATAGCTTCTATCAAGAAAGAAGAGGGCAGCTTGCTTGCTACCCAACCCGTTTGTCTTACCATTAATGAATTAAGTTTTTCTTATTTTGGACAAATGGGTAGCACGTTACTCGATAACATTTCATTAAAAATATATAAGAACGAGTTTTTTACTTTACTGGGCCCGTCTGGTTGCGGCAAAACGACCCTGTTGCGTCTGATTGCAGGTTTCCAGCAACAAATTTCTGGCCAAATTTTGCTTGGCAGCCAGTCTTTGACTGAAAAACCTCCGTTTCAACGCCCAGTCAACACGGTTTTTCAAAATTACGCCTTGTTTCCACACTTGACCGTTGCCCAAAACGTAGCCTTCGGTCTGGAAATGAAAAAGTTCTCTGCCACGGCAATTAAGACAACAGTTAGCGATATGTTGTCATTAGTTAAACTAAAAAGTGAAGCGCACCACTACCCTCGAGAGTTGTCCGGCGGCCAGCAGCAGCGCGCGGCGCTTGCCAGAGCCCTTGCCGCGCGTCCAGAGTTATTACTGCTTGATGAGCCTCTGTCTGCGCTTGATTTAAAACTGCGCAAAGAAATGCAAAGAGAACTTAAACGTCTACAGCATGAAACTGGCATTACTTTTCTGTTTGTGACCCATAACCAGGACGAAGCGCTCTCCATGTCGGATCGTATCGGGGTGATGGTAGATGGGCAAATCCAGCAAATCGGCACTCCAGCAGAAATCTATAACCGCCCTGTCAATCGCTGCGTTGCCGAATTTATCGGCGATATCAATTTTCTGGATGGCGTAGCCGGCCAAGGTCACGTTACCCTGGCAGGTGGCCATTCGCTGCCGGTTCAAACCAATCAAGACGGATTTGTTACGCTCGCCTTTCGTCCCGAGCACGCCACCTTAAATCAACAATCCGGTCTGTTTTCTGGCCGTCTCAAAGAAATTCTTTATTTTGGCACAAGTACAGTCTATTACGTAGAATGTGAAGGGCAACCGTTAATTCGAGTAAGGTCGCAAAATATAGCAGAGGGACACGCACCGTTTGTGATCGGTGAAAAAGTCTATGTGCAAATTCCGCGACATGCTTTCCGGGTACTTATGCCATGAATCTTTGGGCTAATTTAAATCAATATCGACGACGGCTATTGTTACTGAGTCCAGTACTTCTGCTGCTATTTGGTGGCATGGTATTGCCGATGACGATTATGGCCGTTGCCTCATTATCAGGCGCGGCAGATTATGGCGGCGTATCATGGGGAAAATTCTCCGCAGCAGCCTATGGTCAATTCCTATTTGAACGAAATTTTGATGACCAATTAGTCTTTAACTCAGGGTACTTGCTGATTTTTTTACGTTCATTCGAACTCGCTACCCTGACCACATTAGGCTGCCTCATTTTAGGCTTTCCCACCGCCCTGTTCATTGCCTTACAACCTATACAGCGGCGCAATACCCTGTTGATTCTAGTCAGTATTCCATTTTGGACAAATTTACTGGTCCGCATCTACGCCTGGATTGTATTGCTGCGCGATGGCGGTAATATTGAGCAGGTATTACATCGGCTGAATCTCACCACTGGCCCGCTTGGCTTAATGTACACCGACACAGCCACCGCAATTGGCTTGCTCTATGCCTTTTTACCCTTCATGATTTTGCCAATCTATGCGAGCTTGGAAAGACTAGACTGGCGTTTAGTTGATGCTGCGCGCGATTTAGGCGCAAATAGTTGGCACGTGTTGCGGCGCATCATTATACCGTTAGCTCTACCGGGCATTATCTCGGGCTGTACACTCGTTTTTGTCCCTGCCTTAGGCATGTACATCATCCCTAACCTGTTAGGCGGGAGCAAATTTTTGATGATTGGTAATTTGATTCACTTGCAGTTTACTAATGCACACAATTGGCCGTTGGGTGCAGCCCTGAGCTTCGTTTTATTGGGACTCGTTCTATTAGGCATGCTCGTGCGTAAAGTGCGCTTTATAAAAACTAAAACCCGAGGGCAAACGCATGAATACGTCTAAATGGCATTCTTTCCCTGGCATTCAGACAATCGCTGTTTTTGTCTTTTTATTTTTATATATCCCAATCATCGTCATCGTCCTATTGAGTTTCAATCAAGGCGATCTGGCAACCATTTGGCAAGGTTTTGGTTTCAACGGATATGCCGAAATTTGGCGAGACCCTTACCTCATCCGCGCAGCCCAAAATTCATTTATGGTGGCATTAATCGCGATGTTGTGTTCAACGTTAGCCGCCACGCTTGCCGCCCTTGCCTTGCGGGGACGTAATTTTATCGGCAAATCAGCGATCGTCGCCTTGATTGGTTTACCTTTGCTGGTGCCAGGTATCGTAATTGCCGTCGCAACCCTGATGTTTTTTTCTTTTGCTGGCTTAGAGCTCAGTCTGACAACCATTCTTATCGCCCATATCGTTTTTTGTATCCCGTTTGCTTATTTGCCTATTCACGCACGTTTATCCAGAATTGATGCTAATTTGATCGAAGCGGCAGGAGACCTTTACGCTAATCCCTGGCAGGCTTTTTGGCGGATTACCTGGCCGCAATTGTTGCCCGGCGTAGCAGCAGGTGCCCTACTCGCCTTCATTACGTCAATGGATGACTTTATTATTACTTATTTTGTTGCGGGCCCCGGCGCGACAACTTTACCAGTTTACATTTTCGGGGCGATCAGGCGTGGCATCTCACCTAAAATTAATGCGGTTTCAACCCTTATTTTAGGGATCTCGGTACTGTTTGTGACCCTGTCGTATTTTATTGGGCGGCAAACTCAAAAGTGAAATTTTTTTCGGGAGATTTTGAAATCATGAAGATACTAAAATGGTCAATTGTAAGTCTCTTGCTCGGCTTATATAGTGTGACGAACGCAGCAGAAGCTAAGGTTAAAAATTCAGCCCGTAAACTCCATTTTGCTAGCGCACAAAATTATTATCCACCCGAACTCTTGCAAAAATTCGAGCAAGAAACAGGCATAAAAACCACCTTCAGCACCTATGATAGCGATGGGACTTTGGCGGCTAAATTGAATGCCGGGGGCAAAGTATACGATGTTATCATCGTCAATGAAGCGTATGTACCTACCCTAGTTAACAGCGGGTCAATTGGGAAGTTAGACAAGACAAAACTGCCGAACTTCAAAAATGTCCAGGCCGAATACCGCGCTCCATCGTTTGACCCAAAGCGGGAATACACGATGCCCTATACCGCGATTTTGACTAGCTTCGCCTATGATTCTAGCCGCGTTCCTGGCGGTAAGCTGGAAGATAGCTGGGGCGCTTTTTTTCATCCAGATAAAGCCTTATGGGGAAAAATTGCTAATTTAGATGAACGAGATGATCTGTATATTGCTGCCGCTTGGTATCTTGGCCTAGACGAATGCACCGAGAACGCGAAAGATGCCGAGAAGGTGCTTACATTACTACGCGAACAGAAACCCTACGTGATGACTTATAGCAATGATGGGACAACGGCTCGGATGGCGAATCAAGAAGTCATTATGCAGCAAATATGGAATGGCGTTGCGGTCCGAGTGCGGTCGAAACTACCGACTACTGTATTTGTTTATCCCAAAGAAGGCGTGATTCTTTCGCGGGATAATTTTGCGATACCAGACAAAGCCAAAAATATGGATGCAGCGCATCAATTTATTAATTGGATGCTACAGCCAGAAAACATCGCTCAAGTTTCTAATAAATACAGATATAGCAATGCCATCATAGGAGCTGATAAATTCATCGACCCTGACTTAGCCAATGATCCGGCATTTACGCCTCCGGCAAAATTTCGTGACCGCATTAGGCCGTTTAAGCTTTGTTCACCTAAAGGATTGGCTTTGCGCAACAAGGTTTGGGTTAAATTAAAGATGAAGAGCTAAGGTCACCTAGGTCAGATACTTCAGTCACCTCAATCAGAACAGCACCCGATCACGATGCTTATCAGCAAAGGCAAACTATATGAATAGTCTTATCCGTCTATCTGTTCTGAATGCTAGACCCGCATTGATTGGGGCAAGTATGCGTGACTTTGCATTCATCTAAACTATGAAAATACTTAAACACTGCTTGCTGGCCAGCTTACTCTTTGGCTTACATGGCATCGGCAATCAAGTCGCCGTGGCCGGCACGCTGCAAATTGCTAGCTGGCCAGATTATTACCCCCCTGAACTGCTCAAAAAATTTGAGCGGGAGACAGGAATCAAAGCGGTACTAGATAGCTATGACAGTGACGCTACGTTAACCACCAAACTAAAATCGGGGGGGTGGTATGATGTCGTCATAGTGGCGGACATTTATGTCTCCATTCTTAAGCGAGATGGTTTGCTAATGAAGTTAGATAAAAGCAGACTACCCAACCTCGAGAATGTTAAACCTGAATACCGCTCGCCATCATTCGATCCAAACCGCGATTTTGCACTACCTTATACCCTGGTTTTGACCAGCTTTGTTTATGACTCAGCGCGCGTTCCTGGTGGCAAGCTAGAAGAGAGTTGGGCATCTTTTTTCAGACCAGATAAAATGTTACATGGCAAAATTGCCAACTTGGATGAGCGAGATGATCTGTATAAGGCTGCCTCTTGGTACATTGGACAGGATGAGTGTTCCGAAAGTCGTGAGGATGCAAAACGCGTGCTTGAAGTTTTGCAAAAACAAAAGCCCTATGTGTTGACGTACAGTAACGATGGACCCATTGAGCGCATGTTAAGCAAGGAAGTGATTATTCAACAAATCTGGAATGGCGCAGCCGTTCGAGTTAGGCCTAAGCTAGCCAGCGCAGTATTCGCCTACCCCAAAGAAGGGGTGGCTCTGTCAATGGACAATTTTGTAGTACCCGCTAAGGCTAAAAATGTGAATGAAGCCTATCGATTTGTTAATTGGATGCTACTACCAGAAAACATTGCTGAAGTTTCCAATAAATATAAATACGATAATGCGATTATTGGTGCAGAGAGATATATGGATACTAAATTAACCGATGATCCCGCATTTCGTATCCCGGAAGAGTTTCAAAGCCGAATTAAACCATTCAAGCTTTGCTCGCCTAAAGCATTAGCTTTACGCAATAAGGTTTGGATGCAATTGAAAAAATCTGGAGGCCATTAAACAATTAATGGCCATTGAATTTGCTCTGGCCAGATGCTTGGCGGCTATATCGACCAGGGCTACACTTAATTCCTATTGATAGGCAAAAGGATAAGAAAATTGCATCACAGCATAAACAAAAGTGATTTACTCGATCTAAGCTCTCCGTCATCGAGCGGGGCTCTCGAGGCTCTAGGGCTGTATACGACACTTTTAGTCCCCGCCTCACATAGATCCAGGCAAACACCATCGACATTGGCTCCTGTAAACCGCTGGTGGCAATTAATGGATACTGGCGTCGGCATCATCCCGCTACCGATTTATTGCGTGCTTTTTGCTGTCTTGGGTATTCTCTTCGCCATCGACGCATTCTCCAGCGAAATCTCGCTCATCTTTGCGCTGCTGGCGGTGCTGGGTTTTAGCTGTGCTGAATTAGGCGCGCGCATACCAGGCTTGCGGAAAATTGGCGGGGCGGTCATCGTCACCACTTTGCTGCCGTCATGCCTGGTGCATTACTCGCTCCTGCCAAGCAAATTAGTGCAGTCCATTACCGAGTTCTGGTATGCGACCAATATTCTCTATTTGTTTACCGCGGCCGTTATTGTCGGCGGTATTCTGAGCATGGACCGGCGCCTGTTGATTAAAGGTTTTGCTAAGCTCTTTATCCCACTGGCCGCCGGCTCAATTGCCGCCGCTATCGTGGGCACCCTAACGGGTATGGCGCTTGGGCTGAACGCACACCATGCCTTTTTTTATCTGGTTATGCCCATCATGGCCGGCGGCCTCGGTGAAGGCGGCATTCCATTGACGCTAGGGTATGCGGCGATCTTACAGGTCTCACAACCCGAGTTGCTGGCGCAGATCGTGCCGCCCGTTGTACTCGGCAATCTAACCGCAATTGTCTGCGCGTCAATCCTTCATCAACTCGGCAAACGCTATCCCCAGTATAGCGGAAATGGCCATTTACTCACCCTCCCTATTACCGAATCATCTGACGAGAAAAATCCGTTTTCCTTTACGATCGAAAAACTCGCGGCGGCGGGGATGATTGCCCTCAGCTTGTATTTGGCCGGCGTTGTGATCTATCAATTCACCGGCTTGCCCGCCCCGCTAGGCATGCTATTACTCACGGTCATTATTAAATTAGCGCGTATTGTCTCACCTGAATTTGAACAGGGCGCGCATGCCATGTATCGTTTTTTTGCGGTATCCTCAGCCTATCCAATTTTGTTTGGGATTGGTTTGATTCTCACGCCTTGGGATGTGTTTTTAACCGCCCTAACACCGGCGCATTTTGTTACGATCTTCGCTACGGTCGTCACCTTAACCACCGTTGGCTTTTTCGTTGGACGCTGGGCGGGTTTGCATCCAATTGAAAGCGCGATCGTGAATGCCTGTCATAGCGGCATGGGTAGCGTCGGAGATATGGCGATTTTGACTTCGGCCCACCGTATGCAACTCATGCCTTTTGCACAGCTTGCGACCCGCATTGGGGGCGCCTTGACGGTGGTCGTCGCGCTGCTTATCTTTAGTCAATGGACCGGGTGACGAAGAGCGCATTATTATTTCCGCATGGCTGAGCATCATTCGATTAAGAGAGAGGTATAATCGCTGGCTTTTAATCGAAAAGTAGATGTCTGATTTAAGCTGCACCTGGCTCCAATCATCTGATGGGCAACCCCCTGTTGGCGCTTATTTTGACGAGAAGTTCTACCAGCACGAACTGCAAACGCTGTTTAAATGCGGCCCGCGCTATATGGGCCACGAATTAATGGTGCCTGAGATTGGCGATTACTTTTCGCTGCCAAACGAACGCGATGCGCGCGTGCTGGTGCGCCAAAAAAACCGGACCGTCGAGCTTTTATCGAATGTGTGTCGTCATCGCCAAGCCATCTTGTTAGAGGGCCAAGGCCAAACAGAAAACATCGTATGCCCGCTCCATCGTTGGACTTACGCGTTAAATGGCGAGCTCCTGGGCGCGCCACACTTTGCTGAAAATCCCTGCCTAAATCTTGACCGCACCCCTCTGCATAACTGGCGTGGCTTGTTATTTGATGCTAATGGACGTGATCCACAGCATGATTTGGCCACGCTCTCCAATGCCTACTTCGATTTTTCGGAGTATCGCTTCGATCATGTTGAAGTCCACGAATGCAATTACAATTGGAAAACCTTCGTCGAAGTTTACCTAGAAGATTACCATGTGGCGCCGTTTCATCCTGGCTTGAGCCACTTTGTCTCCTGCGACCAGTTAGAATGGCAATTCGGCGATTGGTATAACGTGCAAACAGTCGGCGTGCATCAAGCGCTGGCGCAAGCTGGCAGCCCAGCCTATCGCAAATGGCAAAACGCCCTGCTACGTTTTGGCGCAGGCCAAGCACCAAAGCATGGCGCAATTTGGATGATGTACTACCCGAATTTGATGATTGAATGGTATCCCTATGCGCTGGTGGTCTCAACGCTGATACCGCGCGGCCCTCGTCGTACAACCAATATCATTGAATTCTATTACCCAGAAGAAATCGCCCTGTTTGAGCCCGAATTAATTGCGGCCGAACGCGCAGCGTATATGGAAACCGTCGCCGAAGATGATGAGATCGCCAGACGCATGGATGCAGGGCGTGAAGCCTTGCTGGAGCGCGGTATGTCTCAGGTCGGCCCGTATCAGAGCCCGTTAGAAGATGGTATGCGGCATTTTCATCAGTTCTTGCGGCGCAAATTATGTAATATAGAGGAGAATTTAGCTGCGTGAGGGAGCATTCTCTATGTCTATTCATCGCTATACAACGTTAATCAGTGCCACCAATCTTGCCGCATTGATCGCCAGCGGATCCGAAACCATGACTATTTTTGATTGTCGTTTCGATCTGACCGACGAAAATGCCGGCAAGCTTGCTTATGAGGCCGATCACCTGCCCGGCGCGCACTATGTACATCTTGCCAACGAGCTGTCTGGACCTTGTACGGGGCAAAATGGCCGTCACCCACTGCCCGAACGCACAACGCTTGCCCAACAGCTAGCCGCTTGCGGCCTACACAATAACCATCAAGTAATTGCTTATGATGCGCAGGGTGGGATCTTTGCGGCACGCTTATGGTGGCTATTACGTTGGCTGGGTCATGAAGCCGTTGCGGTGCTTGATGGCGGTTTGCAAGCATGGCAAAAAGCGAATCTGCCACTTTCTAGTACACGGCCCATAGCACGATCAGGTGACTTTGAACCTACGGCACCGCTTGCAGTCACTACCGATGTCACCACCGTGATGCGTAATCTGAGTACGCATGAATATACCCTCATCGATGCGCGTTCCGCCGCTCGTTACCGCGGTCAGAATGAAACGCTTGATGCCGTTGGCGGGCATATTCCAGGGGCCATCAATCGATTTTATAAAGATAATCTGACGGCAGATGGCCACTTTAAACCAGCGCACGTTTTACGCGACGAATTCAATTCGCTGTTGGATAAAAAGCCAGCACAACGGGTTATCTTACAATGCGGATCAGGCGTTTCTGCATGCTTAAATGCGTTAGCCATGGAAATTGCCGGTTTGCATGGGGCTGCGCTTTACGCTGGTTCGTGGAGTGAGTGGTGTGCTGATCCTACGCGACCCGTTGCGACTGGGTATACCCATGCAAAAGTCGCTCCATGATCAAGTCTCCCACTGGGGAGCACTCATATGCGTGATCTAGCGCCTGGTCCAAGCATGAGCGGTCAAACTGCCACTCTATTTCTAAATGGGGGGCTATATTTTCAAAGGCCTTGGCCACTTGCTGTTCCAAGATGGTTTCTGGTGAGCCATAAGAAACCATGACACCGAAAAAACGACCTATAAAGGAAACTATCTCAGCGGTACTTTTACCTAGCCCATTGGAACAATGAAAGATCTCGAATATACGCGATACGCCTTGCCGCTCCGATAACGCGATCGCCTGATCAACCAGCCGGTTCACTGGGATAAAATCGAGCCGCGCTGAATAATTCAATGGGAGCCTGATGGTTTGCACACCAGCCTCCTGTAGAGTCTTTATAATTTTGACAAACATATAGAAGCCAAAATCACTCTTAACCCATCCAGTCTTTTCATGGCCGACAATCACTGTCGGGCGAAAAATCGTTACTGGTAAAACACCATTAGCAGATAACAATGCTAAAGACTGTTCTGCGCACCGCTTGCTGAGTTGATAAGGATTAATACAGTCGCTAGCAAAGTTAAGGGTCTCCAAGGCTTTGCCACCCGAGATTCCTGCTACATATGCTGTAGACACATAGTAAAAGCGCTTACATTTCGTGGCAAATTTAGCGATGCACTGATACAGAGCGATTGTCGTACTTGCATTCGTTCTTAGCGATTCCACTAACCTATCTATGGAAAAACTCATTTCCGCTGCGACATGCCAAACCTCGCTAATTTCGGCCAAATAATGTGGTGTTAGGTTAAGGCATGGATTGTGCTCATCGCTTTCAACCACATGCACATTGCGTTCGATTAGAGATTCAGCAAAATCAAGGCCGAAACCCTCTGCAGCAGCGCGTATCGCTGTGCGTGTACGCTCACCATTCGGGTCATTTCGCACTAATGCAATAACTTGCACAGACCTTGTCAATAAATTTGCCGCCAGAGCACTGCCAACAAAGCCCGTGGCACCTGTAATCAAAATGGTTTTCATGTCATATTCCAGTTCCGTCTCCACATGTTATCTCTGCGATATAAAGTGGTTGCTTTTCTATCGGTCATTATCGAAGATGTGTATCTTCTACCCACTTGTCGCTGCAATGCGCCGAGGGCGCGGCGTGAACGGCTAAGAAACAGTGCGGCCATCCGGACGCATGGTCGTCGTCACCGCAAACACGGGCGCAAGCACCGCTTGGTGTTCCCTTGCCAGATAGTCGGCCAGCGCTGCAATCGTAGGATACTCGAAGAATATCGTTGGACTCAGGGCCAAGCTGTATTGCTGGTGCAAGGCGTTGCTGAATGCTATCTGCGCGATTGAGTCAAAACCAAATTCGCTGAGCACTACATCTCGCTCCAGTTCCTCCCGCACAATCTTTAGTTGCGTTGAGAGCATCCCCGTTAATGCATGCTCTATTTGCGACGGCAACTCGCCAACTGCCGCTGGTTGTGCCATAGCTTGTTGCACCGCCGTCCATTGCGGCGCCAGCAAGACGGTCTGAGGCGCAGCCGCCACCTGCTCAGCGGCCTCATCATGCACAGTCCGTGTACTAAAACCACTTAAGCGTAGCGCCACCTGTCCATTCGCATCGACAATGTCAACGTCAAGCTTGCGGATTGCCGCGCTGTCGCCTGCTCCTGGCCGCACCACCGCCCATGCCGGCATTGGCAATTCACCCCATTGCCTCACCTGCGCCACCGCAAACGGTAACGCCAAGGTCACACCGGTCATGCCTTGCGTCATCCCCACGCTTGCCTGCAGCGCCCCGTCTAACACATTCGGCGCCCACGCATATCCTACCGGCCCCTCGCCCAACAACCTCAATGCGCCCACCGCTAGATCATCTCCTATCCACAATTCGTGCAGAACCTGGAAGCTCAGACCGTAACTCAACCCCAGTTGCGCAAATCGGGCATAACATGCCTCGCTCGTCAAGCTTTGCTCACATTGCCCGCGCAGCGCCGCCAGATCCATCTGCGGCGCTGCGCCCGCCTCGGCTAGTTGAGCCCAACCCTGGCTGTACACTACCGTCTCGTCTCCACTGCCGCTGTAGATCTCAAAGCCAATCCGGCCGTCTTCCTGCATTTCCAGACCAATATGCACGTCCTGCAACTGTGCTACCACCAATGGGCGTAGCCACGTCACTTCCTGCAGCAAAACTGATAATCCCTCTATCCCCCCATCGTCCTCGCTGGCCAACGCCACCGCCGCGCGTGCCCACTCTAGTTGGGCGGTGCCGGGCACCGCCCGCTCATCTTGCACCACGTGATCGCGCAGAAAAAACTCCTCACCGGTGAGCGTTGTAGTAAAGCGCTGCTTACTCAAAGACGATGTGTTCCGGTGGACCAGCGGATGCAGCCGGCGTTCTAGCCCCCCTTGCAGTGCCGCCGGCACCCAGTACCGCTCCTTGGCAAAAGGATAAGTTGGCAGGCTGATCCGCTTTGGCCTCGCTGCACCATATAATTGCCCCCAAACCACCTCCAGTCCCTGCACCCACAACCGTGCTAGCTTGCCCACCTGGCCCTTGGCAATCCAAATTTCAATCGCTTTTTGCATTCCTTCGTCGTCTCGGAATAGCGCCAACGCCTCCTGGCTGCGCTTAGGCTCGCCTTGGTAGAGACCCTCGCCAGCCGCCTCACCGCGCACGTAGCGTAATAGCTGTTCCTTCAACGCACGGATGGATCTCGTTACCAATGCCAACCTGACCCCCAGTGCCTCGCGTCCCACCTGCAGCGTATACGCTAGGTCGGTCAAATTCACTTCAGCTTGGCGCTCCAGATGCGCCAGCAACTGCTGCACCTGACCCCGCAACTGCGCCTCGCTCTTGGCCGATAGCACCACTACTACGGGCCCATTTGATATCGTCGGCGCCCTCTGTGGCCCAATGTATTCTTCAACGATGACATGCGCATTGACGCCACCAAAACCAAACGAACTCACCCCAGCTCGGCGTGGCAATATTTGCCCTCGCTGATCTCTTAATGCTTCCCACGCGCCCGTTTTCTGCACCACATAGAATGGACTACCGTGCAAAGCAAGCAGCGGATTCAGTTCCTCGCAATGCAAGCTTTTAACCAAGGTCTGGTGCTGCAGTTGTAGTAGCACCTTGATCAGGCCTACCACACCTGCGGCCAATTCTAAGTGCCCGATATTGCTCTTCACGGTCCCCAAACCGCAACTCTGCGCCGGCAGTTCTGAAGCCAGTTCTGCGAACGCGCTCTTGAGTCCCTGTACCTCGATCGGATCGCCTAATGCGGTGCCTGTGCCGTGCGCCTCGATGTAGCTTACCGTGCCCGGCTCCACGCCCGCTTGTTGCAGCGCAGCCTTGATCAGATCAGCTTGCGCTCGCGGGTTCGGCGCCGTCAGCGAATTAGCACGCCCGCCATGATTGGTCGCACTACCTTTAATCAAGCCGTAAATATGATCACTATCTCGCTCAGCCGCCGACAGCGGTTTGAGGAACACCATACCTACGCCTTCCCCACGCACATAGCCATCCGCCTGTGCTGAAAAAGTCTTACAGCGTCCATCCGCGCTCAACATGCCCGCCTGGATAAAACTCTCATGCATTTCCATCGACAGCAGTGTATTGACCCCACCCACCACCGCCTGCGCGCACTGCCCGCTACGCAGCAACTCCAGCGCCCGGTGCACCGCGACCAGCGAACTCGAACACGCCGTATCGATTGGTTCACTCGGCCCATGCCAATTTAGCCAGTAGCTCATCCGGTTCGGGCCCATCGACCCCGCCAGTCCCGCCGCGCTGTACCCTGCCACCGTCTCGCCCGCTTGCGTCAGCAACTGTCCATAACCGTTACCGGCGGAGGTCCCTACCAGCAACGCCGTGGCGCTACCCGACAGACTCTGCACCGAGTAGCCGGCATCCTCGATCACCCGGTACACGTACAGCATCAGCAGCCGCTGCTGCGGATCCATCCCTTGCGCCTCACGGGGTGAGATGCCAAAAAAGAGGGGATCAAATTCGTCTATATTTTCGATCACCCCGGCATGGCGAATCACCGGCGCCAACCCACGCTCCCAGCGGCTCGCCGGCAATGCCCCGATGCTGTCCCGCTCCGCTAGCAGGTTTGCCCACAAGGCATCAATATCCTCTGCTTGCGGGAAACATCCGCTCATGCCGATCACCGCGATCGGCTCGTCCTTGACCGTATTGTGCCCACTCACATCGCCCCTCAACGTTGCCGCAACAACGCGTTCCCGCCGACGCTGGCGGGCGGAAGCGAACGGCGAAGACACTGTGCTGCTCTGCAGACGGGTCGGCGCCGTCACCGTTGCCGTAAACTTGGGCGCTAGCTCCGCTTGGTGTTCCCGCGCCAGATATCCCGCCAGTGCTGCAATTGTTGAGTACTCGAAGAATATCGTTGGACTTAGAAGCAAACTGTACTTCTGGTTCAAGGCATTGCCCAACCCTGTCAGCATGACCGAGTCAAAACCAAATTCGCTGAGCGGCGCATCTCGCTCCAGCTCCTCACGCGCAATCTTCAGTTGTGCTGAGATCAACCCCGTCAACGCATACTCTATTTGCGACTGCAACTCGGCTACTGTCGCTGGGCCATCAGCGTCCAAAATTGCTGTCGGTGTTTCGCAAGCGGCCCGCAAGCGTTGTAGCACAGGAGCCACTACGCCATACCCCACAACCACGTGCGCTACGGGCTGCCCCAGCGCCTGACACAGTGCCGTTACGCCGGTAGCACTCGGCATTGCCTCCAGCCCAGTGTCTCGTCGCAACTGCTCTTGGGCGGCCGCATCTATCTGCATGCCCCCTTCGGCCCACAGCGGCCAACTCACTGATACGGTGCGGCCTTGGCGTTGCCCCTGTGCCACTAAACTCACCCGGTACTGCGCATAGCTGTCTAGGAAGCCATTACCCGCTGCATAATCCACCTGCCCAATATTGCCCAACACGCTAGCCACCGACGAGCACAACACCAGCCAATCCAGCGCCACCTCTCGCGTCGCCTCATCCAAGGCCACCAAGCCCGCCACCTTCGGCGCTAGCACCTGCCGCACGGTCTCGCCAGTCTTCTGCGCCAGCAAGCCGTCGTGCAGCACCCCAGCGCTATGGATCACACCATTCAGTTGCCCGTACTGCGCCACAATTTCCACTACTAAGGTTGCCACTGCCACGGCATTGCTCACGTCCACTGCCCAGTACGCAACCCGCGCGCCCATCGTCTGTAATTCCTCCAGCACACGCTCCTGCGACGGCGGCAATGCGCGGCGCCCGGTCAGCACCAGTACCGGATGACGTACTTGCTGCGCTATGGCCCGCGCAAACACTTGCCCCAGTCCACCCAAACCGCCGGTAATCAGATAGACGCCTTCGTCATGCCATGGCAGCGCCGTCTGTTCACCTTGCCATGACGCCAAGCCCCAAACCTCTCGTTGCCCTTCTACATAGCGCACCACCGGCGTTGGCGACACCGCTTCAGCGCGCAATCGTTGTACCAATACTGGCACCGATACCTTCGCCTCTACCGCCACCACCTGGCACGCCAACCGCGGATATTCCTGCTGCGCACTACGCAATAAGCCACCCAGACCTTGCAGCACCGCCCCTTCGCCTTCGCTAGGCACGACCAGTTGTAGCAACAGCGTCTGGCCCGGATGGGCGGCGATCTCTTTTTGGATCCATTCCAGCAATTGCACTGCATAGGTCGTATAGCGCTGTGCTAGCGTGCCCGTTGTCGTCAATCGCACACACTGCGCTGCAGGCACTACGGTGGCGAGTTCGGTGACTGTCTTTGAATCATCCCCACCCACCTCGCAAAATAGAATTCTGTGCGCCCCATACGCCGGTAATGCCACGGGTTGTGCCGTGGCTTGCACCGTCCATTGCGGCGTCAACAGGGCAACCTGAGGTACAGCTGCCGCTTGCTCGGCGGCCTCACGCATGGGCCGTGTACTGAAGCCACTTAGGCGCAAGGCCACCCGCCCACTGGTATCGACGATGTCGACATCAAGCTTACGGATTGCTGCACTGTCGCCCCCACTCGGGCGCACTACCGCCCACGCCGGCACTGGCATTTCGCCCCATTGCCTCACTTGCGCCACGGTGAATGGCAACGCCAGAGTCGCACCGGCCGGGCCTAACGCCAACCCCACACTTGCTTGCAGTGCTCCGTCTAACACATTCGGCGCCCACGCATATCCGGCGGGCACTTCTGCAACCAAGCGCAAGGCGCCCACTGCAACGTGATCGCCTACCTGCAATTCGTTTAGCATCTGAAAGCTCGGACCGTAACTTAACCCCAGTTGCGCAAACCGCGCATAACACGCCTCAGCCGCCAACGTCTGCTCACATTGGCCTCGCAGCCCCTCCAGATCCACCCTAGGCGCTTCACCCACCTCGGCTAGTTGAGCCCAACCCTGGCTGTACACTACCGTCTCGTCCCCACTGCCGCTGTAGATCTCAAAGCCAATACGGCCATCTTCCCGCGTCTCTAGACCAATATGGACGTCTTGCGGCTGGGCTATCACCAGTGGGCGTAACCACGTCACTTCCTGCAGCAAAACGGATAATCCCTCTATACCCCCCTCGTCCTCGCTGGCCAACGCCACCGCCGCGCGTGCCCACTCTAGTTGGGCGGCGCCGGGCACCACCCGCTTACCTTGCACCACATGGTCGCGCAGGAAAAATTCCTCACCGGTGAGCGTGGTACTAAAGCGCTGCTGGCGTAAAGATGACGTATTCCGATGTACCAGTGGATGCAGTTGACGTTCTGCTCCACCTTGCACCACCGTTTGCGGCACCCAATACCGTTCCTTGGCAAACGGATAGGTCGGTAGACTGACCCGCTGCGGCTTCGTTTGACCGTATAACTGCCCCCACTCTACCTCTAAGCCCTGCACCCACAACTGAGCCAGCTTGCCTACCTTGCCGCGGACAACCCATTTACCGATCGCTTCCTGCAATTCCTCATCGGCCCGAAACACCGACAAGGTATCTTGTTCACGTTTAACCTTGCCGTAATACATGCCCTCCAATTCGCCCTCGCCCTGCAGGTAGCGCAATAACTGCTCCTGCAGAGGCTCAATCGCAGTCACTATCAGCGCCAAGCGCACTCCTAGCGCCTCACGCCCCACCTGTAACGTATAGGCCAGGTCAGCCAGGTTCACCTCAGCTTGGCGCTCCAGATGCGCCAGCAACTGCTGCACCTGATCTCGCAACTGCACCTCGCTCCTGGCCGATAGCACCACTACTACGGGCCCATTTGATACCGTCGGCGCCCTCTGTGGCCCAATGTATTCTTCAACGATGACATGCGCATTGACGCCACCAAAACCAAACGAACTCACCCCAGCTCGGCGTGGCAATACCTGCCCTCGCTGATCTCTTAATGCTTCCCACGCGCCCGTTTTCTGCACCACATAGAATGGACTACCGTTCAAAGCAAGCAGCGGATTCAGTTCTTCGCAATGCAAGCTTTTAACCAAGGTCTGATGCTGCAGTTGTAATAGCACCTTGATCAGGCCTACCACACCTGCGGCCAGTTCCAGATGACCGATATTGCTCTTCACGGTCCCCAAGCCGCAACTCTGCGCCGGCAGTTCTAAGGACAGTTCTGCAAACGCGCTCTTGAGTCCCTGCACCTCGATCGGATCGCCTAATGCGGTGCCTGTACCATGCGCCTCGATATAGCTCACTGTCCCCGGCTCCACGCCCGCTTGTTGCAGCGCAGCCTTGATCAGATCAGCTTGCGCTCGCGGGTTCGGCGCCGTCAGCGAATTAGCACGCCCGCCATGATTGGTCGCACTACCTTTAATCAAGCCGTAAATATGGTCCCCATCTCGCTCAGCCGCCGACAGCGGTTTGAGGAACACCATACCTACGCCTTCCCCACGCACATAGCCATCCGCCTGTGCTGAAAAAGTCTTACAGCGTCCATCCGCGCTCAACATGCCCGCCTGGATAAAACTCTCGTGCATCTCCATCGACAGCAGCGTATTGACCCCGCCCACCACCGCCTGCGCGCACTGCCCGCTACGCAGCAACTCCAGCGCCCGGTGCACCGCGACCAGCGAACTCGAACACGCCGTATCGATCGGTTCACTCGGCCCATGCCAATTTAACCAGTAGCTCATCCGGTTCGGGCCCATCGACCCCGCCAGTCCCGCCGCGCTGTACCCTGCCACCGTCTCGCCCGCCTGCACCAGCAACTGTCCATAACCGCTACCGGCAGTTGCCACCAGCAGTGCTGTAGCACTGCCCGATAGACTCTGCACCGAGTAGCCTGCATCCTCGATCACCCGGTACACATACAACATCAGCAGCCGCTGCTGCGGATCCATCCCTTGCGCTTCACGGGGCGAGATGCCGAAAAAGAG
This sequence comes from Mycoavidus sp. SF9855, assembly GCF_024582735.1. Taxonomy (NCBI): domain Bacteria; kingdom Pseudomonadati; phylum Pseudomonadota; class Betaproteobacteria; order Burkholderiales; family Burkholderiaceae; genus Mycoavidus; species Mycoavidus sp. SF9855. The sequence continues at coordinate 1,225,127 of NZ_CP102085.1, forward strand.
GGGATCAAATTCGTCTATATTTTCGATCACCCCGGCATGGCGAATCGCCGGCATCACCGCATGGCTCCAACGGCTGGCAGGTAACTCCCTAATGCTATCCCGCTCTGCTAGCAAATTTGCCCACAAGGCGTCGATATCCTCAGCTTGCGGGAAACATCCACTCATGCCGATTACTGCGATCGACTCGTTCTTAATCGCATCATCCCTCAGCGTTACCGCTGCAACCGTTCCCCGCCGGCGCCGAGGGATAGGGGTAGAGAGCGGAGGAACGGCACCGATATCTGGATAAATCTGCTCCGACACCGAAAACGCGGACGCTAGCACCGCTTGATGCTCCTTCGCTAGATAAGAGGCTAGCGTTGCAATCGTCGAATACTCGAAGAATATCGTTGGACTCAAAGCCAAACCGTACTTCTGGTTCAACGCGTGGCTAAAACCTGTCAACGTGATCGAGTCAAAACCAAATTCGCTGAGCGGCGTATTTCGCTCCAGTTCTTCTCGCGCAATCTTCAGTTGTGCCGAAATCACCTCACTCAACGCAGACTCTAGCCGCGACGACAACTCACCCACCGTGCTCAGGCTAGCGTTCAGAACCGTTGCGGTAACCGGCAAGTGCCGCTCGCTCGCGCCTGGTGCGCGGACCGTGGCCTGAACAGGCCGTACAGCGGAACGCCTTGGACTGATTAGCGCTTCGATTTGGTGTGGCTGCCGCACTACGCCATTGCTGAACGCCGCCACGATCTGCTGGCCTAGCCCGTGCGCCGCCTCAGCAGGGAAGGTGATGGTCTCGAAGCCCTCCGCTGCCAGCACCTGCTGCCACATCGGCGAAGTCAGCCCAGGTGTACCCGCGATCCGTAACGCACTATCCTCGGCTAACCACCAGCCGTCCAGCAACCCAAACGTCAAGTGTGCAAACAGACCCATGTCTGTCAGTTCATTAAGCAACAGCAAACCGTTGCCCTTGAGGAGTGTCTTGGCATGGCGCACCGTACGGCGAATATCATGCGTAGCATGTAGAACATTAGCCGCCACTATGACGTCGTAGTGACCCAACGCGAAGTCTTGCCCCATCGGTGCGCGCTCGATGTCTAGTTTCTGCGTATGCAGATACGGCACCTGCGGTGCATAGTGCTGCTGCGCATGCAGCAGAAATGCCGCCGACACGTCCGTATAACAATATTGCACGATCTGCGACGCATACGGCGCCAGTTGTGCAAACATCATCGTACTGGTGCCGCCGGTGCCCGCACCAATCTCGAGTATGCGTAGCTTGGCCTGCGGATCGGCTTGCAAGCGCGCTTGCACATACGCGATAAGTCGCTCGGTAAGCACCGCATTGAAGTAGTCCGCTACTGGATGATTGCGGTACACGCCTTCCATCCGATCTAACCGCCCTTGCGGGAACAGCACCTCGGTCGCCGCAATCTCGCCGCGCAGCACGGCGGGCAAAGCCCGCAGCGTGACATCCACCAATTGGACCTGGGCCCGCAGCGTCGGCTTGTCTTGAGCGGTGGCGCAATACACTTCCCATTGCGCCCAACATTCGGCTGGATCGCCTGGGGTCTGTGCGAGCAGCCCGCGCGCCTCCAGCCAGCGCAGACTGTGTGCGTGCCAACGCGTATATGACGCGGGTGGGCGCGTATCCGCTGTAAGCCACCCCAGGGCAGCCAACTGCGCCCGCAGCAACGGTGCGAGCTGCACTTCGAGATCCGTTATATCCTGTGCCGCCCCCTCGGGCAGCGCCACCTCCACCTGCGGCAACACCACAGCCGGCGCAACGGGCAGCGCTGTCACCGTCTCGTGCGCCTCAATTCCCAATACATCGGCCACCGCAGTCTGTGTCGTCTTCACAAACACCAGTTGATCCACCGGCCCGGCCAGCAACTGCTCCAGTGTAGCCATCGCCTCGGGCGACTCAATCGAACCAATACCCATCTGCGCCATCCGCTCGCGGTAGGGTGCTGAGGCCACTATCCCCACACTGCCCCAATAGCCCCAGTGCATTACCTTCACCGGGTAGGGCCGAGCGCCCATCCCTTGCGCAAACGCATCCGCAAAGCAGCACCCCGCCGCATAGTTGCTCTGCCCTGGCGGCTTCATGAAGCTCTGGATCGATGAAAAGAATACCAGCCAATCCAGCTTCTCCTGGCCGAACACCTCAGTCAGATATTCCGTGGTGGCCACCTTGGCCGACCATGCCGCCTCGAAGGTCGCTTCATCCATCTGCGCCAAACTGCGGTCAGCTAGCACAATCGCTGCATGTACCACCCCGTGGATTGCGCCGAAACGCTCCCGGATCATCGCATGCGCCAGCGCCAGTGCATTCTGGTCGGTCGCATCCGCTTGCAGGTAGAGCGGCATTGGGCCCAATGCCCCAAGCCGTGCGCACTGTTGCGTGATGGTTGCGTCTTCGGCACGCCGGCCTAGCCAAACCACTTGGGCCTGGTAATGTTGGATCAGATACTCGCTTAAGGCCATCCCCAAACCGCCCGCTCCGCCGAGGATTACGTACACCCCACCCGTGCGGTAGGCTGATCCCATGGCCGCAGGCAGCGTGCACGGCGCGAGCCGTTGCCAGTACCCCTGCCCATACCGATACGCCCGCGCATCGCCCCGGCCATCGGCTGGTTGCTCTAGCAGCCACGCTAAGGGTACATCCTCGTGCGCTGGCACATCGAGCAGCCGCACCCGCCAGTGCGCATACTCTTTGGCCAGTGAGCCCATCAAGCCGTGGACGCCAGCGGCGGTGGCATCGACTGCCTCCCTCGGCCACACTGCTTGCGCTTGCTGCGTCACCACCGTCAGGCCCAGCGACCGTGAGCCGTAACCCAGCGCCAGTAGCGCTTTGAGTAACTTGAATCCTAGTTGCGTTGCCACCGCATTGGCGGGCGGCACCCACCACACCAGATGATCCAAAGGCGAATCACTATGGCAGCGTTCAATCAACGCTTCCATACTCTCCGTACCTGTCAACAAAATCCTTTGCGCCTGTGGGTAACGCTCCAGCCAGGCTGACTGCGCAGGTTCTGGGACGCCCACCAACATCACTTGCTGCTGAGGAAGCGGCCAGGCTTCATGCGTTTCTTCTGTCTCTTCCACTACCTCTTCCCACACCGGCGCTAGCGTCAACTCGCCCACCAAGACGGGTACCGGCAAAACAAGCGGTGTTGGCACCGTCTGGGGAGCTACCTCCGCGTAATCGACTGCCTCATGCAAGGGGCGTGTACTGAAGCCGCTTAGGCGCAGTGCTACCAGCCCACTGGCATCGACGATGTCGACATCGAGCTTGCGGATTGCCGCGCTGTCGCCCGCTCCCGGGCGCACCACCGCCCACGCCAGCGTTGGCAACTCACCCCATTGCCTCACTTGCGCCACGGTGAACGGCAGCGCCAGGGGCACGTCAGTCTTGTCTTGCGTCAACGCCACACTCGTCTGCAGTGCCCCGTCTAGCACATTCGGTAACCACGCATAGCCGGCGGGCACCTCTGCCGTCAAGCGCAAGGCGCCCACCGCTACGTTATTGCCTAGCCGCAATTCGTGTAAAACTTGAAAGCTCGGACCGTAACCCAACCCCAGTTGCGTAAACCGCGCATAACACGCTTCGCCTGTCAACGTCTGCTCACATTGCCCTCGCAGCGCGGCCAGATCCACCTGTGGCGTTTCACCCACCTTGCTCAACTGGGCCCAACCCTGGTTGTACACTACCGCCTCGTCCCCACTACCACTGTAAATCTCGAAGCGAATACGGCCGTCTTCCTGCATCTCAAGACCAATCTGCACTTCCTGCGGCTGCACCACTACCAGCGGGCGTAGCCACGTCACTTCCTGCAACAGAACCGATAGCCCTGCCTTGCCAATCTCACCACCGCTGGCTAGCGTCACCGCCGCGCGTGCCCACTCCAGTTGGGCCGCCCCCGGCACCACCCGCTCGCCTTGCACCACGTGATCGCGCAGGAAGAACTCCTCGCCCGTGAGCGTCGTACTAAAGCGCTGCTCACTCAAATTTGACGTGTTTCGGTGTACTAACGGATGCAGTTGACGCTCTAGCCCACCTTGCCCTTGCATCCCTTTCTGCGACACCCAATATCGCTCCTTGGCGAAGGGATAGGTCGGCAGACTGATTCGCTGCGGCTTCGTCTGACCATATAACTGCCCCCACTCTACCTCTAGCCCCTGCACCCACAACTGTGCTAGCTTGCCCACCTTGCCGCGGGCAATCCACTTACCGAGGGTTTCCTGAAACTCCTCATCAGCCCGGAACACTGGAAAGATGTCTTGCTCACGATTGACTCTACCGTGATACATCTCCTCTTGATTCACCTCGCCTCGCGCATAGCGTGATAGTCGTTCCTGCAGACTCTCTACGGTAGCCACCACTAGTGCCAATCTCACACCCAGCGCCTCGCGTCCCACCTGAAGTGTGTATGCCAAGTCTGCCAAGTTCACCTCATCCTGGCACTCTAGGTATACTAGCAACTGCTGCACCTGGTCCCGCAACCGCTCCTCATTCCTGGCCGATAGAACCACTACTACGGAGCCACTCAATACCGTGGGTACTCTCTGCGGCGCAATATGCTCTTCAACGATAACATGCGCATTAGTACCGCTAAAACCAAATGAACTAATCCCTGCACGTTTGCGCCCCGCCGGCCAAAGCTGGGTTTGCGTCACCACTCGTACCGGCAAGCGCGCCCAAGGAATATGAAGATTCGGTGTCTCAAAGTGCAGCTGCGCCGGCATCACCCCATGCTGTATCGACAGCACAGTCTTGATCAGTCCTGCGATACCGGCAGCCGCTTCTAAATGGCCAATTGAACTCTTTAGCGAGCCAACTAAAAGGGGCTGATCATCCGGCCGTCCCGCTCCAAGGACTTGAGCCGCGGCCATCACCTCGATCGGATCTCCTAGCTTGGTGCCAGTACCATGCGCCTCCAAGTAGCCGATCTCGTGCGGCGCGACTCCCGCTTGGGCTAACGCCGCTTCGATCACTGCCTGCTGCGCCAACTGGTTCGGCGCGGTTAAGCCACTGCTACTGCCATCCTGATTGATCGCACTGCCCCGAAGCACCGCTAGAATCGGGTCCTCATCGGCTTGAGCATCTGACAACCGCTTTAAAATCACCGCCGCACAACCCTCCCCTCGCACATACCCATCGGCCGACGCATCGAACGTCCGGCAACGCCCATGAGGCGATAGCATGCCCGCCTGTTCGTACGCCAGGAAGCGCTTCTCATCAAGCAACAAATTAACGCCTGCAGCCAAAGCCAGGTTGCACTCTCGGTTCAACAGACTACGGTACGCTGTATGCACCGCCACTAGGGATGAACTGCAGGCGGTATCGATACTGAGTGCAGGACCCTGCCAATCGAAAAAATACGACAGCCGACCTGCCGCTACCGAACACGCAGTGCCAGTGGCAAAGTGCGCGTTGAGATCAGCCTCGCTCCCATGCTGTGCAATCAGCCCTTCGTAGTCACCTGCCATCATCCCCACGAAGACCCCGCTACGCGTACCACGTAGCATTGCCGGCGCAATTGCGGCGGATTCCAGTGCTTCCCAAGCCACCTCCAATAACAAACGTTGTTGCGGATCCAAGAGTTCCGCCTCGCGCGGAGAAATACGGAAAAATCCCGCGTCAAAGCGATCGACTTCACTCAGGAATCCTCCCTGCCAACGGCATAAGTCGTTTTTGCCCCACCACAGCGCTTGCCGGCTGGCGGGCAGTTGACCAACAAGATCATGCGCCGCCAGCAATTTTTCCCACAGCTGGGCTGGCGTATTGACACCGCCAGGCAGGCGGCAAGCCATACCGATGAGCGCGATGGCTTCATCAGACTGACTCGATTCCGGCCGTAGGCCGTGGCCCTGTGAAGCAAGCACAGTTCTGCTTGAGGCTGTAGTTGAAGTTACGGTGGTTTGCAATGCTGGGGTGGCATTTGGCCGCGCCATAAAATACCCCATAATCGCCGCGGGCGTGCCATAGCTGAATAAGAACGTTGAGGGCAATGATTCTCCCAGACGGGCGCTTAACAGCATTCGTAATTCAAGCAATTCCAGCGAACTCAGCCCCATTTCCATCAACGGTACTTGGGCGCCATAAAACGCAGCCCGTTGACTGCCCAGCACCTGTATCACCGTGCTATATACAACTGACTCGATCTGATCAGTGACTTGCGTGGCACGCTCAGAGACAGCTTGCTGGACGTTAGTCTCGGCAACGGCAGCGCCTCTAGGACGTAACGGGTATTCGATGAGAATTCCAGCGCCCTCATTATCTGTATCCTCCGGCCGGAATCTCCTGAGCACTTCACGCAGTGCCGCCCCATGCGAAGTGTGGAAATGCAACATCGGATCGAGCAACTGGCCCTGTTCGTTGCGTGACTGGATATAGTCATCGAGGCTACATGCTTGTTGGCGCCGGATAAAATTTGCGCAGCGCGTGACCCCCACGACAGCGTCTACCCCATCCAGCGTGGCACTATAGGCCAGGATCAAGCCGATCAGCGCATCACTGAACCCCCGCCCTTGCATCTCAGGCGCAACAAACAATCCTAACAGTTGTACACAACGACCTTGGGGCCGATGTAAGCGCGCCATATCCTGGTAGCAGGTAGCACGCAGAGCCTCGAGAGACTCGATGCGCTGTGTATATAAAGCGGCCACAATCTGTCCGCCGAACTCCAACACCCACTGCTCCTGGGCAAGATCGCACACCCGCCGCTTTATTTCCGCTATAGGCGTATGAAGCGCTTTCGGCTGGCAGATCCGGTCGAGTTGCTTAAGCTGGCGTAGATCAGAGCGGATCGGATGCCGGACGGTATAAGGTTGGGGTACCAAACGATGTAGAGAAATACGGGTAAAGTCCATCTGCTTAGGGATAGCCTGTGACATGCCCTCTTCCGGAAAAAGCCCCGCCTCTGCTGCGGCCGCTAAAAAAAGCGGGGCTTCAACCAGTTGCTGGCCAGAGAAGGCATGATAGGCATCGAAATGAGCGCTTTCCGTCAGATCTCCTAGGCGCTTGACGGTGGCTGGCGGCGAGCAATGGACCTCCAATACAAGCAAGCCAAAGCGGGAAATGGCTTTACGCCAGCGGCGCAGATGCTCCACCAACCCCTGCACAGCATGGCCTACCTTAATCTCACCACCGTCACGCGCAACATACACGCCCGTACCCTTCACCTCTTCCTGGCGCCGAGCAGCGCTCTTATCCTCAAGTGGCAAGAAAGGGCGATCATGATCCAAGAAAGAACGCACATGCAGAATATTTTCTGGATCTGTAATACCTGCAGCAGCTAAATCAGCTATCAGTTGCTGCGGGTCTGCGATATCCGCCCGCACCAGCACATGCGGCAAACCCGCCAAGGTTTTTCCTGTGGCTTCGAGCGCCAGCGCATTGTAGTCTGCTCCGATCAGGGTAAGCGGATATTCTGTCAGGGCCTGGCCCCTGGCCGATCGTGTTTTGACGAGCTCGTAGATCCGGCGCAATAAACTCCCGTCTCCGCATCCCATATCCGCCACATAACGCGGTTGATTAGCCAGAGGGGATTGATCAAAGATACGCAAAATTAGGGTATCCAGTTCGGCAAAGTGGCTTTGATGCTGCACGCCGCTGGCCGTGACATTCAAGGTGCGGTCTATATGAGATTCATGCCCATGTTCATCCGCGTCGAATACCGCCTCCGCCTTGCCGAACAGTAAGTCATCGATGCCACGAAACATCGTTGCATAAGACACCACCACACCCAAAGCCCCGCTACTCGCCAACAAGGCCTGGCCGCTTGGTGTCAACCGAAAACCAGCGACCCCCACTTGCCCCCAGCCACGTTGAACAAACAAGCTCTGAATGGCTTGTAACGCAGCAATTGATATTCCGTTTGGCTGAGCCTGTTCGAGCACGTGATTGCCTAGCGTCGCCAGCTTGGCTAGCAGGGGCGCCAACAAAGCACCGTCCAACACGCTGACTACGGCCGGATCAGCGCCAACCCAGCCCGTGCCACAGCGCTCTAGCCAGCGCAGCAAGCGCGCGGGCTGCTCAGCCTGCAACGCAGGCGTTATCGACAAATGTATCAAATCTGCCAAATCGTTCGGCAACTGCCGGACAAGGGCAGCGCCTTTAGCTGCCTCATACTGGTCCGGCTCAACCCATTTTATCCAGCCTAATTCATATAAGAGCCGAAGTGCTGCATGTAAGTGTCCCACGTTGCCCCGACAGCGTGATGCCAGTTTCTTGAGCGTCATCGGTCGCGTTGACATCGCCTCGAAAACTCCATGCTGCGCAAATGCGCTAATCACAGGCGTTGCCACCCAACCATTGGCAAATCCATTGATGACATCTAGCATAATGCGGTTCTCTCTTAATTGTTATGGACCAACAGACAGGCACTCAGCTAAACCACTCATACCTTTTCATCGCTGCCATTTCTCAGCCTTAAGGAGCTTCAAGTTTTTAACACTTTACTTTAGTTTTTCAATTATTAGTTGCTACTGGTGTTAGAGCGCCCTGAGGTTCCACTCCATACCAACGACAGTGAACGCGACATTCGCGATCACGTGAAAAAGCAAAAGATCAGTGGCGGCACGCGAAGCGAGCTCGGTCGGCAATGTCGCGATACCTTCTCCAGCCTGAAGAAAACCTGTCGCAAGCTGGGCATCTCGTTCTGGGATTACCTCACCGACCGCATTTCATGCAGCGATCACATTCCGCTTCTGCCCCACTTCGTTGAACAACGCATCGCTGCCTCTACTTGAGCAGTTGGCCGCCGTTCGCCCCGGGTTATTGAGAAGATACCGTGAGGGAGCATTCTCTATGTCTATTCATCGCTATACAACGTTAATCAGTGCCGCCAATCTTGCCGCATTGATCGCCAGCGGATCCGAAACCATGACTCTTTTGGATTGTCGTTTCGATCTGACCGACGAAAATGCCGGCAAGTTTGCTTATCAGGCTCATCATCTGCCCGGCGCGCACTATGTACATCTTGCCAACGTGCTGTCTGGACCTTGCACAGGGCAAAATGGCCGTCACCCACTGCCCGAACGCGCAACGCTTGCCCAACAGCTAGCCGCTTGCGGCCTACACAATAACCATCAAGTGATTGCTTATGATGCGCAGGGTGGGATCTTTGCGGCCCGCTTATGGTGGCTATTACGTTGGCTGGGTCATGAAGCCGTTGCTGTGCTTGATGGCGGTTTGCAAGCATGGCAAAAAGCCAATCTGGCGCTTTCTAGTACACGGCCCATAGCACGATCAGGTGACTTTGAACCTACGGCACCGCTTGCAGTCACTACCGATGTCACCACCGTGATGCGTAATCTGAGTACACATCAATATACACTTATCGATGCGCGTTCCGCCGATCGTTAACGCGGTCAGAATGAAACGCTTGATGCCGTTGGCGGGCATATTCCAGGAGCCATCAATCGATTTTATAGAGATAATCTGACGGCAGATGGCCACTTTAAACCAGCGCACGTTTTACGCGACGAATTCAATTCGCTGTTGGATAAAAAGCCAGCACAACGGGTTATCTTACAATGCGGATCAGGCGTTTCTGCATGCTTAAATGCGTTAGCCATGGAAATTGCCGGTTTGCATGGGGCTGCGCTTTACGCTGGTTCGTGGAGTGAGTGGTGTGCTGATCCTAAGCGACCCGTTGCGACTGGGTAGACAGTATCGAGATAACATTTTTGATAACTTCCTCAGAGCGATATGCGTCTTTATGAAACACTTTTTCTTAGTCTGAGTACATTTCCTAGCTCGACTATAAAGCGACGCCACAACAATAAGCCTGTAACGCCAAAACCAATACTGCGGCTAAGCCAAATACTATTTTCTCCCCTGTTTGCCCAATATCCGCACGCAACCATATTTCTTCTGAAGAGCCAATAGTAAAAATAGATTTTCTGAAATTCATATAATCTTTTTATCAGGATAATATCAGTCAAGATTGCATTGTTCATTGGCTTATCAGATAAGCGCAATCGCCCTGTGTTAATGGGAATTTTGTCTTGCAAAATTTTAAGGCCCTTGCTATAGTCATTCAGAATTTAGCTTCAAAGTAAAAAATACTGTTGTCTGACCTCTTTAGTAACTAAGGGGTGCCCTCAGTCATAAAATTGGGCGTGGAGATAGGTGAAAATAAGGGCTTGGCAAGCGTAGGGAATGAGTTTCTGTTGCAGCTTGAGTGTCGCCTAGATTAATGTTCGTGCAGTGTTGAGGGTTCACCTAAAACAAGAAAAAAGGTAATTGCACGATGGATCAAAAAATCAGCATATTTTTGAATCGGCTAAGTGAGGCCGTATCTATATTGGCTGCTAAGTTGGAGACGCTTGGTCATTACTCAGTTGGAGTGGTTAACGGTCTGAGTGAAACCGTGAATACGATCGGGATCTTCTTACTTCGCATCTTTCGCCTGTTGCGTTGAAATCTGTTTAGGCTCTGTCGTAAGGCCCATCGGTCTAGGGCCGACCTTTAACTTTTTTTTGCTCGAGGTGATTTATGTCTGCTTGTATCAATCCGGTAATTTATCCTTTATCCGCCGCGCAAATAGAGATTTGGCTCGCTGAGCAACTCAACCCCGACTGCCCTGTCTACAACATCGGCCAGTTCACGGAAATCCATGGCGCCGTTGACCCGACCTTGTTCGAGGCTGCCTTGCGGCAAGTGATTGCGGAAGCAGAAAGCCTACGCCTTCAGTTCATTGATGGTGACGATGGCCCACAACAATATGTCGGTTCACCGGATTGGTCACTACCTTTGATCGATGTCAGCACAGACGTTGATCCTCAGGCCGCTGCCGAGGCCTGGATGAGAGCCGACTATGAGCAACCAGCTGACCTTCTGCACAGCCCGCTGTTTTGTTATGCGTTGTTAAAAGTCGCACCCGAGCGATTTTTTTGGTATCAGCGTACCCACCATATTGTGATGGATGGCGTCGGATTCGCTCTCATCGCGCAACGCATGGCGCAGGTGTATAGCGCGCGGGTTAAAGGCGTGGCGGCGAGCGAGTGCCCCTTCGGGCCTGTATCGCTGCTGCTCGAGAATGATACCCGCTACCACACCTCTGTGCACTTTACAAAGGACCAGGCCTATTGGCTTAAACACTGTATGGATTGGCCTAAAGCGGTGACGCTTGCAGATCGGCAAGCCCCCGCTTTGCATCACCGCCTTCGTCAAACAGCTTACCTATCCTCTCAATCGGTGCGCACTTATGCTCCTGACGCAAGTCGTTTGGCGCAGCTCGTGATTGCTGCCATGGCAGCCTATCTTCATTGTTTGACGGGTACTCGAGACGTGGTGTTGGGTTTTCCGGTTACAGCTCGTTTGGGCGAAGATCGGCGCATTCCTGGCACAGCGTCTAATGTTTTGCCTATCCGCCTCACGGTGCAGTCGGACACGAGCCTATCTTCATTGGTAGAACAAGCGGCGCAAGAGATTCAACACGGGTTTCGGCATCAACGCTACCACTATGAAGAATTACGGCGAGGGCTTAGGCACGTGCCAAGCCGACGATTATTTGGTCCCACCGTCAATATCATGACGTTTGACTATGGCCTCTTTTTTGGCGAGCATGCGTCGACCAATCATAACCTTCTTAATGGACCGGTCGAAGATCTGATGATCGCGGTCTATACCCAATCCGACGACCGTCCGCTACGCATTGACTTTAACGCGAACCCAATGCTCTACACGACTGATGAGCTGATTGCGCACCAACACCGCTTTTTAAAATTCCTGGACGCCCTTGCCACCCAACCCACACAACTCATTAGCAGCATTGATCTGCTTAATGCCGCAGAGCGGCAGCCGTTGCCAGTTGAGTAGCATGCAACGGAGCGTGATTATCTGGAAGATTAGGAGCGTGAAAAAAATGGCTTGAAAATCGCCCGATTATGGTATAGCATTAATCCTGTTTCTTTTTACGCATTACCTTTACCCGCATAATCATTAAGTCAAAGGGGAGTGGCTGTATCGCGTAATGAATCATGATAAATTCAAAGTATAAGTGTAAGGTTTTTCTGTGATTACTACGGAAAACCTTGGAGAGTAAAAAACGAAGGAGAATCTCAGTTTGAGTCCGAATGGATGAAAGATTTGAGGTCATAAAGGCAAGCAGCGCGCGCTTTAGGGATAATAGTACTTTTAGCAAATGAGCGGATCTAGATGCCCGTAATCATTGGGCGTGTTAACCATTTTTGTATTCCGTGCTAGGGTATTAGGGTACGCAAACTGGGCAGTGAGCCTCATTAGAGAAGCTTTAACTAACGCCGTAGAAAAGAGTTCAATACATTTTTTAGAAGCATAAGTCCGCAGTCGAGAAGTTACATAGATTAGAGGAAATTTATGAGCAATATCATCGGAGCTCCTACGCGGTCTCTTCACCAAGGCCAACTAATTCATTCGCCGTCTGGGCATAAAGATGACCCCGACAGCCTCATAGCACAGCAACTCACGTATTGGCAGCAAACGCTGGCTGGACTGCCCGAGCGATTGGCATTGCCAACCGATAGACCGCATCCGCCCATAGCCAGCCACAGAGGCGCTCACTTCCCCTTGCATCTTGATGCCCCTTTGCATAGCAAATTATTAGTCTTGGCTGGTGAGCACCAGGCAAGCTTGTTTATGGTGCTACAGGCCGCACTGGCCAGTTTGCTAACCCGCCTGGGAGCAGACACCGATATTCCGGTAGGTAGCCCCATTGCCGGGCCAACCGACAAAGCAGCGGATGAGCTTGCCAACTTTTTTGTCAATACGCTGGTGTTACGTACCGACACCTCGGGCAACCCTAGTTTCAGTAAGCTGTTGCAGCAAGCGAGAAAAACTTGCTTGGCGGCCTATGCACATCAGGACCTCCAATTCGAACGGCTAGTGGAAGTTCTGAACCCAGTGCGTTCGACGGCTCATCATCCATTGTTCCAAGTTTTGTTAGCGCTACAGAGCAATCTCCAGCCACAATTCGATTCTTCTGGAGTGCATCTGAGGGTAGAAGGCGTTGAGCCTACGGTCACCCAGTTCGATTTATCTTTCTATTTTAATGAGACGCCGAATGAGTCAGGGCTTGAGGGCACGATTGAATACGCGACGGATTTGTTCGATCGCAAGACTATTGCGCAACTGGCACAGCGCTTTGTTCGGCTGCTTGAGGCTATCACCCAAAATCCTGATCAGCCAATTGGCAGCATCGAATTGCTTGATGCCGCAGAGCGGCAACAGTTACTGGTCGAATGGAACGCGACGGAGCGTGAGTATCCGGCGCACCACTGCATCCATCAGTTGTTCGAGGAGCAGGTCGAGCGTACACCGCACGCCACTGCGCTCGTGTATGAAGATCAAGTATTAAGTTATGCCGAACTCAATGCGCACGCTAACCGCCTTGCCCATCAGCTGATTGAGCTGGGTGTGCAACCGGATGCTCGGGTGGCGATCTGCGTGGAACGCTCACCAGCGATGGTCATCGGCTTGCTGTCGATCTTGAAGGCGGGCGGTGCCTATGTGCCACTTGATCCAGTGTATCCAGGCGAGCGCCTGATGCACATCCTCGCCGATGCCGCGCCGTCGATTCTGCTAGCCGATACAGCTGGGCGCGCTGCACTAGGTGAGACAGCCCTCGCCTCGTTGACTGTGCTCGATCCAAATAGACTGTCAGAGTCAGCCACCAGCAACCCACACATCTCTGGGCTTACGCCTCATCATCTCGCCTATATCATCTACACTTCCGGCTCCACCGGCAAGCCTAAGGGAGTGATGGTAGAGCACACTCAGATTACTCGTCTGTTCGACGCCACCGAAGCTTGGTATCACTTCGATCAGCACGATACCTGGTGTCTGTTCCACTCCTTTGCCTTTGATGTCTCCGTCTGGGAGCTATGGGGAGCCTTGCGCTATGGTGGCAAGCTGATCCTCGTGCCACATTTTATTACGCGTTCACCGCAAGAGTTTTACCGCTTGGTTTGCGAACAAGGCGTCACCGTATTAAATCAGACACCCAGCGCTTTTAAGCCATTGATCAGCAGCCAGGCGCAAAGTGAATTGCGTGACCGTTTACGTTATGTCATCTTCGCGGGCGAGGCGCTTGAGCCCACCGTGTTACAGGAATGGTACGCGACCCGCTCAGAAGATTCTCCTCAATTGTTGAATATGTATGGCACCACAGAAACCACTGTGCATGCCACCTACCGACCGATGCAGCAGCAAGATAGCAAGCAAATCGGTAGTCCGGTTGGGGTACGGATTCCGGATCTTAAAATTTATCTACTGGATGCTTATGGCCAGCCTGTGCCGCTGGGCGTAATAGGCGAGTTGTACATTGGCGGGGCGGGTGTCGCACGCGGCTATTTGAACCGGCCCGAATTGACCGCTGAGCGGTTTCTCTCCGATCCGTTCTGCGATCGTGAGGGTGCTCGTATTTATAAGACGGGCGATTTGGCCCGCTATTTGCCTGATGGCAATTTGGAGTTCCTGGGCCGCAACGACCATCAGGTCAAGATCCGGGGCTTTCGGATTGAACTTGGTGAGATTGAGGCGCGCCTCATCGAGCATTCACAGGTACGGGAAGCAACCGTGCTCGCGTTAGGTGAAGGCGGCGACAAGCGGCTCATCGCTTATGTCGTGGCTGAGCCTGATGAACAGCTCGCCCGCAGGCTACGCGAGCACCTCGCAGCCAAGTTGCCTGAGTATATGATGCCGGCGGCCTTCGTGCGCTTGGATGCACTGCCTTTAACACCCAACGGCAAGCTTGACCGCCGTGCACTCCCTGAGCCGGAGTTTGTCTCGGATCATTATCGTGCGCCGCGTTCTCCGAGAGAGCAAAAACTGGCTGAGTTGTTCGCCGAAATCCTGGGGGTGCCACGGGTAGGCATCGATGACAGTTTTTTCGACTTAGGCGGGCATTCGCTGTTGGCCATGCGCTTAGTGAGCCGCATTCGCAAGATTCTGGGTGTTGAGTTCACTATTCGTACGCTGTTCGAAACACCCACCGTCATAGGTTTAGCGCAACTTTTTGTGCAAAATGCCGCCGTTCGTCCGCCGCTACGCCGGCAACAGCGGCCTGAGCCGCTGCCGTTATCTTTCGCGCAGCGCAGACAGTGGTTTATTCAGCAACTTGATGGGCACAGCGCAACTTATAACATCCCTTTTACCCTGCGCTTGTCAGGTGCGTTGGATGTAAATGCATTGCAAGCCGCTTTTCGAGATCTCCTCGCGCGCCACGAAAGCCTGCGAACCGGTTTCACCGAAACCAATGACCTCCCCGCTCAGCGTATTTTTTCAGTCGAAGAGCTATGTTTTTCCTTGGAAGCCGTTGAGGTCACTGAAGAAAGGTTGCCGCACACGTTAAGCCAAGCAGCAGCCCACCCTTTTAACTTATGTCATGAAATTCCGCTACGCGCCACGCTGTTTCAACTCGACGCTCAAGAACACGTACTGCTCGTGCTCTTGCACCACAGTGCTGGCGACGGCTGGTCATTAGCACCATTCGCTCGTGACCTCAGCCAAGCCTATACGGCTCGGCTTCACGGTGGGCCTCCAGCCTGGGCGCAACTGCCTGTGCAGTACGCGGACTATACGCTATGGCAGCGGAATCTGTTTAGCCACGAAGATGACCCCGACAGCCTGATTGGACAGCAACTCACGTATTGGCAGCAAGCGCTAGCCGGCCTGCCCGAGCGCTTAACGTTGCCAACCGATAGACCGCATCCATCCATAGCCAGCCACAGGGGCGCTTGCTTCTTCTTCAATACTGATCCCGCGCTATATAGCAAATTATTAGTCTTGGCTCGTGAGCACCAGGTAAGCTTGTTTATGGTGCTACAAGCCGCGCTGGCCAGTTTACTGACCCGCATGGGAGCAGGCACCGATATCCCAGTAGGCAGCCCCATTGCCGGGCGAACCGATGAGGCACTGGATGATCTAATTGGTTGTTTTGTCAATACTCTAGTGTTGCGTACCAATACTTCGGGAAACCCCAGCTTCAGTCAACTGCTACAGCAGGTGAAGGAGACCTGCTTGGCTGCCTATGCACATCAAGATCTCCAATTCGAACGGCTGGTAGAAGTTCTGAACCCACCACGCTCGACCGCGCATCATCCATTGTTCCAAGTCTTGTTGGCGTTGCAAAACAATGCCCTGCCACAATTCGATTTGCCTGGACTGCACCTGCAGGCTGAAGACATTGAATTGCCAGTCGCCAAATTTGACCTCTCTTTTCATTTTAACGAAGCGCCCAGTGAGAATGGTAGTGGACTGAGTGGAATTATCCAATACGCGACTGACTTGTTCGATCACAAGGCTATTGCGCAACTGGCACAGCGCTTTGTCCGGCTGCTTGAGGCGATCGCCCAGAATTCAGATCAGCCAATTGGCTGCCTTGAGTTACTTGATGACACCGAACGGCAACAGCTACTCGTAGAGTGGAATGACACCGCCCATCCAGTTCACAAAATAACCTTGCCTGCGCTATTCGAGGCTCAAGTCGCTAAGGCCCCCGATGCTATCGCCTTAGCCTTTGAGGACCAGTCGATCAGTTATGCCGAACTCAATGCACAAGCTAACCGCCTCGCTCACTACTTGATAGCACAGGGCATTGGCCCTGAAGATGTTGTGGCCATCGCGATACCGCGCTCGCCATATATGGTGATTGCGTTGCTCGCAGCCCTCAAAGCCGGCGCGGCCTATCTTCCCCTTGATCCCCACTCTTCTGCCGAGCGGCTATTCACCACCTTAAGCGATGCGCAGCCTGCCGTATTACTTAGACTCAGCCAAGATACCTTAGCAAGCGCTTTTTTAGCGTTGCAGTTAGACGATCCAGAACTGCAGGCTGCCCTTGAAACTTACCCAGAAACTGCGCCAACCGATCAAGATCGCATGCGCCCGCTCGATCCGCGCCATCCGGCCTATGTGATCTACACGTCGGGTTCTACGGGGACCCCTAAAGGAGTTATCGTCACTCACTCCTCTTTAATTAACTATATCCACGCCATCACACCTTGGATTAATAAAAATAATAATATGGTATGGATTTCGAATGTAGCAGCCGATTTAGGAAATACATCGCTGTATGGTGCTATTTTCTCAGGGGGAAAGTTAATTATCGTCGACGATGACGAAATACTAAGCTCAGAACTCTTTGCAAAAAAGAGTTTAAAAGATGAATGCACGCTAAAAATAACACCAAGCCATTTGGCCTCTCTGATGAAATCATTACCTCAAAAAGGCGATGATTCGAATAAAATGTTTTTTTTAGGGGGTGAACGGGTTGATGGAAATATAGCTGCCGCGATTAAGCTGAACTGGAGGGGAAGCCGAGTCGTGAATCACTATGGCCCGACAGAAACAACCATTGGTGTTTTAATCGGAGAGTTGCAACCTGAGTTCCCATTGGAGACGACACCTTTTCTACCATTGGGGAGGCCGATTTCGAACACACAAGTATATGTGCTGGATAATGGATTACAGCCTGTGCCTATCAGTGTGGGAGGCGAGCTATATATTGCCGGTGCGGGGCTAGCCCGAGGCTATCTCGACCGTCCTGGCTTAACTGCCGAACGTTTCGTCGCCAATCCTTTTGGCCCTCCCGGCAGCCGAATGTATCGCAGTGGTGATTTCATAAAATGGCGCCCCGATGGCGCCCTAGATTTTCTTGGACGTACCGACGACCAAGTCAAGATACGGGGGTTTCGCATCGAACTGGGTGAAATTGAGGCTGTGCTACGTCGCAATCCAGCGGTGGAGCAAGTCGCGGTGATTGCGCGCGAGGATCATTCCGGCGCTAAACAACTGATTAGCTATGTTGTCGCCCATGCAGACGGCACGCCTATAGATCCAGTCGTGTTGCGCCGACAATTGGCACAACAACTGCCTGATTATATGGTGCCTGCCTCGATCATTCTGCTAGAGGCTCTGCCCCTCACGCCAAATGGGAAACTCGACCGCAAAGCGCTGCCGGCACCTGATTTTACCTTTGAACGTTTCCGTGCTCCAAGCACTTCCCAAGAGCACGCGCTGGCGACCTTATTCGCCAAAGTTCTTGGTCTACCGCGTGTGGGCATCGACGATAGCTTCTTCGATCTCGGGGGGCATTCTTTATCGGCGGTACAGTTGACTTTGCGAATACAAGAAGTATTTAAGGTCAAAGTACCTGTTCGGATGCTGTTTGAAGCCGATAGCGTTGCAAAACTTGCTGAGCGTATCGAATCAAACACACTGATTGCTGCCCAATCCGAAGATTCGGACGGGACAGAACAGTTAATGATGGCCGATGCGATTTTAGCGGAGGACGTTACTAGGAAAATGACACCCAATGATTTTAACGGAGCTTGGGAAAATGTTTTGCTTACGGGTGCGACAGGTTTCGTTGGGCGTTATTTACTGATAGAACTATTGCAACAAACCAATGCACATGTTATTTGCTTGGTAAACTCAGAAAATGAGCAAGAGGCAAAAAAACGAATTGTATCTGCACTGAAAGAAATTGGCAGACAAGATATAGATATAAACAGATTTTCTACTCTATGTGGTGATCTGTCTAAAGAAAATTTGGGCCTTGCCAAACATCAGTTAACCTTCCTTTCAGACAAGCTCGACGCCATTGTTCATAATGGTGCCGCAGTCAATCATTTCTTTTCTTATCATGAATTACGCCAAGCTAATGTGCTTGCCACTGAGACTCTAATCCGCCTGGCAGCAACAGGCCGTGATAAAAGTTTACATTATGTCTCCACTTTATCGGTTGCGGCGCAGGCAGCATCAGGCATATTCACAGAAGAAAGTGATACATCTACTGCCTCCATGGCTAATGGCTACGTCCAAAGCAAATGGGTTGCTGAGCATTTGATAAGCGCAGCAGCCACGCGCGGCATCCCATGCAGTATTTACAGGCTCGGCCGAATTACAGCAGATTCCACCAACGGGTATTGCAATACGCATGACAGCACCTACCGCATTATTCGCGCAATTGCGCTGCTCGGCTTGTCTTTTAATACCACAAAACGCTTTCTTCAAACTCCGGTTGATTATGCCGCGCGAGCTATTGTCAAACTGGCAGTGCACCAAAATAAGCATCATCAAATCACGCACATCATTGCTCATCAGTCACTAGAGTTACATGAATTTGTAAAATATATTAACGACAGAGAAAGCGTTGCAATAGAAAATATTAGCTTTGGAAAGTGGGTAAAAGAATTGAGGCGTATAGCAAGTGAGACGCATAATGAAAATTTAATAGCGTTATTATCCATTACTGATCATTATGAATCCGATGAAGAAAAAGGTGATTCATTCAAAAACAGTCAACCTCCTATAGTTATGTGCGCAAAAAATACAATAAATAGACTGCATGAAATCGGTTTTGAATATCCACACTTAGGGGATCATTACATAGAATCCGTGGTTAGTTTCCTTTTAGATAGGGATGTTGAAAAAAATAAAAAAGTGGCGTAGTCATTTATAAAGGGGAGATGAGAAAAAATCATCTTAAATTTTTTTCACTTATAGAAATTGGTTAAAAAAATGGAAAATAAATATAGTGGTATTTCTGTTCGCACGCTCAAACCTAGTGAAAGGGCTGCTCATACCGACGAAAATCACACTCCTTTGGTGATTGAGCCTTTGCGTACACGTAGCTTGGATTTTCTCCATGGCTTCATGAAAGAAAATTCAGCGGAAATCATTTCCGCTCTTGAAAAGCATGGGGCAATCCTATTTCGTGGGTTTGATGTACGCTCGTCGTCTGATTTTGAAGAGCAGGTGCTTGCTATCCAAGGGATGAGTGGCATGAGTGAGATGATGATGTCGGAACCCGGCAGAACGCTCGTGAATGGAACCCGCCATGTGATCCATCCGAGCACAAATTTTAAAACTGGGGGCACACTGGATCCAGTTGGAGGAATCCATACTGAAAGTTACTATGTCCCTGACGTACCGAGGTTCATCTCCTTTTTTTGCCAAAAGCCACCACTGTTGGGAGGTGAAACAGGCTTATTCAATACCTGCCAGATATATAGCCATCTCCCAGAAGACTTAAAGTTAAGGTTAGAGCGTCAACCCTATTTGGCGGGTATGTTCAGTATCTCCCAGATTGGCAAAAGATATAATTTATCGTATGACGAGGCAAAATCTTTTTGTACCAAAATGGGCATGTCCATAACTGATTATCGTGGCGATGGCTATGCTTTTATGTATAAGCCAAGTGTTACCGAGCATCCTACAACTCATGAGAAAGCACTCGCCATTCACTTCGGCGGCGAGCTCAATGGACATGGCTTGTCACCGGAATTAATCAAAGCCTTTGCGCCTGATTATTCCTCTTTCAAATGGTGCCTGCATAGAGCCGTTTGGAGTATGCCCTATCTCAGGCGCAACCTTTTTATGCTAAGGCACCCGATAGTTTATTTTAGAGATGGCCCCAGTCTTATGGGTAGGATATTCGAATCGCCTAATAAAATAATACCAAACTCTGAAACAGATGGACTTCGTGTCGGACATGCATTTACAAAAGAGGACATCAAATTGCTAGCCAATCTGACGCGCAGATATTACTCGTCTTTCCTCTGGCAGAAAGGTGATTTTATTATCATAGATAATTTGAAGCTCGCGCATGCAGGCATGCCGGGGTTGGGTTCACGAATTATTAAGGTATTGATGTGTAATCCTTTATCTATGACTTACAGAAAAGAGTCTTCCGGATTATGCAAACCCAAGAATGATCAAGCGACTGAATCCTGGGGAGCAAAAATTCTGAAACCTAGCGCCGCAGCCATTTCATAAACTCGTAGAAAATAGGATTTTAAAATGAGCAATCCTTTTGATGACCCTAATGGCAGGTTTCTTGTGCTGGTAAATGACGAGAATCAACACTCGCTGTGGCCTGACTTGGTAGAAGTGCCTGCAGGCTGGCGCAGCGTTCATGGACCCGACGCGCGCCAGGCATGTATGAACTATATCGAAGCAAACTGGACCGATATGCGTCCTAAGAGCCTGATTGAAAGCATAGATAGCTAATGCATTGATACGCTCAACTAATAATGTGAACTCTAACCCTTTTAATGGAGACCATCCACATGGCCTTTCACGCTTTTACTGATGACATGTCACATTTTTGGATGCCTTTCACGGCCAGCCGCCAATTTAAGGCGGCGCCGCGCCTACTTGAATCAGCCAAGGGCATGTATTATCGTTCGAGTGATGGTCAACAGATACTTGACGCTTGCGCGGGCCTGTGGTGTGTCGCCGCCGGACACTGCCGTGAGGAAATCACTTCGGCGGTCAGTGCTGCGATGGCCAAGCTTGATTATGCGCCAACCACTCAGTTTGCGCATCCACTTGCTTTTGAAGCTGCCGCGAAAGTCGCCAAACTAATGCCGGAGGGCCTTGATCGGATTTTTTTCACGAATTCCGGCTCAGAAGCAGTCGATACCGCGCTTAAAATTGCCCTCGCCTATCATCAGGCACGCGGCGAAAGCCAACGTACTGGCTTTATCGGTCGAGAGCGCAGCTATCATGGCGCTGGCTTCGGCGGCACATCGGTCGGTGGTGTATCGGTCAATCGCAAAGCCTTTGCGGGCGCACTGTTGCCAAATGTCGACCATATGCCATCAATCCATAATCTCGAGCATAACGCTTTCTCGCGTGGCCAACCCACTTGGGGCGCACATCTGGCCGATGACCTTGAAAGACTAGTTGCCTTGCGTGACCCTTCGACTATCGCTGCAGTGATTGTTGATCCGATGGCGGGTAGCGTCTTCGTACCGCCGCAGGGCTATTTACAGAGATTACGCGAAATTACCTCTAAGCATGGTATTTTGTTGATCTTCGACGAAGTGATCACGGCCTTCGGTCGCCTTGGCAAAGCAACCGCTTCGGCTTTTTTTGGCGTTACCCCAGATTTGCTGACAATGGCCAAAGCGATTAATAATGGAACGGTCCCGATGGGCGCTGTTGCTGCGCATCGACAGGTATATGACACAATTATTGCTAACAGCGCACCCGGAGAAGCCGACCTATACCATGGCTATACTTATTCCGCACATCCGACTGCCGCCGCCGCTACCATCGCAACCCTTGATTTATACCAAAAGGAAGGGCTCTTTGAGCGAGCTGCTTCGCTCGCACCTGCTTTCGAACGTGCGGCGCATGCGCTACGCGATGCCCCCCATGTGAAAGATATTCGTAATCTCGGTTTATGTGCCGGCATTGAACTCGAATCCCGGCCGAATGGGATAGGTGAGCGATCTCAAGAAATTTTCGATGGGTGCTTCGAGGCTGGAGTGCTCATCCGCCATGCAGGTGACTTCGTCGCTTTCGCGCCTCCATTGATTATTGAAGAGGCACAGATCGAGCAGATTTTTGACACCGTGCGCAAGGTTCTTATGAGTGTGAAATGAAGCCAATCGGCTTTGCCATTAGGCTTCTGTCCACTTGGCCTCAGATCCAAAAAGAGATCCGTGCAACCTTCGGGCTTGCCTTGCCACTGTTTGGGGGACAGCTCTCTGCTCTCGGCATCACTTTAATCAATGTCATGCTTGCAGGTCGGCTGGGCCCCCATGTTCTCGCACCGATCGCACTCGGATCAAGTATCTGGATGCTCGCTGTGATTATTTTCTACGGCGTCATGATGGCCTTACAAACTTCGGTCGCGCAACTTGATGGCGCGGGCCGGCGCGCGGAAGTGGGGCCGCTTTTTTTGCAAGCACTGTGGCTTAACGTGATGCTCAGCATGGTTTTGATGGCAGCTGAATATCTTCTTGGCCCACTGTTAATTCAGACCATGGTGGTGACGCCGGAGTTGGTCCGCGATACCCGCGCTTTCCTAAATACGATATGTTTAGCCGGGCCAGCGCTTGGCATCTTCTGCGCCTGCCGAGGGCTGTCTGAAGGATTGTCAAGGGCGCGACTGACGCTTGCCTTCATTTTGCTCGGACTCGTGCTGACTGGCCCAGTTGGTTACGTCTTCATGTATGGCGCATTAGGTGTACCAGCGCTTGGCGCAGTCGGCAGTGGCATAGCGCTTGTCATCGTGGCTTGGATTCAGGCGCTGGCTTTTCTGTTTTATGTCTGCCGTAGTGATTGTTACCGCGACTTAAGACGCCAAATAGGCAGCAAAATACCCAATCTGCGTGTGATGTTTGATCTCCTGAAATTCGGCGTGTCGGTAGGCATAACGCGTCTGATGGAGGGGGGATTCTTTATTGCGTCTGCGCTTGTTATCGGACGCGCTGGTGCCGTGGCCGTAGCAAATCACGAGATCGCTATGAGTGTCGAGGCGATCGCCTGCACAGTATCCTATGGCCTATCAATAGCAATTTCCGTGCGCGTAGCACAAGCGTACGGGCGCGGTAATCCGGCTGAAGTATCGCGAGCCGGCTTTACTGGGATTGCCATGACTCTTGGTACCCAGCTATTGTCGGCCGGCTTAATACTGCTAATCCCCGGTGCAATCGTCTCGCTTTATACGCAGGACCCCGCCATGACCGCTAGTGTGGCAATACTTATCCAACTCGCGGGTC
Organism: Mycoavidus sp. SF9855; assembly: GCF_024582735.1. Taxonomy (NCBI): domain Bacteria; kingdom Pseudomonadati; phylum Pseudomonadota; class Betaproteobacteria; order Burkholderiales; family Burkholderiaceae; genus Mycoavidus; species Mycoavidus sp. SF9855. Next base: position 1,248,626 of record NZ_CP102085.1, read on the forward strand.
TACTGCAGATCTCGGACGGTCTTCAAACCGCATGCTGGGGCGCTTTGCGGGGCGTGAGAGATATGCGCATGCCGATCGTTATTACATTTTTTGCTTATTGGGTAGTGGGCATGCCGGTTGGCTGGTGGTTGTCGATTACGCGTAACTGGGGCGCGACGGGAATGTGGATTGGCCTTCTAGTCGGCCTGACTTTGGCTGCCGGAGTGCTATTTTCCCGCTTCGTATGGGTCAGCAGTCCCGCACGGTTAAACTCATCAAGTACGCTCAATAGCCGAATGCTTCTGCCATCCAAGAGTTGATATTCGGCATACATGCAAGAGGGGGCAACGTCATTTGCCCCCTCTTTTCCTACCCGACTTGGTTTTTATCTAGCAGCTAAATAATATCAAAGCCGCACTCCGGTTCTCGATAATTTACCAGCGCTCCCTTCAAATGCCTCGTGTATAATTTTTTCCTCAAGACGATTAGCCCATTTTAACAAACCAAATGGCGCCTCCTTACTTTTGGGCAGCAGTTGTTGTGTGGCTCGCATAAGGGTGTCTCTAACAGAAACGGGAGATAGAGGAATGGAGTCAGGAATCCACCAAAAGTTAATATTACTATTAAACTTGCCGAGGTGCTTGAACGAGTGATACCAGTAAGCGGGAATAAATAGCATGTCCCCTTCACCAATTTCCCCTTCGTAGCATTTTGCGTCCTGAAATCGAGGGAATTTATTTATATCAAAATTTTCTACGTCGATTTCTGAGAAATGATAAGGCCCCTTCTTTGAAGAATAAGTACAATAATATGGATACAAACAACTCATCTGAAATGGAGAATACATTTGGACGTATTTTTTTCCAGTGATCTGGGCATTTAAATTGTGACTTCCACCCCCGTCAAAGTGAAGATGGGAGCGCACACCTTTCGCACTGAACCATAATCCTGCCGAGTTCATGCTCTTCTCTTCAAAATAGCCTGGCACTCTAAAATCGTCTCGCAGAACCTCAAGGTTAGGCGACCATTGTCCCTCATCAAAAACCAATAGCTCATCACCGGTTAAATAATAGTGCGCACCTTTAACGGGATCGCTAATCAAATCCAAATACTCCCCCAAATTCGTGCTTTTAAAGGGTGCTACCTCTTTGGATGAATTTTGACCCCTGCTTTTAAATAGATGGCTCCATATTGATGCAGGCTCTTTGACGTTATAATGCGACCTCATATTTGGATGAACATGAGTATCAGACTGTTTAAACTTGACTTGAAAATTTCCTAAGCTTTGACGCAGATAATCAGGCGACCATCTAGTCAGCGCTTTCCAATCCTCAATCGCATTTTCTATTATAAGCGGCTGGTAAAGTTTGGCGAGCCCCGAAAAATCTTCGGCTGATAAATTCTTTACTCTCTTAATTTGTATTTTATTACTCATCTCATCCCCCCTGTGTTGGTCTCATATGATTTTTTTAAAAAATATGAAATTGATATTTAACTAAACAGTATTGCCTAAAAATACCAGAACCTTCTCCTTTTAATTTTGATTCTAGCACACTAAGGTGATACGTCAATAGGAGTAAACACCCTTTTAATGCAACTTCACCCGCGGCGAAATTGAACGGCGTAACCAATGCGCCACCGTATCCGTTGCCATACGTATAAAACCATGTAACGCGGCAATATGCAGCCGATACAATGACATATACATAAAACGCGCAAACAGTCCCTCAATAAATAGACTGCCGCCCATCACCCCGCCCATTAAATGACCTACCGCGCTAAAGTGACCTAGCGAAACCAGTGAGCCAAAATCACGATAACGGAAATTAGGAAGCGGCGCGCCTTTAAGCCGGCGCGTTAATGCGCGTCTCAAAAAATTGGCCTGCTGATGTGCAGCTTGCGCGCGCGGGGGGATGGTTGTGTTCTGCTCTGGCCACGGACAGCTGGCACAGTCGCCAAAGGCAAAAATGTCAGGATCGGTTTCAGTTTGCAGCGTGGCATGGACCTTCAACTGACCCCGTGGATTCGTTGCCAGCCCATCCAGTTGACTGAGTATGGCGGGTGCTTTAATGCCCGCGGCCCATACGGTAAGATCTACGGGTAGGGTTTTGCCGCTCGCCGTGTACAGTGCTTTATCCGAGACACTGGCCACTTGCTCGTTCACCATGATTTCAACATTGAGTTTAGCGAGCAAGGCAGCGGTTGCTTTTGAGACATGTTCAGACAAAGCCGGCAAGATGCGTGGCCCGGCTTCAATCAGCACGATACCGATATCATGCTTGGGGTCCAGCGGGTGTAAACCATAGGTGGCTAATATTTGGGCGGTTTGACGCAATTGAGCCGATAGTTCAACGCCAGTTGCACCTCCGCCAACAATCGCAATTTGGATCCGCGGCCGTGCGTCAGAACTACCTGGGTTTGCATCAGCGCGCATGCATGCAGCCAGTAAACGACGATGGCATGCTTGTGCTTGCGCTGCAGTATCCAACGCCTGCGCGTATTGCTGAGCACCTGCTACCCCAAAAAAATGCGTGGTGCTGCCGATGGCTATCACGAGGGTGTCATACGCCAATTCGCGAGAAGGCAATAATTCAGAGCCATCAAGATCATTAACAGCGGCCAGCGTAATGGTCTTCGCTACACGATTAAGACCGCTCAATGCACCGAGTTGAAATTTAAAATGATGCCAATGTGCTTGGGCAGCATACTCAAGCTGATGCATAAATGGATCCATGCTGCCGGCAGCAACTTCATGCAGGAGCGGCTTCCAAAGATGGGTCGGGTTGCGGTCAACCAAGACAATTTGGGCGGTTTGGCGGGCGCCAAGACGGTTACCTAGGCGGGTTGCAAGCTCAAGTCCGCCGGCACCGCCCCCCACGATCACGATGCGATGCATATATTTTCAAGCCTCAAGGACGAAATCCAGGTGATATGAATGAAGTATACATTCGTTTTCTAATGCGCTTCCTCCCAATTGTTCCCGACCCCCACGTCAACTACCAATGGCACACGCAATTGCGCGACTTCACACATTAACGCCGGCAAACACTCCCGCACTTCAGCCAATTCAGCAGCTGGCACTTCAAGTACCAGTTCATCGTGCACTTGCATAATCAGCTTCGATTGCCGTGCCGTTGTCTCTAGCCACTGTTGCACAGCAACCATCGAGAGCTTGATTAAATCGGCTGCGGTGCCTTGCATTGGCGCATTAATTGCCGCCCGCTCAGCCGCCTGACGGCGCGGCCCGTTGCCGCCATTAATCTCAGGTAGCCATAAGCGCCGGCCGAAGACAGTTTCAACATACCCTTGTTCTTTTGCACGAATCCGGGTTTCTTCCATATAGCGTGCCACGCCTGGGTAGCGATTGAAATAGCGGTCAATATAGACCTTGGCCGCATCACGCGACAGGCCCAAGTTTGACGCCAGCCCAAATACGCTCATGCCATAAATCAGGCCAAAATTAATCGTCTTGGCAACGCGCCGCTCGTCATCAGAGACCTGCTGTGGCGCCACGCCAAAAATCTCGCCGGCACTGGCGCGGTGAACGTCTTCGCCACGCGCAAAAGCGCCTAGTAAATTCTCATCGCCTGAGATATGGGCCATAATCCGCAGTTCAATTTGCGAATAATCCGCCGACACAATGTGATGTCCAGGCGCGGCAATAAAGGCTGCGCGAATGCGCCGCCCTTCGCTGGTGCGCACCGGAATGTTTTGTAAATTGGGTTCATTTGAAGCCAACCGCCCGGTGACGGCGACGGCCTGGGCATAATTCGTATGCACCCGCCCCGTTTGGGGGTTGACCATTTTGGGCAGTTTATCGGTATAGGTTGATTTGAGTTTCGACAGCGTACGATGGTCAAGCAGCAGTTTAGGTAAGGGATAATCCGCGGCGAGCTTTTGCAGTACTTCTTCATCCGTTGAAGGTGCGCCGCCGGGGGTTTTTTTGATGATCGGCAACTGCAGGCGTTCAAAAAAAATCTCGCTGATTTGCTTGGGTGAACTTAAGTTAAATGGACCACCGGCTAAGGTATGCGCTTCTTGTTCCAGTTGCATCAAACGTATGCCCAGTTCATGGCTTTGTTGAGCGAGTAACTGAGTATCGATTAAGACACCATTACGCTCCATCACTCGCAAGACGCGCGCAACAGGCATTTCGATCTCGCGATAGATATGCAGCAGGCCGGGCTCTTTCGACAGTTGCGGATAAAGCGCGTGATGCAGGCGTAGCGTTACATCTGCATCTTCCGCTGCATAACGTATTGCTTGCTCAAGCGGCACTTGCTCAAAGCCAATTTGGGCAGCGCCTTTGCCGCAAACGTCTATATATTTAATCGTGTTGAGGCCAAGGTGGCGTAGCGCAAGGCTGTCCATATCATGACTACGATGCGATTCAAGCACATAGGATTGAAGCAAGGTGTCATGCTCTATGCCAGCCAAGCCAATGCCATAATTAAATAGCACTTGCTCATCATATTTCATGTGCTGTCCAACTTTCTTTTTAGTTGGATTCTGTAGCCACTCTGTTAACCGCGCGAGGACCTCATCACGTGGCAATTGGGTGACATGAGCATCGATATCGGGTCCCCGATGGGCCAGAGGAAGATAAGCCGCATGACCCGCTTCGACTGAAAACGAAAGACCAACCAACTGCGCACGCAGCGGATCAAGTGACGTGGTTTCGGTATCAAAAGCCGTTAATTCGGCGGCATTGATTTTTTCTAACCAGGTATCAAATTGCGCCCAGTCGAGTATGCTCTCGTAATCAGGCGTTATTTCCAATGCTGGTGCGGCTAGACTGCTAGGGCTGCCGTTATCGGGTGCGGCGACTCCCGCGGTGGCTAATTCGTTTAACCAGCTTTTGAAACCGTAATGCGTGAAGACATCCAGAAGTTCCGCTTGAGCTTCAGTGCGCGTTGCCAGCGAGGCTTCGATTGACTCAATGTGTGGCTCAAGCGAGCAATCCGTACATACGGTGATCAGTTTGCTTGCCAACGGTAAAAAGTCGAGCGCGCGGCGCAAGTTTTCCCCCACGGCCCCGGTGATTTGGTCAGCATGTTCAACCACCCCTGCCAATGAGCCATATTGCGTCAGCCATTTTAGCGCCGTTTTAGGACCACATTTTTCAACCCCTGGCACATTGTCCGAGGTGTCGCCAATTAATGCCAAGTAATCGACAATTAATGCTGGCGGCACGCCAAATTTTTCAGCGACGCCGGCTTCATCCAGCAGTTCATTACTCATGGTGTTGACCAGCGTAATTTGGCTTGTCACCAACTGCGCGAGATCTTTGTCGCCGGTCGAGATCACTACTTTCATGCCAGCCTGTTCGGCTTGCCGGGCCAAGGTACCAATTACATCGTCAGCCTCGACCCCGTCCACCATCAGTAACGGCCAGCCTAAGGCACGCACTGTGCGGTGAATCGGTTCAATCTGCCGTACCAAGTCTTCGGGCATCGAGGAGCGCTGGGCTTTGTATTCGGGATACCAATCATCTCGAAAGGTTTTGCCTTTAGCATCAAATACACACGCGCTATATTCTGCCGGGTTGTCTTTGCGTAAGCGCCGCAGCATATTGATCATGCCATATAGGGCACCAGTCGGCTCTGCGTTGGGGCTGCGCAAATTGGGCAAGGCATGATATGCGCGATACAAATAACTTGAACCATCGACCAGTAATAGGGTCCGGCCTTTTAGATTGGACTGCACAGACATATGAATACGATAAACAATAGAAAAATGATACCAAGCTTGCGCGCACTCGCAGATCAAGAGCGCGGCGCATCATGGCAAATGTTTACGATTATGGCAGAGTTCATCGAAGCCACCGAATATCTGTCGGAAATTCGGCCAGCCGTTTGTATTTATGGCTCGGCACGTTTAAAACCCGATACGCCCTACCGCGCTTCATTAAGCCGGTTCGAGCGTCTTTTTTAGCGTGCGTGGCACAGTCCACCCTCCAGCAGTTCCTCTTTAACCAACGGCACACTATTTCTCATGATTAACGTCTGCTTTGCACTGCCAAAACGTTCAGCACAGACTGCCACTAAATAATCTGCAGCAGGCTTAAACTGCCAAAAATGCCAACGAGACGGCTGATCATTTAAAGCCGGATGGATTGAGATGCCTATCTCGCGATCTGCTGCAAAATGAAAACCAAACTGATCTAATGGGATCGATAACCCCATGCCACGAGCTTTGATATAGGATTCTTTGAGAGTCCAATATTGAAAAAAACGCTGGTATTGTGTTTCTGTAGGTAATTCGCTCAACGCTCTGACTTCATCCGGTGAAAAATAATGCTGAGCGATTTCAAGCGGAGCCTGACGCAGACGGACATTTTCCGTATCAACACCCAGTGCATTGCCACTCGTCACACCGAGCACGATCAGGCTTTGTGTGTGAGATAGATTAAATGATATTTTTTGCGACAGATGAGGATTGGCAATTTCTGGCCGCCCGTAAGCATTGGCTGCAAATAACCATTGCTCCGGTGCTATCGGTGCATAGCGTGATAAAACGGTACGCACCAATGCTCGTGTAATGAGATAGCGGCGTTGATCTTTAACAAAATAAAACCGTTTTTCCTGCTGCCGCTCTGCTTGCGTCAAGAGACGCCGGTACTGATTGAGTAGCGACTCATCCTGTATCGCGTCAAAGAAGACAAACCACAAATCAATTTTTTCAGGAGTCAGTTCTAACATGATTAAGGCTGATCTATGGACGATTAGAGCAGTTTCGAGGTATTAAGTTTCGTAGATACAAAGTAATTGTTTGGCTGCAATATGAGTTTCCCGCGGATATCCGAAGGCATTATTAATATACGAAATACCTTCGATCGTGACGCTGCGATTAACATGGCTATGGCCATAGACATGGATGGTTGAAGCCAGCTGCCGAATCTGCTTTTCAAGGAGGTGGGTTCCCAAGATTGGATAAAGCGTTCTTTTCTCGAGCGGAATATAGGCCGGCATCAGATCAATCCGAGGCAAAAAATGGGAGAAGGAAATCACCGTTTGATTAAGGTTGCTGAATAGCGGTTCATTTAATTGCACAAAATGTGCCGTAATATCGTGTGCGCTGAAATGCTCGGGCCAACGGCAAGCATGATAGTCCGCCCAGGTCGCGAAAATTTCTGTGCTCGGCTGGCCAAACGAATAATCGTACCAACCCAAAAGAGGAATAATCGACAACGATCCGCGATGAAATGCTTGCATTGAAGCGCCGCAATTTTCAACTAAGGCACAAATCTGTTGAAATTTGTCTAGCGATTGACGCTCAGGCCCATCCCGGATGACCCATAGGTCATGATTGCCAGGCACATAGAGGACTTTTTTAAAGCGGCTCGCCAACGTTTTCAGACACCACTCAAGCAGTGGCAAAGAATCAGAAACATCGCCGGCCAGGATTAATACATCGTCACGATAGTCATCAGTAGACAGCTGCGCGATCCATTGCTTGTTAAGCTCGTAATCGATATGCAAATCCGACAGCGCAAAGACCCTCATTATTTATAACCCTTTGGATTAGTTAGAGGAAAGAATGAAATGGGCAAGGGTCATCATGCGTACTCTTTTTGAGGCGTGAAGAATCGCTCGTAATGAGTGCGTATCTGCTGAGCCGTAGCATCCATCAGCTTGATTCCGATCTCATCGACATGACGCTGCTCCCAAGACTCTAGCGGCGTTCCTTTGACCCATTGATTAAACGCGCCCAAGGCCGGCCCAGTATGCACTTGGTAATTGACCATATCTTCCGGTGAACCGCTAAATGCGAGTCGGGTGGAATACGCAAAATACCATCGGAACACCAGCGCCATTCTGTATTTTGGATTGGTCTGCGCCTTCGCGAGATCCTGCGTCCGGCCGCGCGACTGCAAATGGCGTTCGGTCTCGGTCCAGACCTCAGCTAAACTGCGCTTGAAGTAGCTTCGCTCGAGCTGGCCTTTGAGTGCGGCGGGAATGTCATCCAGGCTTTCGTAGTGACTATACAAAGCAAAAAGTTTATTAGCCCGCATCGGGAACAGTAAGCTTTTTTTAAGCACCTGAACGCGCGCGCCCATTTCGAACATATCCCCTGCCGGCGCATACGCCATGTCATGAATGCTGGCTTGCTGCAGCATTGTCTTGACTTCTTTGGTGGCGCCAGCCTCCACCGTGCACTGGTTGATCGAGCCGGTTAAAATAAAATCCGCCCCCATCGCAAACGCAGCGGCGGCAGAGGTGGGCGTACCGATGCCACCGGCCAGTCCCACACACACAGGTTCTTGATAACTGTATTGAGCCATCAGAGTCTGCCGCAGTTGCTGTATCGCCGGCAAGAGGATGGTCGGGATACCGCCGTCGGTATGACCACCAGAGTCAGCTTCCACACAAATATCGTAACTCATCGGAACGTGTTGCGCTAATGCAGCTTGCTCGGCGGTAATGGCGCCTTCCTTTTGCAACGCCTCTACCAGATGGGCGGGCGCCGGGCTCATGAAAGCTTGGGCCACCTCTAAGCGCGAAACCTTGCCCAATACGCGGTGGGCGCACTGGATATTGCCGCTTGCGTCGCGGCTCAGTCCTTTGACGCGGAACAAAACTAAGGCCGGTGTCATTTGCATAAAGGCTGCTGCTTCGATATGGCGCACGCCGTACTTCAAATACAGATCAATCGTAGCCCGTTCAAGGTCTGGCTCAACGTAATCAGCCAGCAGGTTCAAGCCATATGGCGCGCTATTGCCCAGTTGTGATTGAATCGTCTGAATAGCAGTTTCGATGGCCTTTAGGCTCAGGCCACCCGTCCCTAGGTAGCCAATCAAGCCAGCTTGACCCAGCCGCACCACCAAAGCTGCGGAGGTAGTGCCACGATACATCGCGCCAGCCACGTAGGCATACTTCAGACCATAGCGTGTGCGAAAGGCTCGACTGCCCAGAGACTGGGCCTCGGAGGTCGGTGCTGCAGAGGCAATATCATCTGTTTTATACATTTGCATGAGACACATCCATTGGTTGAGATGCTACAAGTCAAGTTCCAAGATTAGCTACAGCAACGGGTACGATCAGTCAATTTCAAACCCCTCGAAAGGTATCCACAATCCGGCCCGTTTTCATGAATCTGAGAAGCACACTTTCTCTAACCATAAAAGTTGTGGCTAACAGGCAACTCGTTAGCTCCTCATCCCAAAAACGTCCCGACTACTCAAAATGATCCTCATATGATGAATAGAGTTTTTTTGCTAGGGGCTGTAGCGCGCAAGTTAGCGTATTCCAGTCATTTGCGCAATATAGGAGCCGACAGAGTGTCTGAGAATTGCCTAAAAATTTCACTAAAAATTCAAAGCTATTTTATTGAAACGCCGCCTCGGCAATATTTTATTGAAATGCTACCTCAGCAAAACTGCGCAGTTTACGGCTATGCAATTTATCTAGGCCGTTTTCGCGCAGTAATTCCATCGCACGCACACCAATCTTTAAATGCTGGCTGATTTGCGTGCGATAAAATGTGTTTGCCATTCCAGGCAGTTTTAATTCACCATGTAGCGGTTTGTCAGAAACGCATAAAAGTGTGCCATAAGGCACTCGGAAACGAAACCCATTGGCTGAGATCGTAGCGCTTTCCATATCAAGTGCAATCGCGCGGCTTTGCGATAGCCGGCGGATCGGCTCATGGTGGCTGCGTAACTCCCAATTACGATCATCCACGCTCGCTACCGTGCCAGTACGCATCACGCGCTTTAACGCTAAGCCTTCAAGCTGCGTGACATCGGCCACCGCCCGTTCCAGCGCCACCTGCACCTCAGCTAATGCCGGAATCGGTACCCAAAGTGGCAAATCCGCATCGAGTACATGGTCTTCGCGGACATAACCATGCGCCAGCACATAATCGCCTAGCCGCTGCGAATTACGCAAGCCGGCACAATGGCCCAGCATAATCCACGCGTACGGACGCAAAACAGCGATATGATCGGTGATTGTTTTAGCGTTAGAAGGCCCCACGCCAATATTTACCATCGTGATACCAGAGCCATCTGCACGCTTTAGATGATAGGCGGGCATCTGCGGTAAGCGCACGGGTGCGACCCCTTCAACGCCCCTCTGAACGCTATGCACCGCGAGATTGGCATTCTGGGTCACGACATCGCCGGGTTCGATAAAAGCCACATACTGGCTGCGATATGCGCTCTCAACCGGGTCGCTGGCAAGCGCCATTAAAGTACGCCCGAGTTGCACAAATTCATCGATGTAAAATTGATAATTCGTATACAGCACATAGTTCTGAAAATGCGCCGGCGAGGTCGCCGTGTAATGCTTGAGCCGATGTAAAGAAAAATCAACCCGCGGCGCAGTAAAGAGCGCCAGTGGATGGGGTTCGCCAGGCGATGGCTGATAGGTACCGTTCACAATACAATCATCGAAAGCAGCTAAATCAGGCATATCAAAAATATCGCGCATTTGACTAAGCTGATCATAATCCAGCGCGCCCTCTAGATGAATGCCCTCGGCAAACGCAAAATGGATTGGGATCGGTTGCCCCGATAAACCCACTTCAAGCTGCACTGAATGATTGCTGGCCAACAAGCTAAATTGCTGCCGATAGTAATAATCAAACAAATCTGGGCGCGTCAGGGTCGTATCAAACACCCCAGGACCTGACACAAAGCCATAAGCTAAGCGTGAATCAAGCCGAGTATTGTGCTTGATGCGCACCCTCACAAATGGGTAATACGCACGCACCCGAGTTTTAAACTGTTCACCGCGCTGATAACGTGCAAAGGCATCCCGCAAGGTGGCCGTGCTCATCGCATAGAGTTCGGCGACGCGATCAACAGCTAACATTGGATCTGCAATTTGCTCAGTGGTTATCATATTTAATCAATTCCTGCTCAGTGGTTATCATGCTTAATAAACTCCTGAATAGATGGGCGCGCTCTTGACCACCCTCGCCCGCTTGCCCTGCCTATGCTTTATTTTAGACTTCGCAAGGCTAAAGACAGAGTTTTCTACTGTAAGCTAAAAAGTGTAGCATTCTTGCAGTGCAAGTACGTAGCCCGCCCAATTTTTGTTTTGCGGCAGGTATGCTAGGTAGGTTTGCTAAAATCCTCCTTTCTGTCAAATCAAGCTAGTACTTTAAATCCGCATGGCTGTTTTCACCCCTGTCACCGAACCGCAACTTGCGCATTGGCTGCAACACTATTCGCTTGGACCCGTCCTCAGCTTACGTGGCATTACTGCGGGCATTGAGAACAGCAATTTTTTTCTCACCACCGGCAGCGGTCATTATGTGTTGACGATTTTTGAAAAACTGACCGCTAGCGAGCTGCCGTTTTATCTTAAGCTTATGCAGCATTTGGCTGCGCAGCAGGTGCCGGTGCCAGATCCAGTGGTGCGTAATGACGGTACGTTATTTGGCGAACTGTGCGGCAAGCCGGCTACCATCGTGACCAAACTAGAGGGCGCGGCCCAGTTCGTACCCAGTGCACATCATTGTGCTCAAGTTGGGAAAATGCTGGCGCAGATGCACCTGGCTGGGCGCACTTTTTCATTAGCGCAACCCAATTTACGTGGCCTAAGGTGGCAGCAGCAGGCGGCAAGCGCGGTCGATGCTTTTTTGACCGCATCACAGCGCGAGCTCTTACAGACTGAACTTGCGTTCCAACAAAATTTACAGATAAGTGCTGACTATCTTGCGTTACCTGAGGGGCCGTGTCATTGCGATCTGTTTCGCGATAATGTACTTTTTGTACCGGCGCAGGCAGCTCATCAAAATGAACGCCTAAGCGGTTTTTTTGATTTTTATTTTGCGGGTGTGGATAAATGGCTGTTTGATATCGCAGTAAGTGTGAATGATTGGTGTATTGAACCTTTAAGCGGCGAGTTCGATGCCGTGCGGATACAGGCATTTTTACTGAGCTATCAAGCAGTGCGCCCGTTTACTGCAGGCGAAACATTATGCTGGCACGCACTGTTGCGCGCCGCTGCATTGCGCTTTTGGTTATCACGGCTTTATGATGTTTACTTGCCGCGTCAGGCCACAATGCTTGAACCTCATGACCCTGCGCATTTTGAGCGGATACTGCGCGCTCATATAACGGTAGCAGCTTTACCGTCAGTTTAATTTTTTAGCCACTCCGCAAGCTATATATGCATATCAAGACAGCCACCGCCCAGCTTGGATCTTTGTGGTTTAAGGTGTTCGCCCCTTAAGTCGCGATTATTTTGCATGGCTAGGCGGCTAGCATCAGTTAAAATTGACCTACTCGCACATCACGGCCACGGCGTTGTCATGGCTTTAACTTTGAGAATAAACAACACTATGCATTTTAATAAAGTTCCCGCCAAAGCTGGCTATCTATGGTTTGAACAGGGGCTCCAGCTCTTTTGGAAAAACTTAGCCATTTTTTTGATTGGCTCTTTATGCTATTCGCTTTTGATGATGCCGCTCTCGGCTATGCCGATGCTGCTGAGCCATATATTGCCGCAGCTTCTATTTCCGCTGATCTCAATCTGCTTTATGACAGTCTGCCGCAATACACTCAAGCAAGAGCCCACTGCACCTGCCGCGTTATTCAACAGCTTACGCCTCACCTTTAGCAAGGCGACGGTGTGGCGGCTGCTTTTACTCGGTTTGTACTATACATTAGCGCTATTGATCATGTTTGCCGCCTCAGCATTGGTAGATAGTGGTTTATTAGTGCGCCTGGCATTATCTCCCAGTAGTCTCAAGCCGGAGATGCTAGAAAGCGGTCGTTTGACACTGTCCATCTTGGTAATGGCAGCCATCTACATACCCGTTTCCATGATGTTTTGGTTTGCGCCAGCTCTCAGCGCGTGGCATCAAGTGCCTTTGCGTAAAACGCTTTTTTTTAGCATGGTCGTGTGTTGGCGTAACCTGAGCGCTTTTATGCTCAATGGCTTAGTCTTGGCGGGTTTTGGCGTTGCCTTATTTGGTGCGTTGATCCTCTTATTTAAGCTAGGGGGTATTGAGCAAACGCCACAGATGTTAGCGTTTGTCGTCTCTATCATTGTGATGCCCATTTCCTTTTGCGCACATTATGCCAGCTATGTCGGCTGCTTCTCCAAAGAACCTAAGCATCCGCCATCAGTTAGCCATCAAGAAACAAATTTTAAGTAATTGATTATTAAATATTTTTAGACTCAACCTTGAAGCATAGGCATAAGTTGGAATGCCAGTTTCTGAGCGCGTTGAGTAATCTATTGACATCCTCGCCGGCCAAAGGCCGGCGATTCCTATTGCGCTCAACTCGGCATGGAGTCGAATGGAGCCGTTTCGGTGGGTTCCTGCTGCTGGCGGCATGACCTCACCGTTCACTTATATCCAACTCATGCACTCAAAAGACGCCATCCACATATCTAATGATGAGAGATTACATAAGCGCTAAAATTTTATCGTCAGAAAGCTTGGTCACTTGCTTAATAAAATCAAGCGCCACACCGTCCACCAACATATTTCTAGCTATTTCAAGCGTGGCTTCTTGCCAACCTTTTTGATGCCCTTCGTCAATCCAAGATTGTGCAATCGACATAATGTCCTCCTGATAATGTGGTGCATGGTTAATCACAAATTGGACAAACTGCTGCTTATCCATTCCTCGACCTTCTTTTACTAGATAATATAGCACCCCCCTTATTTTTTCAATCGCTAATGGATAGCGCTCAAAGAGTTCAAATACCTTAGGTACGAGTTGCTGCAAATCCCAGTTGTAGATGTATTTTTGCGCTAATTTCATTACTGCACAACGCTTATGCGTCATCAATACATCATCCGGTATTGCCGATAACGCAATCAGTTGGATGGATTTCGTCAGCGCAAATATTTCTTGTGCTATTGCTTTGTGCCTGAAGCATTCCAAAAGACTGAGCGGGCCTCTATAAGGGGCTGCTCCTCGATAGAAAATCAGCGGCAGGACCACGGGGAGCAAGGTATCACCTTGATTAAGGTGCTGCTTCATGATTGCGCTCTGGTAACGCCATAACTTAAAAGGGGTCAGTTTGCCCGCAACACTCTCGTGTTCGAGCAAAATATACGCCGAGCCTCGGTCTTTCGCCACGCGAATTGAATAGACGACATCGCAGTAATGCTGGCTTAAATTATCTTCAACGAATGCGCCCGGAGCAAGCGCCAGCGTATTAAAGTCAAACTGTTGCTGTAAAGGGGAAGGCAAATGTGTTTGCAGAAATTCTTTGGCAATCTCCACATCCATCAAAAACAGCTTGAATAATGCATCATGCGGCATCGATAAGTAGCTCATTTAGCAATCATCTAATCGTTGGTTAGTCATGTGCACACATTCTGTCACGGCGTCCCAACGATGAGTACTAGGCCAAATGGCTAATTCGTTAGCCTTGAAAGGGGCCGCCTCAGAATGCGGGTTAATTTAGGCTTGTTGGGTATATGTGTGATTTAAATTTGACTTGATTTTTATTACAGATGCTTCTGTAATGTGGTCCGGTCCCAAATCTCGGGGACTGAGAAATTGCCTAAACAGTGTGCGGGGCGCTCCGTACGCACGGCTCTTGGAGGAGAAACGAGGCCGCAATAATGCCTCGTTTTTACTCAACGTTAGATAATTGGACTGCGCTAGTGGCACTACTCACTCATCAATGGGCTGCAATTTTGCCACCGCTAGCGCCAGCCACTTCACCCCGTGTCGATTAAAGGTGACCTGCGCCCGCGCATCGTCGCCACTGCCCTCGAGGGCCGCCACCTTGCCTTCGCCGAACTTCGTATGAAAAACCGCCTGCCCCACCCAAAAACCGGTGGCGGCCGTACGCTGACGCGCTTCAAAAGCTGTCGTCGCAACGCGCTCCTCCGGCGCCGGTTTTTTGCCAAACCAATTGCGTCCCCAGCCGCTTTCACCACGGTTACCCGTAAAACTATTTTGCGCGAATGAATCGCGCTTAGGCGTCAACCACTTCAGCACCTCGGCAGGCAATTCGTCGATAAACCGAGAACACACGTTATAACGCGTTTGCCCATGCAACATACGGCTTTGCGCAAAGGATAGATATAACCGCACTTTCGCGCGCGTAATCGCGACATACAGTAAACGCCGCTCTTCTTCTAAGCTATTTGTATCCGCTGTACTATTTTGATGAGGAAACAGCCCCTCTTCAAGACCGGTGATAAAAACCGCATTAAATTCGAGCCCTTTGGCCGCATGCACGGTCATCAGCTGAACAGCGTTCTGCCCCGCTTGCGCTTGGTTATCGCCCGCCTCCAGCGAGGCATGAGACAAGAAGGCGGCCAGCGGCGTCATCATATCCGTGACTTCCGCCGTCAATATCAGTTGGGCGGACTCGTCTGCCAGCAATTGAGCAGCCGGTGTAGCACCCGGCGCTAAAGGAATTGAACGCGCTGGCGTAGCAAGCTCATAACCGCCCTCGGCCATAAAAGCCACCGCGGCATTCACCAATTCACGCAAGTTCTCAATCCGGTCTTGCCCTTCACGCTCAGTTTCATAATGGTTAAGCAAACCACTTGTCTGCGTAATATATTCAACTGTTTCAGGTAAGCCCATGGCCTGCGTAGCAATGCGCATGTGCTCAATAAGCTGGGTAAACGCGGTTAGATTTGCGCCTGATTTACCGGCAACATACGGTACCGCAGCCGCCAGCGAGCATTGGTGCTGCCGCGCCATATCACTTAATTGCTCAAGCGCACGCGCACCGATCCCACGCGTTGGAAAATTAACCACGCGCACAAATGAAGTGTCGTCATCCAGATTATCGAGCAAGCGCAAATAAGCCAGCGCATGTTTAGTTTCCTGCCGCTCGAAAAAGCGTAATCCGCCGTATACGCGGTACGGAATCCCTTGGCTAACTAACATATGCTCGAACACTCGAGACTGCGCATTGCTCCGGTAGAGCAAGGCGATTTCATCCAGCGCGGACCCCTGGTCAATCAGAGCGCGGACTTCTTCGGCCAACCAAGCGGCCTCGCGCGTGTCAGTCTCAGCTCTATAGACTCTTACCGGCTCGCCAGCCCCCGCTTCAGTAAAAAGATTTTTACCCAGGCGCTGCGCGTTATTTGCAATCAGACTATTCGCGGCATCTAAGATATGGCCATGAGAGCGATAATTTTGCTCAAGCTTAATCAGATTACGCACTTCAAATTCACGCTGAAAGTCCACCATATTGCCAACATTAGCGCCCCGAAACCCGTAAATACTTTGGTCATCGTCACCAACCGCAAAGACCGCCCCTTTGGGACCGGCTAACAGCTTTAACCACTGATATTGCAACCTGTTAGTATCTTGAAACTCGTCCACCAAAATATGTTGAAAACGCGCTTGATAATGCGCCCGTAGCGAAGTCTCACGGGCCAGTAGCTCATAACTGCGTAAGAGCAATTCGGCAAAATCAACCGTGCCTTCGCGTTGGCATTGGACTTCATAGGCTTCGTACAGCTCGACAAATTGACGATTAAAGTGATCACGCACGTCGACTTTAGCGGGTCGCAAGCCTTCTTCTTTGGCGTGATTAATAAAGTTCTGTAGATGCTTTGGAGGGTATTTTTCGTCATCGATATTCAGTCCTTTCAGCAACCGCTTAAGCGCAGACAGCTGATCAGCTATATCGAGAATTTGGAAGGTCGCAGGCAAGCCAGCCTCGCGGCAATGAACCCGTAGCAAGCGGTTGCAGAGGCCATGGAAGGTGCCAATCCACATGCCACGCGGATTGATTGGCAACAGCACCGTCAGGCGCGTAATCATTTCGCGCGCCGCCTTATTGGTAAAGGTAACGGCAAGCACTTCTGCCGGACTAAAACGGCCAGCTTGAATCAACCAAGCAATACGAGTGGTCAGCACCCGTGTTTTACCGCTGCCGGCGCCGGCAAGAATTAACGCCGGCTCATCCGGCAAAGTCACTGCAGCGCGCTGCTCGGGATTTAAATGGGTCAGTAAGTCGGGCATGAGGACACTTTAAAGTAGAGCCCTAATTATACGACGCGTTTAAGAGACCAGCGCACAGTTACAGTCTGAGACGGAGGGTTGGATTTACTGCCCTCGTTCTTAGCGCACTTTATTCTTCTAGCAAAATCAATGCTTGAGTCTTCTGTTCGGGCGGCAAGGCCTGGATATTTTTCTGCACCGCGGCCAGGACATTTTTATAATGCTCAGTCCCTTTTCCGGCAATGGCGTGTAAACAGAGGTTGATGTGGTTTTCTTCTGAAAGCCCGCTTATATAAAACCAGATACACCCACTAGCTTTATTTCTCTAAGTTATGTATAATGCTCGTTGCTTGCCGATTATAAATTGGTCAGCATCTCCGCGTTTTGTTTCTACCCAGCCTGGAAACTGTTCCTCCGTCTAGGCCGTGCTTTGCACGGATTCCCCATTCAGAGGCTGTTGCTTCTTTAATACAGCTTCCAAAACAATGCTCGCTCGCATAAACCTATGTTTTTAGCGTGTATCGCGCATTTCGGCATGGTATGACTTTAGCTTATAAACAGCCGGCGCATTGTTTATTTTTTAGGGATCCGTTCAATGAATTCTGATTATTCCACTAGCACACCTACACCAACAACTAGCACACCAGCATCTACGGCCGCCGATAGCGCAAAAAGCAACGCAGCTTTCGCAGCCCTTGGCCTATGCCCTGAAATTTTGTCAAGCCTCAGCACAGCAGGCTATACAGAACCTACTCCGGTACAGCAAAAAGCCATTCCCGCCGCACTGGCTGGCCGTGATTTGCTTGTATCAAGTCCGACCGGCTCGGGTAAAACAGCCGCCTTTATGTTGCCAGCGATTCAACGCTTTGCACAATTGCAAAAAGAAGACGCTCCAACTGCTGCTGCCGCAGCAGCCCCCGCTGAACGCTCTCGCGAGCGCCGTGGTGGCACTGGTCGTAATAGCCGCCAGCAGCCAACGGCTTACCCTGCGCTGCTGGTCTTAACACCTACCCGCGAACTCGCCACACAAGTTACAACGGCGGCAACAACCTATGGCAAACATTTAAAGAATTTGCGCACAGTCAGTATTTTAGGTGGTGTGCCTTATCCTCAACAGCTTGCATTGCTCGCTAAGCAGCCAGAGATCATCGTCGCAACACCTGGTCGTTTGCTCGACCATCTTGAGCGCGGCCGCATCAATTTGTCCAAATTAACCATGCTGGTGCTTGATGAAGCTGATCGGATGTTGGACATGGGCTTTATCGACGACATTGAAACCATCGTTGCCGCTACACCAGCAAGCCGGCAAACATTGCTTTTCTCGGCGACTATCGATAATCGGATTAGCCATCTAACCAAGAGCTTATTGAAAACGCCTGAGCGAATTGAGATCATGCACCGCCCTGAGCAACGTGCAAATATTACGCAATCAGTTCATTGGGTCGATGATCGCGCCCATAAAGATCGCCTGCTAACGCATTTATTGGCTGATCAAACCCTGGATCAAGCGGTTGTGTTCACGGCGACTAAAAGTGGCGCGGACGAACTGTCCGACCTGCTCAGCGATGCGGGCTTTTCGTCAGCGGCACTCCATGGCGACTTGCCACAAAATGCGCGGAATCGCACCATCCGCTCCTTGCGCGAGCGGCGTGTACGGGTACTCGTAGCAACCGATGTGGCTGCGCGCGGTATCGACATTCCCGGCATTACGCATGTATTTAACTACGATTTGCCGAAATTTGCCGAAGACTACGTGCATCGCATCGGCCGCACTGGCCGTGCGGGTCGCAGCGGGACTGCCGTCAGCCTGGCGCATCATAATGAAATGCAGGTGGTACGGCGGATCGAACGTTTTACCAAGCAGACGCTGCCAGTCAATGTGGTCGCCGGTTTTGAACCCCGCCGCACACCATCAGCGGCGGCGCCACGTCCAAGTAAAGGACGCACTACTGCTGCTCCACGCGGTGCAAAACCAAGCAACTACGGCCGCCCTTCTAATGCAGGACAAGGCTACCGTGGTAACAGCAACACCACCACCGCACGCCGGAGTTCTGCTGCGCGCCCTGGAGCACGTCAGCGATAAACAATCACCGGAACCTTGGTGTGCGTCAATACTCGCTGCGTTTCACTACCAATCAGCAGAGTACTGAGCCCACTGCGGCCATGGGAAGCCATTAAAATCACATCGCAGCCGCACACTTGTGCGGCTTCGATAATCCCCAAATAAGGCGATGCATGCGCACTGACATGACTTGTGCATGGCACTTGCTCATTCCTCGCCGCCTCCTTAACCTGTCGCAGATGCTCATGCGCCTCGCTTTCTTGGCGCTGGCGGAATTCAACCGGCGCCTCAATCGTTGCCTCAGCAAATAGCGGATAAGGATATTGCGGCAAACAGGCATACGCAGTGATATGAGCGCCTAACGCTTTAGCAAGCTCAATGCCACCGCGCATAGCCTTTTTCGATAGCTCAGATCCGTCAGTTGGAATCAGAATATGCTTAAACATAGCCTCTCCTTCTTCTATGGGCGCCTTTCTGCGCTGATGCCTAGTAGCACAGCTACACTTTCACCGCCCAATTAAAGCATAGACTATATTAATCGTTCCTGCCTTTTAATAATCCGAGTCTTCAATCCAAGCGGTTTGGATTGCTTCAAGTATTTTCTCACTCGAACGCTGAGGATCATCCTCAAAACCAGCAAGCTCTGTGACCCAACGGTGCAGATCTGTGAAACGCACATATTGCGGATCAATATCCGAGTGCTTATCCGTTAGCGCCATTGCGATTTCTTGGATATCAGTCCACTTCATCTCTTGTCTCCGGGTTTTATCCCTATTGAATAATGATGCAAAAAGGTTCTGCTGCTCACCGAACTCTGCCGACTCCGATTTTTTCTTTAAAGCGGGCGTCGATCAAGCACCGCGCGCGCAATTGTCCCGGCATCCGTATACTCAAGCTCAGCTCCTACCGGCACACCACGGGCGAGCCTGGTTGTCATCAAGCCTCGCCCTTTCAGCATCTGGCTCAGGTAATGGGCGGTTGCTTCCCCCTCATTATTAAAATTCGTCGCTAAAATCACTTCTTGTACTCGACCATCGGTGGCGCGCCGAAGCAGACGCTCAAAATTAATTTCGCGTGGGCCGACCCCCTCCAATGGGCTTAAACGCCCCATCAAGACAAAATATAAACCGCGGTAGGTCAAAGTCTGCTCGAGCATCAACTGGTCTGCTGGGGTCTCAACGACACACAGCAGCGCCGGATCCCGCTCAGGGTCTGCGCACGTCTCACAGGTTTGCGCCTCGGTCAAATTATTGCAGCACACGCAATGCCGCAAATTCTCCAGCGCCTGCGATAATGCCTCCCCCAAGCGGGCAGCGCCATGGCGGTTGTGCTGCATCAGATAATAAGCAATACGCTGCGCGGATTTGGGGCCAACCCCGGGCAATACGCGCAAGGCATCGATTAACGCGCCCAGACTCGAAGGGGATGTCATGCCAAACTATTCATCAAGCGTCAGATTGCAACTTAGAATGGCAGCTTAAAACCTGCTGGCAAAGGTAGGTCGCTGGTCACACTCCCCATTTTCTCTTGCGTTGCTTCGCTGACCTTATGCACCGCATCGTTAAACGCCGCGGCGATTAGATCTTCAAGCATATCCTTATCATCGTCAAAAAGACTTGGATCGATCACTACACGGCGTACTTCGTGCTTACATGTCATGGTTATTTTGACCAGGCCGGCACCCGATTGACCTTCAACTTCGATCAAAGCAAGTTCTTCTTGCACTTTACTCATGTTTTCTTGCATTTGCTGAGCTTGCTTCATAAGCCCGGCGAGTTGGTTTTTCAACATTAATAGCTCCTCTTTAAATATTGGAAATGTTTGTGGGTTGCACCGGCTTGATCGAGCCTGGTACGACAGTTGCATCAAAATCGCGAATCAGCGCTTGGGCAAATGGGTCTTGCGCCAGCGCCTGCTCCGCAACTTGCTGGCGCTGAACATTTTGAGCGGCATCTAGCGCCGCCGCAGTTTGCATTACCGGGCCAATCTCGGTAACCAGCTTGAGTGGCTTGCCCAAATATTCAGTGAGCGCTGTGCGCAACTTATCAACTTGCAAACGCTCAGCAAGTTGCGCTACCGATACTTTTAATGTCAGCGTTGCCCCCTCAATACGCACAAGCTCACTACGATATGCCAGCTCTTTCACCAAGCCACGCAATGGCAAACGTGCCACCAGCGACGGCCAATCATGCTCCACAAACCCCAACGCCACGAGTGAATCTGTTGGCGTAGAGACGTCCACATGATTAGGCATAGCGGCCTGCGCCAATTCAGGCGCAGACTCCACTGGGCGGCTTGCTTGGCTTGCTTGGCTTGCTTGGCTTGCTTGGCTTGCTTGGCTTGCTTGGCTTGCTTGGCTTGCTTGGCTTGCTTGGCTTGCTTGGCTTGCTTGGCTTGCTTGGCTTGCTTGGCTTGCTTGGCTTGCTTGGCTTGCTTGGCTTGCTTGGCTTGCTTGGCTTGCTTGGCTTGCTTGGCTTGCTTGGCTTGCTTGGCTTGCTTGGCTTGCTTGGCTTGCTTGGCTTGCTTGGCTTGCTTGGCTTGCTTGGCTTGCTTGGCTTGCTTGGCTTGCTTGGCTTGCTTGGCTTGCTTGGCTTGCTTGGCTTGCTTGGCTTGCTTGGCTTGCTTGGCTTGCTTGGCTTGCTTGGCTTGCTTGGCTTGCTTGGCTTGCTTGGCTTGCTTGGCTTGCTTGGCTTGCTTGGCTTGCTTGGCTTGCTTGGCTTGCAGCAATTGTAGGTCTGGCACCCGCTGTATTTGCTGGATAAAATGCCAACATTCTTAACAGCGTCATCGTAAACCCGGCATATTCGTCCGGCGCGAGTCCAAGCTCAGAACGGCCAATAGTTGCAATCTGATAATACAATTGCACCTGCTCTGGCGAGAATAGGCTAGCAAAACGCCGGATATCTTCTGCTTCAGGCAACTCATCAAGGACCGATTGGGGAGCCACTTGAGCCCATGCAATCTGATGCAACATCGTAGATAAATCTTGCAACGCCAGCAAAAACGATAAGCTGCGGGCGGCAAGCTCATCAGCAATCGCCAACACCTCAGCACCATCAGACGCTGCAATGGCATCCAGGAGCCGAGTCAAATAATGCTGGTCAAGCGCTCCCAACATGCCCCGCACCGCCTCTTCACTAATTTGGCCTGCGGCATAAGCAATCGCCTGATCTGTGAGCGACAGTGCATCGCGCATACTGCCATCTGCCGCGCGTGCTAGTAAGCGTAACGCTTGCAGTTCAAAACCCAGCTTCTCCTCCGTGAGGACTTTCTGCAAGTGTGCAACAATATGCACCGCAGGCATCTGCTTAAGATTAAACTGCAAGCAACGTGATAGCACGGTTACCGGGATTTTCTGGGGATCAGTAGTAGCTAGAATAAATTTGACATGGGACGGCGGCTCTTCAAGCGTTTTTAACATTGCATTGAAGGCGTGATTGGTCAGCATATGCACTTCATCGATCATATAGACCTTGAAGCGCGCATTAACTGGCGCATAGACCGCGCGCTCAAGCAAACTAGCCATTTCATCAACGCCGCGATTGGACGCTGCATCCATTTCTACATAATCGACAAAGCGCGCTTCATCAATTGCACAACACGCTTGGCATTGGCCACAAGGCGTTGCTGTAATACCCATCTCACAATTGAGTGCTTTGGCAAAAATACGTGACAACGTGGTTTTACCGACACCACGCGTTCCGGTAAATAGATAGGCATGATGTAGCCGCTGCTGTTCAAGCGCATGAGTAAGCGCTCTCACTACATGCTCTTGTCCAACTAGCGACGCAAAATCCTTGGGCCGCCATTTGCGCGCGAGAACTTGATAGGTCATCGAAAAATTTTAAATTAGGGGTGACGAGCCCAAACCCCGGCACTAGCGGGAAACGGTTGTGGCTGCTTCGTTCCCGACCTGACCAGATTGGCCGCACCACTATGCGAGGAGGCCCGTCACCCTGAATTCTACCATCGTAAGAGGATTCCTTATACATCCGTCAGTGATGGATCGCTTAAATGATTGGAATTTAGATCGCCTTTTGGAGTTCAGCGTAACTTTTAGGGCTCAAGCTTACTTCGCGCTTCATTTAAATTGGACTCAAGCCAAGACAAATAAGAATCTTCCAAAAACGCTTCGAGACAATATCCTATACAATGAAAGCTCAGTACCGATATGAGTAAAAGCCTTTTCAGCTTCTTCTTGCGGGTAGCAAAGTTATATAAGAGAGTTAAGTAAAAAGTAATGAATAAAGTAGGCAGCCTGTTAAAAACCGTCAAACTCACCTTACTGCCGCGTCACTGCGACGCCCGAGTACAAACAGATCCAATCCCTGAAAAAACCACTCAATCCGCACGACAAGCCCATTTTCGTAAAGATTCAGGTATTGAACTACCGCCTTCCCCGGCTGCTACCTTTCCCCCAGCTACCCAAGAAACGTATCAGCTAGCTTATGCTATCTCGCAAGATAGTGAGGCTATAGCGCACGATAATGAGCCGACTAAAAAGAAACACAGTTGGATAAACCATGCGAAACAAGTGGCCAGACAGTTTCAGCAAACCAAGCTTAAAAAATGGGCGCACACGCAACAGGCGATGAGTCAAAGCCTAGATGGTTTAAAGCAGATATGGCTGGCTCCCCATACGAATACAAAGCAAAGCATCTCGATGCCGCTTGCTTGGCCTACACTTTGGACAACGCCTCCAAGCGACCCGTTAGGCAACTCTAGCCAGAGCAAAACACAACGTCGCGCCAAGCAAGCAGCGGCGCTCTATCAATTGACCCCACGCAACGAGCAGATAACGACACGAGCGCTCTCTCTAACCGCTTTGCGCCGCGCCCTTTACCAGCAGTATGAATGCTCTGGCCTCTCGATTCAGCGGCTATCAGGTCAAAAAGTGCAGTTTGATACCTGCCATACCCATCTCGCTCTGGTTAAGCATCATCTGCAACCGCAACCCAATCAAACTGAGCAGGAGCCACTGGCGGCTCTCGAATGCCTAGCTAACGATGAGTCGCGCGCTACATCCCATGACAATAGGCCGATTTCGCTCGCTACTCTGTTTGAGCAACAAACGTTACGTAATGGCTCGATCGGTCTGCCTAAACGGGTTTTGATTCATGGGCAGGCGGGGATTGGCAAGACAACTTTATGCAAAAAACTGGTCCATGACTATCAGCACAACGCGCTGTGGCAAGATCGTTTTGATTGCGTGTTGTGGCTACCATTAGCACAGTTCAAGACCGATCAGACCATCAAGTTTGAAGAGTTACTGGGCGAGCACTTTTTTGCGAACCAAGAAAGCCTCCAAACGCAAGCGTTAACACAGACTTTTGAGCGACATCGAGACAAAACACTGTTCATCTTAGACGGCTTAGATGAAGTTATTGGCGAGTTGGATGAAGGCCGCCCTTTAAATAAACTTTTACAAAAACTACTCGATCAGACTCACGTTTTAATCACCTCCCGCTCGATTGGAGTGAACCCCCAGATATTAAGTCAATTTGATTTGCAGCTAGAAGCCACTGGCTTAAATCTGGATGATGTACAAACCTACGTGCAAAAATTTGTACCTGAAGCGAGCCAAGCCGCGATCCAGCAATTGATCCAAAGCACTCCACTGACTCAGGGACCGCTCAAGCTACCAATTCTGCTTGATGCACTGTGTGCTAGTCGAGAAAATTCTCGCCCAGATCAAACCACAACGATGGTCACGTTATATGAGGCCATCGTCGATCAACTCTGGCGTAAAGATTGCGCTCGCTTAAAGAAAAGAGACCAGGGTGAACGCTTACAACCCTCCGTGATCCAGACTTTGCCCAAAGCTAAATTAGAAGAGCTCATGGCGACAGAACTCTATGCTTTGGGCTATTTAGCATTTACAGGATTAGAAGCTGGCAAAATTGCATTGAATCTGAATCAGCTGACTCACAATAAAACGCTGCTAGGAATAAAATCTCCTTTCGGGCTCGTCACTGATTTAAAACAGACTTCCTTTTTACATACAGTTGATATTGGGCGTCCTGAGTTCGAACGTGATTACCATTTCTTGCACCTGTCCTTGCAGGAATTCTTTGCAGCTAAGTTCCTAGCGCAGCATCTGCAAATAGATGCTAAAACCAATCCAGCACCCACCTTTACAAACAGTGCGCCCATCCATTCAAATTTAATCCTCAGCCAAGCGCAATTGCGCACTTTTATTGCTGAACATAAATACGACCCTTGTTATGAAGTCGTATGGCAAATGTTGGCCGGGTTGCTTAAGGGCGCTGCCTTAGAACGCTTCTTTATGCTCTTAGAAGAGGAACCACGTGACGTGCTTGGCATACGCCATCAACACGTGATCATAGGGTGTCTGCATGAAGCACGCGCCCACTTGGAAGAAACCACTGTCGATAGACTAGAAACGGAGTTAATGCAGTGGCTACGCTTTGAGCTGAGCCTGAGCACAGAGAGCGTGAGCGAATTAGGTTGCCATAGAGGATTCTCGGAACATCTACTGCTCACTTATCTAAATCAGCCTGACAGCAAGAAAGCCAGCATTATTCGCACCCTAAATGCACGCTCAGCTTTATCTAACAACGCGACCCAAGCGATTCTTTCAGTGCTGCTCAAGCATAATGCAAACAAAGAGGCGAAAGTGGCAGCTGCCGAGGTATTAGGTCAACAGCACACCTTGTCTAGTGCTGTCGTTCAGGCCTTAAGCACGGCGCTACAAAATAAGGATGAAGATGAGGATGTCAGAATTGCTGCGATTAGAGCCTGCGGCCGGCAGGAGACATTAACTGAAGCGGTCATTCTGGCCTTAATTGTGGCGTTACTGGATGAGACATGGGATATCAGATATGCCGCTGGCAAAATATTGGGCCGACAGAAAACCCTGCCCGACACAGCTATTCAACTCTTAATAACCGCCTTACAGAATAAAGAAAAGCATATCAGGTCTACGGCTGCCGAGGCCTTAGGCCAACAACAGCCACTCTCTGAAACCATCACTCAAGCTTTGATCGCCGTGTTACAAAATACAGGTGAAGACAAGGAGGTCAGAGCGATGGCTGCGAGCGCATTCGGCCAGCAACACACTCTGCCTGAAGCGGCCATGCACGCCTTGCTCATGGTATTGCACAATAAAAATGAAAACGAAGATTTAAGGGCTTCGGCTGCCGAGGTCTTCAGTTGGCGAGAACCGCTTGAGCCGAGCATCAGTCAAACCTTGATCTCACGGCTACTGGATACAGATGAAAAAGAATATATCAGGTCTACCGCAGCGCAAGTATTAAATCGACGACAAATAATCCCTGAAACGGCCATTCAGGCCTTATCCGCCGTATTACAAGATAAGAGTGAGAAGGAAAACATTAGAATTTCGGTTGCCAAAGCGCTAAACAATCAAGACACGCTACCGCCCCGCCTCATTCAAGTCTTACTCTCTATGTTAAAAGGTGAGATTGAAAACGAGAGTTGGAGGATCAGAATAACTGCTGCCGATATCTTAGGCCAAGAAGCGCTACTTTCTGCAGAGATCATTCAAGATTTAACCGAGATATTACAGAATCAGAATCAAGAATGGCGGCTCCGGTGCGCGGCCACCCAAGCCTTGCATCGACAGTCAGGATTGCCTGCCGACACCTGCCAGGCCTTGATCATAGCGCTCGCAGATGAGAATAAAAAGATCAGGTCTGCGGCGGCCATGGTATTAAGCCGACAAGAAATTCTATCGAACGAAGTTCTGCAAGCCTGGATCAAAACGCTATCGAGTACAGATCAAGATATACAGTCTAAGGCCGCTAAGACGTTAGGCCAAAACCAAACTCTGCCTGAGCAGGCCAAATTAGCTCTAACCGAAGCCTTACTGGATCAAGAGAGCACGGTCAGAATTGAGGCTACAAAAGCCTTAAGCATGCAGAAAGAACTGCCTGAAGCCGTGATTCAGGCTTGGGATTCGATCCTCAAAAATCAGGCAGAGGACGCATCCATCCGGTCCACCGTTGCCCAAGCGCTGGGACAACAAGAGACACTACCAAACCCCGTGATGCAAACTTTGGTGACGGTATTAGAAGATCAGGATGAAGAAGAATCTGTCATTTCCGCCGCGGCCAAAGCATTAAACCAACATAAAGCACTGTCTAACACCGTGATGCAGGCTTGGGACTCGATGCTCAAAAATAAGGAAAAGAAAAAATCCTTCAGGATGACAGCCGCGGAAGCACTAGGACAACAAGAGGCGCTGCCAGCAACCGTTCTTCAAACCTTAGTGGCGGTGTTAAAAGATCAGGATGAGGACAAATATCTCATCTATGCCGCGGCTAAGGCATTAAATCAACAAAAAATACTGCCTGACACCGTGCTTCGAGCGTTGGTCGCGATGCTACAGAATAAGAACAACCATCAATCTGTTCTGACCAAAATCTTGAATTTACATATTGATCAGCTTTACACTTTGCTGCCAAGTCTAGCGCCTGAGCAGATACAAGCGCTCTATACTAAAGTTTTGTTTCCACGGAGCAGCACACACCTGGCACCGCTTTATATTCACAATAATAGACTTTACTTCTATACGACGACTGGGCTCAAGAACTCTGTTTCTCTAACCGCTAAACAAACTGCTGTTTTTATGAATGCTGTGTCGGAGAACAACGTACCATTACGTCGCCGTTCCCGCCTAAATATACAGACAAGTCTTCCCGCCTATCGCTCGGACCCTACAGAGCCCTCACTTTTGAGAAAGCTAGCCTCCCCTCCTGCCATCCAAAATAGCGAGCTTGCTCACTTATGTACAGACATTCAAGGGCAGGCACATTTAGTCTAAGCCTCTGAGTGATGTCCTAGCCAAGACTTGATCTGACAACTGCTCTCGCCAAACCGAGTAGCTGTCAGATCAAATTGGAACTCATACAAATTAAGCACTGCTGCTAAAATTTAGTCAATCTAAAGAATAACCTTATCCCGCCTGCCTTTGAGAAAGATATGAGACACTTTTCAACGTGGTTATGCACAATATTTGTGGATATCTCTGGGCTATTTTGCCGCTTAAAACCCTTTTAAACACCCCCGCTGGCTCAATCTGCCAAACTGCCGTCGTCGGATTGAACCGGAGTGTCCGCAACGGGTGCTCCGAGGATACTGATCTGGAAAATCGGTTTGGCGGCGAGCGACTGCAACGCCAGATCTTCAGGAATAATTTCGAACAAAGGTTGGATCAACGTGCCACCGATGATCGCCCGCCAGCTATTATCGGCCGGGCTCAGCCCCCACACACCGTGATAGACCACCGGCACGGTTTGAGCGCCGCGCGTGGTGTTGCCGAGGTACAGCATTACGTGGCCGTTGATATAAACCAGCGTGCGCATCGGTTGCCCGTTGCGTGCGAGGTAATCGAGCCGTTCAGCCGGCGTGGCGATGGAGAGATCGGTTATTTGCCCAGCGGTCATCTGGTCGAACGAATAGCGTTGCAACCATATGCCGAAGGCGGCGAAGATGTTTTTCAGTTCGGATGAACAGTCGTTATACAGCCCCGTGTTGCCCCAGCCATACGGACGCCCGATCAGCGCTTTGAGCAACGTCGCGAGATGGCGCGGCGTTGCGCTCCAAGGCGCCGGTACGATCTGTGTGTCGCTCAATTGCGCAGTGCTGATGACCGCCTGGCCGTCGATATTGCGAGCAGGAACGAGGACCTCGCGCATCCCGGGTGTCGTGCCAGGTCGGAGTGGCAGAACCGTGCCGGCCGGCGCGTCGAAGCGAAATGCCCCGTGGCTGTCACGAACCGGCGCCGAAGCGGTGATGACTGCCCCCAACGCCTGACGTGCGGTGTTCCTCCAAGTGTCGACGAACGTGTCGTCGACGAAACCGAGGTTGTCGCTGCGCACCCAACCGTGCACATCAGGCGCCTGCACGTAGCACCAGCCGCCGTCCAGGCTGCTCCCCCGCACGTAAAGCGGCGTGCCCGGCCGAATCGCCGAGATTTGCAGGCTGTCGAACGGGTAGCCTTGGCCCGCAAGACGGTGGGAATAGAAAAAAGGGTCCATGGTCGGCAGTTCACGCACGAGCAGGTTGCCGGTTGCAATCGCGCGGTGCCCAGGTGTATAGGGTGCCGCGCGCTCGAACTGCCCGACGTCCATGTTTTGAGCGATTGCGTCGATCCACGATTTCGTCTGAGGCCTGAGGTTCTGGCCATAGCCGATATCTCTATCTGGCTTGCCGGTGTTGTCGTAGTCGGCGATCCGTTGAAGCAGCAAGCCGGCGATATCGCCATCGCTTTTGCCGTGCGCGGGCATGTCGATGAAGGCGTGGTTCCAGGGCGAAGCGCTGTTCACATCGGTGCCAAAATAGCGCGAGTAGAGCACTTCGAACTGGGCGTGCTGATCACGTGCGCTCAGGAACGGCGTGTCGTAATCGGGGTCGAGCGGGTCGATCCAGTGGTCGACATCCTGACTGTAGGCGGCCATCGGAAAGAGGCTTATCGGATCGACCGCCGCAGGTGGGGCGGGCAGCACAGGCAGTGAGGCCACGCACCCGGCCAGCACGACGCATAGCGCGGCAGCCGGAATGTGCAGCCAAGCGAGCGCGCGGGAGCGGGAGGGCGCGGAAACGCCGGGCACGTGCCTTGGCGGAGTTGAGATTTCTGTATGGAGCGGAACCACTGGGGACATAATGTTTGATCGTAAACGCGCGAGGCGATGATTATACGTTGTGCGCTTCGCGCCAGGGCCTTCCTTCTATCTAATCCGCATACTCGGAAGCTTCATTGAGCAGCGACGCGCCGCAGCAGGTTCATCGGGCGAGATAGACCTCAACATCGCCACTGATAACGAAAAACAGCGCCTCAAAGCATGGAAGCTATATCGCGTCAAATTCAACTGCATCGAGCAGCAGTGCAGCTTTTCGATCGAGATCGAATGGCCTAAACCACCTGATGAGAATTGAACTCAATCGTTATTGTGCCGACCGCTTACAAGCGGTTTTTTTTCGTTTATTCAAATTTAAATCCTAAATCCGCTCATAAGCATAGAGCACTATATCGACCGCCTGCTCAGCAAGTAGAAGCCATAATCGAGGGTGATCTTGAAATTGAAAACGTACAGAACACAAACAGTTATAACAGCCACTAGGCAGCGCCACGGCAGGACCGACTTCTGCAGTCAGCGTTAACTTCTCGCAACAAAAGATAGACAGTACTTATCGGAGCGTGGCGGAGCAAACAGGCATACAAGCCGGTGACGGAGGTTTTCAAATTGAGGTTGAAGGCGATACGAAGCTGGTTGGCGGGGTAATTGCAAGTACAGATCGAGCGCCTCTGGCAATGTAACGGGTACAACCGCACAGTTCGTACAAAGCGGCGTGGTGAATTTAATCCAGCAGCAAAGCGCAAGCTATATCGGTAAGTTGGTGCAAGCTAAGGCTCTAGCAGAAGGCAGTCCAGCGCATGCGACACTACATGCCTTATTGGCAACTGGTGGAGCAGTTGCTAGCAATCAAAATATAAGCGCTAGCGCGATAGGAGGAGCCAAGTCCAGTTTATTGACAAACTTATTCAAAACAGATTCTGATGCAACGCAACAAGAGCAAGAAGCGAAACTCAATCTATTAGCGGGTTTAGTTACGGGTATTGCTGTAGCCGTTGGGCAGGATCCCATTGAATGGCAAGCTTTATATTGCCGTACGCACGGTACTAAACATCCGCCTAGCGATCCTCCTACTTTGAATCAGGCCATTCTGTGGATCGCTAAACTCGGGGGATACCTAGCGCGCAAGCATGATCTCCCGCCCGGCCCTACTGTATTGTGGCGAGGCTTCATGGCTTTGCATGAGGCTACCAAAATGTTTCAAATCATGCGCCAGAGTGACTAAGATTTGTGGGTAATCCTGAGGGGTGTACAAATACTCAATGTGAGACCGCTAAAATGACTCAAGCTGAAGACATAAAATTGATATTAATTAAAATGTTAGCATTACTTAAATTAAGCAATGCTAAAGACTGGGAAAAGGCCATCCAAAAACTCAGTTATGAGATTCTCGGTATGCCTAATGAAACCAAGCGAGAAATCCTATCATTATATGGAGGCATAGGATCATTAAATGATCTCGTTCTCCATAAAGATGGATACCCTTTGAGAAAGGAAAATGACGAATTTGACTCTTTAAAAACACAACTATTTGATTTGTGCCACAAAAATTTGTAATTAACAACCGTTGGGGATCAACGAAACGTAAAGTGCACTCAAGTTGAGATAATACCAATTTGTTGGACGCCATGCTGACAGCATAACGTGAAGATACGTACATGGACGCTTATATGGAAGGCCCCCGTTTTGCCAAGCTTTCAATTGATGATGACATGAAGGTAAAGCTTGCACCCGTACATTCGGACTTTTGATGTAATTTTGAATCACGGTATCTTCAGTTAAGATTTGCTTAAATCGAAATACAGGATATTCGACCAGTTCCCTAAGCCCAAATCGTAGACTGGTTGTAACGGATCATCATGCGATTCAACAACCGGGGTTGGCTTCACGCCAAAAAGCTTGGCAAGCCATCGCACAGGCCTGGGCTCCTCAACAGGTTTCGGTTCCAGGCTGGCAAGCGCTCGTTCAACTTCCACGTCAAGATTCTTGATTTCATCGAGAAGTTGGGCATTTTGTTTCTTGATTGGCTCGTCATCCATGCAGAATATTTCGCCGCACTCAAGGACGAAATACTTGTTGATGCTGCACTCATCTGCGAGGAATTGAAGCGCTTCGTCAATCAGAGGTCTCGCCGTAGGGAAATCAATTTTATTCAAAAACTCCTTGAGGCGCTCAACGCCGGGTGCGTAGTCGGCCACCAGCGCGATGTCGCCCTGCATCCTCCAAATGGAAGATTTGCATGGCCTTGGATTGCCGGAAAGAAGCAATTTGTAAATGATAGGGATATCGTAATTCCACTCAGAAATTCCAGTGAACGTGCGCGTCCCCTTCTTCACAGCAGAGCCAGGAACGACATTGGTTGAATACAGGTAGCTTCGGTTTGCCATGAATTTTCTCTAAAGTGAGCATCAAGAGAGGATGGATAGAGAGCCATCATATAACGGAATATAGCATATGACCTTGCCCCCGTTTAGTAACAGCTTTAGATATTACCGCCGCCATTAGATGGCAGCTTTTTTATTCCCTCGCTATTATTCTCATTACAAGCAGCTATTCAGTATTTAGGCAGTTAATCCGAGTAAGACAATTGCGCCAGTAATAGTAAGCGCTCCCCCTAGGCGAGTTGCTATCTGTGCAAATGGCATCAGTTCTAGACGGCTGGCCGAGGTTAGTATCGCCACATCGCCAATACCGCCCATCCCACTGTGACAGGCATTAATAATCGCGCTCTCGATGGGATATAAACCGACCCATTTTCCCACAAAAAAACCGACCATAGTCAGGGTAAAAACAGTGACCGCAATAGTAACGACATTAGCCAAGGTAAAAGCAGCCATTAGGTCGCTCCACGAAGTGGTAGTGATGCCAATAGCAAAAAGCAAGGGATAGGTCACTGCTGTCGAGAAAAAATGATAAACCGTGCGAGCACCCTCTTCCAGCTTGGGTGAAATCGCATAAGTAAGCTTGGCAAGTACAGCAAGAAATAGCATACCTACTGGAGCAGGTAAACCGGTCAGCTTATGCACGAGTATGCCCAATATATAAAAAGAGATAGCAATCATGCCGGCAGTGGCAATATGCTCTACCATAACTGTAGGAGCCTTGGAGGGTTTTACGGAGGCATCCTCATCAGCAGCATATAAGTGGCCTTGGCCGGTATAGTGGGGGCGGCTCTTACCAAGCTGATTAAGCAAGCTCGCGCAGATAATCGCCATCAAATTTCCAAGCACAATAGCGGGTACGATTTGGGCGAATAGCTGATTTTGCGGCAAGTTGAGAATGTCGGCATAGCCAAGGGTGAGAGGGATTGCCCCTTCGCCGATGCCACCGGCCATAATGGGAATGATGATATAGAAAAAGGTATGGTGAGCGCTTAATCCAAAGGCTAGCCCGGTAAGTGTACCTGCAATAGTTGCTAGTACAGAACCGGTAGCGATAGGGATAAAGATTTTTACAATGCCTGTAACCAGCGTCCGACGATCCATACTAAGGATGCTGCCAACGATCACACAAGCAATGAAGAGATATAAGATTTTAGTTGATTGCCAGAAACCGTTAATTGACCCCACCAATTCATTAGGTAAAAGCTTGTAATGAACCAAGCAGGCGGGGAGGAAAATCGTCACGATAACAGGGCCACCAATCTGGCGTAGACCTGGAATACGCGCCCCCAATTCGGCAAAGGTAAAGCCGAATATGGTAAGTAGCGCGAACATGATTGAGATGTCGCCAGAGACTTTTCCAAGGGCTAAAAGCACGCTCAAGCAAACAAGAATAACGCTATAAACCGGCAATGGAATAATGCCGATGCGCAGATTCATTAGTTTCTGCCATTGAAGGCAACCAAGCAGGATGCGAAACATATCAGTTTTATGTCCCTGTAGAAAATATCGCCAATTTTTATGCACCAAAACACTGCTAACAGCTGATGAAGTATCCATTTGCTTACATCTCCTTAACTAGTTTATTTTTTACGCTCCATCGGAAACACATCTATTTCCAATGAAATAATTTCGAAACCAGTATGGTTGGCGGAGAATAACGGCGGCAATAACAATAACCATTCTTTATTACTGTTTTTTTTGTAAAGAGTGAATGCCCTGTTTATATATAGTCGACCCTGAATAACTCGTAAGCTCTTATGTGGTAAAGGTTTTTCGTCGAAATAGAGTGGCACAAATTGCAATAAAATGGCATATTAAGAAAATAAATCTTGCAATTTGTGATGAGGCAAAAATGGGTCCAAAGGCAACGGCGAGCACAGGAGATTTATTCCGGTATCCGCTAAACGAACAGATCAATATGAAGCATCCGTTGGTGCGACTGGCGGGTTTAATCAACTGGGATCAGCTTAGCGTGTTGATGAGTGAGAGCTTCACCTCAAATAGAGGTCGACCTGCGACCTCGCCACGACTCATAGCAGGCTTACTGTATCTGCAATACGCATTCAATTTGTCTGATGAAGAAGTGGTGTTGGGTTGGCTGGAAAACCCCTACCATCAATTTTTTACAGGGGAAACGTACCTCCAAACCGAGGCGCCGATTGACCCGTCAAGTCTAACGCGTTGGCGTAATCGGCTGGGTGAAGAGGGCGTAGAAGAGCTATTAGCGGAGACGATCGAAGCGGCCAAACGTAGTGATGTCATCAAAGCGTCGAGCGTAAAACGAGTGATCGTTGACACCACGGTGATGGAGAAAGCGATAGCGCATCCAACCGACTCGCGACTCCTAGAGCGTTGCCGAGAGCACCTGGTGAAAGCGGCGGAACAACATGGCTTAAAGTTACGGCAAAACTACAACCGAGTCGCGCCCCGCCTATCAATCCAAATCGGCCGCTATGCGCACGCGAAGCAGCACAAACGAATGAACAAGGCGTTGAGCACCCTGCGTTCGCGAGTGGGACGAGTGATGCGTGACGTTGAAAGACAAATCGAGTCAGTGGCCGAGCAAGGGCGTGAAGCATTGCGAGAGTTGATATCCCGTACGAAACGAATCATTTCGCAAAGGCGCAAGGACAAAGACAAACTCTATGCTCTGCATGCCCCGGAAGTGGAGTGTATTGCCAAGGGCAAGGCGCGTAAGCCCTACGAGTTCGGTGTGAAAGTGTCGATCACGACAACTCATCAGGAGGGGCTGGTGGTTGGCGCACGCTCGATGCCAGGAAATCCCTACGACGGTCATACGCTGGCCGAGGCGCTAGAACAGGCAGCGATCTTAAGTGATGTGACTCCAGAGGTTGCCATCGTGGATCGGGGTTACAAAGGAATTGCGATAGAGGGTGTAAAAATCTATCACTCTGGCATGCGTCGGGGTATTACCCGTACGCTAAGCGCGATCATCAAACGACGCAGTGCCATCGAGCCCACTATTGGTCATATGAAAGCGGATGGGAAGCTCGGTCGAAATTGGCTTAAAGGGGCATTAGGCGATGCCATGCACGCTGTGCTCTGTGGCGCTGGGCATAACTTACGAATGATCCTCAGAAAGCTTCGGCTTTTTTACGTCTTTCTTTTATCCGTTTTATTCTGTCATACCTTTGCTGTTGGTTTGAGTTTTTAGATCAAATAGTACGTAAAACGATTTATTCAGGACCGACTATATAAGCCGGTAAGTTAAAAATTACTGTGGCCAGCAAAATATTCCAAGAACGTGCTATCAAGTTGTTACCGCAATACCACTGTATATTTAACCAGTTATTGCTTCTCGTCTTTTCAAATTAAACTATCTCCTACTGATAAAGCAGCGCTAAAGAAATAAATAGTCAGTTCAGTTTTTCGGGACAAGCTCTATAATTTTTTTAACACTAGATAGAAGTTTTTTGAGGAGGGGGGATGATCATCAATCAAAAGAGGCTGCGAACTTTCTATGCTGTCCATACTTGTCGAAAAATTTGCGACGCCGCAGAACGTTTAGAGACTGATTCATCCGTTGTTACGCGTCAGATTAAACTTTTGGAAAAAGAGATAGGCTGCAAGTTATTTGAGCGGCAGCCCCGCGGTGTCGTGCCAACTGAGGCGGCGCAATGTGTCTTGGAATACTATCTAGAAACATGCGCCAGTCGCGAGAAGCTCGAAACTAACTTACAAAAACTAAACGATGTACAGCGAGGGATTATTCATCTTGCGATACCCGATGGCCATATTGACGTTTTGATGGAAGGTGTCTTGAATGATTTTTGCAAAAAATATACTGATATAAATATCTGCATTGAAGAGGTTCACTCATCCACCCAAGTAATAACTAAACTCCTTGAAGATGAGGCCCATATTGGATTAACTTTTAACGTTGTGCAGAATCCAGATATTTGTTGTCGTGCGCGGGCACCATTACCCATATATCTGCTAGTAGGAAAAGATCATCCGTTTGCTGGCAGACAAAAAATCACATTTGCGGAAACATCGCATTATCCGCTTGCCTTGCCGCCCGTTTCATTCTCTTTTTGGAAAATGCTGCAAACGGTAGAACATTCAGAAAATATCAAACTAAAGCCACAATTTACTAGTAATTCTGCTGCTGCTTTGAAAGAGTTTGCGAGCACAGGCTGCGGCGGGACACTTATGTCGACTTCGGAAGCGCGCGAGGAAATTAAGAGCGGTCAGCTGATTGCACTTGAAATAGACCACCCAGTTTTTATGTCTCCGGAATTATGCTTAGCCGTTAGGCGAGGTAGATCCCTATTACCAGTGGCCAATCAGTTGCTCAGAGTGCTTACAGCAAAACTACCGAATATCTGCGGGTGAGATAGTTCGTTCAATACAGTTATTTTATTAAAGGAAATTGACGTTATGTATTCCAGACAATCTCATGATTCTAGCCGCCGTAATGCGATCAAGATGGCTGTCGCTGGCGCTGCTTCGATAGTTACCGGCGCTACTCTTGCGGGCCCGTCTGTCATAACCTCCTCCAGAACTAACTCGAAACAAATTGTTGTGCGAGATTCCGGTGGTCTTTTTAGTCAGAGATATGCAGAGATACTTTATGAACCCTTTGCAAAGAAGACGGGTATTAAAGTTAT
The DNA here is from genome assembly GCF_024582735.1 of Mycoavidus sp. SF9855. NCBI lineage: Bacteria > Pseudomonadati > Pseudomonadota > Betaproteobacteria > Burkholderiales > Burkholderiaceae > Mycoavidus > Mycoavidus sp. SF9855. The sequence goes on from NZ_CP102085.1 coordinate 1,285,195, forward strand.
CGGCGTTGCATCAGAAGAGGAGCCTGCGGCACAAATTCGGGCTATGGTTAGAACAAAAAGATATTTATGGGATATGGCATCGCTCGGTCAGTCGGCTATCCTATTCCTGACGAGCGGCAAAGAGTGCTTCCTAGAAGAACATGGACTTGAGAGGGAATTAGTCATATCGTCGATTCCCCCGCAATTCAGATCACTTTATGGCGTTGGAACGCACATTTACTCCACCGTACTGGCATATCGTACTGATGTATTTAAGAACTCCCGGGCAGTTCCGCAATCATGGAAAGATTTATGGGATGTGAATAATTTTCGTGGTCGGCGTGGTTTGCGTAAGCATCCGTTTGATACTGTTGAAGTGGCGCTGATGGCCGATGGTGTGCCGCCGGGCAATGTTTATCCTTGCGACCTTGACAGAGCATTCCAAGGCCTTGACAGAATAAAACCGCATATTGCTGTCTGGTGGAGAAATGGAGCGCAGATTGAACAATTGGTAAAGTCTGGCGAGGTGGATTTGCTTCAGGCTTACGCTGACCGCGTGCAGCTTGCCATCGATGCAGGTGCGCCGGTTGCGTTTTCGTGGGATCAACACATTTACGGCTGTGATACGTGGGCGATTCTGAAAGACACCCCTAACGCTGATATATGTCGTGAGTTTATCAAATTTGCTTCAGACCCGAAGCGGCAGGCACTACTTGCGCCATATGGAATTGTACCGACACAGCCAGAGGCTTTAAAATATATCAGTGAAAAGCAGGCTAGACGCCTTTCAATTCATCCAGATAATTTCAAAAAAGGCTTATATATCGATGCCTTGTACTGGATGAACAATCAGGATTTGGCCATCGAACGCTTTAATCAGTGGATGCTGAGCTAACTAAACGCTTAATTCTATTTGGGCTGTATTCATGGCCTTTGATGTTCCGCCGCGAGCATTGCTCGTATTTGGTTAAATGACTGACACAGAACAGCATTCAAACTGGTTTACCAGTTTGAATGGGGGTATTAATGATGTTGAAAGTAGTTAACGCGATATCGGCTCAACAGATTCCCACAGCTTCCACTTCGTCCGACGAACAGAGGCAAACCACAACGGATGCTCATACGGCGGCACATCCCCCTACTGTCGATATTGCCCCTCCCAATTCAGCGGGTATCTCGTATAACTCGTATCAAGAGCTCGATGTTACCTCCTCAGGCATAGTCCTACAGAATGGCCCTGCTGCGCGGATGATCTTGCATAAAACCATAGGGTACAGGCCATCCAAACTCGAGGGCATCGTAAAAATCGCAGGACAACCAGCCCAATTGGCTTTTTCCAATGTCAATGGCATTCATTTATGGGGATGCAATTTCCTCAATACCCGCCGTATCATATTTGCTGCAGGTGAGCCTATGGTAGGCAGCGACGGCAACCTTGATGCATTTCTCGTGAGCAAAAAAGGGCAAATTACCATCAACAGTGTCGCAAAGCTTAAGCAGTTTGATCAAATTGACTTCATCGCCTATTCCATCAAAATAGATGGAGAGTTGCAGGCGAATATAATCAACATTAGCACTGGCAAGCATCAAGTCAATTACACAAAGTTGGGCGTCCCGGTGATTGCCACTCAGCCAGCAGCTAGCATCCAGAGTGGGCAAAATCTGCCCAAATTAAATCAAGTCAGCGCGGGGTGGCTGAGATTCACAAAGAACGCCAAAGTACATGCTTATGAACACCTAAGAATTAAAGCGGCTCTGTTATACAACTCGAGTCATCAGATTCAATCAAGCGGTGATATAACACTTGAAGTTGATCGCTTAGACAATGCCGGCACCATCCGTGCACAGCGCGATCTCTCGTTGTTAGGGAAAGAACTAGAGAATCAAGCAAACGCTTTGATTGACGGGCGAGTTCTGACGCTCACCCTACACGATCAGCTCAGAAACCGCGGGGTAATCCAAGGCAGCACCCTGGCTATTAGTGCACAGAGCCTAACCAATGATGGCACCGAGGATACAGACCAACATCAAGCTGGGGTAATCATGGCGCGCCACCAGCTTGCCATTGGAGCGCAGACCCTACACAACCAAGAGCATGGCTTAGTGCATAGCGATGGCGAATTGACAATCGGCGGTACCATCAATGCCGAGGGAAAAACAAAAGGCGCAGCACGGGCTCTAAACAATATTACGTCTTCCACCATCGAGTCAAGAGATAAATTATCGATCCTGGCCAAATATTTGGACAACCAAAATGGGCAAATTACAACGAGTTTGGATCTTACGCTGAGGAGTAAAAATCTTAAAAATACGCGAGGCCATATAGAAGCTACCGGCGATCAAAGCATATTAGCTATGCAGGTCGACGTGATTTACAATACCGCAGGCCGGCTGCTCCATACTGGCACAGGACAGGCTCAGATTGTGGCCCGCCGCGCAATAATAAATGGCGATTATAAAGATGAAAAAGGAGCCGGTCTCATCTTTGGCCAAGGCCTTCTTTCTGTCATCTCACCTAAAATACTTAATATTGAAGGCGGGAAAATCCTTTCAAATCAAGCGCTCAAAATAAAAGCCCTCTCTTTTTTAAATTATAAAGCTTGGCCCTCACTTGAAATGGAAAGTAGCAAGCATAAAATAAAAGTTGCCTTTTATTTGAATAATAAATCTGGCACGATATCAGCCCGTCAAAAAATCGAGATTGACACCATCCTCTTAGATAACTCTAAAGGAAAAATCATTGTAGGGTCGGATGAGGCCCCCTCATCGCAACCTACCCATAACGCTAACTTGCTTGAAGTGCATGCGGAGAAAGTGTTCAACCAGGATGAAGGTCAGATCATAAGCACCGGCATAGGTGAAATAAAGATTTTTTCAGATGAAATCGCTAATAGTGTGTTTGGAATAAAAGGCGGCCTGATCAGTGCTCAAGGCGGAGTCATGATGAAGGCGCAACTTATCACCAATGGGGATCACGGTCAGATTTCAGGCAAGAGTGTAAATCTAAAAGTAGAAAGATCCTTCGCCAACCTCAACGGTACAGTGTCTGCAAACGATAGATTATCGCTGAAAAGTAAACTTTTTTTAAATTGTATGGGAGGGGCCCTGCAAAGTGATGGGGATCTCTATGTTTCAGTAGATCGTTTAATCAACGATAGTATTTTACACGGCAAGGGTCAAGTCTTGATCGAGGGTAAAGAGATAGAGAATAATAAACAGGGATGGAACGACAATTACAAAATTCTAAAGGTTCATCAAAGGCACGTGTTGAAACAAGGCTCGGCTTTGATTGTTGGCGATACGGTTTCAATCAGTGCACATAATCGACCCGATGCTTTTTTGATGAACAGCGGCGGCACAATTTTTGCACATAACCGCCTTGAGATCGGCACCAAAAAAGTTGAAAACCTCAAACATGGTTTGCTTTATAGCGGCGGCACCTTGACCATCGGCGGTGAGTTGGATGCTCAGTTAAAAGTACAGGGCATCAGTGAGCACATCCTTAATGATGGATCAACGATAGATGCAGTAGGCGATCTCTCGATCCATGCAGAAGAGCTGATCAATGACAATCCTCGGTTCGAGACTGAAGAAAGGCAGATCGAAGAGCAGGAGATACACGAATGTCAGGATCAGCATACCAACCAACGCTACGATGGATCTCAAATCGGATGGCATGGTGACGTAGGGGGCCTTTACCGTGTGCACCACTCCGGTGTAGAAGTGTTTTGTTTTACTAACTATAACTTTACCCGTCGTGTGTCAACGACCGTGGCCACGCACAGCGAACCCGGTAAAATTCAAGCGGGTGGGGCAATCCGCTTATCGGGAGCGGTCATTAATGATAAAAGCCGGATTATTGCAGGGGGAGCGCTCAGTGACCTCGAAGGTGGACCAGCTCAGATTGATAACCGTGATGCCAACGGTCAGCGTGTCACGACCGATCAGGGAACATCGCAATGGTCAGACAGAAATTGGCGTGGCGGAATGTTCAGTCGGGGCTGGACTCGTGATTGGAGCGGGCACGTACCCTACCATCCCGCTCCGGTGATAGAACACCACAATCTGAATGTAGCCGTCTATCAACAACACACCGCGGTTGACCATCAAGCGCCCTCAACTGCGCTAGTGCCAAGCACCTCTGCTCTAACAAGCCGCAGCCCTTTCTTAAATAGTGGTTTACAGCACTTTCAGTTCGATCCTGATCGACCGTATCTAATTCAAACCGATCCCCGTTTTACGCGTAACAGCGATACCGTTTCTAGCAATTTTTTGCTGAATTTACTCAATCTCGACCCCCAACGCGTGCCCAAGCGCTTAGGGGATGGCTTTTATGAACAGCAACTGATTCGTGACCAAATTATCGGTTTGACGGGTCACTACTATCTATCCGGCTATCGAAACCCGATTACTGAATTCAAAGCTTTAATGCATAGAGGTGCAAACTGGGCCAAGCAACATAATCTGACGCTCGGCATAGAGCCCACGCCGCAGCAAATTGCCGCCTTAACCGCAAGTCCAGTCTGGATGGTGAATCAAAGCATCAAATTGCCCGATGGCTCAGAGCACACGGTCATGATGCCCAAACTCTATCTGGCTAAAAACGACGCCAGCCCGGTCCCTCTGAGCGGCTCGCTGATTTCAGCTAACGCCATTAAACTGCACAGCGACCGCCCATTAAAAAATGCTGGCACGATGATCAGCCGCAGCAAGATTGATCTCACCGCACGCGATATTGATAACCAGCGCGGCACTATCGTCAGCCTGGACACCCTATCGATGGAGGCTAACGATGATATCGATAGCCGTGCTGGCCAGTTGATTGCCGTCAAAAAAATGACTCTAAAAGCCGGCCATGATATCCATCTCCAGAGCCAAACCCAAACGACTCATGCCGCCAGTGGTAGCCAGACGGCGCTAGATGGCATCACCCAGGTCCAAGCCGAGCAGTTAGAAGCGTATGCCGAATCGGACATTCATCTGGCGGCGACTCAAATCAAGGTGGATGAAAATGCTAGCTTAGAAGCCAGAGGTGACCTAACGTTAGGCACAGCCACGGTAGGCGCTCAGCACCAGTTGACATGGGATGCGCGTAATGGGTTAAGCGTAAGCACAAAAACAGAAATAGGCTCTCTCATTCAAACCGGTGGAACACTTGAACTCAAGGCAGGTCGAGATATTCATGCGGTTGGCGCTCATGTGAATGTCGGAGAAGCACTTTCTGTCAAAGCTGATCGGGATATTAACGTGGCGGCAGCCCATGAAGAACTCGATTTTGCCGAATCTCACTATTCTGAATCGAGCAATGTATTCTCTTCTTCGAGTGAATTAACGCAAAACAAACTGCATAGAAAACAAGCATTGGGCAGTACCTTCTCAGGCGATACCGTCAAAATGGAGGCCGGGCATGATCTCAGTGCCACAGGCTCAAATATCATTGGCACACACGCTGTGGGTTTGTACGCTGACAATGACATCAACCTAAACGCTGCCCAGCAGATTGAGAAAGCGAGCCATTACTCAGTCAAAGAGCGCTCCGGCTTATTGGACAGCGGTAGTTTGGGTTTTACCATTGGCGAGCGCCAACAAAAAGATAAATTTGAAGGCGAAAACACTCCGCATATAGGCACCGTTATTGGCAGTGTCTCGGGTTACATCCAGGCCATCGCCGGCCGCGAATATCACCAAAGCGGCAGCCAGCTGGTAGCGCCTGAGGGCAATATCGAGGGGAAAGCACTCAAAGGCACCATCGATGCGGTCTATGAACAAGGCCGACGCTGGCAGCATAACGAATGGCATCAATCCGGCTTGACCGTCTCAGTCAGCGCACCGGTGATTGCAGCAGCGCAAACAGGCCAGCAAATGCTTCAAGCCAGCACGCAAGTGAGTGATCCACGCATGCACGCTTTAGCCGCTGGCGCTGGCGCGCTCGCGGCTAAAAACGCCTACGATGCGATCCAAGCGGATCCTAAAGCCGCTGGCGGCATTACCGTCAGCGCGATGATCGGGGAAAGTCATCAGAAGTTCCAGCAAACCCAGCTGAGCACCACCGCGTTGGGCAGCGCGATCAAAGCGGGCGGCACTGTGCGCTTGGATATGAAGGGTTTAGGGGAAGAGTCAACCCTCGCTGTCATCGGCTCTCAGATTGAAGCCAAGCAAGATGTCGAGCTCAACATAGAAGGTCCACTGAACGTTGAGGCAGCGCTGAATACCTTTAGCCAGCACAGTGAACGCCATAACCAGAGTGGCGCGGTAGGAATGGCAGCCACATTCGGCACCCAAAACTCAGTGGGTGCATGCGCCACAATCAGTCTTGGGCGTGGCCACACAGATGGCATTGAAGTCAGCCATACACCTGCTCAGATCAAAGCGGGTCGCAAACTGATGTTAAACGCGCAAAGTGATGTCCACCTAAAAGGCGCGCAACTCTCTGGCCAGCAAGTCGAAGCCAGAATCGAGGGGGATCTTGAAATTGAAAGCGTGCAGAACACAAACAGCTATAACAGCCACTATCAAAGTATTAGTGGCAGTGTCACGGTAGGACCTGCTTCTGCAGTCAGCATTAACTTCTCGCAACAAAAGATAGACAGTACTTATCGAAGCGTAGCGGAGCAAACAGGCATACAAGCCGGTGACGGAGGATTTCAAATTGAGGTTGAAGGCGATACAAAGCTGGTTGGCGGGGTGATTGCAAGTACAGATCGAGCGATCGCAGAAGGTAAGAATCAATTTGTAACGGCAACTCTGGTTGCCAATGACATTACCAATCAGGCTAAGTACGATGCACACAGCATCAGCTTAGGCGTAGGGTATAGCTCAAGTGGAAAAAACGTTGGCTCGAGCCAGTCTGGCGAAGCCGTCACGCCTGCGCATAGCGGCAATCAGCTGGCGAGTCGGAAAGGGATCAGCCCCTCGATACCCATTGCAATGAGTGCTTCGGGCACTGCATCGTCTACAACAAAGAGTACCCTCAGTGGCGCTCAGATCGTGATTACGGATGAGACTCGGCACAAGGCATTAACAGGGCAAAGTTCAGAGGACACCCTCGCCAGCCTAAACCGCGATCTAGCGCTCAATCATTCGGCGCTCGCGCCAATTTTTAATCAAGCTGAGATTGAAGCGGGCTTTGAAATCGTGCAGGCATTGGGCCGGGAAGTGAATACGTTCATTCAACATAGAGCCAAAGATGCGGATCGTAAAATTCAGCAAGCTAAAAATAAAGAGACGCTCGCGAATAAAAACGCGTTGATCTCGGAGAAGCGGCGGCAGAAGTTAAAAAACGACGCAGCTGAGTTGCGTGTACAAGCGAAAGCGTTGAATGATAAATGGGGCCCAGGTGGCCTCAACCGGCGGGTATTGACTGCGTTAACAGCCGCAGCCTCTGGCAATGTAACGGGTACAACCGCACAGTTCGTGCAAAGCGGCGTGGTGAATTTAATCCAGCAGCAAGGCGCAAGCTATATCGGTAAGTTGGTGCAAGCTAAGGCTCTAGCAGAAGGCAGCCCAGCGCATGCGACACTACATGCCTTAGTGGCAGCTGGCGGAGCAGTCGCTAGCAATCAAAGCATAAGTGCTAGCGCGATAGGGGGAGCCACGTCCAGTTTATTGACGAACTTATTCAAAACAGATTCTGATGCAACGCAACAAGAGCAAGAAGCGAAACGCAATCTATTGGCGGGTTTAGTCACGGGTATTGCTGCAGCTGTTGGGCAGGATCCATCCTCAGCGCTGACGAGCGCGAGTATCGCGATAGAAAACAACTGGCTGGCTACAGAGCAAAAGGCGCAGTCCCAAAAAGAATTAGAAGCCTGTGAAGATAGTCTCGCCTGCAAAGCAGGGACAATGATTAAATGGACGGGCATTTCAGCAAAGCAAGATGCATTGACGATGTCAGGTCTTGTCAGCGGTTTGGCTGAAGCGGGTTGGGAGGATGCAGAAGGGTTAGTGGAATTTTTTTCGGACCTGCCCAAGAGTCTAGCAGGATTGGCTTCTCTGATTAACAAAGAAGTACGGGATCAAATAGGCGAAGCGATTGCCGCTGAGTTAGATGCCAAAATTAGCCGGATGCAGGTCGCGGTGGAGAAAGGCGGCGACCAGAATGCCGTGCAACTGGGTCGGGATTTAGGCAATTTAATTTGGCAAGTAGGCTCAATAACGATAGCAGCAGCTGGAGTAACCAAGCTCACTGCATCGCTGGGAAAAGCTGGGATTCGTTTAGGTAAAGAAGCGATAGAAGAGTTTTTGCATGTTGACTTGGTGACGATGGGAGGAAATTTCGGTCATCACGGCAAGCCATTTCTGGACTTTAAGCAATTAGCCAACATGGAAAAAAGCATGGTGGGTGAGCACTTTGGTGGCAAATTTATGAAGGAATTACTGCCTGATGCACAACCCATTGCACGTGTGGGTGCTTGTGAAAAAGGTATTGATGCTTTGTATAAGGTCAATAAGAATGGCGTCGACTATGTCATAGTGGAATTTAAATACGATAAATCTACCTTCGGCAAACCTGCTGATGGGTTACAGATGAGCGATAGTTGGTTGATTGGGAAAAATACTGGAAACGACCGAATTTTGAAATTTGCCGGTCAGGAAGAAGGCTTAACTATTACAAAAGCGTGGAACGAGGGGCGCGTTGAAAAATGGTATGTCCACACGAGCCGTTTTGGTGAGGTGAGTGTTGGGCTGTTAGATAAAGATGCCAAGCGGATCCCTTTTAATACCTCTAAACTGCTAGGAAAGAAATAATGATGCGCGACAGTCTGAAGGACAAACAATGGTTTGATAAGTGGGTTAAATTTGATGAATATGCAATTGGTGAATATATCAAAGATCTTAAATCCCCTTCTGGTAATCCCGACTATCGACCACAATTTATTTTCGAGTTAGTTAAAACATATTGGTATTTGATGCTTAGCCGTTATTCCAGAGGCGATGCTATTCATGAACTAGCACAATACTTTCCACCCATGCTCGATGCTTGGGAAGAATCGGAACGTTTAAGCAAAGATATATGGGACAAGCAAACGCAATACACCCGTAATGCATGGGAGGTCAACTTTGATCAATACATTAATTGTTTTTGGCTTGTAGGTCTGGCCCTTGCACTCGAAATTCCAAACGACCAATGGCAGCGGTTACTTGTTTTGATTGATAATGAAGGAGAGGATGAATTGCTAGATCGTGTTATTGCAAGCCGGTCGCCTTCACGTAAAATTGGGAGCAAGCTATGCCATGCAAAGCCTTACCAACGCTTGCTTGATGCCATTAATGCCCCCAAGGATCAACAAGCAAAAAAACTCAAGACTTTTGTTCAGAAATGGTATTTTGAATTAGTTCGACAACCTAAAAAAGATCAACCCAAAGAAGTAGAGGCTTTCTTTTCTAAACGTCCATATTGGTATAAATTCCACCTTAATTCAATAGAACACGGTGGATATTTCGGCTATTGGTGCATCGAAGCCGTAGCCGCAGTCAAAGCCTTTGAGCTAGACGACTCACTATGCTTAGGCCATCCAAATTATCCAGGCGATTTGCTACGGCCCAATGGCCCATCTACTCATCCTGAGCAAGTAAAACAGCCAGATAGCGATTTAACTGCTAGAGAAGAACATGCTAGCGAAACGTCAGAAAAGAATACAGGTCATTTTTGGTCAAGGATTTTTAATAAAGTAAAAACCCGTCTAAACGGTTAGCTGTAATAAACTACAATTGAAAACGCCCCAACCTGCAATCAGCGGGATTTTCGACCAGGAATAATTGCAAATATTGCAAATGACGGGGCGTCCAAACCGACATTCACTGCAAATGAGCCTGCATGGATCGACGCCGACCTGCAATCCATCGCCTCAAACCCGCAGTATTGGCAACGGGCTAAAATACAGAGAGGATGGGCCAACGGGGGCATTTAAACAGACAGTCAGGTCATAGTTGACTTGAATGTCGGCCTATGAAAGCGTATATCGCTTAAATGCTGCCAAAAGTGCTTTAAAGACTAAAACTTTAAAACTGTCTCTAATCGGACGTTATGTTCAATCGGCGACGGAAAGTCTGGAGCGGAAGGCCCTCCAACGGCCTTTCGCTTCGACCGGTCGATGCCCGACGGTCAACTCAGGCTCAGGCTCAGGCTCAGGCTCAGGCTCACTCAGAGCATACCGCCCCTCCAGGGCACCCCTCTGCGTCAACAGCGCTCGATTCACCTCGCTTAAGCCGTGTACGCCTTCCAATAAGGCACCCTGCACGGTCAGACCTTCATGTCCTGAACTCCAGTGCAGCACCACTTGATAGCCTGCTGGGTCTTGTTTCACCGCCCACTTCCGCACGGACTTATCTCCGCTACCGGTCACTAGATACGCGCCGTCGGACATCGCTTTCCACGCAACGCTAAAGACGAACCCACTAAATCCTTGAATCACGCTTAGGCACTCACCCGAGGACACGTCCCACAGCCGCACCGTATTGTCCTTACTGTCCGAGGCGATCTGCACACCGCTCGGCGAATACTCCACGCTATTAACATAGGAGGTATGTCCTTCTAAGATGTGCACAGCCGCTCCGCTGTGCGCGTCCCACAGACGCACCGTCTTGTCACCACTCCCCGAGGCGATCTGCGAACCGCTCAGCGGATACACCACGCTAAAACAGTTTTGGCATAGTCACTTAGGTACGCAAGGAGGCCCACTTTACACGATCCACAGCCGCACCGTCTTGTCATGACTGCCGGAGGCGATCTGATCTCCGTTTGGCGAATACGCCACGCTATAAACAACCTCGGTATGTCCTTGTAAGGTATGCGCGAGGGCACCGGTTTCCGCGTCCCACAGCCGCACCGTATGGTCCTCACTGCCCGAGGTAAGCTGCTCGCCGCTCGGCGAATACACAACGCTACTAACAAAAGCGGTATGCCCTTGTAAGGTATGCGCGAGGGCACCGGTTTCCGCGTCCCACAGCCGCACCGTATGGTCATCACTGCCCGAGGCGATCTGCTTTCCGCTCGGCGAATACACAATGCTCCTAACAAAGGCGGTATGCCCTTGTAAGGTATGCGCGAGGGCACCGGTTTCCGCGTCCCACAGCCACACCATCTGGTCATGACTGCTCGAGGCAATCTGCGATCCGCTCGGCGAATATACAACGCTCCTAACAATGTCGGTATGCTCTTGTAGAATGTGCGCGAGGGCACCGGTTTGCGCATCCCACAACCGTACCGTATTGTCAACACTGCCCGAGGCAATCTGCGATCCGCTCGGCGAATACGCCACGCTACTAACAGCCATGGTATGTCCTCGTAAGATGTGTGGGAGGGCACCGGTTTCCGCATCCCACACTCGCACCGTATTGTCATTACTACCCGAGGCGATCTGCACACCGCTCGGCGAATACGCCACGCTATTAACAGACCCGGTATGTCCTTGTAAGGTATGCGCGAGGGCACCGGTTTCCGCATCCCACACTCGCACCGTCCTGTCCTCACTGCCGGAGGCGATCTGATCTCCGCTCGGCGAATACGCAACGCTGTAAACAGCCCCGGTATGTCCACGTAAGGTGGGCATCAGAACAAAATCAGAAACAAAAAACTGCACCCCCGCCATCTGCGCTCCGATTAAACTCTCCCTACGCAGCCGCACATTGCGTAAATTCACCTTTCTTAAATCCGCTTCTTGCAACTGCACAGATTCGAATTCGCCATCACTCAGATCCGCTCCAGGAATCCGGATACCTTTTAAATCCGCTCCGCTAAACCCTACTCTCGCTTTGACCAAAATCGTTATCGCATTCGCCGCGGCTTGGCGGACTCTAGCATCGGTTTTCGAGCGCTCGATTAGCGCTAACAACTGCTCCTTAAATGAAGTCTCTTGTTTAACGCGGTCAGTCAACAAGCGCACAACGCCCAGATCGCCTACCCAATCCTTTGGAGATAACGGTACCTTTTCCAGTGTTCGAGACCGCACAACAGGCGGGGTTTCAAAACTATGGACTGATGCGGCGCTACCTCGACGGGAGCGAGTGTCCAGCACCATGCACTCATCGAACGAATCGAAGAGTGCCCTCACCACAAAATATTCAAGTAACGATTTATGGATAAAACGGTATTGATTACCGCTTCGAACGAGCGGCCACGCTTCTCGCAGCACTTGCTGCTTGGCTTCGTGCCCGAAAAAAGCCTCCTTCCAATTCCCCGCATCTTTGAACGACAAATACTCGACAGCCGAGTTACCCGCATTCTCGGTATAAATATGCACTGCTAAGTCTGTCACAAATCTGATACCGCGCTGCGAAAATCCATCATCGCACAACTCTATGAAGGCCTCCCTTTTAGTCTCTGTTAAATTTTGGTTGCCTAAGCGCTGTTCGTTGCGCTCGAACCATTGTCTGACGAACTGGTTATACAGGTCCATACGTAACTGGATAGCCGTTCGCGATTTCCCCTCGTTTTCAAGGTGCGGTAACGCTTCTAGCACCACGCGAAGCAAAAAGGGGTTACTCACCAAATCTTTTAAATACGGTTGTTCGAGGGCATCTTGATATCGCAGCATCGCCCAATCTATTTGGTTGTACTTCACATATTTTTTTAGATACTGATTATGCTCTTCTTCTGAAAACGGCTCGATCACGATTTCTTGAAACAACCTGTCCTTGTCCTGCAGAGTCGGAGTCGGATTCGGTTGAAAACGGCTTTCATAGTTCTGGCCCAGATATTCGCTCCGACAACTCATAACCATTTGACCCTGCCAGCCGCCGGACTGGTTGATGCCATTGCTCTGATACAGATTCTGCGTCTGCCGTATCTCATCATAACCGTCCAAAATAAAGACGAACTTTTGTTTTTCTTCCTTTAATGTCTGAATTTGAAATTCTGACAGATCTCTTTTCCTTAGTGCTTTGCTGACCAGATCGTGCTCAGGCTTGTCAATACTCGCCAGAGAAATAAACAGCGGAATCGCATCATATTCTTTTTTATTGTCCCATAAGTGCTTTTCTAAAACACGGTTGAAGGTGGTTTTGCCCGCACCAGAGTCCCCTGTCAATAAGATCACTTGTTTAGCGACTTGTTTATCGTTTAGAAACTCTTGAACTTTAGATAAAAGGTTAAAGGTTTCGGTCTTCCCATCCAGACTCGCTTGGCCGCGCGGTTCAACATACAGTTGCAGGGTTTCCTCAAACGCCTCATCTTGCTTTAAGGCAGCAAAATACTGTTTCTTCAGCGCAACCCTGGGCTCTGTGTTGAGCACCCGCAGCTGTTGATGTTGTTGCTGCACCGTGAAGGCCAGTTGGCTGTGCAACGCGGTGCGGATGCCGTCGAAAATACCGTCCAAGAGCTTCGCAAACTCCAACTCGTTAAGCTTGGACTCATTCTTCAACTGGCCGATAAATTTGCTGTACCCATCCCAAAATTTGTTCAGAAATGTTTTCGCTTCGTCGCTACTCACTAACAGCCGCTCGATCAACTTAAACAACACCCAGTGCCGACTTTGATTCGCATACACCATACCTCCCGCTTTCACTTGATTCTCAAAGCGCGGTATATCCTCCATCCGAACTGTTGTTGCTGGAATAAAATGTTCCAGGCATGGCTCATAGCTATTGAGCGTTAACGAAACCGGGATAATCCCATGCTTATCTCGCAGATGCTCTTTCCGGATTTGCAAAAAAGCGATTTCCGTTAGCACATGATGGAACTCTCCTCTATAAGCTTCCTCTTGGGAAAACTCTCTCACTACCTCACGTATCGCTACCGCCGATTGGTGTGCTTGTTCTCCTTCTTTGCCATACGCTTCTCGATCTTTCAAATAGGCAGCCCGAAGCGCTTCATAGAACTTTCCATAGCCCTCCCATTTTAAGTAGCTGCCTAATACCTCTGAACAGCACACGACAACCTTATCGACCGGTTTCACATCCCCTCGCAACTGGGTCGGCAGCAAACAAAGCTGATTGGTTACAATATCTTCTAGCTTGCCGTCCTCTTTCAGATCTTCTGGCGAGCTTGAATATATTTGTCCCATCGGCGTTTGATCCGAATACAGGTTGACTTGAATTTTAGATAATTTATCTATTAAATATTTAGACGTTTCAGCCTCCGCCTGTCCGTGAGCAGGATTGTCGTGCGCATACACCAGAAACAGGCTGGGTTTATTCGACACCTCTAAGGAGCCTAGCGTCGAGAGCGCCTTTTCAAACAGATAATCCACCAGCACGCTTTTTTCCTGAACAGATGAGGCGACCTTTAGTTGCTGGACAGGCATTGACGTCGAGGTGGCCGCACGCGTTAAGGCTCGCGTACTACGCACAGGATTTGACGCAATGGGGGCAGCGGATGCCCGTGCGACTCCCTCGTAGCCCCAAGCTTGTGCTTTTCGGTAACTCGCCTGCGCTTTGTCAGATTTACCCAATTTCTCCAGAAGTTCCGCGCGCTCAAAATAGACTTCAGCAATACTCTGCCGCAAAGCTTCTTCTTCAGGGGCCTGAGGCGTACGGGCCTGGCTTAAAGCATTTTTGACCTCTGATAATGAAGGAACCAGTTGACGCGCATCCGCGATATGTCTAAAGGTCGCTTTTGCATGATCATACAAAACCAAGGCCCATTCGAGTTGCTGCACCGTCTTTTGCTGACGAGCTTGATCCAGATAACTTTGCGCTAGCATCTGCACTGGATTACCCATCAGGGCTTGAGAAACAGGGTTACCTAACATCATCACCACTCCTTTTTGTTATTCAGTTCTATAGCAATCGTTTTAAGGGGCTATGCTTCTAGCGCTCTTACGGTAACTTTTGAAAGCATTTTTACCCCTTCCTATTTTTAAAGCGCTTCAAAAACAAGCTGCTCGCTTTCGGTAGCCCCCACATCCTGACTACCCTGTTCTTAACGCTATTCCAGCGAAAATTTATCCGCGCAATTTTACTTCAAAATTTGCTTCGGAAAACTCATGCTTAATTCGCCTTAATAAGGCATAAAAACCCGTAATTTGACCATTGATCCGAAGCAGAAAATAGCCTATCCATTTGTTTTTATTAACTTTTATTTAATTTCCTCCAGGACTCGAAATCCGGCGCCGAGCTTCTCGAACTTGATCGAGAAGTCGACGGAATTTCGCTTGCTGAGGTTGCAGAAACAAATGCTTTTAACGCCAGCGCCTGCTGGCAATGGCGTGAGCAAGCGCCAGAACTGAAGGCGTTTTATTGGCAGTTACAGCAAGCTCGAAAATGATACCAAACAGCTTGAAACTCGAGAAAATATTTTAGTCCATAAATAATTTTTAAAAATAAATTATGAATCAATGGTTTGCATTAATGTTGGACGGAATGAATGACGAGCAAAAAGATTTAGCCCAGGTGGTACGCTTAGCTCTCACGGAGCAAATAGAAAATGTTCAACAGCAGGGGCTCTTAATCCGCCAATAATAGGTTACGCTGCGGCTTAACTTTGAGCAAATTTGCAGTGATTCTTAGCTATTTTTCTTGCTCCGCAAAATCAATACAATACAAGCAAGCATAAGGACTCTCGGCTGCTGAAAAACACAGCATTGCGGAGCAAAAAAACCAAAAAATCCACTTAAACGCTCGATTCCTTGTCAACTTAGGAAGCTGAGGCAATGACCATTAGCCGTATTTTTACTTATGAAAAATTAAAAAGAGGAAGTAAAGTCTTTCCAATATACATGCATTGGAATGACAGCTTTTTGACAGCCTATTTTTTTAAGTTATTGATTTATAAGACTTTTTTGGTGCGGGGGGCGGGACTCGAACCCGCACACCATTACTGGCGTCAGGACCTAAACCTGGTGCGTCTACCAATTTCGCCACCCCCGCATACTGCTCTACTTCGACGGCTAAGCGCGCTATTCTAACTGATTCATCCCTCTTCCGCTACTATAACTAGAGCAGCTGCATTCACCACCGCTGCAATTCTGCCTACATCACGCAACTGCACGGTACTCATGCCTTCTTTAACCAGCGTATCAAAGTGCGCTTTGACGCAAAAGTGGCATTGACCAATAATCGATGCGGCCAATGCATACATTTCAAAACGCCGCTTATCCACGCCGCCATGCTGCGCATAAGCATTCATTCGCAATCCTGCTGGCTGCCCTTTTAGCTCGGCATCACCGGCCATTTCCAAATACGGATACCAGGTATTATTCATGCCCATCAATGCCGCAGCGGTTAATGCGCCATTTTGTTCTTCAGCAGATAATTGGCCCGCACGTTTGATGATGTCGACGAGTTTGCCGCTTTTTGCGGCAAATGCGGCCGCTAATGCGACGCCAATCGCGTCATTGCCTTCTAGCGAAGAGCGCGCGATCGTCCCGTCAATATTTAAGCGAATATCCTTCGCGTAGTCGGGAATTAAATCCTTGATTGCATTTAAGAATTCCATTGCCTGTCCTTATGCGTGGTTAAAAAAAGCCCGTTGATGCGGGCTTTTTTGTAAGTTCACGTTACAGCGTTGCGCCACCGACTGCCCGATTGCATGGACACAGTTCATCGGTTTGCAGACCATCCAAAATACGCAGGATTTCTTGCGGATTGCGGCCCACATTAAGATTGTTGACCGAAACATGCTGAATCACATTGTCTGGATCCACAATAAACGTCGCACGCAGTGCTACGCCGGCCTCGTGGTCACGAATCCCGAGTTGGTCAATCAACTCTCCCCGGACATCACCAAACGCGTAGTGGTTAAGTTTATCCAGATCTTTGTGCTCCCGACGCCAAGCCAGTTTAACAAATTCGTTGTCGCTGCTGCCACCGAGTAAGACCGCGTCACGATCGGCAAAGTCCTTCGTCAGTTTGCCAAACTCGACAATCTCAGTCGGGCAGACGAAGGTGAAGTCTTTCGGGTAGAAGTAAATGATTTTCCATTTGCCCGGAAAGGATTGCTCGGTGATATTTTCAAATGCCGATTGCCCATTCTCTTCATGGTGATTGAAACCAGGCTTCGCGGCCGCGACGGTAAAGGCTTCTAGTGTGTCACCAACGGTTTTCATATAAGGACTCCTGTGCGTGTGTTAGAAATAAATTGGAACTTAAAATGTAGCAAGCAACTAGGTAAAAGTTTAAACCTATTAATTATAAAGTCCAATAGAATTTAACTAATATTCTAAGTGATTTTAGCAATCAGAGGGGAATTCCACGGGGGTTGCGCGGCGGCGGTGAATTCAATCCAGCACTCCCCTGCCTCAGCTAACGCTAATGCACGCCGCTATAAAAATCAGTCGTTTATTGATTTGCAATCAGCCGCTCAGGCGCTAATATGCCTTCGATTAAACGCGCCGTCCCTAAAAATTGAGAGGTCTCGCCATAGACCCGCACCAGCGCCGTGTTGAGCGCTTCAGGTAGCGTGATGGGGGCTGACTCCAGTTCTGCTTCAGCGAGCAAGCGTAAGCGTTGCCCTTGCTTAAAACGGTGCGTTAGATCGGCCGCCAGGCGCACAGCTGGGTAGGTTGAAAGTAAGGTATCAGCGGGCTGCAAACACGCTAGACGCGCCGTATGAGAAGCGCTTGAAAGCGCATCCAGCGTCACCGCATCGGTGAGTTGCAATGAACCTACCCCAGTCCGGCGGAGCGCGCTTAGGTACGCCCCGCACCCGAGTGCTTCGCCAATATCTTGCGCGAGCACGCGTATATACGTTCCCTTACTACACTGCACGCGAATCTGCATTGTGCCTGTTGCGATCGGCATTGCGTCTGCTGCGATCGGTAATGGACTTATTTGAGCGGATGCAGGTAGCATACAATCGATCAATTCTAGCGCCTCAATCGTCACTGGACGCGCGTCACGCTCAAGCGTGATGCCTGCACGCGCATATTCATACAGTGGCTTGCCATCTCGCTTAAGCGCTGAATACATTGGCGGCACTTGCCATATTTCGCCGCGAAAGCGGGCTAGCACATCATGGACTGCTTGCAGTTCGCAGCGGACTGGTCGGGTCTGCACTATTTCGCCTTCGGCATCCGCCGTGGTCGTACAGATGCCGAGTACGAGCGTGGCTTCATAGAGCTTAGTTGCGTTCAGTAGATCGCTGGAGAATTTTGTGGCCTCGCCAAAACAGAGTGGCAAAAGGCCAGAGGCGAGCGGGTCAAGCGTGCCAGTGTGTCCGGCTTTTTTCGCCAAAAGCAGCCGCTTAGCGCGAATTAACGCTTCATTGCTAGAAAGGCCGAGAGGCTTATCAAGCAGGAGTACGCCATCCAGCGCATGCCGGGCAGGCTTAGTAGATTGAGCATTCGCCATAACTGTATGGAATTTATAGCGTCGTCAGCTGACTATCATGCGGCGCGTTAATCCTTCGCGCGCACTGTATTTGCTTCATCAATTAAACGTGACATCTCCGCGGCTTTTTCAAGCGTCTCATCAAAGAGGAAATGGAGCGTGGGCACTGTATGGATATGCAAGCGCTTAAACAGCAGATTACGCAAATGCCCGGCGGCATGGTTTAACGCTGTACCCGAGGTTTTCGGGTCCCCTGAGAGCGTAGTAAACCACACTTTGGCATGAGCATAATCAGGCGTAAGCTCCACGCTTTGCAGCGTGACAAAGCCAATGCGAGGATCTTTCACTTCACCGCGCATGATCATTTCAGACAAATCACGTTGGATTTGATCTGCGATGCGCGTGATGCGCTCAGGGTTAGTCCGTTTTTTAGGCATAGTCAATACAGCTTTTATAGTGTCCGTGCGACTTCCGTAATCTCAAAGGCTTCAAGTTGATCGCCTTCAAGGATATCGTTAAAGTTCTTAACGGACATACCGCATTCAAAGCCAGCCTTCACTTCACGCACATCGTCTTTGAAACGCTTAAGTGACTCAAGCTCACCGGTATGGATCACCACATTGTTGCGTAATACACGTACCTGAGAGGAGCGTTTAACCCACCCTTCGAGCACCATGCAACCAGCAACCGCACCCATCTTAGGCACACGAAATACCTGCCGCACATCGACCAGACCAGAAATCACTTCTTTTTTCTCTGGCGCAAGCATGCCTGACATGGCCGCTTTCATTTCGTCAACGGCATCGTAAATGATATTGTAGTAGCGAATATCAATCCCGTTGGCTTCGGCAAGTTTACGCGCTTGAGCATCAGCACGCGTATTAAAGCCGATCACCACCGCTTTAGAGGCAGTCGCCAGGTTTACATCCGACTCACTAATGCCGCCCACGGCTGCATGCACAACTTGTACCCGCACTTCGTTGGTGGACAGTTTTGTCAGCGTGTGCGTTAGTGCTTCTTGCGAACCTTGCACATCTGCTTTGATGATCAAGGACAGGTTTTGGACCTCACCTTCAGCCATTTGATCAAACATGTTTTCAAGCTTCGCAGCTTGTTGTTTGGCTAGCTTAACATCACGGAATTTACCTTGGCGAAAGAGTGCAATCTCACGTGCTTTACGTTCATCTGGCAAGACGATTACTTCTTCGCCAGCGCGCGGCACTTCGGATAGCCCTTGAATTTCAACCGGAATGGAAGGGCCTGCTTGCGCCGTTGGCTTACCATTTTCGTCCAGCATAGCGCGCACACGGCCATAAGCCGCGCCCACGAGCACAATATCGCCACCTTTTAAGGTACCTGATTGCACTAAAATCGTTGCTACCGGTCCGCGCCCTTTATCCAACCGTGCTTCAATCACTAAACCCTTAGCCAAGGCTGTGACGGGTGCAGTTAATTCAAGTACTTCCGCCTGCAGTAAAATTTGCTCAAGCAATTCATCAATACCCTCTCCCGTTTTAGCGGAAACGCGCATAAACGGAGCGTCGCCACCGTATTCTTCGGGAACTACACTTTGGGCGACCAACTCTTGCTTGACACGTTCTTCATTCGCGCCAGGTTTGTCGATTTTATTGATCGCGACCACAATCGGCACATTGCCTGCTTTAGCATGAGCAATTGCTTCTTTGGTTTGTGGCATCACGCCATCATCGGCCGCTACGACCAACACGACAATATCCGTAGCCTTCGCGCCGCGTGCGCGCATGGCGGTGAAGGCCTCATGGCCAGGCGTATCAAGGAAGGTAATAACTCCGCGTGGCGTTTCAACATGATAGGCGCCAATGTGCTGGGTAATGCCTCCTGCCTCGCCGGAGGCGACTTTAGCGCGGCGAATATAATCAAGCAGTGACGTTTTACCGTGATCCACATGGCCCATGACCGTCACGACCGGCGGCCGTGGCAATCTCTCCGCATCATATGAATCGCCTTCTAACAACAAGGCTTCTGGATCATCAAGCTTAGCCGCTAGCGCAGTATGGCCCAACTCTTCAACCACGATCATTGCTGTTTCTTGATCCAGCACTTGGTTGATGGTCACCATCTGGCCTAGCTTCATCATGACTTTAATCACTTCAGAAGCCTTCACGGACATCTTATGCGCAAGTTCTGCCGCGGTAATGGTCTCAGGCACATGAACTTCGCGCACAATAGGCTCTGGCGCTTGAAAAGACGTACGGTCGTCATGCTGATGCTTTCGCCCGCCTTTAGGGCCTCCGCGCCAGCCACGGTCGACACCGCCGCTCGCATCACCTCGAGTTTTGATGCCACGGCGCTTAGCCGCATCGTCTTGCCAACTCGATGTTTTGGTCGGTTTCTTTTTATCCGTGGTCGCAGTGACACTGACTGGTTTTTTAACTTCTTTTTTGACCGCTGTTGCACCTGCTGGTTTTGCAGGTTTATGCAAGGTCCCTTTGGCAACCACCGCTGCCGGCGGCGGTGGCGACGCTACCACTGGCTTGGGTTCAACCGCGCGCATCGCTTTACGCGGCGTGCTCATCATTTCTCGAATGGCAAGTGCCTCTGCCTCAGCAGCAGCGCGCCGGCGTTGGATTTCCGCTTCATCAACGGGCGCTTTTGCGACCATTTCATGTGCGCTAGCGCTGGCTTTTCTAACTACATAGCGCTGCCCAGTCCGCACGACAGTTGCTTGCCCAGTTTGCGGTTTTTGCTCCGTGACTTGCGGTTTTTGCTCTGTGACTTGCGGCTTTTTCTCTGTGACTTGCGGCTTTTTCTCTGTGAGTGGCGCCTGCTGAGTCGATTGGCTCAGTACCTCTGCCGAGGGCTGCGGCGGAGTCTCAGTTGGCACTGCTGCTTGAGTTACAGCGGCAGCTTGTGCAGCAGCGGCTTGTTTGGCAGCAGCTTGTTTGGCAGCCTCCTCTTCGGCACGACGGCGCTCAGCTTCGGCGGCTTCCTCGCGGAGCTTGCGCTCAGCTTCTTCCTGTGCAAGCTGTGCTTGGCGTTCCTGCTGTTCCTGCGCCTGACGAGCGAATAGTTCAGCCTGCTGGCGCGCTTCATCTTCACGGCGGCGCTCCAACTCTGCTTCATTCACTTCGTTGGGCTCGGCCACTGGGGGCTCGCTAACACGGGTCTCGCTAACATTTTCGTCACGTTTAACAAAGACACGCTTTTTCCGCACTTCGACTTGAATGGTACGAGCTTTGCCCGTAGCGTCAGATTGTCTAATTTCCGATACTTGTTTACGAGTCAGCGTAATTTTGCGTTTTTCCGCATCATCCGCACCATGGGCGCGGCGCAAATGCTCCAACAGACGTGCCTTATCGGCCTCCGACAGCGAATCATCCGTGCTTTTTTTATCAACGCCCGCTGCGCGTAATTGCTCTAGCAACACACCAGCAGGCATTTTAAGCTCCGCGGCAAATTGAGCTACATTATTGCTCGCCATTCATTCCTCATTAATTTCTATTTCCCGCCTAAAACAGGCTCTTTCATGCTCTTGCTTGGGCTAAGCCCAAGCGCACATCAACTCGCTACGCTTATTCGAACCAGTGTTCGCGTGCTTTCATGATTAAAGCTTTCGCAAGTTCTTCATCCATTGCAGCGATCTCAATGAGTTCGCTGGTATCCAATTCCGCTAATTCATCACGCGTTTGGATCTGGTGCGCAGCCAGTTTTGAAAGCAAGTCGGGATTCATGCCTTCAAGCGTTTTCAAATCAAGGGCGATATTTTCAACTTCCTCTTCGTTTGCAATCGCCATAGTCAACAGTGCATTACGTCCCCGGTTACGCAACTCATGTACCGTAGCTTCATCCAATGCCTCAATTTCAAGCATTTCGTTCAGCGGTACATAAGCCACTTCTTCGAGGCTCGCAAAGCCTTCATCCAGTAAAATGTCAGCGACTTCTTCATCGACATCTAAACGGGCCATAAATAAATCACGCAAACCTGAACGTTCCTGCGCTTGCTTGTCAGCCGATTCGTCTGGCGTCATGATATTGATTTGCCAACCGGTAAGCTCACTGGCTAAACGCACGTTCTGTCCACTACGACCAATGGCAACTGCCAATTCAGCATCGTCTACAACCACATCCATTGCATGTTTTTCTTCATCCACCATGATCGACTGCACGACCGCTGGCGCCAAAGCATTAATGACAAATTGGGCTGGCTCTTCCGACCAAAGTACTATATCGATATTTTCGCCGCCAAGTTCATTGCGGACGGCTTGTACTCGCGAGCCACGAATGCCAACGCACGTGCCAATCGGGTCGATCCTTTTATCATAGGCAACCACTGCGATTTTTGCACGTGTGCCTGGATCGCGCGCTGCCGATTTAATTTCAAGCAAACCTTGCTCGATCTCAGGCACTTCGATATCAAATAAATTCATCAGAAATTCTGGCGCTGTGCGCGAGAGTTCGATCTGCGGGCCGCGGGCGGTGCGGTCAACCTTAAGCAACCAAGCCCGGACGCGATCACCGACGCGGAGATTATCCCGTGGAATCAGTTGATCACGACGCAACACCCCTTCAACACGTCCCGACTCAACAATCAAGTTGCCTTTATCAAGCCGCTTGATAGTACCGGTCATGATGACTTCGCCGCGCTCCAGAAAATCATTCAGAATCTGCTCGCGCTCGGCATCGCGAATCCTTTGTAGGATAACTTGTTTAGCTGCTTGCGCACCAATCCGGCCAAAGCCAATCGATTCAACCAACTCTTCAAGATAATCGTCGACTTCGATATCCGGGATTTGCTCAAGTGCCTCAAACAACAGAACCTGTTTATCGGGCTCTTGCAAACCTGCCTCATCCGGCACCACCAGCCAACGACGGAAAGATTCATGAGACCCATTGCTACGGTTAATGGCCACCCGAATCTCTACATCTTCATTGTAAAGCTTCTTGGTGGCTGAAGCGAGAGCCGCCTCAAGCGCAACAAAGACAACCTCTTTACTCACGTTTTTTTCGCGGGCGAGCGCATCTACCAGCATCAATACTTCGCGACTCATTGCTTTATAGCTCCTAAAATTCTATTTGCGGCACAAGGCGAGCCTTATCAAGGTCAGCTAAGGTAAAATCTAGTACCGTTAACCCTTCTTTGCCTTCAAATTGCAACTTCATGGTTTCACCTTGAGGTTGCTGCAAAATACCTCGGTATTGCTTACGGCCATCCAGCGTTCTTTTCAGTGTGACGACTGCCTCACTGCCCGCAAAACGCTCAAAATCAGCCAATTTTTTTAGTGGCCGATCTAATCCTGGCGAGGACACTTCAAGGCGCTCATAATCCACATTCTCAACCGTCAGCACATGCTGCAGTTGGTGGCTCACTTTTGCACAATCCTCAATCTTAATACCCGCTGCTTGATCAATAAAAACACGCAACACACCACGCGCGCCATACTCAATATCAACCAGTTCATAACCCAGTCCATTGACTGTAGTTTCTATCAGTTGCACGTATTGACTCCACCCAAAGCTGCCTGAAAAATGGCTTAAGCGGCCTTTGCAGCGACACTGATCTGCTGCCAAAAAAAAATGGGCTCAATGCCCATCTGTTTTGCTAGCTACATGCTTTACCTTGCGTTGCCGAGCTTAAGCTCCCATTAAGTTTATAATTCTATACTTTTTTCAGGCCAGCGACAATCTGAATCTAAAAGCCGGGAATCTAGGCCATGCTGAAAACGCTCAATAATCTAAGGTTTAAAGCAGATAATGCAGTTAAATTGCAACGCCCACAAATAGTTCTTTGCGTGCTGCCAATGAAGCTGTAAGCTTGTGGCTTCAAGTGAGTCTGGGTCCTTCAAGAAACGAATTCGCACATAACTGCTAACTGGAGTGCTATTGTGACAACTACGAATACTAAACCAAAATTCATTTCCGCCACCGCGCTTGTCGATAGTGCGGCGATTGAGGCTTTGCCTAATTCAACCAAAATTTATGTGACTGGCTCACGGGCCGACCTGCGCGTACCCATGCGCAAGATTTCACAAGCCGATACTCCAAGCAGTTTCGGTGCCGAAAAAAATCCGCCGCTGTTCGTCTACGATACCTCGGGCCCCTATACTGATCCGCAGGCCAAGATTGATATCCGCTGCGGTTTGGCAGCCTTGCGCGACGCTTGGATTGAGGAACGCGGCGATACGGAAGCGCTGCCGCAACCTAGCAGCCGCTTTGGCCGCGAACATACGGCTGAGAAAAGCCATACGGAGTCACAATTTACCGGCTCCAAGCGCGTGCCACGGTGCGCCAAAGCAGGCGCCAATGTCAGTCAGATGCACTATGCGCGGCAGGGTATTATCACCCCTGAAATGGAGTTTATCGCCATCCGCGAGAACCAATGCCGCGCCGAATATCTAGCCAACCTACGCAGCAGTGGCCCACAAGGCGAGCGGCTCGCCGCCTTACTCGGCCGCCAACATCCAGGGCAGGCTTTTGGTGCGGCCCTCTCGAGCCAGCCAGGCTCAGTTAATAACACCTATGAAATTACGCCGGAATTTGTGCGCGACGAAATCGCCCGCGGCCGAGCCATCATCCCTGCCAATATCAATCACCCCGAACTCGAGCCGATGATCATCGGCCGCAATTTCTTGGTCAAAGTCAACGCCAATATCGGTAATTCAGCTTTGGGCTCATCGATTGGTGAAGAGGTCGATAAAATGACCTGGGCCATCCGTTGGGGTGCAGATACGGTGATGGATTTGTCGACCGGCAAAAATATTCATGAAACCCGTGAATGGATTCTGCGCAACAGCCCCGTCCCTATTGGCACCGTACCTATTTACCAAGCGCTTGAAAAGGTCAATGGCAAAGCCGAAGACTTAACCTGGGAAATTTTTCGCGATACCTTGATTGAACAGGCTGAACAAGGGGTGGATTACTTCACCATTCATGCCGGCGTGCTACTGCGCTATGTGCCAATGACCGCCAAGCGCATGACCGGCATTGTGTCGCGTGGTGGCTCCATTATTGCCAAATGGTGTCTGGCGCATCACCGCGAAAGCTTTATTTACGAGCATTTTGAAGATATTTGCGCCATCATGAAAGCCTATGACGTCAGTTTTTCGCTCGGCGATGGGCTGCGTCCCGGTTCGATTTACGATGCTAATGATGAGGCTCAATTAGCCGAATTAAAAACGCTCGGCGAGCTCACCCAAGTCGCCTGGAAGCATGATGTGCAAGTCATGATTGAGGGTCCAGGCCATGTGCCGATGCAGTTAATCAAAGAAAATATGGAGTTGCAACTCGATTGGTGCGACGAAGCACCCTTTTATACGCTGGGACCGCTCACCACCGATATTGCGCCAGGCTACGATCACATTACGTCAGGCATTGGCGCTGCGATGATTGGCTGGTTTGGCACCGCCATGCTCTGTTATGTCACCCCCAAAGAGCATCTAGGTCTGCCCAATAAAAATGATGTAAAAGAAGGCATGATCACGTATAAACTCGCCGCTCATGCCGCAGATTTGGCTAAAGGGCATCCAGGCTCACAGATTCGCGATAATGCGCTGTCGAAAGCGCGTTTTGAGTTTCGTTGGGAAGATCAGTTTAATCTGGGCCTAGACCCTGATAAAGCGCGTGAATTTCATGATGAAACACTGCCTAAAGACTCCGCCAAAGTCGCGCATTTCTGTTCAATGTGCGGGCCACACTTTTGCTCCATGAAAATCACGCAAGATGTCCGTGAATACGCTGCCAAAGCAGGGATTTCGAACGAACAGGCGCTGGCTCAAGGCCAAACCGAAAAGGCGATTGAATTCAGGCGCAGTGGGGCAGAAATTTATCAGCGTGATTAAGCGAAATAAAGCGTAATCATTGAAAACACGGCGAGCGGACAAAGTGCCGCTCGCACGCTTACCGGCCATCCCTCTTATCAGCCGGAATGCACGTTGTCCTTTAGTGCTCGTATTTACGGCTAAGAAAAAACACACTACCTATAGTAAGCACTACTCCAGCTGCCTGAACCGCACTCAGCGTTTCATCCAGAAACACCCATGACAGTAAAAGTGCGATTACCGGAACGAAGTAAAGCATCACGCCGGCGATGTGTACTTCCACCCATTTAAGCGAGTACAGATAAAGAACGAAGGCCAGAAAATACTGCATGGTTCCCGATGAAATAACCAGCAGAACGGCCCCCTTCGGCAGACGCAGGCTTGCACCGGAAAAAAACAGGAACACCGGAGCCAGAATGGCCGCATACGTCAGCTGGCCGGTGAGCAGTTGAAGGGGATTCATTGATTTAACCAGCCTGGATGAAATCACCACACAGAACGCGGCTGACAGTACACCGGCGAAAATCAGCAGATACCCGGAAAAACTTCCTCTAGGATTACCGGTTTCTGGGAATACAACCAAGAGGCTCCCCGCAAGAGCACCGACAAGCAGCAGAATAAACGTTCCCGCTGACTTAACTTTCACCTTCAGTATCAGCACGGAAAGTATCAGGATCATGGCTGATTCAAGGGAGAAAATCACCGATGCCGCACCGGCCGGAACCTTCTCAAGCCCGTACAGGGTCAAAATATAGGCCAGAAAGGGTTCAAAGATACCTGTGGCATACGCCCAGAGCGCCGGACGGTTCAGCATCAGGCGGTTCCTGCTAATCAGCAGCACAACCCAGGAGAGCAGTGTCGCTGAGAGGATCTGGAAGAAGAATAGTGTTCCGGCATCCATCTGCTCCAAGCCAGCTTTGCTCAGGACTATGGAGGCACCCCAGGAAAATGCGGCCAGGAAGGCAAGGAGAAAACCTTTTGTCATATGGCCTTCTCTTTCACATACAGGGGACCATCCTTAAAACGGCGGGGGCTGAAAGGATTAAAAAATGCTGCTTCTTCTTGCACCGGAATACCAATAAATGCGCCGTAGTAAGGATCATTTGAAGAAAGCTGTTCAAGCGAAACATAAAACCGGACATTCCATCCGAATATCGTCGGTTCATGAGAATCTATATATTCAAGAGGCCGGTCGTCACAGGTCAGCTCATCAGGGATAAGAACGTCCGTATGATAAAATCCACTGTAATAGGCACTGTCTTCGTTGGCAGCCGGGCAGCCGGCACGGTTAACTTTTTCGATGTGGTGCCATGTGGTTGAAATCTTCCTGTGATACGCGATACCGCCGCGTCCAACTGACTGTTCGGTCATTATTCTGATAGCATCCAGCGCCTGGGATGCGTTCTCGTATATTTTTTTATTCAGCGCGAGCCTCATAAAATGACCTAAGGCATTAACGGCGTCTGTGAAAAATTGACTGAGTATTGAGTTGGAATAGAGGTAGTGGGTACATACATAAGATTCCCCTTTCACAGAGAATTAAACAGTCCATCTTAATAATACACACCAAGATCGATATATTAAAGAGAGATATGTAACTCCCAAGGTCCCCTGCGTTATTCACCAACTGGTGCGATCCGAAGTCATACAATTGACAGCCATCACAACGCGCAGGATCGATAAACACATGCGCCAAGCAAACTCTGCAGGCGATTTTGAAAAAATAAAAAGAATTTACTTGCGTAAACTAGAACAGTTTGCTATAGTTCTGTTCTTACCGGACGCGGGGTGGAGCAGTCTGGCAGCTCGTCGGGCTCATAACCCGAAGGTCGTAGGTTCAAATCCTGCCCCCGCAACCAACTTAGCATTGCCTGTGTCTTACAGGCAATCGCGTCAGATGCTTGATTTTACCTAGTTGCCCTCACCGTCAAAATTGTTCCATCCGTCAGCTTGATTGTTTTAGATCCGCCATTCGTTGGCAATGTAAAGCGCACAATCTGGTGATGCATGCGGTCTTTCGGACAGCGTACTTTCTGACCACTTTTCTTTGTCTCAATATAAGTCCCCTGAGGCGCGTGCGCCCGAAAACCTAATTGAATCGTAGCAACGCCGTCGTGACCCACAACTGGAGCCAGTCGCACTTTGGTCTGCCGCAGCATTGCATGCTCGCTATCGCGTGGCATATTTTCCCAGTTCGAGCATTGCCGGTCAATCGGCACGGCCCCTGTAGGCGGTACCGTTTTCCAGGTAAAATCATCGACTTCACCTGAAGCAATCAGGCGCGTTTCTTGTGAATTGCCATACAGCTTGGAGACAACTTTGACGGTGTAATGAATCGGCGCATCAAGCGATTTTGGCATTTGGCCTAGCGCCAACCTACTGGTGCCGACTAAAGCCAGGGCTGAGAACATGAATACAATTTTGACTACTGTCGTTATCTGGTATTTCATCTGCCGCTCCTGCTATTTTTATGACCTGTTTAATTACCTTGCGCCTTGTCAAAATACAGCTTCCTGAATGATCAGCACCGTCTCCTAAACACCCACCAAGCATTCATTCAAATAAGCGCAAGACCCCGTCTAACCCCGTAAAATTCAATGATACGCGTGCTGCCTGCCGCACCACTGGCTTCGCCTGAAAAGCGACAGACAAACCCGCGGGCGCCATCATCAGCAGATCATTTGCCCCATCACCTATGACAATGGCACGGGAAGCTGTGATGCCCAACTCAGCGCAGACCTCATAGAGCCGGCGCCTTTTTACCTGAGCATCAACAATCTCACCGACCACCTCACCTGTTAGCTTACCATTACTCACGCCAAGCAGGTTCGCGTGCGCATAATCCAATCGCAGACGAGCCGTCAGCCGCTCTGTAAAAAATGTGAAGCCACCCGACACTAACAGCGTATGCAACCCCGCTGCTTGCACGCCAGCAAGCATCCGTTGCGCACCTAACGAGAGCTTTAAGCGTTTACGCCATACTTGCTCCAGCACACTGGCATCAAGCCCCTTTAACAAAGCAACCCGACGCCGCAGGCTCTCACCAAAATCACGCAGCTCGCCCCGCATAGAAGCCTCAGTGAGTGCCGTGACTTCAGCCTTAAGCCCACAAAAATCAGCAATTTCATCAATGCATTCGATGCTGATCAGGGTCGAATCCATATCCATCACGACCAAGCCGAAATCAGCCAAATGCAGTGGCGGCAGGTAAGCTGCATCAAGCTGGTGCTGAGCGCACCAGGCGGTGACTTCCGAGCGCCGAGCTAAATCTACGTCGAGAATACGCCCAGCATAGTCGTCGAGACGAATGGCCGCCACGCCACCGGCAAGTGCACGCGCTTGCTCAAGGTGGGCACTGAGCAGTGGCTGTGTGCTCTGGATAATAAGATTCACTGAAATTTAGCCTAACAATAATAAGATGCACTGAAATTTATTTAGCCGACCAAATGAGTCGAAATACTTCGTTCAAGAAATGAGTAGCCATCGATAACTCCTGCGTTAACTCGCTTTGCTACAGACTTCGCCCCATAAATCATGCCCTTGGGCGCCGGTAATTTTTACCTCAACAAAATCACCCGCTTGATAAGCTTGAGATGCTTTGGAAATCGGCTCAATATAAACTACGCCATCAATTTCTGGCGCATCTGCAGACGAACGCGCCACCCCGCCGGCTTCATTCAGTTCATCCACTAAGACACGCAATGTCTGCCCCACCTTACGCTTGAGACGTTGCACCGAGACCGTCTCGGCCACTTCCATAAAGCGCGCGCGCCGCTCATTGCGTACTGCATCGGGCAACGCCCCTGGCAATTCATTGGCAGCCGCACCGGTTACAGGAGAATAAGCAAAGCACCCTACCCGGTCCAGTTCAGCGGTGCGGATAAAGTCCAGCAAAGTTTCAAACTCGGCCTCCGTTTCCCCTGGAAAGCCGGCGATAAAAGTACTCCGAATCGTTAATTCAGGGCACATCGCGCGCCATGCTTGCACCCGCTCAAGCGATTTTTGCGCGTTGGCGGGACGTTTCATCCGTTTTAACACCGCCGGATGCGCATGCTGAAAGGGGACATCAAGGTAAGGCAGGATCCGTTGCTGCACCATCAACGGAATCAGTTCGTCGACATGCGGATAAGGATAAACATAATGTAGGCGTACCCAGGCACCATACTGAGCCGCCAACTCGCCTAACGCCGTTGCGAGCTCAGTAATCCGGGTTTTGATCGGCCGGCCATTCCAAAAACCCATACGATATTTGACATCAACACCATAAGCGCTGGTATCTTGCGAAATCACGAGCAGTTCGCGGACCCCCGCACGCAACAGATTTTCTGCTTCCAGCATAATATCCGCGACCGGCCGCGAGACTAAATCGCCCCGCATCGACGGGATGATGCAAAAGGTACAGTGATGATTACAGCCTTCAGAGATTTTCAGATAGGCGTAATGGCGAGGCGTTAACTTCACGCCTGCGGCCGGCACCAGATCAGCAAAGGGGTCGTGCGGCTTTGGCAAATGCTGATGCACCGCCTGCATAACTTCGCCCAGCGCATGCGGCCCCGTGACGGCGAGTACTTTTGGATGAATGTCTTTAATCAAAGAGGCGCCGCTTGCGCTTTTTTTCGCCCCCAAGCAACCCGTGACAATAACTTTACCGTTTTCATGTAAAGCTTCGCCAATTGTATCCAAGCTTTCCTGCACCGCTTCATCGATGAAACCACAGGTGTTTACCACCACTAGATCAGCGCCAGCGTAGGTCGCAGAAATTTCATAGCCTTCGGCGCGCAATTGAGTCAAAATATGTTCAGAATCGACTAGGGCCTTTGGGCAACCCAGTGAAACAAAACCAACCTTAGGTGTAGAATGGGTAAGCGGCATCGTATAAAATCAGGAATAAAGAGGTAAACCAACAAGAAGGACGCAGGATACAACAAAGAAAACATTAAGCCAAACTGATCGGCTCGAAGAATTGATGCAACCTAAAATTTCCACTATTTGGTATAAACCTCCTTCCCTGTTAGAATATCTCTATCTAGTTAGCAGCATTGGATTTATTTGCTTCTTTCGCTGTTGCAGCTCTCATGCAAGAAAAACCTACCCACATAACAAAAAACATTAAACTGCCCTTGAATAAATTCCCTTATCCCATTCCAAGTCGCGAAGACATTCTTGGTGTGTTGCGAGCAACCACTGCTCCACTCACTGTCCATGATATTGCTCAAGCCCTCTCAGTCAAACCCTTAGAGGAGGAAGGGTTGCTGAAACGGCTAACCGCCATGGAGCGTGACCAGCAAATTGAAGCCAGCCAAGAGGGCTATTTTCAACTGGCTTCCTCCTCGACTTTTGTGGCCGGCCGCATCCAAGGTCACCGCGATGGCTATGGTTTTTTAATTCGTGACGATGCGCAAGCCGATCTCTTTCTATGCAATGCTGAAATGCAAAAGGTCATGCACAATGACCGTGTGCTCGCGCGCATGGTTGGCTATGACCGCCGTGGACGGCCTGAAGGGCATATTGTTGAAGTCACCAAGCGCGCCAATACGCATGTCACTGGCCGCTTGCTGAACGAAAATGGCACCCTGGTGCTGGTGCCAGAAGATAAGCGCATTGGCCACGATATTGTGATTGCGCCGCAGGCCCATGGTCAGGCTAAAGCCGGTCAGGTGGTAAGCGTTGAGCTGATCGAATTTCCAAGCCGTCATGCCGCGCCCTTGGGGAAAGTTGTCGAAATCCTCGGTGAGATCGATGATCCTGGCATGGAAATTGAAATCGCCGTACGCAAACACGGGGTCCCCCATCAATTTAGCGAGGCGGCACTCGCTCAAGCTAAGAGGTTACCCGAAAAAATACGCCCAACCGATCTGCACGATCGCGTCGATCTACGCGATCTGCCACTCGTCACCATCGACGGTGAAGATGCGCGCGACTTTGACGATGCGGTCTATTGCGAGCCGATCAAAGTCGGCCGCGGCAATGGTTTTCGGCTGCTGGTCGCGATTGCGGATGTCTCCCATTATGTCAAGCCAAACGATGCGCTTGACATCGATGCGCTGGAGCGCAGCACCTCGGTTTACTTTCCGCGCCGGGTGATTCCAATGTTGCCGGAAAAATTATCGAATGGGCTGTGCTCTCTTAACCCAGACGTAGATCGTTGCACCCTTGTGTGCGACCTAGTGATCAGCGCTCAGGGCGAGCTCCATGCGTATCAATTCTATCCTGCCGTGATTCATTCAGCAGCGCGCTTAACGTATACTGAAGTCGCCGCCATCTTAAGCAACACCGACAGCCTAGAAGCCAAAAACCACGCCGCCTTGCTGCCGCATTTACAACATCTGTATAGCGCCTATCAACTGCTGGCAAACGCGCGTCATCAGCGCGGAGCAATTGATTTTGATACGGTCGAAACCTATATTGTGTGCAATGCGCTTGGCAAAATCGAGCAAATTGTTCCCCGCACGCGCAATGAAGCACACAAATTAATTGAAGAGTGCATGCTAGCCGCTAATGTCTGCGCGGCTGATTTCTTAAAGCGCCATAAACACCCAGGGCTATACCGCATCCATGACAGTCCGACCGAAGAAAAGCTCGCCAATCTACGGAGCTTTTTGCGTGGCTTTGGGCTCTCGCTGGCAGGCGGCGATAAACCCCATGCCAGCGAATATGCTGCACTAATGGCACAAATACGTCTGCGGCCAGATGCGCAAATGCTGCAAACGATGCTGCTACGCTCAATGCAACAAGCCGTCTATAGCCCAGACAATATTGGTCATTTCGGCTTAGCCTATGAAGCATATGCCCACTTTACTAGCCCGATTAGACGTTACCCCGATTTACTTACACATCGCGCCATCCGAGCTGTGCTAAGCGGCAAGCGCTATCAACCCGCCCTGTTGCCGGGTCTGCAGCTCAATACTGCACTGAGCAACCGTGCCCGCGCTTTACAAAACGAAGCCAATACCGCACCGAAACCGCCACGCCAAGGCAACGAAGCGATTTGGGAGTCGCTTGGCCTGCACTGTTCAGCCAATGAACGACGCGCAGATGAAGCCTCGCGCGATGTTGAAGCCTGGCTTAAATGTTATTTTATGCGCGATAAACTCGGCGCAGAATATGGTGGCATGGTCAGCGCAGTAACTTCATTTGGCATCTTTGTGCAACTCGATACGCTGTTTGTTGAAGGTCTAGTGCATGTGACCGAACTTGGCTCAGATTATTTTCAATATGACGAAATCAAAAACGAATTACGCGGCGAGCGCAGCGGCACTCGCTACCGGCTGGCCGATCGCGTATGCGTACAGGTAGGTCGAGTTGATCTTGACACACGTAAAATTGATTTTATTCTGGTGCAGGATCAGCCAGTTAAAACTTTTCGCAAGCTGCCAGCAGGCCAAATCACCAAAACAGTCCCTGCCAAAGCCGAGAAAAAACCTAAAGCAAAAGTAACCCAGCCGGCAAAAAAAGAACCCGCTGAAACACCTCGACGTGCACCCCGCGGCAGCACCCAGGCTAGCTCAAAACGCCCGCGCAAAAAAACTTGATTTCTCTTCTACAGCATGGCTCATCTCAAACTTCTTTACGGTTTTCACGCAATCACGGCACGGCTGCGGCATGACGCATCCACTATCACTGAAATCTTATATGATCCAAACCGCCGCGACCGGCGGATGCAGGATTTTTTAAATACCGCCACCGGCGTGCGGCTGATTGCAGCTGACGAAGGTAGATTGCAAGGACTCGCCGGCACTGACCGCCACCAAGGCGTAGTCGCGCGCGTCACGGAAGTCTACCTGGCCCAGAATCTGGCCGAGTTACTCGATGGCATTAGCGGTTCAGCGCTCTTATTGGTGCTTGACGGCGTCACTGATCCGCATAATCTTGGCGCCTGCTTGCGCGTGGCGAATGCAGCTGGCGCACAGGCGGTAATCGCCCCTCGTGATCGGGCGGTGGGACTCAATGCAACTGCCGCCAAAGTAGCCAGCGGCGCAGCTGATATAACCCCTTATATTACGGTCACCAACCTAGCACGCGCCTTACGCGAATTAAAAGACGCCAATATTTGGGTGACCGGCACCGCGGATGATGCTCCCGCCAGCCTATATGAAACCAAACTTACCGGTCCGCTGGCGCTGGTCATGGGCGCAGAAAGCGAAGGCATGCGCCGCTTAACCCGCGAAACCTGCGATGAAGTGATGCACATTCCAATGGCCGGCACAGTTGAAAGCCTAAATGTATCGGTAGCCAGCGGGATTGCCTTATTCGAGGCGCGGCGGCAACGGATCATGGTGAACTCGGTACCCAAGCGCTAAAAAAACCATGGCCAACTCAGCTCCCGTTGAATCATTTTAATTCTCTTTTTTGATCTACCTCAATGTCCCAGGACACCTTAAAATTTCTCGTTAGCCAAGCGGCGGCCGATTATGTCCTCGCCCACGCACCAGAAGGGGCCGTGATCGGTATCGGCACCGGCTCAACCGCCAACTATTTTATTGACGTTCTGGCTGAGCGCAAAGTGTTTGGCAGCCGCTATCGGGGGGCTGTGTCGAGCTCAAATGCAAGCACCTCGCGGCTTCAAATGCATGGGATTGAAGTATTCGAACTCAATCAGATCGAAACCTTACCGGTGTATATCGATGGTGCTGACGAGATCAATCATCATGGGCATATGATTAAAGGCGGTGGCGGTGCGCTAACGCGCGAGAAAATTATTGCGATGGTAGCCGAGACATTTATCTGCATTGCAGATGACTCTAAACGCGTCGATACATTAGGCCACTTCGCACTGCCGGTTGAAGTTATGCCCATCGCACGCAGCGCACTAAGCCGCAAGCTCCTCGCATTAGGTGGCATGCCGGTATTACGCACCACCTCAAATAGCACGCCTTATCTGACGGATAATGGCAATCAAATTATTGATGTTCAGCACTTAAATATCACTGACCCACTGACCCTCGAAGCGGAGATTAACAGCTGGCCGGGGGTCGTGACCGTGGGACTCTTTGCCAAACGCCACGCAAACTTATGCTTATTAGCCAGCGCAGCGGGCATTGAGAGCATTCAGTACGCTTAAAGAGGCGCTAGCGGCGACGGACAACCGCTAGTCAATCCATACGCGTCACGATTTAATCTTCAACTTGCTACCGCTATCCCGCAGATAGCGGCTCGCCGGGAAAGAGGCCTGCAAGACACGCTCAGCATCGTTAGCCAGTTTCGTTTGGCCAAGCGCGCGATAGGAAAGCACCATAATATGCAGTGCATCTTCGGTAGCCGGCGCGTTTTCGTATTGCTTAAGCGCTGCTTGCGCGCGATTCACCGCCGCAATATAAGCACCCCGCCGATAATAGTAATCAGCAGTATGCACTTCGTGGGCCGCCAGGGCATTGACAATATAGCGCAGCCGTTGCGCGGCATCCTGCGCATACGGGCTTTGTGGATAGCTCGCAACCACTATTTTGAAGGCGCTGTATGAATCACGCATCGCCTTTGGATCACGCTCACTGATGTCTTGTCGGCTCAGGCGGCCGAATAAACCAAGCTCGTCATTAAAATTGATGACGCCCTTTAGATAATAAGCGTACGCAATGTTAGGATGATTCGGATGCAATTGAATAAAACGATTAACGGCCTGCAAAGCAGCGGCCGTTTCGTTATCTTTCCAGTTGCAATAAGCAACATTGATTTGAGCTTGCTGCACATACTCGCCAAACGGATCTCGGCCTTCTAGCGCTTCAAAATATTTCGCGCAACGAGCCCAGTCACCGCCGGTTAGCATTTCCTGGGCCTCCGAGTATAATTTTCCATTAGACCAGGTTGTTGTTTCATCAATCTTTTCAGGTAAACCGCTACAGCCTGTCAGAATGGCCGCGATACTTCCTAAAAGAACCACTATTTTAAATTTATTCAGCACTTGCATTTGCCTTTTCAATCTCAATGACTCGTTTTCTCGTAGAAGATTATAGCCCAAGCCTCGACTCTGCCGCCGGATTTGACGCAGATATACTCGATGATGATGCTCTCGCGCTGTGTGCAGAACCCACTGAGGGTGCATCAGCAGACGAGCTTCCTCAACTAATGGCCCAGATTCCGGCCGAATTGGCAGGCCAACGCCTGGACAAAGCACTCGCTCGCCTGTTTCCGAGTTATTCACGCAACCGCTTGCAAAGCTGGATAGAAACCGGGCGTGTACAAGTCAACGGCCAGCCTGCCCGCATCCGTCAAGCCGCGCCACTGGCCGCATCGATCGTGATCGCCCCCGAGCCATTGCCTGAGGAAACTGCGTTTACAGCTGAGCCCGTGCCGCTTGAAATAATTTACGAAGATGCAGCACTGCTGGTGATTAATAAACCCGCCGGGCTGGTGGTCCATCCGGCCACAGGTAACTGGCATGGCACCGTGCTCAACGGACTGTTGCACCGCTATGGCAAAACCGCCGCCGGCCTGCCCCGCGCTGGTATTGTTCATCGCCTCGACAAAGATACGTCTGGCTTAATGGTGATTGCACGCACGCTGACGGCACAAACTCACCTGGTCCGTCAGCTACAAGCGCGTACCGTCAAACGCCGTTATCTTGCCTTCGTTTGGGGCACACCCAATGCCCATGGCACGATTAATGCTCCGCTTGGCCGCGACCCGCGCAATCGCATCAAAATGGCCGTGGTAGCGGGTACCGTGGGTAAACCCGCACGCACCCATTATCGACGGATTGCAACCGGCACTCTAGCGGGCCAATCCCTCGCTGTCATACAGTGCGATCTCGAAACCGGGCGCACCCACCAGATTCGTGTGCATTTGGCCCATATTGGCCATCCGCTCATCGGCGACCCGCTGTACTGTAAAACCGCCCCCTATATGCAACTCCTAGCCACCACCCGTGCCGCTGACTTTGCACGGCAAGCACTCCACGCCTGGCAACTCAAATTAGAACACCCAGTAACCGGCTTCACCTGCGCATGGCGCACGCCTGCGCCCGCTGACATCTCTCTGCTGGCAGAGGCATTAGGCCTAGCGCCGACGGTGATAAGCGATACCATTGAAGCTGAGGGTGTCGAGCATAACGACCCACAACACCCACTGACATGAAGCCAGACATAACGGCATACTCTCCATTATCACTAGCCAATTGCCTCACGCCTAATTGGCCGGTCTCATCACGAGTGCGCATACTCTTTACAACCCGTATCGGTGGCGTGAGTCCCCCACCCTATGGACAATGGCGGAATGGGATTGAATCTACGGGAGGCCTTAACCTGGGCCTGCATACAGAGGATCAAACAGAGTGCGTTGCCGCCAACCGTCAACGTCTAGCCACCCTTACCGACACCCGTATCGCCTGGCTTGAGCAGGTTCATCAAACCAACGTAGTGCGCGCAGAAACTGCGCTAGAGGCACTTCACCCACCACGCGCAGATGCCAGTGTCACAGCGCAAACCGGCATTGCCTGTACCATCATGAGCGCTGACTGCCTGCCAGTACTCATCTGCGATGGCGCAGGTCGCGCAGTGGGGGCCGCTCACGCCGGCTGGCGCGGCCTCGTAGCTGGTGTGCTAGAACACACCGCCGCTGAAGTTACTGCCCTGACAAGCTCAAGCCAAGAGTTATATGCATTTCTTGGGCCGGCAATTGGCCCGCACGCCTTTGAAGTGGGTGACGACGTACGCGCTGCATTTTTAGCAGCGGCCACAGCAGCTGAAAGCGCTACCACTGCCGCCGCCTTCCGCCCTCACCTAAATACGCCAGGAAAATATTGGGCCAATTTATTCTCCTTGGCACGTCTACGACTGATCCGCGCTGGCATTCGACGCATCAGCGGTGGCGCCTGGTGCACTGTTTCCGACCCTATGCACTTCTATTCATATCGACGACAAACTTTAACAGGACGTCAAGCGGCAATGATCTGGCTTGAGCACTAAATCGAAGATGAGTGGCGTATCCGCGTAATTTAGTGAATACTATAGGACAGTAAGCCAACCAGAGCAAAAATGACCAACGAAACAAATCTGCGCTTAATAAAAAAATACCCGAATCGCCGACTCTACGACACGCAAACGAGTACGTACATTACGCTAGCCGATGTAAAACAGCTGGTGCTAGACGAGCAGACATTTAGGGTAATAGATGCCAAAACAAGCGAAAACCTGACGCGCAGCATCTTGCTGCAAATCAGCTTCGAGGAAGAAAGCATTGGCGCGCCTATTTTTTCTCATGAAATGCTATTGCAAATCATCCGCTTTTACGGCCACCCTATGCAGGAAATGGTCGGCAACTATCTACAAAAAAATCTGCAAGCTTTCATCGATATTCAAAACACCTTCACCGAACAATTGAAAGATATTTACGATAGCAACATCTCTGCTGATATGTGGTCACAATTTATCAATATGCAAGCGCCTTTAATGCAAACCATGATGACCGGCTATCTCGAACAATCGAAGAATTTGTTTATACAAATGCAAACGCAAATACGGGATCAAGCAAAAGATATGTTTGACACGCTCACGCTGCAGCCACAACTGAATGCCAACCAAGAAAATTAAAACTAAAAAACAATAAATTAAGACAGTAACCCCATCGTTCTGATAGAATCTGCCCTCGTCGCTGTTCGCTGCGACAGCAGAAAATCTAGGAAAGGTGGCAGAGTGGTCGAATGCGCCGGACTCGAAATCCGGTATACGGGTCTCCCGTATCGAGGGTTCAAATCCCTCCCTTTCCGCCAGACCCCTGATTCTATAAGGCTTTCCCGTTTCAAACCTTCGCTTTTGCGCCGGTTTTTGCTTCGCATCCCCTCTTCTAATTCCTTGTTTGGCCCCATCACAACACGCCCTGCGCCGGTTTTTTGCTTCGGAATGCGTTATTTCGTCTGTTTCGTGGGCGGGTTTATCGCAACGATAAATACAAGAGGAAAATGTTTGGGCTGAGTCGAGACTGGAGATGATTTTCTTGATGGCCTGCATACTGCCAAACAAAATGCTATTTGTATTCGTTGTTATAGCGACCCTTCCAAGTCCGCCGACAAAAATGGAGAGTCACAATCGATGAAGTCTTTAAAAACCTTCAGGAGCAATAAGCGTGACTCAGCATCCACGGATAGGTTTCGCAGTCGTAGGAGTCAACGCTTTGCGCAATATCGTTGCAGTGCAAGATTGCTTTGACCGCAAAAACAAATTCAATTGCTCCGCGAGAGCAAAGCGAACGACTTGGGCTAAATCTTTTTGTTCATCATTCATTTCGTCCAACATTAACTTAACCTATTGATTTATATTTGATTTTTAAAAATTATTTATGGACTAAAATATTTTCTCTTGTTTCAAGTTGTCGGTGATGTCAACACAGAGTTCAGCGCATTCGTTCACTCTCCGAGTTTTCTTTAAGAGAGGTGACCCAAACAGCCATGCTTAGGGTCACCATCGTCACTCATTTATTTCGTAGGCTCTACCTTCTCACCTCGACGATTCCGCACATAGTGCTCAGTCATCTTGATGCTCGTATGCCCCAACTGCTTTTGCGCCAGGCGTATATCCCCCGATAACTCTGCTTTATCTGTCCCCGCTTTCGCTCTTAAATCTCGAAACTGATAATCCCCTGCGCATAAGCCCGCAGCACTCCGTGCTCGCGCAAACATCGCTTGCAGAGTTTTTAACGCAACTCGCTCCCCTAACTCATTCACAATCAAATCAAAATGGCCTGTGTTGTGCTCGGCTTTTCTCTTTAATATTCGATCCAGAGTCTTTTCCAGATCACCTGTGATCGCTATCCTCAGTTTCGTCTTTGTCTTGTTTTGCTGTACCAGCAGGCACCCTTCTTTTATATCCTGCTCTGTCATCTTTAAAACATCTGACGGTCGCTGACCTGTTAGATACGCCAAATCCATCGCATCGCACAGCGGTTGTCGAGCTTTCGCATAAATCGCTCCATATTCACTGTCTTCGATATACACACTGCGCCCGTCTTCTCGATAGCCCTTGATCCCTAAACACGGATTCGGCTGATCCGTATACCCCCATTCCCTTGCCTTGTTCCAGATATGCGAGAATAACGACTTCTCTCGATTGGCTCTTATCTGCCCTTCTGTACCCTTCACGGCTTGACCAGCCTCTTTAAGTTTCTTTACTGTTTCTTTCACTCGCCAATCTAAAAATTGACGTATATGGATCGGCCTGACCTCTTCCAGTAATGCCGGTGGATTATCAAAAAATTCCAGCAATTTAACTAACTCCGCCAGATTGTCTTTCTGCGTGCGAGGTGCCTTCGTTGGGATCACTTCCTGTCTATATCGTTGCGCCGCATGACGAAACGTCACCTTTACTCGATCATCCAACTGGTTTTGCGTATCCAGCTCCGTCCACTTTTGTAGTGCCTCTAAGTAATCTGCGCCTAGCGCGATCTCTTGCCTCGAGGAGTGGCCCGTATCGTAGTAATAATATGTCTGGCCGCTACGCTGTACCCTCGCCCGCATCCGCGGTGGTAAATTAGACGCGGTTTGGCTCATCTTTAACCTGAATCGCTAACTTCGGTTGCCAACTTTTCGCTTTCACTTCTTCTGACCGGCCCTCTACCGCTGCACGCGCTACGATCGGCCGACCTCGCACATTCATAAAAAATACGATGCCCTGCTCTTTTAAATATGCTTCCTGCCTTTCGTATTTGCTCGCCTTGCGCGCATACGCTGTCCCTGCTTCCAGCGTCTTGCCTCGCCTGATCCCTGTCAGCTCATCCACCTGCGCTTCTGTCAAAAAAACCTCACTCGTTTCCATTTACACTCCTCAGCATGGGTTGGAGCGTTGAGCAGGTCCTTCTGCCCACACCCAAAATTGAGGTTCTAAATCGTATCCCACATTAAATACTCCAAGGCTTGTTCCATCCTCTTTGAATATTTGAATAGACATAGATTCATTCCATTCCCAATCTGAATTAAAACAACTCGCATATTCGAAAGGATCACATTCATCCACAATATATTTATAAGCTTTCATCTATTTTCTCCATTCATTAATTGGTCTTCGTTGCCAGCACCTCTGAACTTACAGCCGGGTTCGTTGAATCTATGCTTTTATTTTTTGGATAAATACTAAAACTAGCGATCAGTTCTTTATGAACCTCAAAGACTCCTAGGCTTAATCCATCCCCTTTAAACACCTCAATAAGAAGTTCACCCTCTTCGCTATCCGCGCCCCAAAAACACTCCGAATCAAAATACTCCGCCGCTGCTTTGGCCAAACCTTCAACCTCATCTTCATCCAGCATCGATT
Organism: Mycoavidus sp. SF9855; assembly: GCF_024582735.1. NCBI lineage: Bacteria > Pseudomonadati > Pseudomonadota > Betaproteobacteria > Burkholderiales > Burkholderiaceae > Mycoavidus > Mycoavidus sp. SF9855. The sequence goes on from NZ_CP102085.1 coordinate 1,326,410, forward strand.
CAAAACAACGTCCATTTTCAAATTGTTCGTCGTAGTCCAGCACCGCATATCTATATTGATTCATCTCTGTTTTCCTATTCATCATGGCTGTTTTTCATCGATGTTTTATTTTTCCAAAAAAATCAGTGGTGAAGCTCACGGTCGCGTTCCACATTAAAAACCCCAAGACTTGATTTATCCTCTTTGAATACCTCAATATATAGCGGCCAATCAGCTTTCCTCCAACCCTCCCGCTCAGCGTAATAATCCACGGATGCATCAAGGGCTACAGATTGAGCTTCATTCTCATCAAAATTTGAATCAAACGAGTAGGCATCTTCGAATGTCATACCTTCGTCTAGTAGGGCATATCTATATTGCTTTATCATTACTTTCTCCAGTTGAGTTAAGGTTGCTATTGACTAAACATCATCAGAGCAATCACGATCGTGAGTGCCCCGCCAATACGCGTTGCAAGCTGTGCGAATGGCATCAGGTGCATCCGATGGGCTGAGGTTAGAATCGCCATATCCCCGACGCTGCCCATCCCGCTATGGCAAACATTGATGATTGCGCTTTCAATCGGATTTAGTCCGGCCCAACGACCTACAATAAGGCCGGTTAGCGCCAGGGTTAGCACCGTCACAAAGATGGTGATCAAATAAACCGGCGTTAAGGCTGTAACCAAGGCTTGCCATGGCGTCAGGGTTAATCCCATCCCAAAAAGAATCGGATACGCCGCTGCTTTAGTAAAGAAGTGGTGCATTAAGTCAGCGCCGTCTTCTAATTTGGGCGAAATAGCGCAGGTCAATTTAACCAGTATGGCTAGGCCCAGCATCACAATCGGCGCAGGCCAGCCGGTGAATTGATTCACCAATATTCCCACCATATAAAGGCTCAAGGCCACCATGCCCGCCGTTGCTAAAGACTCCATTGTGGTAGGCGTCAAATGCGCTTGTTTGCGTATTAAACGGTTCGCTGATAAGCATTGGCCTGCACTGTATTTGGGGAAACGCTTGCCCAATCTGTGTAGCACAGTGGCGCAGACAATCGCGCAAAGATTACCCAGCACGATAGGCGGCGTCACCTGGGCAAAAAGCTCAGGTTGTGAGACGTTCAGAATTGCCGCATAATCCAGCGTAAGCGGAATCGCCCCCTCCCCTAGCCCACCTGCCATAATCGGCACCACGATATAAAAGAATGTGTGACGCGCATCCAACCCCAGCGCCATGCCTGTGAGTGTGCCAATCATTGCCGCGGCGACAGAACCGGCAGCCAGCGGAATAAAAAGCTTAACGAACCCTTTGATCAGGACCTGTCGATCCATACTCAGGATGCCGCCAACAATCACCGCGACGGTAAAGAGGTATAGGATATTCGTCGTATGCCAAAAGCTCTCTATTGAACGCACTAAAGCAACAGGTATGAGCTGGTAATGCACCAGGCATGAAGGCAGTAGGATGGTGACGATGACAGGTCCGCCGATTTGTTTTAGGCCAGGTAGGCGCCGACCCAATTCAGCACAGCTAAATCCCAGTACGGCCAAGATAGCCAACATGACTGAAATTTCCCCAGGCATCGTGCCAAATGTCAGAAAGGCAGTCATACACCCCATAATCAGGCCAACTACCGGCAATGGAACAATGCCGATGCGCAAGCTAATCTTCTTCTGCCAGCTCACACGATTTTGTAGCGCTTTAAGCCAGCTTTGACAGCGCTTGGCGTAATCAGTCAAGTTTTGCATCGTTGACCTCCAAATGGTCAGGGAATAGAGATGACAGCTTTAGAATGGAATATCGTCGTCCATGTCGCTAAACTCAATATGGGGCGCAACATAGGGTTCATTGCTTGAAGACGGAGGATTTGATCTTTTAAATGGACGGTGCTTGAGCGTTTCAACGAGCTCGGCCAGTCGTTGCGGCTGTGCGTTACCATCCAGTATTTCCGAAGCAATTAATCGGCTGTCAGGATTAAAAAATCCGACTGGCACAACCTTAATCCTGATTTGACCATCTTGCTTTCCATACGCCTCAGTGTCCAACAGCACGCCGATTTTTTTATTCATTAAGCCTTTAAATACTTGAGTAGGCTTATCGACGTTGTCCCATGTTTTAATAAAGTCTGGCGTCGGTTGAATATGGTCAATACCCAAACACACCATCAGCGCATTGAGTTGCCGGTGGCCATAGAGTTCTTTACCCTCCGCACTCAGTGTCCAAAGTGAAAAATGCTCTTTCTGTTTGGCCTCTGTCTCAAACATCAATTTAATGCCCTGCGTGCTTTTTAGGGAGCTCTTGACCGCCTCAGCACACGTGAATACACCAATATATTCTCCAGGCTGGGTGATGCGTGCGCTGTTCTGGTCAACAAGCCGAGCAGCGGTAGTATTTAAGCGATACATAGCGTTCCTTATTTAATTCAGTCGTAAAATTTGGGGGTGGGTGTAGACAAAAAAAGTATGAAGAGCGCTCACGCTGCCTCCTTTTGGGTCATGCTCTCACCAACTTGCGCTCTCTTTTCTAAACACAGTCGCATCTGTTCGACTTCTGTTTCAAATTGAAGCAAAGCAGGCAGTAACTTGGTTTGGATATAGGCATCATCACGCTCGATGCGCTGATAAAAAAGGCGCAAGCGCTCGTTCAAACGCGGATCGTATGAAACAAAGGTCCACCATGAGCGCCCGGTCACCCACATACAGCCTTGAATTTGCGGCATATGCTCATCAGGCATACCATTGAGCCAAGTGTGAATATGCACGGCCTCATCCATCGGGCATTTGCTTTCGTAGCCGCCCTCCTGTCCGATCAAACCATCCGGGGAGCATCCAATAAATGGATAGTCCGGGTGCACAACAAACTCCGACGCCTCAACCAGATAACCCGTTTCAAGCTCATAAGCCTCACGGGCAAAAGATTCCGCTTCGGTTCCCCATTTGAGAGACGGCCCGTTGATCTCATGCCGCGGCACCCCTGCCAAACGCTCAAATACCATTTCTCTCATATATTTATCACGCGCGGCCGTCGGTTTACCATCGCGCTTGACGGCCATCACGTCTCTAAAGCGAGAGGCGGTCAATTTACCTGCACGGGCAAGCCGCCATGCGTCACTACGCTGTTCAATCAAGTTACTCATGGCTGTCCCCTTCGGGGAGGGTCAGAGGTGCATTCCCCTTAGCGATTTGTTTGAGCCGTTCTAATTCTTGCGTGCCAATTGCTTTGCGGTCTTCAAGCGTCAGCGTTTCACCGCCCGCCAGTGCCAACTTACCCGACCAGCAAGAGGCCAATGCTTCGTAGCCACCTGTGCGAGCAACTTCTTCCAATCTTTCAATTAGGTGAACGTGCTGTTCAGTGCGTTGGTGGAGTAAGGCAGTATTAGAGACAATCTCTGCTGGAGAGACATAGCGCGATGCGCCCCCCTTTTCAACGGGACTATCCATCATTTCTTCCGCAATCGGCATTCCTCTTAGTACGTCAGGAAATACGTCCCGCAGCGCAAAAGCACGTGCTCGCATCTGCATCATTCGATTGGGATACTGTAACCAGGGCCCTGGCTTGCTGCTCAGTCCCGCCCGATCTGCATCCGCTTTCGAAAAAGTCCGCATTTGCTCAGCTTCGCCCACCCGCTTAACTCGGCACACAGCCATTCCATTGTCGAGTGATTCATTGACGTATTCACACAGTGGAGAGGCTCGCACGAGTGCAATGACGGCATCACCCCATAGCGACGGCCTACCGTTAATAACGGCAATGTTCTGCATCGCCTGCATCGGCTTTAAGCCAAGCTCCATGCCCCATTGAATCGCCACTAGAATATTACCGGGCTTGCCGATAAATTCCTTTGGCACAATCGAGGAGCTCGCCATCAACTCGGCAAATTTCATCACTTCATCTAGCGATCTCGGGGTGAGATCGAAGGCCTGTTTTTCGACTAATGCGCTCATGTGTCTCTCCTGTATTTAAGATGAGCTTGGGGTGTAGGACATTTGGTATCTCTCAGATTGAAAAGCATCCTCTCCATATTTCTGCTTGAGAACTGCTAGCCCAGCTTCAACTTGGCTGTATTCAGCGATACATTGAGTAATGAGTTTGTTCACACAAATCTCCAATCGAGGAAAATTAAAAATGCGCCTGCTAGGCAAGCAGTTATAGAGAAAATAGCGGTACTTGCTTTGATGAAAAGCTCTGTACGATCCGCTCGTATTGCGGCGCGTAACAAGTCGTTGTCGTGGCGATTCATGCGGCAGCCTCTTGTAAAGAGTCGTCGGCCTGCAAGCGGGATTGAGCGAATTGGAGCAACAGGCGATATTCCCGAGCGGTACGCGAATAGCCATACTTTTGAATCACTGTTTCAAGGAAAAACTCAGGCGTACCGCAGAAAAGCCCATGCGTGAGTTCAAACCCAGTTTGGGTTCGATAGACTGTTAAAGAATAATGTTCACGGTCAACATGGGGGAGCCAAACCGTGTCTTCATTGCTCGATACCCACGCATGGCCTGATAAGTCCCCATCTGTCAAACACGTGTTGCCAAACACCTGTGCATGGCCAGATATTTCTGAATTTCCGTATACCAATGCACCCCCGTACACTTGAGAATGGCCAGAAACACTCGCCTCTCCAAATACCAACGCATCCTCGTACACCCTGGCGTTATCAAACACTTGTGCGTCTTCACAGACTCGAGTATCGCCATACACGTGCGCATGATCTGATACACGAGCTCTCTCAGATACGTAGGCATTGCCATATACCCTTGCATCGCCATATACACGTGCGTCATCCGTTATCCACGCGGCACCCAGTTGGCTTAAATTCCCTTCTTTTTCCACATAACCACCAAGCTCTCCAGTCTTGGTACGACCAAAATCGATCAACGCACGGATTCGGAATAATTTGCGGCCCCAGTCCACGATAAAATCATCTTCAACCAACTCAAATTTCTTCGGTGCTATAAAGGTTCCTAACATGGCTTTTTCCTCTGTGCAGGTTGTGGTGGTTTGAGCATCGGTTTCGTCCAACTCATGTTGCAACCTCTTTTAAAGAGTCATCAGCTTGCAAGCGATATTGCGCGAATTCGATCAGCTTTCGATATTCCCGAGCAGTACGCGAATGGCCATACTGTTTAATCACCTTTTCAAGGAGGGCTTCGGGCGTGCCGCAGTAAATCCCATGGGTGAGTTCAATCCCGGTTTGGGTGCGATAGACCGTTAAAGCAGAATATTCGCGACCAAGATTGGGGAACCAGAGCACGTCTTCATCTCTTGATACCCATGCATGGCCTGACAAGCGCATACGCTCTGACAGACTCGTATACCCAAAAACCTGCGCATAACCGGATATGTACGCATAGCTTGAAATATATGCATTGCCAAACACCCGCGCATCGTCCGTTACCCTTGCATCACGAGTCACCCGCGCGTCACCTGATATCCGTGCCCGACCCGATATACTGACTTGACCAGATATACGCGCATTACCCGAAACCCGTGCATCTTCATACACCTGTGCATCACCTGATATCCATGCTTTGCCAAACTGGCTTAAATTCGCTTCTTTTTCGATATAGCCCCCAAGTTCGCCTGCCTTGACGTTGCCAAAATTCATCAAGGCCCGAATTCGACAGAGTGCACAGCTCGAGAATTCGATGAAATCGTCTTCAACTAATTCAAATTTCTTTGGTGCTATAAAGGTTTCTGACATGGCTCTTTCCTCTGTGCAGGTTGTGGTGGTTTGAACATCGGTTTCGTTCGGCTCACGTTGCAACCTCTTTTAAAGAGTCATCGTCCTGCAAGCGGTTTAGGGCGTATTCGATGCCTACTCGATACTGCTGAGTAGTACGACTGTCCCCATACTGTTGAGTGATGAGTTCTAAAAAAGATTCTGGAGTTCCACAAAAACCCTTATGAGTCAGTTCAATTCCAGTTTGAGTTCGACAAACTGTTACCAGCGTGCGCAGGTCATCTCCCCCAAAGGTCACAAAATCCCGGTGACTTGATACCATTGCGCTGCCTGAGAGATGCGTATCACCTGACAGCCAAATCTCACCAGACACTATTGCATTGCCTGATATTTTTGCGCATTCAAATACCACGGCATCGCCGAACACCTGCGCGCTGTCAGATACTTTTGCATCCTCATATACTTCTGCAGTGCCGTATACTTGTGCATTGCCAGATATCGATGCAATGCCAAATACCTGAGCATCGCCATATACTTGCGCACTGTCTAATACCCATGCGTTATCAGATACGCAAGCATTGTCGAATACTTGAGCACTGTCGCTCACCCACGCATAACCGAGCTGGCTCAGGTTCTCTTCTTTTTCGATATAACCACCGAGCTCACCAATCTTGGCACGACCAAAATCAATCAAGGCACGGATTCGGAAGAGCTTTCTATTTGATGACTCAATGAAATCATCTTCAACTAACTCATATTTCTTTGGACTTATCAATTGTTCTGACATGGCTCTTTCCTCTGTGAAATTTTGGATCGATTTAGTTCTTGCATGGCTTTAACTCTCATAAAGAGCCAGATGCCGGGCACAGGTAGTCGCTTTTTGCAGCGCTTTTCCTGTCTGCGCTTGCAAAAGGCGCTCATAGGTTTCAGCAATCAAATCGGTAGATTTAGCCTGGGCAGCATCATGCAGTGCTTGTTTTTTGACCGAATCGGATAAATCCAGCATGGCTTCTAGTAGGTCATCGAATGTCATGTTTTCTCCAACTTCGTCAGCACGCGCGCAGTAATCTTCATCGGCAGCTTCTGAGCGTGCCTGTAATCGGTCGTAGCTGGCCTCAGCTTTTCGCATCAGTTCATTCAAGTTCATGACATACTCCATGTGCAGAATTCACCTTCATTTGCAGCTTTTCTGGTGGAAATAGTAGAAAGAAAAGGTTGTGCTAGAATCTGAATACAGGAGGTACTAACTATGGGTGCAGTTGCATTCGATACATTGCAATTTGTTGAGACGCTTAAAGATGCTGGGGTGCCAGAGGCGCAAGCGAAAGCTTTTTCTATCGCCGTAAAAAATTCACACGAGACAGCAGAGTTAGCAACCAAAACTGATCTGCGGGAATATGAGTCTGCTATAAGAAATGACTTAGATAGACTCGAGACAGGCTTGCGCCATGAAATCAGCGACCTGCGTAAAGATATGGTTGCCATAAATGCTTCATTGCGCAACGATATGGAAAAGATGTTCGTTGTTTTAAAGACTGAAATCTCGATGCTAAAATGGGGGTTAGGTGCAATTATTGGCGGAGTACTTGCGCTTGTTGCGAGAGCATTCTTTTGATTGTTTTCTGAGTAAGCCTCTTCCCTAATATTCTCCTGAATATCTAATGCTTTAACTCCAAATATGTCTACACCTGCTGCTCTTGGCCTTGTAATGATGACCATAGGCATGTGGTTTATAGGCCAATATTTGAGCAAAAAAGACTTTATTAAATTTTGTCTGTCTGTTCTTGCCGTATTGATCGGTAATTGTCTGTTCAACCTTTTTCCAGGTTGAGTGAAGGCGAATTTATTTTCCACAGCGCTCTGGCATACAGCAATCACATTGATGGTTTCATCATTCATGCTGTCGCTCCTTGAACAAACTGCTTCTGAATCCACGTCAACCCTTTTCCAGTAATCAAGGTGCGCGCATAGATATGATTTTCGCCTCTCGGGTCTTCATACTGCCGCTCAATCACGCGAAAGCGTCCAGCTTCAATCTGTTCTTGATACGGTAGATTGTTCTGCATCAATAAACGGCGCTCACGCAGCCAGGCAAAAAGTCTTTTAGGTCCAGTGCCAATGACTTTGGCTACTTCTTGCACAGTTTGAGCATTGATAGCTTTTCCGACATGGTCATAAAAATCAGCTTTAGGTTTTAATTCTTCCACCTGGCTTCGCAGCGCCCCGACCTCTTCGGTATACGTCAGTAGTATCGTGCGTAGCTGCTTTGGATCATTAAGCAAGCCATGCAAATCTATTGCAGGAGAGCGTGTACGGCGCTCACATTCAATGAAATACTGTCGGGCCTGTTTACCTTTTTCGCTACGCTCGACCATTGACAGTTCTTTAGCCATTTCCAGAGTCAAGGCATATTCTTTTAAAGGTCGGCCACCGGTACTTTTGCTCAAAAATGAGCAAAAGTCCTTCCCATCTTCGAATCCAAATTCTGCAATTCGACGAGCACTCCAATCTTTGAAGGGCGTTGCAACGTCCAAAAATACATGCAAGTCACGCGCATTAACGGTCGGTACGGAATGCCCTTGAAATTTTGTAGGTGTAATAACAATCAAGCTTTCCACTCAATATTCCTCTTTCAGTTTTCCATCGATTTGTTCAGAATTCCGGTCAGTTCCATGCCCTTTCGTGTTGCCGATATGCAAGGACATCGATACCTTTCCTTAAGTAACACTTAAGAAATATTTCTTTGCAAATGAATAATACTTAAGTGTTTAATAGATGTCAACTATAGTGTTATTTTTTCTTATAACTTTCGTGGATCGAATGGAAGAATTGTGAGCGTTTTTATCGATGTCTCTGTTTGGGAGCTAGCCGGATGCTCCGTATCCCAAGGCTTTATATATTTGAATTCACTTTTAATAGGGCCGTAAGCGCTGACGCAAGCGCTAGAGAAATCAAATCACTACGGCCACTATATGCCCCCGTAGCTTCGATACAATACCGCCCATTACAGTCAGCCCAGACCGAAATCCACGAAATGGCTTCTGGTCGTTCATCTTTTTGCTCGCTTTCTGCATACTGCCGGAAGGAAATGACATTGCTCATAGTGCTCCAGTATTGAAATTTATAAGAGGCATTACATACGACATATCATTGATGGCGTGCTTATACTGGCATTACTTCATCACTCTAGAAGCACAAATGCCCTCAATCATGATATGGGTGGCGGAGTGAAAAAGGCTCGCGATAACAGGCCCTCCTCCGATATAGACTTCGGATACGCTATCCTGATTCAGCGCAGGTAAAACCGTGTACGCCAAGGAGCGCTATCTGATAGAAATATCGCCGGAATTTTTTTAAAAGTCAAAAAAATCCGAGGCAGTCTATACCAGTAAAAGAATAGTGCCGATGCGTCTGTGCATGAGCTTTTGCCAGTAGGCATAACTGGACAGGCGGTGAAAGATACCCATCTGATACCGCCGCAGAAAATATCGCCACTTTTTATGCATCAAAACACTGCTATCAACAGAGTGAGTATTCATTTTTCTATATCTCCTTGATCTGAATTATTTATTTATCACTTGCTATCAAAGGTGGCCTCTAAGAGTTTTTGAGGCTTTATAAACTAAAGGCACACCTCACAAAAAAAGCAATGGCATTGCTGAGACGGAGCACGAAATTAAGGTCTTGTTGTATCAGAAATGCTCCTATCTCCAAGTAGCATATTTCGGTGCTAGTATGTTCGGCGTGAGCATTCTCGACAATACTGGTAATACCTTTTTGTCGTTAGTGATTTGGCTAAAATTAGCGCCATGTATCTTTAAGTGAATGGGCTTTTATGAAAACAGTGAATCAATGGAAGGATATTAAGCAGAAGTGGTTGGATTGTTTCCAGGAAGTAGTGAAACATAAATCAATTAGCGCCGCGGCTAATAATATGAACACTGTTCCGCCAGTGGTGTCTGAGCAAATCCACCTTCTGGAAGAAGGGCTTGGCACTATTTTGTTTGAGCGTTGCGGACCAAAGGGTATGAAGCCGACCGAGGCGGCTGAGATCGTGCTTAAATATTATTGGGAGTCTCATGCACTGAGAGATCGTATGGAAACCACCTTGCAAGAATTGGGTAATATGAAACGTGGCAATATCAATATTGCTACGTTCGCTACCTATATTGATGCACTTATGGAAGAGGTCATTAACGATTTTTGTCATGAACATTCTACTTGCGCTATTGGAGTTCAAGAAGTTGATAGCACCCCTCAAATAATCACTACAGTACTCGAAGATAAGGCTCATATAGGGATCATACATAGCCATTATCCCGATCACTCAGATATTCGTTGCCATGCACATGCGCCTTTACCCCTAAACATACTTGTAAATAATGCCCATCCGCTTGCTAAAAAAAGAAAAGGAACTTTGTTAGACATAGCTGTTTATCCGATTGTGCAACCTCCGCCCCATTACAACATAGGAAAAATAATTCAATCGTTAGAGCGTTCAGAAAAAATTCAACTGCTTCCAGCGTTTACTAGTGATTCCATTTCCGCAAGAAAAAAAGCCGCCATTGCTGGCCGTGGTGGAGTGCTCATATCATCTTTTGCAGCGCGCCACGAAATTCAAGCGAATCAACTCGTACCATTTGAAATCGATCATCCAGCCTTTACTTCTATGAAAGCCTGTTTAATTGTCAGGCGAGGCAGGCCTCTTTCTCCAGCAGCGAACCGACTGCTAAATTTAATCGCAACAAAATTCTCGATTTTTCAACAGAATCAATCTAATCTTAGACCAAAAGAAGATTGCGATTTTTTATGCGTCTAGAGCGTTTTTCAGTGTGTAACTTGAAAATCACACACTGAAAAATATTTTAGGAGAAACTGCATGAACGATAAGAAGCAATTTGTCATCAATCGCCGCCAAGCAATCAAAAAAATAGCACTTTCTGCTGCTATCGTTTCTAGTCCATTCGTTTGGACGCCTTCCCGCTCGGCCTCAAGAGAAATCGTGGTCCGAGATTCAGGCGGAGTCTTCTCTGAAGTATATACAGAGGTGCTTTACAAGCCCTTTATGAAAGTAACTGGTATTAAAGTTATTAGTGTTACGTCGCCACCAGAGCCGACTGCACAAATTAGAATGATGGTTGAATCCAAGCGACCGCTATGGGATATTGCGGCGATTAGCCATAGAGCCGTTCAGTCTCTAACAACAGGTGGAATTTTTTTAGAACTGCATGGACTTGAGGACGATCACATTATTTCGTCGATTCCCAAGGAGTTTATATCACCCTACGGTATTGGGTCGAATGTATATTCAACAGTGCTGGCATATCGAACTGACAAATTCAAGGGACGCCAAGCTCCAGAATCATGGAAAGACCTATGGGATGTAGAAAATTTTCCTGGTCGTCGCACGCTGCGTAAGCATCCCTTTGATACTATTGAAGCTGCCTTGATGGCTAGTGGTGTCTCTGCTGAAAAAGTTTATCCTTGTGATCTCGATGCGGCATTTGCCAGTTTAGACAGAATAAAATCTCAAATTGCCGTTTGGTGGATGTATGGGCCACAGTCAGAGCAATTATTAAAAAACGGCGAAATTGATTTAGCTCTGATTTGGACTGGCCGGGTACAAGAAGCTATTAAAGCAGGCGTACCGGTTTCGATTGCATGGGATCAACATATTTATAAATGCGAAAATTGGGCTATCTTAAAAGGAACCCCTAACCTCGATATATGCCGCCAGTTTATCAAATTTGTCTCCCATCCGAAGCGGCAGGCGCTTTTTGCTCAGCTCGGAGTTGGTCCAGTGCAGCCCGATGCCTTTAAATATATTAATCCCAAGCAAAAGACACTTCTTCCAACTTATCCAGCCAATCTTAACAAGGGTTTGTGTACCGATGCGACATACTGGATCAAAGATCAAAAGGTGGCTATCGAACGCTTTAATGAGTGGCAGCTAGGCTGACTTAAAGTTTAAGTGCTTCTATTTTTAGTTTGGCAAAATACAGGATTCAGGCATCAACAGAATTTTCCGATCAGTACTTCGGCATAAATATGGAGCTCAGGCGTAACTCCCAGAGATCCCCGGGTTGGAATTAAGCGTGCGATTTATATTTCATAGACTCGGTCTTTGTAATCAATGCAGAGCTGCTATTGATTACAGATACCCACCTTCAGTTTTACTTTCCCTGCCCGCGTTTTCGGGTATCCCCAGATGAGTCGTGAACTTCACTTAATACACTATCTTCTTCAACCCTTGTGCCGATGTCCAGCTTAGGCAGTACTAAAGCAGCACAGCCCTCACGAGTTACGATGTACTCCCGGACCAGGGCTTGAGCTCTTGCCACTGCCGCTGCTGCCTGGCGCAGCGCTGCATCAACCTGCCATAACTCTGCCAGCGATTGGCCTTCTGTAAAAATATTCTGGGCCGCTCTTTTTCCTACTCCACCTGGACAAGGCTGGCCTGTTCCGTCCGAAAGCCAGAGCGCGTCCACTCCGAGCACTGCTGCAATTTTGGCAGTATGCCGACTGGACAGCCTCGAACCTGCTTCCAAATTTCCAATCGCTGATTGGGTAATTCCAACCAATTTCGCAAGTATCGCCTGCGGCATTTTTTTCTGATGACGGGCCCAGATGAGCCGTTTAGCTAGAGTTTCCATAGCACAAATGTATTATAAAATTAAAGTTCTTTGGTGTTGACACATAAAATCACCTAAGTGATAATTAGCTATGGATATCAAACAAACTGTACTCAAATTACTGGCTACTGGGCTCACTCAAAATAAATTGGCTCAGCTTGTTCCGTGTTCTCAATCGATGATCTCCGCCCTGTCGCTCGGGCGGCGCGGGCATCGCTTCTCTTACAAAATCGGGTCAAGATTGATCTCATTGTACGAAGAGCGCTGTCGCCCTGCGTCCACCGAAGAAATATCTAAACAGCTTCTATCAAACATAGCTGATGACTGTGCTCGCTCAAATTAAGGCTAAAGGCTACCTAAATGCACACCGAAATAATCACGACCGAATGGGCTTACGAGTTCTGCTGCGCGCAGAGAAAGGCTGTTATACCGGTCTCCAAAATTTCTGTGGATCATTCGCAAACCAAAACTCTTCTAGCATTTTCGAAGCATATTGGAAAAAGTGCCCTTGAATGGCTTCCAAAGTTTTACCGCGAACTGGAATCAAGACTTCTACCGAAATTCGTTCTCGAATCCCGGAGTTAAGGCGTTCGAAAGCGGCCTTCGCAAGAACCGTCTTTCTATTATTTTGCGGCTCTAAAACTAATGAACCAGGCTTAATTTCATTTTCAATCATATGTACTTTTACTCTGAGTTGAAGAAGTGGTGAATCGAAAACGCGAAAAGTTTATTGACGATATCCGAGTATGGCTTGATGAAACGCTTAAAAGCGACCTAAAAGTCATGGCTGCGCGCCAAGGGGCGGAATCGTTATCGCCGTTCATTCGCAAAATCCTTCGTGATTATGCATATGGACATTGTGGCGAAAAACGAGATTCATTGGCAGAGAAGGTGCGGGATGAATAGGGCCGCGATTTTTAAAGAGATGATATGACCAAACCAACCCGTCCGATTATGCGTTACCACGGTGGCAAGTTCCGGTTGTCAGACTGGATCATCAGTCATTTTCCACCTCACCGGGTTTACGTTGAACCCTTCGGGGGTGCGGCTTCTGTATTGATGCAAAAATTCCGTAGCCAAGCAGAAGTTTACAACGATCTGGATGGCGACATTGTCAATGTCATGCGTGTATTGCAGGACGGCGTATTGCGCACCCAACTCACCGAATTGCTCACACTTACACCCTATGCTCGAACTGAGTTTGAGCGTGCTTGGGAGCCCTGTGACGATCCGGTTGAGCGTGCTCGCCGTACTTTGATCCGAGCCGAAATGGGGTTTGGCTCAGCTGGGGCTACCAAAGGAAAAACCGGCTTTCGTATTGACACAACACGTAAAAGCACTGTGATGGATATATGGGCCCGCATTCCAGAATACATTCAAAGCTTTAGTCAGCGCCTGCAAGGGGTCTTGATTGAAAATAGACCCGCGCTTCAAATACTCAAAACACACGATAAACCCGATACTTTATTTTACGTCGATCCCCCTTATCTGCCTGCCACGCGTCAGATGGGGAGTGCCTGTTATCGGCATGAGATGACGAGCGATGACCACGTTGAATTACTGACAGCGCTACAAAAGCTTAAGGGAAGCGTCATTGTGTCGGGTTACGCGCATGAGTTATATGAGTCGATGCTCACAGGTTGGCATCGATTCACTAAGAGCACACACGCAGCCTCTTATCGTGGCAGTGCTGCGCGAACAGAAGTGTTGTGGCTTTCTCCCAATATCTCTGCACCTGGATTATTCCAGGCGTTGGCGGCATAAATAATTTTCCTATTCTCTCTATTACTTATCAGGATGGATATGCATTCAAATCAACTGGAAGAACTCAAAGAACTATTCACTTACGATCAAACTCTGGATTCATTACTGGAAGAGCCGACCTCAAAATCTATTTCTCTTATCAAGGAGGCATACCAGAACGCACGAGACAAAGATGTTTTCACGTTTGCGCTGATCTTTAAGCTGACCGCACTGCACTCAAGATTTTGTAAAGCCGCTTAGGAGGTTTCTTAAAGATGAAGCGACCTGCCTTCCAATTCTACCCCGCCGATTGGCGCAAAGATTCTGCCTTACAAAGCTGTTCCGTAGCTGCTCGCGGCTTATGGATTGAGATGCTATGCATCATGCATGAGTGCGAGCCATATGGACAACTTGCGATTAATGGCAAGGCGATGAGCATCGTTCAGCTTGCCCGCCTAATTGGCGAAACTGAGAAAATGGTTAAGGGGTTACTTAACGAACTTGAAAGCGCTGGCGTGTTCTCGCGCACTCAAACAGACTGCATTTACTCACGCAGAATGGTGAACGATGAACACTTGCGGGTTATCCGAGCCAACTCAGGAAGGTTAGGCGGCAATCCAAATTTGCTTAAGCAAAAGGATAAGCAAAATCCAACCAAAGCTCGAGCAAAATCACAAGCAACTACCAACCAAGCGACTAAGCAGAGCGACAAGCAAAGTCTAACCCCTTCATCTTCTTCTTCATCTTCACCTTCTTCTTCAAAACCTAAAGGGGATAACTCCCCTTTAACCCCTAGCGTGCACGATGTGCCCGCCGTGACGTTGCCGGACTGGCTGGCTTTGGCCGATTGGGAAGCCTTCGTGGAGCATCGAAAGCGCCTGAAAGCGCCGATGAGTGATGACGCTCAAGTCCGGGCGATTGCTCAGCTTTCACGGCTCCGTGACGATGGTCACGATCCTTCCGCTGTGATAGACCAAAGCATCGTGAGCAACTGGAAGGGGCTTTTTGAGCTCAAGCGCCGTGGGTCACCCGAGCTAAACAAACAGGCTGCGTTAGAGGCCAGGAATGCCGAAGCTGGGCGTCAGGCCAAGGCACTGATTTTCGGAGAAGAAACCCATGAAAGCCAGTGACTTCAACGCATTCGATGCACTGCTGCAAGCCGTCTCAGCCATGTACGGACGTGACCTGACGCCTGGGGTCATCGCGCTCTACTGGCAAGGCTTGCAAGCGTATGACTTATCCGCTGTGCGCGAAGCATTGAACCGGCATGTAAACAATCCTGACTCAGGCCAGTTCATGCCCAAAATAGCCGATGTTCACAAGATGCTGCAAGGATCAACGCAAGATTCTGCGTTAACGGCCTGGAGCAAAGTGGATCGAGCGATGCGTGAGAAAGGACCGTACCAAAGCATGGTTTTCGACGATCCGCTGATTCATCGCACCTTGCAGGAAATGGGAGGTTGGGTGCAACTCAGCACCCAAAACGAAAAAGATTGGCCGTTTGTACGCAATGAATTTGTTAATCGTTACCGTGGGTATCGGATGCGTAGCGAAGTGCCAGACTATCCATCCGCGTTGATTGGGATAGCGGAAGCGACTAATCGGCAGCATGGATTTGAAACTGCGCCACAGGTGTTAGTGGGTAATCCGACAACAGCGCAACGTGTGATGCGCCAAGGCACGGATAAACCGCTAATCGAGTTTACGCCACTGGACGCAGAAAAATTATCCCTGCTCTCACAAAACGAAGTGCAACAGGTGGCCGCATAAAGCGACATTGATTTGATTTTTCCGAGTAAAAAATGCCAGATATCATCACTTTCATTATCCCAGGCCAGCCCGTTGCTAAAGGTCGTGCCCGGTCGTTTGTTCGTAACGGCAACGTCGCGCACTACACCCCAGAAAAGACTGCCTGCTACGAAAACCTAGTCCGGTTGGCTGCACAGCAAGCGATGGGCGAACAAACACCGATCGAGTCTGCGGTGGCGCTGATTGTGCGAGCGTTCCTGCCGATCCCAAGCAGTTGGAGCCTCAAAAAGCAACAAGCAGCAGCCATTGGTATAGTTAAACCCACTAAACGCCCCGATCTCGACAACATCATCAAAGCAATCAAAGACGGCGCAAATGGCGTGACGTGGAAAGATGATTCACAAGTCATCGATGTGTGCGCCAGCAAGCGGTATGGTATCCCCCGCGTTGAAGTCGAGGTGAGAGGTTTCCCCGATCAATTCTCAACAGTGAAATGATGAAAAATTTTATGTCTACTGGATCGACAAATTTAGCAGCATATGTACAAAAAATCGAGAATCGTCGACATATCATACAAACGTACAAACATCGTATGAGGAAATTTAGCTAAAACATGAGTATTCAACAACACGCTTCATGGCGGCTCATTCCAGAATGGGTGGAGTACGAAATACAGAATTGGGTACGCTGGTGCTGGTCGGGTCCATGGCCGCATCCTTTGCCACCTACTCAGTGTACTTCTGCCGAGCGTTACTATCGTGCGCCAAGTGATCTAGGTGAGGCCGAAACACTTCCTCCTCCACCCTATGTTCCGCACGCCGAAATTGTGCAACGAGCTTACGTTGCGATGTTGAAACAAGAGCAACACGTGATGAAAGCAGAATACATTCACCCCTGGGACTCTGGCCGAGCACGCTATGGCAGAGCCGGAGCTGCACGACGCCTCAAAATGTCGCTTGCCACTTATGAGACGATTTTACGTAGCGGATGCTTTCGGATTGAAAGGGCATTTGGATGAAATATGCGCGAGAAATTATGGACCTGATGAGCGCTTATCCTGAGCGGGATTTTAGAATGAAAGAGTTAATTAAGTCTGTCGTAGGGAATGCCCCTTCTCCTGCACTAAGACATCGAGCTAGAATACAAATTGCCAATGTAATTCACGAACTTGAAGCGATAGGCTGTGTTTTTCGTCGCTCACTTTCCTCTAAACGAGGCGGATTTGCCTTATATCGCTGGCATGGCTAATCCCAAAGTGGGGTCAGCACCGCTCGATTAATATTAGAATGCTGGTGATGTAGGCAATAAGGCCGTAAGTTCAATGCCAAGGGCTTTCATGACCTTTATTGTTGTTTTCAAGGTAGGGTTACCCTGCTCGCTAAAAGAACGATAAAGTTGCTCTCTGGAAAGCCCTGTTTGGCTCGCAATTTGGCTCATCCCTTTGGCTCGAGCAACAACACCTAGCGCATGTGCAATATATCCAACATCACCGGTCTTAAATGCTTCTGCCATAAAAAATGCAGTAGCTTCTTCAGAGGCTAGGTCTTCTGCGGGATCATAGGTTGTTAATTTTTCAGTCATTTCATTCACTCCATTCATCTGCCAAGCGTTGTGCCTTCTTGATATCATCTGCTTGTGTGCTCTTATTGCCACCACATAACAAAACAATGATCGTACTCCCCCGCTTTTGAAAATAAACGCGATATCCGGGGCCGTAATGAATACGCAATTCGCTAATGCCACGCCCTACGGGCTCGGCATCTCCGGCATGACCGTAAGCAAGTCGATCTAAGCGGGATGCGATTAAAGCTCGCGCCCGTTCATCCTTGAGTCGCACTCTCCATTTTCTAAATGCTTCTGTTTGCTTAAGTTCTATAGCCATGGAAAAATGGTAGTTTATAAACTACTCGCTGTCAAGATAGATCGCGTTCCAAAGAGAGGTACTGGTTATAAATCAAGCGGCCCTAGCCAATCTTTTGGCGCACTCATATGCTCCCTTATTACATTTCGCACTTAGGCACACCGCTAAAAAAAGTGATAAATTAAGTTCTGTAAAGTGATAGCCAAAGTGATAATATTTGTGCGGGTTAATCCGTCCTAAAGATTCAGCAGCTTTTTTGAGCGCTTTTTACTGGATGTTTTCCCACTCATTTTCAGCGTCAGGCAGCCTAGAAGCTGCCTTTTTTTATGCCTGTTTGCTTTTCCTCTAACGATGGCTCGAACCAGCAAATACACCACTATACTAGCGACAAAGATTTGTGAGCGCTTGATGGTCGGTCAAAGTCTGCGCTCCATTTGCGCCGATAAAGAGATGCCCTATCAAGCGACCGTGTATCGATGGCTCACGCAGTATGAGTCATTTAGAGATCAATACGCACGCGCGCGAGAGGTGCAAGCCGACACGCTCGCTGATGAGATTTTGGATATTGCGGATGATTCGGCAAGAGATATTCAAATGGATGCACAGGGTAACGAGCGGACGCAACATGAAGCAATCAATCGTTCTAGACTGCGCGTCGATGCCCGTAAATGGCTCGCCGGTCAATTAGCTCCTAAGAAGTATGGTGACCGCATCCAGCAGAATATAAGCGGCGCAAATGATGGCCCGATTGAACAAAAAATCACTGTCGTAGATGAAACTCAAGTCAAAGCAGCTGTCGCCCACCTTGAGGACAATTATTGATCCAGAGGTGATTCGGGCGGTCGCTAAGGCTAAGTGCGAACGGGATCATCTGTTTTTTACTCGGTATTTCTTTAAGCACCGCCAGGGCATTCCGTTTCATCTGAACTGGCATCATGCTTTGATTGCCGACACGGTGCAAAAAGTCATCGATGGCGAGCTAAAGAATGTTGTCATTAATGTGCCACCAGGTTCCTCCAAGACTGAGCTGGTGGCGATTAATTTGATCGCACGTGGCTTAGCTTTGAATCCTCGAGCTCGCTTTCTGCATATTTCATACTCTGACGATCTGGCCTTACTCAACTCTGAAATGGCGCGAGAGATTATCCGTAGCGATGAATATCAAGCGCTGTGGCCGTTAGCGATTGCTCAGGATGCTAAAAGCAAAAAGCGCTGGAATGTGCTGCTCGACGGCAAGAAGGCTGGTGGCGTCTATGCGGTCTCTCTTGGGGGTCAAATTACCGGTTTCCGCGCAGGCCATATGGCTCCAGACTGGCAAGGCGCACTCATCATTGATGATCCTCTTAAGGTTGAAGATGCGTATAGCAAAGCCTCACGAGATAAAGCGAATCGTAAGCTGGTGTCCACCGTTAAAAGCCGTAAGGCGCATCCAGATACGCCGATTGTCGTCATTATGCAGCGCTTAGCTGAAGAAGACCCCACCGGCTTTATCCAAATGGGGAAAGTACCTGGCGACTGGACCTTCGTTTCAATTCCAGCCCTGTTGGATGATGCGTATGTGGCCGCCCTGCCCCCATGCTATCGAGACAAGATAGATAGTTCTCTACGAGATGAACACGGACGGTTTAGCTACTGGCCGTACAAAGAGCCTCTAGGGGATTTATGCGCGCTTGAGCAAGCTGATCGGTATGTGTTTACCAGCCAGTACCAGCAGCAACCTCGCGCACTCGGTGGCGATTTAATCAAAAGTGAGTGGTTTTCATATTACGAAACTCCGTCTCGCATTCGCCTACGCAAAATTTATGCGGATACAGCTCAAAAGACTGCTGAGCACAACGATTACAGCGTGTTTCAACTGTGGGGCTTGGGCGAAGATAACCGTCTGTACTTGCTCGATTTAATCCGCGGAAAATGGCCGGCGCCAGAGTTAAAGCGCCGTGCGATTGCCTTTTGGAATATGCACAAGCCCTATGATCACAAAACCAGCGCATCCTTGGCACAAATGCTAGTTGAGGATAAATCCTCAGGCACCGGATTGATTCAAGATATCCAGGAAGATGGCCATATCCCCGTTAAAGGCATTCCTCGCGGCACCGACAAGCTCACCCGCGTGATGGGGGTTCTGGCTTACATTGAAGCTAAACGCATCGTACTGCCGAAAACCGCGCCTTGGGTTAAAGATTTTATTGCTGAGTGCGAAGCCTTCACACCGAACAACACCCATGCGCATGATGACCAGATTGATCCAATGATTGATGCGATTACGGATTTATTAGCGAAAAGCTCAGATTGGTCGGGATGGACTTAAAGGAAAGTGGGCGCTCGGCATCTCGGGGAGATTTAGAAGGGAAACAACATGAAGCCGAAACACCAAGCACCCAACTTTTATTTTACTCGAATTTACTGTTTAAGTTAAATTTTGTCAAAAAAGCATAAAAACAAAGTGGCGCAAGCTACACCCGCCTTGACGGTCCAATCAACGGACATCACCCAAGACAGCCTGACCAATTTGATCGCAGGCTTAATGGATGGCCGCGACAAGATGGCGTATAACCAATATGCATGGCGCAAGGTCGTTGGACGCGAAGAGCTCATCACAATGTACCGCTCAAACTGGCTGGCCCGCAAAATCGTGGATGCACCTGCTGAGGATATGACTCGGGAATGGCTGACGCTCGAGACCAAAGATGAAAGCAGTAAAGACAAACTAGAAGTCGCCGAAAAGCGTTTTAAGCTGGTTACGCTGTTAACGAACAACCTGAAATGGGGGCGTCTCTTTGGCGGCTCAGCGCTATATATCAGCTTAGCTGGTGAAGACCCTGCGACACCGTTAGAAGTCGAACGCATCCGGCGTGGTGCACTGCAGGGCTTTATCGCACTTGATCGCCACCAACTCACGGTGGATAAGCAGTCACTCCCTATCGACTTAAACCGTCCCGACTACTGGCGACCTGAGCAGTATCGAATCCCTCGCACCCAGCAAGTCATTCATGCAAGCCGCCTCATTTTCTCTGATGGCGCATTGGTGCCGTGGGACATCTTAAATAAAGAAAGCTTTTGGCACGACAGTGTTTTACAGCCCATCTACGATGAGCTACAACGCGGCGATACGGTGGCCAGTGGCACAGCCAGCATGTTCTTTGAGATGTGCGTCGATATCTTAAAAATCGAGGGGCTCACGAACAAGCTGAATAGCGATGAAGGCACACGCGAAGTCCAAAAGCGCTTTGAAATCGTCAATCTCGCCAAATCCTTTAATCGGATGCTGCTACTCGATAGCGCCGATGATTATCAGCAAAAAACCATTAATTTTGGCGGAGTTGGCGAAGTCGCCACGATGTTCCTACAACGCATCTCAGGGGCTGCCGACATTCCAGCGACACGTCTATTGGGCCAATCCCCAACCGGCATGAGTGCCACTGGCGAGAGCGATATTCGCAACTATTACGATGCACTCAAAGCCAAGCAAGAAACCATTTTACGGCCTCAAGTCGAAAAGATTTACGACGTGATGGCCATGTCTGAGCTCGGTCATAAGCTCAAAGATTTGGTGATTGAATTTAAGCCCCTGTGGCAATTGAGCGAAGCGGAACGGGCCAACGCTGAAAAAATCCGCGCTGAGACCGATCAAATCTATCTGATGCAAGGGGTCATCAACGAAGCGCATAGTCTAAAACGCCTCAAAGCCAATGACACCTACGCTATTACCGATGAAGATTTAGACGAAGCACAAGCCTTGGCACAGGAACTGGATAAGACTGATGGAAGTGACGCTGTCCTCTCTGCTGAGAGCGCACCTCAAGAACACAACTCGACGCAAGCCTAAACGTGCTCGCGTACTGCGACTAGCACGACCCAGCCGACGAGCAGAGGTTGCTTATCGCAATCAGCTACTGAGCTTAGTCAAGCAGATGCAGCGCCTCGTAGCAGAAGACATCCTGCCAGTGCTTCGAAACGCTCAACATGACGATACGCCTGATGGATTCACTCAAGACGATTTATCCGATGCGTTTGTAGAAGCCATTCAGGCAGCCATAGAGCGGGCGGCCTATAAAGCAATTCAAGCAGTGCTTGTCCGAGCTCGAAGCTGGGCGCAGCGGATGGTTGACGATGTGGAGAAACACAACCGAACAGCCTTGGCGAATAGCATTCACTACGCCTTTGGCATCGATATTGGTCCTCTGCTAAGTGCTCAGAATATAAGAGCGCCCCTGCAGTTGGCGATGGCAACCAACGTCAATTTGATTCAGTCGATTCCGCAGCGCTACTTTGAGCAATTACATACCAGGGTCTTAACCAGTGTCACACAGGGACAGCGCTATAAAGAGCTGGCCGCAGACATTCAGAAATTAACCGGAGCAACCGAAAAGCGCGCCCGGCTCATTGCCCGAGACCAAACCGCTAAAACTCACTCAGCCATTGCTCAAGCTAGACAAACCGCGTTGGGCATTACCGAATACGAGTGGCAAACCAGTGGCGATGAGCGAGTACGAGGCAGTCACACAGAACACGATGGACAAAAGTTTAGATGGGATTCCCCGCCGACCGAGACCGGTCACCCTGGCCACGATATCGCCTGCCGTTGCGTGGCCTTACCGGTCATTGATTTAACACAGTGATGACAGAAATTTTAGATTGTCTGCCCTCTGAACGCAGGTATACGCCAGAGGGTTTTTTAATCGCCCGTGCCAAGCTTGCGCGCAGCGGTATTCAACCTTACCGAGCATCTGAGTTCTCTGACGTAGCCGACAACCCGATGCGCATTTTAAGCATCTATCGCCCACCCGAAGAAGTCTTTGCACCCGAATCCTTAGCCTCCTTTGAGAATGCGCCGCTGACCAACGACCATCCTTCTGGTTTTTGGGTGAATACCGATAACTGGCGGCATCTAGCGTTGGGCTCTGTGCGCAATATCCGACAGCAAGATGGATACGTCGTTGGGGACTTGATTGTGCAAGATAAAAGCACCATTGCCCTAATTGAAAGCGGCAAAGTAGGCCTCTCAGCAGGCTATCAATCTCAGAAGGAGATGACCCCTGGCCTCACACCCGATGGACAGCCCTATGACGGTATTCAAAGAAATATTCGTATCAACCATATCGCGCTCGTGCGCTCCCCCCGTTGCGGGCCCACTTGCCGTATTGAAGATTCCAACCCTAATGGAGAAACCCTAATGCCTGACACCCTTACCCCCGATCAAACGAATGAAACGACATCTGTTCAGCCGCTAGACGCCGCAACGCCTTGCCATGACTGCAACACGATTCAACAGCACATGGATGCGCTGACCCAAACCATTAAAAAGCTTGAAGCCGAAAACCAAGCCCTACAGGAAGCAGCGCCTACGGTCCGCGATGCCTGGATCGCCGATTGGGCTGAAACAGTGACGGATGCTAAGCAGTTGATGCCCTCTATCCATACCACCGATAAAAGTTGTCATGCAATCCGGCACGAAGTGGTCAGCCAACTCTATTCAAAGCAGCAACCCGTACTCGACGCGCTCTTAGATGGGCAAACTCTGGATAGTGCTGATGAAGAGACGATTAAACACGCTTTTAAGGTGTTAAGCGCTATGGCGCCAACCCAGCCACAGCCCAAGCGGAGTGATCCAGTTCTCGATGCACTCAATACCCAGCTTACAACAGATAGCGACCCCTTGAATCCACAGGCCGCACGCGCTCAATACATTCAGCATCTACAAACGACCTACACCGCTTAACTCACTTTATTCAATCAGGAGTTCTTTATGTCTATTCAATTATCCGAGTATGGCGATACGCAGCTTGACCGTGGCATCCCCGGGCTCGAAGCCGACACAGGCCCCAATAGCATTGTCAACCGCCGCAACCTTGGCCCCGCTGAGATCGATTTTGGTGTGGCCGTAGCAGCAGGCGCCGACGAAGATTCGGCGATTCTTCCTTCTGCTGGCTGCCGCATCATTGGCTTAAGCGTGCGCCACGCAACGATACAAGCCAATAAAACAGGCAACATCAGCTATGCCCCTCAAGCAACTGTGCCAGTCATGGAAATTGGACGGCTATGGGCATTTGCCAAAGAAGCCGTCAGCCCAGGCGACCCGGTGACAACCGACGCCACCGGTGCACTGTCAACCGGCGGTGGGATCTCGGTGCCTGGTGCACTGTGGGAAACCCGGACGGCAGCAGGCGCGATTGGACGTGTACGGATTAATCTCATGCAAACGACGAATGTAACAACGGCGGATGTAACAACAGCGACTGAATCCACCTCATCTACGGTCGAAACCTTCCAACTATAAACCTTCCATTCACTTTCTTTTTACAGCACTATGTCCAATCAAATCCTTGCCGATGCGCTCCGCCGCACCTCCCTTTTCCACGATACTGGATTCACCCTCGATTCTTCCCATGCCCTCACATTCTTAACCGGGCAACTTGAATCCGTCGAAACTCAGATGTATCAAAAAAAGCGCGCCCCACTCGATTATGAAGCGCTGCTACCGATCTCAACCTCCGCCGGGCAATGGGCCACGTCGATTACGTATCGAATGAAAGACTCTGTTGGTCAAGGCAAACGCCATAGCGGCAAAGGCGGAGATATCCCTCGCGTCGATGTCTGGTATAGCGAAAAAACCGTACCGGTGGTCTCAGCCGCCATTGGCTATGCGTATACGTTTGACGAATTACGTAAATCCGCTAAATTGAATTTATCCCTTGACCAAAATCGCGCTGAGACCGCTTTTTATGCGTATCGCGCCCACTTAAATCAAATTGGTCTGTTTGGTGAAGAAGAACTCACTGGCTTATTCAATTCTCCCGTTGTCCCGCAAACCCAAGCCGGTAACGGAAGTTGGTCTACTGCTACGCCTGAACAGATTCTAAAAGACCTCAACGAATCCATTACCCAAGTTTGGACGCAAACCAAGCGTAATAGCACCCCGAATACAATTATTTTGCCAGGCTCACACTATGCGCTTTTAGCCAGCACGCCCCGCAGCAAAGGGGCAGATAAAACCATTTTGCAGTATGTGCGTGAGAACAATATCGCCAAGGCTGAAAAGAATATCGATATCGACTTTAGAGGCGGACTTGATCTCGATAAGGCAGGCAAAGACCAAAGCTCACGGATGATGATCTATGAAAAAAATCCAGTGAACCTCGTTTTCCATATCCCGATGCCCCTGATGTTTCATGCGCCAGAGCAACGCGGCTTGGAATTACTCGTCAACGGCGAATATAAATACTCGGGTGTGGAGTTTCGCTATCCTAAATCAGCGCTGTATATCGACGGAATTTAAATGGTGATTAAGCCTGCCGATGTCAAAGCCCGCTTCGCAGCGCTAGAGTCAGTTGAGGATGCACACCTTCAGGCATTGATTGAAGACACGCGTCCCTTCTTTGATATTCACCGCTGGGGTTCCTTTTACCCTCGAGCGGCGTGCTCATTAGTTGCTCACTTTTGGGTCATGCAACAGAAGTTCGACAAGGGAGAGACCTCATCCATTCACGCTGTCACTCACCGTAAAGCGGGAGAGGTGGAGCTCAGTTATGCAGTCCCCAGCGCATTAGAAGCACAAGATGCATGGTTATCTGCCACGGCCTACGGTCAGCAATTTCTGAGCCTGCGTCAGCAAGTGAGCATTGGCGCCATGGTGATCTGAGCATGGATTTGTCTAAGCTTGATCGTTTACTGGATCGCATCAAAGCGCTTGGGCAGCATGAAATCTTTGTTGGTGTGATCTCTAGCACTGCGCACCGAGACTCTGAAAAGACGAGCTTGAATAACGCTCAGATCGCTGCCGTGCATGAATATGGCGCACCCAACAAAGGCATTCCTGCCAGACCCTTTCTGCGAACAACGTTGATCAAAAACAAGCAAGCCTACACCGATGGGCTCGCCACTCAGATGCGTAAAGCAGTGAGACAGCATCAATCGCCCGAACAGGCGTATCAGGTGGTTGGGCTCAAGGCAGCAAGCGACGTCCAACACGAAATCCGCCACGGCGCCCATACCCCGCTCAAAGCCGCAACGATCAAGCGTAAAAAGTCGAGCCAACCGTTAATTGATATCGGTCAGCTTCACCAGTCGATCACCTACATTGTTCGGGATACCAATGAATCTTAAGGAACTCTTTAGTGAAAGCGAGCTTACGCAACGCATCACCGTTTACCGCCGATATGGTCAGCATCACCCCGATCATGGCGAGTGGTCAGAAAGGCATTACATGGTCAATGTCACCGCCATTGTCTATCCAGCCGGTCAGGATGACCTTCTAAAACTGTTAGAAGGCGAGCGCTATTTGCCCGCGATTCGGATTTTGAGCCAAGACCCGCTGATCGAAGGCGATATTGCACTGCACCAGAACCACCGCTGGCGCTTAACTCAATTGTCTAACTTCTCTCACTATGGCTACTACGACGCAACAGCAGTTCGACATGAAGGTACTGCGCAGCCTACTGCGAGAGGTTTTATCGTTACCTAGTGGCGCTGTACGTCCCAGTTATCAGACTGGACCCTCCGGCGCTGAACCCTTTGTGATTGCTTCTGTGCTGACTTCCGTTGAAATTGGCACCACCCGGCAGGATTTTGATGGCGCACGTGAAATTGAGCGCTTAAGTACTGCAAGGCTCACCACCGTATCGATTGAGGCTTATGGGAACAACGCCTACGAACTTATGCAAAAGCTCACGACGCTTTTACAAGCCAGCTCAACCCAGGCCATGATGCGCACCAGCTTAAAAGCCGGTTTAGTTACCCTCTCGCCGTTACGAGATTTGACGACCGTCATCGGTGCAGGACCCGAAGAGCGCGCGCAGTTTGATGCAACCTTCTCGCACACTCATATCGTCGAGATCGAGCAGCACCGTATTGAACACGCACAACTCATCACATGCCCGGACGCGCATCCAACCCACTCCGTTCCCTTGATTTAATTTTTGGAGAAATAATATGGCCACTTCACTGCCATTAAGTGAACTGATCAATGTACAACTCAATGTTCAACCCTTAGCGCCTAGCCGGCGTGACTTCGGTGTGCTCAATCTAATGACCCCCGAAGCGGGACACGTGTTTAATGATGAGAGTACGCTTTATGCTGAATATGCAACCGCTACCGCTGTTGAGCAAGCGTTTGGCAGCCATAGTGCAACGGCCCAGGCCGCCCGCTTATTCTTTGCCCAAACCCCGCGCCCAAAACGCCTTGTGGTTTCACGTTGGGTCCGCATTAAACGCGTTTTACCGGCAACCCAATCTAAATTGTATGGCGGCCCCATCACAGCCACTTTAGAGAAATTAAAAGCACTTTCCGCCGGCTATTTTTCAATTAAGGTCGGCTCCGCGCTTAAAAGCTACAGCAAAATCAATCTCTCTACTGCCAATACGCATGAAGAGATCGCGACTCTGATCACGACTCAAACCTCCGCCGATAAACTCACCCTGCGCTGGGACGCTAGCGGCCAACGCTTTATCGTCGAAGCGGATCAAGCGGGCGCAAGCCACACGTTGAGTCTGATGAACAGCGATGGCCAGCCGCTGGCTGTGAGTAGCACTCCGTCTTATTTGGGCAACCTACTCAAATTGGATAGTTCTGATGCTTATTCAGTCGCTGGCACCGATGCCGTCACGCTTGAAGCACAATCTCTCACCGCTGCGCTGTCACAGCTGGAAGCCCGCTTTAATCACTGGTACGCACTCTATGTTGTTCACCCTCTAACGGATACTCAGATTAAAGAAGCGGCCAACTGGATACTCGCCGCGGATAAAAAGATTTTAGGGCTCACCACCTCTACCCCTCAACATTTAGACACCGGTCCTTTCAATGTGTTTAAGCAGTTGGCCGATCAAAAGAATGAGCGAGTCGTCGCGCTCTATGACAAAAACAATCCCTATGCGGTTTTAAGCTGGTTGGCTCGCGCTTTATCTGTGAACTTCGCTGGGAACAATACGACGATTACGATGAAGTTTAAACAATTGCCAGGCGTCACACCGCATCCATTAACGCTCACCGAAGCCAATCAATGCAAAGCGTTAGGCATCAACTATTACACCTATTTTGATGAAACCGCGATGGTTGCCGAAGGAACTGTATTGGGTGGGCGCTTTTTTGATGAAGTGCACAGCCTCGATTGGTTTTTCGATGCCGTACAAAAGGAAGTTGCGGCCACTTTACAACGAAGCCATACCAAGATTCCGCTCACTGACGCAGGCACCCATCGGCTCTTAGCTGCCGTTGAAAAAGTCTGCCGAGAAGGCGTGCATAACGGTGCATTTGCGCCAGGCGTCTGGCGTGGTGACCCTTTTGGGCATTTGCACTCCGGTGAGCGGCTTGAAGAGGGTTTTTACGTTTGGGCCGATACCGTAGATCGCCTATCCAGCAGTGACCGTGAAGCCCGCAAAGCGCCCCCAATTCAAGTTGCGTTAAAGCTGGCAGGCGCCATTCATTCCGCTGACATCCTTGTTAACTTTGATCGTTAATTCCTATGAGTACTACTTTTAGTCCCAGCGACGTCTCTGTTTTAATCAATGGCGTGCGGCTCTCCGATTGGAGCGATGGCAACGATGTCATTCAGGCTAAATTGAATGCCGATGCTGGCAGTTACACGATGGGTGCCAATGGCACAGGTGTTTTTATTGCCAACCCCGATCAATCCGGCACGCTCACCCTTAAGATTAAACAGCATAGTCCCGATAACCATTATTTAGATCGCTTATTTAAACAGCAGCGCTCGACCATTAAAACCTTCACGCCGATGACGCTCTCCATTGTGGATTTACTCAATGATGACAAAGTCAGCGGCTTAAACGGCTATTTCACGACATCCCCTGACTATACCCGTGGCATGGGCCATAACGCGGTGACCTGGACACTGGTGTTTGAACACCTCACGATTACTCTAGAAAAAGGATTAAATCATTCATGAACCCTCATCAATTCGAACTCGACGGCATCACTTACCGTATGACACCCGCTAATGCGATGGCAGGCTGGGCTGCTTTAAAACAAGCGGGTAAATTACTCGAAGGCATTAAAGTTTCACCGAACCAGGATGGCAATCTTGAGATTGGCACGCTCTTAGCCCATTTGGGCAGCCCTCAAGTGGCTGAAATCGAGCGCCTAATTTATGAACATACGACCGTTCAGGCTAATCAGGATAAGCCATTTCGGCTAGCCCATCAGCTTGAGACACACTTTAATCAATACCGTTCACACCTTATTCGTGTTTTGCTGGAAGGCTGTAAGGTGCAGTTCGCTGATTTTTTCAAAGGGGGCGCTTGGAACAGTCTAAGCGCCCTCATTCCAACCCCCATTCAGACCTAATCGATTGGTTTATTTGGCTGCCGATTATGCGCAAATACTGCACACTCAATGAGCTTCGCACCCTTTATACGTTATCCGATTTGGTGGAGTTTCATCACACGATAGCGCAGTGGGATGCGATTCAAACCGAACTGGCTCAAGGCATCCATGGTCGTTGATGAGTTTCTCTTTAAGCTCGGCGTTGTTGCCGATCTTAAGCAAGCCAAGCAATTCCGTCAGACGTTATCTGATGTCACCCGTACCGCATCGATTGCTGTTACGGCTGTTGGCGCACTAGCAGGAGGTATGACGGCTTTCTTTGCCAAGGCGCTCAATGGCCTGGATACCCTCAATCAGGCCGCCCGAGCAACAAGAGCGAGTGCTGAATACCTGCAACAACTGGGCTTTGCTGCAGCGCAAAATGGCGCATCGATGGAATCAGCTTTGGCTTCGATGCGCGGACTATCGAGAGTCATTGGTGAGGCAGCGGATGGCATGGGACGAGGCGCGAGAGCTTTTGAGCACTATGGCTTAAGCGCAAAAAACGCCGATGGCTCGATTAAATCGGTCACACACATGATTGGCGAATTGCAAAATAAAATGCAGCGCTTATCCGATCCTCAGCGCAGCGCTTTCTTACAAAAGATGGGCATTGATACCGCTATGCTGCAAACATTGAGGCTATCGCGCACGGAATTGCACGATTTAATGCAAGAAGCGCAAGAACTAGGTGTTGCCACTCAAGAGCAAGCCGATATCGCCAGCGCCTGGGGTGATGCCATGACACGCATTACTTGGATATTTAAGTCTTTACGCACGCAAATTGCTTTGGGTCTGGCACCTCAACTACTCAAACTGGCTGATCGTTTTAAAGAGTTTTTGTTGCGCAATAAAGAGCTCATTCGTGATGGGCTGCGTCGATTTATTGAACTCCTGTTTGCAACGGTACGAGCGCTTTTCCATACCGGAATTGCTATCGATCAAGTCATTCGCCGTACCATTGGCTGGAAAACAGCGCTATGGGCTTTAGTGGGCGTCTTGGCATGGGTGAAGCGAGCAACCATCGCTGCTTTTATCGTGAATCCCGTGCTGTGGTTTAGTGCGGCGATTGCCGGGCTCATCGTCTTAATCGATGACTTCATCACCTATATGCAAGGCGGTGAGTCTGCTCTAGGAAAGTTTTGGGCTCCCTTTGCAAAGGGACTCAAACACGTCAAGTATTGGCTGGCTCAATGCCGAGCCGCTTGGGTAGGATATCGCGAAAGCATCAAAGCCTTTGCAGACAGTGTGATGCGCGTGCTGGGACCGGCATTTACTTATGTCAGGTTAATCATGCGGGCTCTGTTCGCCTTACTCACAGGTGATTTAGCCGGATTCCAAAAGACCTTGAGTCATTTGGCTGCAAAATTCAAAGCGCTATTTCACAAACTCTTTGCGCAGCTGGGCAACTTTGCCAGCAAGACCTGGGAGAGCATCCTGAAAAGGCTCTCAACAGGTGTTGCACGCGTTAAAGCGCTATTTTTATCTCTATTTGAATCTTGCAAAAGTACATTGAGCCAAATGGCAAACTTCATTGCAAGCTGCTTTGAAACGGCATTCAATCAAGTATTTCATGCCTGGGATAAGCTAATCGGTTGGCTGACACGAGGTTGGGCCAAGCTTCAATCTGGCTTTGGGTTGGTGGGCGAAAAACTGAACCTGACCCAGGCTGACAGTATTTCACAGGCCGTCAATGTCGCTTTAGCCTCTGCCCATCCTGCTGCAAACCAGGTGATCCAACACCACGCGAATCAAGCCAACCGAACCCATCAGCAGACAGTCAATCAAGATATCAAAATCAGTATTGCCGCATCCGATCCAATAGCAGCAGGCCGAGCGACTGCCGATGCACTTCGTCAACAACGGATTGTCGCACACAATAGTCAAAGTGCCGCCAAGCTATGACCATTTCGGTTACACACCGCCGGATCGGGACCGTAACGCTAGATGCCACTCTAGCCGAGCAACATCAATCGATTTTACGGATATCAGAAAACCCGATTGAATCCGGCGCATTGATTGCGGATCATGCAGCGCTTGAACCTAAACAAGTGACCATTACAGGCATCGTTACTGACTATCAACCACCGATGTTGCCCCAACCTGGAGTCTCGGGCGCATTTTTGCGCAAAAGTCCCGATTTTTTAAATCAGCTGCCTTTGCCCACTGAGGTCAAATCCGTCACCCTACAAGCAGCCACAAGGATGCAAAGAGAGTTGGGCTCAGCGCAGAGTGTTCAGCAGAATATCGCTACTGCTCTTCAACAAGCACGACCCTTGGCACCATGGCTGCCGACTTGGTCAGGAATCGATTCAACTGCAAGTAATGAGCGGGTTCAGCAGGTCTATGAAGCTCTACTGAACCTACAAAAATCTGGCGAGCCCATCGAGATTATGACGGGAGCCAAGCTGTATTCGAATATGCTGCTACAAGCAATCAGCCTGAATCAGATGCAAGATGGCATGGCTGAGTTTACCTTGACCTGCCGAGAAATAGTGATCGTAACGACCCAATCCGTGGCAGGCGTCAAACAGGCTTCTGGACGCGCCCGCAAGCAAGCTGCCGCTAAGACGCAAAAAGGCAAGGTGCAGCTGCAACTCACTGAGAGCAATAAGTCACTCCTCAAACATCTACTCGGTGAGCGCTCTCAATGAATCGTATCCCAATCGATTCTGCCCCGTATCAAGAAATGACGATTGCTTTTAAAGGGCATTCCTTGCGTCTGACACTGCGCTACAACAGCATCTCGGATTATTGGGCCATGGATGTCTTTGATTTAAAGCGCGACCGCTATACCGCCCAAGGGCAACCACTAGTCGTTGGCGTACCGATTTTATGGCGCAGGCCCGTTGACTATTGCCTCGTCCTCACTGATGAGAGTGGCATGGGCTTCGATCCTGCAGGCGGGGAGGATTTAGGTCAGCGCTGTCTGCTCTATATTGTGGACAAGGCAGATATCGAGCTATGAAACAATTTGGCCGCCGATATCAGCTAGCACTCGGCAATCAGAGCGATGGCTTACTGATCGACGCATTACGCGTTTCGTTTGATATCACTAAAACGATTAACGCTAAGCCTAATCCAGCGCAGATTTGCATTTGGAACCTCAACCGCACACATTTGAATCAACTCTTGAGCGGCGCATTTAAACGGGTGGCGTTGTCCGTCGGCTATGCAGAACTGCGCCTGCTGTATACAGGCGATATCCTCAAAGCCTACGTGAAGCGCGATGGGCTCGATTCTATCCTTGTGCTGGAGTGCGCCGATGGCGATATCGATTATCGCACTGCACGAGTCTCGCTTACCCTTAAAGCTAGCACGCCTGATAGCCAGGCAATCAAGCAGTTGGCGCAATCGTTTAACCATACACAATTAGGGGCTATCGCCCAAGGGCAGCCCAATGGACTGCCACGGGGCCGCGTTTTTTGCGGCAATACGCGGGATGCCTTTAATCAACTGGCCCAGGCCAATCAGGCTGATTGGTCCATTCAAGATGGCGAAGTGCTGATGCTACCCGCTAAGCAGGTGTTAGCGGATGAAGCTGTTTTGGTTTCACAAGATACCGGCATGATCGGTGCGCCTGAGGTCAGTGATGATGGACTCATTATTACCGCGTTGCTTAATCCTGCGATTCGCATAGGCGGCTTAGTGCGGGTGCAATCGATTACAGAATCGTTCAATGGCGACTATAAAACCGTCAGCATCTCGCATTGCGGGGATACCTATGGAGATGAGTGGCTGACGACGATTACAGGCATAGGGGGAAGTTTTACCCCTCTTCATCGACAGGATAGACAAGCATGAACTGGCATACTCCATCGCTCGATACGGCAATTGAATCCAGTATCGCCACAGCGCTTAAAAAGGTGCATGTAGCATTACCCGGCCGTATTGTGAGATTCGATCCAAGCACCCAAACTGCCTCTGTGCAGCCCCTGATTGAGCAGGTTTTACAGAACGATCAAGCTGCCCCTTTGCCCATGCTGACCGATGTTCCAGTGCAATTTCCGCGAGGTGGCGCATTTGTGATGACCTTTCCTGTAGCGCCAGGCGATGAGTGTTTATTGATCTTTGCTGAGCGCTGCATCGACGGCTGGTTCGCCAGTGGTCAATCCAGCATTCCCCTTGATTATCGGCTGCATGATTTATCCGATGGCTTTGCGTTAATGGGGTTTTCTTCTTTACCCCATGTCATTCCGAATTTAGCCAGCGATGCAGTGATGCTGCGCACGCTCGATGGCAGCGCTTACTTTAAGTTGGATCAAGCGGGGCACATGACGATTAGTGGAACACAACTGACAATTCAATGTCCGGTCGTTGTTGAACAACTGTTAACCTATCAGGCAGGTTTAAGCGGTACCGGCAGCGCAGCAGGCACCACCATTAGCGGCAATATCTCGCATAGCGGCGGGGAACTCAGTTCCAATGGCGTGACGCTGCACGCTCACCGACATGACGGCGTAAAAGCCGGCAGTGATGTCTCAGGCGGTCCGCAATGAAAGTGCGGCGGCTCGATGCAAACCATGACTGGACCTTTGGGCAGGGACGGGCGAATTATGCCAACCATGCTGAATCGGTCGCGCAGCGCGTCAAAACCCGCTTATTGTCATTTCAAGGGGATTGGTTTCTGGATCTGGAGCACGGCCTACCCTGGCTACCAAACTTTGAACGGCCTGCGGATTTACGGCAGATTGAATCCATGGCCAAGCGCACCATTTTGCAAACGCACGGCGTACGTGAGCTTCTAAATTTAGAGTTGGAATGGGACGCCAGCACCCGTCGATTAACCATCACCGCGCAGCTTAAAGATCATGACGATCAACTCATAGATATTACGAATTAGGTAAACCCTAAAAAGCAAAAGCCCCGGACTGTAACTAGCAGCCGGGGCTTCTTTGTTCTCGCTCTTCAAACGAGACCAAAACGTATGAGAAATAAGGATAAACGATTTACTTTCAAAATACTAGGAGTATGGATAGCTATGATCAATATAACCTCTACTGAGCTCAGCAAGGTTCTGCGGTATAGCACGACGCTAGTGATATGGATTACCACTATCTGGCATTTGTCAGACATTATCACTTCGCTTTGTTCTGGTGTGTGCGCCCTCATCCAAGCGTTACGATAAATGGCTCAACTGACTGAACAAGGGTTCATCATTGAGCGACTGGATGCCAATCTCGCCCAACTCGATGCAGGCTTTCGCACGATTTATGGCGCTGACATCAATACCGACCCTGATAGCCCCGATGGACAACTCATTGGCCTGATCGCCCAAATTAAAACCGATCTGGAAGAGCTCGCTGAATCCATTTACAAAGCGCTCGATCCCGAAGCCGCCAGTGGCGTTTGGCTTGAACAGCGCGTCGCCTATGCAGGACTCACACGCCGGCAAGCACACTATAGCTATCTACGCAATACGGTCTTGACCGGCGCACCCCACACTTTGATTCCGGCAGGCTCGGTACTCACCGATCCGCATCATCGACGGTGGTTATTGGCTGCACATACCACGCTGAATGAAAATGGTTCGGCGCACGCTGATTTTAGAAGTGAAACGCTAGGCGCATTTCCTCTGCCCGCAGAGACTAAGTTGACAATCGAAACGCTCTTTTTAGGATGGCGCTCAGCCAAAAGCAACCAAGCAGCGGAAGTGGGTGAAGAGGAAGAAACCGATGCCGAGATGCGACGCCGTTTCTTTATTAGCCGAGCAAAAGCCGCACAAAACTCAGTCGATGGGATGATCGTCAAGCTTCTTCAACTCGCCGATGTCAGGCAAGCGGTGTGTTTAGAAAATGACAACGATACTCCTAATGCAGATGGCGTACCTGCGCATAGCCTGAATATCATTGTCGAAGGCGGCTCAGATGCAGATATTGCACAGGTGATCTTTGACAATAAAACCGCAGGCACAGGGCTCCGCGGCCAAGTTCAATGCCAAATTTGTGACAACCAAGACATGGCTCGCACCATCCGTTTTGACCGGCCCGCTAAGATTGAATGTGCCGCCTATCTCGAAGTACGCCGCAATGCGCATTTTACTGCGGTCAATATCGATGCAATCAAAGCGGCTATTGCGCAAACACCTTTTAGCATTGGTGAAGCGGTGTTGCTCTCGCGCTTATATAGCCCGATTAATACCGTACAAGGATTTTGGGTTGAAACGCTCAGGATTGGCCGGCAGGGCGAAACACTTACTGCCAGCAATATTAAGATCGGCGTGCGTGAAATGGCGCGTTTTGCAAGTGCCGATATTGAAGTGGTCGTGCTGTAGACACCCACTCGGATACACACCATGTCTTATGACTCACTACTCATTTGGCAGTACACAGGCAAACCCAAAGCACGTGCCACTGCACAACTGATCGATCAATACTTTAGTGACACATGGCAGGGCCTAGCTGATCTGCCCAATGCACTTAACATCGAAACCGCCTCAGGCAAAAACCTCGATTTAGTCGGTCAACATGTCGGCCAATCCCGTGTACTGACTGGACTTGCACCACGCCGCTTATTTGGCTTTGAACGCGCCCCTGGCACCCAAGGGTTGAGCCGATTCGGTTTAGGCGGCGGTAAATGGTACCGCATAGGCGATGTCTTCACTGACTCCGTCGTGCTCGATGACGATGATTTTAGGTTTCTCATCAAATGCCGGATCGCTAAAAACCATATGGTCGGCACGGTCCCCGATATTACGCAAGCGCTCGATTTTATCTTTGGTGGGCAAGCCAGCATCTATGACCAGTACGACATGAGTTTTACGGTCACTATTCGCAGTAATCAAGTCACTGCTTTTAAGCGTTATGCCATTCAAACCTTAGATATTTTGCCCCGCCCAGCAGGGGTCAACGTCAAATATGTCGTCTTAGCCAACATCACCGCTTTTGGATTCGCCGGTTCAGCTGGCGCATTCGCTTTTAACTATGGAAAATTTGCGAGGTATTTATGACCCTTTATGCTCGTCCTGATGAACATATCTTTGCTGAGGGCGCTCGCCCTGGCGAAGTCCAGCCCTTTCCTGACCTCTCACGAGGTTGGGGCATCGCCTTTGAGCAAACCGGCGGCATTCCGCCGATGGAATGGTTCAATTTTATGGGCAAGCGCGCTGATGAAGCCATTCGCTATCTGATGCAACGCGGCCTGCCTGAATGGTCCAGTACAGAAAACTATCCGCAAGGCGCTTATATTCAACATGCAGGCCAATCTTACCGAGCCAAAGTAGACAATAAAGGTAAAGCCCCTTCAAATAGTTTCACCGAATGGGAAGAATGGGGGCTGACTCGCGCCATGCTTGAGCAGCACTTCGTTCCCTCCTCTCAAGAGCAGGCTTTAGCAGGGACCGATCATTCAACAATCATGACGCCACTACGCGTCTCACAGGCTATCGTCGCCTCTTCCAACACGGTTGGGCAAATTGTGTTCGTACCCTCCATCCAGGTACCAACAGGATACCTCAAATGCAATGGTTCTCTCTTAAGCCGCTCAGACTATCCCGCACTGTGGGATTATGCCCAGACGAGCGGCGCTCTCATCAGCGAAACAGATTGGCATCAGCGCTACCAGGGTTGCTTTTCCTGCGGTGATGGCACCACAACCTTTCGCACTCCCGATGTCCGCGGTGAATTTATTCGTTGTTGGGATGATGGGCGCGATGTCGATCATGGACGGGCAATAGGTTCAGCACAAGAAATGCAAAACGCTTGGCATACCCATAGCGCATCCGCTAACGCAGCCGACGATCATACGCACTTCGCTCAGACAGACACGCAAGGTTTACATGGACACACGGTACACGACCCAGGACATAAACATGGTTTTAGTCATGCTTTAACTGCCAACTTAGTGAGTAATTACTCAAACAGAATGTTAGATGACCCATTAATACGAGGAGAAGGGCATTACCAGGAAACAAGCACCAGTGGCACTGGAATTTGGCTTAGCCAGGCGGGAAGTCACTCACACAATGTCAGCATCGACAAGGCAGGTAGCCACTCACATACCATCACTGTAAATGGTGAAGGCGGAAATGAATCGCGCCCGAGAAATATCGCTTGGCTCGCTATGATTCGTTATTAATTCATTTAAAAACAAACGCTATGTTTATTTATCACTACCATCCGAAAACAGGCCAATATCTCAATAGCACTCTTGCTGATGAGGATCCACAACATCAGGGGCGCTGGTTAATTCCTGCATTCGCAACAACGACCCCTTTGCCTGAGTACTCGCCGCTAACGTGGCCTTTTTGGCAAAACGAGCAATGGCGGCTCTTGCCGGATTACCGTGGACGTATTTTCTATTGCATCGATAACGGGACGCCCAAAAAAATTGTTGCAGCGGGCGTAACACCTGAAGAATGTGGTTTGACCGATCAGCCCAGACCCTCTTCTGAATACGTATGGCGTGATGGGGACTGGGCGATCGACCCCGCGCTCGTCGCAGAACAAAAACGCACTGCCGCAATGACTGAATTTGAAGCGCGCATGGACAAAGCACGATCTGCCAATCTAGGGAAAGCTGATGCGCTGGTAGCCGGCCTGCTCGATGAGCTTGGCGTCAGACTTTTTAAAGCGTGGGCCGCTTATCAAATGGCCCTGGTTCGCGTCATTGAAGCTCCTGATTTTCCGGCAAAGCTCAACTGGCCCGACGAACCTGACCAGCAGGCAATCGCAAAAGAAATAGCCGCAGCAAAATAGCGCGCAAATCACGATGCCCGCCTTCAGAGCATTTCTCATCAACCCGGCCTGTTGCCGGGTTTTTCATTTACAACAATTTAAATCGTAAACCTGCTCATGAGCATAGAGCACTATATCGACCGGCTGCTTGAGCGCGAAGGGGGTTACTCAAACCACCCAAAGGATAGCGGCGGTGAGACACAATGGGGCATTACGATAGCCGTTGCCCGTGCAGCGGGCTATACCGGTCAGATGAAAGCAATGCCACGCGAAGCAGCGAAAGCAATCTACCGTCAACGCTATTGGCTTGAACCGCGCCTAGATCAAATCGACGCGATTCATCCTAAGCTCGCTGAGAAACTATTCGATATCGGCGCCAATTGTAGCCCCTCTATCGGCATTCGCTTTTTACAGCGAGCGCTTAATCTTCTAAAAGGTTCCGCGGCCCCCTTGCTCATCATAGACGGCTGCCTTGGAACGGAAACTCTTTCTGCATTAAAACAATTCAAGGCAGCACGAGGCGCAAACGGCCTCAAAGTTCTACTGGCTATGATCAATGCGCAGCTTTCAGTTCACTACATTGAACTCGCAGAACGGTATCCCAAAAATCAAACTTTTATTTACGGCTGGCAACTCAATCGAGTACTCGGCGTATAAAACCCTCTCTCAAAAATAAACATGAACCTTCACGAACATGACCGAACCATTGCCACACTCGCTGTAATGGGCGCGGCCATTGCTATTGGCAAGCTGCTTACTGGCGGCGAGAAAATCACTGCTCGGCTCATTATCGGGCGTATGATCGTTGGCGCAGGGCTCAGTGTCGCCGCTAGCTCTGCCCTCATGCTATTACCTGAATTGCCTGCGATTGCCATTACTGGCTTAGGCGCAGCATTCGGTATTCTCGGCCAATCTTATCTCGAATTAACCGTGCAACGCTGGTTTGGAAAGCGCTCAAATGCTGACTAATTGGATGGCCGCTCCGGCGCGCTTATTGTGCGTCGCAGCAACCGCGTTCAGCTTTGGCGTAGGATGCGCAGGCTCCTTTTACTATGGCCCGCGTATTCAGAAAGAACGCTTGGCGCTGGTGCATTATAAAGTTCAATTGGCTATAGCCCATGCTCAACTAACTGAAGCACAAACCAAAGTCGTTATCCAAACCGAAATTCAATACCGTGAACGCATCAAAATCGTCAAAGAGAAGGGCGACACGATTATCAAGGAAATGCCTGTTTATGTTACCCAAGCTGATACCGCTAATTTTGGTGTTAACATCGGCTTCGTGCGCCACTACAACGCAGCTTTTTCCGGCGAACCTGCCGGAGCTGCCTCCGACTTTGACCGAGAATCCCCCGGCATTTCGCTTGCTGAGTTGGCCGAAGTCAACGCTCTTAACGCCAATGTCTGCTGGCAGTGGCGTGAGCAAGCGCTTGGATTAAGGGCATTTTACGGTCAGCTTCAGCAAACTCGCGAATAAGCTCTGATAACTTCATACTCAGAATTCTTCAGCAATACTTTTTTCTTCAGAAGTAGTGTCCCAAGAATCTTCTTCTTTGGAAAGTTCATGAGCAGAAGATTTTTCTTCAGAATAAATTTCATCTAAGTATTCTAGCTCAGAGAATATTTCGTTGGAGCTTTGTGAGAAAAATGTTGCCGCATTTTCACCAACGTCAGCCCGCCCTGCCCCACACTGCCCCAACAATAGCTCATTTTGAGGACTTAAATTGCGGGCATTTTTGATCCACGCACCTGTCGCAGTTAATGCATCCTGCCGCGAGGCCCATTTCAATATGATTTGATTCGTTTGACCTACATCATGAAGAACCGACCAGCGGACCACTTTATTTTCCCCTACTGTGACAAAAATTGCAGCCCCATCCAACGAAAGATGCCACACAATGTTACAGACAGACCCACCCGGAGCTTGCAGTACGGCTAAACATTCTCCAGTATAAACAGACCATATTCTTATTGTTTCATCTCCACCCCCAGAAATTAACAACTTACCATCGTCAGAAAAGGCGATACTATTCCCCCCTACCCCTCTATCCTTATAAGTATGGTATAAAAATCCTTTTTCCCCTATACTCCATAGGTTTATTTTCCCACTATAACATCCGGAAGCTAACCACCGGCTATCTGCCGAAAAGACGAGAGTTTTTACCGAGTTGCTATGCCCAGCGTAGGTATTTACAAGAGTACGTTTGCCTAGGACACTCCATAGCTTCACCGTATTCTCATCATTTCCAGAGGCAGACGCTAACCACTGGCCATTGGGAGAAAACATAACGCAATTTACATATGCTTCATGTCCGATATACGTATGCACAAGAGATCGATCGCCCGAAACATGCCACAGCTTCACAGTACGATCCCAACTTCCAAACGCTAACCACTGACCATCACTTGAGAACGCTATACTATTCACAATACTCTTAACAGTATAGGTGTGCGCGAGAGATCGATCGCCCAAAACATGCCACAGCCTCACGCCGCCCCAACTCCCAGACGCTAACCATTGGCCATCACTTGAGAACGCTATAGCGCTCACACTATCCTTATGTCCAGTGTACGTGCGCGCTAGGGATCGATCGCCCGAAACATGCCACAGATTTACCATACCACACTCACTTCCAGAAGCTAACCACTGGCCATCAGCAGAAAGAGCGATACAATTTTTTATATCCTCATAGGTAATATTATTTACCTTATGCTCGGCATAGGTATTCAAGCGATAACGCTTACCCATGACACTCCATAGTTTGACACTTTTATCATCACTTCCAGAGACTAACCACTGATTATCAGCGGAAAAGGCGACACTTTTTACTCGCATCTGATGCCCAATATAGGTATGCATGAGATGACGCTCCCCCAGGACGCTCCAAAGTTTTATCGTGCAATCATCACTTCCAGAGGCTAACCACTGACCATCAGCAGAAAAGGCAATACTATTTACCGTATCTCCATGCCCCGCATAGGTATGCACAAGAGCGCGCTTACCTGTAACACTGTATAACCTCACTGTATAACTTAAGCCTCCTCCAAATGCTAACCACAGACTATTGAGTGAAAACGCGACACATTTGACACTCTCGATCTTAAAGTGCTTACTGACGTAGGTGTGCATGAGAGTTCGCTCACCCGAGATGCTCCAAAGTTTCGTGATATCATTACTCCCAGACGCTAACCACTGGCCATTAGCAGAAAAGGCAACGCTATTTACCGTATCTTCATGCCCAACATAGGTATGTATGGGAAGGCGGTCACCCAAAACACTCCATAGCTTCACTTTATTATCCTCACCTCCAGATGCTAACCACTGGCCATCAATAGAAAAGGCAATGCTAGTCACTGGCCCCTTATGCCCGATGTAGGTACGCACAAGAGATCGATTACCCAGAGCGGTCCATAATCTCACTCTATTATCCTTACTTCCAGAAGCTAACCACTGACCATCAACAGAAAAAGCAATGCTAGTCACTGGTTCCCTATGCCCGACATAAGTATGGATTTTTTGTAAACTTTCAGCATCATAAAGATAAATATATTTGTCTGCTATTACAGTAAACCAACGCCCATCCGGCGAATAGCAACAGGCACTCACTGGATATTCCATATTTAATGCGGGTTTTTCACCCAAATCTAATCCTTCAAGATCGGCTCCATTTAAATTGGCCCCTTTAAGCCAAGCGCCGGTCCAATTCACCCTTCTTAAATCTGCACCTTGAAATTGCGTATGGTCAAATATTCCATAGCTTAAATCTGCGCCCTGCACACGGATTCCATCGAAATCTTTGTTAGTCAACTGCACGCCAGCTTTTACCAATACTGTCAACGCATTCGCTGCCCCTATCTCAAACTGAACACCTTCTTCCTCTTTAGATTGATCAACCACGCTTAAAAGTTGAGCCTCTAATTTTGGCTCGTGCCACACTCGCTCCGCTAAAAACTGCAATATCGCTGGATCGCTCGCAATATTTAATGTGTTAAGCCAAAAATATGGCTCAACCTTGTCATAAGCGTTGAGCTCCTCCCACAGCGCTCGCGCCACAAAATAATCCTGTAACGATTTATGAATGAAGCGATACTGATCTCCTTGACGGATTAACGGCGCATTAAAACGCATCAGTACTGTCATTGCACTCTCATTTCCTAACAATCGCTTGCGCCAATCATGACTTAATTCAACACTAAGCCCTTCCCAGGGATCATCCGCTTCGGCTAAATAGGTAGAAATCACTTCCCCTGCTTGATACATTTCAGCTGCTAACTTTTTACTAAAGCCAACCCCACGCTCAACAAATCCATTCTGCTCTAAACGCCTAAATTCTTTGACTTCTTCCGGGTTGAGCTGAATCTGAGCCAAACGCTGTTGCGAGCGGCTAAACCAACTCTTCACAAACTCATCATAGAGTCCAATCCGCGTAAAGTGCTGACTCTTCTCTTGAAGCTTTTTGCTTAATTCAGGCAATACACTCAAGGTTATTTTGAGCAAGAATGGATTACCCACCAGTTCTTTTAAGTCGGGTTGCTTTAACGCTTCTTTATATTGTTCTGTACTCCACGGACCTTCTGGATGCGCTTTTTTATACTGATTGACATACTGTTCTATCGTTTCACTCGAAAACGGCGCCAATTGGTATTCTTGGAGCGATGTCAGCTCCCCCGACGGGTGGAACTTGTATTGATAGCTTGATCCTAAATATTCCGGGCGGCTACTTATTATGATTTTCGCCTTTTTCCAATCACCAAGCTGGTTATCTTTATAAAACCAACGGTGACGATCCTCAAGCTCATCATAACCATCCAGAATAAATACAAAACTCTGATTTTCTTGTAACCCTTTAATCTGCTCTTCCGAGAAGCCTCGACTCTTAAAAAAAGTAGACACTAGATTTTGATTGGGGCTTTTCAGACTCGACAACCCAATAAATACAGGGATTGCGGCATTTTCCGCCGTACTAGCTTTGGGATAGGCTTCCCACAAGCTAACGGCAAGACGTCGGTTAAAGGTCGATTTACCCGAACCCGCATCGCCTAGCAAAAGCAGCACTTTTTTGTCTGAGTTCAAATAGTCATGAACTTTACTTTCTAAATCAAAACGATCAGCTAATCTATCAACGGGCGCTCCTTCTAAAGCGACATAGTTTGCAAGCGCATCCTTAATTTCTCTGTCTTGCTGCAAACCCTCTAAATACCTTTCTCGCAATTTTTGAATATTTTTCTGCAAGTTGCCTAATAGTTTTTCGACCAGCAGATCTAGCCCAGTTTGAATGTGGGTCAGATTCCGTGATTGATCTAGCAACTGCGTACCCACTTGCTGCCAAGTGGGATCGCAAAACTGCTGCGCGGTGAAAAAAATCTTTTTATGTAGCTCCGTCCAAATGTCACCAAAAATACCGTTTAACAGCTTAGCAAACTCAAGCGCGTCCAGTGTTGAACGCTCATCATTTAACCGCGAAATACATGTGTTGTATCCCTGCCAAAATTTGTTCAGAAACGGTTTCGCCTTATCGCTGTCCACTAACAACCGCTCAATCAGCTTAAACAGTACTATATGCTGACCTTGATTCGGATACATTTCTCCCGCTTTAGTTTGCTCAGCGAAGCGAGAAATATCCCCCATGCGAACCGTGGTCGATTGAATAAAACGGCCCAGGCATTGTTCATAGCTATCTGGGGTGTACGAAACCGGAATAATACTGTGATCTTGCAAGTGTTGAGTTCGGATTTGCAGAAAAGCCACTTCTGTCAACACATGGTGAAAACCTACCTTGTATTCCTGTTCTTGTGAAAATTTTCTCACCACCTCGCGTATTGCCAAAGTGCTCCGTTGTTCAAGGTCTTGGCGATACGCTTCTTGAAGCTGTTGATAAAATGCTTCATAGTGTGGCCATTCCAAGTATTTTCCTAATAACTTAGAACAACATACCACGACCTTATCGACCGGTTCCACATCATCTCTTAACTGTACAGGCAATAAGCAAAGCTGGCTGGTTAGGATATCTTCTAGTTTGCCGTCTTTTTTCAGTTTTTCCGGGGAGCTTG
The DNA here is from genome assembly GCF_024582735.1 of Mycoavidus sp. SF9855. NCBI lineage: Bacteria > Pseudomonadati > Pseudomonadota > Betaproteobacteria > Burkholderiales > Burkholderiaceae > Mycoavidus > Mycoavidus sp. SF9855. Next base: position 1,370,090 of record NZ_CP102085.1, read on the forward strand.
AATACGGTTGCCCCATCGGCGTTTGATCCGAATATAGGTTGACCCGGATTTGAGATAATTTTTCGATTAAATATTTAGACGTATCGGCCCCCGCCTGTCCGGGGTACTTTGGATTGTCGTGTGCGTACACAAGAAATAGGCTGGGTTTATTCGATAGCTCTAAGGATTCCAGCGTCGACAGCGCCATTTCAAACAGATAATCTGCCAACTCGCTTTTCCCCTGGCTAGATAACACAACCGCTTGACGCTGCAAAGGCATTGAGGCAAATTTTGAAGACTGCCTGCGTTCAACAAACACTCTTGTCGGTTCGGGTGGGCTGATATTTCCTTGACTCACCTTTCCATCTTTGCCTAGAAATGAGTCGCACCTGGCACTTATTTGACTATGCAAATCTAGCACTTCGGGTTGCTTCAAATCCATATGAGGCGCATACTCTGAGGCTTTTATATAATTATCTCTAGCATTATTTTCATCACCGCACTTGTGCAGAAAATTGCCATAATAAAAATGGCCCACTGCAAGCAGTTCCCTTGTTTTTCTTAATTCGGATTCATTAAGATTGCGTTGGAGCGCATCTTTTGTTTTACGAATTTTTGTTTCAAAGCATTTCTTTGCTTTATCTAGATTTCCTAAATTTTCATAATAGGCCGCTTCTTTTTTAAGCATACTGACTGCTGACAGGCCAGAAATTGAAATTGAGGAGGTACTAACTTCTCTCCCCCCAAGCCCCGTTAACGTACTCCACATTTTCTTCTCCTTTATGACTTATTAAAACTTAGTAGATAAAGAACACCAACTACTGAGGCCCCCTTTCCAGCCTCCGCATTATAGAAATCGAAAGCATTCACCCCAAGCGCACCCGAACTCGCCCGTATGTAGCGCTCTGCCTCACCAGGAAGACCAGGCAGCTAGAGCAGTCATCCCCCCCCCCTTTCCCAAAAGCAATTTACTAAGGCTTCCTTAGCCTCAATGTTGCCCCGTCAAGATGAATCTGCGCCATTTTACGTCAAAATTTGCTTCGGAAAACTCATGCTTAATTCGCCTTAATAAGGCATAAAAACCCGTAATTTGACCATTGATCCGAAGCAGAAAATAGCCTATCCATTTGTTTTTATTAACTTTTATTTAATTTCCTCCAGGACTCGAAATCCGGTATACGGGTCTCCCGTATCGAGGGTTCAAATCCCTCCCTTTCCGCCAATTCCCTTATTCTATAAGGCTTTCCCGTTTCAACCCTCCGCTTCTGCGCCGGTTTTTGCTTCGCATCCCCTCTTCTAATTCCTTGTTTGGCCCCATCGCAACACGCCCTGCGCCGGTTTTTTGCTTCGGAATGCGTTATTTCGTCTGTTTCGTGGGCGGGTGTTTCACAACGATCAAGACTAAAAAAACGTTTGAGTTGAATCGGGCTGGAGAAGATTTTTCTTGTCGCCTTGCGCCCTGTTGAATGGAACAGCAGAGCAAATACAAGACGGAAAAATTTCTAGATGTTTTAGATGGAGGGTTTTGCCGAAGTTAATACTTTTAATACATCTTAAGCAATCAAAAAGTCACCCTACTCTTCTTTTCTAATGCTCCTTTTTGCTTGAGTAGTAGCTCATTTGTCTCGCCTAACCCTTTCACTCTTTCTATCAGCATACCATTCACCCACAGAACTTCTTGCTCCTTACTACTCCAGCACAGTTTCACCTTATAGCCTTCTGCGTCTTTCGCTAGCTTCCACTGATGCACCGACTTGTCTGCACTCCCGCCCGCTAAATATTCCCCTTTGGACGTCACTTTCCATGCCACGCTCATGACGGAATTGATAAACCCTTGAATGACTTTTAAACGTTGACCCGAGGACACTTCCCACAGCTGCACCGTACAGTCTTCACTGCCGGAGGCAATCTGCTCCCCGCTCGGCGAATACACCACGCTAGTAACAGCTTTGGTATGTCCTCTTAAGGTATGCACATCGGCGCCGCTTTGCGTGTCCCACAGTCGCACTGTTCTGTCCATACTGCCGGAAACAATCTGCTCCCCGCTCGGCGAATACATCACGCTAGTAACAGCTTTGGTATGTCCTCTTAGGGTGCGCACGCTGGCACCATTTTTCGCTTTCCACAGCCACACCTTATTGTCCTCACTGCCAGAGGCAATCTGCTCCCCGCTTGGCGAATACGCCACGCTAGTGACTGCTTTTTTATGTCCTTCTAAAGTATGGCGCAGTGCCCCGCTTTCCACATCCCACAGCCGCACCCTACAGTCATCACTGCCGGAAACAATCTGCTCCCCATTCGGCGAATACATTACGCTAGTAACAGTTCCAGCATGTCCTTTTAAGGTATACACGTGGGCGCCGCTTTGAACGTCCCACAGTCGAACCCTTTTGTCACGGCTGCCCGAAGCAATTTGACTCCCACTGGGCGAATACGCAACGCTACTAACACAGGCAGTATGGCCCGATAAAGTATGACGGATTTCCCCCGTATATGCGTCCCACAGACGCACCGTATAGTCATCACTGCTGGATGCGATCTGCGCTTTGTTCGGCGAATACACGACGCTATTCACAGCCTCAGTATGAGCGCTAAAGACAGGGCAAGCTTTGCCTATGCGAGCATCCCATAGACGTACCATACTATCTCTACTGCCCGAAATGATTTGATCACCGAGCGGGGTGTACCCGACGCTTCTGACCTCACTCCGATGGCCGATGAAGACGTTACGAGTTTCACCCGTATAAGCATCCCATAGAAGCACCGTCTTGTCTTTACCACTCGAGACAATCTGATCACCGAGTGGCGAATACGCAACGCTATAAACGTCGGAACTATGGCCGCGTAAGGTACGGAGGATCTCTCCCGTGTACGTGTTCCACACTCTCACCGTGCTGTCAGCACCGCCCGAGACAATTTGTTCACCATTTAGTGAATACGCTACGCTCCAAACAGAGTCGGTATGTCCACGTAAGGTATGGCAGGCTTTTCCTGTATGTATATCCCACACTCGTATCGTCTTATCCCTACTACCCGAAGCAATTTGATCACCAAGCGGCGAATACACAACGCTACTAACATAGGCAGTATGGCCGCGTAAGACATCGCCAGCTTTACCCGTGTGAGCTCCCCATAAACGCACTATCTTATCCCACCCACCTGAAGCAATCTGTTCTCCTCTTAGATCCGCACCTTGCAACTGTGTGGAGTCGAATACTCCGTAACTTAAATCCGCTCCAGGCACGCGTATCCTTTTGAGGTCTTTATTATCGAATTGCATACCCACTTTCACTAATAACGTCAGTGCATTAGCCGCTATCGTCTGCACCTCCTCTGTTTTAGACCGTTCGACCCAGTTCAATAGCTTGAGCTCCAACTCAGTATCCTCTTCGATCCGTTCCTGCAAAAATCTGAATAACGCTGGCCCACCGACCAATTTCAACAGATCAAAAAGGGCTGGTTTCTCTACAATTTGAGCCAGTTGACCAGACTTCCATAATATTTTTAATTGATTCAACGCAAATATTTGCAAGCTCCTGTCTGATCCTGCCACATCGTACTGATAGTCTGCTGGAACCTTTTGCTGCAACAAATGCCATTTCAAGGCAGGTGAATGTATTAACTCTCCATTGCGCGTCACAATCGTTAACGCTTTAAAAAAATTCTGCCAGCCTGCCACATCCAAATGCTTTTCTATAATTTCTCGAATCTCGGGCGGAAGCCAGGTGGGTAATGAAGCTAATGAAGGCTTCAGAGATTTTTGCGTTGTTAGATAATGCGTAACGGTAGAGTTTGAGATAGGGGCTAGCATAGATATTCTCTTCTTATTCGAGCCGGTCGCCTGTACGCCAGCAGCAGGCTGGGAGAAAGGGCAAATTGAGAATCAGGTGGGCAACGTACGAGAATGGCTATTCACGCCGCTTGTGCGCTTTGCTAATCTGGTCGAACTCAATGACTGGCTGGCTATACGCTGCCGAGAACTCGCTCAACGCAAACACCCCTGTCATAGTGGACGCACTATCAACGAATGTTTCCAAGAAGAACAACGCTTGTTACGCCCGATCGTCGCCCCGTTTGACGGTTACGTTGAACGGATGATGCGAGTCTCAAATACCAGCTTGGTGTGCGTGGATAGAAATCGTTATAGCGTGCCGGCCCGCTTTGCGGGACAAGCCGTGTCCGTACGTATGAGCGCCAACCAAATCCAGGTAGTGGCCCAGGCTCAGGTCGTTGCGACTCACCAGCGAGTCTTTGGGCGTGACCAACTCATCTGCGATCCTTGGCATTATCTGCCTGTGCTAGAGAAGAAACCCGGTGCCTTACGCAATGGTGCGCCTTTTGTTGAGTGGGATTTACCGCTTCCCATTCAAGCGGTACGGAAATGCCTTCTGAAGCGCCCTCAGGGGGATCGTGCCTTTGTAGAACTGCTCCTGTTGGCTGAGAAAGTTGGCCTGGATGCCTTAACCGTGGCGTGTGAATGTGCTTTGGAAGCGGGTACAGTGACGGCCCCCGTAATTATGAACGAAATGCGCAGACTGACCGACCCAAGCCCGCCCACTCCGCTTGAATGGCCCGATGGTATCGCCTTGACGCTAGAACCCCTAGCAGATTGCCAGCGCTATGACCACCTGCTCGGAGAAACCCATGCCCACTGACATCCACGCCACTCTCACGGCATTGCAACTGCATGGCATGGCCACCGCCTGGAGCGAATTACAAGCCGAAAAGCCAAAGCTCGTTAACCGCCCTGAAATTTGGATAGAACGCCTGATCGCCGCTGAGCAGACGGATCGAGCATTACGCCGTTTACGCTATCAGCTTAAAGCCGCGCGCTTTCCTATCCATCGAGATTTACTCAGTTTCAATTGGCAAGAAACGCCTCTGTCATAAGCCGTCATCGAGCAACTCGCCAGTGCCGACTTCACCGATACCGCACATAACTTGATTCTCGTGGGCGGGTGTGGAACCGGCAAAACTCATCTTGCCACTGCTCTGGGCGTGGCCACCATTCATGCCGGAAAACGTGTCCGTTTCTTCAATGGCGTCGAATTGGTCAACGCTCTCGAACACGAAAAGCAATTCGGTAAAACAGGCAACCTAGCCAAACGCCTTACACAGATTGACGCCCTCATCATTGACGAACTTGGCTATTTGCCTTTCCCTGCCTCCAGTGGCGCACTGCTATTCCAACTCATCGGACAGCTTTATGAGAAAACCTCTTTAATTATCACGACCAATCTCTCATTTAGCGAATGGGTACAGGTCTTCGGCGACCCAAAAATGACCACCGCTTTGTTGGACCGGATTACCCATCATTGCCACATCCTTGAAACTGGCAATCAATCTTACCGTTTCAAACATCGAAATATCCCCTCTCATTTAGTGCCTTAACTGGAAACTTTTCGGCGCTGTTTACTGGCAAATTTTGGGCGCTGTTTGACATATATTTGGCAGTTCCCCAAAGTTAACGCCTGTCAACTCTGCTCTCTGTAAGTTTGCTCCACGCAACCGCGCGCGACGAAAATTCACATGACTTAAATCCGCTCCTTCAAATTCAGCCTGGTCGAATTGACCTCCGCTTAAATCTGCTCCTGGCACCCGAATCCCTTTGAAATCCTGCCCACTCATATCTACGTCAGCTTTAACCAGCAGCATCAATGCATTCGCCGCTATCGTCTGCACCTCCTCTGTTTTTGACCGTTCGACCCAACTCAATAGCTTGCGCTCCAACTCAGCATCCTCTTCGATCCGGTCCTGCAAAAATCTGAATAGCGCTGGGCCACCAACCAATTTCAACAGATCAAAAAGGGCCGGCTTCTCTACAACTTGATCCAGTTGACCAGACTTCCACAATATTTTTAATTGATTCAACGCAAATATTTGCAAACTCTTATCTGATCTTGCCACATCGTACTGATAATCAATTGGAACTTTTTGCTTTAGCAAATGCACCTTCAAGGCAGGTGAATCTATAGATTCACCGTTGCGAGTCACAATAGCCAGTGCTTTAAAAAAATTTTGCCAGTCTGCCACATCTAACTGCTTTTCTATGAGCTCTCGAATCTCAGGCGGAAGCCAGGTGGGTAATGATGCTAATGAAGGCGTCAAAGATCTTTGCATTGCCGGATAATGCGTAATGGCAGAATTCGAAATAGAAGTGAGCATAAATATTCTCTTATTTATTTAAAAGACCTATATTGCGCCCCGTTGCCTCAACAAGGCTGCATTTTGAGGGCTCAGATTACGCGCATTTTGGATGAGGGCCCTTGGTGCAGTAAGCATATCTTGCTTTGAAGCCCAATCTAGCGTGATTGGACCTATTTTGCCTGAGCGATAAGGGACTTTCCAAAGGCAAATCGTTTTGTCCTCTCCTGCTGTGGCCAATAGAGCTACTTCATCCTGCGTGGGTTTCCACGCAACAGTAGAGATACGCCCCCCCCAGCCTTCGAGTACCGCTTGACAATCTCCTGTTAGGGCAGACCATAGCCTGACTGTTTGATCATAACCTCCAGACGCAAGCCATTGGCTATCGCTTGAAAACGCGATGCTATGCACTCCACCTGTATGTCTTGTATAGGAGTGGGCCAGCGCGCGGTCGCCCACCATGTGCCACAGCTTTACCATCCCGTGACTTGCAGACGCAAGCCACTGGCCGTTGCTTGAGAAAGCGACAAGATTCACACTAGACCTATGCCCTTCATAAGTGTGAGCGAGGGCGCGTTCGCCCGTTACGTGCCACAGCTTCACGGTGCAATCGCTACCTCCAAATGCAAGCCACTGACCATCGCTTGAGAGCGCGACACTATTCATACCAGTCTCATACCCTTCGTAAGTATGAGCCAACGTGCGTTCGCCAGCCACGTACCACAGTTTCACCGTGTTATCACAACCTCCTGACGCGAGCCACTGGCCATCTTTTGAGAACGCAATACTGTTTATCCTCTCCTCATGCCCTTCATAGGTGTGAGCCAACGTGCGTCCGCCAGCCACGTACCACAGTTTCACTGTGTTATCCGAACTTCCTGACGCGAGCCACTGACCATCCGTTGAAAACGAGAGACTCGTTACATCATCCGTATGGCTGTTATAGGAATGGACCAAAGTACGTTCGCCAGTCACACGTCTTAGTTCTACCGCCTTATATTTGCCACCAGACGCAATCCATTGTCCATCGCTTGAGAATGCCACATTCGTCATATCACCCGTATGGCTGTTATAAGCATGGACCAGCGCGCGCGGACCAACCAAACGCCGTAGTTTTACTGTTTTATCCTCACCCCCAGATGCGATCCATTGTCCATCGCTTGAGAACGCAACACTATTCACCCAATGCGTATGCTCCGTATAGGAGTGGGCCAGCACACGTTCGCCCGTTACTTGCCACAGTTTCACCGTCTTATCCATACTTCCAGAAGCGAGCCACTGCCCATCTCTTGAGAATGCGACACTAAACACCCATTCCTTATGCCCATCATAGGAGTGAGCCAAAGTGCATCCACCTGTCACGTGCCACAGCTTCACCGTCTTATCCATACTGCCGGACGCGATCCATTGCCCATCACTTGAGAACACGACACTATCCACCTGGCCTGTATGCCCGGTATAGGTGTGGGTCAGCGTGCGTTCGCCCGTTATACGCCACAACTTTATCGTCTTATCTCTACTTCCAGAAGCGAGCCACTGCCCATCTCTTGAGAATGCGACACTCGTCACATATTTCTTATGTCCGGTAAAGGTGTGAACTAGGGTGCGTTCACCTGTCACACTCAATAGCTTTACCGCTCTATTACATCCGACTGAGAGCCACTGTCCATCGCTTGAAAACGCGACATTTGTCATCAAACGCTCACAATCTTTGTAGGTATGAGCCAGGTCGCGTTCGCCCGTCACATGCCACAGCCTCACGGTCCCATCCCAACTCGCAGAAGCGAGCCACTGGCTGTCGCTTGAGAATGCAGCACCCGTAATACCATTTCTATGTCCAGTATAGGCGTGGACCTTTTGGAAATTTTCTGTTTCATAAAGATAAACTGCATTTTTTCCTGCGACAGCCAGCCAACGTCCATTTGGTGAATAACAGCAGGTGCGAATGTAGTCGTATACCTCTATAGAGGGTTTTTCACCAAACTCTACCCTGGTTAAATCCGCTCCGTCTAAATTGGCTGCCCGCAACCAGGAACCCATCAAATTCACATCAGTTAAATCGGCTCCTTGAAATTGCGTAGAATCAAATACGCCATAACTTAAATCTGCTCCAGGCACGCGTATCCCTTTAAAGTCTTTATTATTCAATTGCACGCCAGCTGCCACTAATAGCGTCAGCGCGTTAGCCGCTGTAGCCTGGACCTCTTCTATTTTCGACCTTTCCACCCAGCTCAATAATTTCTCTTTTAGCTGAGTATCTTGTTGGATTCTCTCTTGTAAAAGCTTAAATATCTCTGGATCGTTAACAAGACATATTAGATCAAAAAGTCCAGATTTCTCCACAACCTGGTCGAGTTGTTCTGAGTCGGATAACTTACGTAATTGACTCAATGCAAATTCCTTTAACCCTTCGTCTGAGCGGATTAAAGTCCCTTGATATTGGGCTTGAATCCTATCTTTAATTAGATTCAACTTCAAAGCAGGCGAATCTATAGGCTCACCATTGCGAGTCACCGTAGTGAGCGCTCTAAACAAATCCTGCCGGCTTGAAAAATCCAGTAGATTTTCTATTGCTTCACGGACTTCTAAGGATAGCGAAAGGAACGATGGTTTTACGGTCTTTTGTGCCGTCGGATAATGCGTAATGGCAGAATTCGAAATGGAGGTGAGCATCAATGTTCTCTTATTTATTTAAAAGCTTCATTCAAATGATTCCAGTCATCCTGGGCCTTTTTCAACCCACGATGCGTGGCCGTTGAATTTTACATGTCTCCTTCGACAGGCGCGCGACCGCATTCGATACAATTTCTGCGCAGACCATCTTGTTATCAATTTATCTCCCCGGCTCCACCTTCTCACCTCGACGATTCCGCACATAGTGCTCCGTCATCTTGACGCTCGTATGCCCCAACTGCTTTTGCTTTGCTTCGTAGCCCTTCTTCTGAGCCCTTGTTTAATCCCATCGCAACACGCTGTGCGCCGGTTTTTTGCTGCGTAATGGGTTATTTCGTCTGCTTCATTGGCGGGCTTATTGCAACGATCAATGCAAGGAAGCATCACCCCGAGAGCCCGATTCATAGCAGGCTAACAATTGTTCGGGGCAGTCGATGCATCTAGTAAGTGGCTCATCGACAGCCAACCACCCAGCTAAAGACTTTATGCTGAGGCAGTCAGTATTGTCAGTACGTCAAGCGAGACCATATTTTTTGAAATTTGCGCAATTTAAGGCTATGATTCCTCTCAGCATAAAATTTCAGTAGACAATGTCCTTATCTGCAAGAGATTTTTTTCATCGAAGGAGGTGCCACGAGGTTGTAGCGAAATAAGAGAAAACATTTTTTCTAAAAATAAATCATGACTTAGATTTTTTATTAAAAATTTAAATGCTAAATTTATAGGAGATTTAATGAAAGCAAATAACTTAGTCAATTCACATAATGAATGGGATGAATTAGAAGAAATTATTGTTGGTAGCGCTCGACTTGCTAGGGTCCCGGAAAAAGATAAAGGAATCGTCGCAGCTTCTGTCGGCGGTGGCTATGATTATTTCGACCCTGATATTTCAGAATTTTTCCCTGAATATATCTTGCAGGAGACTGAGGAGGATATTGATAATTTTACTTCTGAATTAAAAAAACTTAATATCAAAGTTAGGCGACCAGAAGATATTTCTATAAATAATTTTTCCACTCCTGACTGGCATTGCGATTCTTTTTTCCCATATTGCCCACGAGATGTTTTATTGACAGTGGGTAATTCAATTATTGAAACACCTAATTTATTTAGATCCAGATATTTTGAGACGATCGCTTATAAAGAGACTCTGATTGAATTTATGCAATCGGGTGCCCGCTGGATTTCTGCCCCTAAGCCCAGGCTGCTAGACCACGGATACAACATACAGGACAAAGCGCAGCTGAGTCTAAATAATCATGAACCAGTATTTGATGCCGCCAATGTGATCCGTGCTGGTCGCGACTTGTTTTATTTGGTATCTGATTCCGGTAATAGACTCGGTATGCAGTGGCTACAAAATGCCGTAGGCCATGATTATACTGTCCACGAGCTATCACCCAGCATATATTCTTCCGTCCATATTGACTCGACCCTCTCTTTTCTGCGCCCAGGCTTGTTGTTGGCTAATCCAGCACGTGTCAATGAAGATAATATTCCCGACATACTGAAGAAGTGGGAAATTATTTACGCACCGAAGATGACTGAATATAGTTATTCAGACATTAAGCCATCATCTTCAAAATGGTTGGGGATGAACTTGTTAATGCTTTCACCTACCCTCGCGGTGGTAGACAAGCATCAAACTGAACTCATTAAACTGCTAGAAAAACGAGGGATTGATGTACTACCTACCTTATTGCGTCACGGGCGGACATTAGGTGGTGGCTTTCATTGTATAACCCTAGATGTGCGCAGAAAGGGCAAGTTGGAAAGCTATTTCTGATCGCCCCCCCTTTGCTGTGTGAAGTGCTGCTTGGAGGTAGTGACCACGTGGTTGCCGGATGCGAGTGCGCAATATAAAAACCGCACTTGTATCTGGTGACGGACATATTTTAAAGTTCATTGGATCAGCTGCCGAAGATACAGTGGCTTCAGCTAATACCTATAACGACGGTACATGAATCGAGGCAACCGATTCAGGAAACTTACATTCTCCTCGATATGCTTAGCGCTTACACCTTTATAAAAAAATTCTCCAATTTCTCCCCTGTCTTATCCCGAGCTAACGTTAAATATAGGACAGAAAAATTTCTGGATATTTTAGGTGGAGGATAAAGGCCAAATTTGTTGGCTTCTTGTGCTACTAGCAATGCTGCTTTTACCGGTGAGCCTGCCGGACCTGCCGCCGAGCTTGACCGAGAACCCGCCGGCATTTCGCTTGCTGAGATTGCCGAAACCAACGCCTTAAACGCCAGCACCTGCTGGCAGTGGCGCAAGCAAGCGCTGGCGCCTAAAGCATTTTATCGACAATTACAGCAAGCGCAGCGGGATTCTCGAGCCAACTCAAAGATTCCCGCACTTCGTTAATGAACCTATATTGCGCCCCGTTGTCTCAGCAACGCCGTATTTTGAGGGCTCAGATTACGAGCATTTTGGATAAAAGCGCCTGATGCAGTAAGCACGTCTTGTCGTGAAGCCCAATCTAGCGTGATTGTGCCTATTTTGCCTGAGTGATAAGGGACTTGCCAAAGACGAATCGTTTTATCGTCTCCAGCTGTGGCCAACATAGCTGCTTCATCCTGCATGGGGCGCCACGCAACGGTCCGAATAGAACCTATCCAACCTTCGAGTACCGTTTGACAATCACCGGTTAAGACAGACCATAGCCTAACTGTTTGATCCTCACTTCCAGACGCGAGCCACTGGCCATCACTTGAGAACGCGACGCTCCGCACTGCATCCGTATGCCCGGCATAGGTGTGGGCCAGTGCACGTTCGCCCCCTACTTGCCACAGCCTCACCGTTTGATCATCACTTCCAGATGCAATCCACTGTCCGTCGCTTGAGAACGTAACACTCATCACATAATCCGTATGCCCGATATAGGTGTGGGCCAGTGCACGTTCTCCCGTTACGTGCCACAACTTCACCGTGTTATCTACACTTCCAGGCACGAACAACTGATCCACACCACTTCCAGACGCGAGCCACTGGCCATCACTTGAGAACGCAACACTCATCACATAATCCGTATGCCCGGTATAGACGTGAGCTAGGGTGCGTTCGCCCCCTACTTGCCACAGCTTCACCGTTTGATCCTCACCTCCAGACGCGAGCCACTGGCCATCGTTTGAGAACGCAACACTCATCACACTCCCCTCATGCCCGGTATAGGAATGGGTGAGGACGCGTTCGCCCGCAACGTGCCACAGCTTCACTGTCCTATCCCCACTTCCAGAAGCAATCCATTGGCCATCGCTCGAGTACGCAACACTCGTCACCCAAGCTGTATGTCCAGTATAGGAGTGGATTCTTTGGAAATGCTTTGTTTCATAAAGATGAATAGCATTGCCTTCTGTCACAGCTAGCCAGCGTCCATCTGGCGAATAGCAACAAGCCTGAACTGTGTCCTCCATTTCTAAAGAGGGCTTTTCACCAAAATCTACCCCTGCTAAATCGGCTCCTTGAAATTGCGTAGAATCAAACACCCCATAACTTAAATCTGCTCCAGGCACGCATATTCCGCTGAAATCTTGGTTATTTAATTGCACACCCGCTTTCACTAATGTCGTCAGCGCGTTAGTCGCTACAAGCTGCACTTCTTCTGTTTTCGACCGCTCGACCCAGTCCAATAACTTCTCTTTTAGCTGAGCATCTTGTTGGACTCTTTCTCGTAAGAATTTAAAGATCTCTGGATCGTTAACAAGACATACCAACTCAAAAAGTGCTAATTTCTCCACAACTTGATCGAGTTGCCCTGAGTCCGATAACTTTTGTAATTGACTTAATGCAAATTTTCTCAACTCCTCATCCGAGCCCATTAGAGCTCCTTGATATTTCGCCTGAACCCTTTCTTTGATGAGGTGTAGCTTCAGAGCAGGCACTTCTATAGGTTCACCATTACGAGTCGCTGTAGTCAGTGCTTTAAATAAAGTCTGCTGGCTCGAAAAATCTAGCCGACTCTCTATCTCTCCTTGGATTTCTAAGGGAAGCGAGAGAAACGATGGTTTTACGGTCTTTTGTGCCGCCAGACAATGCGTAATGGCAGAGTTAGAAATAGGTGTTAGCATAAATATGTTCTCTTATTCAATTAGGGCTGTTGCCCCGTCTGACAAAATTCTAATAGGCCATGATCTAGTACTGATTCACGACCTACTCATGTGAGTCGCCGGATTTTACACAAATAAATAACGGATGCTGCCAGTTTTTCTCATTTCGTCGGCTCCACTTTTTCACCCAGCCGATTACGCACATAGTGGTTCCGTCATCTTGATGCTCGTATGCCCCAACTGCTTTTGCGCACGCCGTATATCCCCTGATAGTTCCGCCTTGTCTGTCCTCGCTTTCGCATAAATCGCTCCATATTCACTGTCTTCGATATAGACACTGCGACCGTCTTCTCGATAGCCCTTGATCCGTAAACCCGGATTCGGCTGATCCGTATACCCAGGACAATCGTGCTATAAAAATTTTGAGAATAATTAGCCTCTGAAAAGTTATAGAGACCGGCCTTATTAAAGTAAATTTAATCCCCTCAGTTATCTTGAGGAAATAAATATTGAGATTTCGTCTGTGGCTAGCGCGTAACAATAGATCTCTTTGCAGTTGCCTCGCACTGTAATGGCTTATGGTTTAACCCGGCCTTGATCGCCGCCATCTTCCGCGGCGAGTCCGATAATACTGCGTCCAGGCCGAGACACGCTGCAGTTTGGTAGTCGAGCGCATTATTTACTGCAAACGCCAGGATTTTCACTGACGCCTGCTGATGACGGAAGTAGGCAACTGTCGCAGGTGTCCACATCATCCCATTGACTTGCGAAATACCTTCGCCAAGAGTGAAATTTTCCGCCACCACCAGCTTTCGGTGCAATTCGAAACCAGTCCATACAGACGTAAGTGGTACGCTTTCGTAGCCTTCATTGAGTAGAATTTTTACTAGCCGGCTGCGCGTTGCATCGCGCGATTCGAATAACCGGGCTTGTGGATAACTGTTGAAAGCCTGTTGATACGCGGCCTCGGTTGAATAAATTAATACATGCGGCCACGCGTTCTCGTCGCTCAGCACCTGCGCCACCGCACGCGCCTGTGGCTCAGCGGGTAGCGCTTTCATATCGAGCACTACTGGCATGCCGACTGGTAGCGAGCGCAAAGCATCGCGTAGTGTCGGAATGCCAATCGGACGGTCGCAATATGGATATTGCCCATGCTCGTTCTTGAAATTCCATCCAACATTCATCCGTGCCAATTCGGCCGCTGTGTAATTTTCGACCGGGCCAGACGCATTTGTTAACGAGGCGAGATCGGTAGGGCGATATAGTATCGGCACACCATCTTTGCTCAACTGCACGGTGAGCCACATCCCATCGGCACCGTGCGCAACTGCGAGCCTAATCGCTTCAAGCGTATTCTCCGGAGCGTCGCCCGTGCCGCCGCGATGCGCAACAACCTGTGGTAGCGCGACAGAATTCACCTTCGGTGTAACCAGTCCATTCGCGTAGGCCACTAGCAAATAGAGGCTCGTCAACGCGAATACAAAATAAATACGACATTTTTTCAACAACCTGAGGCGAACTCTGTCTCCCCAGTCAAGCAATCTTTTCATAATTTCAAGGAATCCATAATAAGTAAATCCAGAGTGCCGTATCCAGCGGCATTTCGCCAACAAATGATCGAATTGGTGAGAGCCAGTAGAATGTGCGACTTATTATGTGTTTTGCGACCGGAGATCGGCCAACACAGCAAAGAAAGGTTATGGGTTTGGTAACAGCTAAAGCCAAATGTGAGCAAAGTCACCTATTTTTTACTCGCTATTTCTTTAAGTACCGCCAGGGCATTCGGTTTCATCTGAACTGGCACCATGCTTTGATTGCCGATACGGTTCAGAAGGTGATTGATGGTGAGCTAAAGAATGTTGTCATTAATATGCCACCGGGCTCTTCTAAGACCGAGCTGGTAGCGATTAATTTGATCGCACGTCAAAATTCTGTTTCCATCTTTATGCTCGCTCCATCGATATTTAGATGGATGCAAGCATGAATTCACTAGCTTTAAGCGACAAGCCTGGGGTTCATGGCGTTCTTACGAAAAAAAGCCACAGCACCCATGAAAGATGACGTGGGTGCTGTGGCTACGCATACTGAAAGCGTAAGCTTTTCTGCATTTGTTTAATTGCCCGCAGCCTTTTCGTGGGCCCGAGCATAGTCGATCGCATGTTGCACGGTCCTAATTTTTTCGGCTTCTTCATCGGGGATTTCAATCCCGAATTCATCTTCGAGAGCCATCACTAGCTCGACTGTATCGAGAGAATCAGCACCTAAATCATCTACAAAGCTCGATTCGTTTTTAACTTCTGTTTCTGCTACACCCAATTGCGCAGCAACGATCGTCTTTACACGCTTTTCAAAATCGCTCATTCATACCTCCTTAGTTATTTTAGAAACAGTCCGAAAATCTCCCAAAGGGCCTTTCTTTAAAGAAGAATAGAGGCGCGGGAACTGGAGATATACTTTAAATACAGCCAGGATCCTGAGCACCACAAAACCACGAAGAAAGACTCTGTGACGAATTGTAGACTGATTCTCATAATAGGTGTATCCGCATTACGCGGTTGATTGTGAGCAATGGCATACGTGCTCCTATCTTAAACGGCAATTTGCCAAGGTGGAGAGGCACATTAATTCATTGATTTGAGCCCAGATTAGATGCGCAGCGTCTCTAGTTTCGCAAGCAATACGTGCACACACGGGATTGTACACGGATGGATTAAATTATCGCCGTCGTATACGATATTCAAACTGACGACAGGATAGCGATTTGAAGGGGGTGTATTTTGGCTGCCGCCGAAGGTAAATGGCGGAGACGGAGGGATTCACACATAACGTATTTATAAGGCTTTCCAGGGTTTATTAATTAAGATACCTACAAAGATACCTACATTACAAAATGTACTGCGTTTGCTTCAATTATTAGTAGGAATGTCTCTATCTTACTAGGATTCGAATCTGCCTCGCAACCACAAAATAATATCGGCATAAAGCTGTCGTTTGAAATCCTCAATCGACCATCAATAGATGAGAAAAACTTAGCTTTTACGAAATCATCTCAATGAGGCGAACAGGGTAATGTAGAACCCGCATCGCGGTACAAGGCGAGCCAGAATCTGGCCGCTATCCCAAGCGGAGCCGCCGTTCATAAATCCTCAAGGTAAAACCTTATGCCATACGGCATATTGTGTAGTCGACCTACAGCACATATTCTTCCATCCTTGAAAAAAGTAAAAACAATTTTCACAAGGAGAATGTAATGAACGCATTAACCACAGAAGAAATAAAAAACTTAGAACGATTCCGGCACGGCTTGTCTATTTAACTAGAGCAGGCTGCGGATATGATTAGGCATGACCGAACGTTACCGCTTAATAAGCTTTTGCACGCTTCAATTAAAAATATAAAAATATTCTTGCAGAAGCAAAAAAAATGGTGTACAAATAACCTCTGAGGAACGGATGCTTATCTGCGTAGATGAAACCAAACGTGTATTTAAAAATAGATTATATAATTACACCCATACGCTTTTTGAAGTAATTTAAAAATAAGATTTCAGTAGGATCACTTCTATATTTATTTGTTGCGCCATCTGAAGTGATCATCAAGTTTTTACAAATACCAGTCACAATATTTGATGATCACTTCAAACCAATAGTTTTTATTAAAAATTTAATTTAATATATTTTTTAATTTTCTATAATTTCTTCTATATCCTCATTTATTTATTCTTTCAATTCTTCCATCTCTTTTGAAATGTCATTTAAAATATAACTCTTATTTTTTATACTTGATTCAGAATGGATTACGTTTATTAAACGCTCCATCAGCAATAAGGTTCTACTTGCGATCCTCCCAGTGGGCTCTGGTATAATTTTTTCTAAGTTACGTGCGATCTCCCCTAAGTCTACTGCTCTATCATGCGCAGCATGGCCATAATCTTTTACGTTCACTTTACTTAATTCATCTGCAAGCTCCGCTAAGGACTTTTTCGCATTTTTATTTTTTCCAAGCGTGAGCGCCTGTTTTCCATGGTTAGGATTATCACCACCACAGCCTATGAAAGGAAAAATACATAATAGTATGGAAATAAAAATAGATCGCATCGTCATTTAAATAAAAATTTTACGAAATTATGCCTAGTAAAATAATTGCAGCAGTAATAGTCAGTGCTCCCCCTAGGCGAGTTGCTATTTGCGCAAACGGCATCAGTTCTAGTCGGTGTGCAGAAGTCAGAATCGCAATATCGCCAACGCCGCCCATGCCACTGTGGCAAGTATTAATAAGCGCACTTTCAATTGGATATAAACCTATCCATTTCCCTACAAAAAAACCGACTGTAGTAAGCGTAACGACTGTTACTATGATTGTAACGATGTTGGCTAAGTTGAAAGCTGCCATTAAATCAGCCCAAGAAGTGGTAGTTATCCCAATGGCAAATAGCAAGGGATACGTCACCGCTTTAGAGAAGAAACTATAAACAGTGCGAGCGCCATTTTCTAATTTAGGTGAGATCGTATAAATAAGTTTGACGAGCACAACAAGAAATAGCATGGCGACGGGCGCGGGTAAGCCAATCAGTTTATGGGCGACGATGCCTACGATATAGAAAGCGATCGCAGCCATCCCCGCGGCTGCAATGTTCTCAACCTTGGCCGATGAGGTATTGATAGGCTCTGCTGGCATACTATCTTCAGCGTCGTATAAACGCCCTTGCCCGTTATATCGCGCATAACGCTTACCCAATTGATTAAGCAGGCTTGCGCAGATAATCGCCACCAAGTTTCCCAGCACGATAGCCGGTACGACTTGAGCAAATATCTGTTCTTGTGGAATATTCAAAATCTCGCCATAAGCAAGGGTGAGAGGGATAGCGCCTTCACCAATGCCGCCCGCCATAATGGGGATAACGATATAAAAAAATGTGTAGTGCGCACTTAGCCCAAAGGCCATACCGGTCAGTGTTCCAACTATTGCCGCAATGACAGAACCTACACCAAGGGGGATAAAAATCTTAACGATGCCAGTGATAAGGGCTTGGCGGTCCATGCTAAGAATGCTGCCAACGATCACACAGGCAGTAAATAAATAGACAAACTTGGTGGTGTGCCAGAAATCGCTAATTGATCCGACTAATTCAGCCGGTAAAAATTTGTAATGAACTAGATAGGCGGGAAGGAAGATGCTCACGATAACAGGCCCGCCTATTTGCCTTAACCCTGGAATACGCGCTCCTATTTCGGCACAGGTAAATCCACATGCGGCAAGGAGCGCGACCATGATTGAAATATCGCCAGAGACTTTTCCAAGGGCTAAAAGGATGCCCAAACAAATAAGAATAACGCTATAAACCGGCAATGGAATAATGCCGATGCGCAGATTCATTAGTTTCTGCCATTGAAGGCAACCAAACGGGAAGCGAAACATACCAGTTTTATGTCCCTGTAGAAAATATCGCCACCTTTTATTTGTCAAAACACTACTCTCAGCAGAAGAAATGCTCATTTTTTACGTCTCCTAGATTGGGTCTATTCATCGCACACGTGCTACCGAAGGCGCACCCCAAGATTTTTTTACCTTCCTAAAAAAGCAAAAATATTTTTCTATGGCGTTGTGTAGTCGAAGCGCGAACTATTGGGATCATGTTGCGTCGGAAATATTTCTATCCCGATGGCTTAATTCCTAGGCCAGTATGATCGGAGCAGAATATTCATAACAATGCTCCCCATATTTTTTATTGCGGCTCATCGAGTCAAGAGTACGTGCACTACTTGTCTACGAGCAAGCAAGCGTTCACGGAGGGATTGACCCGTGGAAGAGAATTAGTCAGCAGCGAAATTCTCATCAAAAGTTAGCCCTTAGCCCAATTGAAAATCGTTTCGTCCTAAAGCTTAA
This sequence comes from Mycoavidus sp. SF9855, assembly GCF_024582735.1. Taxonomy (NCBI): domain Bacteria; kingdom Pseudomonadati; phylum Pseudomonadota; class Betaproteobacteria; order Burkholderiales; family Burkholderiaceae; genus Mycoavidus; species Mycoavidus sp. SF9855. The sequence continues at coordinate 1,388,827 of NZ_CP102085.1, forward strand.
GATTTTTTCTTGGCTTAGTAAGATTGGCATAACCTCACATTATTGCCGCACAGTTCCAAGATACCGTGATGCGAAATGAGCGTATTGGGGGCACACAGAATTGCCCTTATCAAAATGTCTCCTTTCTACACTACTGTATATTTAATCAGTTATTGGCTGATTCCCCTTCAAAGTACACTGCTTGCTGCTCATCAAGCAGCGTTAAAAAATAAATAAGCAGCTTTGACCCTTCAAGGCCAGCTCTATAATTTTTCACATTAAGCGGGAGTATTTTTAGAGGAACGGAGACGGTGAATATCAATCAACAGAGATTGCGTTATTTCCGCGAGGTTTATGCGCATGGAAAAATTCGTAAAGCCGCAGACAATTTGGATACTGACTCATCTGTAATTACGCGTCAGATCAAACTGCTGGAAGGGGAGATAGGATTTAAGCTATTCGAGCGCCGCCCCCGTGGTGTCGTGCCAACTGAGGCGGCTGAGTTATTATTTGAATACTATCGAGGGAACTGCGATTTAGAAGCAAAGTTAGAGATTGGCTTACAAGCGCTGCGCGATATGCAACGGGGTAGGATTCGACTTGCTATGCCCGCTACCTTCGTCAGTGCATTTATGGATGTATTCAACGATTTCCGTTGTAAACACCCTAATGTTTATCTGCATATCGACGAAATCTACGAAGCTAATCAAATAATTAACCAGATCCTCGAAGATATTTCTCATATAGGGGTAGTCCATGAATGTCCGAGCTCTCCGGATATTCACTATTATGCACGTGCGCCTTTACCTTTATATCTGTTAGTAGGTAAAAACCATCCACTTGCCGGTAAGCAAAAAGTAACCTTTGCAGAGGCAATAAGCTATCCAACTTCATTACCCGCTATAGGCGGCTCTCTGCAAATAGTTGAGGCAGTAGCCAGCTCAGAAAAAATTGAACTCCCTCCACCAGTATTTGTTAGCAATTCAACAACAGCTCGGAAGAGATTTGCTTGTGCCGGTTCAGGTGCAATATTTATGTCCATCTTTTCAGCATATGAAGAGATCAAAGCAGGCGAATTAATTGCCTTAGAGATCGACCACCAGGCTTTTAAGTCTATTCAGCTTTCTCTAATTATTAGACATCGTAAAACGCTTTCACCAGCTACTTATCAATTGCTTAGATTACTCTCCGCAAATTTATCCATTTTTACGTCTAAGCCAATAACGGTTAGCGATAGCCTAACGACAACATCAGGAGCTACATATGAATGATAAAAATCAGGCTTGCAACGCTAGCCGAAGAAACGCAATTAAAAAAACAGTTGCTTTAGCCACCACAGCAATCTGTGCACCATTTGTTATTACCCCCTCACGAGGAATTGCCAAAGAACGAGGACAACCCAGAATTGTTATCCGCACGCCTGGTGGTAAGGGACATTTAGCCTACACAGAAATACTATTTAAACCATTCACACAAAAGACCGGTATTGAAATGATCGGCGTTTCATCCAAAGTAGAACCTACTGCGGAAATTAAGACAATGGTCGATAGGAAAGAGTATGCGTGGAATATGGCCATTCTTAGTCATCGGGCAATCCATTTTTTAGATCAGACTTATTTGGAACCGCATAACCTCGAAAAAGATCCTGTCGTTTCAAAAATTATGCCGCAATTCATGACACCTTATAGCATTGGAATCGACGTATTCAGCACCGTGCTTGCATATCGAACAGATGCTTTCAAAGGACGCCCAACACCCAAAACGTGGAAGGATTTTTGGGATGTGAAGAATTTTCCTGGCCGCCGTGGACTACGCAAAATTCCTTTCGACACGATAGAAGAAGCGTTGCTAGCTGATGGCACACTTCCAAGCGAGGTCTATCCTTGCGACCTTAACCGGGCATTTCGCAGCCTCGACAGAATCAAACAGCATGTTTCTGTTTGGTGGCAAAATGCCCCTGAGGCGGAGTACCTATTGAAGTCTGGCGAGGTAGATTTAACACCTTGTTTTACTATCAGCGCACTATCCGCTATCCATGCAGGCAAACCGGTCGCGTTTTCGTGGGATCAGCATATTTATGGATACGATAATTGGACAATTTTGAAAGGCACGCCTAATGCGGACGCGTGCCGCGAATTCATCAAATTTGCCTCTGACCCTGAACGGCAGGCACGTCTAGCACCATACGTCGCACCTACCCAGCCTGATGCTCTAAAGTATATTGATCCCAAACACATTGAGCTTCTTTCTATTTATCCAGACAACTTTAAAAAAGGCTTGCCCAGCAATCCTTTATATTGGATGAACCATCAAGATGCGGCCATCGAACGCTTTAACCAGTGGATGCTCAGTTAACTCAGTGCTTAATCTATTTGGGCTGTATTCATGGCCTTTGATGTTCCGCCGCGAGCATTGCTCGTATTTGGTTAAATGACTGACACAGAACAGCATTCAAACTGGTTTACCAGTTCTGAATGGGGGTATTAATGATGTTGAAAGTAGTTAACGCGATATCGGCTCAACAAATTCCCACAGCTTCCACTTCGTCCGACGAGCAGAGGCAAACCACAACGGATGCCCATACGGCGACGCATCCCCCTACTGTTGATATTGCCCCTCCCAATTCAGCGGGCATCTCGTATAACTCGTATCAAGAGTTCGATATTACCTCCTCAGGCATAGTCCTACAGAATGGCCCTGCTGCGCGGATGATCTTGCATAAAACCATAGGGTACAAACCCTCCAAGTTCGAGGGTATTGTAAAAATCGCAGGACAACGAGCCCAATTAGCCTTTTCCAATACCAATGGCATTCATTTATGGGGATGCAATTTTCTCAATACCAGCCGCATCATATTTGCGGCAGGTGAGCCTGTTGTAGGCAGCGACGGTAACCTTGATGCATTTCTCGTGAGCAAAAAAGGCCAAATTACCATCAACAGTGTCGCAAAGCTTAAGCAGTTTGATCAAATTGACCTCATCGCCTATTCCATCAAAATAGATGGAGAGTTGCAGGCGAATACCATCAACATTAGCACTGGCAAGCATCAAGTCAATTATACGAAGTTAGGCATCCCGGTGATTGCCACTCAGCCAGCAGCGAGCATCCAGAGTGGGCAAAATCTGTCCAAATTAAACCAGGTCAGCGCGGGGTGGCTGAAATTCACAAAAAACGCCAAAGTACGCGCTCATGAACACCTAAGAATTAAAGCGGCTCTCTTATACAACTCGAGTCATCAGATTCAGTCAAACGGTGATGTCACACTTGAAGTTGATCGCTTAGACAATGCTGGCACACTCCGTGCACAGCGCGATCTCTCGTTATTAGGGAAAGAACTGGAGAATCAAGCAAACGCATTGATCGATGGGCGAATTCTGACGCTGAATACCCAAGAGCAGCTCAAAAACCAAGGGGTGATTCAAGGTAGCACGGTAGCCATCCGTGCACAGAGCTTAATCAATGATGGCGTAGAAGATACAGAGGAACATCAAGCTGGGGTGATCATGGCACGCCGTCAGCTTACGATTGGCGCTCAGACTCTACACAATCAAGAGCATGGGTTAATGCACAGCGATGGCGAACTCACGATAGGGGGTTCCCTAAATACCCAGCGCAAAGTAGACCGTTCAGCACAGAAACTAACTAACACTACGTCTTCTACGATTGAGTCAAGAAAAAAGCTCTCCATTCAAACCGATCATTTGGACAACCAAAATGGGCAAATGACAACGAACTCCGATTTTATTCTTAGGAGTCAAACACTCAACAATACGCGTGGCCATATAGAAGTTAGCGGGGGTCAAAGCATATTTGATATACAAGCCAACACCATTAACAACAGCTCAGGCCAACTGCTTCACACCGGAGCAGGACAGACACAGATTGTGGCTCACAAGTTCATTGTGAACCGTAATTCAAGAGGGATAAAAGGAGCAGGCTTGATCAGCGGCAAAGGTCCGGTGATCCTCAGCGCCCCCGAAATATCAAATCATGAAGGGGCAACAATCTTTTCTAACCAGACACTCAAAATAAAAGCCGCTACCTCATTTAAAAATGAAACTGGCACGTTATCAGCTGGCCAAAAAATCGAAATTGACACTGATTTTTTAAATAACTGTAAAGGGTTGATCATTGTAGGGACGGAGGCAACCTCAGAGAAAGAGGCCTCAAACAGCACCCCCAGTCCTTCCCTCCATCCAGAAAGTGTGCTTGAAGTCCATGCGAGGGAAATCATCAACGAGGATGGAGGGCAATTTATCCAAAGCGGAACGGGTAAGATCAAGATTTTTTCAGATGAAATCGGTAGTGCTGAATACGGAGTAAAAGGCGGTGTAATCAGTGCCCAAGGCCAGATTACGATAGAAACAAAGTATATTTGGAATGAGCAGGAAGGCCAAATTTCAGGGAAGAATGTGAGCCTGAAAGTTGAGAACGATTTCTATAACTACAATGGTACGTTGTTTGCAAGCGATATGCTGTCCCTGAAGGCCGATGATCTTATGAATTTGGGTCAAGGGGTTTTGCAAAGTGATGGAAACCTTGACATTTCAGTGGATATTTTTCGCAACGAAGGGACGGTATACGGTAAGGGCCAAGTTTTAATCGAAGGGGAAAATTTAAGTAACCAAGATAAATTTGAATATAGCGATTTTCTCAGTGAACCGTCTCAGTTGGTTCAGACACAAAACCCAGCGTTGATTGCTGGTAATACGATTTCAATCGGTGCACATGACCGATCCGATGCTTTTTTGATGAATAGCGGCGGCACAATTTTTGCACAAAACCGCCTTGAGATCGGCACTAAGAAAATTGAAAATCTCAAACATGCGGTATTTTATAGCGGCGGCACCTTGATCATCGGCGGTGAACTTGATGCTCAATTCAAAGTACAAGGCACCAGTAAGCGTGTTCTCAATGAAGGATCGACGATAGAGGCGCTAGGCAATCTATCGATCTATTCAGAAGAGGTGTTCAATAAAAATGCGAAGTTTACAACCCAAGAGCAGGTGGTCGAACAAAGACAGATTGACGAGTATCAACCGGAAAACCAGAATCAGCGCTACGATGGAGGCAATGTCGAATGGATTGACGCTGATGGACCGCGCCTCATTGTGCGAAACGGGGGGCCGAAGTTCGCAGATTTTACGCACTATAACTGTGCTCGCACGGTGACAAGAACGGTTGTCACGCATAGTGAGCCCGGCAAAATTCAAGCAGGCGGATTGATCCTATTGTCGTTAAGGCACGTGATTAACGATAACAGCCAGATTACGGCGGGTGATGATCTTAACTTTGAGAGTGGGTCTAGTGAGTCTATCGAATTTAACAACGTTGATACGATGGGCCGGCAGGTTACCACCGATGAGGGTACGTCGCAATATTCAAGATTAGACTGGCGTGGGGGGTTCTGTCGGGACTGGAAGCGTAGTTGGGGGGGGCGTGTGCCTTACAGCATGAGGAGTGAAGAACAGCACAGTCTGAATTTAACAATTCTAGCAGCCGGGCATCAACATACAACCTTTGTTCATCAAAAGCTCTCTACAGTGGTGACACTGAACACTCCTACCCTGACGAGCTTAAGCCCCTTTTTAAATAGCGGCTTGCAGCGTCTTCACCCAGATCCTGAGCAACCGTATCTGATTCAAACCGATCCCCGTTTTACACGCAACAGCGACATGCTTTCTAGCAATCTGTTGCTGAAATCACTCAACCTCGATCCTAAACACGTTCCTAAGCGCTTAGGAGATGGCTTTTATGAACAGCAACTGATTCGTGACCAGATTATCGGCTTGACGGGTCACTACTATCTATCCGGCTATCGAAACCCGATTACTGAATTCAAAGCCTTAATGCATAGGGGGGTAAACTGGGCAAAGCAGCATAATCTGACGCTAGGTATAGAGCCCACGCCGCAGCAAATTGCCGCCTTAAGCGCAAGCCCAGTCTGGCTGGTGAATCAAAGCGTCAAATTACCCGATGGCTCAGAACAGACGGTCCTGATGCCCAAAGTCTATCTGGCTAAAAACGACGCTAGCCCGGTCTCTCCGAGCGGCTCGCTGATTTCAGCTAACTCCATTGAACTGCATAGCGACCGTCCATTAAAAAATGCTGGCACGATACTCAGTCGCGGTAAGGTGAATCTCAATGCGCACAATATTGATAACCAGCGCGGCGCAATCGTCAGCTTAGATACCCTGTCGATGCAGGCGAGCCATAACATCGATAGCCGCGCTGGCCAGTTGATTGCCGTCAAAAAAATCATCCTAAAAGCCGGTCACGATATCCGCCTCCAGAGTCAAACCCATACGACCCATGCAGCGAGTGGTAGCCAGACGTCTCTAGATGGCCTCACCCAGGTCCAAGCCGAGCAGTTGGACGCGTATGCCGAATCGGACATTCATCTGGCAGCGACTCAAATCAAGGTAGATGAAAATGCCACTTTAGAAGCCAGAGGTGACCTAACGTTAGGCACAGCCACGGTAGGCACTCAACACCAATTAACCTGGGATGCGCGTAATGGGTTAAGCGCAAGTAGAAAAACAGAAGTAGGCTCTCTCATTCAAACGGGTGGAGCACTTGAACTCAAGGCAGGTCGAGATATTCATGCGGTTGGCGCTCATGTGAATGTCGGAGAAGCACTTTCTGTCAAAGCTGATCGGGATATTAACGTGGTGGCCGCCCATGAAGAACTCGATTTTGCCGAATCTCACTATTCTGAATCGAGCAATTTTTTCTCTTCTTCAAGTGAGTTAACGCAAAGCAAACTGTATAGAAAACAAGCGTTGAGTACTACCTTTTCGGGCGATACCGTCAAGATGGAAGCTGGGCATGATCTTAGTGTGACGGGATCAAATATCATTGGCATGCGCGCTGTGGGTTTGTACGCTGACCATGACATCAAACTAAACGCTGCGCAGCAGATTGAGAAAGCGAGCCATTATTCAGTCAAAGAGCGTTCTGGCTTATTGGACAGCGGTAGTTTGGGTTTTACCATTGGCGAGCGCCAACAAAAAGATGAATTTGAAGGCGAAAACACTCCGCATATAGGCACCGTTATTGGCAGTGTCTCAGGCTATATCCAGGCCATCGCAGGCCGTGAATATCACCAAAGCGGCAGCCAGTTGGTAGCGCCTGAGGGCAATATCGAGGGGAAGGCACTCAAAGGCACCGTCGATGCGGTCTATGAACAAGGCCGACGCTGGCAGCATAACGAATGGCATCAATCCGGCTTGACTGTTTCAGTGAGCGCGCCAGTGATTGCTGCTGCGCAAACAGGCCAGCAAATGCTTCAAGCCAGCACGCAAGTGAGTGATCCACGCATGCACGCTTTAGCCGCTGGCACTAGCGCGCTCGCGGCTAAAAACGCCTACGATGCGATCCAAGCGGATCCAAAAGCTGCCGGCGGCGTTACCGTCAGCGCGATGATAGGTGAGAGCCATCAAGAGTTCCAGCAAACCCAGCTGAGCACCACCGCGTTAGGCAGCGCGATCAAAGCAGGCGGTACTGTGCGCTTGGATATGAAGGGTTTAGGTGACGCGTCAACCCTCGCTGTCATCGGCTCTCAGATTGAAGCCAAGCACGATGTCGAACTCAACCTAGAAGGGCCACTGAATGTTGAGGCAGCGCTTAACACGTTTAGCCAGCACAGTGAGCGCCATAGCCAGAGTAGCGCAGTAGGAATGGCAGCCACATTCGGCACCCAGAGCTCAGTGGGTGCATGCGCCACACTCAGTCTTGGGCGTGGCCACACAGATGGCATTGAAGTCAGCCATACACCTGCTCAGATCAAAGCGGGTCGCACACTGATGTTAAACGCGCAAAGTGATGTCCACCTAAAAGGCGCGCAACTCTCTGGCCAGCAAGTCGAAGCCAGAATCGAGGGGGATCTTGAAATTGAAAGCGTGCAGAACACAAACAGCTATAACAGCCACTATCAAAGTATTAGTGGCAGTGTCACGGTAGGACCTGCCTCTGCAGTCAGCATTAACTTCTCGCAACAGAAGATAGACAGTACTTATCGGAGCGTAGCGGAGCAAGCGGGTATCCAAGCCAATGACGGAGGCTTCCAGATTAAAGTCAAAGGCGATACAAAGCTGGTTGGCGGGGTGATTGCAAGTACAGATCGAGCAATCGCAGAAGGTAAGAATCAATTTGTCACGGCGACTCTGGTTGCCAATGACATTACCAATCAGGCTAAGTACGATGCACACAGCCTAAGCTTAGGCATAGGGTATAGCTCAAGTGGAAAAAACGTGGGCTCGAGCCAGTCTGGCGAAGCCATCACGCCTGCGCATAGCGGCAATCAGTTGGCGAGCCGCAAAGGTATCAGCCCCTCGATACCCATTGCAATGAGTGCTTCGGGCACCGCATCATCTACGACAAAGAGTACCCTCAGTGGCGCTCAGATCGTGATTACGGATGAGACTCGGCACAAAGCGTTAACAGGGCAAAGTTCAGAGGACACCCTCGCCAGCCTAAACCGTGATCTAGCGCTCAACCATTCGGAGCTCGCGCCCATTTTTAATCAAGCTGAGATTGAAGCGGGCTTTGAAATCGTGCAGGCATTAGGCCGAGAAGTGAATACGTTCATTCAACACAGAGCCAAAGATGCAGATCGTAAAATTCAGCAAGCTAAAAATAAAGAGACGCTCGCCAATGAAAACGCGTTGATCCCGGAGGAGCGGCGGCAGTTAAAGGAAGACGCAGCTGAGTTGCGTGTGCAAGCGAAAGCGTTGAATGATAAGTGGGGCCCAGGTGGTCTCAACCGGCGGGTATTGACTGCGTTAACAGCGGCAGCCTCTGGCAATGTAACGGGTACAACCGCACAGTTCGTGCAAAGCGGCGTGGTGAATTTGATCCAGCAGCAAGGCGCAAGCTATATCGGCAAGCTGGTGCAAGCTAAGGCTCTAGAAGAAGGCAGTTCAGCGCATGCGACACTACATGCCTTAGTGGCAGCTGGCGGAGCAATCGCTAGCAATCAAAGCGTAAGTGCTAGCGCGATAGGAGGAGCCACGTCCAGTTTATTGACGAACTTATTCAAAACAGATTCTGATGCAACGCAACAAGAGCAAGAAGCAAAACGCAATCTATTATCGAGTTTAGTCACGGGTATTGCCGCAGCTGTTGGGCAGGATCCATCCTCAGCACTGACGAGCGCGAGTATCGCGATAGAAAACAACTGGCTGGCTACAGAACAAAAGGCGCAGGCCCAAAAAGAATTAGAAGCCTGTGAAGATAGTCTCGCCTGCAAAGCAGGGACAATGATTAAATGGACTGTCGTTTCGGCTAAGCAAGATGCATTGACAATGTCGGGCCTGATCAGCGGTTTGGCTGAAGCGGGTTGGGCGGATGCAGAAGGGTTAGTTGAATTTTTTTCGGACCTGCCCAAGAGCCTAGCAGGATTGGCTTCTCTGATTAACAAAGAAGTACGGGATCAAATAGGCGAAGCGATTGCCGCTGAGTTAGATGCCAAAATTAGGCGGATGCAGGTCGCGGTAGAGAAAGGTGGCGACCAGAATGCCGTGCAACTGGGTCGGGATTTAGGCAATTTAATTTGGCAAGTAGGCTCGATAACGATAGCGGCAGTTGGGGTAACCCAACTCACTGTATCGCTGGGCAAGGCTGGAATTCATGTGGGTAAGAAAACACTGGAAGAATTTTCTAGCCTCTCGAAGTCTGAACACTTGGCGAAAGCGGGCGGCGCTTCTGCGGCTGATGGTAAACTCCTGACGACGGTTAGCCAGCCAGTGAATGCCTCAAAAGTCGAGGAAAAGTTACAGTATTTTTTTGGGAAAGCAGCAGGAACAGAGCATGGCATTGAGCGCTCCCGAGATATGCTGCGCCAGCTTGAAAGAATTGGGTTACCTGATACCCCTGCTTCCCGACAATACCTTTATAAGTCTATTTTAGAGGTTTACGGTAATCCAAAAAATATTATTAAAATTCAAAAAAATGGCCGTGCGGTACGCCATTCTGTGCTAATAGGACCGAAGGGTGGCGCATTGCTCGAAACGATTTGGGCAGGTAATCTTTTGACTACAGGAAAAATAATTAAGTCTGAGGGTGGTCGGTACGCCCACAAACCAAGATAGGAAAATAATGATGATTTCTATGACTGAATCTTTTGGTCGTGTGAGGGACCTTGAGCAAGCACTTCAGGATAAGTATGAGAAATGGCTAATCTTGGGTTCTAAGCACCAAGCAATTAATGAATGCTATGCGATTGAATCTGATTCAAATGAATTTGATTTTGGGCTTGGTGTGGCAATTGCACGTATGATTGTAAAACCTAAATTGCTGCTTGTCGAAAGACATCAAACTCTATATGTAGCCTTTGATTCTTACTTAGCAGCGGTGTCTACTATCCAACCATCCCCAACTATTGAAAGCCGATTGTTGTGGCTAAATGGAGACTTTTTTGACATGGCACTATTGAAAAATGGAAACCTTTGCATTGTTCATGAAATAGGTGCGCAAGTTGTTACGAGAGACTTAACAGAGATATGGGATGTTCCCACAGACATTGTTACAGATTGGACTATCAATGATGAACAGGGGATACTTTCGCTGACCGAAATGGACACAGGGAAAGTTATAAATATCTCAATTTCAACGGGTGCTATTTTGCCAGCTTGAGGAGGAGCGCCGATCCTCTGCTATAGCGGACTGCTGCGTTTGCTGCAACTGTCGATAGAATGCCCTTAATCCAAGCGTCTGTTCGCGCCACTGCCAGCAGACGCTAGCGTTGAAGGCATTGATTGCTGCAATTTCAGCAAGCGAAATATTGGCGGGTTCTCGGTCAGACTGGGCGGAAGGTCCGGCAGGCTCGCCGGTAAATGCGGCGTTGTAGTGGCGCACGAAGCCAACGTTAACGCCAAAATGGACAGCATCAGCTTGCGTAACATAGACGGGTATTTCCTTAATTAGCGTGTCGCCTTTTTCTTTAATGATTTTGATGCGGTTGCGGTATTGAATCTCAATGCGAGTAGCGAGTTTGTACTGCGCTTGTGTAAGTTCGGCGTGCGCTATAGCAAGCTGCGCTTTATAGTGCACCAATGCTGAGTGTTCTTTTTGAATACGCGGCCCATAATAAAAAGAACCCGCACACCACACACCCAGGCTGAATGCAGCCATTGCAACGCCCAATAATCGGGGCCGTGGTGTTATCCAATCAATCCACATCTTGACTCGGATGTTTTTTAAACCAGCGCTGTACGATCAACTCGAGATAAGATTGTCCAAGAATCCCCAAAGCTGCGCCTAGGCCCGTAATTGCCATTAAGGGCAATTCAGGAAAGAGCATCAGGACCGAGCTAGCAGCGATACTCAGTCCTGCGCCTACGATGATCCGTCCAATAATAAGCCGAGTGGTGATTTTCTCGCCACCCGTGAGTAATTTCCCAATTGCGATAGCGGCACCTATTGCGGCCAGGGTTACTATTGTTCGATTTTGTTCTTGAAGATCCATATTTTTCCCATAAAAACGTATGCGGTCGGTACACGGTCAGCCATCATTGCTTCGCTCTGTATCTCACTTTCTCCCTTATGCTTTTCCAGTGCGCATCATGTTGGTTAGGCGTTGTGACCTTGCGCCAACTTGTTTCGCCCATTTCGAGGCGAGCATACCGTTAGCTGCTGCCGCATAATCAGCGCCTTGCATCGCGGTTAATGTGTCAACGAAAGTAAGGAGTTTCCCGCCCAGATTGAAGGCCATATTGATTAAGACACGCTGCCGTACCATATCTAAAGTCCTCCACCAGGGGAGAGCGTGATCGAGCCACGTCAGCGTTCTTGCTATATCGTTTTCTAAAAGGGTGGTGCATTCGCTATGAGAAATACCGATATCGCTTAGATTGCGCCCTACGCCAATCGTCATTTTTCCGACGGTATCCAGATAAGGCTTGAGGCGCTGCCCTTCATCACGTTTCAACTCGAATGTGAGCGCCGCCATATCAAAGGTTTCGGTCATATTTTTTTGAGGTTGGGTAGTCACAAAAAAACCCAGCTTGAGGCTGGGTTCATGCTTGCATAGGCTAATATCGAATCATGGCCAGTAGCGCAATATTGCGTGGGCGGGTTTCGTTCTCGGCAGTACCACCCGGGTTAGGTGTACCCGCTTCTTCCTTAGGTGCGTTGTGGTTATGTGATTCAGTAGCTCCAGTTTGCCAACTGCTCATGAACGCTCCACCACCGTGACCTGGCCCCCGGTAAGGTACTAGAGTCATGTTAGATTGCCAACTGCCAATATGCCGCCCTTGATCTACCCCGCGCCCATCGTCCCAACACCGAATAAATTCACCTCGCAAGTCGGGAATGCGAAAGGTGCTAACTCCATCTCCGGATGAAAAACAGCCATATTTGTCTTTGTGCCATTCTGCTTCATCGACTAGTGCACCGCTCGCCAAGGCATATTCCCAGAGGTTGGAATAGGTCTTTCGGTCAATTTCCGCCCCATCGCATTTGAGATAGCCTGCGCGTGCGTTGGTGCGCGCTTCAAATACAATTTGTCCAACATGGTGTGAGGATGCGGCTATCGCTTGTTTAACGCGTAGCGGTGTCATGATGGTTTTGTTGTCTAGGCCTTCAACGGCTTCTCTTTCAGAGGCAATTGCGAAGGCAATAGAGACATCAATGACTTGTGCAACGCGAAGCGGCGTCATAATGGAGTGGTTATCGGTGCCGTCTACAGCTTGCTCTACGGAAGCAATCGCTGACACGACACGCATCCATTTTTCAGGGTCGCTGGGTGCAGTGGTGTTGTGATCCCCTAAGGATTCGTACAGGCTCCAGGGCTCCGTTTCGTTTGTGCGATAGCGTACGCGTGCGCCTTGCGCATAGGGGAAAGGTTCGCCGTCATTATCGGTTGCACTCACCCATTCAGGCGTGCCGCACGCTTGATATTGCTGCAATACGTCGGTAATTTCGTAGAATATGGCGTTAAGCTTCGTGCGTTCGATGGGTTTGGCGAGTGGGTCGATTGCTTGGTCGCGCTGATAATCGTAGCCATACCCTTGTTCATAGCTCACATCGCCGGTAATTTGGGTGTCGTTGGGGACAGCTTCCCGATCACCGAGTATGGCAAAGGGTTTGGTAAAGAATTTTTGTTTCATACTGCACTCCGAAAATGTGTAACGCCATAAAAATAAATAAATCCTTTCTTTCTTATGCCGCTTCATTTTCTTTGTATTAGGCATGTCCCCCTTTTAATTAAAATTAAGCCATTTCAGCGAAGCGACGAATGTGGCCTCTTGGAGCGTGGCTCATGCTTTATCTGACGTGGGGAAGATCGCTTGTGGATAGCCGTGCGCATCGGCAGCAATACGTGCGCCTTGCGCATTAGCAGTGAGTAGGGCTTGATGTGTCTGAGACGTGATCTCAACCCTATCAGCAGGTAGCGTAACGTGTACGTCGCTATCGTAAAAGCCGCCGGTTGTTGCTGAGTAATACAGTGTCATTGTCTGATCTCCCGCTTATTTTTAATGGCCAATCGCAAACCAACTGATATTCCCGGGATAGTGATTGCCCTCGTGAGTAACAGCGGCTGCAAAAAATTTAGTTTGATCTCGAATACTGTAATAAAGGCTCGATGCAGGCGTTGTGTCAATAAAGCTAAGCTGAACCGTAAATACCGCATTTGGAAAACTCAGTGGGAACCAAATTTCACTATCATCAGCATCTAATACCGCCTTATTCCATTGCAAAATCAAGCCACTCGGTAGCACTTGATAATTCGGCTTGAGCTCTGGAAAAGTCCGCTCTTCTCGCCGCACATACCGGCGATCGCCTTGCTGAGGATTCAGGTAGCGTGTATCTGCCTCTTCCGGTTTCAGATAGTGGGTATCCACATAATCCGTGCGTGCATAATTTGACGTCACAAATTGTTGCGTTGCATAGGCCTGCGCCACCCGTAACGGTGTCATGATCGTGCTGTTGTCGGTTCCTGCAAGGGCTTGCTCTTGCGAGGCGACCTCCGACACCGTACGCGCCCATTTCTTCGCATTGCTGGGTGTCGCAGTGTTGTTATCGATCAAAGATTCGTATATTTCCCAAGGGTCGGTATCTTTTGTTCGATAGCGCACCCGTGCGCATTTTGCATAGGGATAGGCTTTGCCCTCGTTATCCGTTTTCGCAATCCATTCAGGCGTCCCGTCTACCTGATATTGCTGTAGCACCTGAGTAATGTCGTGGAATATGGCGTTAAGCTTCGTGCGTTCGATGGGTTTGGCAAGTGAGTCGGTTGCTGGGTCGCGTTGATAATCGTACCCATAGCCTTGTTCATAGCTAACGTCGCCGGTAATTTGGGTGCGGTTTGGGACGCTTTCGCAATCGCCTGCCGCTGCAAATGGTTTTATGAAGAATTTTTGTTGCATTGCTCCTCCCAACTTTGCCCCAAAAAAAAAGCCCTCTAGGAGGGCTTTTTCAATGAGGCTTATTGAATAATTATTTTTATTCAGCCTTTCTTTTATAGTAATTTTTTCATCCTAAATTATTTGGATTCAAAAATTTCCCAAGCATATTTGCCAATTTTTCCTCTGTTAACTGGGAAGCCTGCATTTGCTCAAGGTTCGAATTTACATGAGTAAGGGTAGTTTCTAATCCACTAATCTTCTGATCTTGCCGCTTAATAATCTCCTCCAACTCTTCAATCTTTTTCGCTTGCTCCAGATTAGGAGGTGTGTTGGGGCGCGAGCTGGACGTGGAACCTACTAGGGTGGTGGCTTGGGAGTCGTTGGAAGAGTTGGAGTTTAACGATGTTATTGAAGTAGCACGTGATCTTGCACCATATCTTTCTAATAGCGATTTAGCTTCTTCACGAGTCAAATATTTTGCATCCTGCTGTTGTTGATTAGCTTTAATATCTTTTAACTCGTTTAGAATGGCTACAGTATTATCTTGTATTTCAATAGCCTCTAATTTATTAAGAATGGCAGCAGTATTATCTTGAATCGGTTTGTTAAATTTATACATTGCTGCAAAAGTTGCAGGATGATTTGCCACATCAGGAATTCCTCCACTCCCACCACTATTCATTTTTTTTGCCTTTTTCAATAAATCTAATACGGGTCTAAAGACGTTTTTGTTCAGTTCTATTCGCTCTTCTGTAAGCTGCGTAATTTTTTCAGTAGGAGCATATTTTGATAAATTTAAAACAAGAAAAAATGGGATTTATTTTAATGCTCGAACGCTCATGCCAATTTTGCCTTTAAAAATGCCATCATCTCATTTTGCTTTTCTCTTATTTCGGCTAATTCATGAGTATGTCTTTCTTCTTGCCGCTTAATAATCTCCTCCAACTCTTCAATCTTTTTCGCTTGCTCCAGATTAGGAGGTGTGTTGGGGCGTGAGTTGGACGTGGAACCTACTAGGGTGGTGGCTTGGGAGTCGTTGGAAGAGTTGGAGTTTAACGATGTTATTGAAGTAGCACGTGATCTTGCACCATATCTTTCTAATAGTGATTTAGCTTCTTCACGAGTTAAATATTTTTGATCCTGCTTTTGCTGATTAGCTTCAATAGCTTCTAATTTATTTAGAATGGCTACAGTATTATCTTGTGTTTCAATAGCCTCTAATTTGTTAAGAATGGCAGCAGTATTATCTTGAATCGGTTTATTAAATTTATACACTGCTGCAAAAGTTGCAGGCTGATTTGCCACATCAGGAATTCTTCCACTCCCACCACTATTCATTTTTTTTGCCTTTTTCAATAAATCTAATACGGGTCTAAAGACGTTTTTGTTCAGTTCTATTCGCTCTTCTGTAAGCTGCGTAATTTTTTCAGTAGGAGCATATTTTGATAAATTTAAAACAAGAAACAACAAAGCGATGCAGGATGTTATTCCCCCCGCTACTAAAGGAAGAAAAGATAATACAAATGTTGCTCCCAAAACATGCGCTATTAACGAACCCAACCCCCCTAATAAACCCGGTATCGCCGTTAATATAAAGGAAGCCCGCTCTAATAGACCAGACTTGGGCGGGGTGTTTTCGTCAAGGGCTAGAAACCTGTCAATTTGTTCTACGTGCTTTTCTATCAGGTCTTGCACCACCCAGATATTAAGGACATGCACAGAAATACTATCGTGAACTTGCTCTAATAACATCGTAGTAAATTCTTCGGGCAACAGGACCATTTCTTGATTTTCTGTCTCACCGGATAAAGCAGTGAGGACGGGTTCTGTAATCCAGTCTATTTCATTCTTTATGTGGTGCACATCTTTGCAAATTTGATGAAGACAAACTAATAACTTACTGGCCTGTTCCATCTCCGCTTTAAGAGCAGTGCTTTCATCGGCAGAAAGAAACTGGTTTTTGGCCCAAGAAGTATGAACCGCTTTATTGCATTTTTCAAACCGCTTAAAAGCATCGCTCAGTGTATCGCGTAATATGTCATGCGCATGCATATCCAATTCAGTGTCAAAAAGTACATTGATACCATTAAGATCAAATGCAATTTTTGATGTCTCTTCATTCGCAGACTCTGGAAAAGAAAATAAATCTACGGCCCCTTCGACTACCTCATATTCTAGATGGTCTAATTCTGCACGCTCGACAAGCGTTCCTTCGCTACATGTATTATTTCTACTGCCTATCGAGGATGCGCTACTACCTGCACTGACGGGCTTTTCCTCATAGGAAGTCGCTTTTTTTTCAGATATCGTCTTTGCTTCAATAGGGGGATGCGCAATAGTACATGCCGTATTAATACGCATCATTATGCAAACCTCCCTTTTCTCTAGAAGCACGGCGAACGCAAATCTTATCGCTCAGCCGGATCCTATACTCTGTAAGTAAGGTTCGTACACCCGATATTGGCCTGAATATTTTGCTCAGGGGTGTATCTAAAAAAATGGGTATTTCATGCGTACGGCCGTAGGGCGCTCATCTTAAAAAGGTTCCATGCTCAAAATTTTTATTCTGCATACCCAAACCAAATGAAGGCCGAGTGGTAATAATCCGGCGCACGCCGACCCCTGCTGGGCGCGGTAATAAGTCGTAGTGATCGAGTATGAATGCCAGCCCCGGGCTCGGCTGATACGTGAATACATAAATAACGTAGCTCATATCGTGCGTATCCAGCACATAGACCGGCCCTTGATCGCCCAATAGCACTTTCATAAATTGGTTAATTTCAGGGATCGTACCGCGTGAGACGAGCTGAAAGTAGCGCAACCGTAATACGGTACGTTTTTGTTCTAGCGTCAGTTTGACCGTTGAGGAAGATTGACTTCCGAAACTGCCATGCCCGAAATTTTTATTAACAGCACCAAACCCAAATACGGGTGTGCCTGACTGGGTCGGGTCTACTGTCACGCTTAACGGTACGCCCAGTAAGGCAGACCACACCGAGAGCCCAAAATCGTTAGCAGTACGTAAATCAAAAATATCCCGTATCCAGCTTTCCCAAAATTCCGTATGGTTATTCGCGTACCACGCTTGTTTATGCTCAAGCAGGCCTCGCAGATTATCGGCATCGTTGTATTGCCAAAGCAGCGCCTGCAATAGGTCGATGGAAAAATCGAACGATTGGATTTTCATAGTACGACTACCTGGATAGCTGAGGGCGTGATAAATGCCTTTTCCCACATGTTGAGCTTAATTTCAGTGGTTACGTATTCAACCGGCTTGTGGTTAGAGATTTTTACTTCCTGTACGTAAATACCTGGCACACCACGGTTAACCGCGGTGGCAAGCTCAAACGGGGAGACACTCGTCCCCAACCTAAAACCCTTGTCATTTTCAAGCTGGTTTTCGGCATAGGTCGTGATTGCATCGCGCACGGCATTTTGTGGGTCAGTAACGGACGAATCAATACGTACCTTGACACATACTAGGAAATGGCGAGGGGTTGGCCGATCAAATAACACGCTGTATGCCTGCCCTGAAGCGGTGTTGATAGCTTGAAGAGCCACCGCGCCATTCCAACCCGCGCCCGCGCTCTTATTCTTCAACAGTGCCTGTGCAATATCGGTATCCATTCCTCCATCTACACATACCCATATCGAGTGTGGTTTCATCGACACGCCGTCGATGATTTGTGCCACGCTCTCGGTGTTTTCTCGAAATTGCAGACTTTTTACGCCTTCTATCGCAGACAGGGCAGAGGTGATTGCCTCAGAAAGGGATATCCCTTGTAAAGCGAGCGTGCGCTTGCGCTGCGCACGTAAACTTTCGTCGGATTGCTCACTTTGTCCAAGTGTTGCATTCTCAGCGTTATAGACGGTTTCCCAACCAAGCACGTTATCGACAATATGCACTAGCGCACCCGCGGTTGCGGCAATCGGGCCGTATTCGACGGAATGAAAATCTACTTTTCCCGTTCCATCTTGAGATAGCCGAGTTGCGCTAATGGTGCTAAATAAATCTCCGGCTTGCGTGCGTGCTCGCGCGCCTTCGTCAATGAACGTATGCGGGACGCCTGTAATGTCTACGTTTGCAAGGGTGGAACGGGTCGCCTTTGCGCGCTCTAGCCCTGTTAACGCGCATATCGCATCTAGAAATACCCCGCCTGCCTGGTTGGGGTTTATCTGGTTGGCCAGGGCGGCATTGTTGCGTATCACCGCATTACGCCCTAGCGCGTCCGCGGTCATCAGCACGCCTTGCGGCGTTTCTGCCTCAACGGACAAATTATTGCCGAATACGCTGCGCCATTCGTTTTGTATGGTTTCTAATACGGTAGCGGTATCCGGCACCATCACGCCGGTATGCGTCAAATAATCATAAGGCTTAGCCATAGTTCGCCAGATCGGTTAGGCCGAAAACGGTTTTAATAGTGGCGTGATAGCGTAATGTGTCGTTAACAATAGCCACTTCAAAGGTTCGAATATCGATCACCCCATCGATTGCGCGTAGTGTTTGTCGCGCATGGGCCTCAAACTGCGCTAGATTGGTGTTGTGCCAGACGACTTCCCGCAGAGGCATCCCCCGATCTAAGGCAAGTACCATTTCGCCCAATTGGGCCTGCATCGCGTGCTGACAGTTTTGCTTGATGGCTTCGATTCCACGTACTACAGCTAACATGCCATCAGTACCGAGATAGAGGTCATTACGTTGATTCGTTGCAAGGCTTTTCAAACTGGCCCCCCGCTTATGTCAATACCGCTACGAACGCCGTTATGGCAGTGACTCTCAGCAGGCGTGTCACCAAAGGTTACGCCGCCGCGTCCAATTACACGGCCATTTGTCGTGAAATTGCCAGTGCAATTCACCTCTGCTGCCTGCAACTCAATAGTCGGTGCGGTTATTTTGATCTTGTCGGATGAAAGAGAAATACGGACTGCGCCATCCGTGCTTTGTAGCACCGCATGAGTGGCATCTTCCTCTGCCAGCGTGTAATGACCCATCACATGGGGGATGAACAAACCATCTGAAAATGAATGCAAGCGTTGGGTGTTGGGTCCTGCTTCTGTGCCGGATTGCAGATAAAGGGAAATATCTCGATCATTGGCTTTAATCCAGCCAGTGTCCCCTGGTTTCAGGGGAAAACTTAACACAAAATCCCCGCCACCCAGGGCCAAAACAGGTACGCTTACAAGCAATGGGCGCGATACGGTCTCGTTCTCCGTCGTCAATACCCTAATTTGGGGCTGCACGGTGGCAACGTTGCGCCTGTGGTCATACGTAACGATCTTCGCAGGTAACATATCATCGACACCTTGCATGAATTTTTTAAACACTTCGCGCAATGTGCCCGCTAATCCGCCTGCATTGGCGGGATCGTGGCTGGGAATTGCGTTATCGTTCATCAATTTGGCCCTATGCGTTTAGCCTCCGCGATCCAGTAAAAGGGGGTATCACGGTTGGCGATTTCAAAATGCAATTTAAAGATGACGTAATGGCCCAATGCAGCGGGGTTGAGTGTGCTATCTACAGTCAATGCGCCGCCTAGGCGCGTTGTCTTATCTAAAAGATATTTCACTTTGACGCCGTATTCAGTGAGTTCGGGAATGCCAATCATCCCTGTGGACTCGCTTATTAGACGTGCTTCGCTGCGTAATGGGGTATGGCTATTTTTTACGACTAATGTTTGGTCATCCACGAAAGCGTTCACGCCGCCCACTTCGCCTAACCGCTCGATTTGTTTAAGCGCGCTGCCCGTAAAAGCATAGTTAGCGATATGCTTATCTATCGCTTCAAAACGCAATGCCAGCCCAAGATCATCTGCAATTTGTTGTGCAATGGTGAGAAGCGGAACTTTTTCCGCTTGGCTGCGGGCGATGATGTTGCCCTTTTGAAACTGTCCAGTCGAAGCTTTAAATATCAGTGTGATATCGGGTGGCTGTGACGGTAGGCAGCTTGAAATATCGCCAACAAACACCAGCGATAAGCCTGTAGAACGGCGGCCTGCATAAAGCATAATGCGCTTGGGGGTGCGATTCTGATTAAATGGACTGGTCTCTGTCAGCAGATATTCACGGTCTGGTTTTGATAAGTTCGCTACCCGAATATCGGCCTCATTTTGCAACGTATTAGCGAATTTGGTACCGCTGGCGCTGATTGTTAGGTTGTCATAAGTCTTTAACTTACCGTTGATCTCGATGCCAATACGAACAATGCGCGGATCGAGTTCATTCACGGCTGGTTTCCAACTCGGCATGGCTCACATATAACAAAGCGTGGGTACTCTCAAATTTCGTATAGTCTGGATATTCGCCGTTCTCGGTGTCAAATATGAAATTTCCACTGTCATCTTCCTTATAGCTTGGTAACAGCATCGCCCTAGGATGACATCGCAGGCTTTGTACAAGCAAAGTTTCATCGCGGGTAATGGTGGCGGCCATTACGCCCGCTGTCGCCTGTATCGTGATCTCGTAGCGGCGATCCTCTAACCGAATGGATAGCGATTGATTCGCAGTAGCAATAAGCGGAATCTGCATCATGGTGATGGTTTCAAAATAAGAGCTCGTGAAGCGTGGATTGCTTTTTGGTCGGCTTTCCCGATTGCTCGCCACGTTGCACGGTCGAGGCATGGGATTTATTTCTCACCTTTTGAGGGGGCAAGTCTTCGTATTGTGCTTTTACTAATAAAACTTCTTTCAGCCTAAGTGAGAGCATGATTGAGTCGAAAATATCCGGGTCTTCCTCGTGCGGCATGTTCGTAATCAACATATTGGGATAGCGGCCTGCCTTGGTTTGCACGCTGAAAACCTGTCCATTTAGATAGGCTTCTCGGATTTGTGCATAGGTGTTTCGATATGCGGTAGAGGGCAGCATCATCGATAGCTCAATTTCGACCGGCAAAAGAATACGGTGATCGGTAATTGTTGCGCCCGACTCAATCGGGTGCTCCATCGTCTTGGATGCCTCTTTAACCGTTGATTTTATCGGCCTCGCATCAACAAAACACTGCGCAAAGCTATCATCGAACAAGCCGACTACATCGATAGCAGCCGTGGGGAAGAATCCGGCAATCACGCGGCCACCCCATCATCAAAATGCTGTAATGTCGTGCTCAGTTCGCGCTCTAATCCTTTGCTGAGTGCCTGTTGGATAGCCGCACCATCGGACGCTTGCGTATGAATAGTGATCGGTCCGGTCTGTACGCTGGTGTTTTTGCGCACAGTGCGGTTTGCGTGCAGGATGCTGTTTGACGTCTGCGCAGAAAGGGGAATGGACGTGAGCGCCAGCGCCTGCTGACCGGCCATAAAACGGCTGTTTTGCGCATTCGCAGCCTGGCTGATACCGAAAAAAGATTTGACCTTATCTATTGCGTGGCCAATAACCTTCACGCCTTGCGAGGCAGTGCCAATAGTCGCATCGATGGCGGCGGTGATACCATCCCATACAGCCTTTACGGTATTCCCTACCTGAGTGAATACACCCCCTATCGCGTCTATGCTCGATGTGAGCACGGGTATCTTATTAAGCAGTGTATTAAATGTAGCCTGTACGGTTGCGGAGAAACGCTCGAGTGCTTTCTCTGGTTTATGGATAAGGTCTACGATCAAAGTTAGCCCTGCTTTTACCAGCTCGAATAAGAACGAGAAAACATGCGCCACCACACGCACGACTTCGCCCAATAACGACCAACGTTTGGTGAATTCTCCGATCAGGGAATCCTGGCCGTCCAGGAAATGCATCACATCTTCGTAGGCCAGTGCAAATACAGCGCCTACTGCGGCAATCGCGGCACCTAGTAAGAGATAGGGGCCTACAAGCGCCAACGTAGCGGAGGCGGCTTTCAGAACGGCGGGTAAATAGAGTGTGGTGAGCACCGCAGCCAGTCCGATAAAAAATCCCTTTACCAGGTCTTGGTGCTGCGCGAGATAGCTTGTGAGGGCTTCGAATTGCTTAAGCAGCCACGTTAGAGCAGGCATAACAGTAACGGCCATCGTCGTGAATAGATATCTAAACACCTGTCCCAGATTATCTAATGCCACTTTGTTCTTTTCTAGTTGCTCGGTATATTGTTTGGTGGTTTGCGCATCGGCTTTGTTAAGTACGCCTAACGCTTTATGTTGCTTAATTTGGTCTTCAATGGCGCGTTGACCTTTTTGAAGTAAAGCAATGGTCGCTTCATCCAGCCCGATTTTTTTGCCTAATTCGGCGGACTCTGTTTTGCTGAGCAGCTCAAAGGATTGGGCGATATCGAGCAGTAACTGCGGTGTGGTTTTGAGTGTGCCATTCACATTACGGAAATGCACGCCGAGTTGTTGCAGTAATGGGCCGATCTCCCCTTTGCCTGTTTTAGCAAAGTCATGGAGCTTTTCGTTAAGGTCGATAAGCGACTGTCTAAATACGGTGCCGCTTCCTCCCGCCCGTCTGGCTGCCTCGCTCCATGCCTGCAGCGTATCGAACTCTATCTTTAGCGCGTTAGCGCTTTTGCTGATTTCGCTCGCGTTTGTCACCGCATGGGCGACGCCAGAAACCAATGCACCTACTGACAGCACACCTGCTAGTGCGCTGGTTGCCACGCCAATCAAAGATTGAAAGGATTTGCCTAGTTGTGTCGTAGCCAGATTGGCATGCTGGATTTTCTTTTCCAGTTTGTCGGTGGCGGTTTCGGCCTCTTGCGCGCCTTTTTTAACGGCCTGGGCGTCCGCCTCAAAGAGAATATAGAACGTTTCTAGGATGCTCATTGCGTGGTCCTTTTGAGTGCTTCTACCGCAAGCCATTCGTTATATCGCGGAATGGCGATGCTCTCCCATAGAATCAAAGCATCTTCTAAGGTGTAGAGGGTTCGGAGTTCATGGAGGGTGGCGCGTCCTTCGGAAAGTATTGCCCCAACCAACCCATCAACGTTTTGGTAATCCACGCTGCCGCCTTGCCCTCGACACCGCCCAAGAAAGTTGAGATCTTTCCTATTGACAAAAAAGAGGTGTTGTAATCCATCATGTGGAACTCGATTTTCATCAATGTTTCGTAGTCGGGTACATGATTGTTCACGAGTGCATGAGTCGATAAACACAACGGACCGTTATCGGCTGGCACCGCGACAAAGCCCATAATCTTGAGCATAAGGGCTTCGTTGGTTTTGTAATCCCCAAGTTTAGGGACCGCGCTAATCGGGTATTGCGATACGATCTCACGGCCTGCGATGGCGGGGAATTTTGACAAAATATACGTGCGATCTTCGCCTGCCATGGTCTTGATCGTGATTTCTTTGGGTTCAAGTAGGGTGCTCATAGGGTTCCTGTGCGGTTTTCAAATACAAAAGTGTAGGGTTTGCTTTTCATCCTCCCGGCGCTGGCTACGCTGTTAGCGGGCATGCCGCCGGTAATGGTGCCATTGGTCAAGGTAAGAAGGCCCCCATTCTGGTAGGTCGCTATCAGGGTGATAATGTCCTTTGCACTTTGCTTACCGCTGCCAACCCGGTTTGCCTCAAGCAGGATAGCCATATTAATGTCGTCATCGCTTGCGGGAATGAGGTTAAGCGTGATCAAAATTGGGCTGGCTTTAGACCAAACAATCAAATCGCCGTTAAGTCCCATTCCCGTCTCATTAATCTGAAGGCTCGGTATATCGAACGGGTCGCCATCATCGGCAAACTGTGTAACGCTGAATCCGGCGGGGAATGTTTTGCTTGCGCATATATGTACGCTAAGGCCGAAACCGGAAATATTTTGCATCGCTTCGTCTCTATATACTGATTCAAATTAAGATATGGCTTCCTTCCACTTTGCGGATAGCGTCGTCTTTGCTGTAGATGAGGGTATAAACGGCTTTGGATTCGCTGTGGCCATCTTCTTTAACAACAGTCTCAAATACACAATCGAGCCAGTAACCGATGGTTTGTACTTGTCGCCAGGCGTTAGCGTCGCCAGTCATGTTGGTGATATACAGTTGCTGTGTGTTGTTTAGGTTTTTGCCAACGCTGACCGTGCCGTTGAACAGCGCTTGATTAATGACACTTTGCAATGTCGCAATCAGTTGTCCGCGTCCTTGGGCATTGGCTGACACTTTTGCAAGTGACATCAACAATTCCATAATCGCGCTACCAGCCGCATCATTGAGCCATTGTTCATTGGCGTAAGCATTCATATCGGTTGGCGCGCTTGCACCGCCCATCAACACGCCACGTTGATAAAGGTCCAGCATCTGACCGCCTTTTTGTGTGCGACCGTAATAATTGATACGTAAGGCATCTAGACGGGCCGAATCTGCGGGTTCTGTCACGCTAGGCGTGAGCGCTGCCGACTGAAACATATAACTTTGGGTCGCGTTGCGGCGGCTGTAATCCGTTGCCGCTAGAATCATCATGGGAAGTTGCTCGGGGTATTCATGAGCGGCCCCTGCAAGCGTTAAACCCGTTCCGGCATAGTTCTTTAGTGCTTCGTAATAATCAAAGGCATCTCTCGACAGGACGCTTGCTTGAAACTGGTACATCACGTTCTGCGCCGCATTCCATTTGGCCGCCTCTACCATTTCATCTTTTGATAGCGTAGGCATGAACGCGAAAGAGCCAAAGTTGTTAGATTTGTCTGTTGAGATAGTCAATACCTCGCTCACGCTTTCAACCAAGGCACCGTCCGCAAAGATGGCGTGCTCGTTCCAGCCGAGCATGTGGTTAATCGTTCCTTCTGAAATGGCGATTTTTGTATTCGCGGAGGGGTTTGTCGTCGTTAAATTAAATCTACTGTTCACCGCATCAAAGGTGACTACGGCATCCGCCCATAACGGGCCGGCGCCCGCCTCGCGAATTCCAGTTTGTACGATGGAGGCCACTTCACTGTGGCTGGTGATGCTTTCAAACGATAGATTTTTAACTAAATGTGTGTCGGTCCCGAGTGTGAGCGTAAGCACACCCGCTTTGACTTCTTTAAATTCGGCTAAAGGCGTGGTGATGGCGGCCCCAAAAATCATAGGTGGCGTTTCCGTATTCACCCAACGCGCAAAACTTATTTTCTGAGGACGCGTGATATTTTTTGATATCCAACTGAAATAAAAAAGCGCCCTCAGATATTCCTCGGAAAGTGTACCGAAATACCCCCTCACACCGTCTGCACTATCAAATTCGATAATGGCTTTAGGTGGTAGCAATGTATTCGTGGTAAAAAATCGCCCGATCAGGTCGCGCCGCCGCACACCAGCTGCCGCCCCTACGCCAGAAGTAATGTCTACATATTTAGAAAAGGGAATCGCCATAACTATTTCCTTAAGTGCGATACGGGTTTAGTGCACATGTTTGCACCGCTGGCACGCGGCTTGTGAGCGTGCGCGAATGGGTCAACGTAAAATCGAAAGAGGGGCTGGCCGCGAACTGGTCTCGGTCGTCAACAAAGTAAATCTGGCGTAGGTCTCGCACACGGTAGATACCGATTTCGTGCTTTCGCAGCGCATGGCGGCTTGCATCGCTTTGTAAGATCATGGCTACCAGATTTAATACATCCGATGCAGTCGGCAATTCGGGTTGTTCAGGATGCTGGGGAACCAGTGCATTGAACTGAAACGTAGTCTCTATGGCTACAGACTCCATATGAATAAACGCTTTGGCGTCTTGATCCCATATGCTTTTACGCTGAGGGTAGCCGTAGCGGTAATCGCCGATCTTGTGCAATAAGACCATCGGGCTACTTGATAGTCCTTGCTGCGTTGGCTGGTATTGCTGCTTGATAGCGACATTAATAACGCCTTCTGCGCGCAGCCCATCCCGAATCAACGGCAGCAGGATGCGAAAGAGTTGGTTATCGGTCATACATTTTTTTGCATAGCCCCATCCAAAAGCCGTCCATTAAAAAAGCCCTCTGAGAGGGCCTTGTTCATTTCAGCTAGATATTTTTATTTCAAAAAAATACCCATAAAAAAGTCTTTAAAGAAAAAGAATTTTTTATGGGTTTCTCGGTACTACAATTAAGAAAATTACTTTTATGCGTTCTTATTTATATTTTTCATAGCAGATGCCATTAATTGCATGTTGTATTCTCTTAATTGTTTATTTTCTTCTCTAAGCCTTGCATTTTCCGCTGCTAACTCAGCATCAGGGCTAGCTGACTCAGAGCGAGAAGCCAGAACTCTATCGAGTTTTTCACTAACTTCATTAACTTTTGCAAAAGCGATAGATGTAGCACGAAGTGTATTGTCTACACCTTGGCCCAATTTGTCCAATTTTACAGAGTCCATTTTCTTTTTAAATTCCTTATGAGCAGAACGTATTGTCTCGTGGCACTGTATTAATTGCCGTGTACTGGAAGAAGCTCTTTCTGCACACGCATTTTTGTAATCAGGCCACTTTATTATGATGCCGAAAATAACACCTACTACCCAGGCAGAAGTTGCAAGAGCCTGTGGTAACACAGCCGTCATAGAGAACAATCCTAGAGTTCCCAGAATATACCAAATTAAGCCCATAAAAGGAGCGACTAACCCCGCAACAAATAACACGCCTAAAAACGCTTTCGCAGGGCTTGGCAGGCTTTTTTGAAGCTTGACTATCTCAACTACGATGTTCTCTATCAACGGCTCTAGGGAGCTAATATCTTGAGCACTAACCGACTCTTTGGGATGCGCTACCAGCGTTTGGATAATTTGGCATATGCTATCTACAATACGCAGTGCTTCGTTAACCCGTTCCTGCAAAAATGCACTATGTGTCTCTTTCGCAGTCTCGAGGCCAATATGGGTAACAGGGCCAATCGGATCCTTTACTTCTAATTTAGCTATCGTCTCGCGTTCTTTCTCGCAAATCTCCTTGAACTTATTTAACCCGCCTTTGGGGTCCGCTATCTTTGTGTAGTGCGCATTTGTCGTGCTGATTATGCGCTCACACGTACTCAAAATTTTATGGGTGCTCTGGTTTTCTGTAAATGCGAAGTGCGTGCTAATAGCGTAATCTGGTGCGCTCGGATTGGTCAATGCAGAACGACTATCGTCTACTATGCATAGGCCCCTTTCATCCGTTATTTTCTGTTCATAGGCAGGGTCAGCACGTTGCTTGCCTTTTCCGGTATACGGGCCAACCGTACTAATATAAATAGGTGTGCTGGTACTTGAGGAGCAAGCGGCATTAGTGGATGGACTCAAAGCCGCCCCCTTTTGCCTTTTTGGCACCTAATAGGGCGAATAAAATTACCGCCCTCCGAAAAGTCTTCTCTTTATTCATTGGCACTGTTTACCAATAAATATCAAGCTCCTGCATACAATAAACACCTGATAATTTACCTACAAAGTCAATTTCAGTTCGGTTAATGTATCTGTACGCAAAGCGCACCATCCCACCCGTCTATGTGATACCAATCCGCATCCGAGAGCACTTGATAACGCTGGTGAGCAAATTCGATTTGATCACTAGAACGGTCTCTACCAATGTCTTGTAATGGCTTACAGGCATAGACGCGGATATACCTTTTCTGAAAATCCAGCCCCAGGTATGGATACACATTGCGATCTACTGCTTGCACACTGGCGTATAGGGTTTCGGGCGGCGCATAGCGATTAAGATCAATACCGATCTCGTTCGTCTCGCGTCTGATGAAACGGTAATATTTGATGCATTGCTTGCCGATAACCGATAACGCAAGGCTGAGCACATTCGCGCCGGGCGTCATGATTTGTTTTCGACTAGGTGGGTAAGCGTATTCAGGAGCACGCCGGAATCCACTAAGGGCTTCGCTATCGTGAGCGAGACTACGCGCCCCTGCTTTTTGCCGCGCAAACGCGCTTTAACCGTTTTAACCTTTAAAGGCGGCATATGGAGCTGCGAAATGGCCTTTCGGATATCCCCAGCAGCTTTAGCGCCTATCTTTTCCATTGCGGTAGAAGTAGTCTCTGTGCCACGAAACACTCCTGTCAATCCCGCCTGTGCGAGGCTAACCCACTGTGCGCGCTGCGCTTGCAGTGTCGGGCGCATCGTGGCACGCGTTGGGATGTTTTTCTCCGGCACGCCATATTCATGTATCGCCGCCACATAGGCTACCGGCGTGCCGTTTTCGTATTTCGAGGATTCAAACCATCCGACCTTTGCGACTTTGCTATCAATCTGCTTGAGCGCGTTATAGAGACGAGCGCCACCAGGACCGAGCGTGCGTTTCACCTTGGTCATCGGTGGTACTCCTCACCATGTCTTTTGATAAAAAAGGGGAAAACGTCAGGGATATATTCCATGAACCCGGCGAAACCCTGAGCCCTCAGGCAACCCGCCAATATAGAAACCACCGGCAGCACTGGCTGACAGCAATGCTAAGAGCTGCTGCCCGTAGGGGGTGAGTGATAACCACCACTGCCATTGCGATTTAACGGGGGGCGGCGTCAGGGTGACCGCTACTTTGTCTACGGTAGATGCGGATACCATGCTTGGCATCTGGCCCGCTTTGACAATGTCGGCCAAAGCCACTAGATGCGCCGTCATCAAATGCAGTGCTTTTGCGCGGCTCTCGCCTTGTAGATAGCCGTAGTTTTCCGGACTGATATAACCGATTGCAGCGTTCCAGGTTGCTACGAGCGAAGCCTCAGAATAGGCCGTGTTATCGGCAAATGCCGGAAAGGACGAGCGAAAGGCATTAAGATCAAATTGGATGAGCCTGCTCATCTCACTCACCCTTGGTTTTGGGTTGCTTCTTCTGGGGGAAGTCCTGCGGCACCAGTGGAGATGAGCCATCTCTGCTAGTCATATCGGCGGCGATTTTTTCAGGATCGATTTTTGCACGCTCGACACGGATAAAGCCTCGCTCAATATGCCGTTGAAAAGCTTCATCTGCTTCTAAGAGTGCCAAATCCTCATCAGATACTTTTGTGACGCTCCCATACGATGTGACCAGCTCTTTACTGGCCATGCCCGCACCGCCTTTAATCACAATGGAGTGGCTCGCAGTGGGTAAATCATTGCCGCTTGGCATCCATACGCGATAATTCGTATCGCATGTCATTGTCGAATAGACATACTGCATATAATCTCCAGTCAAATAGCATACATTTCGTCAAATAATCCAAAAATTCCGCACCAAACTGGACTTGCCTTAATGTAACTTATAGGCTACATTTAATATCATGATTGAAATTATCCAAAGTACGACATTTAGCGCCTGGTTGAGTGATCTGAAGGATCGACAGGCACGAGCGCGTATCCAAGTGCGGCTTGATCGTATAAGAAATGGAAATTTTGGTGATGTAAAGCCAATTGGTAACGGTTTAAGCGAAGCTCGTATTCACTATGGAAATGGTTATCGCCTCTATTTTTTACAGCATAAGAAAGAACTGGTTGTGTTGTTGTGTGGCGGAGATAAAAGCACTCAAAGTAGGGATATAGAGCAGGCAAAACGCATTGCACAAGAATGGACGGAGTCAATACTATGACCGAAAAATTTACTCGATACGATACAGCTGAATATCTGAAAACCGATGAAGATATAGCGGCTTATTTCGATGCTGTACTGGAAGAGAATGATCCTCAATTGGCTGTACAAGCGTTGGGTACCATCGCACGCGCTAAAGGAATGAGCCAAATTGCACAGGAGACGGGACTTGCCCGCGAAAGTCTATACAGAGCACTTTCTGACACAGGTAACCCGGAATTTGCCACTGTATTTAAAGTGATCCGTGCGCTTGGCTTACAATTGCACGCCTCACTGCCCCCTATCCAGTATAACGTTGCAGGCTAGTTAAAGCCCACAACAACGCACGACCGCATAGGGGCGTTTGCACATGACACCGGCTGTTGCATTGGAGTACGCCTCTTCATATCCTTTCGTCAGTTGCTGAACACCAAGCAGCCGGAATTTCGCGGGTACGATCTGCACAAAAGTATGGCCACCGTCTGTCGATAGATCACTCACGCTTTCTGCATAGAGATAGGCCACGTTGTCGCCGCCGTGCGCCGCATCCAACTCTGGACAAGATACAACACGAAGCGCCGGATAGGTGTCTTTTAACCATGCGTGCACGGAATTTCCGAACGCCGAAGTGACGGATAAATAATCTACTACTGACGTACCTAAGACGAGTGTAAGGGCGTCATTTTTTGGATCGATTACGCCGCCTGCTTGGCTACGCAGATCAGCTACCATAGTCCGAATATCAGCAGTAATTTCTAAAAAAGATTTGTCTTTCCATTTTGTCGAGTTGGTAGTGCCTTTACCTTTTGGCAGCGTGCCGTATGGCGGTAGGCTGGGATCATTTAATAGACCATAGGTGCGATTTTTACCGTCGTTGTAGCCATTAAAACCAATCCGGTTTCTGGCAATTTCGAGTGCCTCCGCCGCGGCTTTGCGCTTGCTGGAGGCGCTATCTACGGACATATGTGATGCGCGTATTTCTTCTAGTGGAACGGCACGCATCCCTTCTTCAAAGCGTACTACCGTGCGCCGCTCAAAATTCACGTTCCAGGACGATAGCGGCACATTTGTATAATCCCCGTAGGGAATGGCTGTTCCAGTCAGTTCCATCAACCCCTGGACGATTTCTTCATCCTCCCAAGCGCCCGCGGTCAGGATGCCTACACACTTATCAATGGTGCGTGCTTTCGTGATGACTTGCACAAAACCTGGCAACCAGTTTTGCAAAAATTGTACGGGCGTTGTAATACTCGATATAGTCAAACCAGGCATAGCGGCAGGCATGGCATCCATCATGCTATGCACCATGCCTTCATCCATGCCAATCCCGATTTTGGAGAGTGCCTGGTATCCATCTACATTGGACAGTTTGAGCGCTTGTACTGCACGCGGGCCGATGTACGAATGTTCTTTGCTTTGCATATTCGATACCTCAGTTAGTCAATGTGATTACCGTTAATTCTGAATCGGAAGGCTTATAAGCCGTGGATCCATAGCGCGACACCACCGCATTCGGTACTATCGCTTTACCTTCTGAGGCTTCTTTGTCTGCTGCTATAGCAGAGAGTGCGCCTGTGGCCATGTCATACATAACCACGTAGCCCACTTCTGTGGGAGGACTTAAGCTCACAAAAATTTCACCCATAGTCAGTAATTCGCCTACGCTCTCATTCGGCAGCTCTAAGGTTGGCGCAAGCGGTCCCTCAGGGGTACCATAGGACGCGTAGCGTTTAGGATGAACCAAAATGCCAGCAAATTTGCCTTTCCCGCCAACCTGCGCCACGCCATCCATCAAGAAGGTGTAGGCATAACCGATGACATTGGGGTTTTCAGAACGTAATATCCACGGCGCTACGCGCTGCGGGCCGCTCGTAGAGAGTTCACCAGGTATGCCCGCGCCCATGTCGGCGCGTACGGTATTTTGAAAAGGCATGGTCTTAGGCTCCTTGCAGATAGTTCTCAATATCTTTCACGACTGAAAGATTTTTATTTATCACGTGAGGCAACCCTAATCCTGGTTGTGGTGCGGCTCGAGCATGTAGATACCCATCGAGTGCAGCCATTTCTTGCCCTTCAGTGCAAGGAATGCCGAGTTTGGAGATGCCATAGCACGCGATTTGATTGAGCGTTTTATCAGCATGATCGAAAGTGCCAATATGCGTAGAAAGGCGGTTAGCCAGTTCAACACGTTTATGGGTCTCGCTCTCTTTACATTCCAATTGCTCAATACGTGCGCGTAGCGCCTTAATATCTGCTGCATCAACCGTTGAAATGGTTCGATTATTTTGTTTTGATTGAGTTTGAGGACTCATCTTGCGCAAGGCCGAAATTGCGCTATCTTTTGACGCTGCCCGCAGTACTTGAATTGCGGCGTCCATCGCTTGCGCAGTTTTGTCGTCATCCTTTTCTTTCTCGTCTTCGGTTTCTTCTTCATCCTCCATCAAGGGGGGCATATCATCATCTTCAACCGGCGTTGGATTCGGGTCTGGTGGGTTGTCCTCGTCGTCTGTTGCAGTAAACCGGCCAACGAGCGCCTGTACCAGCGGAATTAATTGCTTCACTGCCTCAGTCAACGACACCTCTTCATATTGTGCGGTTGGGTTTTTTTCATCTGCCATCATTAGCTCCTTTGCATCGAATGTGAATCTCATATGGTCTAGAACGGCCACGTCTGGCCCCATGCGTCCTTCCTTAACCGATGCAAGATGATTGCCTCTAATCGTTCGTTGGATCGCGTCGAAATGCTGTCCGTGGTATTGGCCCGTCGTAAATTCGTACTGACAGCGATAACCCGCGGATAACTCTCGTTTGCCGCTTTGAATGAGTGCGGCCAGAGACTCAGAAAAAACTTTGAGATTGCCTTTGAGTACGCCGTTTTCGTAGTACACGTCTTCACCGATGACGCCGTGAATGCCTTTTGTCTCGGGAGCGGTAAAGCCGGATTCCTCGTTGCCTAGCATGGCGTGCTCATCGACCCACGGCAGTAGCCGGAATGACTGAATACAGTCTGAGTGAGATAATTCTTCTTCAGGGCGGTAAACCATGTAGACCCGGTCTGGCTCAGGTGCGCCGATAGAACGGCCAAGGTATGGAAACACCCCGACCTTCGAGAGCGGGTTATCGCGAATTTCTACCCATCCATTGGTATCAATGGCGCGGTGTGTCATGCGTTACCTCCGGTAAATTGAAGGATTGGGGCAAAAGCACATTTGCAATTGGGTTCCTCTCCTGGCTGTACATACTCATCCTCTGGGCCAATTGGCGCACCTTGTGTTAAATCGAATACGTGGCCGGAAAAATCTTGATGTTTTTCTCTCGGATGCAGACCGCCGCCGCTATGGATCCATTCACCATGAGTCACGCCAGCGCCTACGCAACGATCTCGGTTAAATCCGTTGTAAGCTTTGCGTGTTTGATCCAGTGCAATATTTCGTGCGCGCCGTCGGGTGATGCCTTCTTGCGCCTGCAAAAATGGAATCAAGTCTTGCAGCCCATTGCCGCTTGTGATGGAGCGCATGGCGGCCTCTTTCACCTTATCGAGATAGCGTGTTGCTATCGATTTGATGAGATTTACGTTTTCGGTTATCGAACTTTCAAGGATTGCTTGATAGCTTGGCAAGATGGCGCTTGTTTTCAGCGATACACCGCCCGATAACTCCCGTAAACTATTACTTACACGGGCGCTACTGACCTTATCGACCTCAGTCATCATGCGTTTAACCAGTTGTGTAGCACGTAGCGTGAAATGCTTACGTATATGGCGTGTTAATGCTTCCATTAGAAGGCGCGCTTGGCTCGATATACCGGCATCTTGCGCAAAAAATGCCTGCGCAGATGGGCTTAGAAATAACGCGACCAATTCTCTGTACGTGCTAGCCATCATGACGGTTACGAGTGCATCCAATTCTTGCTGATAACGCGCTTGTAGACCGGCGCTTACCCGTAGAGGCTGACCACGTAGCAAGGTGGGCTGAAAAGGGTTTGCCCGTACTGATTTTTTGCGGGGGAGTAACTTACGCGCCATCGTCATCTGTGTTGTCTAGCTCGTCGGGCATGGCTTCTTCGATGCCCGTATATCCGCTGTCCGGGTCTTGTGTAATACGGCGGCGCTCGTCGATCCCATCAATTGCACCGGATTGAACTAAAACCGCCCCAGCTTCTGCTTTAAGCTTATTGACTTCGGCGTGTTCTTTGGTTGTCATAGAATCGAGTGGATTCCATGACACCGTCGTTTCAAAAGGTGTGATCGCAAACCGGGGTGCAATCTCGGAGCGAATAATCAGTAAATGATGACGATCTAAAAGCGGGGTGAGATCGTGCGCTTGAATGCTTTCTAACTCTTCGTGATAGCTTGATTCCTCAAACTCGCCCGTAGCATTAAATCCTTTCGGAGACGTGCCGAATAACTTAGTCGCAGGAACGTTTGCTGCCGCTGCTACGAGCTGATACTGTGTCATGATCACGGCGTCCAAATCCGCCAAAGCCGTATCAAACTGTTCTATTTTCTCTTCGGGGCCAGCGACCTTAATCCCGTGGTTATCGCGATAGTGCGCCCAGGTCGCCATGCGTTGTTCAAATTTCGCCGGGTTAGCAATCGCTTGCTCCACCTCCATATGGACCACGGTACTACGCTTAGAGAGGGCAAGCAGGGGGGCTTCATTGGCGGTGCGCTCGGACGCATACACCCGTTCAAAAATCTTTTGCGGCACCGACACGCCACCGTAGTGATACGTGGGCTTGAGCACGTCGGGTACTTCCCCTGTACGGAAAATAATTAAATGCGAATGGTGAATGGGCTTACCATTGATTCGCCAATAGGTGGGTTCGTAAAAATGAAGGCTCGTTGGGTCTGTGACTGCCGTTGAGTTAAGCTCTGGGATAGTCCAATAAGGGTCAATCTGCCGAATTCCCTTGTAGCTACCGGGCGTCACGCCATCAGGGTTGAACGGTTTAGCGTAATACTCCGGGTCCGTTGATTGAACAATAAACATCGCAATGCGAATCCCAAATACCCGGCCCATACGCACCAATTCACGCATATGATGATTCATGCGAAACCGTTTATCTTCCTTACGGATCGCATCCATTACTTCCGTATCAATGCCGGTTCCGTTATTCACCGTCACCGTGTAGCCGTTACGAATGGCATCTTTAGCAGGCATCCCGCACGCTTTATCTACCAGCCAATGCTGCGCAATCAGCGCGCAAAGTTGATAACCCATAAAGCTTTGCGAGGCATACCAGCCAACCTGCGCCGCAGGCATATTCTGCTGTCGCAGCGCGTACACCTGCTTCACGCTGTCAGCCATATCGTTTGCATCCATCCCCACGCCAGACGCGGCAAAATCTGCCGCGGTGCGCTGAAATGTTGAAGACTGTACATGCGCCCACAGCACACTTTGGCCTATGCGTAGATCCTGTTCAGTCGTAAAAAAACCCCCGGATTTTTTGATCTCGGGGGTGGGAGTAGAAGCCGTCTTGCGGCGTAGCCAATCAAACATAGCAGGGTTAATTCAGATCAAAGAATCCACGGGGCTTTCTTTCTGGTGGAGCAAAGCACATCATGAGCGCATCCGCCAGATTGGGAGAGCGGGTGCCTTCTGGTGTTTTATCAATAAGGATTTTGCCCACGGTATTAATCGTATAAGTCGGTTGTGAAAGCTCGGTTATTAAGCGAGTGAGTGTGGGTAAGGAACTGGATAATGAAATAATGTCATCCGCATCAAAAGGAAGCGCATCCGTAATCGCCCGATAGGTTTTTTGAAACCGGGTACGCAATGCCCACCAAGCTTGTGCTTTACGATTCACAAAAAAATCCTGATTGGTGCGACCGTGCACCATTTCTTTATCCGGGTTGATTACGCCACCTGAACCGCGAAACGGCGAAACAATAATCTCCTGCGCGCCGCTGTGTCGGCGCTTTTCATTGAGAATGCGCGCATCGCCGCGCACACCGGCTCCTAGGCCGTCTGCATCGTAATAAAAGGAGTCGTAGCCCTGTGTATCGCACAGTGTAAAAGCCTTTTCAACGGTTTTATAAATATCGGAACCTTCGCCAGACCAGGCTTCGAGATAGTCAACCCATATCCCTTGTGCGCCACAAAAGGCGTTTAAATCCATTCCCTCATCGGCGACATCCAGCGCACCGCGACGGCTGCCTGTAGGCGCTATACCGAGTTTTTGGTGTGCATCTATCGCAGCGTTCAGCCATTCACTCGGAATGAGAACGCCTTCCACGGAGGCGGAGTAACAAATATCAATCTCTTGCGCGACGATGACGGGGTTATCGATCTTGCGTTTTTGCGCCTCATACCAATGATCATCTTTGCGCGGATCATCGCGCCAATGAAAAGTAAACACGGGAATCTTGCCCGCGTGCCGCTTTTGCGCGAACGGATTCGCCATGCCATTAGCCGAAGAAATATCCTGCCGGCAATTCGTTGTTTGAGATAAAGACGCATCGACCAGCAAGGGGCGCTCCAAAAACGCCGCCTCATCGACAAAATAGAAACTGGCTCGATCCCCTCGACCGATACCGTCGCCCGCTTCGCCAGTCATTACAGAGCTCGTTTGCGGAAAATGGATACGCATATGGGGCGCATGTTTCAGCGGGTCCCAGCCGCCCCGAAATTCTGGCGGTAGCAGCGCTAAAAACATGCGCGCCTTGTGAAACAAGGATTTAGGGGAACCGATTTTGTCGACATATTCTTCTTTACGGGAGCCAAACCCCGCCACTACGCCGCCATGAAACAGGCAGATCGTTGCGGCTACGCCGACAGTGAGCCAGCTTAAGCCCATATCGCGGGATTTTTCCGTGAGGCCGGGGGATTGGGTGCGCCACTTGTCTAAAAACCAATCCACCCATTCTTCTTGTTTCGGAAAAAGTAGGAATGGGATCGCCGCAGGCAAATTGCGCTCGACATTGCGCGGGTCAAACGTCATGCCCCAATCGATAATGAACTGCGCGGGGTGATCGCGGTAGAACGTCTTTAATGCTGGTAATGTTTCTGGGTTTGCGCGAATACGCTGCAATCTCTGAGCTCGCCATTCAAACACCTGGACATAATCCGGGTTGCTAAAATCAAATGGAAACGGAATGGGCATTTTACGAATTCATCATCTGCTGATAGATTTTTGCGGCCTCAATAGGATCACTCGTTATGGTCGTGATCGACTGTATCGGAGCACCATTTGCGCCGGTTAATTCCACGCGCTGCCTATCTGTCCAGCCAGCTTGAGATTTCAACCAAAAAATCATTGCGGTGGTATCGTCTCCCTTCGTCGCTTTATTAAATAGCGTTTCAGCCACTTCAGCGTTCGCCGCTACTTTACCGCTCGCAAGTTCAAAAACGAAATACTTGCGCAGTGTTGGCTCAGAGATAGCGTTCCCTTTGGCATCTACAATCAACAGCGGAATATCTGAATGGCGAATACCCAAAGCCGATAATTTTTTTACCAGCTTACGCTGTTCATCGCTAGGGTTAAAAGCCAAGCGCCCAGCGCCTGGGCGTTTTCCACCCGATTTATTTTTTACTCCTGACATGTGTGACTCCATGCGCCTAGGCTAGCGCCCTAGTTGGGCTAGGCGGATCGCCACATTGCCATAAACGCAAGCCCAAAAAGCGAAACCCGCGCCAGCATGGGACTGAGCGCGGGTTTCAAAGCCACCGCGGAGGGTGGCGGAGGATAAATACGTACTAGAAATGCAAAAAGCCCACCTTTGGCGAGCTTTTAAACAGTCTGAATATAATTTTGTCCAGACGATATCAGAAATATGCATCAACTGAACCAAAAAGTCAAGAGATAGGTAAAAAATTTTCTTACCTATCTCTATAATTGTTAGTCAATCATTTAAATCTTGGTTGTATGCATGTCGGCTCCATATCAACTTAACTTGGCTTTCGCTACACCCCGCTAACTCGGCGGTGCGCTGGATGGTTTCGTTAGCGCTGCGTAAGGCGATAATGCGCTGCTGTTGAATCAAGTTGGGTTTGCGGCCCCCATATTTGCCTGCCTTCTTGGCTAATTCTATACCTTGGCGCTGGCGCTCACGACGTGTTTCATAGTCATCACGGGACATTTGCAACGCGAGCCTGAGTAGCATTTCCTGGGTAGATTCCAGGACGATTTTTGCGATGCCATCCGACGCCTGCGCGAACTCCGATAAATCAACAACCCCCGGTATGGCTAAGCGTGCGCCTTTGGCCCGAATAGCTGCAATCAGTTGCTCCGCCTCAGGTAAAGGCAAGCGGCTTAAGCGGTCTATTTTTTCAGCCACCACGACCTCACCCGGTTGCAAATCTTCAATCATGCGCAGTAGTTCAGGGCGATCTGTCCGTGCGCCTGATGCCTTCTCCCGATAGACCCCTGCAATGTAATACCCTGCTTCGCGGGTGCTGGCTTCTACGGTAGCTTGGCGGGTAAGGTCTTGCTCTTCAGTACTAACACGTAGGTAAATACGGGCAACGTTCATAGGGGATGTTTCCAATAAAGTAGAGGGCCTTAAATGGCTAAATAAGCTAAACCTTATTTAGCCATTGCTTATCCTACTAGCCAAAAATTAAAATAGCAACCCTATTTGACTATAATCTATTTGGCTACTTAAATTGGCTACCCCGGGAGTAGATGGAATGCGCGCCCAACCAAATAATGAACCGGTTAAATTTTCATACCTTCCGTAACATTAAAAATAGTATTGAGACTAATGATCTCTCGCCATTTCTATTAATCCTCTACCTTCAAAAATAGGCGTTAAATGCTCGATAGCATACGTTTCAAGTGCTCTGGCATTCTCGGCGATCCGCTCCTTATCACGCATCACGGTACTTTGGGATAACCCGTATTCCTTGGAGATTTTACGCGTAGATACGTACTTACGCCGCCATCCTGTAGCATATACACTCCATGCAATTGCTAACGTCGCCTCCTCGCTGGTGGTCGATAACCTGTGTCGGCTGTAGTCGCGTATACCGTAAATACCCTTGGCTTTGGTTGCTGCATGTCCATACCATGCACAAATCGCATCGGCTTCTGGCTTAGGTAAGGCATTCATAACCACCTTACGCACCAATGCACACTGCCCCCGAATCTCTAATGGAGATAATCCATCAAAATGAATCGTACTGGGCGCTCTGGTTTGTTTCATGAGCACATTCATACGATTTTTATAGGTGGCAGGCAGCACTTCCAAAAGAAAAGAAAAATGTAAACATTGTTCTACGGATTTAAATATGGGAGTGTCATTGGTTGTCATACATACTCCGTTGGCGGGAATTAATTTGTAATATATTTCTGCAAATTTTTTCTCACTCTCTTTTTACAGAGCGTGAGTATTATTGGTTAGCTATATATCGCTGAATCTCCACTTCAACACGAGGTGCGCCGTATCGCTTGCTGGCATAGATATCAATGACTTGGGAGTTATCTATCCATATCACAGCGTTAGCGCCGTCCTTAATCGCCTTGATAAGGTTGTCCAGATCGGGGCGCTTCGTAGGAACGATCTCACCCACTGCCGCCGCTAGTTGCTTTTTGCGGCTCCAGCTTGTCGGTATGGAAAGGAAGGCCCGTATATTGAGCGTGACTGCACACGTAATAGGAGTAGCCTTACCCATCGCTTGCTGCGCAACGAGCTGGACTAGATTTTCATACTGCGCTGTCTTTTGCGGGGTGTAGTGTGCAATGCGGCCTTGCCGCAGAAACGAACGTGCTCGACCCTTAGCAACGGGTGCACCTGGAATAGTGAAGCTAAAAATATTTGCCATTTTTTAAGCCGAAAAAAATCAAATCAGTCCAAGCAGTTTTTAGTTAGTACGCCTTGATTAACTTCTCTTGCTTTCCCAATCAAAAACCACAAACTCACCGCCGTCTTCACTTAATCGATCCATAATTCGGTCTCCAAGGAATGATTTAAGCCCAGGCTTTATAAGACCTTTTTCTTTGTAGTCATCTAATGGAATATTGGCGAGTAACAAGGTGGGCTTTCGCTTTTCATAGCGTCCGTTGAGCACATCGAACAAAATTAACTTTTCTGCATACGTTCCGAACTGTTGGCCTACTTCATCCAGAATAAGTAAGTCGGGAAAAACCAGCGCCTCAGTTGCTTCGCTCTCGGTTTCTTTGCTGTCTTTACGCCACGTTTCTTTAATACGTCTCACCGCTCGCAAAACTGAAGTGAAAAGTACCGTGCGGTTGTATCGGCGCATGATACGAAGTCCGATACTGGTAGATAGGTGCGTTTTTCCTGTTCCAGGCTTGCCGATAAACACGGCAGATCGCCCTTTTTTTAATACCTCTTCAAACCCGTCGGCATAAGCCAAAGAAAACGTTAGGGCGTATTTTTGAGAAGGAGTTTCTGCAATAAAATTTTTCAAACTGCGATTTTGAAATCGTTCCGGGATACCTGCATCGCCCATTTTTCTTTGCCATGCCTGCAACTTTGCCTCACGCGCTTTTTTGTCCGCTTCGGCTTTTTCGAGCACTTGGGCTTCCTCATTGCATATGGGACACTTTGACCAGATGGAATTAATAAAACACTTGGCCTCGTATTGGCCATGCATATTGCATTTGTCTATACGGATTTTAGGTTCAGCGTGAATGCCTATTTCTATGAGCCGCCTCATAATTTCCCGCTTGTTCCGTAGTTCAGCTTGTCAAAGTTTTCTGCCCTTGGTTGCCTCTGGTTTACTGTTGAGCAAGTTTTTGTAATAACCGCATCCTCTAACTTCGGAATAAGGTAGTTAAGGTGAATGCGTTGTCCTTGCCTAGAATGACGTGCTGCCTCCGTTGCACACGTGATAATTTGTTTATCGGAGTAATGGGGTAGTAGCGTTTCCCATGTTGGCATCTGAGGGGTAGCATCAATGCCTATGTTGCGCAATTGTTGGCACAGCAAACCAATACGCGCTTGTTGGGCTGTTCCCGTTTCAGGCTGTTCTTGTTCTTGCTTTACTAACACGGCTACTTTAGTAGACGTGTTAGTAATAATGGTGTCTGGTGATTGGGTATTGGTGTCTGGTGTATGGTTAGCCGTTGCAGGTGCATTACAGGTGTGTTCCTGTTCTGTATCTGTTCGCGTTGCAGGTGCGTTACAGGTATGTTCTTGTTCTGCATCTGTGATTGCTGCGGGTGCGTTCCCTGCATCTTTCAACATCTCACGCAATTGGGTAACTGGTGTGTCCCATTTCGGCGTGATATCCAAGGCGCGAAGCTTGGCAAATAGACGCGCCCGTTCTTCGCGGTGTCGGCTCATCCGATCTTTTTCGTGGGCTGCTTTTTGCTCACGCTCACCATTGCCTTCTTGATATAGCTTAATCTCTTTATCACAGCGGGCATTGTGCCAACCGTCTTCTTCAAGCGTGAAAAACTCTTTCAGTATGGTATTTACCGCTTTACGCTCTTTTTTAGTACGCGCTCCAACGAGGCGTTGCACGACCTCAGGATCGGCAGCTATGGGGCGTTCTTTTGCATAATACTTTCTGATGAGTTGGCTATAGATGCCATGTTCTATAAGGCTGAGATGTGCAGTGGCCTCAGCGTAATCTCCAATGTGGTGCTCGTAGTAGTTCATGCGATTAATCCTATGGATATATGCACACTCAAGCCGACAGAGGCCAGATATTATTAGGAAGAGAGGGGATATTAGGAGAAAGCCATAGCACCTCAGTACGCTTAGTGCCGCCACGATGGCCACATGCTTGCACCTGCTTAGTTACGCGCCGCCAGTTTGCTAGCTTGGAGTCGTATAGCTCATGCGCATACCCCGATAAAATAACCATCCCTTTTAATTTCAATATTGCTGATAGAAGCTCTACGTGATCATCTTTAGTCATTTCATGTCGATAACATGCGCAACTCATTTTGCGCGTATCTTGCATATACGGCGGATCGATATAAAACAGCGTGCTTGAAGCATCATGCATATCATGCATACGTATTACTTCTAGAGCAGACTTGCTTTGCAACACCACGCCTTGTAAGCGTAAGCCAAATGCTTGTATGCCTTCCGGTAGACGCTCCCATACTCGCGTAACAGAGCTTTTTTTGTTGATATGAATATAGAATCCAGTATGTTTTTTAGTTGCCCCAGCTGATCCAAATCCCATTTCAGCTCGAATCAACGTGCGACGAGCGCATTCAATCGGATCGTTACAAGGCTTTGAAGCAAGGCGAAATTCAGATTCTGAATAAGGCGTCAGCGTTAATAATTCAGTGAGCTTGGCCCGCTTCTCCTCGTCTCGTAGTACTCGCATCACATTGACGATTTTTTCGTCTAAATCGTTATAAAACTCTTTTTTGCTAGGCGCTTTCCTCATAAGCACCGACGCAGCGCCGCCAAAGGGCTCTACATACGTGTCGTGCTCAGGGAAATGGCTAATAATCCATTCAGCTAAGCGCCACTTTCCGCCGTGATACGTCATGACCGGGCGTGATGGCGTATTTATTCCGCGCTCTCCATTTAGTTCTCGCTGCATCAGCTCATCTCGCATAAAAATATTTGTCTAGTGCTGTCTCTTCGGCTTAGGCAAAAAACCTTTCAAATCTACGCAACGGATTTTTCTACGTAGCGTTCTGGGTAAAGAATCTGTATTTCGCTCACCTCATTGTCAAAAAACTTGACCAACTTTTCGGTAAGTTCTTTAGATGGTGTTTGACGGCCGCGTTCGATGCGACTTAAGCTACTTGGATTAATCTCAGTGAGTACGCAGACATGAGCGATTGTCATACAGCGTCCTTTACGTGCTAAGCGAAGAGGAGATTTCATAAACACTGCCTTACATATGGTAATTTGCCTAAGAAGCATATTAGCATACTAGCTCAAAATTAATTATTTGTCTAAGAGGCATTGCTTAATATGCACATATTCATAGACAATTAAAGATATGAGCCATATGAATCTCGGAAAAAACATTAGAAAACTGCGCAAAGCCAAGAAGATGACAATCCTTGAGCTTGCAAATGCAGTGGATACCGACACGAGCAATATTTCACGTATTGAGAGTGGGAAGCGAGAGCATCATTCTCTAGATATGCTCAGCCGCATTGCGGCCGTATTGGACGTCGGTTTGCCTGATTTATTGGTGCCTGAGGTGGGTGTAGATGAGATTATCATCCGCGACCGAGTGCCTTTAATTTCATGGGTAGCCGCGGGAAATTGCTGTAAAGCCGTAAGCAATTACTCTATTGAAGACGTTGAAGAGTGGCTTATATGCCCTGTCAAGCACGGGAAACGCACATACGCCTTGCGCGTGAAGGGTGATAGCATGTTTAACCCTAGCGGTAAACCATCCTTTAGCGACGGCGAAGTTATTTTTATTGACCCAGATCGTAACCCCGTGCATAAGTCATTGATTATTGCGCACCTTGATGATGACAATGCAGTTACCTTTAAACGCCTGCTCATTATGCTGGATGGCGACAAGATACTTGAAACCTTGAACCCTGAATGGCCGGAAAGAATTTTCCATGTGAATAACAATGCTACGATTTGCGGAGTAGTGATCGCCCGCATGGAAAGCTTTGCGTGATTTTGGTTGTTTTAGCCATTACCCCCATCTTTGTCTAAATCACTTTTTCCTCCCCCTAATTTCAGCCCCTCATCCCCTAAAAGAAAATATAAATCATTGATTTATAAAGCTTTTTAAGCCTCTACTTGAGGAATAAGAACCCGATGAAATCAAAGTTTCTCCGCGCGTTGAAACTTCGGCTTTTTGTTCTTTTTGCATATCTTGCGGCCAGCAGGCCGATTGCGACGCCTCCTCTTTGTTAAACGCAATATTAGTCCGCTCTAAGAGCAAGGCGAGATCAATATTGCCAAGCATTCAAGAGGGCTAATAGCAACCTCATAGCGCCCGCCCCCAAAAAACACCTCCCATCTGTCTCTTTTTCACAATATTAATTGCTTTAAAGACAATAAATATTGTTGACCAATTTAAATTATTTGCTTAATATGCAAATAATAAATTGCCTATGGAACATATTAAAGGAGCCAACGATGCAAAAAATACCCATCGCTAGAGCTTTGACAAGCTTTTCAGCTACCTCTAGGCAGACGGCTGCCACCTGCCTAATAAAGTGCTTCGTATCAGTCGATACCGAAGACGGCAAATATGCCTATAGCGGATTCTTCCAATCCACCTTCGACGCTATGAAGCATATTGGACAACGCCCCATAAGGTCCGTGTAAGGATGCTGCCATGAAAAAATTCCTTGTCGATTTCATCTACTACGTACGTCACGGCTATGGCATTCGCGCAGCATGGAATCTAGCAAAGGTGACGCTATGAGCATGTACCACGTTCCATGCGTTATCACCATTGATCTGAATCGCTACCTTGCGCAACTCGATAAAGAAAACCTTTGGCAAGAGGCCATCAACTCCAAGCAAGAAAAACTGCTTGCCGATGGCAGCGATTGCTATCCATTCTTAACAGACAATTTATCGGAAGCGATCTGCGAGATCAACATCGAAACCATCGCCGCTTTGCTCAAGGCTGGTAACTACGAAGAGGCGGGAAAAGCACTCGCCGACTTGGTGAATGTTTATTGGGAACGAGAAGCCCAACGCAAGGCCGAGCGCGAGATTGAAAACGAACGAGCGAATGCCTGCCCACGCAGCCTTGATCAAGGCTGCCGCCACTTTGACGAAAACTACAGAAGGAGCTACGGATGAACGCACCAAACGATGCTTTCTTGAAGGCAAGGCAATCTGGCCTGGGTGGCAGTGACATTTCAACACTATTCGGCATCAACCCG
This sequence comes from Mycoavidus sp. SF9855, assembly GCF_024582735.1. Classification (NCBI taxonomy): domain Bacteria; kingdom Pseudomonadati; phylum Pseudomonadota; class Betaproteobacteria; order Burkholderiales; family Burkholderiaceae; genus Mycoavidus; species Mycoavidus sp. SF9855. Next base: position 1,433,262 of record NZ_CP102085.1, read on the forward strand.
TTCTGCACCAGGCTCGAACTCTACTTGCAAAAGCGAGGCGAGATCGAACGGCAGCCGGATAACAATCGCACAAGGGCTGGCCGGGTTATGGAACAAGTCATAGCCGCTATGGTTTCAGAGCGCACAGGGAGCAAGCTGCGCAGAGTGAACGGAACGCTACGCCACCCCAAACATGACTTTCTGATTGCACACATTGACCGTGATTTTGTCGGCATATCGAAAGGGCTTGAGATCAAGAACGTCAGTCCACGCATGGGCTATCTGTGGGGCAAGGACGGTCAGCCTGATGCCATTGCTGAATATTACGTCCCGCAGCCACACCACTACATGCTAGTTCTAGACTACCCGGCATTTGACGTAGCAGCTTACTTCGGCGGTGATGATCTGCGCATCTACCCGATGGAGCGCGATCCAGAGATGGACGAAATAATCATCGAGACAGCCCACGACTTCTGGCACAAGCACGTTCTAGCTGGAGTGCCACCAGAGCCGGAGTTCGATCACCCTGCAACGCTTCCGATGTTCAAGAGACTGTATCCAGGAACCAATGGAGCAACAATCGAAGCCGACGAAATAATCCTGCATTGGGCCAAGGTTGCAAAAGATGCCGCCAAGCGTGCAAGCGAATATGAAAAGGTCGCAGAAGGCGCTAAAAATCATCTTCTGGCTTTTATGGGTGAAGCCGCTGTTCTGAAACTGGATAACAACAAGGTCTTTCGCCGTAAGTTAATTCAGAAAAAACCCTACACCGTCGAAGCAACTAGCTATATCGACGCCCGTTTTGGCACAACCAAGGAGTAAATCAATGAACGAAGTTATCACCGCTAACCCCTTCACGACATCCTCTGCGACTCAAGCGCGCTCGGGTGTCAACGCTATAGCCCAAACAGACCAACAGCGCGCAGTCGCGGAAGTTCAGGCCGCCATGATGATTGCCCGGATGAATCCCCGCGACCCCCTCGTCGCAATGGATCGCATCCTCAACACCTGCACACGCCCGAGTCTCGCGGACGCTGCCGTGTATACCTACGCAAAGGGCGGCTCTAATGTTAGCGGTCCATCAATTAGACTTGCCGAAGCGATGGCCCAAGCGTGGGGCAACATGCAATTTGGTATCCGTGAACTGGACCAAGTCAACGGCGAATCAACAGTACAAGCCTATGCATGGGACGTGGAGACCAACACCCGCAAAGAAATCACGTTTCAAGTACCTCACCTCCGCTATACGCGCAAAAGCTCGTACAAGTTAGAAGACCCCCGCGAAATTTACGAGTTAGTCGCTAATCAAGGAGCAAGGCGTTTACGTGCGTGCATCTTGGCCGTGATTCCTGGTGACGTGACCGAGACAGCCGTTGCTCAATGCGAGGCCACCATGCGCGCCAAGGCCGACACCTCGCCAGAAGCTACGCAGAAAATGATGGCTGCCTTTGAGCCGTTCGGCGTAACCAAGGAGCAGATAGAGAAACGCATTCAGCGTCGCCTCGATGCCATCCAGCCAGCGCAGGTCGTCGCGCTCAAGAAGATTTACACCAGTCTGCGTGATGGCATGAGCACCCCTGCTGAGTGGTTCGACGTCACCGAGACAGAAACCACCACACAAGCCACAACCGCACCCAGAACCAATTCCGTCAAAGCGAAGGCTCGGGAACAGCGCGAGGTGGCACAGAAAACAAGCAGCATAGACCAACAAGATAATGCACTGCACCAACTTGAACCAGGCAGCAAACAGCAAGCATTCGGCGTCACCTTCACTCAAGTATCCGACCAACTGCACAGAGCAAGCGATGTTGATCTGCTTGATGCTGCCGCAGACCTAATTGGCGAAGTAGTTGAACCAGCGCACCGCGAGGAATTGAGTGCCATTTACCACCAGCGCTGCGCCGAACTGGACTTATCAAAGCAATGCTAGATGCCGCTAAACGTATCAGTCTATATTCCTGAAAAATTATCGTAAAAGTGCTGCCATGAAAAAATTCTTAGCAAAACTCCTCCACTGGAAAAAATTCCTCTCCGATTTTGTCTATTGGAAGAGCCAAGGCTTTTCTATTTTCAAAGCTTGGCAAATGGCGGGTAAATCTTTGTAAAAAAACCTTCTTATGAAAGGTAGAGATAGATTTTAGTATGGCAACAACTATGAATTTTTATTAATCACGCAGAGAAGGGGAATCGCAAATGGAAATGACGGATGAAGTAAAAATTATACTGGATCGGGTAATATGGAGAGGAGATTTGCAAAACGAATTTAAATGCACAAGTAACACTGTGCGCCGCTGGATAATCGAGGGTAAACTACCTAAGCCAGATGTCAACCTATCCAGCCGCACAAAGGGCTGGAAGGTTTCAACTCTACGAGCCGCAAATATTTATCTGTTTTAATTGTCAGCTACCAATCATCACCTGATAAATTTTCGCAATTATCTTTAGTGGTCATTAGCCAATCGGCCCAATCCTGTAGTATTTCTGTGCGCAGGGGTAGATACTCTGCCCGATTGTATACAGCTCTTATTTTATCTTCAGGAGAATGGGCTAGTTGGCGCTCTATTGCATCTCTGTTGTACCCGTTTTCGTTAGCCCAAGTACTCCCTACTGATCTCCAGCCATGACCGGTCATTTTTCCCTTATAACCGATTCGGTGTAATAAATACAAAATAGCATTTTCACTCATTGGCCGGTCTAATCGATGCTCTGCAGCAAATACATATTTGCTCCCACGGCTGCGAGCTTTCATCTTTTCTAAAATCTCTAGAGCCTGTTTTGACAGCGGCACCAAATGATCTTTTCTGCGCTTCATTTTTCCCTCAGGAATGCGCCATATTCGTTCTTCAACATTAACCTCAGACCACTCCATCAGCCGTAGTTCAGTAGTACGTACCCACGTCAAAGCTAGCAGCTTGCAAGCTAGAATACTTTGCAGATTCTGATCTTCCAATGCTAAACGACTCATTAAGCTTGGTACTTCTCTTAAATCAACCGCAGCAAAATTTTTTACCCGAGTTTTTCCAAATGCTTTTTCTGATTTTATTTTTGCGGCCAGATTTTCTTCTACATAACGATTCTCTACAGCCCATTCGAACACCTGGGATACCCACATTCGAACCTTTCTCACATAAACATGTAACCCTTTGGCATCCATGATACGCAAAGCATTAAGAAGATCATCAAGAGTAATATTATTGATTGGTTCTTTTTTCAATGTAGGATATAAATGCATTTCAATTCCCCGGAGTGCATTTGATCTGTACGATGGCGTTACATCCTCGCGTCCCTCCCAATAAGCCGATACAACATCCTTAAATAGCTTTGGTTTAGCATCCTCTGTTTTGCCTGAAGGATCTTCGCCCTCGCGTAATTTGGCTTTTAATTCATCTCGTTTGGCTCTAGCCTCTGCTAGCGTGACATCAGGATAAGGGCCAAAGCTGATTGTTTGTTGCTTTCCAACAATCCGATATGCCGTGCGCCATATCTTAGCGCCTTTGGGCGATACCCATAAAAAAAGGCCACCGCCATCAAATAGTTTAAAGGGCTTGTCAGTAGGTTTAGCAGCTTTGCATCTAGCGTCTGAGAGCGAATTTGTAGGCATCCTTACATACCTCCTCTGCGGATACCTACACAGTATCTGTGCATTTGGGTCCGGTTGTGTAGTTTTTGGTTGGGATTTGAGGGGATAAATTCCGCGCAAAGCCTTATTATATAAGGCTTTGAAGAGATATTTAAGGAAATTATTTTGAGAGTGGTTTGAGGTAATAGGTCGCGATACGGCATACGCCATACCTTAGCGGCTTTAGGCGATACCCATAAAAAAAGGCTGCCCCCATCAAGGAGTTTAAATGCGAGGTCAGTGAGCCTAACGGCTTTATATGCAGGCGTCTGAGAGCGAATTTGTAGGTATCCTAAATACCCCTTTCTACGGATACCTACACGGATACCTACAGAGCCTCTGTGTACTTGGGTCCGATTGCGTTGTTTTGGGTTGGAGTCAGAGGGGATAAATCCCCCGGAGATCCTTATTTTACAAGGGTTTCCGGTGGATTTGAGAAGAGATATGTTGGGGACAGTTTTAGGTAACTGGCGGAGACGGAGGGATTCGAACCCTCGATGCGGATTTTGTCCACATGCTCCCTTAGCAGGGGAGTGCCTTCGACCTCTCGGCCACGTCTCCGAATCTTGTTCGCATTTGAAGATAAATGCGGCAAAACCGGGATGATAGCGGGTTCGGGTTTCAAGGTCAAATTTAACTGCATTTGATGACCACTAGGTTAAGTCGAAGAAACCATCTCAACGCTAGGAAATGTACTATATTTTAAGGATTCGCTAGATATCAAAGCGGGGGAAATCAGATAAGTCCTATAAATTTTACAAGTCAAGCATGCCGCTCTAATCAATGTAACTGTAAATTTAACTTAAGGTAATTTTTTATGTCGCTGATCGTCGCTGGACGTTTTGATACTTTCGCTGAGGCCCAGAAAGCCGCCCAAATCTTATTTGCACACGGATTTAAAGAAGAGGATGTGACACTTTTCTTTGTTAATCCTCCAGGTCAGCATGACCCCCTGGTAGGCAGTGGTGCTCAAGTTGCAGATCGCGGTTCAAAGTCCATTTCTAAAGGTGCGGGCATGGGGCTGATGTTGGGTGCGGCGCTTGGCGCAAGCATCGGTGCCATGCTCTGTGCGCTCTTTGGCTTTCCTCTGCTGCTCACTCTCATTGCTGCCTTGGTGGGTGCTTATCTTGGGTCATTGATGGGCGCGATGGCCAAAACACTTACTTCTACGCAAGAGCGAACCTCTGCCAAAATACATCAATCTGGCGTGCTGATTGCGATTCATGTGACGGTCAATAATCAAGCAGATGCTACTGCGGTATTGCGCCAGGCTAACGCAAAAGATATTGAACGCGCACATGGACGCTGGGAGAACGGACAATGGAGCGATTTTGATCCCTTAAAAACGCCTGTTCTACCCAAAAATCTTTAATTGGGGGCGCCTGGATTGCCATAACCGTTCCGCTGATCCTCAGCCTAGGCGAGGAAGGAGTGCGGAGCCGGTTATGGTCGGCCCATTGTTTTGTTAGCGAGTCTTAGTCGCCTATTGTCGCTTCGCGTGGGCGTACGCTACTTAAACTTTACGTTGCCCCTGCTCCAATTCAAACGCTTTATGCAGTGCGCGCACGGCCAGTTCCATATATTCCTCATCGATGAGCACTGAGATTTTGATTTCTGAAGTGGAGATCATTTGAATATTGATCCCTTCTTCCGAGAGGGTGCGAAACATCTTGCTGGCAATGCCAACATGCGAACGCATGCCAACCCCAACGACCGAGACTTTGGAGACTTTCGGGTCGCCCAGCACTTTTTGGGCTTTGACTTTGCCTTTGATGTGTTGATTCAGAATATCCATCGCGCGCGCATAGTCGCTGCGGCCAACGGTAAATGTAAAATCCGTTTTGCCTTCTACGCTCTGGTTTTGAATAATCATATCAACATCAATATTCGCATCGGCAATCGAGCCCAGTATTTGATAGGCAATACCCGGGGTGTCCGGGACTCCAACGACGACGATCCGACCTTCATCGCGCTGAAAGGCAATGCCGGAAATAACAGCTTGTTCCATAGATTTATCTTCTTCAAAAGTAATCAGCGTACCCGAGTGCATTTCTTCCTCAAGGGGTATCAAAGGGTCAGTCAGGCTGGATAAAACACGTGTTTTAACCTGATATTTTCCAGCAAATTCAACTGAGCGAATTTGCAATACCTTCGACCCTAGGCTTGCCATTTCTAGCATTTCTTCAAATGTAATGCGCTCAAGGCGGCGCGCGCCCTCGACCACGCGCGGATCGGTGGTATAAACGCCGTCCACATCGGTATAAATTAAACACTCATCCGCGTTGAGCGCAGCCGCTACCGCTACGGCTGAGGTATCTGTGCCGCCGCGCCCCAAAGTGGTGATATTGTGCTCGCTATCCACCCCTTGAAAACCGGCAATCATGACGATGCGACCGGCGTCAAGATCTTGCTGCACGCGTTTGCCGTCAATCTCAACAATCCGCGCTTTGGTATGAGTATTATCGGTTTTAATTGGCACCTGCCAGCCCGCGTAGCTACGCGCATCAAGCCCTAATTCTTTGAGGGCGATGGCCAGTAAACCCACACTCACCTGTTCACCAGTGGCGGCTACGATATCCAATTCGCGCGGATCAGGCTGGGGAGAAATTTCATGGGCGAGCTTAAGCAAACGATTGGTTTCGCCAGACATGGCTGAGGGGACTACAACGATCTGATAGCCAGCCTTATGCCATTTGGCGACGCGCAACGCAACATTTTTGATGCGCTCGACCGAACCCATCGAAGTGCCGCCATATTTATGTACAATTAGAGCCATAGGTATTTGCTGAAACAAAAGAATAACCAGCACGAGCGTATCGCGAGCGATGCATCTGCAGGCAAGCGTTGAAAACTACATGAAGCACGCTGAAAAAACAAGCTTATTGGCCAGAATATCGTATAACTGAATGAATTTTCACGCTGCCTTTACGAAACCACTGATGCCAATACGAATATTCCTAGCCGCACGCTGATTGAAGCATTACACAACCCACCCACCGAAAACCACCATCATGATTTCTTGCCTACTCTCATACAATACTGTATATTTATACAGCATAAAAACTCGTGCTGGGGATCACACGTGAACTACAAATCATTTTTCTTTTTATTTTTCCTTTCGGCGCTCTGGGGCGCTTCGTTTCTTTTTATCAGCATGGGTGTTTCTACTTTCGGCCCGACTCCGTTGATGGCAGTACGTGTCACTATCGCCGCACTCTTTTTGCTGGCAATTCTCTTATATAAGCATGGTGTCAACAGCTTACACACCCTACGTGCTAATCTCTGGCCATTGTGTGTAGTAGGCATGTTGAATGCCGCCTTGCCCTTCGTTCTATTTGCTTATGCCGAACTCACGATCTCTGCCGGGCTAACTGCCGTGATTATGGCGACAGCTCCCCTTTGGGGCGCGATGGTTGCACGGGTATGGTTTAAAGAGCGCTTAGACTTACCTCGCACGATAGGCTTGATGATTGGCTTTACTGGGGTCGTGTTGCTGGTTTGGCACCACCTGCCTATCTCTGTAGATATACTTGAGGAAACGCCAGACACCTCGCCGATTCTACTGGCCGTCCTGGCCTCACTGGTGGCCTCAGCCATGTATGGCATCAGCGCTAACTATACGCGGCATTATTTAAGCACGCTAAAGCCCCTGGAGATCGCAACCGGCAGCATGATGTGCTCTGCCATGGCGCTTATTCCGATTGCCATTTTTCAATGGCCAAGCGTCAGCGTACCCTGGCAGTCCTGGGCGGTTGTCACCACCTTGGGCATTGCCTGCACGGCCATTGCGTTCATTGTGTATTTTCATCTAATTGCGACTACAGAGCCCACTTATGCCATTTCGGTGATGTTTTTAGTCCCTATTTTTGGCGTGTTGTGGGGCATGCTGTTTCTGGGAGAAAAAATATCCGTCGATATGATTGCTAGCGGCTCAGTCATTTTAGTCGGGGTACTGTTCTCTACCGGGCTGGTGAGTCGTCTGTGCGTTAGCCGGAAGAATTGGTTCCGGACTTAGTGTCGGGTTGCCATGCAAGATGCACTCGCTCGGCTTCTGCTAAATCACTTAATTGAGGAATCTCATAATTCAAACCGATATAGGGTACAAAAAGTAGCCTATCGCCCACGTAGATACAGGGTACATCACGCTGCCAGGCAGGGATGCCGGCTTCTTGGAAGAGATTTTTCAAAGTGCGGCGAGGGCCTAGCGCCAATTGACGCATCCGCTCGCCGCCTTGGCGCAGGCTGGCACGTAGCGGCGCTGAATGGAGTAACCCAGCGGGCACGCTGGCTAACTCATGGCTGTTATGGCTGTGGCTGGCGGTAAAAAGTAAAGTACCACGCCAGCGGACCAGCGGCCATGCCGTTTGTCCAGACCAGTGCAGGGTTGCGTCTGACGGCTTCAATAGCGCATTGGCGTCAGGCGCTAATGTGCCCGCTGCGCGAGGCTGGTTTTGAGGCCGATCGGCTCGCTCCCACCACACTTTGCCACGATATACCCGCAACTGGTACCCAGCATGCTCTAGCTGGATCGCAGCATCTGCTCGCGCCGCGCACAATTGCTTAAGTAGATTATCAAGCCGAGCATTTGAGGGCGCCGGCAAACCAAGCAAACGCAGCCAGTAACGGATTACATTGGCCGTGCGTAAGGTGTGCTCTTGGTTTAGCGCAATCAGCGCGGAGTGTGATAACGCATACGCGTTGGGCTGCACTGCGATACGCTGTAAATCGAGTTGTGCTAACTCATCTAATAAAGTTTGCGCATCTGCCGCATGCCGCGCGGCCCGTGCAAGCGCAGTCTGATAAGCCGGAAAATAGGCGCCAATCTGCGGCAAAACTGCGTGACGCAAGGCATTACGCGTATAACGCAAATCTGTATTCGATTCGTCTTCAAGCCAACGCAAATTATAGTGCCTCGCGTAAGCTGTCAGTGCCTCGCGGGGTACATTGAGGAATGGCCGCATATAGCTTGGCCGGTTTGTCGCTTGAGCACCTAGTGGCGCCTGAAGATTTGAGGCCGGGAAATCAGGCGCTACTAACCCACTATCCGCTGATTTTTTCTGTTCTTTCAGCACGGGCATCGCAGCCAGTCCGGCGATCCCTGTGCCGCGCAACAATTGCAGCAAGACTGTCTCAGCTTGATCATCCGCATGATGACCCAGTAGCAAGAGCTGTGCCTGTTGCACCTGGCAAAGCTCGTCCAAAGCCGCATAACGCAGATCCCGCGCAGCAGCTTCAAGACCACGGCCGGACTTCCTATTGATCTCGATCTGACGCGCGGCAAAACGCACGCCAAATTGCGCGGCCAATGCATCACAGTGAGCTAGCCAGGCATCAGCATGCGGGCTTAAGCCATGATGAATGTGCAGTGCCACACAGTGCTCAGCGCCGACACATGAAATTGCCGCATGGAGCAAGACCGTCGAGTCAAGGCCGCCGCTAAATGCAATCGCCAGTGTCTGCTTGACATGCAGCGGCTGCAGTGCGGCCGAGAGCGCCTGCGCTACCGGCTTAATCTCAGCGGCTTTAACGCTGAGCAGAACCGATGGTGGTGGTTTCCTTGAATTTGCCATAGCCCATTAAACGCTCAAGGCGCCGCTCGCGCAAGTCGACTAGGCTCATGCCCTGTAACTGGCGCAAGCTATCGACCAACGCCCGGCGCAAGAATGCCGCCATGGCCTTGGGATCGCGGTGCGCGCCTCCCAAAGGTTCATTGACAATTTTATCAATCAAACCCAAGGCCTTTAAACGATGGGCGGTGAGACTCAGCGCTTCGGCCGCCTCCGGCGCTTTGGCCGCGCTTTTCCAAAGGATTGAAGCACAGCCTTCTGGAGAAATCACCGAATAAGTTGAAAATTGCAGCATTAAAACGCTATCCGCGACGGCAATCGCGAGCGCGCCGCCCGAGCCGCCCTCGCCAATGATGGTCACGATCAGCGGGGTTTTCAATTCAGCCATGACATAGAGATTGCGGCCAATGGCTTCGGATTGTCCCCGTTCTTCGGCGCCAATCCCAGGGTAGGCGCCAGGCGTATCCACAAAGGTAAAAATAGGGATGCCAAATTTCTCGGCAAGCCGCATCAAACGTTCGGCTTTGCGATAGCCCTCTGGCCTAGGCATACCAAAATTACGCAGAGCGCGCTCTTTAGTATCGCGCCCTTTTTGGTGACCAATTACCATGCAGGGCTGTCCATTAAAGCGCGCCAGACCACCAATAATAGACAGATCGTCGGCAAACGAACGATCCCCGTGCAACTCATGAAAATCAGTGAAGATTTCCCTGACGTAATCAAGCGTATAGGGACGCTGCGCATGTCGAGCAATTTGCACCACCTGCCAAGGTGTCAACCGTGCATAGATATCTTTTGTAAGCTGCTGGCTTTTCTTTGAGAGGCGCTCAATTTCCTCTGAAATATCAACCGCCGAATCATCTTGCACAAAGCGCAATTCGTCGATTTTTGTTTCAAGCTCAGCGATCGGCTGCTCAAAATCCAAAAAAGTGGTTTTCATTTTATTCACAATCCTTATTTCCCACGCAAAACATGGGCGTCAACACTAAAGTAGGGCTTATATTGAGTGCACGCTTGGGCACTACAACAATCGCTTTAATAATCAACCGGCAGTGGATCAAGGCTACGCCACATATACCAAGTCGCAACTGTGCGCCAGGGTTCCCAATTGGCGGCAACCTCACGCGCCTCGCTGCGCGTAACCGGCTCGCCACTAAAGTAATTCAGTCCAATCGCACGAATTAAACCCACATCGTCAAGCGGCAGCACATTAGGTCTTAGCAGGTTAAAAATCAAAAACATTTCGGCCGTCCAACGGCCAATCCCACGAATTTGCGTCAGTTCCAGGATGACCGTCTCGTCATCCATGGTTGTCCACTTATCAACATGCAGCGCACCCGATACAAAATGCTGCGCCAGGTCAAGAATGTATTCCGCTTTTCTTTTTGACAGGCCGCACTGGGCAAGTGTTTCGACATCGAATTTCAAAAACTGCTTAGGAGTCAATTTAGGGCATGTTTTTTCAACGCGCTGCCAAACCGTTTGCGCCGCTTTCACTGAAATTTGCTGGCCTACAATTGAACGAGCTAAAGTGACAAAGGGTTCCCCCCGGCCAATCAAATGGACCGGACCAAACTTCGGAATCAACTTTTTAAGAATCCGATCGCGCTTCACTAGGTCGGCGCAGGCCTTATCCCAATAGGCTGGCCGCGTGGCAGTAGGCTGCAAGGTGTCGACCGGCAAAGGCACGGCGGTTTCTTGCAGCCCGCGTTTAGCAGCCATGGTGGCTTTCGCTGTGGGCGTAGCTTGGGCCGTCACTACCTTGGATCTCGTCACTTTGCCCACGGTCGATTCAGACGCCACAACTTTGGTTGCCTGGCGCGCTTTTGTCGCGATTGCCCGTACCGGCGACTTTTTGGCCGCGGCCACACTCGAGCGTAATGCTACTTTAGGAACTGTCTTACTGGCTAAGGCCATCGTACCCCCTACTTTGCCCACTCAGTTATCCTATCAGGATCAAATTGCGCGCAGACCATGTTCATCAAGCACGCCTCCATTCAGTCAGCGCATCAGATTTATCCTCAAGCACCACACCCGCGGCCAGAAGCTCTGCACGAATTTGATCTGCTACCCGATAATCTTTAGCACGCTTGGCGGCTTGCCGCTCAGCAATACGCGCGGCAATCACCTCAGTATTCAAGGCGGTGCTCACAGCAGGGGTGATTTGCAAAAATGCCTGCGGCACGCGCGCCAGCAAGCCGAGAATCTCAGCTAAGCCCTTTAACTGCCGCGCCAGCGCCGGATCCCGGCTTTTATTCACGGCGAGCGCTAACTCGAACAGTACAGCAACCGCGATCGGCGTATTAAAGTCATCGTTCATGGCCGCGTGAAACCGTTGCGCATGCGCTTCATTCCAATCCAGCGGCAAGGTATCCGGTTCAGTCTCTTTCAGCGCCGTATAAAGACGTGTCAACCCACCGCGGGCATCTTCAAGATGAGTGTCGCTGTAATTAATTGGGCTGCGATAGTGAGTGCGCAAGATAAAAAAGCGCACCACTTCTGCATCAAAATTAGCCAACACATCACGAATTGTAGAAAAATTACCCAGCGACTTCGACATTTTCTCATCATCGATCTGCACATAGGCATTATGCATCCAGTAATTCACAAATGCATGCCCATTAGCCCCCTCGCTTTGCGCGATTTCATTTTCATGATGCGGAAACTGCAAATCTTGTCCGCCACCATGAATATCAAAGGTGTTGCCAAGCAATGAACAGCTCATCGCCGAGCATTCAATATGCCAACCAGGCCGCCCACTGCCCCATTTAGAATCCCAGCGAGTATCGGCCGGCTCATCGGGCTTGGCGCGCTTCCATAAAACAAAATCAAGCGGATCTTGCTTAGCCGCGTTAGTCGCAACGCGCTCGCCGGCGCGCAAGTCATCGGGAACAAAGCCTGCGAGCTGACCATACGCGGCAAATTTGCGCACCGCGTAATTCACATCGCCATCGGCCGCCTGATAGGCATAGCCGTTTTTTTCCAAGGCCTCAATCATTGCCAGCATCTGCGGCACAAAAGCTGTCGCACGCGGCTCAAGATCGGGACGTTCCACCCCCAGTGCCGCAGCATCTTCATGCATCGCACGGGTAAAGCGTGCAGTCAGCGCGGCGATGGTCTCGCCGTTTTCTAAGGCGCGGCGAATGATTTTGTCATCAATATCAGTAATATTCTGGGCATAAGTGACCCGATAGCCAAGCGTGCGCAGCCAACGCCTGACCACGTCAAAAACAATCATGACGCGTGCATGCCCAAGATGGCAATAGTCATACACCGTCACGCCACAGACATACATCTGGACTTCGCCAGCCACAAGAGGCACAAAAATCTGCTTGTCGCGCGTAAGCGTGTTATAGATGCGCAGTGAATTCATAGAAAACCGTGAGCCGGCCGTCGATACTTTACCTACAGGCTAAAGTTTACGCACCGGAATTTTGGAAAATAGCGAACGTTTTGTTAAAATGGTCGAGAGTATAACATTGTGGATTTAAAGCTATGAAGACCCCCAGCCTGGCCTATGCTGTGCGTATTTGGATATTCCTCTTATGCGCCGGCGGCACCCTCAGTAGCGCATACGGGCAGTCCAAACTGGCTATGGACAGTAGTATACCCGCCAGCCATATTGCCAACGCTGAGCACGCTGGACTCACCGCTCAACTGCACACGCTAGAGCAACGCATCAAAAACCATCCTAACGATGTGCAAGCACGCTTTAAGCACGCCACCATGCTGACCCAACTTGGCCGCGATCGCGAAGCCGTGAGCGCGTTCCAGGACCTCATCCAACGCTACCCAGAATTACCTGAGCCCTACAATAACTTAGCCTATCTACACAGCAAGCATGGCGCCTATGAAGCGGCGCGCGTAGCACTGGAAACGGCCGTTAGCGCTAGCCCTGACTATGCGCTAACGCAGCAAAATCTAGGCGCGCTCTATTTACAACTTGCCGCCCAAGCATATCAACAGGCGCTTGAGCTCAAGCCGCGCGATACGCTTTCTGCTCAGCGGCAACAGCAAATAGACGCTATTCTAGCCATGCCCGCCAAACTAGGCCATGGCCCTGCTAGCCCTCTTACTATCGCGCCGGCCACCAGGGGCTTAAAATAAGAGAGACTCCCTTAGTATCATGTTTTATGTGATGGTTAACTACCCTCACACGGGGTGAAGAGAGTTTCCATATTCCCGGTGGATTTTATCCACCTACTTTTTTTCCACTTTTATTTTAATAAGGATATCTTTGATGATCGAATTTCACACCAACCATGGCGTCATTAAACTCGAACTCAACGCTGACAAAGCACCTAAGACGGTCGAAAACTTTATCAACTATGTCAAAAAAGGACATTACGACAATACGATTTTTCATCGTGTTATCTCAAATTTTATGATTCAAGGCGGGGGGTTTGATACTGCTATGCAACAAAAACCCACTGATGCTCAGATTGCTAACGAAGCCGATAATGGTTTAAAAAACACACGTGGCGCGATTGCCATGGCCCGCACCAGCGACCCGCATTCAGCCTCAGCGCAGTTTTTCATTAATGTGACAGATAATGCCTTTCTCGATTTCTCCAACCCTACCCCACAAGGCTGGGGCTATTGCGTCTTTGGTAAAGTGGTGGAAGGCTTAGACATCATCGATACCATCAAGGCAGTCAAAACAGGCTCAAAGCAAGGCCATCAAGATGTACCCCTTGAAAACGTCGTGCTTCAAAAAGCGCTCATCGTTGAGTAAGGAATTTTCAGAAATGCCTAAACCTGGCAGTGCATCGAATGACCTCATGAGTAATCAGCCAACCGATGCACGGCCGGTTTATTTTATTTCGGACTTACATCTAAGCGCGGCTATTCCATCTACCGTGGCCGCGTTTAGGCATTTCATTGAGATCACCGCAAACGATGCGCAGGCGGTTTATATTCTTGGTGATTTATTTGAGTATTGGATTGGTGACGATATGCTCGTCACGCCCTTTGCCAAAGAGATCGGCGCGCAGTTGCACACCCTGACTGAGCGCGGCATTCAACTTTACATCATGCCTGGCAACCGGGATTTTTTGCTGGGCCCGCGCTTGGCTCAAGCAGCAGGGGCGAAGATGCTAGAGGATCCATCGATTATTTATGCATTTGGCGTGCGCATTACACTCGCGCATGGCGATGCGCTGTGCACTGCCGATCGTTTCTATCAAGGGTTTAGAAAAATTGTACGCAGCCGTGCGCTGCAGCGCTTTTTTCTGAGCTGGCCGTTACCTTGGCGGCTAGCGCTAGCCGCGCGCATCCGGGCACGTAGCCGTGCGCAAAAACGCCCGCGTGAACGGATACTAGGAGATGTGACAGAAGCTGCCGTGCGGCAACTTTTTGCACAACACGGCACCACCACCATGATTCATGGCCATACTCACCGGCCCGCCCAACACCAGCATGGCACGGCAACACGCTGGGTACTTACCGATTGGGATTACGATCATGGCAGCCCACGTGGCGGGTATCTAAAGCTGGATCAAAGCGGCATGATGGCGTGGCCGCTAGAGTCTTCCGCACTACGCCACATCGGATGATTTTGTTTTCAATACAATGTGTTTGGCTAGGCCACGCAAAATATTAATTTCCTCACGCTCAAGCCCCGTACGTGCAAAAAGCCGCCGCAGCCTAGGCATCAACTTTTTCGGCTGTGCCGGATCTAAAAAATCTAAGGCAATCAATGCATTTTCAAGATGCGCAAACATCTGTTCAATTTCATCGTTGGTGGCCAGCACGCTCACTGACAAGCCATTGGCCAACGCCGGTGCATAATCACTACTGGCCTCATCAAGGCCTGCCATCCTGAGCTCATAAGCGAGTACCTGCACGGCCTGCGCAAGATTAAGTGAACTGTAGACTGGATTAGCCGGAATATGAACCAGCGCACTGCAACGTTCAACGTCTGCATTGGATAAACCAACACGCTCATTACCAAAAACATAGGCAAAGCCACCCCCTGCAGCCAATAAACACGCCTGTTGTGCTACCGCACGGGGCGTGAAAATGGGCGGACTATAACCACGCGGCCGAGCCGAGAGCGCAACCGACCATTGCACGCCAACTAAGGCTTCTTCAAGCGAATCGACAACCTGTACAGACGCGAGCACATCCTGTGCGCCACTGGCCATCGCAATCGCGTCAGGATGCTTAAGCACATTGAGTTCGCGCGGTTTGACCAGCACCAGCCGGGTAAACCCCATGGTTTTCAAGGCCCGCGCAGCAGCGCCGACATTACCGGGATGGCTAGGCTCAACCAGCACAAAACGCGTCAAGGTCAAATCACTCCCTAAACACTGTGCTGATGCTAGCGGGGCCGTTTGCGGGTCATTTTTTTGTGGCATATATGATGTATGGGCAGTCAGCTCATTAAGGTGGTCGGCCAGGCCGGTGAGATCTTTTGTCATAGCCAGTCCTGCTTCCTTATTTAGCAAATTTTAGGCAATTGTAAATGCTTACCGGCCCATGCGTATGCGCAAACCCTGCATGAAGCATATATCTACCCCTCGAAAGTCCATAAGTCCGTTAAAATAGAAGGTTTATAAATTTGCAAAAAGCTGGTAAAAAGGACCTCATTCATGCATCCTATGCTCAATACTGCCGTCAAGGCCGCGCGCCGGGCCGGGCAGATTATTACCCGTGCCTCGCTTGACCTTGATCACATTCAAGTGAGCAAGAAACAACACAATGATTTTGTGACTGAGGTGGATAAAGCCGCTGAGGCGGCCATTATCGAAATCTTGCTGACCGCTTATCCCAAACACGCCATTTTGGCCGAAGAGTCAGGCCACTCTGGACAATCCTGCTCTGACTATCAGTGGATTATTGACCCGCTGGACGGCACCACGAATTTTATTCACGGCTTTCCGTATTATTGCGTATCGATTGCGCTCTCACATAAAGACGTGATTATGCAGGCGGTGATTTATGATCCAACCCGCAATGACCTCTATACTGCCTCGCGTGGCAGCGGCGCCTACCTGAATGACCGCCGTCTGCGCGTGGCACGCCGCGACCGGTTAGCTGACGCACTACTTGGCACGGGTTTTCCATTTCGCGACCAACAAGGCATGGATACTTATTTAAAACTTTTTGGGCAAATGACAGAAGCGTGCGCAAGCCTACGCCGCCCAGGTGCTGCCGCACTTGATCTGGCCAATGTCGCGGCCGGCCGGCTCGATGGTTTTTTCGAGCAAGGACTGCATTTCTGGGATATGGCAGCAGGCAGCCTGATGGTGACTGAAGCAGGCGGATTGGTCGGCAATTACACCGGGGACTCAGATTTTGCTGAACTCGGCGAAATTATGGTGGGCAACGCCAAATTGTACGCACAGATGGCGCAAATTCTTAGCCCGTATTCAAAGGTTAATTTAAAAAGTTAATATAAAAGCTTAGGGTTCACGCCAAAAAAATAGAGTCTGCCGTACATATTAGACCTTGTTTTTTATGTGAGCCCCAAGCTTATCTAGAGTTTCTTGCACGTGGGCCTACAGATGCTAACCACTGATCTTCTCTTGTCAGTTTAAGTCGGCGCCGTCAGTGCAGTGTTCATCGCCCGGCATGGTGTTTCTAGGTAGGTTTTTGACTGCATTTCAATAATCCGCGACACAGTACGCGCAAATTCATTGACCAGTGGGCCGCCAAAATAAAGCTCTGCAGGTGGCACTTCAGCTGATATTAAGAGCTTAACTTTATGATCATATAAAACATCGATCAGCCAGGTAAAACGGCGGGCCTCAGACGCCATGCGCGGAGTCATTTGCGGCACATTTGAAAGGATGATCGTATGAAAGCGATTGGCGAGTTCAAGATAGTCATTTTGTGAACGAGGGCCACCACACAGGGTTGCAAAATCAAACCAAACAACTTGGCCAGCACGGCGTAACGCAAGGAGTTTACGTTGCTCAATACGCAATAGTGGGCTTTCATCCGGCATGGCTGCCAGCGCCACAAAAGTTTGACACAAGGCTTCATCAACTGACTCGCTCAGCGGCGTATAGTAAATATTCGCTTGGGCGAAGGTCCGTTGCCGATAATCGACGCCACCATCGACGTTGATGATTTCAAGCTTGGTATTGAGCAGATCGATCGCCGGCAACATCCGGTCACGATGCAGGCCATCTGGGTACAGCAGGTCGGGGTGGTAATTTGAGGTTGCCACAAATTGCACGCCACTTTTGAATAAGCGCTCAAGCAAACGAGACAGGATCATTGCATCGGCAATATCCGACACGTGGAATTCATCAAAGCAAATTAAGCGATAGCGTTTGGCAATATCGCGCGCTAACTGATCCAATGGGTTAGCGGTTTTTTTAAGGTCTTCAAGCTGCCGGTGCACTTCACGCATAAACTCATGAAAATGCAGTCGGATTTTATTTTGTAGTGGCACACAGGCATAAAAGCTATCCATCAAGAAGCTTTTGCCACGCCCAACGCCCCCCCACATATAAATGCCTTTAGGCAATTCACCCTGGTTGAGCCACTTCAGGAATAGGTTGGAGTGCCGAGCTTGGTAGTTGACCCATTGATCATAACAACGTTGTAAACCCATCACGGCCGCACGCTGAGCCGAGTCCACACGATAACCACGGCTTTCGAGCTCACGCTCGTAATATTCAATGACATTCATTGCGCACCTAAATAAAAAAGACGAGTCGCCTCGCCTTTTTTATTCGCCTTTGCTGGGCTTAGCATTTATTTATCACGCATTACATATTCAGCGCGCGCTTTTCCACGGCCAACGCCGCTTCACGCATCACTTCAGACAAGGATGGGTGAGGATGGCAGATACGACCGATATCTTCAGAGGCGGCTTTGAATTCCATCGCAACCACCGCTTCAGCGATTAAATCGGAAGCGGCAGACGCGACAATATGCACGCCAAGAATTTCATCGGTTTTAGCGTCCGCGAGCATTTTGACAAAACCCTCTGCCTTCGCCATACCCAGCGCACGGCCATTGGCGGCAAATGGGAATTGCCCCGCTTTGTAAGCACGCCCTTCTTGTTTGAGTTGCTGTTCAGTCTTGCCAACCCAAGCAATTTCTGGCGCAGTGTAAATCACCCATGGGATGCAATTGTAGTCGATATGCGGCTTTTGGCCGTCAATCACTTCGGCGACCATAACGCCTTCATCTTCGGCTTTGTGGGCGAGCATTGGACCTCGCACCACATCGCCAATTGCATAGAGATTAGGCAGTTTTGTATGGCAATGATCATCGACGTCAATCATGCCACGTTCGTTCACTTCCAGGCCAATATTCTCTAAGCCCAAGCCATCCGTATTTGGCACCCGGCCCACCGAGACGATTAAACGGTCAGCAGCCAGCGTCTGTGCTTTGCCGTCTTTGTCAGTATAGGCAATCGAAACGCCCTGTTGCGTGGTTTTAACTGCGCCGATTTTGACCCCAAGGTGAATCTCTAACCCTTGTTTCGTCAAGTGTTTCCAGGCTTCTTTTGAGACCCCCTCATCAGCTGCCGCCAGAAAGCCTGATGAGGCTTCTAGCACGGTGACTTGCGCACCTAGCCGCCGCCAGACAGAGCCAAGCTCAAGGCCGATGACACCCGCACCGATCACTGCCAGTTTTTTAGGTACTGAATCAAACGACAGCGCCCCTTCGTTATCGGCAACAATCCGGTTATCGACGGGGATCTGCGGCAAATGGCGCGCTTTTGAACCGGTTGCAATGATCACATGCTGACCGGTAATGGTTTGTGCCGCGCCTTCGCCGCTGACTTCGAGTTGGTAAGTGCCATCACTCTTGCGAGCCGTAAATTTAGCGTGGCCTTTGAACCAATTCACTTTGTTTTTGCGAAACAAAAACTCAATGCCCTTGGTCATTTTGCTCACGATGTTGTCCTTGCGGGACAGCATTTTCGCTAAATCAAGAGCCACTTCGCCCTTCACTTCAATGCCATGCTCGGCAAGGTGATGAGCCGTATGCTCAAGGGTTTCAGACGAAGCCAACAGCGCTTTGGATGGGATACAGCCCACATTCAGGCACGTGCCACCCAGGGCTACTTCACCGTTTGGACTTTTCCATTTTTCAACGCAGGCAACGGATTTGCCAAGCTGCGCGGCACGAATGGCGGCAATATAGCCGCCAGGGCCACCGCCAATCACGATGACATCAAATTGATTAGACATAATTCAGGTCGCAGAAATGATAGAGGATTACAGGTCGAGCAGAAGTCGGGCTGGGTCTTCTAACGCCTCTTTGATTGCCACCAGCGCTAATACTGCTTCACGGCCATCGATGATACGGTGGTCATAAGACATTGCTAGATAGTTCATCGGACGAATTACGATTTGACCATTTTCTACTACAGCGCGTTCTTTGGTTGCATGTACCCCGAGAATCGCTGATTGCGGTGGGTTAATGATTGGCGTCGAGAGCATTGAGCCAAATACACCACCGTTTGAAATTGAGAAGGTGCCGCCGGTGAGGTCTTCTAGCGACAGTTTGCCCTCTTTCGCCTTTTGGCCGTATTCAGCAATCTTGTTTTCAATGTCCGCCAAACTCATTTGATCGACATTACGCAATACCGGCACAACGAGCCCACGCGGTGAACCAACTGCGATACCGATATCGAAGTAACCGTGATAGACGATATCGTTGCCATCCACGGAGGCATTCACGATTGGATATTTCTTTAATGCATGCACAGCGGCTTTAACGAAGAAGGACATAAAGCCCAAACGCGCGCCATGTGCTTTTTCAAATTTATCTTTGTACTTACTACGCAGCTCCATAACAGGCTGCATATTGACCTCGTTAAAGGTCGTCAAAATAGCATTCGTTTGTTGCGATTCAAGCAAGCGCTGTGCAATCCGTGCGCGCAAGCGTGACATCGGCACTCTTTGCTCAGGCCGGCCGTCGAGCGATTGGCTCGTATTGACCGCAGCTTTAACCTCAGGCAACGCCGGTTTGGCAACCGCGCGCAGTGGCGTGGTGGAAACTGTTGCGACCGCAGGCTTGGCTGATTGAACGGCGAGTACATCACCCTTCGTGATCCGCCCATCGCGCCCACTGCCTTCCAGTTGAGCGGCGCTAATGCCTTTTTCATCCATCAGCTTCGCGGCTGAAGGCATCGCTTTTGCACTGACTGGCTCAGTTGGCGCGGCAGAGGCTGGTGCGCTCGCTGCCGGCGTTGCTTGGGCCTCACTCGATACCGATGCTTGCGCCTCAGTATCAATTCTGGCGATGACTTCATCCGCAATCACGGTGTCGCCGTCTTGGCGAATAATTTGTGCCATGATGCCGGCGGCAGGCGCAGGCACTTCAAGCACCACCTTATCCGTCTCAACTTCAATCACAATCTCATCTTGCGCGACCGCTTCACCGGGACGCTTTTTCCATTGCAGCAGCGTCGCATCAGCGACGGATTCGGACAGCTGCGGGACCTTGACTTCTACAATAGCCATTGACTTTCCTGAACATATCTTTAAAAAAACCGACTACACGTCTATTTTGCTGCATAAACAACGCTAACGCAAAATACTCGCACACTTATTTCACACAGCGTTGGGCCCAATTGGGCCCAACGCTTTTATTTCACGCGCACGGCGCCTTTCAAACGGCCAAACGCTCCATCAATAAGCTGCTTTTGCTGCTCATAATGTTTGGCGTAATAGCCAACCGCAGGCGAAGCAGAGGCTGGGCGGCCACTATACGCGAGCTTCTGCCCTTCTTTCATGCCTTCCAGCAAATGATGCTCGATATAGAACCAAGGTCCTTGGTTTTGCGGCTCATCTTGGACCCAGACTACTTCGGTTGCATGCTCATATTTCTTGAGTTCCGTTTCAAACGCTTTATGGGGGAATGGATAAAGCTGCTCAACGCGGATAATTACGGCATCTTTCAGTTTGGCTTCGCGGCGATGTGCGACCAGATCAAAATAGACGCGGCCGGAGCAGAGCACCACCCGCTTGATCTTTTTAGGATCGAGCGCCGTATCGGTTTCACCAATGATCGTGCGGAAGGTCCCTTTGGCAAGCTCAGACAAGCTGCTCACCGCTTCTTTATGACGCAGCAGTGATTTTGGTGTTGCCACGATTAATGGCTTACGGAACAGACGAATCATCTGCCGGCGCAATAGATGGAAAATCTGCGCTGGCGTTGTCGGCTGCACCACTTGCATATTGTTATCTGCGCACAACTGCAAATAACGTTCAATCCGCGCCGATGAATGCTCTGGCCCTTGGCCTTCATAACCATGAGGCAACAGCATCGTCAGGCCTGAAACACGGCCCCACTTGACTTCACCCGATGAAATAAATTGGTCAATCACGACCTGCGCGCCATTCGCGAAATCACCAAACTGCGCTTCCCATACCACCAGCGTGTTTGGCTCAGCCGTTGAATAACCGTATTCAAAACCGAGGACCGCCTCTTCCGACAGCACGGAGTCAATCACATTGAATGCGGCCTGATTATCGGTCACATGTTGCAATGGAATATAACTGCCATGATCCCAGCTTTCGCGATTTTGATCATGCAGCACCGAATGTCGGTGGGTAAATGTACCGCGGCCGCTGTCTTGGCCAGTTAAACGTACAGCATAGCCAGAGGCCACTAACGAAGCATAAGCCAGGTGTTCGCCCATGCCCCAATCAAGCGGTGCCTCGCCTTTACCCATCGCACGGCGGTCATTGATCACGCGCTCAACTAAAGGATGCAACTTGAGCGTTTCTGGAATTGTCGTCACGCGCTCAGCTAAGCGTTTTAGCTCAGCCAGTGGCACAGCAGTATCCGCCGCATCGGTCCATTTACGATTTAAAAATGGCATCCAATCTACCGCATACTTACTCTTGTAATTCGACAACACTGGATCAACCGTATGTTGTCCTTCGTCCATTGCTTTGCGATAGCGCTTCACATAAGCATCCGCTTCATCGCTCGTTAAGACGCCTTGCGCGACCAGCTTTGCCGCATATAGCGCGCGCGTGCCTGGATGCTGAGCAATTTTTTTGTACATCAACGGCTGCGTTACCGCAGGGGTATCTTGCTCATTGTGTCCAAGCTTGCGAAAGCAAACGATATCTAGCACGACATCTTGATGGAATTGCGTGCGGAAATCGACAGCGAGTTGAGTCGCCAGGATCACTGCTTCTGGATCATCGCCATTCACATGCAGCACCGGCGCTTCGATCATCTTGACGACATCTGAGCAATACAACGTTGAGCGCGCATCGCGCGGATCTGATGTGGTAAAGCCGATTTGATTATTAATCACGACATGCACTGTGCCATACGTGCCGTAACCACGTGTTTGAGCTAGGTTAAGCGTTTCCATCACAACGCCCTGCCCAGCAAATGCTGCATCGCCATGCACTTGTACTGGTAATACTTGGCGTCCATCTAGGTCACCACGACGCTCCATCCGTGCTTTGGCCGAGCCTTCCACGACTGGGTTTACGATTTCAAGGTGGGATGGATTGAAAGCCAGCGACAAATGAACGGGACCGCCTGCGGTCGATACATCGCTTGAAAAACCCTTATGATATTTGACATCGCCCGCAGGCAATTCATCAAAGTGCTTACCTTCAAACTCAGCAAAAAGATCTGCTGGCATTTTGCCAAGGGTATTGACTAAGATATTTAATCGGCCACGATGCGCCATGCCAATCACAATTTCTTGCGCCCCTTTGACGCCAGCACGATGCACCAGCTCGTCCATCGCTGCAATAAAACTCTCTCCGCCCTCAAGCGAAAAGCGTTTTTGGCCGACAAACTTGGTATGCAAGTAGCGCTCAAGCCCCTCAGCTGCAGTGAGTCGTTCAAGAATATGCTTTTTCTTTTCAGCAGAAAACTCTGGGGTTGCGCGAATCGATTCAAGGCGTTCTTTCCACCAGCGTTTTTGCTCAGGGTTGCTGATATACATGAATTCAACGCCAATCGTGCCGCAATACGTATCGCGTAGCGCTTTGACAATGTCCCTCAAAGTGGCTTGCTCAGAACCAAAATATAAGTCGCCAGCATCGAAAGTTTGATCCATGTCAGCTTCCATGAAACCATAGAAAGCAGGATCAAGCTCAGCGATCTGCTGGCGTTCTTGGCGCTTAAGCGGATCAAGGTTAGCCCAGCGCGAACCTAGAAAACGATAGGCATCAATGAGTGATTGAACATGCACTTGCTTACGTGCAATCGCCAAATCAGCACTGCCTGCCCGTTGCAAAAACGCATTCGCTTTAGCGCGTTGCGCAAAAGATTCAACGATTGGGCCATGGGCGACATCGTTTGCATTAGAACCATCAACAGCTGGCACGTTCTGCAACGCATCGAAATAAGCGCGCCAATGATCTGACACTGAAGCGGGATTGTTGAGATAAGCCTCATAAAGCTCTTCAACATACGGCGCATTACCGCCAAATAAATACGAATTTGATTGAAATTGTTGCATCATCTGACGCTCACCTTTCCTCAAGTTTGTCGAGAAATAGCGGGTTAATTAAACCTCCCGCAGCACGGCCTGGCCATTTAGCGGATCGCAATTAGCGCCCAGGAAGGAGTGTGTAAACACACGACAGCTTCAATCAAATAACTGACAGAAGCTGCCTATCCATAGATTTTAACATAGCAGACGACAGCACATATGCTCTCAATGCTTTTCTTTTGCATGATTAATTGTATAACGTGGAATTTCAACCACAATATTAGCGTCAGCATCGGCCGGGATAAGCGCTTGACACGATAAGCGTGAAGTGGCTTCTAGACCCCATGCCATATCGAGTAAATCTTCTTCAATTTCATCGGCATGGCCAAGCTTATTAAAGCCTTCACGCACAACCACATGACAGGTTGTACAGGCGCACGATTTTTCGCAGGCATGCTCGATCTCAACCCCGTTTTCAAGCAATGTATCGCAAATACTTTTCCCGGGTACCGCGTCAATGACGGCGCCCTCTGGGCATAATTCGAGATGAGGTAATACAATGACCTGAGGCATCTAGTGTTCCAGTTTCGATTAAGAGTAATTTTATTGTTCAGTCAGCTCATCCACTTTGCGGCCAGCAAGCGCCGTGCGGATATTTTGGTTCATGCGCCGTGCGGCAAATTCATCAGTAGCGGCTGCTAAAACCTCAATGGCGCGCTCAAGGACATCGCTGTGCGCGCCATTTTTGACTTCCTGCAGCGCTTTTGTGGCGCTATCAATGGTTGCTTGTTCTGACGCACTGAGCAAATCTGCATCGCGGGCTAAAGCGCTTGCTGTTGCGGCCAATAACCGTTCAGCGTCGACTTGTAGTTCGCGCAATGCACGCGCATGTTTATCGATATTGGCCGCTTGGAAACTGTCATCAAGCATGCGACCGATCTCTTCGTCGCTTAAGCCATATGAGGGCTTGACCACGACTGAAGCAGCCACACCGGATTGCAGCTCACGCGCAAACACGGACAATAAACCATCGGCATCCACCTGATAGCTTACTTGAATCCGCGCAGCGCCAGCTGTCATTGGCGGGATCCCACGCAACTCAAAGCGCGCCAGCGAGCGGCAATCTGCCACGAGTTCACGCTCGCCCTGCACAACATGGATCGACATTGCCGTCTGGCCATCTTTGAAGGTTGTAAACTCTTGCGCTCGCGCCACCGGAATGGCCGAGTTACGTGGAATAATTTTTTCCACCAAGCCACCCATCGTTTCTACCCCCAGCGAGAGCGGAATCACATCCAGCAGCAGCCAATCATCCTCATCACGCCGGTTACCCGCTAATAGATCCGCTTGAATCGCGGCCCCCAGCGCCACCACTTGGTCCGGATCAATGCCGGTGAGCACAGGCTGCCCAAAAAACAGTTCAACCGCGCGGCAAACCACCGGCATCCGCGTGGCGCCACCGACTAACACAATGCCTTGCACATCTTTTGCCGCAATCTGCGCATCGCGTAAAGTTTTGCGCATGGTCACTAAGGTCCGCTGTACGAGCGGCTGAACGAGTTCAGCAAACTCGGCCTCGCGCACCGTCACGGCGATCCGTACGCCATTTGAGAGCAGGAGATCGATACGGGTTTGTGGTGCACTCGATAACGCTTCTTTCGCGCTACGCGCAGCATCCAGCAACAATCGCTTATCGCCAGCAGTTAATGTTGGTGTGTCTGGCACCGCTTTGGCCAGCACATATTCCAATAATGCCTGGTCAAAATCGTCGCCGCCCAGCATTGAGTCGCCACCGGTGGCCAGTACCTCAAATACGCCTTGCGTCAACTGAAGAATCGACAAGTCAAAGGTGCCACCACCTAGATCATAGACCGCATAGATTCCTTGCGCGCCACTCTCAAGACCATAGGCAATTGCGGCGGCAGTGGGTTCGTTGAGCAAGCGCAAGACGTTAAGGCCGGCAAGCTCGGCCGCATCTTTGGTGGCTTGCCGTTGCGCCTCATCAAAATAAGCCGGCACCGTAATCACTGCGCCAACCAACTCGCCCCCGAGCGAGGCTTGTGCACGTTGCTGCAAGGCGGCAAGAATTTCAGCCGAGACTTCGACCGGGCTTTTGACACCAGCTACCGTTTTGATTTGCACCATGCCAGGCGCATCAACCAAGTCGTACGGCACGTGCGCCGTATTTTCTATTTCTGCTTTGCCACGGCCCATTAAACGCTTGACCGAAACAATCGTATTGTTAGGGTCAAGTGCGGCCTGTTCTTTGGCCAATCGGCCGAGCTGTGGTTTACCCGTTGTTAGATAGCGCACCACGGAGGGCAATAATAACGCCCCGTCCAGATCAGGCAGTACCTCGGACACGCCATTGCGCACCGCAGCAACTAATGAATGGGTTGTGCCAAGATCAATGCCAACCGCCAGCCGCCGCTCATGAGGGGCGGGCGCTAGACCGGGTTCGGAAATTTGTAATAGAGCCATCAGATTGCCTTTTACATGTATTCAAGTTTTTCAATCTGAGCCTGCGCTTCGTGGACAACGCGTTCGATAAACATCAATTCGCGCACCACATCAGCCGCGGCTTGATCCATCTGGGTCTTAAACAGACTCGCGAGTTTTGCAAAACGCGTCGTGCGCGCGGCTTGCAATGTATCGAGCAACACCTCAAGCGCCGGCAGATTTTTTTCTAGTTTTGCGGCTTCAATAGATTCGCGCCATTCTAGCTGTAGCATTAGAAAGGCGCTTGCCATCACGGTGTTATTCTCGGCCTGCGTTTCAATCCCGCGTAACTGCAATACATAAATCGCCCGTCGCAATGGATCTTTTAATGTGCGATAGGCATCGTTAGCCCGCGTCGCCCATTGCAAGGCAACCCGCTTTTGAGCCTCAGAATCCGCTGCGAAACGATCCGGGTGAGTATGCGCCTGCACCGTGCGATAAGCGCTAGCAAGTTTATCGTCATCAATTATGAAACTTGTAGGCAAGCCAAATAATTCGAAATGAGTACTGCTTAAAGATGACATGGAAATTAAGCCGCCAAGCTCTTAGCTAACGACAAAAAACTAGCATAAATCAGCGCTACGCTCAGATGCTAGATTAGTTGCCGCTGCTGTTTTAAATTCGGAATGATTCACCGCACCCACATTCATCTTTGACATTTGGATTCTTGAATTTGAAACCTTCATTCAAGCCCTCCCGTGCAAAGTCCAATTCAGTACCGTCAATGTAAGCCAGGCTCTTTGGGTCAACTACGACTTTTATGCCATAACTTTCAAATACTTGGTCTTCTGGCGCCAGCGCATCCACATATTCAAGCTTATACGCAAGCCCAGAACAGCCCGTCGTACGCACGCCCAAGCGCAAGCCAACCCCTTTGCCACGGCGTAGCAAATATTTTTCCACATGCTGCGCCGCTTTTTCAGTCAACGTAATGGCCATCTTCACTCAGAAAAATGTAGGGCGTGTCGCCCTGCTTAATTTGCCTTCTAAAATTAAACCGCTTGCTCAGGTGCAGTCAGCTCAGCCACTTTGCCATGACGCTCTTGATAATCTTTCACGGCAGCTTTAATCGCGTCTTCGGCCAGAATCGAACAATGGATCTTCACTGGCGGCAACGCCAATTCTTCAGCAATGTGCGTGTTCTTGATTGCCAACGCCTGATCAAGCGTCTTACCTTTAACCCATTCAGTCACCAGCGAGCTTGAGGCAATCGCCGAGCCACAGCCATAGGTCTTAAACTTTGCATCTTCAATCACGCCGTCAGCGCCCACTCGAATTTGCAGCTTCATCACATCCCCACAGGCCGGCGCACCCACCATGCCAGTGCCAATGCCGTCCCCGCTTTTATCAAATGACCCAACATTACGGGGATTCTCGTAATGATCGAGTACCTTATCACTGTATGCCATGATCTAACTCCCAAAAAAACCTTTTATTGACTCAGCTAGTTTCAGCCAAGTTACATACTGCATACCACTTTAGGCGAAGCGCAAATCGCTTATCGATAAATCGGCTCTAGCCGCCGTCAATGTGCTGCCCAGACGATCGAATTCAGATCGACCCCCGCTTGGTGCATTTCCCACAATGGCGACAAATCGCGCAACTTAGCAATTTTACTTTCCATCAAACGGATCACGTAATCTATTTCCTGTAACGTCGTAAAGCGCCCTACAGAAAACCGAATTGAACTGTGCGCCAGTTCATCATTACGCCCAAGCGCACGCAATACATAAGAAGGCTCAAGCGAGGCCGAGGTACAAGCAGAGCCAGATGATACGGCGATATCCTTGACCGCCATAATCAACGATTCGCCCTCAACAAAATTAAAGCTAATGTTCAGATTGTGAGGCACGCGCTGCTGTGTATCGCCGTTTACATACACTTCTTCCATTTTACTTAGACCCTGCAGCAGTCTGTCATAAAGCGCACGCGCATGCTTAGTGTCAGCGTCCATTTCTTCATGAGCTAGGCGAAAAGCTTCGCCCATGCCGACAATCTGGTGCGTCGGCAAAGTGCCTGAGCGCATGCCCCGCTCATGGCCGCCGCCGTGCATCTGCGCTTCGATGCGGACGCGCGGTTTGCGGCGAATATACATTGCGCCAATGCCTTTAGGGCCATACGCCTTATGCGCAGAAAAAGACATCAAATCAACCTTTAAGCGGGCTAGATCAATCCCCACCTTACCTGCCGCTTGCGCTGCATCCACATGAAAAATAATGCCTTTATCGCGACAAATTTCACCGATTTGCTCAATATCTTGGATCACACCGATTTCATTATTGACCATCATCACCGAAACTAAAATCGTATCGGGACGAAGCGCTTGCTTAAAGGCATCAAGATCCAACAAGCCGTTTTCTAGAACCTCAAGATAAGTCACCTCAAAACCTTGTCGCTCAAGCTCACGACAGGTATCCAGCACAGCTTTGTGCTCGGTTTTAACGGTAATAATATGCTTACCTTTGCTTTGATAGAAATGCGCAGCGCCTTTTATAGCCAGGTTGTTCGACTCAGTCGCACCCGAAGTCCAAACAATTTCACGAGGATCGCAATTGGCCAAGGCCGCCACTTGCGCACGCGCGTCTTCTACCGCTTGCTCCGCCGTCCAACCATAAGAATGGCTGCGCGAAGCCGGATTGCCGAACTGCTCGCACAAATAAGGGATCATTTTGTCCGCAACCCGAGGATCAACAGGCGTAGTCGCGCTGTAATCCAGGTAGATCGGAAAGCGGGGAAGAACTTCTTTCATCAATGGCTCCGAAAACCTTAAATTATATTCATTGTACTGACACGCTGGTCGTGTAATACGGTCAAGCAAGGCTCAGGCATCAGCTGCTGAGCCACCAAATCTTGTAGTGATACTGAATCAAGGTACTCACGCATTCTTTGATTCAATGTCGACCATAATCTATGCGTCATGCAATGTCCTTCTTGATGAGGAGCATGATCGCAGCTACCTTTGCCACCGCAACTCGTCGCATCAAGCGCTTCATCAGCTGCAATAACGATATCTGCGACTGTAATTTCTTCAACTTGCCGACCAAGTTTATAGCCGCCACCTGGCCCACGCACACTCTCGACAATGCCATGCCGGCGCAGCTTGCTAAATAATTGCTCAAGATACGACAGCGAAATGCGTTGCCGCTCGCTAATGACGGCAAGCGTGACCGGGCCTTTAGCGCGGTGTAACGCTAAATCTAGCATGGCGGTCACAGCGAAACGGCCTTTTGTCGTAAGTCTCATAGGTAGGCAAAAACATCGTAGCGGGCAAAGTGATCAAATTAGGCTCAGTAGCCTAACTATTTCTATGCAGTGCACTCAATAACCTGACTATCTTTGTCAAGTATAAATAACCTAGGAATTTAGTCAAGTATAGGAGGATCTTTTATTTGCTCAAAGGGACCGATACATCAAGTCTCTAAACGCAGACTCATGTTTTCATGCATAAATTAATTCCACAAAAGATATACCGATTCCTCATATAACATCGAATAACATACGTCAAAAATTCTTAAAATCATAGAATCCCATCCAATCGTTCTATCTTTGTGCTGCAGAAGAGATATCCAAGGTCTCGTGGCTTGGCGACTGTTGGAACCTAGACGCCCCGGATGCGGGGCGGGTGATTTTTTTACTTGCCTTGCGTAAGAAAAACCCTCAATGGAGTAAGCGAGATCCAGCTTTTCCTAGGGCGGGAGTGCGCTTCATGATAACGAAAAGGGACTACCCAACATATCTTTCAGCATAGACTAATTCTATAATATAGATATAATTACGGCTTCAATAGAAAATTGAATCTATTAAAGATAAATATATGTCTCTAATTGAACACCAACGGTCTACCGATGAATGGGCGCTTTATCTTGGCGCACAACTCCGCACGCTACGGATTCGGGCTGGGTTTGGCCAAGCTGAACTTGCAGCACTTGCTAATAGTAGTGCTGGCGCCATCAAAAACTTGGAAAATGGCAAAGGCTCTTCTCTTAACACGCTACTCAAAGTGATCCGCGCCTTAAACCGCACCGACTGGCTCGAACTATTAGCTCCGATCATACCCATCAGTCCAATGCAAATGCTTAAAGCCACGCGCAAAACTCAACCTCGGATGAAGGTTTATCGGCCGCGCCAGGACAAAACTGGCAAAGGATAAAAAACACATGTACCAAGCTGTCGATATGATTGAAGTGCGAGCCTGGGATAAAACGGTCGGCGCGGTGACGCTAGCCCCGTCGCTTGGCTACTATGTCTTTGAATACGATCCCACATGGCAAACACAAGGCATTGAACTAGCCCCATTGACGATGCCTGTTGCACAATCTTTATATGTTTTTCCTGCATTACCAGAAGGCACTTACAAGCGCTTGCCGGCAATGCTGGCTGACGCTCTCCCCGACGATTTCGGTAATGCGCTAATCGATGCTTATCTGGCACAAGAAGGGGTAGAAAAAAATGCCATCACTCCACTTGATCGTCTCGCGTATATGGGCAATCGGGGCATAGGGGCGTTAGAATTTCGTCCTGCCCGTGGCCCCAAACGAACACGCTCAACTGCGCTCAAGCTCCACGAATTAGTGATCAGCTCTCAACAAGCGCTGGCAGGTAAATTTGAAGGCGATAAAGAAACCGAAGCTGCGATCATGAACCTGATTCAGGTCGGTACTTCAGCGGGCGGCGCGCGCGCAAAAGCAGTTATTGCCTGGAATGCTGAAACCAATGAAATTCGCTCTGGTCAATTGCCGGCTGATCCCGGCTTTGACTACTGGCTGCTCAAGCTCGATGGCGTAGGCCAAGACAGCGAACTCGGTGCAAGCGCTTATTATGGAAGAATCGAGTATGCTTACTACCTAATGGCAACGGCCGCCGGCATAACTATGACCGAATGCCGCTTACTCGAAGAAAACGGGCGCGCTCATTTTATGACCCGGCGCTTCGATCGGCAGGATGGAAGCAAGCTTCACGCCCAAACGCTATGTGCCATGCAGCACCTAGACTACAAGCAGCGCGCCACCCATAGTTATAGTCAGTACTTTCAAGTCATTCAAAAGCTTGGTTTAGGACCAGGCGCTCTAGAAGAAGGTTTTCGTCGCATGGTCTTTAATGTCCTGGCTGCAAACTGTGATGACCACACCAAAAATCTATCGTTTCTTTTGGCAAAAAATGGGCAATGGCGGCTTTCACCTGCCTATGACGTAACCCATGCTTATAACTCAAAAGGACAATGGACTTATCAGCATTTAATGTCAGTTAATGGGGCGTTCAAAAATATCACTCGTGATGACTTATTAAGCGTAGGCGACCGCTTCTTTGCGCCACGCTGCAAAGAGGTGATTAAACAGGTCATGGCGGCGCTTGCACGCTGGCCAGAATTTGCTGCGCAGGCAGGTATTTCAGAGGTGGAAGCATTACGGATTCAGAGTGATTTTGTTGCTGTATAGGCTTAAATAGTCTCATCACTCATCTTTTATGCAGCTTATCCACAGAGCATTAGTTCTAGACTTTTATCTCCTTCATTATTCGAACTTCTGTTCTGTATGCCTACGACACGCCCGCGCCGCGCTGCTTCACAAGCGTCTCATTCATCTCGCTTAACCTCCGCACCCCTTCGAATAACATATCCTTCACTCTCAGGACTTCGTGCCCAGAACACCAGCATAAAATCGCTTTAGCCTCCTCTCCTACTTTTTTCACCTGCCACCGGCCCACTTTTCCTCTTTGGTCATGGATGCGCCGGGTGACTGTTCGCCGTCCCGCAGGGTAGTATCGAAAATGATTAGTTTGTCAGACATCTCTAGCGCACCCAGAAAGCCAAAATTAAGCCGAGCCTAACGGCTACTCTGTATCACCCTTCTCTGAAGGTTTCGGGTCTTTGGCGCTTGGATTGAACTTACCACGCAGCATACGAATTGCCCAGAAGACATAGCCTGAAAGCCCATACAGAACAAATAAACCAAACAACATAATCGGCGGGTCCGACGACACCAGCACAAAAGCCAGCACCACCAACAAAATCACCCCAAATGGCACGCGATATCGGATATCCAGGGTTTTGCCACTGTAAAATGGTGCGTTTGAGACCATTGTGATGCCGGCATAAAGCGTCAACGTAAAAGCGACCCAAGGCAGCCAACTGAGCCTCATCGGAATCCGGTTATCAATCACCAGCCAGACAAAACCCGCAATCAAGGCAGCCGCGGCGGGGCTAGGCAAACCTTGGAAAAAACGACTGTCGATTTTATTCAGGTTGGTATTAAAGCGCGCTAAGCGTAATGCCGAGCCCGCACAATAGACAAAGGCCGCGAGCCAACCCCAACGCCCTAAATCCTTTAAGGCCCATTCATACATGACTAACGCAGGCGCCACGCCAAATGACACCATATCGGATATGCTGTCATATTGCTCACCAAAGGCACTTTGCGTTTTTGTCATACGCGCCACCCGGCCATCCATTCCATCGAGCACCATAGCTGCAAAAATCGCAATCGCAGCCATTTCAAATTGCTGATTCATCGCCTGCACAATGGCAAAAAATCCACAAAAAAGCGCCGCCGTGGTAAATGCATTCGGTAACAAATAGATGCCCCGTTTGCGTAAGTGCCTTTGACGCTCAACCCTTAGCGTATCTTCATTATCAACCTCACCTTCGGCTTGACGGCGAAGCGAGCGCGGCAAAAACGTACCGTTTTGACGTACGCGGCGCAGCTTGAAAGCAGACATTCAAATTCCTTTAAAAAAGCGCAGCTGACCTAAAACATTTCAGGTTATGCGATACCTTTGGGCTAGGGACTTGGGACTTGGGACTTGGGACGTGCCACAAGTCCCTAGCTTAGGTAGGGGACGACGCTTGGTCGATTTCTTCAAGACTCAAATTCAGCCAGAATAGTCGAAGTAGCAAACACTTTCTCACCAATCGCAATTTTTGGGCGGCTGCCAAGCGGCAGATACACATCAACCCGCGAGCCAAAGCGGATAAAACCGTAACGTTGACCGCGCTTAACAGACTCATTCGTCTTCACATAGCACAGGATCCGACGCGCCACGAGTCCGGCGACCTGAACCGCCGTCACGGTTTGTCCTGCCTCTGTTTCGATCACCAACGCATTACGCTCATTCTCAAGCGAGGATTTATCCAGCGCTGCATTGAAAAATGCCCCAGGAAAATAAGCCACTCTTTTAATCACGCCATCGACCGGCAAGCGCTGCGAATGGGCATTGAAAACATTCATAAATACGCTAATCATCAATGCTTCACGCTCAGCGTAGGGGTCGCGGCAAGTTTGCACCGCCACCACGCGACCATCAGCAGGACTGAGCACGGCATTAGCTTGGCTTGGAATCGGGCGGGGCGGATCGCGGAAAAATTGCACCACAAATACGGTCAGCAGCCAAAATGGCCAAGACCACGCAAAACCGGCAAAGATTTGCACGACGAGCGTCAAAACCGCGATAAATAACAAAAAAGGCCAGCCTTCGCGGGCAATAATTGGGTGAGGATAGTTCATATATGTCGTTTAATTTTTTGATTGGTCAACCAGCTTATTTTTCGTAATCCAAGGCATCATTGAGCGTAATTTGCCACCCACTTGCTCAATTTGATGCTCAGCATTTAAACGCCGCCGCGAGATCAGCGTAGGCGCGCCTGTCAGATGCTCAGTGATAAAGCTTTTTGCATATTCGCCACTCTGAATATCTTGCAGCACTTTGCGCATCTCATCTTTGGTTTTTTCAGTCACAATGCGGGGGCCGGTAACATATTCGCCATATTCCGCATTATTCGAGATCGAATAATTCATATTCGCAATCCCGCCTTCATAGATCAAATCAACGATCAGCTTAAGTTCATGCAGACATTCAAAATAAGCCATTTCCGGAGCATAACCGGCTTCGACCAAAGTTTCAAAACCCGCCTTGATCAATTCAACCGTGCCGCCACATAAAACGGCCTGCTCACCGAATAGATCGGTTTCAGTTTCTTCACGGAAATTCGTTTCAATAATACCTGCACGCCCACCGCCATTGGCGACTGCATAGGACAATGCTAACTCACGCGCCAGTCCCGATTGATTCTGCGCCACCGCGATTAAATGAGGGACCCCACCGCCTTGAGTATAAGTTGAGCGTACCGTATGGCCTGGCGCTTTAGGCGCAATCATAATCACATCTAGGTCAGCGCGCGGCACCACCTGCCCATAATGAATACTAAAACCATGCGCAAAGGCCAGGGCTGCGCCCGCTTTGATATTGGGCTCAACTTCGCGCCGATAAACGCTACCAATCTGCTCATCAGGCAGCAACATCATCACAATATCCGCGCCCTGTACGGCCGCGGCCACTTCTTTAACCGTCAAGCCAGCCTGTTCAGCCTTATGCCAAGACGCGCCATCGCGGCGCAGACCAACCGTTACCTTAACACCGCTATCGTTCAGGTTAAGCGCATGAGCATGGCCTTGCGAACCGTAGCCGATAATGGCTACGGTTTTACCTTTCACTAAAGAAAGATCTGCGTCTTTGTCATAATAAACTTTCATTCATATTTCCTTATAAAATTTCAAGCCATTTAAAGTTTGAGAATACGCTCGCCACGTCCAATGCCTGAAGCGCCGGTACGGACTGTTTCTAAAATCAGGCTGCGCTCAATGCTGTCGATAAAGGCATCAAGCTTGCCACTATCCCCGGTTAATTCAAGTGTGTAGGTTTTATCCGTTACGTCAATAATGCGGCCGCGGAAAATCTCAGCCATGCGCTTTATTTCCTCGCGCTCTTTGCCTACTGCCCTGACTTTGATCAGCATCAACTCACGCTCAAGATACGCACCATCCGTCAAATCAATGACCTTCACGACCTCAATTAAGCGGTTGAGATGTTTCGTCATTTGTTCAACAATATCTTCCGAGCCAGCCGTCACCAAGGTCATGCGTGATAGCGAAGGATCTTCGGTTGGCGCTACCGTGAGCGTTTCGATATTGTATGCGCGCGCGGAAAAAAGCCCAACCACACGCGACAATGCACCGGGCTCGTTTTCTAGCAAAATAGAAATGATGTGCTTCATAACAAAAATTAAAGGTCTTCTGAGCCAAGCAACATTTCAGTAAGGCCCTTACCTGCTTGCACCATCGGCCAAACATTCTCGGTTGGATCCGTCTGAAAATCTAAAAAAACCGTACGATCTTTTAGCCGCAATGCCTCTTTCAAAGCAGGCTCAACATCGACGGTTTTCTCAATCCGTATGCCAACATGACCATACGCTTCCGCCAGCTTAACAAAGTCAGGTAGGGCTTCCATATAAGAGTGCGCATAACGCTTACTATACTCAACTTGTTGCCACTGACGCACCATGCCCAAGTAGCGGTTATTCAGCGACACAATTTTCACCGGCGTATTATGCTGTAAGCAGGTAGATAGCTCCTGAATGCACATTTGGATCGAACCTTCGCCGGTGATGCAAACCACATCATCGTCAGGATACGCCATCTTCACGCCCATTGCTGCCGGCAAGCCAAACCCCATCGTACCAAGACCGCCAGAGTTGATCCAGCGGCGTGGCTTATCAAAGCGGTAATATTGCGCCGCCCACATCTGATGCTGGCCTACATCTGAACAGACAAAGGCATTGCCCTGGGTCAGTTGATACAGTGTTTCAATCACAAATTGCGGCTTAACAATCTCGCTTGTCCGATCATAGTTTAAGCAATCAATGCTGCGCCATTGCTCAATTTGCGCCCACCAAGCAGCCAGGGCTTCGCGTTTGACCGGCAAGCGCCCGGCCTGCAATTGCCCGAGCATATCTTGCAAAATTTCTTTGACATCGCCGACAATCGGAATATCCACTTTGACTCGCTTGGCAATCGATGAGGGATCGATATCAATATGGATAATCTGGCGGGGGGCTGACATAAAATGCGCTGGATCGCCAATCACTCGATCATCAAAGCGCGCCCCAATGGCAATCAGTACATCACAATGCTGCATCGCCATATTCGCTTCATAGGTGCCATGCATACCAAGCATGCCGAGAAATTTTCGATCAGAAGCACGAAAGCCGCCTAGCCCCATCAAGGTATTGGTGACCGGATAACCGAGTAAATCAGCAAATTGATTAAGCTCAGCCGACGCATTGCCGAGAATAATGCCACCGCCGGCGTAAATATAGGGCCGTTGCGCAGACAGCAAAAGATTTAACGCTTTGCGGATTTGGCCAGCATGGCCCTTGGTAATGGGGTTATACGAGCGCAGCGTAAGTTTTTGCGGATACTCAAAATGGCACGGCATTTTTGAGATATCTTTTGGGATATCAATTAAAACCGGGCCAGGCCGTCCGCTTCTTGCAATATGAAAGGCTTTGCATATCGTCGCTGCCAACTCATGCACATCTTTAACCAAAAAATTGTGCTTCACGCATGGACGTGTAATGCCAACTGTATCGCATTCTTGAAATGCGTCTTGTCCAATCGCCGTGGTCGGCACTTGCCCGCTGATAATCACCAGCGGCACTGAATCCATATAAGCCGTGGCGATGCCGGTCACGGCATTGGTCACGCCAGGCCCTGAAGTGACCAGACAGACGCCAACCTTACCGGTTGCTCGCGCATAAGCATCGGCTGCATGGACCGCGGCCTGTTCATGGCGCACTAGAATATGCGCAATCTTATCTTGTTTATATAGCTCATCGTAAATATAGAGAACCGAGCCGCCGGGATAGCCCCAAATATATTCAACCTGCTCTTTCTCAAGCGAACGGATCAGCACAGTCGCGCCAATCGAGTCACCTAGAGTAGGCGCATTTGACTCAGGCATTGGAGAATTGGCGGCAGAAGATTGCTCGTTACGTTGATTGATTACACTCATTTCTCACCATTTCCAATTTTTGGTAAAAATCGATCAGGTACTTTGCTTGGACCAGCTTATGGCTGGCATCGCAACTGAGGCTCTCTCATGTCTCAAGGGATGGTGCGGTGGCGTCAATGGCCAGTTTTCAACAGCCCGTTGAGATCCACAACATACAATTTTTTACAATAAGAGAGCACTTTTTACTTAGAACCCAGGACGATAGCTTGCTACTATGCGTCGGTCAAGCAGAAATTTACGCCTTACTTGGTGGAGCAGATGAGCGCACACAATAATAGTTCTCATTACGCCCATCAAAATACATTGAGGCTCGTTGTACAAGCACGACACAAGGCCCCGCCTAACTGTGCTTAAGCTCACTATAATGGCTTATAGTCCCGTAATAGATCCAAGCCGCTCTTCTTAGACTTATCTAAATTTAAAATAGGGATATAAAATGATAGACGCAAAACCACCCCGCCGCACGCGTGAGCGCATTCTTGAACTTTCTTTAAAACTTTTTAATGAAATTGGGGAGCCCAACGTCACGACAACCACCATTGCTGACGAAATGGAAATTAGCCCGGGCAACCTTTATTATCATTTTCGCAATAAAGATGACATTATCAACAGCATCTTTACACAGTTTGAACAAGAAATCGAGAAGCGCCTGCGTTTTCCAGAAAATCATCGGACGACCATCGATGAAGTGTGGGCCTATCTACAATATATGACCAATTTTCTTTGGCGCTACCGGTTTCTGTACCGCGACCTGAATGACCTGCTGGCACGCAATCGCACACTTGAGACGCATTTCAAACAAATTATGGAACATAAAGTGCGCTTTGCGCGGGATTTATGCGAGTTGCTGGTCGCTGACGGCGAGATGGCAGCCACGCCGGCGGAGATCGAGACCATGTCAACCAATATGTGCGTGCTGGCGACTTATTGGCTGTCCTATCAATTTGTCATGAATCCGCGTAAATATAATGACCAAGCCGCGATTGGCGCAGAGCTAAATCAAGCAAGCCGGCATATTTTGTCAGTCATCGCGCCTTATTTACGTGGCCGCTCACGCCAGCTCTTCGATGACCTGCTCAGCGGAAAAATTCCGCCGAAAGAATATGTTTCCCCTGCCAAAGCCGCGAGTCAACAAAATGAGGGTTCAATTTTGAAGACAGTTCATTAAGGAATATTAGGGTACCCCGCCATTTTCAATTCAAACGCAAGCGCGCTGGCTCGATAGTGCTCGCTCGCCTGATCACGCTGCCCCAGCTCTTCGTGCAAACGAGCCAGCGCCCGATGCGCTTCTGCGCGCAACATAACGCTATCCTCGCTGCGGCTGGCAAGGCGCAATGCTGTTTCCAGAAAAGCTTGCGCCTTGCCCCATAGTTTTTGCTGCTGGCACAACCCCCCCAGCGTAAACAGCAAATCAGGGTCGTCTGGGTGCTCAAGTTGCCATGCCTCTGCCCGTTGAATTAAAGGCAAAGGATCCTGGCCCGCGCATTGAATATAACGCCGTAACAAACACGCATCCCAATGCTCGGCAAGCACTTCCTCAATAATGCGCCGAGCCTCTTTATGCCGCTCTAAAGCAATCAGTAGCTGCGCTGCCAAATCCGCTGTGCGTGGCCTCTGTTGTTCCGAGAGAGGCAGGCTATGCCAACCCATAAGAAGCGCTTGTGCCTCATAACGGCATTCATGCAAAACGTGCTCTGCCGCCACCTGCTGCAAGCGCTGCCACGAATTGGCGAAGGGGTGCAGCGCTTCATGCGCATTGAGGGCTTTGATCATCTGTAACACTTGTGGCCAATGCTTAAGCTGTTGGTGCGCACGCAGGGCAATGTGCTGAGCAGAGAAACGGCGCGCGCTTTGAGCTGGCATCTCACTCAGTGCCGCCAAAGCCCCTTCTGCATCATGCGCATCGATGCACATTTTAGCGCTGGACAACAGCCTAGCTTCTTGCCACTGACTTGCAGTGGCCTGCGCCAACCATTCATCGCGGCGGGCATATTCATGCAGTTGATGCGCAGCACGTGCGCCAATCAACGCTGCAGCATCTTTATTTTCCACACTCAAAGAGGCGGTACGAGCCGCTTTTTCCGCCCGGGTAAAGCGGCCAGCAAAAAGGTGACTCACCGCAGAGGACAGCGCATCACGCGCCTTAGCCGCACGTAAACGCATACGATATGCCGCTAAACGTGCGGGCATTTGGAGTAAATGAGCCAGCAAACGGAGCAGTAGGTAGAAGGCAATAAATGCGGCCACCAGCATCACGCCGAATAAATGGATCGACATATCGATGCGGTAAGGCGCCTGGATAATCAGCACTTGCCCCGTGCCCAAACTGCCCAGCAGCGCAATCAAAACAGCTGCCGCAAATAAGAAAGCCAGCCATAAAAGCCCTCGGATTGCCATCGCTTAGCTCCCGTTTTTTTGTTGACGCACAGCTTGCAAGCTGGCCTCTAAACTTGGTAACGCCACGTCGGCAGAGGCTTGCTCAATCTGTTTGATTGACTCAAGCGCACTACTCGTATGCGCTGAGGCCGCATCGAAATAACGCGTCAGAGCAGCTGTCACCCCCTGCACATCCGCTTTTAACTGGAGCGCATTACGCGCGAAAAGCGATAAACGTGCTGCTAACAGCCTTAGCTTTAAATTCTCACGTAAAAAATAACCTTGATCCGGCGCAACGAATAAAGTGTCAGCATGATCAAGCCGGCGCACTTGTACGAAGCTCGCTAGCTGCTGCATCACACCGGCCTTAAAACGCTGCCAGCCGATTTGCCACAGGGGCGGCTTGCGCTCAGTCGGACTCTCGCTATTCGCTGTTGGCACAGCTAACGGCACGGCCACCTCGCCCGCCAGCGGCAACGTATCAACCAGCGCCAGGACAGCATCCAATTTGAGCGCAAGTCCCATCAGGTCAATATGCGGCGTTGCTTTTAACGCTTCCAGGTCCCGCCCAAGCGCTTTACGCACCGCCAACGCTCGCGGTGAAGTGCTGGCGGCCAATTGCGTATCAGCATTGTGCAGTGTCACCAAAACCCGCTGAGCATTACCGGTCAGTTGCAACTGCTCATTGGCAAACGCTAAGGTCTGCTCGACTTCAGCTAACATCCAATCATCCCGGCTTTGCGTCAGTTTTTGCGAAAGGCTCTCCAAGGCCTGCTGTCGGGTTTGAGTTTCGTCCAACTTGCTCGTCAACTGCACCAATTGCATTTGCACCTGGCCTAACGTATCAAGTGCTTGCTGGCCCTTGATACCCGCTTCAATCAACGCGCGCTCATTGGTCTGTTGGCGCTCAATAAGTTGGGTATTTTCAGATTTAAATTTTTGGTGCAAGACGTAGCCGCCAGCAAGCCCGCCGGCCACCGTCAATAACCAGATCAACCAAAGCCAAAGCATGCCAGCCGTGCGCTGCGGCTTAGTTGCCGCAGGCGCAGAAAGAAATGGCTGCGCGCCGCTGGCTGGTTTTGCTGGAACTTTCGATGAAGCTTCTTGCGTCAGATTTTTATGATCAGTCATGCTTATACGCCTATAGCGCTAACTTGTGGAAAAAAGCAAAGCACGCGCAATCGATTCATCGCCCGCGTGACATTGCGTAACCGTAACAAAACCCACCGCATCCGCACATTCGGCAATCCGTGCGTGCGGCACAATGATCGGAGAGCGCTTCAGCGCACTTTGCTCAGCCTCACTTAAATGGGCTTGAGCTAAACGCTCCAAGTTACGCACCCCTTGCGAACTCGTCAACAGCCAAGCATGCGGCTCACCCGCCAGCAAGGCGCGTACGCGTGTCCATTGAGCTAGCGTAGGCACAGGCAGCGCGCGGCGGTAGGCGCTGACCACCTCAATCTGAGCGCCCTCTGCACGTAAGGTATCAGCCAGCCATTCACGGCCGCTGTCGCCGCGTACAATCAGCACGCTACGCCCGTTTAATGAGGCCAAGCCAAGCGTTTGCTCGAGGGCTGCTGCCAGCGCCTCAGAGTCATATCGCACCGCTTGGTCTGCGCTGCGCTGAGCCGGTGCAATGACGCGCTGTAATGGCGCGGCAATGCCGTACTGCTTAAGCGCGCGGACACTGCCTGGCCCGACCACAGCGATGGGCACCAGCGCTGGCCATTGTAGCGGCAAATGAGCCGAGGCAAATTCAATCGCCGCCGGCGACACAAAAATAACCAGTGCATATTGCTTCAGCGCAGCAAATGCCTTAGCCAACAGCGTATGGTCATGCGTTGAGAAAATCTCGATCAGCGGAAACTCAAAGGCCTCCATGCCAGCTACCGCCAATGCCTGGAGCAGGCTAACAGATTGCCCTCGTGAGCCAGTAAGCACAGCGGTACGCGTCATAGCCTGCATCGGCATACACATCATTGGATTAAACAATGGTAAAGCAAGCTACGCCCACGCGCCATTAAAAAACCACCCATCTATTCGCCATGCGCCGGGGCGGCATGCGAACTCAGCGCTTGCACAATCTCATGCGCGCCCTGCCTGCCTAGTTCAGCGGCGACACTCTGCCCAAGCGCTACCGCCTGCGCCAGCGTACTTGGCGTTGCTTGACCTTGCGCGCACAGAACTCGCCCACCATCAGGCGTTGCCACCTTCGCCTCTAAATGCAACAGCTCCCCCTCCCATTGAGCAAAAGCCGCCAATGGCACGTCACAACTACCGCCAAGCGAGCAAGACACAGCCCGTTCAGCCTCAACTGCGAAGGCAGTGCGGTGATGATGCAACGGCGCAAGCCAGGCTTCGACATCAGCGCGCTCTGCACAAATTTCAATCCCCAGTGCGCCTTGTCCAGCAGCCGGCAAACTCTCACTCGGCTCCAGCAACAGGCGAATACGTTCACTCAAATCAAGCCGGATTAAGCCCGCAGCCGCCACGATAATCGCCGCATATTCACCGGCATCCAATTTATTCAGGCGGGTATCCAAATTGCCACGCAACGGGTGCACTTTAAGGTGCGGATAGCGCGCGCGCACCATCGCCTCGCGGCGCAAACTCGAGGTGCCAACCACGCTACCCGCTGGCAGTGCAGCCAGCGACTCGTAATCAGGAGAAACAAAAGCATCGCGCGGATCCGCTCGCTCCAAAATAGCCGCCAGCTTAAGCCCCTCTGGCAATAACATCGGCACATCCTTTAACGAATGCACCGCAAGGTGAGCCCGGCCATCGGCCAGTGCATATTCAAGCTCTTTAACAAAGAGGCTCTTGCCACCGACCTTCGAAAGGGCGCGGTCGAGAATCCGATCACCGCGCGTTGTCATGCCCAGGATTTCAATCTTTGTCGCTGGATATAATTTTTGCAACGCATCGCTGACATATTGAGCTTGCCACAGGGCTAAACGGCTTTGTCGCGAAGCAATCACTAGCGTGCTAGGTGCTCGTAACGGAGTTGACTTAGAAGGCATTGCAACACAGGTAAATTAAAAATGAATGGTAGCACGCACTCGCTGCCTTTTTGCAAAAGAGCCGCTTAACTTGGTTCAGTTCACTAGGCTTTACAAACTCTTTCTATATGGATGATAAGCCAAGCAGGGCTTGTTATAATCTAAAAATCTTTGAACTGCATAGGCCAGTTGGCCTATTACCTCTATTGGCGATCTCAATGACCTCTCAGCTTAATAAAAAAGGCGAAGCATGGTCGGCTCGTTTTTCCGAACCGTTATCCGAACTCGTCCAGCGCTACACTTCATCGGTTTTTTTTGATAAACGGCTTGCCTTCGTCGATATCGAAGCGTCACTCGCCCACGCCACGATGCTGGCCGAATGCGCCATCATCAGCCTGGACGACCTCAACCAGATCAAGCGTGGGATGGCGCAAATCCGAGACGAAATAGAACGCGGTGAATTCAACTGGCAGCTTATTTTAGAAGATGTCCATTTAAATATTGAGGCGCGCCTCACTACACTGATTGGCGACGCGGGTAAACGCTTGCATACTGGCCGCTCACGCAATGATCAAATCGCGACGGATATGCGGCTCTGGTTACGCGGTGAAATCGATCACATCCATACGCTGCTAATTGAGTTGCGGCGTGTTCTGATCGACCTTGCCCAACATCACGTGGCGACGATTTTGCCCGGTTTTACGCATTTGCAAGTGGCTCAGCCCGTCACCTTTGGCCACCATTTACTGGCTTATGTCGAAATGCTGGCGCGCGACAGTGAACGTTTACTGGATTGCCGCAAGCGCGTTAACCATCTGCCCTTAGGCGCTGCTGCTCTAGCCGGCACCAGTTACCCGATTGACCGGCAGCGGGTTGCCGACTTACTTGGCTTTGATAAGCTATGCGCCAATTCACTCGATGCCGTTTCCGATCGAGATTTTACGATTGAATTCACCGCCGCAGCCGCTCTGATTATGACTCACCTCTCGCGTTTCTCTGAAGAACTGGTGCTGTGGATGAGTCCGCGCGTGGGGTTTATTGATTTAGCTGACCGTTTTTGTACCGGCTCATCGATCATGCCGCAAAAGAAGAACCCAGATATCCCCGAGCTCGCCCGTGGCAAGACTGGTCGCGTCAACGGCAACCTGATAGCGTTATTGACCTTGGTTAAAGGGCAGCCGCTGGCCTATAACAAAGACAATCAAGAAGATAAAGAGCCCCTATTTGATACCGTTGATACCATAACCGATACCTTGCGCATCTTTGCAGATATGGTGAGCGGCATTGAGGTCAAACCCGCAGCCATGCGCGCAGCAGCATTACAAGGGTATGCGACGGCCACGGATTTAGCCGATTATTTGGTCAAGCGCGGCGTACCGTTTCGCGATGCGCATGAAGCCGTGGCGCATGCAGTACGCGTTTGCGTCGAACGCGATTGTAATCTGACCGATCTCACACTGGCTGAGTTACGCGGTATCCTGCCGGAGAATGCATCCTTAATCGAGCCAGAGGTGTTTAGCTATTTAACGCTCGAAGGCTCAGTCGCAAGCCGCCGGCATCCAGGTGGCACCGCACCGGAACAAGTCCAGTTGGCACTGAATGCCGCTCGTGAAGCGCTTAAGTAACATCAGTGCAGGTTGCCGCTTGCAAAGCGCTTAAGTAACGTCAAGTGCAGGTTGCCGCTTGCAAAGCGCCTAAGTAACGTCAGTTCGGATAGTGTGACCTGACGTTACTTAAACTTAATTCAACATCTATTTGATGCACAGGTCATGCGCTGCGCACACAATCGACAAAATATTCAGCGCGCCCATTCACGATCTCGGTCACCAAACCGTGAATATCCGTATAAAAACCCGGAAAATG
This sequence comes from Mycoavidus sp. SF9855, assembly GCF_024582735.1. NCBI lineage: Bacteria > Pseudomonadati > Pseudomonadota > Betaproteobacteria > Burkholderiales > Burkholderiaceae > Mycoavidus > Mycoavidus sp. SF9855. The sequence continues at coordinate 1,477,395 of NZ_CP102085.1, forward strand.
CTGGTTAAATTCACGCGCAAATTGTAAATAACGGACAATCGCACGATTGAAGCGCTCGCCTGGGATTAACAATGGAATGCCCGGCGGATAAGGCGTTAATAGTACGCTCGTGACGCGGCCTTCGAGTTCATTAATCGGCACCCGATCGATTTCGCGGTGCGCGAGTTTGGCAAATGCATCAGCCGGCTTCATCGCAGGCTCCATATTGGACAGATACATCTCAGTGGTCATCCGGGCCACATCGTTTGACTTATAGACCGTATGAATCTGTTGGCACATATCCTGCAAGCCGACTTTTTCATAGGCCGGATAGCTGGCCACAAACTCCGGTAAAATGCGCCATAGCGGCTGATTACTGTCGTAGTCATCCTTAAATTGCTGGAGTTCGGTCACCATACTATTCCAGCGGCCTTTCGTAATGCCAATGGTAAACATGATGAAAAAAGAATAGAGCCCAGTTTTTTCAACAATGATGCCATGCTCGGCAAGATAGCGCGTCACCATCGCAGCGGGGATACCCGTCTCGCCAAATTCTCCGTCTACATTAAGCCCTGGCGTGATAATCGTCGCCTTGATCGGGTCCAACATATTAAAACCTTCAGCAAGCGCGCCAAAGCCATGCCAACGGTCATTCGGCGCCAGCATCCAATCTTCACGGTCGCCGATGCCTTCTTCAGCTAAAGCGCCTGGCCCCCAAACCTCAAACCACCAATCAGCATCATAGTCAGCCCCCACTTTGCGCATGGCACGGCGAAAATCAAGCGCCTCGGCAATCGATTCCTCGACCAGCGCAGTGCCACCGGGCGGCTCCATCATTGCAGCCGCCACATCACACGAGGCGATAATCGCGTATTGCGGGCTGGTTGAGGTATGCATCAGATACGCTTCATTAAAGCGATGCCGATCAAACGTAAAATGCTCCGAATCTTGCACCACAATCTGCGATGCTTGCGAAATACCCGCCAGTAATTTATGCGTTGAATGCGTCGCAAAGACCAGTGCACCGGTGCGTGCACGGCCGGCGCCAATCGCGTGCATATCCCGGTAAAAGGGGTGAAACTCGGCATGTGGCAACCAAGCTTCGTCAAAATGCAACGTGTCCAGCAGATCTCCAAGCAGCTCTTTAATCATTTCAACGTTGTACACCACCCCATCATAGGTGCTTTGCGTGATGGTCAAGATCCGTGGCCGCACGAGTGGATTTTGCTTGAGCACCTCACGTGCAAACGGGTTGGCTTCAATCTTGCGGCGAATGTTTTCTGGCTTAAATTCATCCCGTGGAATGGGGCCGATAATCCCATAGTGATTGCGTGTAGGCGTTAAAAACACGGGGATCGCACCGGTCATCGTAATCGCGTGCAAAATCGATTTATGGCAATTGCGGTCAACCAAAACAATATCATCAGGCGCCACGGTTGCGTGCCAAACAATCTTGTTAGAAGTCGATGTGCCGTTGGTGACAAAGAACACATGATCGGCGTTAAAAATGCGCGCGGCATTATGTTCAGAGGCGGCCACTGGACCCGTATGATCAAGTAATTGGCCCAATTCATCGACGGCATTGCACACATCAGCACGCAGCATGTTCTCACCAAAAAACTGATGGAACATCTGACCAATCGGACTTTTTAAAAACGCGACGCCCCCCGAGTGCCCTGGGCAATGCCACGAATATGAACTATCCGCAGCATAGTGGGTCAACGCCCGAAAAAACGGCGGCGCCAGCGAATTAAGGTAGCTTTTCGCCTCACGTATAATATGGCGTGCCACAAACTCCGGCGTATCTTCAAACATATGAATAAAGCCGTGCAGCTCGCGCAAGATATCGTTTGGAATATGCCGCGAGGTGCGCGTTTCGCCATACAAAAAAATCGGCAGATCAGCATTACGCCGACGCACCTCGGCGATGAAAGCACGCAAGGCAATCAAGGCGCCCATGATTTCGCCATTTTCATCGACGCCGCTGGCGCTGATTTCATCGTCATCAATTGAAAGAATGAAACACGAGGCACGGCTTGACTGTTGCGCAAAGGATGTCAGATCACCGTAACTCGTTAAGCCAAGCACCTCCATGCCTGCGCCTTCAATCGCTTCAGCCAATGCACGAATACCAGAGCCCGAAATATTTTCGGAGCGAAAATCTTCATCGATAATAACGACGGGAAAACGAAATTTCATTAAAGAGGTTTCTCAAAGACGGGGGTAGCGAATTTCAAAGCGTGGATACCTGGTATATCTGCCCAAGCTAGCCAGCACGCAGCATTTTACTCAAACTTCAGCGGCCAAAGCCGCACCTTAAGCGCTTAAGCTTTGGGCAAAGTCACGCCTCTTTGCCCTTGATATTTTCCGTCACGATCACGATATGAGACCTCACATACCTCGTCGCTCTCAAAAAACAATACCTGCGCCACGCCTTCATTAGCGTAAATCTTGGCAGGCAGCGGTGTCGTATTAGAAAACTCCAGCGTCACAAAACCTTCCCATTCTGGCTCAAACGGCGTCACATTAACGATAATGCCACAGCGCGCATAGGTCGATTTTCCTAAGCAAACCGTCAAGACGCTACGCGGAATCCGAAAATACTCAACCGTACGCGCCAGCGCAAACGAATTGGGTGGAATAATACAAACGTCTCCCCTAAAATCAACAAACGATTTTTCATCAAAATTTTTCGGATCGACGATCGTTGAATTGATATTAGTGAAGATTTTAAATTCGTCCGCACACCGGATATCGTAGCCATAGCTCGAGGTGCCATAGCTGACAATCTTTTGGCCATCTTCGCCGAGACGAACTTGGTTCGCTGAAAACGGCTCGATCATCTTATGCGTTTCGGCCATACGCCGAATCCATTTATCGGATTTAATTGTCATTCGATGTGCTGAGAAGAGAAGTAAAAGCGACTATTTTACTTGATTGAAGCAGCTTGGTGGGACCCGCTATACATTCGCCGGCCTGGCGCTGAATGTCTGCCTCGCTGCCGGCACCAGCGCTGGCCGACTGCGGCTTAGCTTAATGCCGGCCCACGCTATAAAACAATAGCATGATTGCCGCTTAATGCTTGATCCTACCAAGCTACGCTGCCACCACCTGCCACTTCAAAACGCGGCGCTGACTTGACGCTGTTCAAGCATAGGGAACCCAACCTGCTTATGCCAAAGGCTCGCATAAATGCCATTTTTCGCCAACAAACTACCATGCGTGCCTTGCTCAGCAATCGCGCCATCTTTTAACACTAGGATCAAATCCGCATGTTGAATGGCCGACAGCCGATGAGCGATGATAAGCCGGGTGGTTTGAAGATAACGTTCATGCAAATGCTTAAAAATCGTCGCTTCAGTTTGCCCATCGAGTGCGGCTGTTGGCTCGTCTAAAAGGAGTAAATGACTTTGCCTCAAAAGTGCGCGGGCCAGCGTGACACGCTGCCGTTCCCCGCCTGAGAGTTTGTTACCGCGCTCACCGATTTGAGTTTCGAGCCCAGCATCGGCAGCCGCAATCACTGGCGTGAGCGCCGCAGTGCTAATGGCCCGCGCAAGCTCTGCCTCTGATGCATGCGGACAAGCAAAATTGATGTTTTCGCGTAACGACCGATCTAGCAAATGCGCGTCCTGAGTGGCATAACTGACCGACTGACGCAACTTTTGCTCAGAAAACGATTCGATCGGTCGACCATCAATCAAAATCGCTCCGCTATCCAATGAATACAAACGCAATAACAGCTTCATCAAGGTCGACTTGCCCGCGCCAGTCGGGCCGACAATCGCACAAAATGCACCGGCTGGAACGGTAAAGCTCGCATCTCGCAAAACGTATTTACCCGGGGCATGGCTAAAACTCGCCTGCTTAAATTGAATCGATGGCGCTCGCTCAAACAGCGCATCACTAGCAGACTTGAAATCCCAGCGGGTCTCCAATTTATCCAGCAGCTCTTCGAGATTGAACAAACCAAGCCGTGCTTCACGGATGGCATAACCAAAAGAACTCAATGGCAGGGTGAATTGCAAAAGATAACCATTTAACAGCGCGAAGTCGCCCACGGTAAACCGCTGCGCAAAGATATCTCGGCACGCCATACTCGTTAGCGTAGCGAGCCCAATGCCAACAATCAGTAACTGCAGCACGCCGAAGATTTCCATTTTTCGAGCAAGCTGGACACTCGCTTGTTCTCGCGCCTTGTAAACTCGGTCAAGCTGTCTCAATTCACCCGCTTCATTTGAAAAAGCTTTGACCGTATCGGCATGCGTGAGGGTATCAATCAGCACAGTTGAGGCACGGTCCGAGGCCAGATTTTTCTGACGCTGTAAGCCCGTATAATAGGAAATCGTTAGGGTCGTGGAATACAGATAAGCCGATAAAAATCCGAGTAGGACAAAAGCATAAACCGCGCCAAACATAAAAAATACGACAGTGCAAGCCAGGCTAATTTCAATGCAAAGTGGCGCAATATGCCAAAAAATTCCAATCAGAGCACGCATCACACTGTCTTGTGCGCGGCTTACCTCGCTCGCCGAAGCACCGCTTTGGTGGTCACTCAGCGCAGCAGCGGGACGGTTAAGGACTTGGCTAACATAATTGACCGTGATCGACCGTTTGATGCGCTCATTGATTGCCGTCACCAGATACTGCTCGCCACGCCGCAACGCTTGTGAGAAAAACCACGCACAGCCATACGCTATACACAGCGCATAAGCGGTGATCGATGAAGTCGATAAATTAGAAAAATCGTCAATCAACAATTTAAGCAGCACTGGCGTCACCACGGCCAGACCAATTGAAAGTCCGGTACATCCGGTAGCTGCAATCACTTGCCAGCGCGCATACCGCTCAGCGGTCCATAAGCAGCTAAATAGAAAACGCAGCGCCTTGAAGGCTTTAGGCATTTTGGCTAATTTCATTGGCTATTGCCATCCCTGAATAAAGAGTTCTGCAGCATACAGATGAAGAATATCCATAAAATATTCGCTACGACCTTTGCAACTTTCCTGGATTGCGTGACGGGTTTTAATTGGATCGATATACCCTTGCTTAACCAGAAAACCCTCAAGACAGTGCGCCATCACATGATCCTTATGTTGGCGTATGCCGAGCAAATCGATACCGGAGGTTTCGCCTTTGTTGCGCCGCCAGAGGTGTGGATAGCCGGTGGCCTCGGAGACAGCTTTTCTCACAATAATCCGATTATGAGGACCATCAAAATGACAGTAGCTGGGTATCGACAGCGCATACTCGACCATTGGCTGGCAAAGAAATGGATAATGCGTACCCTTTTTGAATGGATACGCTGGCGTCCTGACATCATCAAGCGCCAAATAGGCGAGGAATAATTGGTATAACTTGCCCGGTAAGCGAGTTTTGGTTTTTTGCATAAACGGATGCAAATGAGAGCGGCCATCAAGGGGGGATAATTGGGCCGCGTCAGACATTAAGCCAAATGTGCCGCCCACCCCCTCAGAGGGGTCTGCCGCGAGTGCAGACTTGATGGCCTGCCACCCAATGTGAGCGAGCGATGTTCTACGGATCAATGCCAAATCCATCGCAATCCGAAACAACTGCCGCCAGCGCAGGGTGAGCATTGCATCCGTTAGCACACCAAAAGGGGGCGGTGCTAGAAAGAGCGAATCCCCCCCATGCCCGCTAATCAAAACACTGTTTTCACGCTCTTCGAGCCGGCTCGCAAAATGCTGATTAAACGCCAGCAAGCAATAGCGGATATGCGGCTTGGCAACACGCGGTAGATCTTTGACCGGCGCAAACGACAAAACGCCAGTGTCGATTTCACCGAGCTGAGCACCCGCACTTTGGGCGACGCGGCGGGCATGCTCAAGTTCGTTAGAGGAGCCCACCGCCGAATTGTAATAATGAGCACAAGCAATCCGCTGCTGAGCAGGCGCTACCGCGCGCAATGCCAATAAAACGGAACTCGACTCCAAGCCGCCTGAAAGTTCTAATACCGGCCGCTCATCGTTTGGCATCTGCAAGCTCAGGTAGTTTTTCAAAATCTCATACGGATTTTGAGAAGCTAAGCCATCTGTCGCGCTCATGAGCGGATTCCAAACCGGCAACATTTCCGGCCGATGTCCATGCGTATAGAAAATAGCGCATCCCGGTGGCAACTCCGAGATACCCTCAAATGGCAATTCGCCACTTTGCACTGAACCGGTTCGCAGCCAAGTGGTAAAAAACGAGGTATTCCATCCCGGGCGCTCGCCTCTCTCCTTGAGCGTTTGATGCAAGCAGGTCATGCTGTCTGAAAACAACAGTCCGTGGCGCTCAGACCATGACCAATAGATTGCCCACCGGTTACTCGGATCGCAACAGCAAATGAATTTCTTGGCTACCTTATCAAAGCAGACAAATAAATACTGCCCCCAAAATTTAGCGGTTAATAAAGACGGACCTTTTAAGGCAATCTCACGCAAGTCATTTTCATTAATTTCAGTATTGTCTTGCTTTGAAAAAGCTTGCCCATAAAAGCCATAGAAATACGCTTCGCTCTCACCATACAGGGTGCATGTAGTATGGCGCTGGTCTGCCTCCTGCCATAACGCACCGGCTAGCTGGCCGGTTTTATCTCGAGTTAAAACCCAATCCCGGTTTGGCGTTAAAAATTCCTGTGTTGTGGGATAAACGATGCCGAGAACGGTCATAGGGTAGTTCCAAGAGCGATGTTGGAAATTCAAGGATGACGGATAGCTCCTTTCTTCTCAGAGCACTGTCGCCAATAATCGCATGGTCAGTTTCCGACCACGCATGCGCATAAAATGGGAAAGATTGGACACCAATCAGCAGCTTTGATGCCAGGCCGGCACGCGCACACACTAGCGTTAGCGCTGCAGACCACTCCAGACATTTAGTGGGTTTCGGATAAAATAAACACGCCCAATTAAGCGCATTCACAAAAGGCATGTATTCTTCTGTTTGAGCAAAATGCAGTTCATTTTGCCCAATAGCTTGAGAGCACAGTTGCAAGACGCCAGCAAGCCCCTGCTTTGTAGCGTGCTTGTGTACCGCTCTTAGGTCAAGCATCGCTCTTATGATCCAGCGCCAAGCAGGCCTATGCTCAAAAGCATTATCCGCCAGCTTCCACCCATTAGCAGACATGCCACCTGTTTGCGGGGAAGGACTGACCGAATTTAATTTGGGATCGACCGCCGGAAAGGTTTGCTCTGTGACTAAATGGGCCTCAATTAATTTTTGCAAAATACTGGTATTGGAGGCAACATTCGCTTCAAAAGAAGCCGAATCAAGGCCAAGATAAGGAGCGACTGCGGCTGACTGCCCATGCGATAAAACGACGTACCGATCACGGATCACGTCGAGCACAATAATTTGCCCTGAAAAGCAAGCCCCGAAAATATTGGGCATCAAATGATGAGGCATCTATTCTTCTTTATGTAATAGTCTTCCCAAAACGCCAGACACAAGCTATTGATCTGCTCTTAAGCGCCTTGTCTGGCGTCCCCCCTAAGTTGTGAGCCGATGGTTCTTACATGAACCGACCAACGCCCGCTTCTCTATATTGTCCTGAGCCACCCATGGTTGCTTCAGAAGCGCTAAATTGCGTCAGCGCTTCATCGTCCAATTGGATGTCTTGCAGATTGAGTTCTTGATTCTTAATCATGGTTTTCTCCTCATTTTTCGTTGAAAGAATGCCAGGCAAGCCATTTATCTGCTTCTAGAATGCTCGTCTGACATTCGTTAGGGACAATCAGTCGATCATCCTTATAGGAACCGGCCAACGCCCGCTTCTCTATATTGTCCTGAGCCACCCATGGTTGCTTCAGAAGCGCAAAACTCGGTCAGAGTTTCGTCTTGCAATTGGGTATCTTGTGTGTTGATTTTTTTGCTATTGGTCATGATTACTTCCTCACTTTAATAATGAAAAATTAACCGCCCCCCTACCGCAGACGGATGACATTTGCTGCACACGGATGGAATCATCAAAAACGAGGATTACCTCTAAATTCCATCACGTGTTTTCCAACTATAGAAGGTTAAAAAAAATTATGCAATAAATTTTTTGAGTTTTTTAATCAAAACAGGCTCCCTACACCTACCTTCGAATCACACCACACGCAAGCCGTGATTTTCCTATAGAAGTATCCTCATCATGCAACACAACGACCGAGCGGCCGATTACTGAACGAATACCGTCCAATGTCAGTTCATTGACCACCACAAAACCCGTTGCGACACCATTTGTGTCCGCTTTAATATTGGGCATATTGCCTGCTGGGCGCGCGTTACCCGGTGCGCCACTCCAACTCAAACGACTCGGGTCGAACACCTGGCCAGTATTGCGTGCACTGAATGCATTGCAGTGGCTCCGTTCATAAATTTGAAATCTGTACTCACTGTTTGGTGGTAAGCCCACAATATTGTAGGTGACCTGCATACCATCTGCACGCTCAACAAAATGAACCGTACCGCGTGCAGTACCCCCCACCACAGGCAAAAGTATCGCGTGCGCGCTCTTTTCACGCGGCCCGAATAAAGTCGAACATCCGGCATTCAGCAGGCTAAACACGCCCACCATCACCAGCATGATAAAAACCGGAAAAATTGCCTTGCCTGATTGGTTTTTCATGCAATCCTCTAACACTCGACCTAGATAAAATGCAGCCTTTATGAAACAAGACTGGCCATCCCCATCCACGCTAACTCAAACCTCATAATACTGCTTTCGAGGCAAAATATGGGCGAATTGTATGGCTAAGCCGCTAGGTATTTTGCACCACAATATCTGGAAACTTTGAGCGCATATCGCGCGCCTTACGCGCAACAGCAATGGCAACTTTGCGAGCAATTTCACGATAAATGCCTGCATTGTGACCTTGCGGCTGCGCCACCACCGTTGGACACCCCGCATCGGTCCGCTCACGAATACTGATATCAAGCGGCAAACTACCCACCAGTTCAACGCCGTATTGAGCGCACATTTGCGCGGCGCCACCCGCGCCAAAAATAGGCTCTGCATGCCCACATTGAGTACAAATATGCGTACTCATATTTTCCACAATGCCAAGAATTGGAATGCCCACTTTCTCGAACATTTTTAGCCCTCTTTTAGCGTCAAGTAAGGCAATATCTTGCGGCGTAGTCACAATCACCGCGCCAGTCACGGGCACCCGCTGCGCTAGCGTCAACTGAATATCCCCAGTACCCGGCGGCATGTCGACAATTAAATAGTCGAGTTCACGCCAGTTGGTTTGCTTGAGCAACTGATCAAATGCAGAAGTGACCATTGGCCCCCGCCAGACCATTGGCGTATCCGTACCAACCAAAAAACCAATCGAATTCACTTGAATGCCGTAGCGTTCAAGCGGCTCCATCGATTTGCCGTCTTTTGATTCAGGCTTGCCCTCAAGGCCAAGCATCATCGGCTGGGATGGGCCATAGATATCGGCATCCAACAAGCCAACGCTCGCCCCTTCGGCCGCCAGCGCCAGCGCTAGGTTAACGGCTGTGGTGCTTTTACCCACCCCACCTTTGCCAGATGCGACGGCAATGATATTTTTCACATTGGGGAGTAATTTAATGCCGTGCTGAACCGCGTGTGCGGCAATTTGCTGCGAAATAGTGACGTCAACACTCTCCACCCCAGGCAAAGCCGCAAGCGCATGGGTAATGCGAGTGTGCAACGCCTCAAACTGACTTTGCGCCGGATAGCCGAGCACCACCTCAACCGTCACGCACCCTTTTTCGATCGCACTATGGCGGATGCTTTTTGTTGAGATCAGGTCCTCGCCCATATGCGGATCGATAATCTGAGCTAGCGCAGCTTGAATCTGAGCGTTATCAATACTCATAAAATTTCTATCTCATTCATTGTAACGGTAGAGGGCCGATTGGGCCGCAGGGTAAAACTACGCAGCACAAACCTGCAATAGCCCTATCCCTTAAGCTTAATAAAAGCGGCTCGAAATCATTCATCATAACGCGAGATCAAAGCAAATTGGATAATTCAAACTGATACAAAGCATTCAGGTGATGCGCAATTCAGACAATGACCGAAGAAATATCAAAATATATTGCACAAAACGCTCGCTCTAGAGCAATCTTAATCTATTCACACTCAGACAGTAACTCAAACTGATTCTTGTGTGAAGGTCATCCTTATAGTTAGAGTTGCGTCAGTGGCAGCAAAAAACTTTAGCGCCATACCTTAATCTCCGGAGTATATTATGAACATTAACTCAAAAAAAATCGTCCAACCTTTGGCTTCTTGCCTACTCGTTAGCGCACTTTTGGCAGGTTGTGCAGCGCCTGCTGGGCAACAAAACAATGCCGCGCTAGGCACTGGCATCGGTGCTGCAACGGGCGCTGGCTTGGGTGCGCTAATTGGCAACTCGGAAGGCGCCATGATCGGCGGTGCAATCGGCGCCGTAGCGGGCGGTCTGACGGCTTACAACTGGTCAGCTATTAAGCAACGCTTAGCAGGCGCCACACAAGGCACTGGCACGCAAATCACTGAACAACAAGACGGTTCGCTCAAAGTCAATATCCCGAGTTCAGTCTCTTTTGCAACGAATAGCTATCAAATCCGGCCAACATTTACGCCTGCTCTTGATGAGGTAGCGCGCACCTTGGTGCAAAATCCAGAGTTGGTCGCCCGGATCATTGGTCACACCGATAATACCGGCGCGGTCCCTTACAATATGACGCTCTCACAAAGCCGCTCACTGGCGGTGGTTAACTTTCTCGTCAGCCGCGGCGTTGCCTCTGGCCGGCTCTCCTCTGAAGGGCGCGGGCACGCTCAACCCATTGCGGACAACCTCACACCGACTGGCCGCTCGCAAAACCGGCGGGTCGAAATTTTCTTGTACCCGCTGCAAGCAAAACCTATCCAATGAACTCAACAAAATTGCCAAAGAAATTGAGAACTTAACGGGTAGTCTGCTGACAAGCCTTTCGGCGCACAGAGAGGATCATGATCTCTGTGCTGCCTGCGCGCGCGGCTTAGTCAACCCGGTTCCGTTAAAATTAATCTAACGGCTATGCGCTTCCCTTTCTATTGACTAGGCCGCACTCCATTCGAATTTGGCTATTTGTGCCCCCAAAAAAATGTAAAATTAGCTCGAGGAATTACGCCCAAAGTAAAATTTTTGGGAGGGCTCTTCGGAACTAAGATGTACCTTTCCGGGCAGATTATGTGATCATTTTTTTGAATTATGGGTTAGTCTAATACTGGTATTACCAGCCACCATTTCGATCCCAGCAATACCAACCTAGTGTTTATAATAAGCAGATAACCATTAAAATTGAGTTTCCATATAGTGGCTCATTACGACAATGCACCTCCTTGTTTTTTCTCAGGCAAAATCAGAATGCAAGCATCGCTTGTTCGCCGATGGTGCTAGCCTGACTGATTTTTCTATAGAAAAATTAGGTTGCGTCACAGCGGAGCTCAGATTACTCACGTAAATTTAAAGACGGGGATGGCTCATCGACGGCCCCGCGTTGCAGCAAAAGCTGCTGATTCATCCGACTTAAGCCTTGCACGCCTTGGATAGAGGTATTCGACACGGTCAGTCTGTCATGCGTTGAACTCCAATTCAGAACTACCTGATAATCCTCTTTCTCTTCTATGAGCTGCCATAAGCGAACAGAGTGATCGGCACAGCCGGTTGCTAAATAGGTGCCAGTGGGCGCTACTCTCCAGGCAACGCTAGCGACTCTTCCACCAAAATCTCGCATCACCGCTAAACACTGACCCGAGGCAATATCCCACAGCCGCACCGTATTGTCCTGACTGCCCGAGGCGATTTGCTGGCCGCTGGGCGAATACACCACGCTCAAAACGGAGTTGGTATGCCCTTGTAAGGTGCGCGCGAGAGCCCCGGTTTGCGCGTCCCACAGCCGCACTGTATTGTCCTGACTGCCCGAGGCGATCTGCTGGCCGCTGGGCGAATACACCACGCTCAAAACGGAGTTGGTATGCCCTTGTAAGGTGTGTGCGAGGGTCCCGATTTGCGCGTCCCACAGCCGCACCGTTTTGTCCTGACTGCCCGAGGCGATCTGCTGGCCGCTGGGCGAATACACCACGCTACTAACGGAGGAGGTATGCCCTTGTAAGGTGTGCGCGAGAGCCCCGGTTTGCGCATCCCACAGCCGCACTGTTTTGTCCTGACTGCCCGAGGCGATCTGCTGGCCGCTGGGCGAATACATCACGCGACTAACATATGAGGTATGCCCTTGTAAGGTGTGCGCGAGAGCCCCAGTTTGCGCATCCCACAGCCGCACCGTTTTGTCATAACTGCCCGAGGCGATCTGATGGCCGCTGGGCGAATACACCACGCTACTAACAAAGTGGGTATGCCTTTGTAAGGTGTGCGCGAGATCCCCGGTTTGCGCGTCCCACAGTCGCACCGTCCTGTCCTTACTGCTCGAGGCGATCTGCTGGCCGCTGGGCGAATACACCACGCCACTAACGGAGGAGGTATGCCCTTGTAAGGTGTGCGCGAGGTTCCCGGTTTGCGCGTCCCACAGCCGCACCGTCTTGTCCTCGCTGCCCGAGGCAATCTGCTGGCCGTTGGGCGAATACACCACGCTACTAACAGGGGATGTATGCCCTTGTAAAGTGTGCGCGAAGGCTCCGGCTTGCGCGTCCCACAGCCGCACCGTCTTATCCTCACTGCCCGAGGCGATCTGCTGGCCGCTGAGCGAATACACCACACTACTAACAGAGTTGGCATGCCCTTGTAAGGTGTGCGCGAAGGCTCCGGTTTGCGCGTCCCACAGCCGCACCGTCTTATCCTCACTGCCCGAGGCGATCTGCTGGCCGTTGGGCGAATACGCCACGCTATAAACAGTGGAGGTATGCCCTTGTAAGGTGTGCGCGAGGTCACCGGTTTGTGCGTCCCACAGCCGCACTGTCTGGTCAAAACTACCCGAAGCGATCTGCTGGCCGCTGGGCGAATATACCACGCTATAAACATAGGAGGTATGCCCTAATAAGGTGTGCGCGAGGGCCCCAGTTTGCGCATCCCACAGCCGCACTTTTTTGTCAACACTGCCTGAGGCGATCTGCTGGCCGCTGGGCGAATACACCACGCTACTAACAGAGTCGGTATGCCCTAGTAAGGTGTGCACGAGGGCCCCGGTTTGCGCGTTCCACAGCCGCACCGTATTGTCCTGACTGCCCGAGGCGATCTGCTGGCCGCTGGGCGAATACACCACGCTATAAACATAGGATGTATGCCCTTGTAAGGTGTGCGCGAGAGCCCCGGTTTGCGTATCCCACAGCCGCACCGTATCGTCATAACTACCCGAGGCGATCTGCTGGCCGCCGGGCGAATACACCACACTACTAACAGAGTCGGTATGTCCTTGTAAGGTGTATGTAAGGTCCCCGGTGTACGCGTCCCACAGCCGCACCGTCTTATCCTCACTGCCCGAGGCAATCTGGTGGCCGCTGGGCGAATACACCACGCTAAAAACATAGGAGGTATGCCCTTGTAAGGTGTGGATTTTTTCCCAACTCGAAGTCGAATACACGCTGATAGTGTTATTTCCAAGCCTAATAGCGCACGTTTTTCCATCCGGTGAATACGTGCAAGACAGCACCTCGCTCTCCTCTTTGAGAGTCGGCCATTCGCCAAATCGCACGCCAGCCATCTGCGCACCCGTTAAATTAGCATTGCGCAACCAACTCTTGCGAAAATTCACCTTTCTTAAATCCGCCCTTTGCAACTGCGCATAATCGAATACGCCCTCACTCAGATCTGCTCCTGGAATCTGTATCCCTTGCAGATCTGCTCCATTAAACTGTATCCCGGCTCTCACTAATATCGTGACCGCATTGGCCGCAGCCTTGCGCGCAGTGGGGTCTGTTTTGGAGCGCTCGATTATCGCTAAAAGCTGCTCTTTAAAGGCGAGCTCTTGCAAAACGCGCTCGGTCAACCATCGCACCACGCCTAGATCGCCGATCCAATGCTTGGGGGTTAACGATACGTCTAGCAGCGTTGGGGGACGCAGAACCGGTTCGTTTTCAAAACTATAGACGGAAGCATCACTACCACGACGGGAGTGGGCGTTAGGTGCGATACACGCATCGAAAGACTCGAACAGTGACCGTGCCACACAATATTCCAGCAGTGATTTATGAATAAAGCGGTATTGATTGCCGTTCCTGATCAGGGGCCAGGCCTCTCGCAGTAGCTGTTTTTTGCTTTCGCGCCCAAAAAAGGCCGCTTTCCAATTCCCTTCATCTTCGAACAATGAATATCTGACAACGGGGTTGCCCCCATTCTCGGTATACAGATGCACCGCTAAGTCATTCACAAATCGTATACCGTGTCGGGCAAAATCATCATCGCACAACGCTCTAAATATCTCTCCTTGCGTCCCTTTTAAATCTTGTGTGCTTAAGCGCTGTTGATTGCGCTCAAACCAGCGTCTGACGAAATGCGCATACAGGTCCAAGCGCAACTGCACCGCACTGCGCGCTTTCCCCTCATTGTCGAGGTACGGTAATGCTTCGAGGACCACTTGCAGTAAAAATGGGTTGCTCACCAAGTCTTTTAAATGCGGCTGCCCCAGCGCTTCTTCATAACGTTGCGACGCCCATCCCATTTGGTTGTGCGCCACATATTTTTTAAGATAGCAATTGCGCTCGGTTTCTGAAAATGGCTCAATCACTACTTCTTGAAAGAATGGGTCCTCGCCCTTCAAATTCGGATTCGGTTGAAAACGGCTTCGATAGTCGCGGCCCAGATATTCGCTGCGACAACTGATTACCATCCGGCCCTGCCAACCGTCGGACTGGTTGATCCGATTACTCAGATACAGATTCTGTGTCTGCCGAATCTCATCGTAGCCGTCCAAAATGAAGATAAATTTTTGTTGTTCTTTCTTTAACGTTTGAATCTGAAATTCGGATAGCCCTTTTTTCTTTAATGCTTTGGCAATGAGGTCGTGCTCAGGCTTGTCAATACTAGCTAAAGCGATAAACAGCGGAATCGCATCCTGTTCTTCTCTTTTTTCCCATAATTGCTTTTCGAGCAAACGGTTTAACGTGGATTTGCCGGCCCCAGAGTCCCCTGTTAACAGTACCACCTGTTTGTCTGTAAGCAGCGCTTTCACGGCAGATAAAAGGTCAAACGTCTCGGTTCTCCCTTCTAGGCTTGCCGTGCCACGCAGGTCAACATACAGCAGTTGGGTTTCCTTAAACGCTTCATCTTGCTTCAGTGCAGCAAAATACTGTGTCTCTAGCGTGGTCCGAGGATCCGCATTTAGCACCCATAGTTGCTGGTGGTGTTGCTGCACGGTGGAGGCCAGCTGACTGTGCAACGCGGTGCGGATGTCTTCAAAGATGTTGTCTATCTGCTGAGCAAACTCAAGGTGGCTAAGTGGAGGCTCTTTTTTTAAACGCGCGATGAAATGGCCATGCCCATCCCAAAATTTGTCTAGAAACGTTTTGGCCTCATCGCTGCTCACTAACAACCGTTCAATCAGCTTAAATAGCACCCGGTGCCGACTTTGGTTCAAATACACTTCTTGGCCGGCTTGCGCTTGTGCCTCAAAGCGCAGACAATCTTCCATCCGAACGGTCGTCGCTGAAATAAATTCCGCCAAGCATTGATCATAGCTCCCTGGGGTTAATGAAACAGGGATAATGCCGTGATCTTTCAACTGCTCTGCCCGGATTTGCAAAAAGGCCATTTCTGTCAACACATGATGGAACCCTGCTTTATAGTTTTCTTCTTGGGAAAATTTTCTCACCACCTCACGGATTTCGGGGATGTCTGCATGGGCCGGTTGTTCACGGTCTTTCAGATAGGCTGCTCGAAGCGCCTGATAAAAGCAATCATAGTCTGGCCATTTGAGATAACTTCCTAATACCTCAGAACAACAGACGACCACTTTATTCACCGGCTTAACATCCTCTCTTAACTGAGTGGGCAACAAACACAGCTGATTAGTTAAAATATCTTCGAGCTTGCCATCCTGTTTCAGCGCTTCTGGCGAGCCGGAATACTTTTTCCCCATCGGCGTTTGATCTGAATGCAGATTGACTTGGATTTTGGATAGCTTATTAATTAAATATTTAGAGGTACTAGCCTCAGCCTTGCCGTATTCGATATTATCGTGCGCATAGACCAGAAACAGGCTGGGTTTATTCGATACCTCTAAAGCGCCCAGAGTTAACAGGGCCTTTTCAAATAGATAATCCACCAGATCGCTTTTTGCCTGGGCAGACATTAAAATAGATGTGGCCGCCCGAATCACAGCCGGTGCACTGCTCGTAAACAGCGACATGACCGGCGTAGTAGTGGACGACTTAGTATCCTCATAGCCCCAGGTTTGCGCTTTTTTATAACTTGCCTGCGCTTTGGTGGTTTTACCTAATTTCCCCAGCAGTTCCGCGCGCTCAAAATAGACCTCAGCGATGCGTTCCCGCAAGGCCTTTTCTTCGGGTGTTTGCGATGCCTGAGCTTTGGCAAGGGCGCTCTTCAATTGGGATAAGGGAGGGGTTACCTGGTACGCATCCGCGGCCTGTCTAAAGGTTACTTTTGCCTGGTCATACAAGATAAAAGCGACATCCAGATTCTCAGCCGCCTTGTGATGTCGACCCGCATCTAAATAGCTTTGAGCAAGCGCTAGACTAGCGGAGGCCGTAGGTGCTGAGTGCAAAGGTCTGGCCAACATAGTGTTTTCCTGTTATTTTTTACTGTTAGGTATTTCAGTGCAGTACTCATTTAAGCCAGTCCACACCGATGCTTTGTTTTGCCAGTTTTTTACTGAATCTAAGTACGCCAGGAGCATAATGGCTATCAGGTAACACTCCTCTCTTGACCCGTTGCTCCGGCCCGCACAGGGAGTATATCGCTACTTTGCCAGTGTCGGCATTCATTGTTTGCTGTCATCAAAATGACGGCAAGTGGCACGAGTGTTGGGCCTTACATGGAAAGCTTTTGGTTTAGGAGAGTTCACTCGGATATAACGTTGTGTGCGATCCAAGGTAAGCAACTAAAATATCCCCCCTCTTTTCCGTATCCCATAAACTGAGTGCCTAATCGCACCCTGAATGGCATCCAACTCTCATCGCCTGTCGATCTTGACTGATCAGGAAATTGACGATTTGTACGGCCTTCCTCGCTTCACCGACGAAGATCGGCGACTGTATTTCGAGTTGAGTACAGCCAAACGCGAGGCTGTCGGCGCAATCCGCACTACATCAGTGGTCGTGCACATGGTCCTCCAACTTGGCTATTTCAAGGCCAAGCGTCAATTTTTCTCATACGAACCGGCGGACGTGGTTGCCGATATGCGCTTTGTTCTCGATGCATATTTCACGGGCCGAAGGGTAGCCGATATCAAAACACCTTCGTGACTGACATTCGGGGTATTGCAACAGACCATATTGGATCTATTCGATTATCGATCGTGTGACAGTACCCTCAAGAAAGAAATAGAAAACAAGGCGCAGCGGATAGCGATGCTCTCAACGCAGCCGATATATATTCTGCGTGAGGTATTGCAGCACTTGTCCAATCGACACATCGTCGCGCCGTCCTATTCGTCTATCCAGGATATAGTGGGGAGCGTCGTAGCAGGCGAACGCAATCGAATTACTCAAATGCTTGAAAGTGCATTGGTGCCAGCGATTCGAGATCATTTGGCAACGCTGCTCCAGGCGGACAAGCATATGTACAAGATTAGCGCCTCAAAACGGCAGCCGAAAGACTTTAGTTACAAGGAGTTACGGCAGAAAGTCGAACGCCGCAGATTCTTTCAACCGTTACACGAATTCGCCAAAACGTTTCTGGTGACTACCGAACTATCCGCCGAAAGCGGGAAATACTACGATCCTTAGTCAAATTTTATACAGTCTACAAGCTGCAACTTATAGCGCAAGTAACAACCCGCTTGTACTTGTTGTGCTTTGCGTACCATCGGTTTCGACAGATCAACGATAATCTGATCGAGGCATTCATCCATCTGGTCAATCAATATAAAAGGCAGGCGAAGCGAGCCGCAGATGGGGCGATGCAAAATGCCATGCAGGACGTGGCTAACTACCTGCAGTCAGCAGGCCAGGTGTTGAGCTTATTTACCGACAATTTGATGCCCGATGATGTGCCGTTCACGGCAGTCAAGGAACAGGCATTCAATCTGCTCGAACCCGAGCAATTCCCTGTCGTGGCTGATTATTTACGCAATATTGCCTTCGACAAGATCCGATTCGAGTGGGCGTATTACACCCAATTATCGCGCCAGTTCAAAACCAATTTACGCCATCTCTTCTGTGAACTGGACTTTGCCGGTAGGGTGGAAGACGCGCCGCTTTTGGAGGCGACGAACTTTTTCCAGGATTTACTTCGGCAAGGAAAATCGCCGCGCCAAGCTAAGTTCTTACTCTTTCTAACTGAGGTCATCCACACTGATTGCTAACGCGATTATTTACTACAATACGGCATTGTTGTCGAAGGTATATGAACAGAAACGCGCTGCTGGCGATGAGGAAGCAATCAAGGTATTGCAGGGCGTATCCCCAGTCGCATGGTGACACGTCAATCTGATTGGGAAGATCGAATTCACAACTGAGGCATCCGTTGTAGATATGGATGCATTGGCGGCACGATACGCTGATCCGGGATATTGGGGCAAAGCACTTGAAGAGCGAGATGAAGGATCACTCGCATGACAATCATCTCTTCAAGGAGATTTCTGGGCTAATTTTACATTTTTTGGGGTTCGGCAAAAATAGCCAATTTGCAGACGCGGCAACTTAAATAATGCTCTGTACACTCGGGCTTTGCTAAAATCCATGCTTTGCCTGATTGAACGCCCCTATGCCCACTCGCCGCATTCTTGTCACTTCTGCCCTTCCCTACGCCAACGGCCAAATTCATATTGGTCACTTAGTTGAATATATACAAACCGATATTTGGGCTCGAGCCTTGCGTATGCACGGCCATCAGGTGTACTACGTAGGGGCCGATGATACGCACGGCACGCCCATTATGCTGCGCGCAGAAAAAGAGGGAATCACGCCGCAAGCCTTGATCAAACGAGTTTGGGCCGAACACAAACGGGATTTCGATGACTTTGGGGTTTCTTTTGATCATTATGATTCGACCGATTCCGCCGCCAACCAACAGCTTTGCGAACAAGTTTATCTGACCCTGGCGGACGCTGGCTTAATCGATACGCGCGAGATCGAGCAAGCGTATGATCCAGTCCGCTCGATGTTTTTGCCTGACCGTTTTATTAAGGGTACCTGCCCCAAATGTCAGGCTCAAGATCAGTATGGCGATTCATGCGAAGTATGCGGCTCGACCTATCAATCCACCGAACTGGTGAATCCTTATTCAGTGGTTTCCGGCGCGACGCCGATCCGCAAAATTTCAACTCACTATTTTTTCCGGCTCTCCGATCCGCGCTGCGAAAATTTTCTGCGGCAATGGGTGGCTCAGCTGGCGCAGCCTGAAGCCCGCAATAAGATGAGCGAGTGGCTGGGCAGCGGCGCAGAGAGTCAAGACGGTCATACCACGCAACTCGCTGATTGGGATATTTCACGCGACGCACCCTACTTTGGCTTTGAGATTCCGCAGGCGCCAGGTAAGTATTTTTATGTCTGGCTTGATGCGCCGCTTGGCTATTATGCAAGCTTTAAAGCGTTATGCGATCAACGGGGACTGGATTTTGATGCTTGGGTTAAACCCGGTAGCACCGCTGAGCAGTATCATTTTATTGGCAAAGATATCTTATATTTTCATACGTTGTTTTGGCCAGCGATGCTAGAGTTTTCCGGTTACCGCACGCCAACCAATGTATTTGCGCATGGTTTTCTGACCGTCGATGGGCAAAAAATGTCGAAGTCACGCGGCACCTTCATTACTGCACATAGTTATATTCAAGCAGGACTCGACCCAGAATGGCTGCGCTATTATTTCGCGACTAAGCTGAATGGATCGCTAGAAGATCTTGACTTGAATTTTGATGACTTCATCCTGCGTGTCAATAGTGACTTGGTAGGTAAGTATGTCAATATTGCCAGCCGCACTGCTGGTTTTTTAGCTAAGCGCTTTAATGGTTGTGTACTAGACAGCGCCATGCATCATCCATTACTGGTGCAACTACGCACTGCACTGCCGACCATCGCCGCCCACTACGAAAGCCGCGATAGCGCACGCGCATTACGCATCACCATGGAACAAGCCGATGCGGTCAATCTTTATATTGATACAACCAAGCCCTGGAATCTGGCCAAAGACCCGACACAAACCAGCGCTTTACATGAAACATGCAGTGTCAGTTTAGAAGCATTCCGCTTGCTCACGCTTGCGCTCAAACCTGTTTTGCCGGGCTTAGCCGCTAAAGTTGAAGCTTTCCTTAGCATTGAACCCCTGACCTGGTCGCATGATTTAACTCCGCTCGCGGCTAAACAGCCGCTTCAACCCTACCAGCATTTAATGACACGCGTTGAAGCTAAGCAAATTGAGGCGTTATTAGCGGCCAACCAGAGTTCACTCAATCAAAGCGCCGGTTAAAGAGCAAATCAATGCCATTGAGCGTTCCAGTATGGGCCGTCAGTGACCAACTGCGAGAAAATTGCCAAGTCGCTTTGAAAATGCTGGCCGCGGTTGTGAGCCCTTGTTCATAGCCCAGGACAAAACGTTCATTCAGCGCCTTGGCAAGGTTAGCGACCTGCGGATCGGTCAGCCCGGCCTCACTTTGACCAATCGAAAATTCGTCGAGACCAATCGTTTGCGCGATCCGCTTGCCGCCAACGCCGCCTAGTAATGCAAAGGCTGCCGCGGCGGTATTTGTTTGCCCCAGATTCATGCTGTCACTGCTGCCATGCCCAAATAGCAGCCAAGAAATTTTTTCACTGTCGGGTAAATTGGGTTCTGAAACCAACCGTGCGTTCGGCATACGTAAGGTACCGCTGACCTGCACGCCAACTTCAACTTCCTGATTACGCCGCATCGCAAGAACATTAATACTTGGATTAGCAATCGGTCCATTAAATCCAAAATAGCCATTTTCAATCGCAAGCTTGCGACCAAATGCTTCATAGGTTGAACCCTGAGCGACCCGAATATCACCAACGGCATGGAGTGGTTGGTTAAATTCACTGGTTACGCCTAATTTGCCACGCAGTTTTAAATCTGCGCCAGCGCCATGAAAACGAAAATCACGGCCGAGATCGAGATGGATTTTTGCCGCCGGCAAAAAACGGCCGGCGGACCGCTCGCCATCTGGCGCGACAAGGTTCAGTGCGGCCCCTGCTAGCTCGTCATTGGCGCGGATAATCACCACATCATCGCCCAGTTTAGGTGCTGACGTGGCCGGCAAATCAAACAGCGCATGATCTATCTTAAAGTCGCCATCGATCGCTAACCCGCCTGCGGCATCATGATTGGCGAGCACGGCCTGGCCAGAGAGGGATAACTGTTTGTCTGGCGTGGCAAAAAGTTCGAATTTATCCGCGACGATCTTGGCCGATAAAGCAGGGTTGACATGATCCAGTGCAATGCTCCCAAGAATGCGCAAGGTACCTTCCACACCATGAAATTCAACCTGCCGGAAATCAACCCGATTCTCAGATAGCGCAATGCGCACAATACCTCGCGTCAATGCAATCTCATCATCGAGCAAGTTTGCGGCTAGGTCATCACCGCTTAATAGGCCCGAAAATTTAGGTTTGGCAATCTGTCCGGCCAGAGTCAAATCCATCGCTAAACGCCCCTCAAACACATATTGCGGGCCAAGCAAAGCGCTCATGGTTTTGAGCGAAGGCAGTGACGCGGTGATCCGTCCTGACAGCGGCGCCTTAGGCGCAATCGACAACTGGCCCTGATTTAAACTCAGTGATGAATGTAAATTCGCCTCCAATACACCAAGCCGCGCAGCCTGTGCGCGCAGCTTGAGATGAGCCTGCCGCTGGCCAGATAAATCGACGCGCGCTGACAGGAGATCAAGGCCAAGCGCGGTGAATTTCCGGCTAGCATTAAGCCTTACATCGCCTGTTCGACGCATCAATTGTAAATAGCCAGTCGCCCTCTCGCCTAATGAAAAATCCCAATCACCATCCAAGACAAGGTCGGTTTTGAAAGCCTCCATCTTACCGGTTAAGGCCTGCTCAAGACGCAATAACCAACTCGCATCAATCCCTTTTAGCGTTCCTGCTGAACGAATCAGGCCCGGCTCGTAAACCAATGCGCGTAAATCAAGCATTGCTTGCTCAATCTCTAATTGCATCGCTCCAAGGATGAAACGTTTAGGCTCGATGCTGATAGCAACAGGTGCGGCCAGGCGTAGAATGGGCAAGCCCGCGGCTACATTGAGTAGCGAGCCACGGTTTTCAAACTGGGTCAGGGTACCGTGCCAGCTCATCTTCGCTAAGGTGCTTGGTAAGCTGCCATGCGCCGCCATACTTAGATCGAACGGCTTTTTACTGGCCTGGCCGACTGCATTTGCAGTCAATCGATGGCGCTCGCGCGTACCCGCCACCCGTGCTTTCAGGGTTTGCATCGTCACGCCGGGCAGCACGAGATTACGCCCGTCCAGATTCAATACGAGGGCGCTATTGGCCGCCTCATGCATCTCGATCTGCCCTGTTGCCTGTTCAATGCGAATTTGGCCCAAGCCAAGCGACGCAGCTTGATAACTCGCAACAATATTAGGCTTGGCAAAATGCCCACTTAAATGCCCTTTGGCTTTGAATCTGCCACTTAAACCAGAATAAAATGCTGCCAGCCGTTCAAGGTGAGGCGCATTAAGCTCAAACAACAACTGGTCGCCTGGCTGGCCTAAGCTACCTTGCCAAACCGTTGTATTGCCCGCAATCGAGAGTTGTACTGAGTTTAACAAGACGCGTTCTGCACCTAATTGCACAATGCCCGAGCCGGTGAGCGGCAAGCCGGCATAAACGCTATCATATAATTTAAATTTTAACTCCGCTGCCGCTTCTACAGATGACGCTGAAAATGGCGGCGTGATTTCAATCCGAGCATGGCTTACCAGTTTGGCACCTAGTGCGTCCACATCGATGATCATCTGCTCAAGCGAACCCGATAAACGCAGATGCACTTGTTGGATTGGCCAAACAGATTTAGGGTGCGGCCGGCTTAAGAAATGAGCCGTGCCAGTCAGCGCAAAAGGTTGGCGAGCATCAAGCTGAAACTCCCCTTTAAGCTCGCCAAAGGGTGTGATGAGTTGCTCAACAGTAAGTTGATGGCGATCACGATCGCTACGAGCGCGCACAGCCAACCCGCTGAATTCAGTCACCGAGGCGCTGGCTTTGCCTGTTTCATCGGCAATGCGCGGTGTATCTGGCGGCACCTGATGTAAACGCAAACGGTCAACGCGCAGCTCTAGAATCTCAAATGCGCACGGCAGCACAAGCTTCTTTGACAGTGATGGCAAGCGCGGTGTTTTAGCCGTTTTGGGGGTAGGGGCAAAATGTGCGTCCACCGTGCCGATGCGCAGCCAATCTACTTTCAAGCGCCATGGCTTGCGCGCAAAACCCCACTGACCATCGATCCGGTCAATGTAGATTTGATTGCCTTTAGCCCGCCATGCGAGTTGTTGCACATGCAAGCCGCGAGCCAAAGTGCCGCCGTCTAGGGCGCCGCTTAAACGGCCGCCCGACAGCATGAGCGCAATTTGCCAGAGAGAACGAGTTCCTTGTTCGGTATGGCTGGCATACAAAAGTGCACCTGCCAGCAATACGGCGATTGCCAAGATACCTGGCACCAGCCAACCGAGTACGCGCCACCCCCTCATCAGAATGCAATGCCAAGTGTTAAATAGGGCCGAATCCTACGATCCCGCAAACCATACCCCAAATCCAAATTAATCGGCCCTACCGGGCTACGCCATCGCATTCCTATGCCCATCCCTTGATAAAAGGTTTTTTCTGTCCAGTTATCGGTGGCGGTTCCTAGATCATAAAATACGGCCGCGCCCCAATCCCGATTAAACCAATGCTGATATTCACTGCTTGCCGTAACTAAATGCTTCGCCGGCAGGACCGAGCCGGCTACTTCATGGCCAATACTTTGATAGCCATAGCCGCGGACCGAATTAACCCCGCCCGCCCGGAATAACAACGAAGCTGGAATACCAGTTGAACCACCCGCAGTCAAAACACTACCTAATTCTGCACGAAACAAAACGAGATCGTTTTTGCCAAGCGGAAAATACTGGCGCCCATGCATATAGAAACGTCCAAACGATTGCTCCGTCATCAAATCTTTCACGGCAAACCCGGCCGATAGCGAAACAATATTACCTCGACGGGCAAACATCGGGTCATCGACATCTCGGCGCGTCCATGACCAAGCTGGCACAAGCGCACGGCTCACATCTGGCGCGCTGGCATTTTGGCTTAGCTGATCTTCGTAATACAGCAGTGACCAAGCATAATCATAATTCTCTAATGAGCGTGCGCGTTGAGCGCCAAGACGCAGGCTGCGAATATCCGTATCTTCAATGTTAGTGCGGGTGTGAGTCGCTAATAAGCTATTGGTATAAGCTTTGCGATCAGGCGGCATCGATAGACGCAGGGCAATATTTTGCTGGTGCTGCTCGAATTGGCCTTGCGCATTCAAGATCCAACTGCGGCCAAACATATTGTTATAGACATAGTTACCTTGCACCCGAGCGCCTGTATCGGATGAATACCCAATCCCTGAACGAATTGAATGCCATGGATATTCACTGACTTTCACTTTTACCGGCACGTGGTGCGGCTGGCTTGCATCGTTTGCCACATCGACTGCGACACTGGCAAAGTAAGTTGTGTTTTGCACCTGCCTTTGCAATTCAAGTAGCCGCTCCACGCTATACAGCTCACCCGGCTGCAGCGGGTTCACATGATGAATGATTTTTGCAGGATACCGCTTTAAGCCACTAATTTCGATCGCTCCCATGGTAAAAGTCGGGCCACTATCGAAGGTGGCCGCCAGCCTAGCCTGCTCACTGCGAGGGTCAATCAACGCTTGCGCGTGGAGAATTTTGGCCGCGGCATAGCGTTTTGCTTGCAACGCTTTTAATGAAGCGTTTTTAGCTCCCTCCCAAGCAGACTGACTAAATGCATCACCGCGGCGCAATGTCCAGGCACGACGCACCAGATCCTCACGCGCAGGCTCTTCGGTTTGGATAGCTCCCGTAAAATTGAGCGCCACCGATGAAATCGCCGTGCACGGGCCAGGGTCAAGGCTGATGGTAACCTCTGGCTGATTGCCAAGCGTGACGACATCTGTCGTCACCACAGCACTAAAGTATCCTTCTGTTTCAGCGAGCTCACGCGCTTGTTGAGGCGCGGCCGTCACTAAAAACTCAAACTGTTCGTCACTGATATCAGCGCGCTTGGCAAAGCGCGCCAAATCCAAATGCTTTTTAAGCAAGGCTTTGAGCTTGCGAGGCGCCTCAATATCAACGGTATATTCTGCTTGTGCAGACACGGGTAAAAAGGCCAAGATGATGACCAGTCCAATGCCACATACCCCTTGCCAAGCGCGCACTCGTTTGCTTATTTGTTGTCCGATCTTGCTCAAACTGGGTTCCAATAGAATTTTCCGATCGCTTACATAGATTCAGAAATTGCCGCAAGCAAATAGCATTGGAACACATTTATACCGCCAATTTCACCCCCAAAGACCTAAAAATTAACCTAAAGCCGGCATTCAAGGGTAATTTAATATAAGATTGAACCCTCATGAAGTTGATCGCTCGTTAAGCTTACGACTGCGTTAAGCCTTAACTGCGAGATCTATCCAATATTTTGCTTAAAATGAGTCGCCACTACCAATCCGAGATTACTCAGTTTATTCACCAGCTCAAACAGCAACAGCCTGCGCTGGAAGAAGCACAGCGTCGCGGGCGCATGTTATTGTGGGATAAATCCCCGCTCAACCTTGACGAGCGGGCACGGCAGCAAACCTCCCGTATCAAGCAAAAGCCCTACGTCTATTATTAAAGTGACTTAAGTCATGAAGCGGCCGGCACTAAGCGCGATAGCTGACGACGCGTTGATAGCGCCTACTGCTGACTCAACGCCAGATACGCTTGATGGTGTCGCTTATGCTCATCTGTATGGCGAGCCGCTTTTTAAACTGCCGCATGATCTTTATATTCCGCCAGATGCGCTGGAAATTTTTCTCGAAGCATTTGAAGGGCCGCTTGATCTGTTGCTTTATTTAATTCGTAAACAGAACTTCAATGTGCTTGATATCCCAATGACTGCCGTCACCCGCCAATACCTTGAGTATGTTGAGCAGATACGCAACCACAACCTTGAGCTAGCGGCCGAATATCTGCTGATGGCGGCGATGTTGATTGAAATCAAGGCGCGCATGTTGTTGCCGGTCAAAAAAGCCGCCCCAGATGAAGAAGCGCAAGACCCGCGCGCTGAACTGGTGCGGCGTTTGCTCGAATACGAGCAAATGAAGCTCACGGCGCTCAAACTCGATCAGCTGCCGCAACTTGGGCGCGACTTCCTACGCGCCAACATTTATATTGCACCCAGCCTTGCCCCGCGCTGGCCTGAGGTGAGCACCGAAGATCTGTGCACAGCTTGGGCAGAACTCATGAAACGTGCAAAACTTGTTGAGCACCACCGCATTACCCGTGCCGAGCTCTCGGTACGCGAGCATATGAGCGTTATTTTACGTAAATTACAGCACGCCCGCTTTATTGAATTCAACGAACTATTTGAACCGACATCAACAGCGCCAGTCATCGTCGTCAATTTTATCGCCATCCTTGAACTGGCGCGTGAAACACTGATTGAAATCACGCAGGCAGAAGCGTTTGCGCCGATGTATGTCCGCCTCTCTTATACCCCTAGCACCCTTGAATCTGCGCCAACCAGCGATCCACTCTTAACGACTGGCCAAGCAACCGCTCTGGAATCACTCCATCTATGAAAATCATTCGCTCGATCCAAGAACTGCGTGATCAATTACGAGGTCAAAATCGCACCGCTTTTGTGCCGACAATGGGTAATTTGCATGAAGGACATTTATCCTTAATCCGCCTCGCCCACCATCATGGTGACCCGGTCATCGCCAGCATCTTCGTCAATCGCTTGCAATTTGGGCCACAAGAAGATTTTGCCCATTATCCACGCACCTTTGAAGAGGACCTTGAAAAACTACAACGCGAAAATGTCTATGTGCTGTTCGCGCCCACCGAAACGGATTTATATCCGGAGCCACAGCACTATCGTGTGAATCCCCCCGATGGCATGAGCTCGATCCTTGAGGGCGAATTCAGGCCCGGCTATTTCCAAGGCATGTGCACCGTAGTCATGAAGTTATTCTGCTGTGTCCAGCCACGCATTGCGGTCTTCGGCAAAAAAGATTACCAACAGCTGATGATCGTACGCGCGATGAGTCAACAATTTGCGTTACCCACTGAAATTATTGCCGCTGAAACGGTGCGGGATGAGGATGGCCTAGCGCTTTCTTCACGCAATATGTATCTTAATCAAACAGAGCGTGCTGAAGCGCCCATGCTATTTAAAACACTATCGGAGATACGCCGCAAAATTATTGAAGAAAACCGTAACGATTTTGCTACACTCGAGCAAGAAGCTATGGCTCAGCTCGCGGCCCGTGGCTGGGAACCGCAATATATTACGATACGCAAACAAGCCGATCTGCAGGCCTTAGCTGCGCACGAAACACATGCGCCATTGGTGATCGTCGCGGCGGCAAAGCTCGGGACAACCCGTTTGATCGACAATCTTGAAATTTAAAGCAAGTGCAATCAACAGAGCCAAGATAGATCTCCAGCTCCTTTTGCTTTGATCTTTTGCCGGATTGCCTTTATTATCTTTCTATCATTCATTTCATTAAGGACCGTCTATGCAACGCGTTATGCTGAAATCAAAAATTCATCGTGCCGCAGTCACTCACTGCGAGTTGCACTATGAAGGCTCATGCGCGATCGATGAAAATTTACTCGAAGCCGCCAACATTATAGAAAACGAACAAATCGATGTTTGGAATATCAATAATGGCGAGCGTTTTTCGACTTACGCGATACGCGCCGAGCGCGGCAGCGGCACGATTTCATTGAACGGCTCAGCGGCACGGCGCGCGCAGTTAGGCGACCTGGTGATCATCGCAGCATTTGGCTTTTTTGATGATGCTGATATACGTGCAGGCAATGTTAAGCCTAATTTGGTGTTTGTGGATCATAACAACCGTATCAAGGGTAGCCGTGACCATGTACCGGTACAAGTATCGTAGCCGAGTGAGTTGCTTGGGTCATTTGTCAGTCAGTTGGGCGGGATAAAAATGTGTGTAGGGTCGAAGACTGACACGCACACTTTAGGTGTGCAGCCATCAACGTAAGTGCGCTTACGATCAAATCGGAACTCATACAACTTAGGATTCTTTCATCAACAGCGCTTCTTTTTGCATCGGCTTTAGGCCCAGCCCTTTCCGGGTGTTGATTCAAAGAGCAGCCTCCTTAATAGCCCGCGCAAAGGAGAAATGCGTACTGGCTGTTAGGGAATCGGTGTAGGATTTAGCTTTAGGCTTTTTTGGTCCACGCCGCCGAACTCGAATACGTTGCGGGTCGACATAGCGCGCAATCTGCAAGAGTAGCTCCCCTAAGGCAAGGCCTTGATATAATTTGAGCCAACTGTCCCAAGTCTCGGGTGGCAAGAAACTCATCATTCCATAATAGGCCATACGAACCTCATTGGCCATATAGTAAGTAGATACCTCGACTTCTTGTTCTTGATGAGCCTGCTCAATCACGATCTTGAGTAACGCTAGGATGTTGTAAGCTAATACTGCTGTGGCAAAACCCAATACGGCGGCACGTGGATGCCCCATAGTGCGAATTTCGCTTTTTAGATCAGCTTCCAGCCGCTGGAACATACCTTCAATACGCCAGCGCTGGCGGTAAAGATCAGCAATCTTTTGTGCGCCCACCTCAACAGGCAGATTACTCCAAATACGAAGGCGGGTGTCGCCCGAGCTAGTGGGATGATCTAAACGCACTTCAATCCGACGCCAAGTTTGATCTTCATCGCGTAGGCTAATCGTTTGCTCATAAACTTCACCTGTTTCACAGCGCCCCACAGGATACAACTCACTTTCTTGAGACAGCCTCGGGTGATTCTGGCCTGTTTCGCGCACGATAAAACATGCGCCTTGGCTTTGCCAGCCCATGAGCACTTTCCTAACGCAGAAGTGCCGATCGGCTATCCATACCTCGCCAGACTGGGCCCTTTCTAATAAAGGCTCGATTATTGTACGCTCCGATGCATAGGCATCCTCACAGGGTACGATATCCGTAACCAGACTTTGGTCTGGATCATAAACCACTAAAGTATGGCCTGGTAACGCCGCTCCTGCCTGCGCCTTTAACGCTGTTAAACGCTTCTCGCTCGCCGGTAAGTGGTTACCATCCACCATTCGTACCCGGTAACCTGGCAACGTAACGGGCAAATTCAGCGGCGCAAGCACGGGGACCAAGCGCATGGCACTCTGTCGAACCAACTCTTGCAATAGCTTAGGCTCTGTGCAATTGATCTTGTCGTACAGTGAGCTCAGCGCCACATTTAATTATTTCTTTATACGTCTGCGAGGCGCTATGCAAGGATTGGCAAACCCCTAGTGACACCAGCGACATCATCTCTACTACTGTCGAAAACAGCAATTCTCGCGAATACTGCCTTTCTCTATTCTTTTCAAATACCTCGTCTATCCACTTACTATCAAACACTGACCCCATCAATAACCGCGTCATTACGCTTATTGGCATCTTCGCTGTCGCTTGTTCAAACAGTTTTCTCAGCATCTTCTTTCCGATTCGTTTATGCCCCTTTCTCAGAATAACTCAAACACCCGGAAAGGGCTGAACCTTAGCCGCTCACTTATTTATCGTTGGGCCAACTATAGAGTCGGTTTAGAGCAAAAAATTGACTTTATTTCTCAAGCGCCCCTTTGCCGGAAATACCTACTAGTTCAGCAAACAGATTTTTCTGACCATCCCTGCTTTTAAAGCAAGCATCTTCCTTGTACAGGTTGATCCGTCGCAGGCTTAAGGCAGAGGCTGGCATAAAGCTGCCATGGCTAATTGATTGCGTAAACCTAAGGTTAGGTCATCTGTCTTTAAATCACACCGTGATTCCGTAGTGCAAGAGCACTGAGGACGCTTGCACTACGCTTCGTTAATACGACGCTTTTAACTCAGCATCTTTCACGCTAAATCCGACAAGACAGCAGCGCCTCGTTGCTTCAACAGTGCTAGATTCATTTCGCTTAACCCAACCGCTCCTTCCAATAACGTATCCTCTACCATCAGCTTATGATCCGGTGGTGACATCCAACGCAGGTGCGCATGAACTCCATCCACCCTTTCTATCAACTCCCACTGCCGAACCAGCTTATCGCCACTGCCAGCCAATAGATAGGAACCCTCCGGCGTCGCTTTCCAGGCTACGCTATAGACCGCCTCGGCAAAATCTTGAATTACGCTTAGACACTCACCCGAAGCGACCTCCCACAGACGCACTGTCTGGTCTAAACTCCCCGAGGCGATCTGCGAACCGCTCGGCGAATACACCACGCTCCTAATAACGGCGGTATGTCCGCGTAAGGTGTGCCCAGCCGCTCCGCTTTGCGCGTCCCACAGACGCACCGTCTTGTCGAAACTACCCGAGGCGATTTGATCACCGTTGGGCGAATACACCACGCTCCTAACATAGACGGTATGTCCGCGTAAGGTATGCCCAGCCGCTCCGCTGTGCGCGTCCCACAGACGTACCGTCTTATCATCACTTCCCGAGGCAATCTGCGCACCGCTCGGCGAATACACCACGCTATAAACAGAGTTGGTATGTCCGCGTAAGGTGTGCACAGCCGCTCCGCTGTGCGCGTCCCACAGACGTACCGTCTTATCATCACTTCCCGAGGCAATCTGCGCACCGTTCGGCGAATACACCACGCTATAAACAGAGTTGGTATGTCCGCGTAAGGTGTAGGATTTTTTCCAATTCGAGGTCGTATACACGCTGATCGTGCCGTTATTAAGCCCTACCGCACAGTTTTTCCCATCCGGTGAATACGCGCAGGAATACACGGCACCCCCTTCTTGGAGATAAGCCCATTCGCCAAACCGCACCCCAGCCATCTTGGCGGCGCTTAAATCCGCATGGCACAGCCAACTATTACTAAAATTGACTTGGCTTAAATCCGCCCCTTGCAACTGCGCAGAATCAAACATCCCATAACTTAAGTCTGCCCCAGGCACGCGTATCCCTTTGAGGTCTTGACTATTGAATTGCACGCCAGTTTTCACTAACACCGTCAGCGCATTCGCCGCTATCGCCTGCACCTTTTCTGTTTTAGACCTTTCCACCCAGCTCAATAATTTCTCTTTGAGCTGTGCATTTTGGTGAATTTTTTCTCGTAAAAAACTGAATACTTCGGGAGCATTAAGCAGGCATACCAACTCAAAAAATGCCAATTTCTCCACCACCTTATCGAGTTGCCCTGCGTCCGATAAGGTTTCTAATTGACCCAACGCAAACTTCTTTAACCCTTCGTCTGAGCTGATGAGAGATTCTTGATATTGGGCTTGAATCCTCTCTTTGATTAGATGTAGCTTCAAAGCGGGCGCTTCTATCGATTCTCCATCGCGAGTCACGGTGGTCAGTGCTTTAAACAGCGCATGCCGGCTCGAACCATCTAGCGATTTTTCTATTTCTTCTTGTATTTCTAAAGGAAGCTTGAGGAATAAAGACGCGACGGTTTTTTGCGTGGCTGGATAATGCGTTAGGGCAGAATTCGAAATGGAACTGAGCATCAAAATTCTCTTATTTATTTAAAAGCTTGGTTCAAATCATCCCAGTCAGCCTGGGCTACTTTCAACCCACGATGTGAGCGGTCGAATTTTATATGCTTTCTTCTTGGATTTCAAACGATGAGCACAGTTAGAAGATAAATTAAGGCAATTGCAGTAAAAGCGGCTAAAGTTCTTCATGTGGATTTAACGTGAGAACCTTAGCCGCTCATTTATTATCATTGGGCCAACTATAGAGTCGGTTTAGAGCAGAAAATTGATTTTATTTCTCAAGCGCCCCTTTGCAGGAAATACTCACTAGTTGGCCCAGTGGAAGCGAAGCCGAAATTTGACGACATTTGGAATTAATATACGCTGAAATGCTTATAGAATAAGGAGTTTAAACTAAATATTTCGAAAATCAGGATCCTTGAGAAAAATGTCTGTATGCCTTATTTAGTCGGTCCTGAATAAATCGTTTTACGTACTATTTGATCTAAAAACTCAAACCAACAGCAAAGGTATGACAGAATAAAACGGATAAAAGAAAGACGTAAAAAAGCCGAAGCTTTCTGAGGATCATTCGTAAGTTATGCCCAGCGCCACAGAGCACAGCGTGCATGGCATCGCCTAATGCCCCTTTAAGCCAATTTCGACCGAGCTTCCCATCCGCTTTCATATGACCAATAGTGGGCTCGATGGCACTGCGTCGTTTGATGATCGCGCTTAGCGTACGGGTAATACCCCGACGCATGCCAGAGTGATAGATTTTTACACCCTCTATCGCAATTCCTTTGTAACCCCGATCCACGATGGCAACCTCTGGAGTCACATCACTTAAGATCGCTGCCTGTTCTAGCGCCTCGGCCAGCGTATGACCGTCGTAGGGATTTCCTGGCATCGAGCGTGCGCCAACCACCAGCCCCTCCTGGTGAGTCGTCGTGATCGACACTTTCACACCGAACTCGTAGGGCTTACGCGCCTTGCCCTTGGCAATACACTCCACTATGCAGAGCATAGAGTTTGTCTTTGTCCTTGCGCCTTTGCGAAATGATTCGTTTCGTACGGGATATCAACTCTCGCAATGCTTCACGCCCTTGCTCGGCCACTGACTCGATTTGTCTTTCAACGTCACGCATCACTCGTCCCACTCGCGAACGCAGGGTGCTCAACGCCTTGTTCATTCGTTTGTGCTGCTTCGCGTGCGCATAGCGGCCGATTTGGATTGATAGGCGGGGCGCGACTCGGTTGTAGTTTTGCCGTAACTTTAAGCCATGTTGTTCCGCCGCTTTCACCAGGTGCTCTCGGCAACGCTCTAGCAGTCGCGAGTCGGTTGGATGCGCTATCGCTTTCTCCATCACCGTGGTGTCAACGATCACTCGTTTTACGCTCGACGCTTTGATGACATCACTACGTTTGGCTGCTTCGATCGTCTCCGCTAATAGCTCTTCTACGCCCGCTTCACCCAGCCGATTACGCCAACGCGTTAGATTTGACGGGTCAATCGGCGCCTCGGTTTGGAGGTACGTTTCCCCTGTAAAAAATTGATCGCGGTAGGAATACCAGTTACCTGATACCCCCCGCACAGATCCGAACGTGCCCAATTCGGGCATTCGGCTCCTACCTTGAGTATTTGACGGCAAATCGGCGATCCGGCCATTCGTGAAGAATCCTTGGTTGAGGTAGCCACTCGTTAGCTAGCCGCTGTATACGTTGCCACGTCATATTATCCTTTTGACTGCGTCGCCGTAGCGTCCGCCGCCAGAGATGCATAATACTGTGTCTAAACGCACGCAGCGCCTTCATGTTGGTTGGCACCGCATGGTATGCGAAGTAGCCTCGAACGACCTGCGCGAGCCATCGCCCTTGTGAGGCAATCGACTCATGCATTCTTCTGCGCATTTGCTCTTTTACTTGCTGAAGCTTTGCGCGCATCCTATCCTTACGGCTTGAGCGTTTGAGTTGGAAAGCGCCGCTACGTGACGTGCCACTTATGTGAGTGAACCCCAAATAGGTAAACGTCTCTGGCTTTCCAAGTCCTTTGCGTTATCGCCGTTCGGTGGCATATCGTCCGAACTCCAACAATCGGGTCTTCTTGGGGTGTAGCATGAGATCAAACTTCTCCAAACGCTGTTCAAGCGCTTGTTTGAGTAGTAATGCATCTTCTTCATACTGAAATCCCAACACTGTATCGTCAGCATACCGCGAGACTATCACTTGCCCTCGTGGGCATCGATGTCGCCAGCTATTTACCCATATATCGAATACATAATGCAAGTATATATTCGCTAATAATGGCGAAATCACTGACCCCTGGGGGGTACCGGTTTGGACCACCAGCAATTGTCCTTTGTCCAGTACTCCTGCCTCCAGCCATTTGCTAATTAAGCGAATAACTCGAGGGTCTGCAACACGATGTTCTACAAAACGGATTAACCATTTTCGATTAACTGAGTCGAAGAAGTTTCGTATGTCTGCGTCCAGAATCCAGTTCACCGGTCTCTGCTGTATTGCTGCTGCTACTGCGTCCAGCGCATCATGTTGACTGCGTCCTGGTCGGAATCCGTATGAGAAACCCAAGAAGTCTTCTTCATAGATGGCATTGAGTATATCTACCATCACACTCTGCACAAGCTTATCTTCTAGTGCTGCTATTCCTAGAGGTCTGAGATTGCCATCGCTCTTAGGTATGTACCGACGCAGCACTGGCTGGGCACGATAGCTTCCCGTATGTACTCGCTTATGCAAAGTCTGAAGATGCTCTTCTAGTCCTGCCTCGTAGTCTTGCCACCTCGTTCCATCTACCCCTGGCGCCGCCTTGCGTTTGAGTGCATAAAATGCCTCTCTCAAGCGGTCTACCGTGAGGTGATGGAGCAATGTGGTAAAACGCATCTTCTTATGCCGTTTCGCTAACTCTCGTACACGCTCCAATCCCTGTGACACGCTCCCCCGGTTCTGCGCCCGGCACGTGTGAGTTTGGCTCATGTTCCTCTTGGTCCCCGCCCTTGGCTCCGCCCGCTCCGCAGCTTTTGTTGCAGCTTTGTTCGCAGGTTTCATAGCTACTATGGCGGAGTCTGACTTCTCATGCCCGTGCATCATCGGTTTCGGCTCCTCACCTTCCCGATGCGGGCCTGGCGATTACATTTCCACCAGGTCAGGCATGAGATCTCCCGGTTCCCATGCAAGGTGCTTGCATACATGCCAGGGTCTTCGACCACGCCGGATCGACAGACACTCGCAATATCGCGCCTGCTCGTATAGCTTTCCGCGTACCACATCGCGTCAGCATCCGGGATATGAACCATTTCGTGGCTCCATGGCTGGCCTATATGTACCCCTACCGACGCTTCGCTGACCTCCTCGCGGATGCCTGCGCACGGCTTGGGGGCGATGTGGCTTGCTACGCCTTCATCGTAGTGGACTTTCACCACCGACACCTTGCCGGTCTCCCGGCGCACATGGTAGGGGTTTTCCAGCCAACCCAACACCACTTCTTCATCAGACAAATTGAATGCGTATTGCAGATACAGTAAGCCTGCTATGAGCCGTGGCGAGGTCGCAGGTCGACCTCTATTTGAGGTGAAGCTCTCACTCATCAACACGCTAAGCTGATCCCAGTTGATTAAACCCGCCAGTCGCACCAACGGATGCTTCATATTGATCTGTTCGTTTAGCGGATACCGGAATAAATCTCCTGTGCTCGCCGTTGCCTTTGGACCCATTTTTGCCTCATCACAAATTGCAAGATTTATTTTCTTAATATGCCATTTTATTGCAATTTGTGCCACTCTATTTCGACGAAAAACCTTTACCACATAAGAGCTTACGAGTTATTCAGGGTCGACTTAGTATGCGATCTGTACCATGTACATTCACGTCCCAGCAAAGCTTTGGATTTCTCTCACCAAAAATGACTCTGGAAACGGCAGCGAGATGTACAATACCGACACATTCAGCAGCTATCTCTTCAAATCGCTGCCCATCGCGTATATCTCCATACTCTTCATGAGGGGTCGGATAGTTAATATCCATTCCAACAACTTGGATGCCAAGGTTTTCTAAACGACTCTTAAGAGCTCTACCAATTAATCCTTTGGATCCAGTAATCAAAATTTGATCTTTTGACATTATTTGTGCCCCTAAAAATATTTCAATATTTTTTCGCCTAATTAACTGCTTCTGGCTCAATTTTTTATTTATGATAGGTATTTTTTCTTTACTTCTTAAGCTCAGAGTGCATGGGCTTAGTCTTAATGACAAAGCCCTTACACACAACTAATAAACACGTTTTTTAACTTATTTTTTAGAATAGTTGACCCAAACTATTTGTCAAGCACTATTTACAGATGTGAATCTTGGCGCAGGCAAAGACTAATATAAAATATACCTATCAATAATAAATTATAATAGTCATTATCCGAAAAATTCAGCGACCATCATCTGCCTGCACATTCAGTTAAGCGTAGCATCCCCCCCCTTATAATTTGTCTAAGGAGACCTGGTGTGCGCTTAAACGATACGCACTACTGAGCTTGCAACAAAATGCGCTTACATAAAAATTTGATCCAACTACTGATTAGCGTGCTAGCAATAACACCCTATAGTGCCTATGCAAATATCCAGGTGACAGACGATGTCGGCACAGTAGTCACGCTTACCACACCGGCCAAACGGGTGATTAGCCTAGCACCGCATCTCACTGAATTAATTTACGCAGCCGGCGGCGGATCTGTATTGCGCGGTACTGTCAAGCATAGCGATTACCCAAATGCCGCGAGACAGTTACCGCGAGTGGGCGATTACCAAGCACTTGATTTGGAGCAAATCATTGCGTTGCGACCTGATTTGGTAGTGGCTTGGCAGCATGGCAATGTGGAGCGTCAGTTGAACGCTCTGCGCAAATTACATATTCCGATTTTTTATAACGCGCCACGCCAGCTCGACGATATTTCTATCACGCTTGAAAAATTTGGCATTTTATTTGACACCCGCGCCACCGCCGATTCAGCCGCGGCTCGATTGCGTGCTGACATTGCAGCGTTACGCACACGCTATGCGCAACGTGCACCAGTACGGGTGTTTTATCAAGTATCTGATCAGCCTTTGATCACGCTGAACGGCAAGCAAATAGCCAGCGCTGTGATTAGATTATGCGGCGGCCATAATGTGTTTGCTGATTTAGCACTAGAGGCTCCTGTTATTTCGCTAGAAGCGGTGCTGGCAGCTGACCCGCAGGCAATTATTGTGTCGCGCCCGAGCGCAATCGCAACCGCTCAAGCCCTACCCAGCTTAGAGCGCTGGCGCAATTGGCCGCAACTGAGCGCCACTCAGCATAATGCTCTTTTTGCGATTGATGCAGATTTACTCGACCGCCCTGCCCCACGCATTGCGCAAGGTGCAGCACGACTGTGCGAAGCACTTGATACAGCACGCAATCGGCTTAAGCAGGAATAGGATTTATAGCGGGCTTATCTCGCTGAAGCAGCAATACGCGGCGTTAACACCTGCACGTCGCCGCACTGTGCGCGATGACGCAGTACATGATCCATCAATACCAAGGCGAGCATTGCTTCAGCAATTGGCGTGGCGCGAATGCCAACACAGGGGTCATGCCGCCCAAAGGTCTCAACCATCGCCGGCGCACCGGTTTTATCAATCGACTGGCGTGGCGTGCGAATGCTCGAAGTCGGCTTAATGGCAAGAGAGACGGTGATATCTTGGCCACTCGTAATGCCGCCAAGAATACCCCCTGCATGATTACTCATAAAGCCAGCCGGGGTCAGTTCATCGCCATGCTGCGAGCCACGCTGGGCGATGCTGGCGAAACCAGCGCCAATTTCAACCCCTTTAACGGCATTAATGCCCATCATCGCGTGCGCGATATCCGCGTCTAGTTTATCAAAAACAGGCTCACCCAGGCCAACTGGTACGCCACTTGCGATGACCGTGATGCGTGCACCGATTGAATCGCCTTCTTTACGCAGTTGATCCATATAAGCTTCTAGCTGCGGCACAATCTCTGCATTAGGGGAAAAAAACGGATTTTCTGGCACATAGGCCCAATCAATGAATGGAATATCGATCTCGCCAAGCGCGGCCATATAGGCTTGTATTTTGATCTTTAGATGCTCGTGCAGCCATTTTTTTGCGACTGCGCCTGCCGCTACCAAGGGCGCTGTTAAGCGTGCCGATGAACGGCCGCCACCGCGATAGTCGCGCAGACCATATTTATGCCAGTAAGTATAATCTGCGTGGCCAGGACGAAAGGTATCGACAAGATTGCCGTAATCTTTGCTCCGTTGATCCGTATTGCGGATCAACAGTCCAATTGGCGCACCCGTCGTGATGCCCTCGAAGACACCGGAAAGGATTTCAACACTATCGTCTTCTTTGCGCTGCGTCACATGACGCGACGTGCCAGGCTTACGGCGATCTAACTCAAGCTGAATATCATTTTGCGTCAGAGTCAGTCCAGGCGGACAGCCATCGATGACACAGCCAATCGCCGGACCGTGGGATTCGCCAAAGGTGGTAACCGTGAAAAGCGTACCAAGAGTGTTACCGGACATATCCGCTGGCCTAAAAAATTAAACGGAGAATTGAGAAAAGCGGCATTGCCGGCCCAGTGTACATCGTCTCAAGGCAGCCACTTCATTGGCTTTCGGTTTCAGGCCAATCCCGAATATAAGCTTTGAGCATGCGGTTTTCAAAACCTTGCTCCTCAACCACGGCTTTAGCCACATCGTAAAACGAAATCACCCCCATTAAGGTGCGCTCATTTAACACCGGCAAATAGCGTGCATGTCGTTCTAGCATCATGCGGCGGACCACATTAACATCCGTCTCGGGCGAACAAACCAATGGACTGCTATTCATGACGTCACGGATAGGGGTGGCGCCAATCACGCCGTCACTTGCTCGCAAAGTCAGAATAATCTCTCGGAAGGTGAGCAGACCCACCAGATTACCCTCTTCCATCACGACCAACGAACCAATATCGTGCGTCGCCATGGTATCCACCGCTTCGAGCAACGGTGTCTCAGGCCTTACCGTGAAAAGCGTATTCCCTTTGACTTTCAGTATGTCACAGACTTGCATAGATCCCTTCCTTGGGCTGACTCAATGTCTGGATGCTAACGGAAAGCTTAGCAAAGATAAAGTAGGCTGTTCAGCTAATGCTATTTCTTTCGTTGCGCAGGTAAGTCGGTGCAGACGCCTTCAAACAGTTCGGCCGCCATGCCAATTGATTCGCTGAGCGTCGGATGGGGATGAATCGTTTTACCTATATCGGCTGCGTCTGCCCCCATCTCAATTGCCAGGCAAAGCTCGCCAATGAGATCTCCCGCGCTGGTACCGACAATCCCGCCGCCAATCACACGGTGCGTCGTTTGGTCAAAAATCAGTTTGGTGAGGCCTTCATCGCGGCCATTGGCAATGGCTCGGCCGGAAGCGGCCCACGGAAACACTGCTTTACCGTATTGCATGCCTTCTGCTTGACACTGGGCTTCCGTTTTGCCCGTCCACGCCACTTCTGGATCCGTATAGGCAACCGAAGGGATCTGATACGCATCAAAATAAGCTTTCTGGCCGGCGGCGACTTCCGCCGCAATATGCCCTTCGTGCACAGCTTTATGGGCCAACATAGGCTGACCCACGACATCGCCAATTGCAAAAATATGCGGCACATTGGTGCGTTGCTGTTGGTCAACGAGGATAAAGCCGCGCTCATTGACCTGGACGCCGGCTTTGTCGGCGCCGATTTGATGGCCATTGGGCTTGCGCCCGACGGCTACTAGCACCAGGTCATAACATTGTGCACTGCTAGGCGCCTGTGCGCCTTCAAAACTAACATGAATCCCATCATTTTTAGCTTCAGCTTGAACCGTTTTGGTTTTTAGCATGATCTGCCC
This sequence comes from Mycoavidus sp. SF9855, assembly GCF_024582735.1. Classification (NCBI taxonomy): domain Bacteria; kingdom Pseudomonadati; phylum Pseudomonadota; class Betaproteobacteria; order Burkholderiales; family Burkholderiaceae; genus Mycoavidus; species Mycoavidus sp. SF9855. The sequence goes on from NZ_CP102085.1 coordinate 1,517,069, forward strand.
AAAGCGAGGCGCATTAAATTTTTCCCATACTTTGACCAAATCACGATCGGCCCCGGCCATCAGGGTATCCGACATTTCAACAATATCAACTTGTGCGCCAAGCGCTGAATAAACGGTTGCCATTTCAAGGCCGATGATGCCGCCGCCAATCACCAACATGCGCTGTGGAATCTGCCGCAATTCAAGTGCGCCCGTTGAATCAACGATGCGCGGGTCAGCCGGCATAAAAGGCAACGGTATTGACTGCGAGCCCGCCGCAATAATGGCGTGCTTGAATTTGACCTGGCGCACCTGACCGGCTTCGGCTTGGACGGCCAGCTGGTGAGGGCTAGTAAATTCACCTACCCCATTTATAACTTGCACTTTACGCGCTTTTGCCATCTGCGCTAAGCCGCCGGTTAGCTTGGCGATCACCCCAGATTTAAAGGCACGCAGTTTATTTAAATCGATTTGTGCTTCGCCAAACGAGATACCGTGCGCCGCCAAGGCTTTCACTTCCGCACTAATTTGCGCGGTATGGAGCAAGGCTTTCGACGGAATGCAGCCGACATTTAAACAGACCCCGCCAAGCGTTGGGTAACGTTCAACCAGTACCGTGTTCAAGCCAAGATCAGCGGCTCGAAACGCGGCAGCATAGCCACCGGGCCCAGCGCCTAGTACCAGTAAATCACACTCCACCGGATCCGCTGCTGGCGGCTGTTTAGTTTCAATTGAACTCATCTATCAAACCTTTACTACAGGGTTACACGGCGGAAATCGGCTAGCACAGCAGCCAGATAGGCGTTAAAACGAGCCGCTTCAGCGCCATCGATAACGCGATGGTCATACGATAAAGAAAGCGGTAACATGAGACGTGGCATGAACTGCTGACCATCCCATACCGGGCTTAGCGCACTACGGCAAACGCCCAAAATAGCCACTTCAGGCGCGTTGATAATGGGCGTGAAGTAGGTGCCGCCAATACCGCCTAACGAAGAAATTGAAAAGCAGCCACCCTGCATCTGGTCAGATTTGAGCTTGCCTTCGCGGGCGAGTTGAGCCAGTTCTGCGGTCTCTTGTGCAATCTCCTGCACCCCTTTTTGATCGGCGTCTCGAATCACCGGCACCACCAGACCATTCGGGGTATCTACCGCAAAGCCAATGTGATAGTACTGTTTATAAATCAGGTTATCGCCATCCAGACTGGTATTAAAGCTGGGGTATTGTTTAAGCGCCGCAACGCTGGCTTTGATTAAAAAAGCCAGCATGGTGACCTTGGCGGCAGTTTTATTATTTTCTTGGTTTAGCTTTACCCGGAAAGCTTCGAGCTCTGTAATATCGGCATCTTCATTGCTCGTCACATGGGGAATCATGACCCAATTGCGATGCAGGTTAGCGCCTGCAATTTTTTTGATACGCGATAAGGGCTTGGCTTCGACTGGGCCAAATTTTGTGAAGGCAACTTGTGGCCAGGGAAGTAAATTGAGGCCACCACCGGCGCCGCTCGCTACCGCGCCCGAGGCCGGCAAGCCACCTTGCAATGCAGCCTTTATGTAAGCCCGCACATCGTCTTGTGTGATACGTCCTTTAGGCCCGCTGCCGCTAATCTGCTGCACATCGACCCCAAGCTCGCGCGCAAATTGGCGTACTGAAGGACTGGCATGGCTTGCCGTGCGGTCTGCTTGCGGGCTGGCTACGCCAGTTAGAGCCGTTGCCTCTGCTGACGTTGGTGCTAACGCGGGGCGAGGCGGCGGGCTCAAGTTGGCTGAGGCTCCCTGCTGCTCAGTGGGCGCACCTACGATACTCTGCGCTACCGGCAATTGAGGGCGATTCGTGGCCGCTTCTTGAGCCGGCGACGCGTGCTCGGCTAGCGGGGCTTCGGCCACGCTCTCAAGCAAAACAATCACTGTGCCCTGAGAAACACGCGCGCCGGGTTTCACTTTGATTTCTTTGACCCGACCAGCGCTGGGACTCGGGATATCCATCGTGGCTTTGTCCGACTCGAGACTCAGCAAAGACTGCTCTTCCTCAACCATGTCTCCTGGGCTCACCAGCACTTCAATGACTGGCACGTCAGCGTAGTCGCCAATGTCCGGTACTTTAATTTCAATGATTTGACTCATTATGTGTTCTCTAAGAGGAGGATATGCAACCCGTATAAGGGGCTGCACTATATCCTATCCATACATCGATATGAACAGGCCTACTAAACGGTCATTGGGTTAGGTTTAGCCGGATCGAGCTGATATTTGGCTAATGCTTCAGCCACAAGCTGTGGCTTAATCACGCCTTCATCCGCCAAGGCTTTGAGCGCCGCCACGGTGACCCAATAGCGGTCAACCTCAAAGAAGTGGCGCAGCTTCTCGCGTGTATCCGAGCGGCCAAAACCATCTGTCCCCAACACCACATAGCGACCTGGCACAAAAGCCCGGATTTGCTCAGCAAAGGCGCGTACATAATCCGTTGCCGCAATCACTGGGCCTTTGGCGTCTTTTAGCAATGTCTCAACGTGAGAGCGCTTTGGCGCCTCAGCAGGATGGAGTAGATTGTGTCGCTCAGTGGCTTGCCCATCTCGAGCAAGCTCGGTAAAGCTTGGGCACCCCCATAGATCGGCAACCACCCCCCAATCTTTTGCTAGTAGGTCGGCAGCCGCAATCACTTCATTGAAAATGGTACCTGAACCGAGCAGTTGCACGCGGGGCATTGTGTCCTGCTGAGAATCGGCTTTCTTAAAGCAATACATGCCTTTCACAATATCTTGCTCAATGCCTGCCGGCAATGCCGGATGCTCGTAGTTTTCATTCATTACCGTAATATAGTAATAAACGTCTTCTTGCTCCTGCACCATCCGGCGCAAGCCATCTTGCATAATAACCGCGAGCTCATAGCCAAATGTCGGATCATAGCTTACGCAGTTTGGAATCCCGGCTGAAAACAGATGCGAATGGCCATCTTCGTGTTGCAACCCTTCGCCATTGAGCGTAGTGCGCCCAGCTGTCGCGCCCAGCAAAAAGCCACGCGAGCGCATATCGGCAGCAGCCCATGCCAGATCGCCAACGCGCTGAAAGCCAAACATCGAATAAAAGATATAGAAGGGAATCATCTGCTCGCCGTGCGTTGAATACGCCGTTGCCGCCGCGATCCAGTCGCACATCCCGCCCGCTTCGTTAATCCCTTCTTGTAAAATCTGGCCAGTTTTTGATTCTTTATAAAACATCAGCTGATCAGAATCCTCCGGCACATATTTTTGGCCGTCCTGATTCCAAATGCCAATCTGCCGGAACAAACCTTCCATGCCGAACGTCCGCGACTCATCCGGCACAATCGGCACGATCCGCTTACCCAACGCTTTATCTTTGAGCAAGATATTTAAAATCCGCACAAAAGCCATCGTCGTTGAAATCTCGCGGCCTTCTCCGGTTCCTTTTAAAACCGGCTCAAAACTAGTTAACGCAGGCACTGGCAACGGCTCAGCCTTAGCGCGGCGAGCCGGCAAATAACCGCCTAACGCCATGCGCTGCTGCCGCATATAGGTCAGCTCTTTTGAACCCTCTTCAAATTTCAGGTAAGGGACATCGGCCAGGGCTTCATCTGTAATCGGCAGACGGAATTGATCACGGAATTTTTTCAGTGCATCAATCGGCATTTTCTTTTGCTGATGGGTGATATTCATCGCTTGACCTGCTTCACCCATGCCATAGCCTTTAATGGTTTTGGCTAAAATTACGGTGGGTTGGCCACACGCTTGCGACGCTGCGGAGAAAGCTGCATAAATTTTATGCGGATCGTGTCCGCCACGATTTAAATTCCAAATATCGTCATCTGACCAATCTGAAACTAATGCTTTGAGCTCTGGTGTATTGAAAAAATGCTCGCGCACATAAGCGCCGCTTTCAGATTTGTAAGTTTGGTATTCGCCATCGACGACGGCCCTCATGCGGCGCATCAGTACACCCGTTTTATCACGGGCAAACAAAGCATCCCAGCGGCTGCCCCAAACGATCTTAATCACATTCCAGCCCGCGCCACGGAAAGAAGACTCCAATTCCTGGATAATCGAGCCACTGCCGCGCACCGGACCATCGAGCCGCTGTAGATTGCAGTTCACCACAAACACCAGATTATCGAGCCGTTCGCGGCCGGCCATGCCAATCGCGCCGAGGGACTCGGGCTCATCGGTCTCGCCATCGCCCAAAAAGGCCCATACTTTGCGCCCTTCAGTTTGAACGATGCCACGCATCGCTAGGTACTTCATGAAGCGCGCCTGATAAATAGACATAATTGGCCCCAACCCCATCGACACGGTTGGGAATTGCCAAAAATTCGGCATTAACCATGGATGCGGATAAGACGAAATGCCGTTGCCCCCCACCTCTTGGCGGAAATTATCCAGTTGCTCTTGCGTCAGCCGGCCCAACAAAAAGGCTCGCGAATAAATGCCCGGCGACGAATGGCCCTGCATAAAAATCAAATCGCCCCCATGCTCCTTAGAAGGCGCATGCCAGAAATGGTTAAAGCCCACGTCATACAGCGTAGCGGCGGAGGCAAAGGAGGCGATATGGCCTCCTACGTTCGTCTCTTTACCCGCGCGCAAGACCATCGCAACGGCATTCCAGCGCGTATAGGATCGAATGCGGTGTTCAATGTCCGAGTCCCCAGGATATTGCACTTGCTGCTCAACTGGAATCGTATTGATATAAGGCGTGGTTGCCGAAAATGGCAAATGAGCGCCGCGCAAGCGGGCAAGCTCAATCTGTTTTTCAATCAAATAGTGAGCACGTTGCGGGCCAACACTGGCCAGCACGCCTTCAAGCGCCTCTAGCCACTCACCCGTTTCTTCGGGATCTTCATCGTGTTCGACAGCAATATATTTCAACACTTCCTTGGGTACGGCAGACATTTTGTCTCCTGATGAAAGAACTGCTTCCCTGTTTGGCGTATTTCGCTTTAGAAAGCGATTTAAGCCGAAACAGGTCTTAACGGCCAAATTGTAAAGAGCGCGCATTCAGCAATGCAAGAAGAATTTCCAAATTACGGGAAATATTCCCATAATGTGAAATATTATTGCATTGCAGCATAAAATTGGCGGCAAAACAAAGCTCGGTGAGCGCCGCCCGCGACAGAGATCAAACACGCGTTGAGAATAATCAGGCCTCTTTGCAGCCATGACATAGCCAGTATAATGTGTTGCTTTCCATCAACAAGGTATTTGTTTTGTAGCCTCATCGACACTCTACAATTTTGCCAGACTACAAAACTCGCCCTCTACTATTATCATGACCGCTACTTTAATTAACGGCAACGCCCTCTCAAAAATTGTCCGCGCTGACGTCGCCGCGCGCGCTGCTACTCTTGCCCAACAAGGGTGCCGGCCTGGGCTGGCGGTGATATTAGTCGGCGACAATCCAGCCAGTGCTGTCTATGTCCGCAATAAAGTGAAAGCCTGTGAGGAACATGGCCTGCATTCTTCATGCGACCGTTACCCAGCAAATCTCAGTGAAGCCGAGTTGCTAGCGCGCATTGAGATGCTCAATCGCGACCCAGCCATTCACGGCATTTTGGTGCAATTGCCTCTGCCGGCACATATTAACAGCCATAAAGTGATTGAAGCCATTGCCGCCGCTAAAGACGTGGATGGCTTTCATATTGCCAACGCCGGCGCGTTACTCACTGGCCAAGCGCGCTTTCGACCCTGTACGCCATATGGTGTTATAAAGATGCTGCAAGCTTCAAAGATTCCGCTGAGCGGCGCCGAGGCGGTCGTGATTGGCCGCTCAAATATTGTCGGCAAACCAATGGCGCTGCTGTTACTTGAGGCTGGCGCCACGGTCACCATCTGCCATAGCAAAACGCGAGACCTGGCCGCTCATACGCGCACAGCGGATATCGTAATTGCAGCTGCCGGTCAGCGCAATCTCCTGACGGCCGATATGGTTAAACCCGGTGCGACCGTCATTGATGTTGGCATGAACCGTGATGAAGCAGGTAAACTTTGCGGTGATGTTGATTTTGAACAGGTCAAAGAAGTGGCTGGCCATATCACGCCGGTACCTGGCGGCGTCGGTCCAATGACCATCACCATGTTGCTTGTGAATACCGTTGAAGCGGCCGAACAAGCATGTACAGATCACCTCAATTCACAGATCGCTTAAAAATTTTATGAAATCTGATAATCCGCTGCTCGACTTTTCCGATTTACCACGCTTTGCGCAGATTCGCGCCGAACACGTCACACCCGCGCTGGATGAGTTGCTCGCCAATGCAACCGCCGCCATTGAGCGTGCCAGTGCACCTGACACGCCGACTGACTGGCAAAATATAGTGGCAGCCGTCGAGCGCGCAACCGAGCCGCTGTCGCGCGCGTGGGGCGTAATTGGTCACCTCAATGCGGTGGCTGACACCCCAGAGCTACGCGCAGCGCACAGCGAAAACCTCCCACGTGTCACTGAATTCTGGACCAACGTCGGCCAAAATTTAGCGCTCTACGAAAAATATAAGGCGATTGCGGCAAACCCCGATAACTCAGACTTATCTGCGGCACGTAAAAAAATCCTCGATAACGCGCTACGCGAATTCAGGCTTGCCGGCGCTGAGCTAGATGACGCCAGCAAGCCACGTTTTGCGGCTTTGCAAGAGCGTCAAGCGAATTTATCAAAAGCCTTTTCTGACCACGTGCTTGATGCCACCAATGCCTATTCATATCTAGTGACCAATGAGGCTGAGTTGGCCGACTTGCCCGCTGATGTGCGCGAGAGCGCGCGTCACCTGGCGACTAAAAATGGTCAAGCAGGCTGGGCCTTTAGCTTGCATTTCCCGTCGTATTTCCCGGTGATGCAATCTGCTCAACATCGGCCACTGCGCGAGGCAATGTACCGGGCATATCATAGCCGGGCATCAGAATTGGGCGTCCAATACAGCAACGGTAAGCTTGAGTGGGACAATACCCAAAATATCATCGAACAGCTTACCCTGCGTGCCGAAGAAGCGCATATGCTCGGTTATGCCAATTTCGCTGAAGTGTCACTGGCCTCCAAAATGGCCGAGTCCCCAGCGCAAGTCAAACAGTTTCTTGATGATCTAGCGCAACGCGCCCGCCCCTATGCGGAAAAAGACTGGCAGCAATTACAAGATTTTGCCGCCAGCGAGCTTGGCTTGGCCGAGTTGGCGCCATGGGATATTACCTTTGCCTCTGAAAAATTGCGTGAGCAGCGCTACTCGTTTTCTGAAAACGAAGTCAAACAGTATTTCCCTGAAAATACCGTACTTGCCGGTCTATTCAAAGTTGCCGAAACGCTTTTTAATATTACTTTACGCGCTGACCACGCGCCGGCCTGGCACCCCGATGTACGATTTTTCCGCATCGAAAACGCCAGTGGTCAGCTCATTGCACACTTCTACCTTGATCTTTACGCCCGCGAAGGCAAACGTGGCGGCGCCTGGATGGATGATGCCCGGGCTCGTTGCCGCCAGCAAGATGGTGCCATCCAAACGCCGGCTGCCTACCTAGTGTGTAATTTCTCAGCACCGATTGGCGACAAACCTGCCTGCTTCACGCACGATGACGTGATTACCCTGTTCCATGAATTCGGCCACGGGCTGCACCATATGCTCACGCGCATTGATGAACTCGCCGTCTCCGGCATTAATGGCGTTGAATGGGATGCGGTTGAATTGCCGTCGCAATTTATGGAAAACTTCTGCTGGGAATGGGAAGTACTGCACGCAATGAGCGCGCATATTGATACTGGCGAGCCACTACCTCGAACTCTGTTTGACAAAATGCTGGCCGCCAAAAATTTTCAAAGTGGTTTAGGCACGCTCAGGCAGGTCGTTTTGTCGATGTTTGATTTGCATTTACATACTGGCTTTGACCCGACTGGTACCACCCGCATCGACGAACTGGCACGCACTCTGAATGACACCTACCATGTCATCTCGCAGGCCCCGTTCTCGCGCTGGCCAAATACCTTCAGCCATATTTTTGCAGGCGGCTATGCGGCTGGCTATTACAGCTATAAATGGGCCGAAGTGTTATCCGCCGATGCTTATGCGGCGTTCGAAGAAGCTGCGCAAGCCCAAAATGGCAACGTCCTTGACCCGATTATCGGCGCTCGCTACCGCACGGAAATACTTGAAACCGGGGGCAGCCGGCCCGCGATGGCGTCATTCACAGCGTTTCGCGGTCGTGAACCCACGCTTGATGCGCTGTTGCGCCACCACGGGATGAACGCTTAAAGATAGCCGAGACAGCCTCTAAAATCGGAGGCTGTTTGGCTGCATCAGCATAGTTGCGCAGCACACTGCCTGGCTCACGCGCCTCAAGAAAGGCGCTGACGAAGGCCCTCAGCCGAGTTAAATCAAACACATGGCGGTTGCCCTTGCTGCCGCACCAAAAATCATACACAAAAATTGCATCAATAAGCTTGCGCTCTCAATTAAAACCAAATAGAATAAATATAACTTTAACGGGTTAAATAGATGGAGATTAAATAATGCGAGTCGTCGATATTTATGAAGCACAAATCAAGTTATGCGGCCTCATTGAGGCAGCGCTGGCGGGCGAGCAAATTGTGATTGCCGATGGAAGTCGTTTTTTAGTTAAGCTCGTGCCGTGGAAGCAACATGCCAACATGCACTATAAACCTGGCTTAATGCCTCAAAAGCCTTCGCCTCTGAGAGGGTTACCCGAACAAATATATGCAATGTTTAAACAGAGAGAGGTTGCATAGTGCTTACCAGCAACAAATACGAATATGCTACATTAACTCAATATAGGACGCTTCTCATGAGTAAATTAATCTTTGACACTTACGAGTTCATCAAGCGGCTGACTGCAGCCGGCATGCCGCTCGAGCAGGCGGAAACTTTATCCGGCCTGCAAGCGCAGCTTATCGATGAGAGGTTAGCCACAAAAGACGATTTAGCCCAGCTTGAAGTTCGAGTAGATGAAAAATTTTCTCATGTGCATAAAGATATCAGTGAATTACGCAAAGATATGGGTACCCGCTTTGAACTTGCAAGCAAAGATACGGATATCAAGCTTTCCAAGCTAAAAGACACTTTAGTGGCTTGGGTGATTGGTTTGTTTTTAACACAAACGAGTTTATTAGTTGGCTTATTCAAATTACTACCCACTTCTTCAGCAGCGGTTTGAAGTGTAGTAGTTCTGATCACAGCTAATACAATTAATGCACTACCCGCTCAAAGACAAACCGTCCATCTTGATAATCCACTGGAATCAAATCTTTCGGACCAACTTTTCCTGAAAGAATCAACTTTGCAATCGGGTTTTCGATTTCCTGCTGAATAGCGCGCTTAAGTGGACGAGCGCCAAATAACGGGTCATAGCCAATCGCGCTGATTTGTTTCAGCGCTGCCTCCGATATCTCCAATTGCATGTCGAGCTTTACTAGACGCTCAGTCAAGTTAGCCAGTTGGACTTTCGCAATAGACTCAATCTGCGCGCGATCCAGCCCATGGAAGACGACCACTTCATCAATCCGGTTTAAAAACTCTGGTTTGAAATGCTGTTTGACTTCAGTCCACACGGCATCACGCACCGCTTCATGAGGCTCATCCACCATCGCTTGAATCAGATGCGAGCCCAAATTAGAGGTCATTACAATCACGGTATTCTTAAAGTCAACTGTACGCCCTTGCCCATCGGTCATGCGGCCATCGTCTAGTACCTGCAAGAGAACGTTGAAAACATCGGCATGCGCTTTTTCAATCTCGTCAAGCAGAATAACGCTATAGGGTTTGCGCCGGACGGCTTCAGTCAGATAACCGCCCTCTTCATAGCCAACGTAACCAGGCGGCGCGCCAATCAGTCTTGCTACGCTGTGTTTTTCCATGAATTCGCTCATGTCGATGCGAATCAGATGATCCTGCGAGTCAAATAAGAATGCAGCGAGCGCTTTACATAGCTCCGTCTTACCCACGCCGGTTGGGCCCAGAAACAAAAAAGAACCATACGGCCGCCCCGGATCTGCCAAGCCGGCCCGCGAGCGCCTGATTGCATCGGCCACAGCACGAAGCGCTTCGTCTTGGCCAATGACACGCTCATGTAGCTTGGCTTCGATATGCATCAGCTTGTCTCGCTCGCCTTGCATCATGCGAGCGACTGGAATACCCGTTGCGCGCGAGACCACTTCAGCAATTTCTTCCGCGCCCACTTGGGTGCGTAATAACTGCGGGCGAGTGGTTCCCGGCCCTTTTTCGGTTTCAGCTTGGGTCACCTGTTTAAGCTGTGCCTCCAACTGAGGAAGCTCGCCATATTGCAGTTGCGCCACCTGATCTAGCTTACCTTCGCGCTGCAAGCGAGCAATCTCAACCCGGGTGCGCTCAATTTTTTCTTTAAGGTGTGCACTCCCTTGCACGGCCGCTTTCTCGGCATTCCAGATTTCTTCGAGATCGGCATATTCCTTGCCAAGCCGGTCAATTTCCACCTCAATCAGCTGCAAGCGCTTTTGCGAGGCTTCATCTGGTTCTTTTTTGACCGCCTCACGCTCAATTTTTAACTGAATCAAGCGTCGCTCAAGCCGGTCCATGACCTCCGGCTTAGAGTCAATTTCCATTTTAATTTTAGCGGCGGCTTCATCGATTAAATCAATCGCCTTGTCCGGTAAAAAACGGTCTGTGATATAACGGTGCGAGAGTTCCGCAGCCGCTACAATCGCTGGATCGGTAATCTGAATGCCGTGATGCAATTCGTATTTTTCTTGCAAGCCGCGCAAAATTGCGATGGTGGCTTCTACGGTAGGTTCGTCAACTTGCACCCGCTGAAAACGCCGCTCAAGCGCGGCATCTTTTTCGACATACTTGCGGTATTCATCAAGCGTAGTAGCGCCAATGCAATGCAGCTCGCCGCGTGCGAGCGCGGGCTTCAGCATGTTGCCTGCGTCAAGCGCGCCTTCAGCCTTGCCGGCACCCACGACAGTATGAATTTCATCGATAAAAACGATTGTCTGCCCTTCGTCTTTGGCAACATCGCTGAGCACGGCTTTCAGCCGCTCTTCAAATTCGCCACGATATTTTGCACCTGCTAAGAGGGCCGCCATATCGAGCGATAAAACACGCTTACTTTTAAGCGATTCCGGCACTTCTCCGTTGACGATGCGTTGTGCAAGCCCTTCGACAATTGCCGTCTTGCCCACGCCAGGCTCACCGATTAATACCGGGTTATTTTTTGTGCGGCGCTGTAAAATTTGGATTGACCGGCGAATTTCGTCATCCCGGCCAATCACCGGATCAAGCTTACCGGCCCGCGCCCGCTCAGTTAAGTCTAGCGTATATTTCTTCAGGGCCTCGCGCTGGCTTTCTGCTTCTGGGTTACGCACAGAGTCACCACCCCGCACAGCGGCAATCGCGGCCTCTAGCGCCTTGCGCGTTAAGCCATGCTGGCGCACCAACTGACCTATTTCATTTTTATCGTCGGCCAGCGCGAGCAAAAACATTTCGCTAGCAATATAGCTATCGCCGGCTTTTTGCGCTTCTTTATCCGTCTGATTCAACAGACCTGTAAGATCACGGCCAAGCTGCACATTGCCATCCGTGCCTTGGACTTTTGGCAAACGCTCAAGCGCACTACTGAGCGCTTGCTGCAATGCTTGGAGGTGCACCCCAGCATGCGCCAGTAATGAGCGTGCAGCACTATCGGGCTGCGCGAGCAGCGCCAACAGCAAATGAGCCGGTTCGATATATTGATGATCGTTGCCAACGGCCAAGCTTTGGGCATCAGCCAATGCTTGCTGAAATTTGGTGGTGAATTTATCGATTCTCATTGAACGCCTCTATCTCGGTTACTTCACTACAAGTTAGGGTGATTGATGAGTTTTTCAAGTCCGGCTTAGCAAGACCACCGCCTCCGCAGAGATGCCTTCGCCCCGCCCAAGAAAACCAAGCTTTTCGTTAGTTTTCGCTTTGACATTCACACAATCGAGCGGCACATCTAGGTCAGCTGCAAGATTTGCGCACATCATATCAATATGAGGCGTGAGTCTAGGCGCTTGCGCAATCACCGTACTATCTAGATTAACCACCGTATAGCCCGCAGCTTGCACTCGGTTTAGCGTCTCGCGCAGTAACGTCCGGCTATCAGCGCCCGCAAACTGCAGATCCGTATCGGGAAAATGCCGCCCAATATCGCCCAGCGCCGCCGCGCCCAAAAGCGCATCAATCACTGCATGAAGCAACACATCGGCATCCGAATGGCCGAGTAATCCTCGCTCGTAAGGTACTCGCACACCACCAATGATAAGTGGCCGCTCTGGCACCAACTCATGAATGTCATAGCCCTGTCCAATACGAAATTGCATGCTTAAATCCCCTCATGTTAGATTTTTTGACGACCCAGGATGGCTTCGATGATGTCGAAATCATCCGGGTAGGTGACCTTAAAGTTACGCAGGCTGCCTTGTACTAGTTTAGGCGAATGCCCTAGCCCTTCAAAGGCACTCGCCTCATCAGTGAGTATATGCCCTTCTTGCTGCGCGCGCACCAGCGCATGACGTAGCATCCCTAGTCTAAACATTTGTGGTGTCTGCGCTAGCCATAACTGTGTGCGTGGTTCCGTGCGCAGAATAGACGGTAGCGACAGTGCGACCCCTGCTGCAACCTCGCTCGCCGGCGCCTGGCGCTTTAAGGTATCCGCCAGTGGCAATGCCACAATACCACCCACCGGATCATCACGTACGGCACGAATCAGCGCACGGATCAACTCTGGCTGGATACCCGCACGGGCGGCATCGTGCACCAACACCCAATCATGATCACGCGCGCCAAATTCCGCCAACGCCTTTAAGCCGTTAAGGACCGACGCTTGGCGACTGTCACCGCCACAGCGGCGCACCGCAAAACGCAAGCCACTAAAACGGCGTGGGTCAAAGTGAGCATCATTGGGCGCCAATACCACGAGCGTTTGGGTTAACTCAGAACACGCATCAAAAGCCGCCAGCGTGTGATAAAGCAGATTGTGACCTGCCACCATGCGATACTGCTTGGGCAATTGAGCGCCTGCCCGCTGCCCAATGCCAGCACATGGGATGACTACAAAAAGACGTTCATTCACAAGCACTTTATCGTCAACCAAAATAAAAAAATCGATTCGGATTCTATAATAGCCCCCTTTGCGACAAAGTTCTGAAAGAGCTCGCCGCGCTACTTATGTATTATGCCCTGTTGCTCTATGCCTGAAAACATCACGCTCGCTTCTCCTCATGTCCCTAGCTTAGTCAAGCCCGGTCAGCGCTTTGTCTTTGATGGCGCATACGGCTCAGCCGATGCGCTGGCACTCGCGCGTTATTTCACCACCCATCGCACACAGTTACCCTTGCTGGTGGTCTTTTGCGCACTCGCAGCCGACGCTCAGCGACTGCAGCATGAAATCGCTTACTTCGCGCCTGAAGCGCGCGTACGCCTTTTGCCGGACTGGGAAACCCTGCCTTATGATGCTTTTTCGCCACATCAGGATTTGGTTTCAGCACGGCTGGCAACCCTGCATGATCTGAGCGCGGGGCGCTGCGATATTGTGCTGGTACCCGCCACCACCGCCCTTTACCGGATGGCGCCCCCCTCTTTTATGGCGGCCTACACGTTTGAATTTACGCAAGGTGAGCAGCTTGATACAGCACAACTTAAAGCGCAACTGACCCTCGCCGGTTACGAGCATGTCAGCCAGGTCATGCGACCCGGCGAATATTGCGTACGTGGCGGGCTGATTGATCTTTTTCCAATGGGCTCTGCGTTGCCTTACCGGCTTGATTTATTTGATCATCAAATTGATTCGATCCGCGCTTTTGATCCAGATACCCAACGCAGTCTCTACCCAGTGCGTGAAGTAAGATTGCTACCGGGCCGTGAATTTCCGTTTGACGAGCCTGCGCGCACTGCATTTCGCAGCCGCTGGCGCGAACTCTTTGAGGGCGACCCAAGCCGGGTACCGCTTTATAAAGACATTGGCGTCGGCATACCGTCAGCCGGCATTGAATATTATTTACCGCTGTTTTTTGACGAAACAGCAACACTTTTTGATTATCTGCCGCCCACTGCTCACTTAGCAATGATTGGCGATCTAGATACAGCAATCAAGCAGTTTGCCGCCGATACGAAACAGCGCTACACATTTTTGTCTCATCATCGCGAGCGGCCCATTCTAGAACCGGCACGCCTTTTTTTGTCAGATGAGGATTTTTTTACCCAGGCTAAACCTTTTGCGCGCCTTATTCTAGCAACGCCGGCTGCCGGCCAAGCGCGCCGCACGCACTGGGCTGAGCCACTGCCGACCCTCTCAGTGAACCGTCAGGCCAGCGACCCGGTGGCCGCACTTCGTGACTGGCTAGGCAAGACATCGCAACGCGTACTGCTTGCGGCCGAATCCGCTGGGCGACGCGAAACCATCCTGCAAATGCTTAGCGAGCATTCTCTCAAGCCCGCTTTGCTTGACACTTTTGCGGCTTTTACAGATGAGACGCTGCACTTTGCACTAACCACCGCGCCACTGGCCACGGGCTTTGCCTTACCCGCCGAAGGTCTTGCCGTCATCACAGAAAGCGAACTGTACGGCGGGCTGGCGCGACGTGTCGGACGCCGCCGACAAGAACAAGCGAGCGACGTCGATGCGATGGTGCGCGATTTGTCCGAACTTAAAATTGGCGAACCCGTCGTGCATAGTCAACATGGCATTGGACGCTATCACGGCCTAGCCTCAATGGACTTAGGCGAGGGCGAAACTGAATTTTTACACCTCGAGTATGCCTCCAATAGCACGCTCTACGTGCCGGTTTCGCACTTGCATATGATTTCACGCTATAGCGGCGCTAGCCCAGAGAATGCCCCCCTCCATGCACTCGGTTCCGGTCAGTGGGAAAAAGCCAGGCGCAAAGCCGCCCAGCAAATCCGCGACACCGCCGCTGAACTGCTCAATCTGTACGCTCGCCGCGCGGCCCGCGAGGGGCATGTTTTTTCTCTATCGCCCGATGATTACGAACGTTTTGCTGAAAGTTTCGGCTTTGAAGAAACGCCGGATCAGGCCGCCGCGATTGCGGCTGTGATGGCTGATATGACCAGTGGCAAACCGATGGATCGACTGGTCTGCGGCGATGTCGGTTTTGGTAAAACAGAAGTGGCGCTACGTGCTGCCTTTATTGCGGTGTTAGATGGCAAGCAAGTGGCACTGCTAGCGCCCACGACACTTCTGGCCGAGCAACATTTTCAGACTTTCTCCGATCGCTTCGCAGATTGGCCGGTTAAAATTGCCGAGTTATCGCGCTTCAAAACCGCCCAAGAAATTGCTCAAGCAATCACTGCATTGCAGGCCGGCACCGTCGATATTGTGATTGGCACCCACAAATTATTGTCGCCACAAATCAATTTTAAGCAACTCGGGCTGGTCATTATCGACGAAGAGCACCGCTTTGGCGTACGCCAGAAAGAAGCGCTTAAAACCTTACGCGCGCAAGTCGATGTGCTCACGCTTACCGCGACCCCAATCCCCCGCACGCTGGGGATGGCGCTGGAAGGGTTACGCGATTTCTCGGTGATTGCCACCGCCCCTCAAAAAAGGCTAGCGATTAAAACTTTTGTGCGCCGCGAAGACCACAGCACAATCCGCGAAGCCATGCTGCGCGAACTCAAACGCGGCGGCCAAATCTATTTTCTGCATAATGAAGTTGAGACCATTCAGCAGCGCCGCCTGATGCTCGAAGAGTTGATGCCCGAAGCCCGCATCGCAGTCGCGCATGGGCAGATGCACGAACGTGAGTTGGAACGCGTGATGCGTGACTTTGTTGCTCAGCGCACCAATGTGCTCTTATGTACCACCATCATTGAAACCGGTATTGACGTACCCAGCGCCAACACGATTTTGATGCATCGCGCAGATAAATTCGGCCTCGCCCAATTACATCAGTTACGTGGCCGCGTTGGCCGCTCGCATCACCAAGCTTATGCTTATTTACTGGTGCACGATCCAGAAGCGTTAACCAAACAGGCCATGCGCCGACTCGAAGCGATTCAGCAAATGGAAGAGTTAGGCTCAGGCTTTTATCTAGCCATGCATGATCTTGAAATCCGCGGCACCGGTGAAGTCCTGGGAGACAAACAGTCAGGGGAAATTCATGCCATTGGCTTTCAACTTTACAGCGAGATGCTGCATGATACCGTCAACGCACTTAAAGCTGGCCATGAGCCGGATCTGACCGCACCGCTTGCCGCTGCTACAGATATCAATTTACATGTCCCCGCACTGTTGCCTGCAGACTATTGTGGCGACGTGCAACAGCGACTGTCTTTATACAAACGACTGGCAGGCTGCGCCCTTGACGATGCTATCGATACCATCCACGAGGAACTGATTGACCGCTTTGGCAAGCTTCCCCCGCCAGCCCACGCACTGATTGAAACACACCGCATACGCGTAGCCGCCAAACCCCTTGGCATTATAAAAATCGATGTGTCAGAAAGTGCAATCACCCTGCTGTTTATGCCTAACCCACCGATCAACGCAGCGTACATCATTGCGCTGGTACAAAAGCATCGTCATATCAAACTGATTGGGCAAGACAAGCTGCGGATTGAAACTCAGGCGCAGGATCTGCCGGCACGGCTGGCGACGCTAAGAGCGACATTACGTATGTTGCGTGGGTTGGGGTGACAAGTATAAAGAGGCGTATTTTTATTGTATTTTGGCGCGCCCGGCTGGGATCGAACCAGCGACCTTCGGCTTCGGAGGCCGACACTCTATCCACTGAGCTACGGGCGCTTGGCAAAGCGAGAGACTGCTAAGCGAAGTCGCAAGGATACCCGTTTCAGCTCACGAAGTCTACGTGTTCAGTATGAATATCTAGCTATCTGCCCTCTGATCGGGCTTTTCCATCAAAAACACCCCCCTCAAATCAATCGTTTAAACTTATAATTTGCTGATATCGTTCAATAATGGAGACAAAACTAGCATGAGCGAAAACCATCACGACGCACTCATTAAAACTCCACGGCAGCTTATTGTAGTCGTCATTGCTTCTTTTTTGATTCCAGTCGTAGGCATTCTCTTGCTGATCGAATATGTTGATAATACCTATCGTGCAGGCACAGGCACCGATGCTATGTCGCCAGCCTCCATTACTCAGCGCATCGCCCCCATCGCTCAGCTCGAAATCCGCGAAGCAGCAGCAACACCAGCATTAAATACCGCCACCACCACGCCAGAAAACGCTTTGCCGACTACGCAAACTACAGCCTCAGCCGCGCTGGCTGCACTGTCTGCAATCCCCACCCCCTCAGTTGCCGGCAGTGGCGCCGATCTGGCGCAAGCCGGCAAAGCGCTCTACTCACAATTTTGTGTTGCCTGTCATGGCACTGGCGTGATGAATGCCCCTAAACTCGGCGATAAAACCGCCTGGGCACCTCGCTTAAAAGAATCGATCGAGACCATCTATAGCTACGCTCTGCATGGCAAAGGCAATATGTTGCCTAAAGGCGGCTCAAATGCCCCTGATGCTGAAGTTAAAGCAGCGGTTGATTATATGGTCAAAGCCGTTAAATAAAATTGATTGATCCCTAATCAATAGGGCGGCGAGACTAATTTAACAGGGCTTTTAAATTAGCCAAACGGTCTTTCGGCGTCATCGGGGCGTCTTCTGGCGCACCTGGCGCGCTCTCCTCCAGCACCATTTCTGCAATAAAACGCGACGGTTCACATACTTGCGTTTGCTGCGCATAGTTACGTTTCGTGCAATACGTAAGATGTAGACTGCGCTTGGCGCGAGTAATGGCGACGTACATTAAGCGTCTTTCCTCTTCAATGCGCGCATCATCCATTTCAACACCTTCGCCCCCTCGATGCGGCAAAATTCCCTCTTCACAGCCGATTAAAAATACATGCGGATACTCAAGTCCTTTGGCTGCATGTATGGTTGACAGTCGCGCTGCATCAGGATCTTCATCACGGCCCTCAAGCATTGACATCA
The DNA here is from genome assembly GCF_024582735.1 of Mycoavidus sp. SF9855. Lineage (NCBI taxonomy): Bacteria > Pseudomonadati > Pseudomonadota > Betaproteobacteria > Burkholderiales > Burkholderiaceae > Mycoavidus > Mycoavidus sp. SF9855. The sequence continues at coordinate 1,535,011 of NZ_CP102085.1, forward strand.
AAGCCACCATTTGAATCAGTTGCAATAAGTTTTTACCTGTATCGGAGAGACCATCGGCCGTATCAAAGCCAGTGGCCGTTTGCTCCTCTAGCTCAGGCTTAGTGCCTTTACGTTTAAGCCACTCAAGAAATTCAAGGACATTTTGCCATTTGGTCCGCGCCTGGCGCTCATCATATGTATCATATAGATAAGCCTCATACTGAATGCCCGCCATTAAGTCATCTAGCAAAACCGTCGCGGGCTCTTTCGCCGCACGGACCCGCAAGCGCTCAATAAAATCACAAAATGCGCGCAGCGGCTCAAGTTGGCGCACCGCAAGCCGTGCTTCAAGCGCCCCCATATAAACCGCCTCAAACAGCGAACACTTCGCTTGTCCAGCAAATGCGCCAAGGGATTCAAGCGTCGTGTTACCCACACCACGGCGAGGCGTAGTGACCGCCCGAATAAACGCTGGATCATCATCCGCATTGGCGATCAGCCTTAGATACGAGCACACATCCTTAATTTCAGCGCGCTCAAAAAATGATTGCCCGCCTGATAAGACATATGGAATTCGCTCACGTCGCAGCACTTTCTCTAATACCCGCGCCTGAAAATTACCACGGTACAGAATCGCATAATCGCGAAACTGCGCCCGCCGCTCAAAGCGATGTGCGGAGAGCCGAAATACCACTGACTCAGCCTCATGCTCGTCATCATTAGCCGCCGTTACCGTAATCGCATCACCCACCCCATGTTCGCTCCATAATTTTTTCTCGAACAGCTTGGGATTGTTAGCAATCACATTGTTAGCCGCATCCAAAATACGCACGGTCGAACGATAGTTTTGCTCCAGCTTGATCACTTTTAGTGCAGGAAAATCAACTTGCAGCTGCTTGAGGTTTTCCAGCGTCGCGCCACGCCAACCGTAAATCGCTTGATCGTCATCACCCACCGCTGTAAATGCTGCCCGCGGCCCAGCTAGCCACTTCAGTAAAGTATATTGGCAAGCATTGGTGTCCTGATATTCATCAATCAGCAAATAACGTAAGCGGTTTTGCCATTTGTCACGGATCTCTTCATTAGCCGCTAAAAGCTCGGCCGGAATACGGATCAAATCATCAAAATCCACTGCCTGGTAAGCGCTCAGCGTGGCGACATAATTACGATAAATCAGTGCCGCCTGATGCTCATCTTCATCGCTGGCGTTGGCAAGCGCGCTCTCCGGCGCTACCAGCGCATTCTTCCAAAGCGAAATCGCGCTTTGAATACGGCGGATCAGTGCTTTGTCAGTGGTGGCTGCTTGCTCTTGGACCATCGTAAAGCAATCTTGCGCATCCATGATCGAAAACTGCGGCTTCAAGCCTACATGCTCGGCTTCTTGCCTGAGCATTTGCAGGCCAAGCGAGTGAAAGGTGCAAACCGTGAGTTGCTTAGCAGGTATCTTGCGCCCTTCCTTGCCAGGCGCAGACATGGTTTTGCCTTCCAGTAGCTGAGCCACACGCTCACGCATTTCGGCAGCGGCTTTATTGGTAAAAGTTACTGCGGCAATATATTTAGGCTCAAAGCCTCGCTCTTCAATCAGATACGTAATTTTTTGCGTAATCACGCGCGTTTTGCCGCTGCCTGCGCCCGCGAGCACCAGGCAAGGCCCATCAAGATAGCGCACCGCTTCGCGCTGCGCTGGGTTCAAACCAGCGGACATCGTATGCTTTATATTCAGATAAAAAGGCCGTGAATCGGCACAAGGGGGATGATCTTAACACGCGCAGAAAAAATATTGAGATGCGACTTGTTAATGAAAAAACACGTACTAGAATTTTTTTAAATCATGCAACCGTGGGGCGGTAGCTCAGTTGGGAAAGTGTCGCGTTCGCAATGCGAAGGTCGTGAGTTCGATCCTTATCCGCTCCACCAGAGCGCGACTTCGTATGACAACAACAGAAAACGACGGAGCATGATGCTTGGTTTCGCCATGAAGTACAGATTGGCATCAACGCAGCCACGTAGTAGTTCCGACTTGATCGTACAGTAAGCCCGCTATGAGCCGCGGCGAGGTCGCAGGTCGGCCTCTGTTTGAGGTGAAGCTCTCACTCATCAACGCGCTAAGCTGATCCCAGTTGATTAAACCCGCCAGTCGCACCAACGGATGACCATTTGACCTTGCCGCCGATTGATGCAATTGCTCTAATACAGATTCTTGGTCTGCCGAATCTTACGGGCTCTCTTTAGAGTTGTGTATAAGGACATGCGCTAAGGTATGGCGCATGGCGTATCGGATGGTTGGAAAGCAACAAACGATCAACTTCAACTAAAACGATTCAAGTTTTTTCTTCTCTCTTCCTCAATCTTCTTATATAGATCCGGACAATAAACCAAGTACGACTTATAGTCTATAAGCAAATTATACAAAGATAGTCCAGCCAATATAATAATAGCCACCCAAACACTGTGCTTATCCCCAGAATATCTTTCAAGAACTATCGACATAGAATTTTTTTGGCTCAACCCCAAATAATAATTCCAGCAGAGCATTGAGAAACAATAAAATGAAAACATTGTGAGCTCCATTATATCTGCCCTATTTGTTTCATATTCTCTATGAAGGTCAAGAAGATATTTGTCCTTTGTTTTATGTGCCTCATCCCTAAGCATCCATGAGTCCACATAATTAGTGTTGTCAGAGCTATACGATCTTTCAATATTAAGTTTTTTATATATATATGAATATAACCAATCCCCCACAGGCAAAATTACAGACATATAAATTGTTTGAAATATTGCTGAAAATATAGGGAGAACAAAAGATGTTAGAAGTGAATATAAAACGAAAATCAATATAATCTTAATAGCCAAATTTGACTTAATAATTACTTCATCATTACAGGCTAATTCGAACACGCCCGGCTGGTGAAAAATTAAAAACACGTTATCTACTAATAAAATAAATGTAGCCAAGAGAAGAAAGGATTTTAATTTAGTCGCAGCCCGAAGGAGTGAGAATATACCCAAGCCTTTTAGTGCTCCCTCACCAGAATCATTCAATTTATACTCCTCAATTTTTAGTATTTTTAGTTGTTTAAAAAATTTTTAATTAAAACCGACTTCCTTTGCTTTATATCCTATCAATTTTAGATTTGGTAGCATAATATCATTTGAACTATCAAACTCTTGTTATCTAGACTGCTCAAACTAAGAGTCTTTTAAGTAAAAGCACCAGGAAGGCTAAATGTATGAACTGGAGGCTGCTATTAAGCTTACACTCACAGTTTTTCCATAATCGCCGACATTTTTCGAGCCATGCAAAAGAGCGCTCGACGACCCAACGCTGTGGAATCACAGCAAAGGTATGCAACTCATTGCGTTTGGCAATCTGCACAGAAGCGCCAATTCTTTCACGGATCCCATCTGCAAAAGGCTCCCCCGTGTAGTCAGCATCCGCCAAGACTGCCTTGGCTATCTTTGCACCGGCCAACCGCGATGAGCCCCCCGGCGCGATCCGTCACATCGGCAGCGGTCACTGCAATCGCATGAGGTAATCCCTGCGTATCCACGAGAGAGAATGTGACCCTTGATACCCGATACTTTTTTGCCTGCATCGTAGCCTTTTTCCTGAGCGGTATCGGTATTCTTCACACTCTGCGCATCAACAATCCAGAAGCTCGTCTTGGCGTTGCGCTCCTGTTTTGTACGGACCGCGCCAACCACATTTTTTTAAAGCCTGCTAGAGCAGGCTCGACCTGTCATCACTGGATGCGCTCCATTGTCGATAATAGAAGTACACCGTATTCCAATTCGGAAAGTCGCTTGGTAGCATCCACCACTGACAGCCGCTCTTCAACAGGTACGTTATCCCACAAAATATATCTTATAGATCCATTCTACGAGGGCTCGTTTTCTTCCTACCCCCTTCCAGTAAAGGCTGTACCCCTTCAAACTGCTCTCGACTTATATCACTTGGGTAGCGCTTTCTCATCTTGCAATAGAACTCTTTTTTGATCAAGTCACTATTATCGCTTTTTTAAGAGATTCCAAACAGGCTCTTAGATTTGATAGCGCATCCAAACCAACCCCAACGCTCCTTTTTTGCGTGGGACCACTGTACTCATCAGCGAAAACTTCTTAAAACGTACTGAACCTATCGGCAATAGCACCGGCAAAGGTAGGTAATGAAGTATATCTTCCCGTCCAGTCAATCCCACGGTAAAACCTCCACCTAACGAAATCGGGCCAATTGGTTTAGTGAACCATTGACGCGCATAGCCAATAATCGGCTGAAGATGCTTATATGAATCAGCAAACGCCAAAACATACAGAAAATCTTCACGTCCATTGGCGTCAATCCAGTGCTTGCCAACGCCACCTCCATACGCTTTATAGTTCAATTCTTTTCCGCTAAACGTAGCACCTGCATGCCAAGCATAACCCGTTAGGTAAATATCCCAACCTCCCTCTTGATAAGGTTTGACGACATGCTGGCTGACAGAGGCTGTTTGCGCCCCACTAAAATCGGAATGCTCGTTAGCAACGGCCGTTAACTGAAATACGATGGCGGTTGTTATAAAACAAAAAATTTTCTGAATTTTCATAAGATAAGTATAGGTTCCATATTAAATTCTGAAACAGCACTCTATTAAAATCAATTGCCAACTATGCCTTAGAGTTACGATAAAAAATATTTTCTGAAATATCTCTCTCCTTTCTGGTAAGTTGAAATAGATACCCATTCAAAGTATTGCTGCCTTGCTTTGCAAACTGGACACGTATCTCCCAAAAGATACTTAAAAAGCAACGCTAACTTGAGGCGAGTTCATAACATGAGACCCAACTTGCTTATGCCAGAGACTCGCATAGACGCCATTTTTCGTCAACAAGCCGCCACCCGATAGCGTGCTGCCTCGCTCGCCGAACTGAGTTTCCAGCCCAGCATTTGCCGAGGCTATGACCAGTGTAAGCGCAGCGGTGCTGATGGCCTGCGCGATCTCTGTATCCGCTGCTTGCCGGCAAAATCACATTGTTGCGCTTACCCCCAATATCGCCATTGGAGGCATCACCGCAAAACAAAAATGAGTTCTTGCTGCTTAACTTTCTACTTTTAAAAACTATTAAAAATGGAGAGATTATCCTATAAGGCATTCAAGAATTGAATCTTTCTCCTACTTTTTTGTCAAATAACTTTATCAAAAACGAATGACTGCTTAAACCTTTTTTATTGGCATCTACTATTGACGACTTACTCATTATTAGGTACTTTTACGCATTAGTTGCATCAACGCCTCGCTAGTATATGATTATTCACCTCCAATAAGAACTGATCCTATGAAAATTGAAAAGCAAACAAATTTTTCGCTCACGAGGCATATTATGAAAGCACCTTCTGGGGCGATGGCAGGCATAACTTGTGTTGGTACAGCCCTGCTCGTCGTCATGCTGGGTGGTTGCGCGACCGAAACGTCGCAGGTGCTGCCAGTGCAGAAAGTGGAAAGCGCAAGCCGTCCCTACGCGGGTGTGCGCGCACCCATCGCGGTGGGCAAGTTCGATAATCGATCAGCCTACATGCGCGGCGTGTTCTCGGACGGTGTGGATCGCCTTGGCGGCCAGGCCAAGACCATCTTGATTACGCACCTGCAGCAGACCAACCGCTTCAACGTGCTCGATCGCGACAACCTGGCCGAGATCAAGCAGGAGGCCACCATCAAGAACGCGGCGCAGAAGCTCAAGGGCGCGGATTACGTGATCACCGGCGACGTGACTGAATTCGGTCGCAAGGAAACCGGCGACCGCCAGTTGTTCGGCATCCTAGGACGCGGCATGGAGCAGGTCGCCTATGCGAAGGTCAGTCTGAATGTGGTTAACATCGCCACGTCCGAAGTGGTGTTTTCGGCTGGCGGAGCAGGCGAATACAAGCTGTCAAACCGTGAAGTGATCGGTTTTGGCGGCACCGCCAGCTATGACTCAACGCTCAACGGTAAAGTGCTGGACCTGGCCATGCGAGAAGCCGTGACGAACCTGGTCAATAGTATTGAAAGCGGTGCGTGGAAGCCAGGCGCGCAATGAGACAAAACAACAGAACATCAAAAAGGATAACTACTCATGAGCAAGACGTTTACGATATGGCGAGCGGCCACTGCTGCCATCATGGGAGGCGCGCTGCTGGCCGGTTGTGCCGCGCCGAGCAAGCCGCTATATCAGTGGGAGGGCTACCAGCCGCAGGTTTACGAATACTTCAAGGGCGCATCGAAGGAAAAGCAGATTGCTGAACTCGAACGCGGCCTGGAGAAGATCAAGTCAACCAATGGTGCGGTACCACCAGGCTACCACGCCCACCTGGGCCTTCTGTATTCAAGCTTGGGCAAGGATGACCAGATGGTCCAGGAATTCCAGACCGAGAAGGCGCTGTTTCCAGAGTCGGCAGCCTATATCGACTTCCTGATGAAGAACGTCAAAAAGGGGACCCAATGATGACCCAGCGCTTCCTGAAACTGTTTACCGCCGCTGGCCTGGTTATGTTGATGGCGGGTTGTGCAGCGCCAACCAAGAACGTCGACTATTCGGCCTTCAAGGCCAGCAAGCCGCGCTCGATCGTGGTGTTACCGCCGCTCAACAAATCGCTGGAAGTGGGCGCAACCTACGGCATGCTGTCGCAGGTGACTGTGCCGCTAGCCGAGGCGGGCTACTATGTGCTGCCGGTCACACTAGTGAACGAGACCTTCCAGCAAAATGGCCTGACCGTTGCCAGCGATATCCACGGCGTGCCGGTCGCCAAGCTCAGAGATATCTTCAGCGCTGATGCTGCTCTGTACATCACTATCACGCAGTACGGCACCAAGTATATGGTATTCGACAGTGTCAGCACCGTGGCAGCCAATGCCAGGCTGGTGGACCTCAGGAGCGGCCAGACGTTGTGGACCGGCCAGGCCAGCGCGTCGAGCAACGAAGGCAACAATAACAGCGGCGGCCTGGTTAGTATGCTGCTGACAGCGGTGGTCAAGCAGATCATCCACAGTTCAACCGACCGGAGCTATGGGATTGCCGGAACGACAAGCTTTCGTCTGTTATCGGCGCAACCAGGCGGCATCCTCTACGGCCCACGTTCGCCCAGCTACGGCACGGATTGACGCCCTGCGCAGTAGCTACTCCGGTGCGTAGAGGCGTTGGTGTCTTGACCTCAGCCAAGCGTCGTGACTGAGAGCCAAGCCAAAGGTGCTTGGCTTGAAATGAACTACCCTGCAGCTTGCTGCGGGGTATCCTCAATTCTCAAAACAGCGCGAGCTGATGATTCGGTTTTAACGGCCTTAATTATTTCTCCGGGGGGAGGGGGCCTACCGTTCCATCTGTTTTAACTAAGCGTGAAACTGGCTCACCCACCGCCCCGCGCTGTTGTAAGAGTCTTTTATTCACCTGGCTTAGACCTTGTACCCCTTTTAACAGCATCTCCGTCACCATCAGTACTTCATGCCCCGAGCTCCAACTCAGTTTTACTTGATAGCCCTCTTGTTTTCTTTTCACTTCCCACTGACGTACTGATTTATCTTCGCTGCCACTCGCTAAATAGAGCACGTTGTTCGTCGCTTTCCAGGCAATGCTATAAACGGCCCTATTAAAACCTTGAAGCACTCTGAGGCGCTGACCCGAAGTGGCGTTCCACAGTCGCACCGTCTTGTCTTCACTGCCTGAGGCAACCAACTCTCCGTTGGGAGAATATGCCACGCTATACACCCAGCTTTTATGTCCTTCCAAAGTGTGGAGTAGCGCTCCATTTTGCGCGCTCCACAGCCGCACTGTCTTGTCATCGCCTGCAGAAGCCACCCGCCTTCCATTGGGTGAGTATGTCACGTTCCTAACATAATCTTGATGTCCTTCCAAAGTGTAGCGTAGTGCTCCATCTCGCGTATCCCACAATCGCACAGTTTTATCCCAGCTGCCAGAAGCAATTTGCTTCCCGCTTGGCGAGTACGCTACGCTCCAAACATAATTTTGGTGCCCTTCCAAAATGTTGAGTAGCACCCCTTTTCGCGTGTCCCACAACCTGACAGTCTTGTCCTCGCTGCCAGAAGCAATCTTATCTTTGTTAGGTGAATACGCTACGCTTGTCACATAATCTTGATGCCCTTTCAAGGTATAGAGCAGTGTTCCGTCTTGAGCGTTCCACAGCCTCACAGTGTTATCCTCACTACCAGAAGCAACCTGCTCTGCATTGGGCGAATACGCTATGCTTCTAACTTTATTTTGATGCTCTTGGAGGGTTCGCAGCAACGTACCGCTGCACGCATCCCACAACCTAACAGTCTTGTCTCCACTGCCGGAAGCAAACAGATCGTTGTTAGGTGAATACGCTACGCTTGTCACATGATCTTGATGTTCTGCTGGAGCATGAGGCTTGCTCAGTGTTCCACCTCTTATATCCCACAGTCGTACAGTCTTATCATCACTGCCTGAGGCAATCTGCTCTCCACTTGGCGAGTACGCTACGCTCTTAACAGAGGATTGATGCCCCTCCAAAGAGTAGAGCTGCGTTCCGCTTCTCACCTCCCAAACCCGTACAGTGCCATCAGAACTGCCGGAGACGATCTTTTCTGCATTGGGCGAATACGTCACGCTTCTAACAGAGGATTGATGTCCTTTGAGGGTATGGAGTAACGTACCACTGCGCGCGTTCCACAGCCGTATGGTCTTATCTTGGCTGCCTGATGCAATCTGCTCTGCGTGGGGTGAATAAGCTACGCTCCAAACAGCATCTTGATGTCCTTCCAAAATGTGAAGCAGTGCTCCGCTTTGCGTGCTCCACACCCGCACGGTTTTGTCCTTACTGCCTGATGCAATCCACTCCGCATTCGGTGAATAAGCTACGCTCAAAACATTATGTTGATGTCCCTCCAGCGTGTTGAGTAGTTTTCCACTTCGGGCATTCCACAGTCGCACGGTAGTGTCCTCAGCGCCAGAGGCGATCTGCTCACCGTTTGGTGAATACACTACACTTCTAACAAAATCTTGATGTCCTTTCAAAGTATAGAGTAGCATTCCATTCTGTGCGTTCCACACCCGCACGGTCTTGTCAGAACCACCAGAGGCGATCTGCGCTGTGCTTGGAGAATAAGCAACGCTATTAACAGAATATTGATGCCCTTTTAAGATATGAGTTCTTGCCCAGCTTGAGGTGTCGTATACGCTAATCTGACTATTCTCAAGGCCCATTACACAGGCCCCCCCATCTGGCGAATAAACGCAAGACGTTACCTGGCTCTTTTCCTCAAGCGTTGGCCACTCACCAAACCGCACCCCTTCCATTTTGGCTCCGCTTAAATTGGCTCGGCGTAACCAAATTTTGCGGAAGATGACTTTCCTTAAATCCGCCCCTTGCAACTGCGCTGAATCAAATACCCCTGCACTCAGATCTGCCCCAGGAATCTGAATGCCTTTCAGATCGACCCCATTAAATTGCACACCCGCCCTAACCAAGATCGTAATCGCATTGGCCGCGGCTTGACGTACTGTTTTATCTGCTTTAGAGAATTCAATAATGTCGAAGAGTTGTTGCTTAAAGGTAGACTCTTGCGCAACACGCTCGGTCAACAAGCTAACCACCCCCAGATCGTTGCACCAATGTTTAGGCGCTAAAAGTAATGTTGGCTGCACCGAGCGAGATGGAACAGAATTGAGATCAAAACTGTAGGCGGATGCATTGCTTCCTCGGCGGGAACGGCTACCTACCGACACGCAAGCATCAAATGAATCGAACAGCGCACGCGCTACCAGATATTCCAACAACGATTTATGGATAAACCGATATTGATTACCGTTTCGCGATAGCGGCCAGGCTTCTCGCAACAGTTGCTTTTCTTCGTCCCGGCCAAAAAAGGCTTCCTTCCAATTCCCCTTGTCTTTGTGTGACGAATACTCGACAACGGGATTACCCTCCTGCTCTATATAAAGATTTGTCGCCAAATCTTGCGCCAATGCAATACCGTGCTCAGCAAAGCCTTCGTCGCATAACACTATAAAAATTTCTCTTTTACTTTCCGCTAAATCTTTTGCACTTAAACGTTGCTCGTTACGCTCAAACCATTGTCTGACAAACTGACCATAGAGATCTAAGCGTAATTGGATAGCCGTGCGCGCTTTCTTCTGATTGGCCAAGTAAGGCAGTGCCTCGAGTATCACACGTAGCAAAAATGGATTTTGGGTTAAGTCATTGACATGGGGTTGTTCAAGCGCGTCTTGATATTGCTGCGCGGTCCAACCCATTGCGTGAAGCGTCGCATATTTTTCAAGATATGCATTACGTTCTTCGATTGAAAAAGGCTCAATCGCCACTTCTTCGAAGAACGCATCTTTTTCCTGTAAAAGTGGATTGGGTTGAAAACGGCTTTGGTAGTGTTGGCCTAAATATTCAGTACGACAACTGATCACCATTTGCCCTAACCAGCTATCGGGCTGGTTAATCTGATTGCTCAAATACAAGTTTTGCGTCTGCCGGATTTCATCGTAGCCATCCAGGATAAAGATGAACTTTTGCTTTTCTTTTTTTATCTTTTGAATTTGTAACTCGGATAGACCTCGTCTTTTGAGGATTTTAACAATTAGATCTTGTTCGGGTTTATCAATGCTCGGCAGCGCAATAAAAAGCGGAATTGGATCACCTTCGTTTCTTTCTTCCCATAGCTGTTTTTCAAGTAGGCGGTTAAAAGTCGATTTGCCGGCTCCAGAATCTCCCGTCAGTAGCAACACTTGTTTATCGCTTTGTAAAAATGCCTGCACCTGGCCTAAGAGAGCAACGGTTTCGTTAGCTGCTTTGCCTCTGGGTTCCACATAAAGCTGCTGGGTTTCTGCGAAGGTCTTATCTTGCTTAAGCGCAGCGTCGTACTGAGCTTTTAGCGTTACTTTAGGATCCACATTCAGCACCTGCCATTGTCGGTGTTGCTGCTGCACCGTAAAGGCTAATTGACTATGCAACGCTGTTCTGATGCCATCAAAAATCCCATCCAATAGCCTCGCCAACTCAAGCTCACCCAGCCTGGACTCTCCATTTAATCGCGAGATACATGCGCTATAGCCTTGCCAAAACTTGTTCAGAAAGGTTCTCGCTTCATCACTACCCACTAACAACCGCTCAATCAGCTTGAACAGGACCCAGTGTCGGCTTTGATTCTCATACACGACTTTGCCTGCTTGGGTTGGGTTCTCAAAACGCGGTATATCTTCCATCCGAACCGCCGTGGCTGGAATAAAATGCTCTAGGCATGCCTGATAGCTATTCGGCGTTAACGCGACAGGGATAATCCCATGCTGATCTTGCAGCTGCTCTTTGCGAATTTGAAGAAAAGCGATTTCCGTCAACACATGATGAAAGCCATCTCGATACGCAAGCTCGAGAGAAAATTTTTTGACTACCTCACGGATAGCAACGGCTGAACTTTTCGATGAGTCCCCCGCTTTGCGATACGCTTCTCGATCTTGGAAATAAGCACCCCGCAGTTCCTGGTAGAACGTCGTATAGTCGGCCCATTTTAAGTAACTGCCTAATACCTCAGAACAACAGACCACGACCTTATCGACTGGCGTCACATCCCCTCGCAGTGGCGTGGGCAATAAACAGAGTTGATTGGTAACAATATCTTCAAGCTTACCGTCTTCTTTCAACTCTTCTAGTGAACTGGAATACGGCTCCCCTTTGGGTGCTTGGTCAGAATACAGATTAACTCGGATCTGGGATAATTTATCGATTAAATATTTAGACGTACTGGCCTCAGCCTTGCCGTGAGCAGGATTGTCATGCGCATAAACGAGAAACAAGCTGGGCTTATTCGATACCTCTAACGAGCCAAGCGTCGCCAACGCCTTCTCAAAGAGATAATCCACCAGCACATTTTTTTCTTGGGCTGACGAAGCCACCTGCAGTTGCTGAACAGGTATTTCAGTAGAGGTTGCCGCTCGGGCTAAAACGCGACGGGCGGGTTTAGATGCCGCAGGCCCGACAGATTCAGGCTCACTGCCCAGATAACCCCATGCTTTGGCTTTTTGGTAACTCGCTTGTGCTTTGCCAACCTGGTTTAATTTTTCTAGCAGTTGAGCACGCTCGAAATACACTTCGGCAAGGCGTTGGCGTAATGCCTCGTCTTCGGCTGTTTTTGGTGTCTGAGCTTGGATGACAGCATTTTTTACTTCAGATAAGGAAGGCGTTAGCTGGTGTGCTTTTGCAATATGTTTAAAGGCAACTTTGGCCTGGTCATAAAAAAATAAGGCCATCCCAAAATTCTGTGTTTCTTTGCACAGATTCGCTTGATATAGCGCATTTTGCGCTGAAGCCTGCATTTGATTGATCATTGGGGCGGGAGAAACAGCACGACCTAACATGGTTCATTTTCCTTATTCAGGGTCTATTCAACTGAAACGAACGGGAAGCAACACGAATCTACTTCAGTCGAAGCGCTGTTGCAATGGAATTTTAACCCCCTGCACAATATCAGTTAGGGTGCCTTTATCCCTATCGAATTTGGCTACTGCCGCATGCTGTTCTGGCCAGAATCCCATTCTCATCCTTATCTTCACTCCATCGCTTCTGTTTAATCTAGAGGAGTCCAGTATGCCCTCTTCTCTCTCAAGCGCCAAGTCTGGGGTTCATGGAGTTCTTACCCTTACTGTACGGTCGAGTCGAAACGACTACACTTTAGCCAAACCCCACTTTTCCATACCAGCGCCTCGATTTCGACATCACCGGGGTCTCGCTGGTAAGCTCTCTGCCCGATGAATTCGGCTCGGACGTTTCCAACTTCCCTCTAGTCGACTCTCCCATCCATCTCGACACCACCGAGGATTCGCTCAGGATTTTCTTGCCTACCTCACAGCGATAACAGCTCTCCCACTGCCCCCCTTTGTTTCAACAGCTCCCGATTCACCTCGCTTAAACCTTTTACGCCTTCTATGAACGTACCCTTCACGGTCAGTTCGGCATGCGGTGACATCCAGCGTAGCCGCACCTGAACTTCATCACCCTCTACTATCACCTGCCACTGCCGAACGAACTCATCCTCACTGCCCGTCACCAGATCGTTGCCGCCGACGGACCGTTGCCAGGCAATACTGTAGACTCTCCCGCTAAAACCTTCAATCACCGCCTGACACTGGCCCGAGGCGACTGCCCACAGACGCACGGTCTCGTCCTTACTCCCCGAGGCGATCTGATCGCCAGTAGGTGAATACGCGACGCTATCAACCTCAGAGTCATGTCCTTCTAAGGTGTGGCGCAGCGCGCCGCTTGCCGCATCCCACAGTCGAACGGTCTTGTCCCAACTCCCCGAGGCGATCTGATCGCCGCTCGGCGAATACGCCACGCTCCTAACCTCAGAGTCATGTCCTTGTAAGGTGTGGCGCAGCACCCCACTTGCCGCGTCCCACAGTCGAACGGTCTTGTCATCACTGCCCGAGGCGATCTGATCGCCAGTAGGTGAATACGCGACGCTCCTAACATAATCTTCATGTCCTTCTAAGGTGTGGCGCAACGCGCCGCTTACCGCGTCCCACAGACGAACGGTATGGTCATCACTGCCCGAAGCGATCTGATCGCCCATCGGCGAATACGCGACGCTACTAACAGAATCTTCATGTCCTTCTAAGGTGTGGCGCAACGCGCCGCTTGCCGCTTCCCACAGACGAACGGTATGGTCAGAACTCCCCGAGGCGATCTGATCGCCAGTAGGCGAATACGCGACGCTCCTAACATAATCGTCATGTCCTTGTAAGGTGTGGCGCAACGCGCCGCTTGCCGCTTCCCACAGACGAACGGTATGGTCAGAACTCCCCGAGGCGATCTGATCGCCAGTAGGCGAATACGCGACGCTATAAACAGTCTTTTCATGTCCTTGTAAGGTGTGACGCAGCGCACTACTTGCTACTTGCCACAGATGCACGGTCTGGTCCTCACTCCCCGAGGCGATCTGATTGCCAGTAGGCGAATATGCGACGCTATAAACAGTCTTTTCATGTCCTTGTAAAGTGTGGCGCAGCGCACCGCTTGCCGCGTCCCACAGACGAACGGTATGGTCATCACTCCCCGAGGCAAGCTGATCGCCGCTCGGCGAATACGCGACGCTCCTAACCCAACTTCCATGTCCTTGTAAGGTGTGGCGCAGCACACCGCTTGCCGCTTCCCACAGTCGAACGGTCTGGTCATCACTCCCCGAGGCAACCTGATCGCCGGTCGGCGAATACGCGACGCTCCTAACAATATCTCCATGTCCTTGTAAGGTATGGCGCAGCGCACCGCTTATCGCGTCCCACAGTCGAACGGTCTCGTCATACCCCCCCGAGGCGATTTGATCGCCGGTCGGCGAATACGCCACGCTCCTAACATAATCTTCATGTCCTTGTAAGGTGTGGCGCAGCGCACCGCTTGCCGCGTCCCATAGACGAACAGTCTCGTCATCACTCCCCGAGGCAATCTGATCGCCGGTTGGCGAATACGCCACGCTCCAAACATCAGAGCCATGTCCTTGTAAGGTGTGGCGCAGCGCACCGCTTGCCGCGTCCCACAGTCGAACGGTCTTGTCCTTACCCCCCGAGGCGATCTGGTCGCCGGTTGGCGAATACGCGACGCTCCAAACATCAGAGTTATGTCCTTGTAAGGTGCGGATTTTTTCCCAGTTTGATGTGTCATACACGCGGATCGCCCCATCACTAAGACCCATCGCGCAGATTTTCCCATCCGGCGAATACGCGCAGGAATTCACCGTGCTCCCTTCCTCCAGATAAGGCCATTCGCCAAACTGCACCCCGGCCATCTGCGCGCCGCTTAAATTGGCGTTACGTAGCCAACTCGTGCGAAGGTGGGCCTTTCTTAAGTCGGCGCCCTGCAACTGCACTGAATCGAAGACCCCAAAACTCAGGTCCGCCCCTGGAATCTGGATGCTTTTTAAATCTGCGCCATTAAACTGTACTCCCGCTCTGACCAAAATCGTCATTGCATTGGCCGCCGTTTGCCGTACGCTTTTATCGGTTTTCGAGCGCTCTATAATCGCTAACAGCTGTTCCTTAAATGTGGGCTCTTGCCAAACGCGCTCAGTCAACAAGCGCACAACGCCCAGATCGCCAATCCAATGCTTTGGGCTTAACGATAACTCTCGCTGCGCTCGCAGGGGCACAACAGCTGGATCTTCAAAACTGTAAACTGAAGCAGCGCTACCACGACGCTGGCGAGTGCTTAAATTGATACACGCATCGAACGACTCAAACAGCGACCGGGCTACAAAATATTCCAGCAGCGATTTATGGATAAAACGGTATTCAGTGCCACTTCGGATCAACGGCCACGCTTCGCGTAGTAGTTGATTTTCTTCTTCTCGACCGAAAAAAGCATCCTTCCAACTTCCCTTGTCTTTGAACAACGAGTACTCGACAATCGGATTACCTGCATTCTCTTTATACAGATGCACCGCTAACTCTTTCACAAAGCCGATGCCGTGCTGGGCAAAACCATCATCATACAACTCTCTAAATACCTCTTTTTGCACCCCCGTTAAACTTTGCGTGCTTAAGCGCTGCTGGTTACGCTCGAACCATTGTCTGACGAACTGATCATACAGGTCCATCCGTAACTGGATGGCAGATACCGCTTTCCCCTTTTTTTCAACATACGGCAACGCTTCTAGCACCACGCGTAGCAAAAATGGGTTGCTAATCAAGTCTTTTAAATTAGATTGTTTGGAGAAAGCTTCTCGGTATGCTTGCGCCGTCCAGTCCGTTAGATTGTGCGCCACATATTTTTTGAGATATTGATCGCTCTCTTCTTCTGAAAACGGCTCGACCACGACTTCTTGAAACAACGTATCCTTGTCCTGCAGAAGCGGATTCGGTTGAAAACGGCTGCGATAGTCCTGGCCCAGATATTCGCTGCGACAACTAATCACCATGTGACCCTGCCAGCCGTCAGATTTGTTGATGGCATTGCTCACATACAGATTTTGCGTCTGACGTATCTCATCATATCCATCCAAAATAAAGACAAACCTTTGGTTTTCTTTTTTTAATTTCTGAATCTGAAATTCTGACAGGCCTCTTTTCTTTAACGCTTTAGCGATTAGATCGTGCTCAGGCTTGTCAATGCTCGGCAGAGAAATAAACAGCGGAATCGCATCGTCTGCTTTTTTGTGGTCCCATAAGTGCTTTTCTAGGCAGCGGTTGAAAGTAGTTTTACCCGCCCCAGAGTCTCCCGTCAACAAGATCACTTGTTTATCTTTTAGAAACGCTTGAACTTGGGGTAAGAGTTCAAAGGTTTTGCTCTCCCCATCAATACTCGCTCGGCAGCGCGGTTCAACATAGAGCTTTAGGGTCTCTTGAAACGCCTCATTTTGCGTTAAGGCAGCAAAATACTGCTCCTTCAGCGCGGCCCTAGGGTCGGCACGGAACACCTGCAATTGTTCGTGTTCTTGCTGCACGGTGGAGGCAAGCTGCTTGTGCAGCGTGGTCCGTATGTCGTCGAAGATCCCGTCTAATAGCTTCGCAAATTCTAGCTTGCCAAAATTTGCATCACTCTTTAAACGGGATATAACATTGCTATGCCCCGTCCAAAACTTATCCAGAAACGTTTTCGCCTCATCGCTGCCCGCTAACAGCCGCTCAATCACCTTAAACAGCACTCCATGTGAACCTTGGTTCAGATAGACTTCTTCTCCCTTTTGGACTTGCCAATCAAAGCGCAGAGGATCCTCCATCCGCACCGTCGTCGATCTAATAAAATCCTTCAGGCAGTAGTCATAGCTATTGGCCGTTAACGAAACCGGGATAATCCCGTGCTGACCTTCGCGATACTTTGCTCGAATTTCCAAAAAGGCCATTTCCGTCAATACATGATGGAAATCCGCCATATATTTTTCCTCTTCGGAAAATTTTTTGACTACCTCACGTAAAGCTGTAGTACCCTTTTGATTGCTGTCTTGGCGATAGGCTTCTCGATCTTTTTCGTAGGCTACTTTAAGCTCATCGCAAAACTCTTTATAGGACTGTCCTTTTAGGTAGCTTCCTAAGACATCAGAACAACACACAATTACCTTATCCACCGGTTTAACATCCGCTCGCAACTGATGAGGCAGCAAGCAGAGCTGATTGGTTAAGATGTCTTCTAGCTTGCCATCCTCTTTCAGATTTTCATCCGAATTTGCATACGCTTGCCCTACCGGCGTTTGATCCGAATAGAGCGTCACGCCTCGGATTTTAGATAAATTATTGATTAAATATTTAGACGTCGAGGCCTTCGCTTCTCCGTGCGCAGCATTGTCATGGGCATACACTAGAAACAGGCTGGGTTTTTTCGACACCTCTAAGGAGCTCAGCGTCAACAGCGCCTTTTCAAACAGATAATCTACTAACTCACTTTTTTCCTCGACAGACGAGGCAGGCAGTACAGTCTGAGCCAAAGCCGGCGCACTTGAGTGAGCGTTATGTCCTGATGAAAGGGATTGCGAAACTTCCACACGATGTTTGGCTTCAGCGTGCCCCCATATTTTAGCCTTAAGATAGCTAATTCGTGCTTTGTCAAATAAATTTAAGCGATCTAAAACTTCCCCACGTTCGAAATAAGCATCGGCCATCATCGCTCGCAATGTCTCATCGGCTAATGTTTGGGGATCTTGCGCTTTTCTCAAGGCATCTTTTACGCTCCCAAGCGACTTCAGTGTTTCTTTTAACTGATCGTATAGGGTCAGCGCTACATCCAAGTGCCCCTTTTCCTTCTCAATGCGAGCTTGACCTAAATAAAGTTCGGCGACGTTCCGCGTGAAGGTTTCTGGTAACGCCGAGTGCGATATTTTCCCTAACATATTGAGACTCCATTTTCATTCGTATTAATTAGATCAGACCCGAGCTACTTAAGTGCACTCCGCTATCCTGATTTCACCGCTACTCACTGTCGATAAAGATTATGCAAAAGCTAGCCTGAAGCTGATTTGGGCCGAACATATCGACCTGATACAAAAAAACTGGATGGATACTAATGGCACTGCGATTGAAAAACAAGAAAAATGTTTTTTGTTGGCTATTAACCGGGTGACCGGAGGCAGTCACCCGACCCCGGTTCCCACAGCGTCAAACAGCGCCCGAAATTTGCCAATAAACAGCGCTGAAAAATTTCCAGTTAAGTGACTAAATGAGAGGGGGAATTTCGATGTTTGAATCGGTAAGATTGATTGCCAGTTTCAAGGATATGGCAATGATGAGTAAAGCGATCTAACTGTCAAACAGCACGCAAAACCAACCATCTTCCGGTTCAGCGCTGTTCGGAAACAAAAAGGGACTTGCTTATACTCGGAGTGGTTGGGGATCAGTGTGGCAGGATACGATGCAAGCTTAGATCAAAACCGAGGCGGAAAAAGTAAACCAACCCGAAAACCAGATTAGGGAGACACTTTACTTTACTCTAAACGATGGTCGCCCGACGGCAATCACAAAAAAATTAGAACGTAGAGACGCAGACGTATATGATTTTGCAGCTCATGCAAACCCTACAACTACACACAAACATTATGATCGTCGACAGGTTAAAAGAGCCGCTGCGACAAATTAGAAAATTGACAAATCGGGAATTTCGTTGACAAATTGGGGTGGGCACTCCCCGCAAAGCCTTATGTGGTGGGGTGACCGACGGGGCTCGAACCCGCGACAACTGGAATCACAATCCAGGACTCTACCAACTGAGCTACGGCCACCACTGAGAAAGACATATCAGCCAGCCAAGAAACAGCTCGCTGAAAAAGGTGAATTATACAAAGCCCAGGGCTCTTGCGCTAGTACTATTTAACAATCTTCTTAGCCAACGCATAAACCTCACTCTCACCTGGCTATTTCAAAGCCGTCGCTATGCTGCTCAGCAGCCAGAAAGTGCTTGGCATAACGCGGATTAATTTCCGAGAGTTTGAATAATGTCAGGAAGTCAGCTGTATTGAAAGCTGAATCAAACGCAGGCGCGCCGCAAATTTTTGCGCCAAGGCGTAGATACCCCTTGATCAACGGCGGCAGCGCAACGTTTGTCCCCGTTTGCAGCGAGTCAACTGGCAAAGCAACGCGCGGAAAGGCGCGATATTGACTCGCCGTCATCGATTCAGCTTGTAAAGTCCGGTATAGATTGGCCGCAAAATGACCGCCGTCAGCCACTGAGACACTCGCACAACCGAGCATTGTTTCATAACCATGCCGCTGCATATAGTCAGCCAAACCTGTCCATAGCGACATAATGACCATGCCGCGGCGGTAATCGCGATGTACGCAAGAGCGGCCCACTTCGACCATTTTCTCGCGTAAAGGCGCCAATTGCTCAATGTTAAATTCGCCTTGTGCGTATAGGCGTCCGAGGCGCATGGCCCGGTGTGGCGGTAATACGCGGTAAGTGCCTACGATTTCGAGCGTTTGTGGATCACGCACGAGCAGATGATCACAGTGTGCATCGAATTCGTCGCAGTCAAGACCCAGCGCGCCACCAATGCAAGCACCCATTTCTTCGGCAAATACACGGTAGCGCAAGCGTTGTGCGGCTTGCACCTCTGCTTCATCGCGAGCCCAGTTCACCAGCAACGGTTCCGTTTTCTGGCACGTCCTCACGCAGGATGTGATATCAGGGGCCGGCCATTGCACCCGGTTTAGCATTCGTTCCATGTAATCAGTATCTCATTCTTGCAAATGCTCTGGTCACCACACTATAAAGCAGCTAGATACATCGCTTCTAGGTTGCTCTTTATGCAATTGTTGCAAACTAACAACAAAAGAGATTTCATCTTTTCATTTTGCCCAGCTTGGCCTTTTTACCGGCTGGGCAGAGTACGGCTATTGGTGGGCCTGTTTGGGCTTGGCTGCGCTTTCTCCTGCTTGATGCGAGGCGGCGGATCAGGCGCCACCCTCACAAAAATTTCCCCTTCTTTGACCATGCCTAGTTCATAGCGTGCGCGCTCTTCAACGGCTGCCACTCCGTTTTGCAGATCGCGTACCTCTCCTGCTAGCTGCTCATTGCGTAATTTTAGCCCGACATTCTTTTGTTGCTGGCGCTCAAGCTGCTGTTTAAGCCCATGCACATGCAACCAGCCGCCATGGCCCCACCATAGCGGATACTGGATCAGAACCAGTAAAATGGTCAATACAATTGTGACAAGCCGCATCGTATAACAGGAATAAGCCAGTGCGCCACAGTTTGGCGCTTACACACTACAGGTTGCGATGCGCTGGGTAAAACAGGCGGGAAGATGAAACTATCCGCTCTGCAGGACCCATTACCGCAGATTATAGAATGCTGCGCGACCACTATAGCTGGCGACCTCGCCTAAATCTTCTTCAATTCGCAATAGTTGATTGTATTTTGCAACTCGATCACTGCGCGACAGCGATCCCGTTTTGATCTGCCCGGCATTGAGACCCACCGCGATATCGGCAATCGTCACATCTTCCGTCTCGCCCGAACGATGCGACACCACAGCCGTGTAAGCCGCACGCTTGGCCATTTCAATCGCGGCAAAGGTTTCAGTCAGTGTGCCAATCTGATTAATTTTGATCAAAATTGAATTGGCAATGCCACGATCAATCCCTTCTTTTAAGATACGCGTGTTGGTTACGAATAGATCATCGCCTACCAATTGGATTTTTTTGCCCAGCTTATCAGTCAATAGCTTCCAACCATCCCAGTCATTTTCAGCCATGCCATCTTCGATGGATACGATAGGGAATTTGTCAGCCAGCGCACCCAAGTAATCGGTAAATTCACTGGCGCGCAGTTGCAGCCCTTCGCCTGCGAGTTGATATCGGTCATCCCGATAAAATTCGCTCGCCGCACAATCAAGCGCTAACAACACATCTTCACCCGCCCGATAGCCTGCGGCTTCGATTGCTTGCAAGATCGTCGATAGGCATTCATCGTTGCTAGCAAAATCCGGTGCAAAACCGCCTTCATCGCCAACGGCTGTGCTCATACCACGCTTAACTAGAATGTTTTTGAGCGCGTGGAACACTTCGGTGCCGCAGCGCAGCGCTTCACGAAAGCTCGGCTGGCTCACCGGTACAATCATAAATTCTTGAATATCAAGGCGATTGTTCGCATGGGCGCCACCATTGATAATATTCATCATCGGCACCGGCATTTGCATGGCTGCTGAGCCACCAAAATAACGATACAGCGGCAAACCCGCTTCTTCAGCCGCGGCCTTGGCTACCGCCATTGATACCGCAAGCAATGCGTTAGCGCCAAGCCGTGATTTGTTGTCAGTGCCGTCGAGCTCAAGCAAAATTTTATCTAAAAAGGCTTGTTCACAGGCATCAAGGCCGATAACCGCTTCACAAATCTCAGTATTAATATGCTCGACCGCTTTGAGTACGCCCTTACCAAGGTAGCGGCCAGACTCACCATCACGCAGCTCAATGGCTTCACGCGAGCCAGTCGAAGCGCCCGATGGCACGGCGGCGCGACCCATGGTACCTGATTCAAGCAATACATCGCATTCGACCGTAGGGTTACCCCGGGAATCAAGTATTTCGCGGCCGATAATATCAACGATGGCACTCATGATTTCCTCAAAAAATAATCAGATTAAAAATTTTAATGCTTTCAGCGGGTTTAATGAAAATCATCTTCTAGCAACGGCACCCGTTTTACAGCAGTATCTAATGCGCTTAGGGTTTCAAGCAACGCGCGCATTTGTTTGAGCGGCACCGCATTGGGGCCATCCGATTTTGCTTTTGATGGGTCTGGATGGGTTTCCATGAAAAGCCCAGCAATACCCGTTGCCACTGCAGCACGTGCCAGCACTGGAATAAATTGACGCTCGCCGCCTGAAGAGGCGCCCTGCCCGCCTGGCAACTGCACTGAATGCGTGGCATCAAAGACGACTGGCGCGCCCGTCTCACGCATAATCGCCAGTGCGCGCATATCGGAAACGAGGTTGTTGTAACCAAATGACACCCCTCGTTCACATGCCATAAACCGGTCCTCATCAAGCCCGGCCTCGCGCGCCGCAGCGCGTGCTTTACTGATGACGTGTTGCATATCATGGGGCGCTAGGAACTGGCCCTTTTTAATATTCACGGGCTTACCTGAACGCGCGCAAGCCTGAATAAAATCTGTTTGGCGGCATAGAAAAGCTGGCGTTTGCAGAACATCGACGACTTCGGCAGCCAACGGCACTTCATGCTCGGAGTGCACGTCGGTCAATACTGGCACGCCAATCTGGCGCTTTACTTCAGCTAGAATCTTCAGCCCCGCGTCCATCCCTAGCCCACGAAATGACTGGCCTGAGCTGCGGTTAGCCTTATCGTATGAGCCTTTATAAATGAACGGAATAGCCAAGGCAGCACAGATTTCTTTTAGCATGCCAGCCGTATCGAGCGTGAGTTGCTCGGATTCAATGACACAGGTACCCGCAATCAGAAAAAACGGCTGCTGAAGCCCAACCTCGATATTGCAAAGCTTCATAAACAATCCTTAGCAACTGAGGCAATCTGAGTTTTTATACGCCCGTGCTGATAATGCAAAGCGGCTAGCACAAAAGCTTTAAAAAGCGGATGACCATCACGCGGCGTTGAAGTAAATTCAGGGTGGAATTGCACGCCAACAAACCATGGATGCAACTCGCTATGCAACTCCATCATCTCAGGCAGGTTTTCAGTCGGCGTGCGGGCGCTGATTGACATTCCCTGCGCTTCGAGTTTTGGCACAAAATGGTTGTTGACCTCATAACGATGACGGTGCCGCTCGCTCACATAGGCGCCATAGATTGCTTCGGCGTGAGTATCGGGTTTAACTGGGCAACGCTGAGCGCCCAAGCGCATCGTGCCGCCCAGGTCGGAGTCCTCGCTACGCTTTTCGATGCGGCCATCGCCCTCTTGCCACTCAGTAATCAGCGCCACTACTGGGTGCGGCGTTGCGGGATCAAACTCAGTGCTATTTGCCTGGCTCAGCCCGGCAACATGGCGGGCGAATTCGATGACAGCCAGTTGCATGCCGAGACAAATGCCCAGATATGGGATTTTTGCTTCGCGCGCATATTGAATGGCGGTGATTTTGCCTTCAGTACCCCGCCGGCCGAAACCACCTGGCACTAAAATTGCGTCTAAATGCGCAAGGCTGCTCGGACCGTCTCTTTCAATCAACTCGGAATCGATATACTCAATGTTGACCTTGGTCGAGGTGTGAATCGACGCGTGCTTAAGTGATTCGATTAAAGATTTATACGATTCAGTCAACTCAACATATTTGCCCACCATCCCAATGGTGACGCAATGTTGCGGGTGCTCAAGGGCTTCAACCAGTTTAGCCCAAACCGACAGATCAGCCGGCGCAGGCGATAATTCGAGTTCATTACAGATGATTTCATCAAGGCCCTGATCATGCAGCATTTGCGGAATTCTGTAGATATTATCGACATTCCAGACTGAAATCACAGCCTCTTGCGGCACATTCGTAAACAGCGAAATTTTAGCGCGCTCATCATTTGGAATTGGACTCTGTGCACGGCACAGCAAGGCGTGCGGCAAAATGCCAATTTCACGCAACTTTTGCACGCTATGTTGAGTCGGCTTGGTTTTCAGTTCACCAGCAGCGGCCAGATAAGGGACTAAAGTCAAATGCACGAAACAGGCCTGGTGACGGCCCAACCGCAAGCTCATCTGCCGCGCCGCCTCAAGAAAAGGAAGCGATTCAATATCGCCCACCGTGCCACCGATTTCAACAATCGCGACATCAGGCTGCCCACAGGTTGCCTCTTGCGCACCACGCTCGATAAAAGTTTGAATTTCGTTAGTGATATGCGGAATCACTTGCACGGTCTTGCCAAGATATTCACCACGGCGCTCTTTACGAATCACAGATTCATAAATCTGCCCAGTCGTAAAGTTGTTGGCCTTACGCATTTTAGTGCTAATAAAGCGCTCATAATGGCCAAGATCAAGATCCGTCTCTGCGCCATCTTCGGTCACAAAGACTTCACCGTGCTGAAACGGGCTCATTGTGCCAGGATCAACATTAATATACGGGTCAAGCTTGAGCAGCGTTACTTTAAGGCCGCGCGATTCAAGAATCGCAGCCAGTGAAGCGGCGGCAATGCCTTTACCAAGAGAAGAGACGACACCACCGGTGACAAAAACGTATTGAGTCATTGCTAAATTGCTCGCAGGAAAGCCGAATTATACCGTGCACAAGCGCTGATGTTTTAGGCTCTTTGCAAATCTTTCGTTTTATCGCATTTAGATCAA
The DNA here is from genome assembly GCF_024582735.1 of Mycoavidus sp. SF9855. Taxonomy (NCBI): domain Bacteria; kingdom Pseudomonadati; phylum Pseudomonadota; class Betaproteobacteria; order Burkholderiales; family Burkholderiaceae; genus Mycoavidus; species Mycoavidus sp. SF9855. Next base: position 1,559,203 of record NZ_CP102085.1, read on the forward strand.
TCCAATCCCGACCCATCGATCAAGTGTTTTGGCTAAGCTGGCATTAGCGTGGCGTACCTAATTCAATCAGCGCCCCATCCAGTAGCGCCGGTGTGCCGTACGGTAACGTTCAACAAAAAATTCAGCGCCAGCAGTCTCAAATTGCACTGCGCCATCGTGATCACTGCGATGCAAGTTGCTGCCATGCGCTTGGTAACGGGCCACCACAGCGGCATTAGGGTGCTTAAACCGATTTCGATACCCCACCTGAAAAACCGTCTCGCGTGGCGCTACGGCCGCCAAAAAACCTGCCGTTGATGAAGTCCGGCTGCCATGATGCGGGGCCAGCAATAGGGTTGCACTTAACGCTGCCGGATTATGTGTCAGCAAAGCGCGTTCTTCACGTGCTTCGATATCACCCGGCAGCAATGCTGCATGATGACTATTACTAATATGCAAGACACAGCTTACTTCGTTGCGTGCCTCACGTCCGCCACGCGCCTTACTGCTCTTGGTTGCTGCTCGAGTTAATACTCTGCGCCCATTCGTTTCATTGGGCCATAGCATGGTAAAACGGACACCGTCCCAAAGCCAACTCTCGCCGGCATGACATGCCGCAAGGTCCCTTACCTGCTGCGCGCGCGCCTGCCGCCACAGCGCATGTTTAGGTGGCAGTGACGCCCGCATGCGAGCCACGGGCAATTCAGTCAACACAGCTCGCGCGCCACCAGCATGATCATTATCGGCATGGCTAATCACCAGCGCATCGAGTTGTGCAATACCTCGCGCACGCAGAAACGGCAGCACAATCCGCTGACCTGCATCAGCCATCATATCGTAGCGTGGCCCGGTATCGAACAGCAGTCGATGATGAGCCGTTTCAATCAGGGTGGCAGCGCCTTGCCCAACGTCTAACACCGTAATGCGAAATTCGCCCTCTGCGGGGGCGGAAGAGAGTGGCAAAGCCAGCGGTAAAAATAGGAGCGGCGCGGCACCTCGTAAGGGCCAACCGGGCAACATCAAACTCCAGCCCATACCAAGCGCTGCAAATGCAAGGGCGAACACATCTGGCGTACGGATTGAATAGAGTGCCCACGACGGCGCCGCAATCACATCAAGGACCTTAGCCAACACCATTAAGAGTGCGTGTGCCACCTTCAATATCAGCGCATCAAGCGGCGCTGGCAGCAGCACCCCCAGCAGCACGAGAGGAGTCACCAAAAAGCTCACCCATGGAATAGCAAATGCATTGGCCAATGGACTTAACAACGGTACTTGTGCAAACCAGAGAGCAGTCAATGGAATGAGGCCGAGACTGACAGCTCCCTGAATGCGAGCAGATGCCGTGAATGTTGCCAATAGGCGGCGCCATCGGTACACTCCCCAAGCATAGATGCCGCGTATAGAAAAAATGCTGCCATTCATTTCTTTGGCCGCTTTATCCGCTGATTTAGAGTAAGCCATGCGACCGGCGCTTGCCGCCAATAAAATCACGGCCACGGCACCAAACGAGAGCCAGCAGCCAGCCGTGATCGTGGCCCAAGGGTCAATCGCAACCACCACCGCCAACGCCCAGGCCAAGACCACCGAGACCGCAACGCGGCGCGCACTCGCAAACGATAACGCCACAATCAACAGCATCAACAAGGCCCGTTGCGCAGGTATGCCAAACCCAGCCAGCCCAGCATACAGCAACCCTGCAGCAGCACCTGCTACGGCCGCCACCCGCGGTGCTGCCAACCACAGCGGCCAGTGATCGCCGATAAAGCACGAGTGCCGCCACAACCAGCCGGCCAGCGCCGCGGCAAAACCTGCGACGAGTGAAATATGCAAACCTGAGATCGCCACTAGATGGTTTGTACCCGTGCGTGTGAAGCGCTGCCGGTCAGCCGCTGAAATTCCCGTTTGTAAGCCAATCGCCAATGCGCTGACTACCCCTGTATGCGGTGCGTGCGCTAACACTTCATGAATACGTAGATGCTGCCTATCACGCCAACGTTCAAGCGCCATCAGAAAACTGCTCGCACGACCCGCCATACGCTGTGGCGCGGGTTGTTCACGCACATAGCCGGTAGCCCGTAGATTGCGCTCAAGCATAGATGCTTCAAGGTCAGCTGCGTGATAGTTCGCATTGCCATGCGGGCGCACCAGCCTGATGGTGAACATCCAACGTTCACCCGGACGTATACGCACAGGCAGCGTCCCCGCTTGCGCATACCAACTCAACTGGACCAAACGTGGCATTAACGGCACGGCGGGATCGCTTTGCTCGATTTTGAAGACAAAGCGCGTACGGCGTGTATCGCTGAGTGGCACACTGGCGATAATGCCCACTGCTTTGATATCGCGGCGCTCCAGCTCAATCGGCAACGCCCACGCCAAGCGAATCTGTGCTCGCCATGCTGCCCAGCTATACCCCGCCATCAAGGCCGCGCATAAAATTAATAGAACTTTGCCCCAAGGCCACTGGATACGATGTAAAACACCTGCAGCTAAGGTAAAAAGAGCCAACAATACAACGCATAGGCTTAAGCCCAATCGCGAAGGGAGTTCAGCGCTTTGCTGTAATGCCCATGTACCCGCTGCAAAACCGCACAGCACTGCTCTTACCATAGCCGCCCATACCTAGCCTCTTTTGACTAATTTGATTATGCGCGAATGGGAGCTAACTGGAATGGCACAACGCTAGAATTGGCCATTAGGCCTATAAAACTACGGCTAAATTTCACCTATTTTGTGGTGTAATCAACTAGAAATTTTTTTGTAAAAAAATCCAATTAATGCTACCATTAAGGTTAAATTTAACCTATTAGATTAGTTATAATGACTACCATTCCGTTCGACACACTACTGTTCGTTGAAACGCTCACAGAAACAGGCGTCGACGAAAAACAAGCCAAAGCAATTTCTACTGCGGTGTATGACTCGTACAAAATGGCAGATTTCGTGACTAAGACAGATCATCGCTTGTTTGAATCAAGCATTCGCTCCGACCTCGAAAAACTCTCGATCGAACTTCGTCATGAAGTAAGCGACCTACGCAAAGATATGAACACTCGGTTTGCTGCTGTTGATGCTAAATTAGAAAGCCTTCAACTCCATTTGACACTTAAAATAAGCTCAATCGTTGGTGGCATTCTGATTGCAGGCTTAAGTGCTTTAGGTCTTTTCATGAAAGCACTCATTTCAGCCAGCCTATAGTCTTAACAAAAAGAAGTTAAACCACAGTCGTCGCTAGCAACGCCCCTTCTTTCAACTGCAATACCCGATCACAACGCATAGCAAGCTGCGCATCATGTGTAACGATCACAAAACTCGTATTTAACGTTTGCGACAACTCAATCAGCAATTCAAATATTGTATTCGCTGTACTTGCATCCAGGTTACCTGTAGGTTCATCCGCCAACACACAAGCAGGGCGATTAACCAAAGCGCGCGCCACGGCTACCCGTTGACGTTCACCGCCCGAGAGTTCACCTGGGCGATGCTGAGCACGCGCTGTCAGTTCCACTCGCGCTAGCATCTGAGCAGCAACCTCACGAGCATCGGCAAGTGAAAAGCGGCGAATCAGAAGTGGCATCGCGACATTATCCAGCGCACTAAATTCAGGCAACAAATGATGAAATTGATAGATAAAACCTAATGCCTGGTTACGTAAGGTCGTGCGCTGCCGGTCACTCAGCGCAGAAAACGCTTTACCCAACAGTGACACCTCCCCTTGATCCGGGTCATCCAGCCCACCTAAGATATGCAATAAAGTACTTTTTCCGCAACCCGATGCGCCAACAATCGCGAGTTTCTCGCCGCGCCGTACTGCTAGCTGCACATTATGTAGAACTTCCACGCGTGTGCTGGCCTGGGCAAAAGTTTTGGTAATGCCGCTGGCCTGCAACACAACGTCTGCCGCCGGCTCCGGCCTTTGGTTCTGTTTATTCATAACGTAAAGCCTCCGCAGGCCGTACGCAAGCAGCCTGCCAACTAGGGTACAGCGTTGCCAGCACCGATAATACACAAGCGATTGCGCCAATTTTAATGACATCAAGCAGCTTCAGATCCGATGGCAGTTCGCTAATAAAATAAATGCTAGGGGGCAAAAAGCGGATACCCAATACATGCTCGATAAACGGCACAATAGTTGGAATATTTACGGCAATTAAACAGCCCAGTGCGACCCCAAGCAGAGTACCGCATAAGCCAATGGTCATGCCCTGTACCATAAAGATTTTCATAATCGAGCTAGGTTGTGCGCCTAGCGTGCGTAAAATCGCGATATCCGCCTGCTTATTGGTGACTGTCATCACCAATGATGAGACCAGATTGAATGCCGCGACCGCAATAATCAGCGTCAAAATGATAAACATCATGCGTTTTTCGATTTGCACGGCTGAAAACCAGGTTTGATTCTGCCGCGTCCAATCACGAATATAAAGATCTTCCGCTAGCGATCGAGTGAGTTCAAGCGCAATCTCCGGCGCACGTTGCATGTCCTGTAAACGCAGCCGCACACCGGTTGGAGCCGCCAACTGGAACAGCGTCTGCGCATCCGCGATCTCCATTAAAGCTAAAGCGCTATCGAATTCGTAATGGCCCGACTCAAAAATACCCACCACCGTAAACTGTTTAAACCGTGGCAGCATACCAACCGGGGTCATTGATCCTTGTGGTGCAAGCAAAATAAGCTTTTCCCCTACTTCGACCCCGAGTTGCTGCGACAGTTGTTCACCCAGCACAATGCCGAATTCACCGGGCTTTAGATCAGCCAAACGCCCAGCCTTCATCTCTGCGCCCAAGCCCGATACCTGCTCCTCGAGTGACGGCTCCACCCCACGCAGGACAACCCCTCTCATGATGCCTTGGCGAGTCAGCAACGCCTGCGCCTCGACATAAGGCGCCGCTGCCAGCACCGCTCGGTTGCGCAATGCTTCGTGCGCAGTTTGCCGCCAATCAACGAGGCCCCCGCTAGGCGAAAAAACTTCAACGTGGGCCAGTACCGAAAGCATCCGATCCCGCACCTCCTTTTGAAAACCGTTCATCACTGAAAGCACGATAATTAGCGCCGCGACCCCAAGTGCAATGCCCATCATTGACATCAGTGCAATGAAAGAAATAAAACCATTTCCGGTTGTCTTTTTACCTGCGCGCGTATAGCGCCAACCAATCTGCCATTCGTACGGAAGTTTCAAGTTAAGCTACCAAAATCAGAAATCAAATATTAAACGATGGTGGAGTTTGCCATACAATGCAGCTGCTATGACTATGCAATCTCCTGCTCTCCACCTGCTATTACCGTTCTCGCTACCTGCGCTGCGCGCTGCTCGCCATACTTTACCTGCTTTGCAGCAAGGTGCGCTGGCCAGATTACTCGCACGTGCAACACTAACAGAAAAATCTGTCGGCGAAGATTTTCAGCGGACATTACCGCATGAGCGTTGGCTAGCGCACCGCTTTAAGGTGATTGATGCGGCGACACTTGATGCAGCGCCGCTCGCGCCCTATATGCTGCTAGCCGATCAGGCAGAGCCCGTTACCGTGACACTTAACACGGTACCCGCTACAAGTCATATCCATTCAGACGATACCCCAATTTGGGCGTGCGTAGAGCCGGTACATGTACAAATCGCCCATGATCACCTGATCCTGATTGACCCAGCGCACCTGGAGCTTGCTACGGATGAAGCCACCAGACTACTTAAAACCGCCCAGCCACTAATTGAATCACTAGGCATCACGCTCGTCGCGCCCACCCCTTTACGCTGGTATATCTCGGCGCCCTTCTTGCATGGGCTATCGGGCGCCTCACCGCTACGCGCAGCCGGACGTAATATTGAAATCTGGCTGCCCCATGAAACTCGGACAGGCGCCGCCTCACGCGCGTGGCTGAAGCTTCAAAATGAAGTACAAATGGCCTGGTTTGAGCATCCGATCAATGATGCACGCGAAACACGCGGCGTCTATACGGCAAATTCGATCTGGCTGCATGCGCAAGGTTCATTTAAACCCGTCACCAGCCCATTTAGCTGTATCTTAGCCAATGCGCCCGCCGCGCGCGGCCTGGGGCTGGCCGCCGGCTTAACAGCGCAGCATCAAGTCAACCTGCCGCCCGCTCACTTTGATCAGCTCGCTCTGTTTACCACCGCCCAGGCCACTCGTGCTCCTGCAACTAAAATACTGGTTGAGCTAGATGATTTAACGCTGCCATTTTTGCAGCAAGATTGGTCTCACTGGGCGGCAACACTCACTACTCTCGAGCATAATTGGTTTACGCCTGCGCTCGCTGCGCTACAAAGCGGCGCCTTGCGAACCCTAACGTTAACCCTATGCGGGGATACCTCTTCACTCACTTTAACAGTAACGCGTGCTGACCTGCGCAAATTCTGGCGCCGCCGATCAACTGCCTCACTGCTTGAATCATGACCCAAATTACTCCACGCTTGTGCGCGCCTGCCCAGACTGAAGTTCTGATTCGCCAAGGACTCCATCCGGTACTGGCCCGTTTGTATGCCGCGCGCGGCATTTGCCATACAGACGAGGTTGAAACTCACTTTACGCACTTACTCGCGCCCGCTCAACTCAAAGGCATTGACGACGCAGCCCTACTGCTTGCCGACACCATTGCAGCGGGCGGAAAAATGACGGTCATCGCCGATTATGATTGCGATGGTGCGACCGCCTGCGCGGTCGCTGTGCGGGGCCTACGCTTATTTGGCGCAAATGTCGATTATTTGGTCCCCAATCGCTTCGAATACGGTTATGGACTGACCCCAGATATCGTGGCGCTAGCCGCCAAAGGACAGCCTCAGCTACTGATTACGGTTGATAATGGCATTGCCAGCGTCGATGGGGTTGCTGCCGCTAATGCGCTTGGTCTAGAGGTGCTCATCACCGACCATCATTTGCCTGGCGATACCTTACCAGCGGCTCGCGCGATGGTTAATCCGAACCAACCGGGCTGTACGTTTGCGAGCAAACACCTAGCGGGGGTGGGTGTGATGTTCTATGTTTTACTTGCCTTACGTGCACAATTGCGTCAGCGTGGCGCCTTTAGCGACCGCCCAGAGCCCCGCCTGGATAGCTTGCTTGATCTCGTCGCCTTAGGCACCGTTGCTGACGTCGTCAAGCTCGATGCAAATAACCGGGTCTTAGTCGCTCAGGGGCTTACACGCATCCGTGCCGGCCGGATGCAAGCTGGCATCGCCGCCCTCTTTCGCGCCGCTGGCCGTGAGGCAAAGTCTGCATCCGGTTTTGATCTTGGTTTTGCGCTTGGGCCCCGCCTGAATGCAGCCGGCCGGCTGGCGGATATGTCGCTTGGTATCGAATGCTTACTCACGGATGATGTTGGCCGCGCTTGGGCGCTGGCCCAACAACTTGACGCGATGAACCGCGAGCGGCGTGAAATCGAAGCGGAGATGCAGCAAACCGCACTGGCCGAGCTCGCCGAGGTTGATCCGTCTGGTTGCACCACCCTGACCCTGTTCAATCCAAGTTGGCATCAGGGAGTCATTGGGATTGTCGCCGGACGGCTCAAAGAACGTTTTTTCCGGCCCTCGGTGACATTTGCCCTCGCTGATGACAGTGGCGAGCTTGTGAAAGGCTCGGGTCGCTCGATTCCAGGCTTTCATTTACGCGATGCGCTCGATCTAATCTCAAAGCGGCACGCAGGCCTATTAACCAAATTCGGTGGCCATGCAATGGCTGCCGGCTTGACCCTGCGCACAGTTGATGTACCACGCTTTAAGGAAGCCTTCGAAGCGATTGGTCGCGAATGGCTCGGTACCGATTCATTAACCCGCGTGCTAGAAACGGACGGTGACCTCGAAGATGCTTATTTCACCCCACAATTTGCTGAACTACTGGACAATCTAGTGTGGGGGCAGGGGTTTCCAGCACCGGTTTTTTCAACTGAATTTGAGATTGCCTCGCAAGCGCTCGTTAAAGAGAGGCATTTGAAGCTACAGCTCATGCGCGGCAGGCAACGTTATCAAGCGATTTGGTTTAACCGCACCGAGCCATTACCTGCTCGTGCGCTGATTGCGTATCGGCTCGTGCGTGATACCTGGAACGGCGTTGCACGCGTGCAATTGGTGGTAGAGCACGCACTTGCATGAATCGCATCAGCCGAGAGCTATTGAAGCATCTAGCAAGCAAGTATATCTGGTGGAAAACGCCAGATGAAGCCATGTTGGTGCCTCAGCGCGTGAGCTTGATTCGTCCGACAACAGACCCTTAAAAGGGCCAAAAACATAGCTTGCTTAAGCAATCCCACCATTCACACCAATGACCTGACGCGTAATATAAGCTGCTGCATCAGACATCAAAAAACTGACTAAGGCGGCAACTTCAGAAGGTGCTCCAACACGCTTCATCGGCACTTCTTTTGAGGCTTGCTCGCGCAATTCCGGATTGATCATCTCAGTTTCAATAATGCCGGGAGCAACGCAATTGACTGTAATCGCGCGGCTTGCGAGCTCTATCGCCAACGCTTTGCTCGCTCCGATCAAGCCCGCTTTGGCAGCGCTGTAGTTCACTTGCCCACGGTTGCCAATCATGCCGGACACCGACGAGATTGTCACAATGCGTCCGCCGGCTTTTGCGCGCACCATAGGCATCGTGAGCGGATGCACAACATTGTAAAAACCATCGAGACTCGTATCAATCACCATATCCCAATCCTCGCCGCTTAGCGCAGGAAAAACCGCATCGCGTGCCACGCCGGCATTACACACAATACCATAATAGGCGCCGTGGGCTGCCACATCCTCTGCCAGCACCTTAGAGCATAGAGCACGCTCACGCACATCGAAGCGCAGCGCATGGGCTTGCCCGCCCTGCGCCACAATGCCTGCCGCCACCGCTTGCGCTTCAGCCCAGCCACTATGGCCATGGATCGTAAGCGCAAAACCATCAGCGGCGAGTTGCTCGGCAATAGCACGGCCAATACCTCGGCTTGCCCCTGTCACTAATACGCGGCGCTTCATTCAATTAACTCCTCAGGAATTCTAAATCGCTGCAATTTTAATCATTCGTACAGCACTTTTAATCAACGCCAACTGCGAGGCGCTGTCCCATGCTTCCGTTAATCTAAATTAGATGGTGGGGAAAAAAGCAGAGGAACGCCGATTCAACTAGAACCACCATGCTGCTGCATAAAAGCCAAAAAATCCGGCGGCTGGAACACTTTCAGTATCGCCTTGGCCGCGAGCTCATCGCCCTGCCACAACGCGCAGTCATACGCCTGGTTACCATCAGCCAACGCTAATATTTGCTGAACCTCTACTTTCAGCACTGTATTCGCCTCAAACGCTGCATAAAATGTCTGATACTGGCGCGAACCTAATAACACACCAGGTTGTGGCGGTCCGCCATCGGATTGAGCAGATAGAGCAGCATGGGCAGCCATGGCCTGCGCCATTAACTCGAGGCCAATCCATACTGGCATCCGCGCGTCAGGATCAGCATACCAAGCGTCGCCACGCACTCGATACTCAGCACTTAGCGTTTTGTTGGTAAAAGCCGTGACCCGGTCAAGTAATAACATTGTGCCGCGATGCGGCAGTAAAGTTTCAATCTCAGGAAACCCATGAGAAGAGCCCATGGCCAACATTTTATCGCTCACCTGACTCGCTCCATCTGCCACTCACCTCAAGACCCCAGACGGACACATCAGCCACCAATGATAAGGCTGACATTGCTGCCACCGAAGGCAAACGAATTACTCATGCAGGTTCGCTGCCGCAAACCTTGCCCAAGCGGTACCAGATCAAGCCGTGGCAGGTGTGGATCAGCCTCCCCATCCCAGATATGCGGTGGCAAAGAAGGCGTCATACCATTTAGCAGCAGCCAGCAAAAACCCAGCTCAGTTGCACCTGCCGCCCCCAGCAAATGACCCACCAATGGCTTAGTGCCACTGGTCGGCACGCCAGCCGGAAACACGCGCTGCATCACGCGGCTTTCCATTTCGTCATTTTTTGGAGTAGCCGTTGCATGCAAATTGACGTAGCCAATTTGAGACGGAGTAAGCGCCGCATCGTCAAGCGCTGCGCGCAACGCCATTTCAGCGCCCTTCCCTTGTGGATCAGGCGCAGAAATATGATACGCATCACTGGCTTCACCCACACCCAAAAGTGCAATCGGCGCCTCATCACGGCTCATAATAAAAAGGGCCGCCCCTTCACCCAGGTTAATCCCACGGCGATTGCGACTCATAGGATTAGCGCGCTGCGGACTGATCGACTCTAACGCACTAAAACCACCCAAGGTCAAACCACTCAGCGTATCTACCCCACCCAACACCACGGCATCGCATAAGTCAGCTTGCAATAATCGGCGGGCCACCGCGAAGACTTTTGCGCTAGAGGTGCAAGCCGTCGAAATAGTATACGCCGGGCCTGTCACATCAAGTACTTTGGCCAAGAATGGCGCAGCTGCGCCGATTTCAACCTGCTGGTAATCATAGCCGGCAGGTGCTGCCCGGCCGGCGGCCCATTCAGCGAGCATGGCCTCGCCCGCGACAATGCCCGAAGTTGTCGTACCCAACACCACGCCAATCCGTGAGCGGCCATAGCGAGATAATATTTTTTCAAGCTCGACCTCTATGGTTGCCAGGGTAGCCAATAATAGGCGGTTGTTACGACAGTCATCGCGCGCCAACGCCGTCGGCGGTGCTGGCAATATCTGGCTTACCCGACCCACAGGCAAGCGGCCAAGCGCATCACTCACCGCTTCAGTGACCATACTCGAAGTGTCGCCCTCAGCTAAGCGACGGCCAATCACGGCTAGGTCATTACCCAGTGCATTGATCATGCCAAGGGCATTTAAATAGTAGCGTGGTTTACTCATCAAGCACTCTGAAGAAGATAGGGTTAAACACGCTCAACAAACTGCAGAGAGCATCGGCTCTAATTTATCCAACAGCTCGCGGGGTAATACAAACTGCAACGCTTGCGTCTGGGCATCCACTGCCACTTGAATCGTATAGCCTTTGGTCAGCGGCTCACCACTTTCCCGGTCAGTAATTAAATAACCGATTTTAAGCCGGCTTTCATATTCGACGAGCTTAGCGCTCACGTCCAGCAACTGGCCATAGCGAGCAGGCCGCAAATATTTCAGCCGACATTCAACCACCGGCCACAGATACTTTGATAAACGCATCGCGTCATAATCGAAACTACGCAGCAATGCGCTACGCGCGATTTCAAAATACTTGACGTAATGGCCGTGCCAGCAGATATTCATCGAATCAATATCGTGAAACGGCACTTCAATGCCGACCGTAGCAGTCAGCGCGGTTTGGTGGATCGGCTTAGCCATCATAATTTGCCTGTCTGATCTCGAGCGCTCGCTAAATCTGTATAGAGGGGAGCCACACCCGCGCGGATCCAATCCGCAGTCCCACGCAAATCAAACTCAAGCGCCCGATCTTCATCAACGAAAGCGGAGTGGGTGGCAGACATCTCCATGAATTCCGTTAAGACAACAGGTGGCTGCGGTATCGCCGAGTCACGCAAACGCAAGGTGACGGCTTGCACCGTGGCTAGCGTATGTGCAGCCGCAACCTGTTCCGTCAACGTCAGCACCCGTAAACAGTCGCGCGCGGCAATCGTACCCATGCTGACTTTATCTTGATTATGGGACTCCGTTGAACGTGAAAACACGCTCGCCGGCATGGTCAATTTAAGGGCTTCGGCAGTCCAAGCAGACGCACTAATTTGCACCGCCTTAAAGCCATGATTGATCGCCGCGCGCTCACCTATACTGCCAGATAAATTACGCGGCAAACCATAATTGAATTTGTCATCGACCAGCAAGGCAAGCTGGCGATCCATTAAGTCAGCTAAATTTGCCACTGCAACCTTAAGGGCGTCCATGGCAAACGCAATATGGCCGCCATAGAAATTGCCACCGTGCAACACGCACTCATCGTCTGGATCAATCAATGGATTGTCATTGGCACTATTTAATTCATTTTCAATATCACGCCGGATCCAGCTCAGCGCATCACGCGCCACCCCAATCACATGCGGCGCACAGCGCACCGAATAACGATCTTGCACACGCTGCGCACTGCTGTCCGGGCGGCCGCTTAGATCTGCGCGAATCCACGCTGCTGCCTCGCCCTGTCCTATATGGGGCTTGGCCTCAAACAGTCGCGCATCAAAATGCGCTGCGCGCCCATTCAAGGCAACGGTAGTCAGTGCCGTCAGCCGGCACGCCAAACGCGTCAGATAGTCAGCCCGGCGCCAGGCCAGGCAGGCCAAGCCCGTCATGACTGCCGTACCATTCATTAGCGCCAGCCCTTCTTTCGGCGCCAGCACAAGCGGCGTAATGCCAAGCTCAGCGAGCACATCGCGCGCCGCACGCAATTGGCCACGATGCGACACTTCACGCTCACCAATCAGCGCTGCAGCGACATAAGAAAGGGGCGTTAAATCGCCGCTCGCGCCCACTGAACCTTCAGCTGGAATACGCGGTAACACCCGCTGGTTAATCAGCTGCATGAGTTTGTCAAGCAACTCCCAGCGCACGCCAGAATAGCCGTGCGCCAGCGAATTGAGACGCGCCACCATGACCGCCAGCGTTGCATCCGTGTCTAAATATTCGCCCATACCACAGCCGTGATAACGGGTCAGCTGCAACGGTAATGCTGCCACCAAGGCTGGCGGCACGCTGACCTCGCAGGCATCTCCATAGCCCGTATTCACACCGTAGACTGTCGCACCACTAGCCAGGCAGGTACGCAAATAATCGGCGCCACGCTCAATCCGTTCACGAAATGCCGCCTGATCGGCAAGCCGCACCTCTGCGCCGCGCTCAGCTACTGCCAGCACCTCCTCAATCGTGACCCGGCGTGCACCGACGACGATATGCTCAAGGCTTTTACCTACTTCTTCATGGGTCATTTGATATACGTTATACATTTCATTCACTAGGTCATTCGATATACGTTATATATTTCATTCACTTTGCTAAGCACTAGCAAATCTACACAGTAGCGAGCTTGTTATAAACAATCCGGCCCGTTGCATAATCACGCTCACCCACATGGTAGCGAAAGGTAATCCGCCCACGCCCGGGATCATGCGCGAGCGCAAGTCGCAGCGTGGCGCCTGGACGCACCATAGAGAGGAATTTAATCTGCTCAAGCGATTGGAAGCCATCACACAGTGCAAAATAATGCGCGGCATAGCGGACAACCCAATCGATCTGGACCACGCCAGGTAAGATCGGCAACCCCGGAAAATGGCCGCTGAAGTGAATCAAGGTTGACGGCACATGTAGCTCCAGCAGCGCTGTATCGCCATTGCACCATTCAGCGAGCAATTCAGGTTGCAGTAGATTTTTTGCGAAGCGCGCGGCAAGATCAGTCACCGACAATTTTCCTCGCTCATCAAAAGGCAACTGCATGCAAAAGCGCCAATGACGCGGCAACACGACCCCATCGAAATGCTCAGCTAAATAACCGCGTAAGGCCTGCGTGATAGACAGACGGCTCGCGGCGCTACGCCATGCCTGTATGCCTTCCTCAGTTAAAGTCAGCAGCGCGCCAAGCGTTAGCCGCGCGCCATTCAGCGGCACAACCGCGGCCTGCTTAACCCACGGGTGCTGCATCAGCACGTGCTCTAGCTCAGGTAACGAAACACGTTTTTCTTCGAGCTTAATGATTCGATCCAGTCGGCCCCGTAAACAAAAGCGACCATCAGCTTCGATCTGCACTACATCCTCCATGCGCCACCACTGCTCGTCAGGCAGATGCGGCGAACGCAGTTGCAATGCACCATCGGCAGCGCACCGCACAGCAACCGCTGGCATCGGCGTCCAGGCGTCGCTCACCTCATTTTGATGCTGCGCTTGATGCTGACAACGCCAAGCAATCCCGCCGGTTTCAGTACTGCCATACACTTCGATTGGCGCAACGCCAAACGCTTGCGCATAGACCGCGGCAGTCTCAGCCGCCAGCGGGCCACCCGAAGAAAAAATCAGTCCCGGCGGTGGTGCAAGCTGGGCTAGGTTAATCAGCGCAGGCCAGCGCGCCAACTGCGCCGGGCTCGACACCAAAATCGTCTTCTGCAACGCAGCCAGCCGGGCCCGCACGTCCGCGGGGTCAACACAGGTCATGCGATCAAACGGCTGACCGGCAGCAAGCGGCCATAACAAACGAAACAGCAAACCATAAATATGGTGATGCGGCACGCTAGCGACCACGGTGATACCTTGCGTCACCGTACCCCACAGCGTCGCCAACGTCTGAATTTCCGCCTCAAACTGTGCCAGCGTTTTGTGGATCACCTTCGGTACGCCACTACTGCCCGAAGTGACAAGACTCAGTGGTGCACGCGGATCAATCGTCAACTCAGCGCACAGACCACCGTCCCCGCTGGCAAGCAAACCGTCTAGATCATCCAGCACGCTATCGTATAGACCCGCGAGCGGCAAGAGCGCCGCTGGCTTATGATTGGACGGCAGCACAATCTGTTTACCTGCGGCTAGCAACGCAAATAAGCCACAGACAAAATCAAATGGATCGCTCAAACATAATGCCCAACGCGCGCAACTCCTATGGCGCTCGCCACCTAGAGCGCGCACCGCAGCACATGTACGTTCGGTAAAGAAGCGCCAGTCCAGCACCTGATCGCCGTCAATACATACCGGCCGGGTATCAAGGCAATCGTGACTAAATAGCAAGTGTAAAGATGTAGTCATGCAAAATAAAGTGTGCCATTCCAAACAACGGTTTGGTCATCTCTCAAAAAGCGCTTTAAGATTCAGGCAACGCATTACGCTGGCTTGTAACCCAATCAGCCAAGGTACTCACCGAACGGAAATGTTCGCGCATACGACTATCCGTGGTTTCAATGGGCAGCTGATATTTTTTGCGCAGCGCAATCCCAATTTCCAGCGCGTCAATCGAATCGAGCCCAAGGCCATCGGCGTTAAAAAGAGGCGTATCGTCGCCGATATCCGCTAGGGTCAAATCCTCAAGATTAAGCGCGTCAATCAAAAGCTGTTTGAGCTCAAGTTTTAAATCAGTCATGGTCTTTCCAGTGTTGTTTAGATTAATTCTCTGTTGAAATCACACTCAATTTCATGCGCTTCGAGAAGCTGCCGTTGCCTATCAATAAATAGCCATTATGCTTTTCTATCACGCCACTGCCAGGACCAACTCGACCCGGCGCCCTCCCAGCAAGTGGCTTGATGTGTTTCAAGGCAATGCAAAGCGGCATTCAATTGACGCGGGTAGAGCGGGCGCTCCGGCACCTGCGCTCGTTCACTGCTACGCACATGGCATTCAAGCACGCCTGGCGCATCGTCGGCTATCCACAAGGCCAGTGCAGCAGATGGCGCATCAATCTCGTCGACCGAAGCAAAAATTGGGTCAGGCGGTTCGTCCGCATAGATCACCAACACCGACGTCTGCGGATCAGAGGTGTATTGCGCAAACGCTTCGAGCAATGCGTAACCCAGGGTCTCAGAGCCCGCCGCTAAGGCGGTGGCATTTGAATGGTCACTCCGCATCATACTAAAAACACCGGCGGCCGCATTCAAAACCGAAAGACTGAATGCATTCGGCGATAAAGACTGCATCGGTTCCTGCGCTTGTGCTTTGAGCAACTCCGTGGTGCGGCGTAACTCCCCATGACGAGAAGCGAAGATCACTCGCACCGGTTGGTCAGCTGGCACGCAATCATGCGCCACTTTGAGTCCCATTTTCGATAGCGTACTCAAACGCCGCCGCAACATCGGCTCAATAAAATTCACCTCGAGCGCAGCCGATGTCTGCGCACACCATGCAGACCAACGGGCAACAGGCAAGGTCCAAGCTAAATCAGGCATGTTAATCGGGATAGGATAAAAAAATAGGGATAAATTCAGTGCAAAATAACCCTTTATCATATCAAACTCAAAAAGCACTGCCATCTCCAATCCGTTATAATTTGCTTTTTTCCAGCAAAAAATACGCCTAATATGGAAGCAGAACGCCTCAACGCCATCAACACCACTCTTACTGACTTATGCACTCGTGCCGAAGAGCTTCGGGGGTTTCTTTGACTACGATACCAAAAAAACCCGTTTAAGCGTCCTCAATCAAGAGCTCGAAGACCCGGCTACCTGGGGCGATACAAAACGCACCCAAGCGCTTGGCAAAGAAAAAAAACAGCTCGCAGGGGTGGTCACTATGCTCACCTCTTTGGATAACGATTTACGCAATACACAAGATCTGTTCGAGCTCGCTCGTGACGAAGCAGACGAAGACACGTTGCTGGCCATCGAAGCGGAGGTCGCAACGCTCGCCACCCATGTCGCAGATATTGAATTTCGTCGTATGTTTAATCATCCGGCCGACCCTAATAACTGCTTTATTGATATCCAAGCGGGAGCGGGCGGAACCGAGGCGTGCGACTGGGCCTCTATGTTACTGCGGCAATATCTACGCTACTGCGAGCGCAAAGGTTTTAAAACCAGCTTACTAGAAGAGTCAGCCGGCGAAGTGGCGGGCCTTAAGAGCTCAACCATTAAAGTTGAAGGGGAATATGCGTATGGCTATTTGCGTACCGAAACCGGTGTGCACCGGCTGGTGCGTAAATCCCCCTTTGACTCGTCGGGCGGACGACATACCTCATTCGCCTCTATTTTTGTCTATCCAGAAGTAGACGACTCAATCGAGGTGGATGTGAATCCAGCTGATTTGCGCGTCGATACCTTTCGCGCCTCAGGCGCAGGCGGCCAACATATCAATAAAACGGATTCCGCGGTACGCCTCACGCATCTGCCAAGTGGTATCGTTGTGCAATGCCAAAGCGACCGCTCACAGCACCGTAACCGTGCCGAAGCCATGGCGATGTTGAAATCGCGTCTATATGAAGCTGAATTACGCAAGCGCCAAGCTGAGCAAGACAAGCTTGAATCCAACAAAACCGATGTTGGCTGGGGCCATCAAATCCGGTCCTATGTGCTTGATCAAAGCCGCATTAAGGATTTACGCACAGGCGTCGAAATCAGCAATACCCGCGCCGTATTAGACGGCGATCTCGATGATTTAATCAGCGCCAGCCTGAAACAAGGCGTATAAAACTTTATTAGAAACTGCATAATGTCCGATTCGACCCCAATCCCTGCTAGCGTGCAAGAACGGCACGAGAAACTCAGCGCATTACGCGCGCAAGGCTGCGCCTATCCAAACGATTTTCAGCCGACCCATCAAGCGCTCGAGCTCCAGACGCAGTATGCCAAGGCCAATAAAGAAATGCTTGAAGAGCAGGCCCTCGAAGTAGCCATTGCTGGGCGCATGATGCTCAAGCGCATTATGGGCAAAGCCAGCTTTGCCACGGTACAAGATGGTAGTGCACAGATCCAACTCTTTATCACCGCGGCTGAAGCCGGCGTCGATCTCTATGAGTCATTCAAAAAATGGGATCTGGGCGATATCATTGCCGCCCGTGGTTTACTCTTTCGCACCAATAAAGGGGAGCTATCGATACGCTGCACCAGCTTACGCTTATTAACCAAGGCGCTGCGGCCACTGCCCGATAAATTCCATGGGCTAGCCGATCAGGACATGCGCTACCGACAGCGCTATGTGGATTTGATAGTCACACCGAATACGCGTAAAACCTTTATCGCACGTACCAAAGCGGTTTCATCCATCCGCCGCCAAATGGAAGCAACAGGTTTTCTTGAAGTCGAAACGCCGATGCTTCACCCCATCCCAGGAGGCGCCGCTGCACAGCCTTTTGCCACGCATCATAACGCGCTCGATATGCAAATGTTTTTGCGCATCGCGCCAGAGTTGTATTTAAAACGGCTGATTGTGGGTGGCTTTGAGCGTGTGTTTGAAATCAACCGTAATTTTCGTAATGAAGGCGTTTCACCGCGGCATAACCCAGAATTTACAATGATGGAATTCTATGCAGCCTACACCGATTACCGGTGGCTGATGAATTTCACCGAAAAACTGATCCAGCAAGCGGCCATTGATGCCTTGGGTACTGCCAAGATCCAATACCAAGGGCGAGAGCTGAATCTTGCGGCACCGTTTCAACGGCTCACGATCACTCAAGCCATTGCAGA
This sequence comes from Mycoavidus sp. SF9855, assembly GCF_024582735.1. Classification (NCBI taxonomy): domain Bacteria; kingdom Pseudomonadati; phylum Pseudomonadota; class Betaproteobacteria; order Burkholderiales; family Burkholderiaceae; genus Mycoavidus; species Mycoavidus sp. SF9855. The sequence continues at coordinate 1,577,245 of NZ_CP102085.1, forward strand.
ATATAGCAGTGAGTACCGCGATGCGCCCTTACATGATAAGGATTTCTTAACCCAAGAACTCAAAAAGCTAGGCGTTAATACGCAAGAAGCCAAATTTTTCAACGCAGGGATTGGCTCGCTACAGCTGGCATTATTTGAAGAAACCGCCGAAGCAAAACTATGGCAGCCGACTTATATTATTGATTATCCGCTCGAAGTATCGCCACTGGCACGCGAATCGGATACCCAACCAGGCATTACCGAACGTTTTGAGCTTTTTATTGCTGGCCGTGAAATCGCCAATGGCTTTTCTGAATTGAATGACCCGCAGGACCAAGCGGCGCGATTTAAGAAACAGGTTGAACAAAAAAATGCCGGCGACACAGAAGCGATGTACTATGACGCCGATTATATTCGCGCACTTGAATACGGTATGCCCCCGACTGGCGGCTGCGGTATTGGCATTGACCGACTGGTCATGTTGTTAACGGATAATGCAAGTATTCGCGATGTGATTTTGTTCCCGCATCTGCGGCGCGAAGATTCGGCATCAACCTAAACCCAAAACGCCTAGCCTGGATATCGATCTTAGTCTAGGCAAGGTATACTAACGGGATGAAACTCGCCAGCTGGAATATTAATTCACTCAACGTCCGTTTACCGCATGTCATCGACTGGCTGGCTGCCAATCCAGTCGATGTGCTTTGTTTACAAGAACTCAAGCTACCAGATGAAAAATTTCCTGAGGCGCAATTAAAAGCCATCGGGTATCGCAGCTTCTATGCCGGCCAAAAAACCTATAATGGCGTAGCGATCCTCACGCGGGAAGATATTTCATTTGACGCGGCTAGCATCCAACGCAATATTCCCGGCTTTGAAGATCCGCAGCAGCGACTGATTGCCATCACGCTCAACGACACCCGAGTCATTTGCGCCTACTTTCCAAATGGTCAGGCTCCAGGCACCGATAAATTCGCCTACAAACTAAAATGGATGGACGCGCTCAGCACTTGGCTAGAAAGTGAACTAGCCCAACATGAGCGGTTAGCCTTGCTCGGAGATTACAACATTGCCCCCGCAGAACGCGATGTGCATGATCCATTAGCCTGGGAAGGACAAAATCTGGTTTCCCCCGATGAGCGGGCAGCATTTACCAGGCTGTGCTCGCTTGGACTAACCGATGCCTTTCGTTGCTTTGAACAAGCTGAGAAAATTTATAGCTGGTGGGATTACCGGATGCTTTCATTTCGCCGTAATGCAGGGCTCAGAATCGATCATATCTTGCTATCGTCTACACTGACTGCGGCTTGCGAGCGCTGCATCATTGATAAAACCCCGCGTGGCTGGCCGCAACCCTCTGACCATGCGCCCGTCATTGCTGACATAAGAGATTGACGCATCGGCAACTCATCTCACAATTTTCACCAAAGCTTTATTTAAAAAGCGATAATTTCGTTATGATCTGCCGCAACAGTTGATTCACTGCGGCAGGAAGAGGCCTGCCACGCCTGACAAACAAACGGCTTTCTGGAGTATTCAGGATGGGGTTATCAATCTCCAGGGCAATCAAACCGTCAGTTTCAATCCCCGGTTTTAGACTCGTTGCCATAAATGCGACGCCCTTACCGGCCTTAACAAACCGTTCCAGGACAGTGATTGAATTGGTCGTCAAGCTCGGGGCGAATCGGATTTTTTCCGAATCCTCTAGCGCCTGAAGCATTTTCAACAAACCAGAAGAAGCAGACAATAGCCCTAACGGGTAGCGCAATGCATCTGCTAACGTAGCCTTTTTCTGGCGAGCCAACGGGTGCTTTTTACCAACCATTAAACGCACCGGCCGTTTTGCGCGCGCACAGCAACGCAACTCAGGAATATCGGGTGGGTTATAAACCAGTCCAATATGGGCAATATCTTCGGTCACTTGGTCGACGGCTTCATTGGTCAATACAGTTTCAACATGAATATTTAACCGGGGGTACTGTTGGCAAAAGTCATTCAGCACCTCATTCATCAGCGGCTCAATATACCCTTGATTGACGGCGATATAGATACGGCCACGCTGGAGACTGCGCATTTCCTCCAAATAGGTTTCTAGGCGCTCTTGGTGCGCGTGACGGTTCCGACAATATTCAAGCACAATTTCAGAAGCTTCATTCGGCTGTAAACCGCGTGGATGACGATCAAACAACGTCACCGCTAGCTCTTTTTCCAACAACCGGATCTGCCGGCTCACCACTGAGGGCGCTGTATTTAAAACTTCTGCTGCATCACGGATCGAGCCCTGTGTTAGCACCTCGTAAAAATACTGCATTCGCCGTTGGTTAATTTCGTTCATTATGAATGCTTGCCTTTATTTCAAACTGACGCCCGTAAACACAGTTGCGCTAAGAGGATTGATTTTGAAGCCCGCGACACTTTTATTAATTGGCTGGTAGGCCGTTGCATGTAAGATTGGCGTAAATGGCAATTCACGGTTGAAAATCCGCTGCGCTTCCTGATAAAACGCTGCACGTTTCTCAATATCATTCGTTTGGCGTGCGCCTTTGATTAAAGCATCAAACGGCGGATAGCACCATTTTGAGTAATTAAGGCCGCTCATTGCATCGCAGGTAAGTGTTACGCCAAACCAATCATCCGGATCAATATTACCCGTCCAGCCAATAAGCATCGCATCGTGCTCACCATCATGTCCATCCTTAATATATTTGCCCCAGCTATGCGTCACAATTTTCGCTCTCACCCCAATCTTCGCCCAGTCAGCCTGAATTATTTCAGCTGTTAGCCGTGGGTTGGGGTTATAGGGCCGCTGTACTGGCAAGGTCCACAGCGAAATTGTAAAGCCTTTAGGGTATCCTGCCTCTGCCAGCAAAGCCTTCGCCTTTTCTAAATCAAACAACTCGTCTTTAAGTGTTTCATCATGAGACCAAAGTGCCGGTGGAATCGGTGCGCTGGCTACTTGTGCCGCACCTTCCCGTCCACGGAAAGTAGCTTTAATAATAGCCTTTTTATTAATTGCCATATCGAGCGCACGACGAACCAAGACATTATCAAGTGGCGGATGCAGCACGTTATAAGCCAAATAACTAAGATTCAAACCAGGCTGGCTTAATAATTCGAGCTTAGGATCTGCCTCAATAGCCGCAAAATCAGCGGGTCGCGGATAACTCATTATCTGACACTCATTACGCTTAAGTTTACGTACTCGCTCCGCAGCATCAGGCACAATTTTAAAAATCAAACTCGATACTTGCACATCCTGTGGTCTCCAATATTCCGAGTTACTGTCAAAACGAATTAGCGCATCCTCGGCCTCAGTTTCTTTAGTATAGCTCCGAAAAACAAACGGGCCTGTTCCCACCGGCCACCAATTGATATTCGATGCTTTGCCGGCTTTTAACAACTGATCGGCATATTCAGCTGACAAAATGGAAGCAAACGCTAAGCCAAGATTCGTTAAGAATGGTGCGTTCGCCGACTTCAGGGTAAAGCGCACCGTATATGAATCCAGTTTTTCGATCTTTGTAATTTCTTTATCAAGCCCTAAGTTCACAAAATAAGGGACAGGTGCCGGATAGGCTTTACGGAAAGGATGATTTGGATTGCGCATTCGCTCGAAAGTGAACAGCACATCATCCGCATTAAATTCTCGTGTAGGCCTAAAATATGACGTGGTATGAAACTTCACGTCACGCCGTAAATAAAAAGTGTACCGCAAGCCATCCGGTGAGATATCCCAGTGAGCAGCCAAGCCTGGACCAATTTTAGTGCCGCCCCGCTTGAATTCAACCAACCGATTGTGAACAGTGAAGGCGCTTACCGTATATTCAACACTTGTTGTGAATTGCGCTGGGTCAAAACCAGCTGGTGTACCTTCGGAGCAGTAGACAAGCGCCTTATTCGGGAGCGATGCGTGCGAGGGAAAGACAGCAAAAGCAAGCACTACAGCCATCAGTCTTGCTATGCATACAAATGCCAACTTAATACCATGTGTAGCTCGCATCATCAAATCACTGCGTTTCATCGGGTCCCTCATGCATCTACAATAAAGAGCTAATATCACTCACAACCATTGATCTCACTGGATCTCTACGAGACAAAACTAAATATGAAGGCGGATATGCGCACCGTCATTTCAACCCCACCCCCATGAATAGTATGGCGCAAAGCGGATTAATCTTGAAATTGGTCACGTTTTTGTTGATTGGCTGGTAAACACTTGCATATGCAATAGGTGTAAATGGCAACTCGCGCTTGAAAATCCGCTGTGCTTCTTGGTATAGCATCGTGCGCTTTTCAACATCATTCGTTTGGCGTGCTGCTTTGATTAAAACATCGAATACTGGGTGACACCATTTTGAATGATTAATGCCGCTTATTGCATCGCAAGTGAGCATCACGCCAAGCCAGTCATCCGGATCGCTATTGCCTGTCCAGCCAATAAGCATCGCATCGTGTTCACTATTATGCGCACCTTTAATATATCTGCTCCAATTGCGAGTCACGATATTAGCTTTCACCCCAATTTTTGCCCAATCGGCCTGAATCATTTCAGCTGTCAGCCTCGGATTGGGGTTATAGGGGCGCTGCACCGATGAAATCCATAACGAAATCGCAAAACCTTTAGGATAGCCCGCTTGTGCTAGCAAGGCTCTTGCTTTTTCCAAATCAAATGGCTCATCTTTGAGCGTTTCATCGTAGGACCACAGCGCTGGAGGGATTGGTGCGCTCGCTATTTGCGCAGCATTTTCCTGTTCATAGAAAGTAGCTTTGATAATAGCCGCTTTATTGATTACCATATCAAGCGCACGACGAACTAATACGTTATCAAGCGGCGGATGCAACACGTTATAAACCAAATAGCTAAGGTTCAAACCAGGCTGGCTGAGTAACTCAAGCTTCGGATCTGCTTTAATAGTGGCAAGGTCACTCGGTCTCGGGTAGCTCATTACTTGGCATTCGTTACGTTTTAACTTACGTACTCGCTCAGTAGCATCAGACACAATTGTAAAAATGAGCTTCGATAACTGCACATCCTTTGGCCTCCAATAGTCTGGGTTACCATCGAAACGAATCAACGCATCTTCAGCCTCAGCTTCTTTAGTATAACTCCGAAAAATAAATGGCCCGGTCCCCACCGGCCACCAATTGATATTGGATGCTTTGCCAATTTTTAATAACTGATCTGCATATTCAGCTGACACAATAGAAGCTAAGGCTAGCCCAAGATTCATCAGAAACGGCCCATTAGCCGACTTGAGAGTGAAGCGTATCGTATAAGGATCGAGTTTTTCGATCTTTGTGATTTCCTTATCAAGTCCTAGGTTCACAAAATAAGGGGCTGAGGCCGGGTAAGCTTTACGAAAAGGATGCTCTGGATTACGCATCCGCTCAAAAGTAAAAACCACATCATCCGCATTAAACTCCCTTGTTGGCCTGAAATATGATGTGGTATGAAATTTCACGCCTCGGCGCAAATAGAAAGTATATTGCAAACCATCTGGTGAGATATCCCAGTGAGCAGCCAAGCTCGGAAAAATCTCAGTGCCGCCCGGCTTGAATTCAATCAGCCGATTATGAACACTAAATGCACTCGCCGTATATTCAACGCTCGTTGTAGACTGAGCTGGATCAAAACCAGCCGGTCGCCCTTCAGAGCAATAGACTAAAGTTTTATTAGGGAGCGCCGCACGAGCAGACATGGCAAAAATTAGTAGCACCGTAGTTAATATCGCCGTGGATACGGATATCAGCAACATACCCTGCACGACAGACATCAGGTTATTGCCTTTCATCAGGTTTGCTCTCATATTTGATACTAAAAAAACTCGCATAAATTTAGATAAACGTTGACCTTGCTGTGATTCCTACCAGGTTGTACTAATCATAAGAGCATGTAGCTACAATGCAGCGCCGGAAAAAATAAAAGACTATCATTCCAAGCCAACGCCCGTGAATAATGTGGCATTGAGTGGATTTACCTTAAAATTGGTAACTTTTTTATTGATTGGTTGGTAGATAGTTGCGTGCAAGATCGGAGTCAGCGGTAATTCACGTTTAAAAATCTGCTGCGCTTCTTTATAGAAAATCTCGCGTTGAATAGGATCAATTGTTTTGCGTGCCTTTATAATCAAATCATCAAATGGTTGGTTACACCATTTTGAGAGATTAGCTGCATTTCTCGCATCACAACTAAGCAATGCACCGAACCAATCATCTAGATCACTATTACCAGTCCATAGAACGAGCACAGCGTCATGCTCGCCTGCACGTGCACGCTTAACGAATTCGCCCCACTCATGGGAAACAATATCAGCCTCTACACCGATTTTCTTCCAGTCAGATTGGATGATCTCGGCGACCAGCTTTGAACTATAGTATTTCTGCAGCGGGCTCGCCCACAGAGAAAGCCTGAAACCATTTGGGTAGCCAGCTCGTGTTAGTAGTTTTTTTGCTTCTTTTAAATTATATGAATTCTCTTCTAACTGCTCTCTATACGACCAGAGTGCTGGCGGTATCATGGTGTTTGCTATATGCGCGTCCCCTTGATTTTGGAATGCCGCATTGATAATTGCCTTTTTATTAATTCCCATATCAAGCGCGCGACGCACTAAAATATTATCAAACGGTTTGTGCAGTACGTTATATGCTAGAAATCCAAGATTCAGGCCAGGCTGGCTAAGCAATCGAAGATTCATATCATTTTTGATCGAAGCAAGATCCTCTGGGCGTGGATAACTTGTTATTTGGCACTCATTTTCTTTGAGCTTTATTACACGCACCGCAGAATCAGGTGTAATTTTAAAATTTAATTGTGACACTTGGACATCACTTATCCTCCAATAATATGGATTACCAATGAAACGGATAGTTGCATCCTTATTGTAACTATGAAAAATAAAAGGACCTGTCCCGATCGGCTTCCAATTAATATCCTCCGCTTTACCAGCCTTTAACAACTGATCTGCATATTCAGCGGATAAAATTGATGCGAAAGCTAAACTTAGATTTGTCAGAAATGGGGCATTAACTGATTTCAATGTGAAGCGTACAGTGTAAGAGTCGATCGCTTCAATTTTTTGAATTTCTTTATCAAGACCTAAATTTAAAAAATAGGAAAATGAAACGGGATACGCCTTACGAAAGGGATGTTCTGGATCACGCATCCGCTCAAAAGTAAAAAGCACATCGTCTGCATTAAAGTCACGTGTAGGATTAAAAAACGATGTTGCATGAAACTTCACACCTCGCCGTAGATAGAAAGTATAAGTTAGACCATCTGGCGAAATATCCCAACGTAAAGCAAGACCAGGCTCGATATTTGTAGTACCGCGTTTGAACTGGATAAGCCGATTATAAATTGTGAACGCGCTCGCTGTATATTCAACACTTGTTATGAACTGGGATGGGTCGAAACCTACTGGACTACCTTCAGAACAATAATTAAGGGTTTTGTCTGGAAGATCTGCATATGCCCTAGATATCAATAATAACGCAAGCACAAAAACCATATATAGGGTTTGGCGATAACGAAATGTGGTGGACAGATTGTACAAATAGTTAGATTTCATAAGCTTATACCTAAATTTATATAACCAGCCAGTTAAATACCTTGCTTGAAAAGAGATAGATTAGTTTGAGCTTGCTTCAACAATTGGTTAAGCGCTGTCGATAGAGGTCTACCTTGCCTAACAAATAAGTGAATCTCTGGAGACATTAAGATAGGATGATCAATTTCTAGTCCAACCAATTCCCCGCTTTGGATTCTTGGATACCCTGGAGAAGGTGCCATAAATGCGACTCCTCCGCCTATAACAAATTGCTCCAAAACAAAAATTGAATTTGTCGTCAATATCGGCGTTAATCGGATTTTCTCTGTAGCTTCCAATAGCTGAATCGTTTGTGATAAACCAGAGGTAGCAGACATTAGCCCTAACGGATAGCGCGTTGCATCCGAGATAGTAACTCTAGCCTGCTGATTAGCAAGTGGATGACCTTTTTTTACTAGCAAACGAACAGGTCGTTTTGCCCGCAAATGACAGCGAAGATCAGAATTTTCTGGTGGGTTATACGCAAGGCCTATATGTAAATCATCTTGAATAACTTGCGCAATGATCTCACTTGTTAGCAAAACTTCAACATGAATATTTAAACGAGGATACTGCAAACTAAAGTCATTCAGTACGTCATCCATCAAAGACGTAACATACCCTTCATTGACCCCAATACGGATACTACCGCGCTGCATGCCCCGCATTTCTTGCAAGCAAGACTCCATATATTCTTGGCTGGCATTACACCCGCGATAATATTGAAGTACAATTTCAGCCGACTCAGTGGGTACTACCCCACGTGCACGCCGCTCAAAGAGTGTCACAGCGAGCTCTTCTTCGAGTAGGCGAAGCTGGCGAGTAATCACTGAAGGAGCTACATTTAAATGCTCTGCTGCGCCACGAATCGTTCCACGCGCTAGCACCTCATAAAAATAACGTATGCGCCGCTGATTAATCTCTCTAAGCATAATTTTGCGCGGAAAACCTCGGGTTTACACCGAGGAGGGATAGCGCATCACACATAACGTGACCTGTTCTCCGCATTGCCTTTGTCAAAGCTATCCTGCATTCAACATTCGTATCAACTTCTGCTTTATAGTTTTATATGCCCCAGATCTCTAGAGCTAAGTAGCTAACGTCTGAATTTATTCTTATTTTCATAAAAAGCATCAATCTTTCTACTACGCTACTTTTCTGCTAACGATGACAATAGTAGCACTCGTATAAGTCATACGGAATATATTTTTTACTCTTAATGTTGTTTTATTCACAACAACAGCCATGTACCCAGTAGAGAGATAGCTCTACAATGCTTCATTAGTAATTAAATAGTTTTTTAAACTGTAAATTTAAATTTATTAAAAATACTTTATAATTTTCTTACGCTCGAAGACGGAATGAACATCCTCTCGCCTTTGGCGGCAAACCAAGCCGTAGCTTTTGCCAATATATCGCGCTCCATCTGTAGCTGGCGTACTTGACGGCGTAAGCGACTGAGCTCTTCACGCTCTGCAGCACTTGGGCCCGCCTTGATCGACGACTTAGGTTTTTCAGCTATTGAGGCTTGGGCTACCAACTCATAATAGTCAACAGTAAAAATAGATTTTCTGAAATTCATGTCATTTTTCTAGCATGAAATAGCAGTCCCAATTACATGGGAAGCAAAATTGAAATACGCATAAGAAATTCAGACAACTCATCCTCACAAAACTGAGCTACCTGTAACGTTAGCTAATTAATTCTTAGGGTCTCGCAAGCGATAATTTTTTACATATACCCGACCGCAATACATGATTAATTACCCTATGTCAATAATAAATAGAGACCTGATTTAGAGAAATTTTAGGATTAGAATTTATATCAGAAATTTGCATTGTTCATTGGACTATCTGATAAGAGAGGTGAGCAAAATGAGGCAAAGAAATTCTAAAGCTCTGATTTCAACGGGATCTAAAGGCCAAGCTAGATGGCGAATTGGCCTAGTGACTGAATATCCTACTACCGCCGTGCCAGGCGAAGCGCTGCGCATGCTAGCCAAGCTTGCTAGCCAAAAAGCAGGAAATGCATTACGCATATTGGTTGCTTGCGATTCGCCTTTAGTACCTAAAGAATTAATGCAGGCAATTACTGTTAATAAAATACAGGGTGGCGCATTATTCGGTGGTGCGCTTACGGAGGTGGATTCAACTTTTACTCTTTCTGCCCTACCTCTGATTAAGGGTGAAGCCCTTAACGCCGGCCACCTAGAAACTCAACAATTTCGACACCGCTTCACACGGGCATTTGGCTTACATAGACAACGGCTAGTTGCTACAGTCCCCATGCCACCCACAGGCTTATGGACACTTGAGCCAGTTAAAACAGCACAGAGTTTAATGGGATTGCGTATCCGAACCTATGATGCGCTTTCTCAGTCTATTTTTCAAATGCTTGGGGCTAATGCATCGAATTTACCTTTTGCACAAATTGAGGCTGCACTATCCGATAAGCGCATAGAAGGTGTACTTTCATCAGGAGACGGCGCTGCCGGAAAACGACTATCGGCAATATTTCCTCATTATTTGGCGCTTAATTATGCAATCCCTGTCACATTTCTAGTTTTAAATGAATCCGCCTTAGCCGACATGCCCCACTGTATGCAACGAGGCATTATATGGGCTGGCGCTGAAACGGAGCGCCGCTACTGGGAAGCTTTCTCTAGCCGAACGCAGAGTAATTATCAACGCTTGCGTGACAACGGAATCATCGTACAGACTGATGTACCTCCATGCCTAGCGCATTTGCTACAAGATGCGGCGCATCAATGCAGATGGCAAACGCTTACTCAACTGACTGTGGCTAATCAAAATGCTAATACAGCAGCATAAGCGCTATCTTGTAAGCGATATACCTCCGAAGGGCCGTTATGTCTGCAATTGTTACCACATCGCGTCTGCCAATTATTGAGAGCTCTATATTTGCGCGCATGTCTCGCATTGCAGCGCAATTTAATGCAGTTAATCTATCGCAGGGTTATCCTGACTTTCCTCCCGATGAAAGGCTTATTGAAGCTTTATTTAATGCCGTACAGTCAAACTACAACCAATATAGCCTGTCAGAGGGAATTGAGGCGCTGAGAGTAGCAATTTCCAAGATGTTTACGGTTTTGTACAGTATGCCAGTTGATCCCGTCGTTGAATTGACAGTGACAGTAGGAGCAACTCAAGCTATTTTTGCTACGGTAAGCAGTTTGGTTCACACTGGAGACGAAGTCATTTTTTTTCAGCCTGCATTTGAATGCTATATGCCAGCAATCATGCTGGCTGGAGGAATTCCAACCGCTCTGCAGTTGCATGGTCCTACTTTCTTACCTGATTGGGATGAAGTAGAACAAGCCATCACCGAGCGGACCAGGATGATTATTATAAATAGTCCTCATAATCCAACTGGGGCATGCTGGTTGCAAGCTGATGCCCGCCGACTCGGTGAGTTGGCTGATAAATATGGCTTCATTGTATTAAGCGATGAGGTATACCACAATATTTTATTTGAACAGCAAGAGCACGTTACTGTATTTTCTGAACCTCGATTACGTGAACGAGCCGTAGTGGTTGGTTCGCTGAGTAAAATCATGCATGTAACTGGTTGGAGGATAGGTTATGCGATTGCATCGGCTGCGCTTACAGCAGAAATCCGGAAAGTGCATCAATTCCAGACATATGCTGCTCCAACACCGTTGCAATATGCGATAGCAGAAATTCTGAATGATTCAAATAGTTACCTTGCGTTGTCTAAACTGTTTGCGAGAAAAAGAGATTTATTCTTGGATGGGCTGCAAGATTCTCGTTTTAAATGGCTACCGACTAGAGGCGGATATTTTCAGTTGCTTGATTATAGTGCTATTTCAAATGAAGCCGACTCGGACTTTGCCAATCGTTTAATTACAGATTTCAATATCGCAGCAATTCCGTTATCTAGCTTTAGCATTCCATACCAGGAAACACGGCTATTACGTTTCTGTTTTGCAAAAAAAGACGAAACTCTCCTTACTGCAACAGCCATTCTTCGCACTGTATAAAAATCATGTTCAATATTGATAAATCATTACAGATAACTGAGAAGCTCAATCCTCAAAATTTAATCATTGCCGGCTGGACTGGACGAAATATTTCAGCCGTTCAGCGCCATATCGAAGAGCTTGCTGAACTTGGCGTCACTGCTCCAAAGAAAATACCCGCTTTGTATAAGGTTTCTAGTACCTTGCTGACTACAGCTGATTCAATCGAAGTAGTGGGTATGGCATCAAGTGGCGAGGCTGAATTTTGCTTGTTTTATATTGACGGAAAGTGTTTTGTTCGCGTTGGTTCAGATCATACAGATAGAAAGCTTGAGGTAAGTGACATTACTTTATCTAAACAAGTTTGTGCAAAGCCAATTAGCGCCCAATATTGGTCTCTTGAAGATGTGATAGGCCATTGGGATGAATTGATCCTAAAAAGTTATGTACAAATTGATACTCAAGAGCGCTTTTATCAAGACGGTTCAGTTCGCGAGATACTCCATCCAACAACGTTGCTCACACTATGCGAGAGTGAAAATATACTAACTAAGTATTCAGTATTATTTAGCGGAACTCTACCTATTGATGGCCCATTTGTGCATGCCGATTATTTTCGGTGCGAATTGATTGATCCAGTGCTTGGCCGAGCACTTGAGTGCGCATATCAAATAAAAGTACTTTAATTTTTAAAAAGAGAGGGATAGCTATGTTGAAGCCACATACAGAATTTGAAACTTTGGATCTTTTATCCGGCTGGGAAGTACCAGTTGGCTATCCGTCCGGAATTGAGCAGAAAGTACTTTCTGGTCATCTAGATGAGATAAATTCAACGGGGTGCCGTACACGGCTACTGCGTTTCCAGCCTGGCGCCTATACTACGGCTCCATTTATGCACAAATATTGGGAAGAAGTCTATTTATTGGAAGGTGAGCTTATCGTAGGAAGTGATGCCAAAGGCAAAGGGGGTATTGTATTTGAGAAAAATACTTATGCCTGCCGCCCACCTGGCGCACCCCATGGTCCGTTTAGCTCAACTCGTGGGTGCCTATTACTTGAAATTCATTACTATTATAAAGAGGCCTATTAATATGACGCATTCATCTAAGCAACACTTAAGACGTACGCAATGGACGATTTTCGGGTTGGTAATTGTGGCATATATGTTATCGTTTTTTCATCGCGTAGCGCCCGCAGCACTTTCAACCGACTTACAAGCTTCTTTTTCAGCGACCAGCGCACAGCTAGGCATCATTGCGGCGGTGTTTTTCTTTGTCATCATGCTGATGCAAATACCTACGGGGATTATGGCTGATACATTAGGATCAAGAAAGATACTTGGCTTCGGCTGTGCGGTAGCAGCGGCTGGCTGTTTTGTATTTGCTAGCGCCCACAACGTACTCCTTGCAAGCATCGGACGGGGATTGATTGGTTTTGGAGCAGCTATTCCGTTTGTTGCATTGCTTCGACTTAACGCTTCATGGTTTGCTGCTACACAGTTCGCAACACTGAGCGGTTTGACTATTTTATTTGGTAACCTTGGGGCTATCCTTTCAACCTCTCCATTAGAAATTCTATCTCATACCATAGGCTGGCGCCCAATCATCGCCGTCAGCGGTATATTAACAGCCCTTATAGGGACTCTCATCATTTGGTTTGTGCGAGATAAACCTGCTGATTATGGTTTACCAAGTCCTGATGGTGCAGCTAATTATAACTCAGACATTCACAAAAAAATTCCTTGGCAGAACCAACTTTCGACAGTTATTCGGAATCGAGATACTTGGCCTTGCTTTTGGGTTGGATTTGGTATTTGCGGTACATTTTTTACATTTACAAGCCTTTGGGGCGTACCTTATTTGATGCAAACTTTAGGTATTTCTAAACAACAAGCGGCCGCGCATATTTTGGTAATGATTTTTTGCCACTCGTTGACAGCATTATTTCTGGGTCGTGCCTCAGATCGTATGGAGAATAGAAAGGGATTGCTACTATGTTTAGCAACGCTTTATGTTGTCATGTGGATACCCATGCTAGCCGGGCTACATGTATTTACCGGTGCAAGCTTCTTGATTTTTGCTTTACAAGGTATTGGTTCTACAAGCTATACGCTCATTTGGGCCATAGCAAAAGAGGTCAATCCTGTGCAATCGGCAGGAATGGCAATTGGTGTGACTAATACGAGCATGTTCTTAGCTGCTGCTATTTTACAACCAGTAATCGGTTTCATAATCGATAGAAATCCAACGAATGGTATGTTATTTGGGGTTGGGTTGTTAACAGTAGTATCTGTTTTCGGATTGATTTATGGCTTAAAACTCGTCGAAACGTATGGACATAATATCTATGCTAAACGTTTTAATAAATGATGGATTAAAAGGAGGTAGCATTGCTTTTTTCTTTCTACAATCTGGATAAACCAAATACTGATTTTCGAGCTTCCCTACGGTCCGAACATCGTAAATATCTAGCTCAATTTTCTGATCGAATTGCTTTCGCAGGACCATTGCTAGCAAATGATGGCTTGACACCAATTGGTAGTCTACTTGTGCTTGAATTTGATTCGCTTAACAGTGCTTATAGATTTATTCATAACGAGCCTTATACAAAATCAGGTTTGTATGAAAGCATTACCATCCGACCGTTTCGTAATCTATGGCAACCATACACTGGATTTCCTACTTAGGGGAAAATCATACATTGAACGATATGTTGCGCTTAAACACACTACGACTAGCAATTAGCGCCATCCTCGGCAAGAAGCTCATGGTGATTTTTGATAATATTTATTTCTTTTCATTAGAAATTGACTTTGGCGAATCATCGAAAGTATTCTCGCACTTAGAACGTCCTGCTGAGTTACTATTCACTCTATGCTACATAATAAAATTTAGTGTATTTTGGAAAAGATTATTTATAAATATGAAACAAATATTTCTCGCGAAAGGATTGTGCTACGTCTATGGTTCTATAACCCACATGTTTTCCTCGAGCGGGAATTGACTCAAGCCGATGGGACTGTACTAATGCATGGATTTTGTGTGACAAGTGAAATACAACTATATAAATATGCGACAGCAGATCCTTATTTTAGGCAATTGGAAAAGCAATATGAGCTATTGCAACAACACTTTAGGCGCATAGTTGCAGAGCTAGATATTGATAAAAAGTGAGTGTCATTGGAGGAATAAATGGAGAATAAAAAGCAAGAAAAAAACAATCCAGTCATCGAAATAAATCGGTTACAACAATGTGAAAATGATGGCCAACTCCACGCGATATTATTACCGCTCGTTCAATATCTTGGCGCGTCGCAATATATTTTTCTATCTATGGTAATGGATAAAGAGGATGAGGCGCATTCATATCGCTATCTAATTGGATGCCGCCCAGAGTGGCTACAAGTCTATCAACATCGGCATTGGTATATGAATGATCCGTACATAATATATGCTCGGATGAATATAGAACCTAAGCTTGGTTCAAGCATCCCCTTACTGAGCGCAGGTCAATCTGCAATGGTATCTACAGCACGTCAATATGGATTCAAAAGTAACCTCATTGTACCGACTCATTGCCGTGCCAGTTCACTGATGGGAGTGCTCCATGTTGCAAATCAATGTGAGCCCAACGAGGGGGGTGAATCTAGCCTTGTTATGGCACAGCCGCTCTTTCGAGCAATAGCGGGTAGTTTACTTGACTTACGCATAGCCGAATTGCGGCGCGCATCGGCGCGTAAATTCAACCTTAATGCGAGAGAACTCGATATATTGTGTAGTATCAAACAAGGCGCCCATGCACCGCAAATCGCCACAAAATTTGATGTTTCTGTTGCAACAATTTATGTGTTATATAAAAAAGTTAACGAAAAAATGGGAGTTAATAGAATTAGTGAGGCTGTTAAGCTAGCTGTGATACATGAACTAATCGATTAAAAATAAATTAAAATCTGTCAAATTCAATCAGTTAATGCAGTATAAGTCGCTCAACGTATTTTCACCGCTCAAACGCTCGACGAAGTTTTTCGATCTTTTAGAGCCATCAATGTCATTCACAGCGCAAGCATAATGGTCTTCGCCAGACGGTTAAGACCACCCCATTGCACATAAGTCTGTGACATTGCACGCTCGATGCGCTTAGAACGCACGTGTTTTGATCCGGACTTAGAACTGCTCTTTGAACCCATCGAATAGAAAGTGGCCTTTGCCCTTTTGAAAAAAAACCCATTCCTACACGCCCACGCTCAATACGGTGATTCGTACTATCGCTATGCTTGGCGGATTTCTTGGTCGCAAGTCGGACGGTGAACCCGGAGCTAAAACTTTGTGGATTGGCTTGCAGCGCGTCTTTGAGGGCATCTTGGCTATTGTGATCTTACCTCATTCTGTGTGAGGACTTTGTCTTTGAGCACCGATGTAGGCAAAGCTTGAGCGTATAGATTGGGTGCAAAACCGTATACCAGTAGCAATACCAGGCAGAAAAAAATAGGGCAAATCCGATCTAGCAATTTGTGGCAGAAAAATCTAAAAATATGATCTGATTGACCGGTTGATTATAGTAAGGGGCCGCCTGCCCCCAAAGCGTTTTTTACGCAGTCGGCTCAAGCCGTTTCATGCCACCCAAATAAGGCTGCAACACATCCGGCACACTCACCGTACCATCCGCATTTTGGAAATTTTCAAGAATCGCAACTAAAGTACGCCCAACCGCCAAACCTGAGCCATTTAGTGTGTGCACTAGTTCCGGCTTACCTTGCCCACTGCGAAAACGTGCTTGCATTCGCCGTGCTTGAAATGCTTCCATATTCGAGCATGATGAAATTTCACGATAGGTATTTTGCGACGCCAGCCATACTTCAAGATCATATGTTTTGGCACTGCCAAAACCCATATCACCTGTGCACAATAAGACTTTCCGATAGGGCAGTTCAAGTTTGCGCAAAACCGTTTCGGCATGGCCCACAAGCTCTTCGAGCGCTTGATAAGAGTGCTCAGGTGGCACAATTTGGACCAACTCAACCTTCTCAAACTGGTGCTGGCGAATCATGCCGCGCGTATCACGGCCGTAACTGCCTGCCTCTGATCTAAAACAGGGCGTATGAGCCACCCATTTGAGTGGCAGTTTATCCACGGCCACGATGGTTTCTCGCATCAAGTTAGTGAGCGGGACTTCAGCCGTTGGAATTAGATAAAAGTTCTCAGGCGCATGGCCCTCATCGCTGGCTTTATGCGGCACTTTAAATAAATCTTCTTCAAATTTAGGTAGTTGACCGGTACCGCGCATAGAAGTGGCATTGACGATATAAGGCACCTGAATTTCTGTATAGCCATGTTCAGTCGTGTGCAAATCAAGCATAAATTGCGCCAAGGCACGTTGTAGCCGCGCAAGCGGGCCACGTAGTACTGCAAAGCGCGCGCCACTGAGCTTAACGGCACTATCAAAATCGAGTCCAAGCGGCCCCCCAATATCGACATGGTCTTTAATCTCAAACTCAAATTGGCGCGGGGTACCCCAGCGGCTTACCTCAGTGTTTTGTGTTTCGTCACGGCCTAGCGGCACACTTTCGTGCGGCAAGTTAGGCGCGTCCAGCATGAACTCGGTTAACTGTGCTTGGAGCTCATTCAGTCTTAGCGCTGAGTCTTTGAGCACATTGCCAATGCTGTCTGCTTCAACCAGCAACGCCGAGCAATCTTCTGCTCGACTTTTTAAGACGCCAATTTGCTTTGATAGGCTGTTGCGGCGTGCTTGCAATTCTTCAGTGCACACCTGTAGCTCACGCCGCTCTGTCTCAAGTTTTATAAATGTCGCACGGTCTAGCGCGTAACCGCGGCTATTAAGATGGTGTGCGACGCCATCAAGGTCTTTACGCAGCAGTTGGATATCAAGCATGGAAATAAGGTAGGGCAAACAGAATAAACTGCGATTTTAACTTAGGTTTTAACGGATGCTGCGCTTATGTTTTTGGGTTAACGCCATGTTCAGCGCGCCAAGCTACATCAAGCTCATCTAGCCGCTTAAGTTTTTCAGCAATCTTGGCTTCAAGGCCACGGGGCGTTGGTTGATACCAATTAGGGTTAGTGATGCCATCCGGCAAATATTGCTCTCCGGCCGCGTAAGCATCCGGCTCATCATGTGCATAGCGATATTCATGCCCGTAGCCGAGTTCTTTCATCAGCTTGGTTGGAGCATTGCGCAGATGAATCGGGACTGCACGGGATGAGTCTTTGCTCACAAATTTGCGCGCTGCATTGTAGGCGCAATAGCCAGCATTCGATTTTGGGGCTGCGGCAAGGTAGAGGATGGCTTGTGCCAGAGCGAGCTCACCCTCTGGCGAACCAAGCCGCTCATAGGTCTGCGCCGCATCCAGCGCGATGCTCACGGCACGTGGATCGGCCAGGCCGATATCCTCCCAAGCCATGCGAATGATTCGCCGCGCCAAATAATGCGGGTCTGTACCACCATCTAGCATACGGCAAAGCCAATATAGTGCTGCGTCTGGATGGCTGCCGCGCACCGCTTTATGGAGTGCACTAATTTGGTCATAAAAAGCCTCGCCGCCTTTATCGAAGCGGCGCAGATTTTCTGCCAGCGCGCTGCCCAGTAGTGCTTCGTCAATTTCATTTGTCTGCTTAAGGACTGCTGCGTGGGCGGCGATTTCCAGATTATTCAACAGCTTGCGAGCGTCGCCATCGGCTGTTTCAATTAATATTGCACATGCCTGTGCAGTCAATGAAATACCACCAAGCGCAGCGCTTGCACGCTTTAGCAAATCCTCTAACTCACTCGCGTTAAGGCTAGTGAGCACATAAACGGCTGCGCGCGAGAGTAGTGCGCTGTTTAACTCAAATGACGGGTTTTCAGTGGTAGCGCCGATAAAAATAAACAGGCCCGCTTCAACGTGTGGCAGAAATGCGTCTTGCTGGCTTTTATTGAAGCGATGCACTTCATCGACAAAAACCAGCGTTTGACGGCCATGCGCCTGATACATACGCGCCATTTCAACCGCTTCTCGAATCTCTTTGACCCCGGCTAAAACGGCAGAAAGAGCAATAAACTCGGCTTTAAAAGCATCTGCCATAAGTCGTGCAAGCGTGGTTTTGCCCACGCCGGGCGGCCCCCATAAGATCATCGAATGCGGCTGGCCCAACTCAAAGGCGACCCGCAATGGCTTGCCTGGCCCAAGCAAATGCTTTTGGCCAATCACCTCATCGATCACTTTGGGCCGCAACCGCTCAGCCAGCGGTGCGGCTGGAGAAGAATCATCGGCAAACAACATGGGCCGCTTTTCTATTTTTGCAAGACGTGGGAGAAAACACGCTAACGCTCATCCCTGAATCACATCGACGCCTTTCGGTACGGTGAATTTGAAACGATCAGGAGGCACTGTCGGGTTTTTCTTCATATCCGTAAAAACCAATAAAGTGACATTGCCGAATAGATCAAACAATTTCATAGCCTCGAGATTGCCGCCTCTAAATCCAATAATGACACGCTGAAATTGCGTATCGGCCGCTTTCGGCTTGAGTTCAAGCCAGTCTAGCCCTGCTTGTTTACCAATATCGCGCAGTCTGAAATTCTGATTAAGATCGTTGCTGCCAAATAAAATCGCTGCTGGGCTGACGCCTAGCATACGGTCAAGCTTACGCTTGATGACTTGCTTGAGCTCTTTATCGTAGATATAAAAATATTCGCCATCAGACTGCAGAACTTGGCGGGAAGGCTCCTCATAAGTCCAGATAAATTTACCCGGCCGCTCGAATAAGAAAAAACCACTGGCTTTGCCACTTTCTTCCTGCGGCCATGTACCCTGGTCAGGGAGGTCTTTCATCTTCTTTGGGTCGGTTTTAATCTGCCGCTGAACAAAACGGCCTTTTGCCGTTTGCACTTGCGCAACAAAATTATTCAGCTGCTCAGTCGCATTAGTGTAGGTAGATCCACCGGCGTACGCAGGTGGTGCAAGACTTGCCGCTGCGAACGCCGAGACCGCTAGCCCTCTCGTTAGCCAAAGTCTAAAATTCAATAGAGTTACTGTTTTAAGCTTCATCTCTTACCTCTGCTAGTTCGGGTCACGATTGGGCACCAGAATTTCACGGTTGCCATTTGCTGCCATTGCCGATATTAACCCTGCTTGCTCCATTTGTTCAAGCAACCGGGCTGCACGATTATAGCCAATTCGCAAATGGCGCTGTACCAGCGAAATAGAGGCACGTCGGTGTTTGGTGACAATTTCAACGGCTTGATCATAGAATGGATCGGCTTCAGCGTTTTGCCCACTGCCATTGGTATTGCCCAGTCCTTCATCAATCTCACTATGGCTACCTCCTTCTAGAATACCTTCAATATAGTTCGGTTCGCCCTGCTGTTTCAGTTTTTCGACCACCCGATGCACTTCTTCATCAGAAACAAAAGCGCCATGTACACGAACCGGCAAACCTGAGCCAGGCGGCAGATAAAGCATATCGCCCATGCCCAATAGCGATTCAGCGCCCTGCTGATCCAAGATTGTGCGCGAGTCAATTTTCGATGAAACTTGAAAGGCAATGCGGGTTGGCACATTAGCTTTAATCAATCCGGTGATGACATCAACCGATGGCCGTTGCGTCGCAAGAATTAGGTGAATCCCTGCCGCTCTCGCTTTTTGGGCAATCCGTGCGATCAATTCTTCGACTTTTTTACCCACTACCATCATGAGATCGGCCAACTCATCAATCACCACGACAATATGTGGCAGCCGCTCAAGCGGTTCGGGCATATCTGGCGTTAGGCTAAATGGATTCGGGATGGTTTCTTCGCGCTTGTGCGCCTCATCAAGCTTATGGTTATAACCACTGAGATTACGCACCCCAAGCTTACTCATTAATTTATAACGGCGCTCCATTTCAGCAACCGTCCAGTTTAAGGCATGGCCTGCTTGCCGCATATCGATCACCACCGGACACAACAGATGCGGCACGCCATCGTAAACGCTCATCTCAAGCATCTTTGGATCGATCAAAATCATCCTAACTTGCTCAGCCGTTGCCTTATAAAGCAACGATAAAATCATGGCGTTAATGCCGACCGATTTACCCGATCCAGTCGTACCTGCCACCAGCAGATGCGGCATTTTGGCTAAATCAGCGACGATCGGCTTGCCGCTGATATCTTTACCTAGGGCAATGGTCAGCATCGAAGCAGCGGCTGCATAGGCCTCGGAACCTAAAATTTCAGACAAGCGGACTGTTTGCCGGCGTAAATTGGGTAGTTCAAGGCCCATACAGTTTTTGCCTGGGATGGTCTCGACCACGCGAATTGACACTAACGAGAGCGAACGCGCTAAATCCTTCGCCAGGTTAACCACCTGGCTACCCTTCACGCCGATAGCTGGCTCAACTTCATAGCGGGTAATAACGGGTCCTGGATAAGCCGCAATCACGCTGACTTCAACTCCAAAATCCTTTAATTTTTTTTCGATCAAACGTGAAGTAAATTCAAGCGTGTCGGCCGACACGGTTTCTTGTGTAGCCAAAGGTGCATCAAGCAACGCAAGCGGTGGCAAAATACTATCAGGCAAGTCATGGAAAAGCGTTTGCTGCTTTTCTTTTTCAATCCGCTCAGATTTAACTACAGCGCTCGCTGCCGGCACAATACGCACAGGCTCGTGTTCTTCAACCCGCACACGGTCCTGTTCGAGCTTGCCTTCACGGCGTATCGCAGCAGCCTCGCCGACTTTGCGATCACGTCGTGCTTCATAGTGCATTTGAATGAACATCAGCGCGGCGACGATCCCATCGCCAGTGCGCTCAGCAACATTTAACCAAGAAAAACGAAAGAAAAGGGAGACCCCAATCGCCAGCAGTAACAAAAGGGCCAGCGTGCCGCCCGTGAAGCCCAAAGCGTGCAATACTTGCGCTGCCACAGCATCGCCTAGGACGCCACCTGGTGCACGCGGCAAGCTAGTTGATAAGGACCACAGCCGCATTGCCTCAAGGCCAACACTGGCAATCAAGATCAAAGCAAAAGAAAATAATTCAATCAGCCAACTGCCCTCTTGCAGCAGCCCATGTTCCTGCTGTATGTCTGCCGGACGGCGAGCACGGGCTGGCAGGCTCTTACTTAGATCATCAGCTTGCCCATCGGCCGGCGCTATGCGCCAGTAACCCAATACCACGCGGCGCCCGAGCAATACGGCCCACCAATAGGCTGAAAAACCGAAGAGCAAGAGCAAAATATCAGCCGTCCATGCGCCTACGCGCCCCCCCCAGTTTGCAATACCGTTAGCTTGCACCGCATGCGTCCAGCTCGGATCAAGCGGGCTATAGCTAAGCAGCACCATGAATAAAAAGAATACACCTGCAAGCTGCAGCAGCCAACGAATTTCAACAACAAGGTGTGAGATCCTGCGCGGCAACGCCTGTGCGCTATAAGAGAAAGGAGATTTCGCCATGAACCAATATGTGCTATGTGCTGCCCGAGGGACAGGCCCCAGTGAATTAAGCTAGTTTAGCCTAAACTGTCACACGCGAACCGCAGCGCCGACCATTGATACGGCGCTTTACAGTCATGAACGCGCACGATAGCTCAAACCCGCACGCCTAAACAAACATATAATATGCTATTTGGTGCTTAGATCCTAAATTTTTCGTCCTTGATATGTCATCCACAAAACATGCAAAAGTTCTCATCCTAGGCTCCGGTCCAGCCGGTTATACGGCTGCCGTCTATGCGGCGCGCGCTAACTTGTCGCCAATGCTCATTACCGGCCTGGCACAAGGCGGCCAATTAACGACCACCACAGAGGTCGAAAACTGGCCCGCCGACGCCCAGGGCGTACAAGGTCCAGAATTAATGGAGCGCTTTCTTGAGCACGCTCAGCGCTTTAATACCGAAATTGTGTTTGATTATATTCATACGGCAAAGCTTGATGAACGGCCTCTACGTCTGATTGGCGAGAGCAACGAGTACACCTGCGATGCATTGATTATTGCAACCGGCGCTTCCGCCCAATATCTTGGCTTGCCGTCTGAAGAAGCCTTTATGGGCAAAGGCGTCTCCGCCTGCGCCACCTGTGATGGCTTTTTCTACAAGCAACAAGACGTTGCGGTCATTGGGGGTGGCAACACCGCTGTCGAAGAAGCGTTGTATCTCGCCCAAATCGCAAAAAAAGTCACCGTGATTCACCGCCGCAACGCGTTCCGCGCTGAGCCTATTCTCATTGACCGGCTGCTGGCCAAAGAAAAGGCCGGCATAGTCGAAATCAAATGGGATCATGTGCTGGATGGGGTGCAAGGCGATGCTACCGGCGTAACAGGCATTCGTGTCAAGCACACCCAAACCAATCAAAGCACGGACATCCCCTTGCAAGGCGTGTTTATTGCCATTGGCCATAAACCTAATACCGATATTTTCGCTGAACAACTCGAGATGAAAAATGGTTATATCCTGACACGCGCTGGACTCGTAGGCAATGCAACAGCCACCAGCGTGGCGGGAGTTTTCGCTGCAGGCGATGTACAAGATTCGATCTACCGGCAAGCGATTACCAGTGCCGGCACTGGCTGCATGGCTGCGCTTGACGCACAGCGGTATCTTGAAAGTCTCACGGATAAGTAAGATGATTTTCTGAGCCAAGCTCTGCCTGTTGAGCAGCAGCGGCAAAACCGGTGACTTAGATTTCGTCCAAAATCACCCCTGACCCTTTTTAATCCTGTATCTTATGCCGACAAAATGCGGGGCCCCCAAAAATGGAGGCGAGATTGAGAATTAATGGTGCGGCATAGAATTAAAATATTTACCGCCGCCCGCAAGCACACGACCACATCTTATGACTTTTGATATATATCAAAACAAAGGCGGAGCGAATACAGTATAGGAATTATTCACTCGCTCTATTTCCAAAAAATTCCGATGACAAAGATGGGGTATTAACTTTACCCAAAGAGTTTGAAATTCGCTACAATAGTTCAATCAAACAACTGGAAGGAGAACATAACGTGCGATATATAACGAGTGTAGAGCGTATCGGCAGAGAGCAAGGTCTTGAAGAAGGTATACAGCAAGGCCAATCTACTTTATTGAAAACTCTGCTAGAAAGTAAGTTTGGTACTTTAACCGAACCCTATCAACAGCGCCTCAATACAGCGAATGTGAATACTTTATGCCAATGGGGCAAACGTATTTTCTCTGCTCAAACGCTTGACGAAGTTTTTTGAAAGACATTCACAATACTTCGTTAAAGCGTGAGGTAATCGGATAGCGCCAGTCACGCCCGAAGGCACGTGAAGTAATGCGCAGACCAATCGGTGCTTGACGCCGTTTGTACTCGCTTAGCTTGATAAGCCGGGTGATGCGCGCGACATCTTCTGGCTTAAATCCAGCTGCCACAATGTCAGCGCCCGAACGACCCTCTTCCATATATTGCTGCATAATGGCATCTAGAACTTCGTAAGGCGGTAGGCTGTCTTGATCGGTTTGATTCGCGCGTAGCTCAGCAGAAGGTGCACGCGTTAGGATACGCTCAGGAATAATGTGCTTAAGCACAAAAGCATCGCTCGTGTTCCGGTAGCGGCATAGCCGGTAGACTAAAGTCTTGGCGATATCTTTAATCACCGCAAAGCCACCTGCCATATCGCCATATAAAGTGCAGTACCCGACTGCCATTTCGCTCTTGTTGCCCGTTGTGAGCACAATCGAGCCTGATTTATTCGACAACGCCATCAATAAAGTACCGCGGATGCGGGCCTGGATATTTTCTTCTGTCGTATCTTCGGCCAGTCCATCGAAGACTTTAGCAAGTGATAAACGGAACGTATCGAATACTGAGGCGATCTCGATTTCGTCATAGTGAATATTGAGACTGCTAGCCATTTGGCGTGCATCGGCAATTGAGATATCAGCGGTATAGCATGATGGCATCATGACTGCACGAACACGCTCAGGCCCCAGCGCATCGCATGCAATAGCCAATACCAACGCCGAATCAACCCCGCCTGAAAGGCCAATCAGCACGCCAGGGAAACTGTTCTTCTCTACATAATCACGCACGCCAACGACCAATGCTGCATAGACTTGCGCTTCTAGAGAAGATTCAGGCGCAATTTTGCTAGGTTGTGGCGTTGCTCCATCGAACTCAACCAATGCAATGCCGGCTTCAAATTGCGGCATGCGGGCGACACATTCCCCTTGCGCATTACACACAAAAGAGCCACCATCAAACACCAGCTCATCTTGCGCCCCGATATTGTTCACGTAAACGATCGGCAACCCGCTTTCACGGATGCGCGCACGTACTATATCTATACGCAGGTTATCCTTACCGAGGTGATAGGGTGAACCATTGGGTACAAGCAAAAGCTGTGCACCTGCAGCTTTTGCCTCTCGCGCTGCTGCCGGATACCAAATATCTTCACAAATCAGGATTGCGCAACGTACGCCATCCAGTTCAAAGACATAGGGCTTTGGGTCTGTCGCAAAATAGCGCCTTTCGTCAAACACCTCGGTATTAGGGAGCTCTTGCTTGAGATACGTGCCAAGCACACGGCCATCTAGCAAAACTGAGGCCGCATTAAAGGTATCGCTCGGCGGCACGTTAGATTTAAGTGGCCGATTTGCATGAGCATCAATCCGATGGGGGTGGCCGACGACTACATGCAGCCCTTTGAAGACACTTAACTCAGAGGCAAGTTGCGTTAGGGCAGTAGCGCTTGCGGCATAAAATGATGGCCGCAACAGCAAATCTTCAGGCGGATAGCCAGATAGAACCAACTCTGGCATCACCACTAAACGAGCACCTAGTTGATAAGCGTCACGGGCAGCAGCCACAATAGCCGCTAGATTACCAACAAAGTCGCCAACGGTTACATTGATTTGAGCAAGGGCAATACGCATTTTTATATAGAAAGTAATTAATTAGCTCGCCCTGCTCGGTCAAGGATCAGCCTATGGTTTTTTTACCTTAATCTTAATTTCACTTTGGCACATCTTGACCTGGCGCTGGCGTACTTGCCGGCGGCAAAGAAGCTTTGCCCGAATGCGTCCCAACCGGTACGGAGGTAACGACACCTTCCAATACGCCCGCTGAGGATTTAGGTTTTTGCGAACCAATAAAGGTCAGGCTAAGCGTAGAGACAAAGAAAATCACCGCCAATATCGCTGTTGTGCGAGACAAGAAATTCGCCGCACCGGTTGCGCCAAAAAGACTGCCGGATGAACCACTGCCAAATGCCGCGCCCATATCAGCGCCTTTTCCGCGTTGCAACAGCACTAAGCCAATAATTCCCAACGCAGATAAAAATTGTGCGACGACAATCAAATTTTTTAATACCAACATTTATTCACCTTAATCTGTAAAACGTGTTCAGAAATAGTTGCGAACGCTTAAACTGCAGCCGCTTTGCAAATCGCAAGAAAATCTTCAGCTTGTAACGATGCGCCCCCCACTAGGCCACCGTCAACGCCTGGCTCAGCCAATAGTGCGCGCGCATTGTCCGGCTTCATACTCCCTCCGTACAGCACTAAAGCATGAGCAAGTTTAGCATCCACCGCAGCCAATACGCGGCGCAAAAACAGGTGCACCGAACCGACCTCTGACACACTTGCACTCTTGCCTGTGCCAATCGCCCAGACGGGCTCATAGGCAAGCACAATCCGCTCGGCTTGGGCAACCGTTAACGTCGTGAGCACAACCTGCAACTGCTTGCCAATCACCTGCTCCGTTTGTCCGGCTTCACGCTCAGCCAATGTTTCACCCACACAAATAATAGGCGTCAAGCCAGCTTCGAGGGCGCGCTTTGCTTTAATCGCCACTTGCTCGTTGCTTTCTTGATGATATAAGCGCCGCTCCGAATGCCCAACAATCACGAAGCTGGCGCCAAACTCGGCAACCATTGGCCCCGCCACTTCGCCCGTATAAGCGCCGGCTGGATGAAGCGAGATATCCTGTGCGCCCCAAGCCACGCAGCTTTGCTGCAACAGGGTTTGTGCTTGCGCGAGATAGGGAAATGGTACGCATACGGCAGCCCGAGTCGACACGTTAAGTTCGGCCGCGCCTGCTGCCAGTGCGTTCAATAGAAGCGCATTGCCAGCTAAGCTGCCATGCATCTTCCAATTACCGACGATGAGTTTAGTCTTAAGTTTTGAATTTGTCATAAAGCAGGATTACCATGCCAACATAATTTTTCCAATATGGTGCCCTTCTTCCATCCAAGCGTGTGCACTAGCTGCCTCTGCCAGCGGGAAAACTCGGTCAATAACGGGCCGAATTTTACCCATTTCTAGCAGCGGCCATACACGTTCTTTCAGCTTCACGGCGATCTGCGCTTTGCAACGGGTTGAGCGTGAACGTAGCGTCGACCCCGTTAGGGTCAAGCGCTTGGTCAGCATCTCAGCCAGATTAATGCTAGCTTTGGCGCCCCCCAAAAACGCAATCAAGGCAAGCCGTCCATCTGGCGCCAAGGCTTTCAATTCGCGCGCAATGTAATCCCCTCCAACCATATCGAGAATCACATCAACCCCTCGTCCAGCCGTCAGCGCAGAGGTCACCGCCACAAAATCTTCGGTTTTGTAATTGATTGCCCGTTGTGCGCCAAGGCTTTCGCAAGCACGGCATTTGGCATCGCTACCGGCCGTGGCAAAAACACGGTGACCGAATGCATGCGCGAGTTGAATCGCCGCTACACCAATGCCGCTTGAGCCACCTTGTACCAATAGAGTTTCATCTTGGCCACGCTCAGTCGCGCCTAGTTGCGCGCGATCAAACAGATTACTCCAAACCGTGAAGTAAGTCTCGGGTAATGAAGCCGCCTCAAGTTCTGACCAGCCAACAGGCACTGGCAAACATTGCGCTACAGGTGCTGCCGCGAATTCGGCGTAACCGCCTCCTTGCAGCAAAGCGCAAACACGGTCGCCTTTTTTGAGCTGCCAACGGTTATCTACATGCTGCAAATCGCCTTCGACAATCTCGCCTGCAACCTCCAAGCCAGGCAGCTCAGAGGCGCCTGGCGGCGGTGCATAGTGGCCTGCGCGCTGCAGCAAATCTGGACGATTCACGCCGGCGGCGCTGACCCGAATCAATACTTCGCCCGGCTGCAAAACAGGCCGAGCACACTCGACCTGTTGCAAGACCTCTGGCGCACCATAGGTCGTGATTGCGATTGCTCGCATAGCAAGAAAAAGCCAGGCCTAACGGATTGGATCCATCGGCTCCAAGGTTGGGCTCGCCTCTTCCATGACAGGGTTTCTGTCATTGATCACGGCTTTAGCAGACAACCGTACCCGGCCTTTTTCATCGGTCTGAATCACTTTGACTTCTACCGTTTGCCCTTCTTTCAAGCGATCGCTCACCTCTTTAATCCGCTCGTTAGCGATTTCAGAAATATGCAGCAGACCATCACGCCCTGGCAAAATATTCACAATCGCACCGAAATCAAGCAGTTTAAGCACCGTGCCTTCATAGATTTGGCCAACGGTAACATCCACCGTAATATTTTCAATGCGGCGCTTAGCTTCAGCAATGCCTTCGCTGCTCGTGCTCGCAATCGTGACCATTCCATCTTCAGAGATATCAATGGTGGTGCCCGTTTCTTCAGTGAGGGCGCGGATGACCGAGCCACCTTTGCCGATCACATCGCGGATCTTGTCTGGATTGATTTTAAGCGTCACCATGCGTGGCGCAAATGACGATAACTCTGTGCGCGCGCCGGTTACTGCTTCTTGCATCTTGCCAAGGATATGCAAGCGCCCTTCTTTTGCTTGAGCTAGCGCAACTTGCATGATTTCTTTGGTGATACCAGCAATCTTGATATCCATTTGCAAGGCCGTTACGCCTGTTTCCGTACCTGCCACCTTGAAATCCATATCGCCGAGATGATCTTCATCACCCAAGATATCGGTGAGCACCGCAAAACGGTTATCTTCTAGGATCAGCCCCATCGCAATACCTGCCACATGAGCCTTAAGAGGCACGCCCGCATCCATTAGGGCAAGACTACCGCCGCACACAGAGGCCATTGACGACGAACCATTCGACTCGGTAATTTCAGAAACGACGCGAACGGTGTAGCCAAAGTCTTTTGCATCGGGCAAACAAGCAGTAAGCGCACGTTTGGCAAGCCGGCCATGACCAATTTCACGCCGTTTTGGAGTGCCTACTCGGCCTGTTTCGCCAGTGGCAAAAGGTGGCATATTGTAATGCAGCATAAAGCGGTCGCGGTATTCGCCATCAATCGCATCGATGGTTTGTTCATCGCCCTTAGTACCCAAAGTCGCCACTACCAACGCCTGTGTTTCGCCGCGAGTAAACAGCGCAGAACCATGGGTACGAGGCAGAACGCCCGTGCGGATCGTAATCGGGCGCACCGTGCGCGTATCGCGCCCGTCAATGCGTGGCTCGCCCGCAAGGATTTGGCTACGCACGATACCGGCCTCAAGATCAAACAGCATACTGCCAATCGCGACTTCATCCAGCGCCTTCACACCCGCGGCGAGCGCCTCTTCTGCCAGCTGTTTGTTGACCGCGTCATAGATCACGCGCACCCGCTCGCTACGCATTGATTTCTCGCGTATCTGATAAGCCGCTTGCAGATCATTCAGCGCTAGCGCGCTAATCCGGTTAAACAATGCTTCATCTTTCGGCGCAGGCTGCCAATCCCACTCTGGTTGTCCGCCTTCACGCACTAGGTCATAGATCGCATCAATTGCCGTTTGCATCTGTTCTTGGCCAAACACCACAGCGCCTAACATAACCTCTTCAGACAATTGATCCGCTTCCGACTCAACCATTAATACGGCTCGCTCAGTGCCGGCTACGATAAGCTCAAGGGCAGAGGTTTTGAGCTGGCTGCGACTCGGATTCAGCACATATTGACCGTCAATAAAAGCGACTCGCGCAGCACCGACCGGACCATTAAACGGAATCCCGGAAACAGCTAACGCAGCGGACGCGCCAATCAGCGCTGGAATATCCGTTGGCACTTCTGGATTGACTGACAAGACGTGCACCACGACTTGCACTTCGTTATAAAAATTCTCGGGAAAAAGCGGACGCAAAGGCCGATCAATCAGGCGAGAGATCAGTGTTTCACTTTCAGATGGACGTCCCTCGCGGCGAAAAAAACTGCCCGGAATCTTACCCGCTGCGTACGTTTTTTCAATGTAATCCACCGTCAATGGAAAAAAATTCTGACCTGGCTTTGCGCTTTTTGCGCCAACCACCGTTGCCAGAATAACCGTTTCATCCATATCGACCAGGACAGCGCCACTGGCTTGACGAGCTATTTCGCCCGTTTCAAGACGGACGGTATGCTGTCCCCACTGAAATTCTTTGACAATCTTCTTCAACATACTATTCCTTATTTTGTGTGCCGC
Source organism: Mycoavidus sp. SF9855 (assembly GCF_024582735.1). Classification (NCBI taxonomy): domain Bacteria; kingdom Pseudomonadati; phylum Pseudomonadota; class Betaproteobacteria; order Burkholderiales; family Burkholderiaceae; genus Mycoavidus; species Mycoavidus sp. SF9855. The sequence continues at coordinate 1,607,152 of NZ_CP102085.1, forward strand.
AAAAAGCAAAATGCCTGCATCAGCAATATGGCTGATACAGGCATGTGATCTCAATACGGCATTTACTTACGTAGACCCAATGCTTGGATCAGCGCTTGATAACGCTCGAGAGATTTCTTTTGCAAATAATTAAGCAAGCTACGGCGGCGGCTGACCATTTGCAGCAAGCCACGGCGGCTATGATGATCTTTTTTGTGGGCTTTGAAATGGACGGTCAACTCATTAATGCGCGCCGTCAATAAAGCAACCTGCACTTCGGGCGAGCCCGTATCTTTATCCCCGCGAGCAAATTGCGTGATAATTCCAGATTTTTTTTCACCTAAAACGGACATAATTTTCCTTTATAAAAACAAGCGGTCACGGAAGAAAGGCCGTGCCGTGGACGAACATAACAACTGAAAACTGTATGGACTTTCTTTACCATACAAAGGGTGAGTATACTACAGTTGGTTTCGCCGCTTCTCGTTTTGGGCTTGTCATGCAAATATATGCAACCGATTGTCATGCAAATACCATCAACCTTTAATTGCCATGCAAATATATTTAACCTTTCGATCCTTTTTCTCAGGCTCATGGCTACGCAACGCACTCACGGCTACAGCCATCTCAACCCTTGCTGCCTGCGCTGCGCCCTGGCAAAACGTGCAATTTGGCCTGGATCAAGCCTCCGCCATTGCAAAATTAGGCCAGCCGCGTGAAATGTATGAATTGCCCAATGGTGGCAAACGACTGATGTGGCCTTCTCAGCCTTTCGGTGAAACAACAACCGCTATCGATATAGACGCCGATGGCAAAATTTCTCGGGTGCGGCAAGTGTTAACTGGGCGAGAGTTTGAGCGAGCCCAAATTGGCCTATGGACTCGGCACGATGTTTTAATCAATTTTGGCGAACCCGTAGAAATTGCCAACTTCCCTCGCATGCAACGCGAAGTATGGAGCTACCGCTATATGGACAATGACGTGTGGTACGTGCTTTACAACTTTTATTTTGACTCAAATGGCATCCTACGTTCCATGCAGCAAACCCCAGATCCTCTGCATGATCCAGGCCACCGAAATTTATTTCGCAGATTTTTTTGACGTAGCGCTCAACATCTAATAGAATCTCGCCTTGTCGTCGGGGCGTAGCGCAGCCTGGTAGCGCATCTGATTTGGGATCAGAGGGTCGCATGTTCGAATCATGTCGCCCCGACCACATACTACATATAAGTTTTTTTATTACCTCTACCATTCATCAATACGATGCGCCAGCTTATGCAGATTGTTGTGCTACTGGTGAGCTGCTTGACGCTCCTCTTACCGCTTCCAAGCCGTGCTGACTGGCATGTCGGGCGTCTTGATTTGGTCAAGCAATTTATCGCTGAACAGCAGGCTAGCCCTCTCGTTGCAGACTGCGCAGCCCATGCGCGCTTTGTTGCAACCACGCTGCCACTTTACACCCGGATTGAATTTCCTGATGGCGCGTTAGACACTGGACAGGCCAGTATCTTGCCTTGGAATCAAGCCTTCGGTAACGCTAAACAGCGGGTTAAGGTGGATACAATGGTGCTCATATCCGGTGTTGGCTACCGTAAACCAGAACGGTCTAAGCCAGATGTTTTGCAATTTCGCTGTGGTTACTCGGCCAACCAGTTGATGGCCTTTGATTATAACGAACCCAAGCCAGCACCCGCGAAGCGTAAGACACTCCGCCGGGTAAAGCGCCCACCTCAAAGGCAAATCAAACCATCTGCGTGCTAAATCAAATAACTTAAGATAAAATCCGGCTAATCGTGTCCGAGTGACCGACTTCAAAATTTACTTTACGCCGCAGCACACCGCCTAAACACCCAGTTGAATTCATCCGATGCTTGCGGCTCAAACAGATACCCTTCGTCATCAAAATGCTTTAAGCGCGCCACCTCATCAATACGATTCACAATGGCATAGCGCGCCATCAAACCACGTGCTCGCTTGGCGTAAAAGCTAATGATTTTATAACGGCCATTTTTCCAGTCTTCAAAGATTGGCGTGACCACGCTCGCTTTCAGCTGTTTAGGTTTTATCGACTTGAAATATTCAGCCGATGCAAGGTTAAGCACAATAGGGGAGGCACTGTGGATTGTATCGGCTAATTGAGTATTCAGTGCTTGCGTAATTCTTTCGCCCCAAAAAGCATATAAATCTTTGCCATGCGGATTGGACAAGCGAGTACCCATTTCAAGTCGATATGGCTGCATCAAATCCAGTGGCCGCAGTACGCCATATAAGCCAGATAAGATCCGTAAACGATCTTGTGCCCACATCAGCGCTTCAGTCGATAGCGTTGCTGCGTTAAGCCCAGCATAAACATCACCATTAAAAGCCAGCGCAGCTTGCTTCGATTGAGCCGCAGGAAACGCCGGTGACCAATCCGTATAGCGCTGAAAATTTAAGTGCGCGAGTTCATCTGAAATACCCATTAAGCTTGCTATCTGGGCCGGGGATAAAGTGCGTAGCACCTCAATCAATTCAGTGGACGCCTTAACAAAATCGGATCGCGTAGCGTACTCAAGTGGCGCTGGGGTTTTGTAATCAAGCGATTTAGCTGGGGATAAGATGATGATCATCGGATCGATAAAGATTCTTTAAAATTCAGCCTGCGGATGACAGTCCCATAGGAAGGCCATCATCTCAGTGGCATCTTGACTCAAATAAAAGCGCACCATCTTTTCATTAAATGCCTGCGCTTTAGCTGCAGGCACGCTGATTGCATCAATACCATTTGACATTAAGATGCCATTCATCATGAAACGAGAGGTCCGCTTATTACCGTCGAAGAAAAACTGCTGCAAAGCGCCGAACAGGAAAAATCCCGCAGCCTGTTCAAATGGCTGCCGTACATATTCTTTTAACGCAGCAACGCCACGCATGAAAGTTTTATGCAACCTGTCGGCTCCGGCCACGGTCGGCAGCGGCGTGTAATCGCCATGTTCCCCTAAGCCTACGTTTGGTGTATAGCGTATCTCGTGCCCTTCGCCGCGAAAATGGCCCCATTCAAGGGCTTCATAGCAGGCCACAAGACTATGAAGTTCACAAAAACTCGCTTTGTCCAGTCTAAATTGCAGGTTTTTAACCATTGCCAGCAAGCGCTTAGCACTTTGAGCTAGATTAAGAATTTGTGCTTGATCAGAAATCTGGCGGCCGCCCACTGTAACGCCATCCAGCAAGGTCTTGACTTCAGGGTAAGTGAAAGGATTGCTTTCAAGTACGCCCGCGTCCCAGACGAATTCAGGCAGCATCCGATGAAAGCGGAAACAGACTCGTTCAAGGCTATGAATCGGAATCTGCTGCGGGATTTTCTCCCGGTCCCAGCAAAAGCCCAATTCAGTAAAAAGTTCCATGTATAAATGATAATACTTTATGGGGTTCAACACCGACGAATCTAAGCAATCAGCGCAACTCTGGCCTTGAGTCTATCGGCAACTCAAGTATTGTATGAGGCTACTATAGAGCTATTTCTCAAGCACGATTTTTTCAGCGCTTCATGAGGTAGCAAAACACAAACCCCGGAAAAGCCAGCACCAGAAAAAAACAAAAGGTCACGGTGTAAAATGGCCAGCCCTGCGCAAAAACATTCCCCGCCCGCGCTTCTAGCAAAAAGCTCAGTGCGCCGACAACTAAATAAAACACCAGCAACTCAAGCAATCGCCAGACAATGCGCTTGCGTTTGGCGGCGAGTACCCAGGGCAAGGGCAAGCAGCCCAAAACCCGCTGATTCAGAAACGGCAAATTAGCCAATAGCACAGCCAATCCCACGATAAACCAGCCGGCTGCGGACATCATTAGGGCAGCAGCAAGGTTTGCTGGAGCACACGCATACAAAGCGACATTAACGGCCCTGGCATCAGGCCCAAGGCTAATAACGCAAAACCATTTACGACCAGCACCATGCGCGCACCCGTATAGGCCACCAGAGGCGTTTGATCAAGCGGTGCATCAAAATACATCAGCTTAACAATCCGTAAATAATAAAAGGCACCCAATAGCGAGGAGAGCACAGCCAGCACCACCAGCCAAGTCAGACCTGCATTCATCGCCGCTTCAAGCACCGCAAATTTCGCATAAAAACCTACCGTGGGCGGCAGACCGGCAAGGGAGAACATCATCACCAGCATGACCAACGCAAAAAGCGGCGAGCGTTGGTTAAGCCCTTTAAATGCATCGATACTCTCTACCTCAAAATCACGCCGCGCCAGCAACATCACTACCCCAAAACTGCCGAGCGTAGTCAATAAATAGATGATGCTATAAAAGGTTGCCGAGCTATACGCGCCGACCAGATTACCCAATTTGCCGCCCACTACACCAGACAAAAGAGCCAGCAGCACAAAACCCATATTTGAGATGGCTGAATAGGCTAGCATGCGTTTGATATTTTTTTGCGCAATGCCCACTAAATTGCCGATGACTAAAGAAAGCGCGGCCAGTATCACCAGCATTTGCTGCCAATCAATCGCCAATGGCAAGAGGCCAATCACCAATAAACGCAGTCCCCAGGCGAAAGCGGCCACTTTTGGGCCACCGCCAATTAATAATGTCATCGCAGTCGGTGCGCCTTGATAGACATCAGGTACCCACATGTGAAATGGCACCGCACCCAGCTTAAAAGCGATGCCTACAACAATAAAAACGACACCGAAGAGCAATACCGTATAGTTAATGCGACCTGAGGCAATCGCCCGAAACACTTCGTCTAAATCAAGCGAGCTGGTTGCGCCATACAACATCGAGATGCCATAAAGCAAAAAACCAGAAGCCAGCGCCCCAAGTACATAGTATTTCATCGCCGCTTCGGTGGCCAGTTTAGGCACCGATTGCGTGGCTGGCGTCAATAGAGCGGTTGTGTCTGGGCGTAGTGCAATTAATGCATACAGTGACAATGACATTAATTCAAGCCCGAGATACAGGATCAGAAAGTTATGACCCGAAATCATCACCAACTGCCCAAGCAACGAAAACATCGCTAGCAAATAAAAATCACCCCGAAAAAGCCCACGCTCCTCAAGGTATTTTCTTGAATAAATCAGTGCGATGGCAAACCCTGCGGTGACGGCTGCCTTCATCAGATTAGCGAATGGATCAATCACATACATATTGTCGAAAAAATAGTGTGATTGGCCATGGGTAGCCAGTAATAAATAACCGAGGGCCGCGAGCAGCGACGAAATGACGGCAACTAGATACGTTGCACGACGCCCGGCCAGATTCGTGGCGCCCGTGACAATATCGTTCAGCCAAGCAAGTATAATTGCCAACAATAAGAAGGCATCAGGCAACAGCATGGTCATATGGGTATTTTGCATACAGTGGCCTTATGATGAAAGTTTTGACTGCGCAACATGAGACAGCAGCTTGGCGACCGAGGTATGCATCACTTCGGTTAATGGTTTCGGCCAAACCCCTAACGCCAAGACGAACGCCGCCAGCACAAACAACATTGAAAACTCGCGTCGGCTGAGATCTTTTAGCTGCGCGACCTGTTGGTTAGCCACCGCGCCAAACTGCACTCGTTTATACATCCACAAGGTGTAGGCTGCGCCCAAGATCAAAGTGAAGGCAGCCAGCAAGCCAATCCAGAAATTGAAACGAACCGCAGCTAAGATCACCATCCACTCACCGACAAAACCCGAGGTGCCTGGCAAACCGCAATTCGCCATTGAAAATAACATCGAGAACGCGGCAAATTTTGGCATCACATTCGCCACCCCGCCGTAATCCGCCATTAAGCGACTATGCATACGGTCATACAATATGCCAATGCATAAAAACATCGCGCCGGATACAAAACCATGCGAAATCATCTGCACTAGCGCACCTTCCATGCCGAGCGCATCAAAAATGAAAAAACCCAACGTCACAAAGCCCATATGCGCAATCGATGAGTACGCGACAAGCTTTTTCATATCGGTTTGCACTAACGCCACTAAGCCGATATAAATCACAGCGATAAGCGACAAGGTAATCATCACCGGCGCTAGCAGATGGCTCGCATCAGGCGCGATCGGCAGCGAGAAGCGCAGAAAACCATACGCGCCAAGCTTCAGCATCACTGCCGCCAACACCACCGAGCCGCCGGTTGGCGCTTCAACGTGAGCATCAGGCAACCAAGTATGGACTGGCCACATTGGCACCTTCACGGCGAAGGCCATAAAAAACGCAGCAAATAACAACACCTGAGGCAGCATCGCTAACGGTAGCTGGTGCCAAATAGCCAGCTCAAAGCTGCCCGAGTGCGCGTATAAATACAGGAGCGCAACCAGCATCAGCAACGAGCCAAAGAGCGTATAGAGGAAAAATTTAAACGCGGCATAGACACGGTTTGGACCGCCCCAAACACCGATGATGAGATACATCGGAATTAAGGTTGCCTCAAAAAACACATAAAACAGCAAGCCGTCTTGGGCGCAAAAGACCCCGACCATTAACCCAGACAAAATCAAAAAGGCAGCCAGATATTGCGCAATATGCCGCGTCACTGAAGTCCAACTGGCAATGATCACCAACACGGTGATCAAGGCGGTTAACACTACAAACCACAGTGAGATGCCATCAATGCCAAGGTAGTACAAGACATTAAAACGCTCAATCCAATTGGCCCGCTCAACAAACTGCAGCGCCGCCGTGTGCGCATCAAAATGCGTGATCAGGGGTAAGGTAACGATAAAGCTCAGGCTCGCGCCGAGCAATGCCAGCCAGCGCACCAGCGCAGGTTTAAGGTAGGCACTGCTGGCCAAGACCAAGACGCCAAAGGTAATCGGCAAGCCGATAGCTAGGCTGAGAAGCGGAAAAGATTGAAAAGGTTGCATTTGGATACGGGTCTCTGGCTTCTTATTTACCGCCAATCGTGACAAACAGCGTTAGCAGCGCTAGCATGCCAACGATCATCGCGAATGCATAGTGATAGATATAACCGGATTGCAAAGAGCGCATCACACTTGCAAACCAGCCGACTAGGCGCGCACTGCCATTCACCGCGGCGTCAATCACTTTGCGCTCACCGGTTTGGGAAAAGCGTGCGCCAATTAAGAGCGCGCCTCGCGCAAAGACCGCTTGATTGATTTTGTCCAGATAATATTTGTTCTCAAACAGCGTATAAAGCCAGCTACAACGGGCCTTAATGGCTATCGGCAAAGCCGGGTACTGCAAATAACCCAGCCATGCCACCGCCACCCCGGCGCAGGCCAGCCATACCGGTAACGTCGTCAACGCATGCAGCGCCATTGCAGTCCAGCCATGGTACTCAGCCGCCATCGACTGCAGCGCAAGGTGACTCGAGCCGATATAAATGACTTTTTCAAACGCCACTCCGTGCTCGAAAAATTGACCGTAGAGCAGCGGGCCAATCGCCAATGCGCCGCTGATGACGGAGGGGATAGCAAGCAGCATCAACGGCACGGTAACCACCCATGGCGATTCATGCGGCGTATGCGCGTGACTACTATGGCTATGATCCAGACTGTGCTTAAAGCGCTGTTTACCGTAAAACACCAGAAAAATCATCCGGAACGAATATAGGGCGGTGACAAAGACACTCGCCACAACGGCAAAATAGGCAAAGCTCGAGCCCGCAATAGTTGAATATTTGACCGCTTCAATAATTGAATCTTTTGAATAAAAACCTGAGAAAAACGGCGTGCCAATTAATGCCAGCGAGCCAATCAGCGAGGTCAGCCAAGTGATTGGCATGGCTTTACGCAAGCCACCCATATAGCGCATATCTTGCTCATGATGCATGCCGATAATCACCGAGCCTGCCGCCAGAAATAGCAAAGCTTTGAAAAATGCGTGCGTCATCAAGTGAAAAATAGCCACCGGATACGCCGACACCCCCAAAGCAACTGTCATATAACCCAGTTGTGACAGCGTCGAATACGCGACCACCCGCTTGATATCGTTTTGCACCAGACCAAGCAGCCCCATCAGCAAAGTGGTGATCGCGCCGATAATTAACACAAACGACAGCGCACTGTCGGTTAATTCAAACACCGGCGACATCCGCGCCACCATAAAGATACCCGCGGTCACCATGGTGGCGGCGTGAATCAGCGCCGAAATCGGCGTTGGGCCTTCCATTGAATCAGGCAGCCAGACATGCAGCGGAAATTGCGCGGACTTGCCCATCGCGCCGATAAAAAGACAAATGCAAGCGACGCTTAAGAGGCCCCATTGAGTACCCGGGAAAGTCAATGCGGCGAGCGCTTCGCGTTGCGCAAACACATCGCCATAGTTGAGCGAGCCCGCATACGCAAATAGCAAGCCAATCCCAAGAATAAAACCAAAATCGCCGACCCGATTGACCAGAAACGCTTTCATATTGGCATAAATTGCGGTTGGCTTGGTGTACCAAAAACCAATCAGCAAATACGACACAACCCCGACTGCCTCCCAACCGAAAAAAAGCTGTAGAAAATTATTGCTCATCACGAGCATCAGCATCGCGAAGGTAAACAGCGAAATATATGAGAAAAACCGCTGGTAGCCCGGGTCATCCCGCATGTAGCCAATCGTATAAACGTGCACCATCAGCGAGACAAAGCTGACCACACACATCATCAATGCGCTTAACGAATCAATTAAGAAACCAATTTCAAATTTGAGCGTGCCTAAACGCATCCATTCGTATACGGTTGCGTTATAACCGGCACCGCCGATCACCGCATATAAGGTCAGTGCCGAGAGCACAAAGGCAATCGCGACACCGGCGATGGTGAGCGTGTGTGCGCCTGCGCGACCGATGGTTTTGCCAAAAAGCCCAGCGAGCAAAGCCCCCGCTAGCGGCGCTAGCGGAATTGCAAGCAGCAAATTAGAGTCAAGTGTTGCTGTCATTAGAAGTAACCTAATTAACCTTTAAGCTGATCGAGATCTTCGACATTAATCGTGTCAAACGTACGAAACAGGGTGACTAAAATCGCCAGCCCAATGGCAGCTTCAGCGGCTGCCACAGTCAGGACAAAAAAGACAAAAACCTGGCCATGCGCATCGCCAAGGTAGCGTGAAAAAGCAACAAAATTAGTATTGACGGCAAGTAACATTAATTCAATTGCCATCAAGATCACAATCAGATTGCGTCGATTTAAAAAAATGCCAACGATGCTAATCGCAAATAAAATTGCAGCAAGAACCAAATAGTGGGCAAGGGTCAGAGTCATCTTTATTCCTTTTGGCGTTAGCTCGGGCTTTTGCCATCCGCGGAGTCAGCAGACGCAGATTGGCTTGCAGCACCCGCAGAATTTTCTTCTGAAGGCATTTTTACAATCCGCAGCCGGTCTTCGCGGCGCACGCGAATTTGCTTTGTCGAGTCAGTGCGCTTACGGTCTTTGCCATGGCGTAGCGTTAACGCAACCGCTGCAATCATTGCCACCAGCAACAACAGGCCTGCGATTTCAAAGGCGAAGATATATTCGGTATAGATCAATTTGCCCAGCGCATGCGTGTTTGAAACGGCATCAGCCTGAGTTGCTGGCAAGTGACTCGCTGGCGCAGTCGTCCCACCATACCCGCGCCATAAAATTAAGGCCATCTCCGTAATCAATACACCACCGATAATCATTGCGGTTGGCACAAAGCGTTTAAAGTCGCCCCGCAGTCGCCGCAAATCCAGGTCGAGCATCATCACGACGAAGAGAAAAAGCACCATCACCGCGCCAACATAAACCAGGACCAGTAGAATGGCCAGAAATTCGGCGTGCAATAGCAGCCAGAGCGCGGCCGCGTTAAAAAAAGCCAGCACCAAAAAAAGCGCCGACTGTACCTGATCAGGCGCTGTGATCACCCGCAGCGCCGAGACGACTAGAATCGACGCAAAAATATAAAATAGTAAAGTTGTGAATTCCATTTAGCCTCTCACTCAACGATAGGGCGCGTCAGCGGCTTTGGTTTCAGCAATTTGCGCTTCATACCGGTCCCCCACCGCCAATAACATGTCTTTGGTGAAATACAAGTCACCTCGCTTTTCGCCGTGATATTCGAGGATTTGAGTTTCAACAATCGAATCGACTGGACAGCTTTCTTCGCATAACCCGCAGTAAATGCATTTGGTTAAGTCAATATCATAACGTGTGGTGCGGCGCGTATTGTCTTCACGTAATTCCGATTCAATCGTAATCGCCAGCGCCGGACATACCGCTTCGCACAGCTTACAGGCAATGCACCGCTCCTCCCCATTAGGGTAGCGGCGGAGTGCATGCAAGCCTCGAAAGCGTGGCGAGAGCGGAGTTTTTTCTTCTGGGAATTGCACCGTAATCTTGCGTGCAAATGCATAGCGCCCAGTCAGCGCCATGCCTCGGAAGAGTTCAATTAAGAAAAAACTCTTAAAGAAATTTTTAATCGCAGTCAACATAATTCGATCCGTTAAATCGGCTTGGCAAAGCAGCCTGAGCAACACAGCGTTGCCCGATAAGGCTCTGTTACCAGACCGTTATTGCCAAATATTCCATGGTGACATGATCCAAAACCCCACCACAGCAAGCCAAACAAGCGTCACTGGAATAAAAATTTTCCAGCCCAAACGCATAATTTGGTCATAGCGGTAACGTGGGAAAGTCGCACGCGCCCAGATAAAAATAGACAGCAATAGAAAAACTTTGAGCGCCAACCAAATCACGCCGGGGATAAATGAGAGCACGGCTAACGGCGCATCCCAGCCGCCTAGAAAGAGCGTCGCAGTCAGCGCCGCAATCACGATCATATTGATGTATTCAGCCAGGAAGAAAAGCGCAAACGCCATCCCCGAATAATCCACCATATGACCCGCCACAATTTCCGACTCGCCTTCAACCACATCAAATGGGTGGCGGTTGGTTTCAGCAATACCCGAAATAAAATACACCCCAAAGATGGGCAAGAGCGGCAGCCAATTCCATGACAGCAGGTTAATCCCTAAGCCAGCAAAGATCCCGCGCTGTTGCGAATGAACAATTTCAGACAAATTCAAACTGCCGGCGGTCATCAACACCACGACCAGAGCCAGACCCATCGAAATTTCATAAGAAATCATCTGCGCCGAGGCACGCATAGCCCCCAAAAAAGCGTACTTGGAGTTTGACGCCCAACCTGCAAGGATCACACCATAGACCCCCACCGATGAAATCGCCATCGCATATAAGAGGCCGGCATTCACATTCGCCAAGACAGCTTGCGCCTGAAATGGAATCACGGCCCATACGGCCAGCGCTGGCGCCACGGTCATAATCGGTGCCAAGATATAAAGCCAGTGCGTGGCCTTAGCCGGCGTGATAACTTCTTTAAGCAGCAACTTAAGCACATCAGCAATCGGCTGTAGCAGCCCTAATGGCCCTACCCGATTGGGTCCTAGCCGCACATGCATCCAGCCGATCAGCTTACGTTCCCATAAGATCAAATAAGCGACCGACAAGAGTAGCCCAACGCAGACCACAAGAATGCGTATCAGCAGCCATACTGTGGGCCAGGCAACGCCAAGCGCTTGCATACCAAGCGTATTGATTGTATCGAACATAATGGAGGCCTTTGCTTTACGCCCTTTCTATCCATAACTCGCCAAACAGGCTGCCGAGTTGAGCCGAGGCGTGCGTTGCGGCTGGTACACGCGCCACCGTCTCTGGCAAACGTGCATCACGCACCGCCGGCATGGTCACTACATAGTCACCTTGACGCACCCGCACCGCGTCGCCTGCTGCCAAGCCAAGCTGGTCGAATAGTTTTGCTGGCAACGATACCCGTGACGCTGCTTGCGCGGTACGGGTCAGTTGTAAAGATTCAGCACGACGCACCAGCGGGTCGGCATGATAGATCGACACCTCAGGCAAGCGCTCGAGCACCGTGACGCCAGTTTCCAGCGCTGGCTGATCGCTCTGCTTCAGCTTCAGCGACGGTGCGCTCTGACTGCTATTCGAGAGCCGCGCGGTAATCTCAATGCCCTCAAGAGCGGTAGCACGCACGGCTTCAGCGGTCTCATACGCAAAACCAGGCAACTCTAGCAATTGGCCCAGCACCGTTAGAATTTTCCAACCTGGGCGGGCTTCGCCTAGTGCTTGCACGACGCCATTAAAACTTTGCACGGTACCCTGCGCATTGACCAAAGTTCCAGCGGTTTCAGTAAACGCCGCCACCGGTAATAACACATCGGCATACTCCAAACCGTGCTTAAAGGTGGCTAGACTCACCACCATCTCGGCCTGCGCTAGCGCCGCGCGTGCCTGGGCCGGATCTGCTGTGTCATATTCCGCTTCTACGTTAAACAGGAGATAAGCCTTGCGTGGTTGCTTAAACATCTCCGCGACAGACAAGCCGCCGGCTCCCGGCACAGCACCAACAAGGTGCGCTCCGACGGTGTTGGCCGCTTCGGTTAAAAAGCCGAGGGTCGCGCCGGTGTACTGCGCAATCCACTGAGCTGCGGCATAGAGCAAGCTGAAATCTGGATGCTGGACAACCGCATTGCCTAACAAGATCGCGCGTTGCGCGCCTAATTGAGGAAGACCGAGCTGAGTGGCTATTTTTCTAGCAGCGGTTGAAGGCGTCACGCCGTTAAATACCTCAGGCACCGCTAGATTGCTCGCCTGCGCAAGCGCTACGGCAATCCCGGCCAGCTCCTCTAACCAAGCAGAGGGGGCGGCAACTAAACGCTGTGCCGTTGGGATCAATGCATCATCATCTATCGCGTGCAATAAATGAATCTGAGCGCCAGCTTTGGCCGCTTGCCGCAAGCGTGCCGCAAACAATGGATGATCACTGCACAGTAACGCCCCCACCACCAGTGCGCTATCAAGGTTTGATAAAGCAGCAATCGGCATGCCGAGCCAAGGCGCGGTAGGTAAAGTCTCGCTAAAATCACTTTGCCGCAAACGGAAGTCAATATTTTCAGTGCCTACCCCACGGGCGAGCTGCTGCCACAGATGAAGCTCTTCCACTGTACTGTGCGGACTAGCGAGTGCGCCAATTGAAGCTGCGCCATGGCTTTGCTTGATCTTGCTTAAACCCTGCGTGACATAGGCTAAGGCAGTTTGCCAATCGACTTCATGCCATTGCCCATCTTGCTTGATCATCGGCTTGGTCAAGCGCTCGCTGCTATTGAGCGCTTCATATGAAAAACGATCTTTGTCGGAGAGCCAGCATTCGTTAATCGCTTCGTTCTCAAATGGCAAAACCCGCATCACACGGTGGCCTTTCACTTGCACCACCAGGTTAGCGCCGACGCTATCATGCGGGCTAATGGATTTACGGCGAGATAGCTCCCAGGTCCGCGCACTGTAACGGAATGGCTTTGAGGTCAGCGCACCCACCGGGCAGAGATCAATCATATTACCCGACAATTCCGAATTGACGGTTTGGCCAACAAAAGCAGTGATTTCAGCATGCTCGCCGCGGCCCAGCATTCCCAACTCCATCACACCAGCCACTTCTTGCCCAAAACGCACGCAACGCGTGCAATGAATGCAGCGCGTCATTTCTTCCATCGAGACCAACGGGCCGATATTTTTATGAAAGACAACGCGCTTTTCTTCGCTATAACGGGAATGTGATTGACCATAGCCGACGGCCAGATCTTGCAATTGGCATTCGCCACCTTGGTCGCAAATCGGGCAATCGAGCGGATGGTTGATGAGTAAAAATTCCATCACCGCTTGCTGTGCTTTGACGGCTTTTTCTGAGCGGGTTTTGACCATCATGCCAGCCGATACCGGCGTTGCACAAGCGGGGACCGCTTTCGGCATTTTTTCAACTTCAACCAGACACATCCGGCAGTTGGCCGCGACCGACAGTTTTTTGTGATAGCAAAAGTGCGGGATATAGGTATTCACCTGCTGCGCAGCCTGAATCACCATCGTACCCTCAGGTACTGCAACTTTTTTACCGTCTATTTCCAATTCAACCATTTTGCGACCGTATCAAAAAGATTCGACTGGTTGAGCAACCAGACAGCGCTTGTGTTCAATATGATGCTCGAATTCATGCCAATAGTGCTTGAGCATGCCGCGCACAGGCATCGCAGCAGCATCGCCCAAGGCACAGATGGTACGACCCATGATGTTTTCAGCGATCGAATTGAGCAACTCAAGGTCATCCGGGACGCCCTTGCCATGCTCAATCCGATGAATCACACGGTAGAGCCAGCCGGTGCCTTCGCGGCACGGCGTGCACTGGCCGCACGATTCTTCATAATAAAAATAAGCCAAACGCAATAGCGCGCGCACCATACAACGTGTTTGATCCATCACAATCACCGCGCCAGAGCCCAGCATAGAGCCCGCTTGCGCGATGGAATCATAATCCATATCCGTTTGCAGCATGATTTCAGCTGGCACCACCGGCGCCGATGAACCACCGGGAATCACCGCCTTGAGCTGACCATTGCCGCGCATCCCGCCAGCACAGGCTAATAAGGTGGCAAATGACGTGCCCAGCGGTACTTCATAATTGCCAGGCTTGGCCACATCGCCTGAGACCGAAAAGATTTTAGTGCCACCGTTATTCGGTTTGCCCAGTTCTAAATATTTCTGCGCGCCAAGCGCAAACAAAAACGGGACCGCGGCAAACGTTTCTGTATTATTGATGGTGGTCGGTTTGCCATACAGGCCAAAACTTGCCGGAAAAGGCGGTTTAAAGCGTGGTTGACCTTTTTTGCCTTCCAGCGATTCAAGCAAGGCGGTTTCTTCACCGCAGATATACGCGCCATAACCGTGGTGCGCATACAGCTCAAATGAAAAGTCTGAGCCAACAATGTTGGCGCCTAAGTACCCTGCCGCACGCGCCTGTTCAAGAGCCAACTCAAAGCGCTCATAGGCTTGCCAGATTTCACCATGAATATAGTTATAGCCAACGGTAATCCCCATCGCATAAGCGGCAATCGCCATGCCTTCGATCAGCGCATGCGGATTGTAGCGCAGGATATCGCGATCCTTAAACGTGCCAGGCTCGCCTTCGTCAGAGTTGCACACCAGATATTTCTGGCCTGGAAACTGACGGGGCATAAAGCTCCATTTAAGACCGGTTGGAAAACCAGCACCACCGCGCCCGCGCAGACCCGAAGCTTTAACTTCGGCAATCACGTGTTCAGGGGGGATTTTCTCAGCCAGAATACGCTTAAGCTGTTGGTAACCGCCACGCGCGAGGTAGTCCTTGAGTTGCCAGTTCTCGCCGTTCAGTCCAGCCAAGATCAATGGTTGCAGGTGGCGTTCGTGCACACACGTCATCGCGCAAGCTCCTCGAGCAACTGATCAATTTTGTCACGACTCATAAAACTACACATTCGTTTATTGTTCACCAACAACACCGGCGCATCGCCGCAGGCGCCCATGCATTCGCCTTCGCGCAGCGTAAATTTGCCATCTGGCGTGGTTTCGCCAAAGCCAATACCCAGTTTACGTTTCACATAATCGGCCGCCGCCTCTCCACCCGATAAAGCACAAGGTAGATTGGTGCAGACGGTGATTTTATGCGTACCCACCGGCGTCGTTTGATACATGGCATAAAAAGTCGCGACTTCCTGCACAGCAATGGCAGGCATAGCGAGATAATCCGCAACAAAACGGATCACTTCAGCCGAGAGCCAGCCATGCTCATCCTGCGCGACTGCAAGCGCCGCCATCACAGCAGACTGTTTCTGCGCAGCCGGATATTTAGCTAGCGCACGATCAATTTCTTTCAAAGCTTCAGCAGAGAGCATTTTGAAGATCACTCTTTTAATTCCATCACCGGCTTAAAAGACAGCCATAAATAAACTATAACGCCTAGGCGCAGTTCCTGATTAACGATCAATTTCACCAAATACAATGTCTTGCGTGCCGATAATCGTTACCGCATCAGCAATCATGTGACCTTTTGCCATTTCATTTAAGGCCGACAAATGAGCAAAACCAGGTGCACGTATCTTCAAGCGGTAAGGCTTGTTAGCGCCATCTGACACTAAGTAGATGCCAAATTCACCCTTCGGATGCTCAACCGCCGCATAGGTTTCTCCAGCTGGCACACAAAAACCTTCGGTGAACAGCTTGAAATGATGAATTAGCGCTTCCATATTGCTTTTCATCTCAAGCCGATTAGGCGGCGCAACCTTATGGTCATCGATCATCACCGGACCCGGATGTTGCCGCAACCAGTCTATGCATTGACGAATAATACGAGTTGACTGCCGCATTTCTTCAATGCGCACCAAATAACGATCATAACAATCACCGTTGGTACCAACTGGAATATCAAAATCAAGCTGAGCATAAACCTCATAAGGCTGCTTTTTGCGCAGATCCCACTCAACCCCGGAACCGCGCAACATCGGCCCGGTCAGGCCAAGCTGCAAGGCGCGCTCAGGACTGACAATACCAATATCGACTAAACGCTGCTTCCAGATCCGATTATCGGTGAGTAAGGTTTCATATTCATCGACGCAGTTTGGAAAACGTTGGCTAAAATCATCAATAAAATCAAGGACTGAACCCTGACGTGCTTGATTCAGCTTGGTCAATGCCTTGGCATGACGAATTTTAGAGGCTTTATATTGCGGCATCGCCTCAGGCAAATCGCGGTAAACACCGCCTGGGCGATAATAAGCCGCGTGCATACGAGCACCTGACACCGCCTCATAGACATCCATTAAATCTTCACGTTCGCGAAACGCATACAGAAAGACCGCCATCGCACCGACATCAAGCGCGTGTGAACCCAGCCACATTAAATGATTTAAGATCCGCGTAATCTCGTCAAACATCACCCGGATATATTGTGCGCGGACCGGCACGGTAATGCCTAACATTCGCTCAATCGCCATCACATAGGCATGCTCGTTGACCATCATCGACACATAGTCGAGACGGTCCATATACGGCACCGATTGCAGATAGGTCCTGGTTTCAACAAGCTTTTCAGTGGCCCGGTGGAGCAAACCGATATGAGGATCGGCGCGCTGAATCACTTCACCATCAAGCTCCAGCACCAACCGTAGTACCCCATGGGCTGCCGGATGCTGCGGACCAAAATTCAGCGTGTAGTTTTTGATTTCTGCCATCTTAGCGATCCCAACTTAATCTTCGCTTCATATGTTGTAGCCTGGGTTAATTAGGACGGTTTGGCTTCAAGCCACCGTAGCCTTCTTCGCGGATGACGCGTGGGATAATTTCGCGTGGCTCGATGGTTACCGGCTGATAAATCACCCGTTTTTGCTCAGGGTCATAACGCATCTCAACGTAACCAGAAACCGGGAAATCTTTGCGGAATGGATGACCGATAAAACCATAATCGGTCAAAAGACGGCGCAAATCCGGATGCCCGTCAAAGACTAAACCGAACAGATCAAATGCTTCGCGCTCATACCAATCGGCTGAACTCCAAATGTCAATCACCGAAGGCAACACCGGCAGTTCGTTATTGGGCGCAAATACTTTGACGCGTAAGCGCCAATTATGGGTAATCGATAAGAGATGCGAGACGGCGGCAAAACGAGGACATATCGACTCATCTTGAGCCACGATGAGTTCGCGCTTAGCAACCTCGTCATACACGGAATAATCAACACCGCACAAGTCAATCAGTTGCTCAAAGCACAACGAAGCTTCATCGCGTAGCGTGCGCATCACCTCGAGATACTTATTGGCATTGACCACGGCTGTAATCTGCCCAAACGCATGCGTAATGCGCACATCAGTACCAAAGGTTGCCTCGAGATTCGCCATGAGCGCTGCGAGCTTGCTTGTCATTGAGGAAGACCCCACTTCAAATACCGTATCAAAAATTTTGCTTAACTGTATTGCAGAGAAATTAGCGCGCAATCGTATTCGTGCGAGTGATCTTAGCCTGCAACTGAATAATGCCGTAAATTAGGGCCTCAGCCGTCGGTGGGCAGCCTGGCACATACACATCAACCGGCACAATCCGGTCACAACCCCGTACGACAGAATATGAGTAATGATAGTAACCACCCCCATTAGCGCATGAGCCCATCGAAATTACCCAGCGCGGTTCTGCCATTTGGTCATAGACTTTGCGCAATGCGCTCGCCATTTTGTTACACAGCGTACCCGCAACAATCATCACATCGGCTTGACGCGGACTGGGCCGAAACACAACGCCGAAGCGATCGAGATCATAACGAGATGCACCCGCATGCATCATTTCAACCGCGCAGCAAGCAAGACCAAACGTCATCGGCCATAACGAGCCCGTGCGCGTCCAATTAATCAGCTTGTCCGCAGTGGTGGTAATAAACCCTTCTTGCAGGACGCCTTCAATACTCATAACTTTGCGCTCCGCTCCAGATCAGCATTAATCTGCCCTCTGCATTTGCTATACCTCACCCTGATCACTCCCAGTCGAGTCCGCCTCTGCGCCAGATGTAGGCGAAACCCAGCACAAACTCGAGCAGAAAAATCATCATCGCGAGAAAACCCGGCCAGCCAATATCTCTAAGCGCCACGCCCCACGGAAAAAGAAAGGCAGTTTCTAGATCAAAGATAATAAACAAGATCGCGACTAAATAATAGCGCACATCAAATTTCATGCGCGCATCTTCAAATGCCTCAAAGCCGCATTCGTAAGGTGCATTTTTCTCGCTATCCGGGCGATTGGGGCCCAGTATCTTGCCGATACCGAGCAATATCATACCCAAACCCGTGCCCACGAGGATAAAGAGCAAGACAGGAAACCAAGCTGCGAGGTTCAAGACAATCCTCTATCGTTTTAGGCTGCCAGCGGACATCATCAATGCCCAGCTATACATACCTATATCCATAAACTCAAACAACAATGCCAGCCGAAGCACACGCTAAGCAGCTGGCATTGAAAATACATGGTGCCGACGATGAGACTCGAACTCATACGGCTTGCGCCACTACCCCCTCAAGATAGCGTGTATACCAATTTCACCACGTCGGCACAGACTATGTTTACACAAATTGCTGCAAAGCCGAGATTCTAACGTGTTCGCAGCGATTGTTCAATGCAATTGCAGCGATTGTTTAATGCAATTGATCAGCAAGCAGCGATAAGATGCGCTGCGCTGACGGTGAAACATCCATCTCGCCGTCATCATTGACCACGGCCACGCGAGTTGTGGTCTGAGTCATCGCCCGCACACGCAGTTTGTACTGCTTTACCACTTTCTCTTTTCTGCCACGAAAAACCTGGCTCCAAAAACTAGGCTCAGCCGCAGCAGACATGGGTTCAACATAGCGCACGGTATACATGCCCTGAGCACGGTTGCCCTGAGCAACGCTGAAATTACCGCGTTCAAGTGCATAGCCTATATATAACCACACCCGCTCAAATGGCTCAGCAAAATCGATTTGGGTCAAGTTAACGGGAGCCGGCGCACTCTGCTGCGCGGCTGAGGCTAGCGCAGCCGTCGAAAGAGCGGCCCCAGCCACAGCCGGTGCTTGACTCGATTTATTCGGCCCCAATGCCAGCATCAAACGCTGCAAATATTCAGCTTCAAGAACTGGATCATGCGGAGCGCTTTGCCATTGGCTCATTTCTTTGTGACGGCCTACCAACACCTCACGCATGCCCTTCTGGCTTAATAAGATTGTGCTGCCCCCCTGCGGGCGGCTCTCCAGGCGAAGGCGGTATTGGTTTTTTTCGCCCGTCACATAAGCATGTGAGAACGCTTTAGCGAGCGTGTTGCGGATAACGCCTTGGTCAATATTGGTATATGTTTCTTTCCAGTCCGTTTCCATCACACCCCGCTCAGGGGTATCAAGCGTGAGCGAAAAACCTTGCTCTTGCCAAAACTGACGGATTTTCGGCCACAGTTGCTGCGGGGTTTGCTGCTCGACGATTAGCCAACGCATACTGCCTTGACGCTCAATATGCATGCCGACAATCGGCTCAAGCGCCCGCTCGAGCGGCACCATAACGGGCTCAGGACGCAGATACGAAGACAGTGATACCGCGCCATCTGGCCCCGGGGTACGCTGCTGGGTTGTCGCATACGCCATATCAGGCGGGACCACGAGCGGTGTAGATTTCGATTTTGTTGCGCCTTGATAATCAATGGCATTGGGATTAGGCGAGCTACACCCCGCTATCGCCAGAACAAATATCGAGCGCGTCATTGCGCGCAGCATCATAGTAGATTGGATCATTAGATAAAACCGCAGAATAAATCGGAAGAGTTTTGTGATAAGGACCACATTTGTTTTGGATTTTAGCATGGCGCTTGTCATTACTGATCGCATAAACTCATCACCGCCACCTCAAGGCGATGTGCTTTTGAGTTAACGCTAGCACTTACCATACACTTTTTTGTCTTATCTAGTGTACGCTAATAGTTTATGAGTCAAGAAGCTGCTATTGTGGTGCGCTCTCTGATTGTGATGCCTCTGGATTAAGGATGGTTAGTTGAGTGGCATCGGCATAGTGAAAAAACCAGCAAAAGGAACGTTAAATGACTGAGGGCCAACAGATAACGCCTGTTAAGCGTTTCTTTTTACAAACGCTTAACAGGATGCGCGTCATGCCGCGGCGCACCTGGCTGCTACTGCTTACGCTTTTCACCCTAGCGCTTGCCATACTGATCTGGCGCGGCTGGCTCCACCCAACCCATGCCAATTCAGCGACTAAGCTGCAGAGTAGTTCGCGCCTAGACAGCGCTCAGGTGCAAACTGTACGTGTCGCGCAGGTCACACTCGGCGAGATGCCGATTGAACTTAATGCACTCGGCACCGTCACCCCACTCGCCAGCGTAACAGCAAAAACGCAAGTCTCAGGCACGCTGATGAAAGTGATGTTCAGAGAAGGGCAATTTGTGCAAAAAGGCGATTTACTCGCCCAAATTGATCCACGACCCCATCAGATTAATTTGCAAAATGCACAAGGCATACTGGCTAAAGATCTCGCTTTACTCAAACAGGCTCAAGCGGATCTTAAACGTTACCGAATTTTGTTGAAACAAGATTCAATTTCGGCAAAGCAAGTGGCAGATCAAGCCTCACTGGTCGAGCAGTATCAAGGCATCGTGCAAGCCGATCGCGCTCAGGTCGATCAATATAAACTTAATTTGGCGCATTGCCGCATCACCACCCCAATTAGTGGCCGCGTTGGTCTACGGCAAGTTGACGCCGGTAATTATGTACAACCTAGCGATGCCAACGGCATTGTGGTAATTACACGGATGCGGCCAACTAGCGTTATTTTTAGTTTGCCTGAGGATGCCCTGCCCGCAGTGCTCAAACGTTTGCACTCGACACAAAAATTACCGGTTTCTGCTTACGATCGCAACCGCAGCATAGTGCTTGAAAAGGGGCATCTGAAAACCATTGATAATCAGATCGATACGGCAACCGGCACCATAAAATTGCGGGCCCACTTCGCTAATCAGCAAGATATGCTGTATCCGAACCAGTTCGTGAACATTAATCTACTGGTCAATACCCTACGTGGCATCGCTATCGTACCCAGTTCAGCGATTCAAAACGGCTCGATCGGCCCTTATGTCTATATTGTCAATGCAGATCGCACCGTCTCCGTGCGGACCCTTAAAACTGGCCCGGTTAGTGGTGAATACACCAGCATCAGGGCGGGACTAACGCCCGGAGAGCAGGTCGTAATTGACGGCGCAGATCGCCTGCGTGAAGGCACAAAAATCGCCATTGCACCCGCTCAACCGGCATGAATCCCTCGCGCGCCTTTATTGTACGTCCGGTTGGCACCAGCTTATTAATGCTGGCCATTCTGCTGGCTGGGTTGGTCGCGTTACGCTTCTTGCCCATTTCAGCCCTGCCGGCACTTGATTATCCGACGATTCAAGTACAAACCTTCTATCCGGGCGCAAGCCCGGAGGTGATGACTTCAGCCATCACCGCACCGCTTGAGCGCCAATTGGGTCAGATGCCAGGCTTAAAACAGATGTCATCGGCTAGCTCAGCGGGTGCTTCCGTGATTACGTTGCAATTCAATCTTGATTTGTCACTGGATACCGCTGAGCAAGAGGTACAAGCGGCCATCAATGCCGCGAACAATTTATTGCCCGCTGATCTTCCCGCTCCCCCCATTTATGCCAAAATCAACCCGGCCGACGCGCCTATCCTAACGCTTGCGCTGACCTCAGCCACGCTCCCCTTAACCCACGTGCAAAACCTCGCCAACACGCAGTTGGCGCAAAAAATATCGCAGGTCTCAGGGGTTGGGCTGGTGAGCTTGAGCGGCGGACAGCGGCCCGCCGTGCGAATTCGCGCCAATCCACGCGCCTTGGCCGCCTATGGCTTAACGCTGGATAGTTTACGCATATCCCTAGGCACACTGAATGTGAATACGCCTAAAGGTAGCTTTGATGGACCATCGCGCGCTTACACGATCAACGCGAATGATCAACTGCAAAGCGCTGACGAATACGCCAACGCAATCATCGCCTATAAAAATGGCCGGCCGATTAAATTAGCCGACGTTGCCACCGTGATTGAAGGTGCTGAAAACGATAAGCTCGGCGCCTGGATGAACACAACCCCGGCAGTCATTTTGAATGTGCAACGCCAACCGGGCGCCAATGTGATTCAAACCACGGATAGCATCAAGGCCTTGCTACCGCAATTAAAACAAGCGCTGCCGGCCGCCTTGCAAGTCACCGTCCTGACCGACCGCACCACCACCATTCGCGCCTCCGTGCACGATGTACAGTTTGAACTCCTGCTGTCGATTGCGCTCGTGGTACTCGTCATGTTTGTGTTTTTATCAAACTTCTATGCCACTTTGATTCCGAGTTTATCCGTCCCTTTATCACTGATTGGTACGCTTGCGGTGATGTATTTATGGGGCTTCTCGCTCAATAACTTGTCTTTGATGGCGTTAACCATTGCCACTGGCTTTGTGGTGGATGACGCGATTGTTATGATCGAAAATATCACGCGTTTCATTGAAAAGGGTGAGAGTCCATTGCAGGCCGCGCTAAAAGGTTCAAAACAGATTGCGTTTACGATTATTTCTCTCACCGTCTCACTGCTCGCCGTGCTGATTCCACTGCTTTTTATGGGGGATGTGGTCGGCCGGCTGTTTCACGAATTTGCGCTTACTTTGGCCATTGCTATTTTGATTTCGGCACTGGTATCGCTCACCTTAGTGCCGATGATGTGCGCCTATCTGCTGCGCTCGGGGTCTAGCCAAACCAACCGATACCTACACACATTCGAAGTTAAAACACGGGCTTTTTTCGAGGCCACGATCATGCACTATGGACGTGCATTGATGTGGGTGCTCGCTCATCAGTCGCTGACGTTATTGCTCGCGCTAGGGACTTTGCTACTTACCGTACTCTTATATTTATTCATTCCAAAGGGATTTTTTCCAGTCCAAGACACGGGCATCATTCAAGGCATTGCGCAAGCATCGCAAACTACTTCGTATGCGGCGATGGCACAACGTCAGCAGGCCCTAGCCGCCGAGATTATGCAAGACCCAGATGTGATGAGCCTGTCGTCGTTCATCGGGGTCGATGGGTCAAATATCGCCTTAAATAACGGACGCTTCTTAATCAATCTGCGTCCGCATGGCCAACGCACAGCTCAAGCCAGTGAAATCATCCGACGACTGCAACAACGCGTGGCATCGATTGCTGGCGTATCACTGTATATGCAGCCCGTGCAAGATTTAGCCATTGATGCAACGGTCAGCCCAACCCAATATCAGTTCATTCTACAAAACGCCCAAGCAGATGAGTTCGATGTCTGGTTACCTAAACTCATCACGCGCTTGCAACAGTCTAAAGTCCTCGCCGATGTAGCCACTGACTTGCAAAACAATGGTTTATCCATTTATGTGAAAATTGACCGCGATAACGCGGCCCGTTTTGGCATCACGCCAGCCACGGTCGACAACGCACTCTATACGGCCTTCGGCCAGCGCATTATTTCAACTATTTTCACCCAATCAAACCAATACCGCGTCATCCTGGAGGCCGATCCGGTAGCACAACAAGGCATGAGCGCGCTGGCTACGCTCAGTTCAATCTATTTGCCATCGACAACTGCTGCCAGCGGCCAAGTGCCACTTACAGCGATTGCTAGCCTCAGCGAGCAGCGCGCACCCCTGATCGTCAACCACCTCGGCCAATTTCCAGCCGCCACGGTTTCGTTTAATTTAGCGCCCAATGCATCACTGAGCGCTGCCGTCCAAGAAATTGAAAAAGCCTGCGCTGAAACTCAGCTACCCAACTCATTTAACCTACACTTTCAAGGTGCCGCGCTCGCCTTCAAAGCCTCGCTCACTAACCAATTGTTTTTAATTCTAGCGGCGATTATCACAATGTATATCGTGCTTGGGGTCTTATATGAAAGTTTTATTCATCCCGTCACCATCTTGTCAACCCTGCCTTCAGCCGGCGCCGGTGCGCTCCTGGCACTGGTAATCAGTGGCCACGACCTGGATGTGATTGCAGTCATCGGCATCGTGCTACTGATTGGTATCGTTAAAAAGAACGCCATCATGATGATCGATTTCGCCCTCGAAGCGCAACGCACTCAAAAGCAGTCGCCGCACGCAGCGATTTACCAAGCTTGCTTATTGCGCTTTCGGCCGATTCTAATGACCACACTCGCCGCGCTCTTTGGTGCGATCCCATTGATGCTCAGCTCAGGAGTCGGCGCCGAACTGCGCCGGCCACTTGGCATTGCAATTGTCGGCGGGCTGATCGTTAGCCAAGTCCTAACGCTCTTTACCACACCGGTTATTTATCTTGCTTTCGACCGCTTAGCACAGCGCTTTAAACGCCAAGCCCCAAGCACACTATGAATTTATCGCGTCTATTTATTGCACGCCCAATTGCAACGACGCTGTTGTCAGCCGGCATCATGCTCGCCGGCATTTTTGCTTTTTTCAAACTGCCGGTGTCACCCCTGCCGCAAGTTGATTTCCCAACGATTTCGGTAGCAGCAAGTTTGCCAGGGGCCAGCCCCGAAGTCGTCGCCACCAGTGTCACCAGCCCACTCGAGCGCCGCTTGGGGCAAATCGATGGCGTCACCGAAATGAGCTCGGCGAGCTCAAGCGGCTCAGCTCAAATTATTTTGCAGTTTGAACTAAATCGAAATATCGATAGCGCCGCGCGCGATGTACAAGCGGCCATTAATGCCGCGCGCGCCGATCTGCCCAGTCATCTGAAACAAAACCCCAGCTATAACAAAGTCAATCCGGCTGACACCCCGGTCTTAATCCTCGCGCTCACCTCACCCACGCTAACGCGCGGCCAGCTCTACGATTCAGCGGCGACGGTACTGCAACAAGCGCTGTCTCAAGTACCCGGCATTGGTGAAGTCGCGGTCAGCGGCTCCGCCAATCCAGCCGTGCGGATTGAACTTAACCCACATGCGCTGTCTCAATACGGGATGAGTCTTGAGACAGTACGCAGCGCGCTCGCAGCGGCCAATCAAAATATGCCCAAAGGCGCTCTAGAGCATGGCGCTCAGCGCTATCAACTCTACACCAACGACCAAGCAACCCAGGCCAGCCAGTACCGTGATCTGATTATCGCTTACCGTAACGGCGCAGCCGTACGGTTAACCGATGTCGGCAAGGTCAGCGATTCCGTTGAAAACGTACGCACGCTTGGCTTGTTGAATAACCAACCTGCCGTACTGGTGATCCTTTACCGGCAGCCGGGCGCTAACGTCATTGACACCGTTGACCGCGTCAAGGCGCTCTTGCCGCAACTAGAAGCCGCTCTACCTGTAGCGGTGAATATTACGACCATCGCCGATCGGACTAAAACCATCCGTGCTTCCTTAAAAGATGCTGGCTATACGCTGGCGATTGCGGTTGGCCTAGTGATTTTTGTGGTCTTCGCCTTTTTACGCAATGCTCGGGCAACCCTGATTCCGTGCATTGCGGTACCGATTTCAATCATCGGCACTTTTAGTGCCATGTACCTGCTTGGCTATAGCATCGATAACCTGTCATTGATGGCGCTCACGGTTGCCACTGGCTTTGTGGTCGATGACGCGATCGTTGTATTGGAGAATATTTCACGCCATATTGAAGCCGGCAAATCACCGTTGCGCGCAGCCCTGGCCGGCGCGCGCGAAGTCAGCTTTACGGTACTGTCTATGTCAATTTCGCTGGTCGCCGTTTTTCTACCTATTTTATTGATGGGCGGCATCGTCGGTCGCATCTTCCGCGAATTCGCACTCACGCTCTCACTGGCGATTGGTATGTCGCTGCTGGTGTCGCTGACGCTCACCCCGATGATGTGCGCGCGCCTTTTACGCGCCCGAAAAACCTCCGCCGAACCCATGCCAACAGGCCTAGCGCGTACTAGCAAACGCTTTTTCGAGGCGTTGCAGCGAGGTTATCAGGTTTCTCTCAATTGGTCGCTACAGCGGCCTAAACTGATTGGGCTCATCTTACTTGCCACCATCACATGCAATATCTATCTGTATATTGCCATTCCTAAAGGTTTCTTTCCGCAACAAGATACTGGAATTTTAGTCGGCAGCATCCGCGCCGACCAGAATACCTCATTCCAGCTGATGCAAACAAAGCTGGCGCAATCGATGGCAATCATCAACGCCGATCCTGCCATCGACACTATCGCGGGTTTTATCGGTGGACGACGCGCCAATGCCGGTTTCATGATCATCTCATTAAAACCACGCACTGAGCGCCAGCTGACCGCGGCGCAAGTGATCGAACGGCTGCGCCCAAAACTCAACGCAGTGGCGGGCAGCCGGGCTTTCTTATATGCCTCACAAGATATTCGGGTGGGCGGGCGGCAAAGCAATGCGCAATATCAATTTACTTTGCTCGGTGAATCCTCGGCTGAACTCTATCGCTGGGGGCAAAAACTCACCGAAGCACTGCAGCACAAGAACGAACTGACCGATGTGAATAGCGACGCGCAACAAAAAGGGCTAGAAAATATGATCGTGATCGATCGCGCTAGCGCCGCGCGTTTTGGCATAACACCAGCACAAATCAGCAGCACACTGTACGATGCGTTCGGCCAACGGCAAGTTTCGACCATTTATAACTCGTTAAACCAGTATCACGTCATCATGGGACTAGCCCCGCAATACACGCAAAATCCCGCGTCACTCAATGATATTTATTTGCGTACGGCTCGCACGCAAACGATGGTGCCATTATCCGCGTTTGCCCAGTATCAACCGGGTTATACGCCACTTGCTGTGTTCCATCAGGGACTTTTTGCCGCGACCACCCTCTCATTCAATTTACCGCCCGATAAATCGCTATCCGATGCCACCGCAATCATTCACGGTACGATGAACGAAATCGGTGTGCCCGCCACCATCCACGGCAGCTTTGAAGGCACCGCCAAGGTTTTCCAAAAGTCATTAGCGAACCAGCCACTGTTGATTCTCGCAGCATTTGTTGCGGTTTATATTGTGCTTGGCATTTTGTATGAAAGCACCATTCACCCTCTGACGATCCTGTCAACGCTCCCCTCGGCAGGTGTCGGCGCACTGCTTGCACTGCTCTTATGCAACACTGAATTTAGCTTGATTGCACTGATTGGCGTCACGTTGTTGATCGGGATTGTGAAAAAGAATGCCATCATCATGATCGATTTCGCCATCGCTGCAACACGTCTTGGCAGCACTGCGCGCGATGCCATTTTTAACGCGTGCCTATTGCGCTTTCGACCCATTATGATGACCACCTGCGCAGCCATGCTAGGCGCACTGCCACTGGCATTCGGCCAGGGTGAAGGTGCTGAACTGCGGCGCCCGCTTGGCATTACGATTATTGGTGGCCTACTGGTTAGTCAAATCCTAACGCTGTATACGACACCGGTGGTCTATTTGTATCTGGAGCGGCTACGCGAACGCTTGGCACAGCGACGCGCGTCAGCACCCAACGCTGGCCACTATAGTGATAACAGGCATATTTGAAGCTATCATCATCCTTACCTTCCCTTTTTACAATAGATCAGAAATGCTATCGCGCACAATGCAAAATAAACCATGTAAGTCGCAGCGTATGCTTGCACAGCCCCAAGCGCACCACCAGATGGAATCAAACAGTGCGAAAAAAACGTGAGCAAGCCAAATTGGCTGATTTCTGTCAACACACAAAAACGCAGCGAGGCTCGCGCAATCACTAGGTAAGCAAACATATAAGCACTGACCTTGAATACATCGCCGCTCAACTGCCACGCAAAAAGATCACGCATTGGCTTAAAATCAGCTGAAAACAATAATTCAATCACGATATCGCGCAGCAGCCATATACTCAAGCTCATCACTAATGCCAGTGGTAACAAGAAGCATTGAGCACGACCGATTTCACGCGCGAGGCCTATCTTATTTTTTTGCCTAGCCAGCATGGGCAGCAAATATACGGTAAAAGGCGCCGTGATAAATTGCAAATAAGCCATGGAGATCTGACTCACTCCCTGCCACAGGCCAACTTCGTCCCAACCATGACGAGCTGCCAAGAGCTCTCTCATCATGGCGTAGGCCAGCGGCAGCATAATGCGCCATTGCAGTAAATTTGCATAAGCCGCGAGCCAGCGTGCTGTCCCATCTTGGCTTCAGCGATACGATACCGCGCTTAAACAGCATGACTCCTGCCGGCAAAACCAATAACGCTGGTGCTAAAGCTAATCCAATCAATGCACTAGAGTAGTCACCGAGACGAAATGCGAGCCAACATACCCCTAGGCCTAGCAGACTGCCAGCGATCACCGACAGCGCATTGCCCCTCGCATCACACTGACCTTTCAGGATGGCCAGAAACAAATTGGCGTAAGCAATACCGAACTGGATGAAGGCTATCGCCCACACGACACTCTGCAAATCTTCACGACCAAACAGCAGTTGACTCAGAGGAGCTGCCGCCAAGATAAACAACAGCGCCAGTACACACGAGAAGCCAAACACTATAATAGAAGACGTGCCGAGCAGACGGCGTAAGCGGACCGGATCATGCTGAAATTCGGCGACGTATTTAGTCACTCCGTTGTAAATACCGGCGCCTGAAAGTACGCCCAACAGAGTAACCAGCGCTATAAAATTTCCAGCGCGACCCATGCCATCCGGACCAAAAGCGTGCGCCATCCACTTAACGACCAGCAGCCCCAATCCCATTTTAATCAGGGTGGCAGCCGCAGACCAGGCTAATGCCCGCCCCATGGATAGTTCAGACAAAATAGCTCACAAACGCACTTTTCACAGCATGATGGTTAATCGTGAAAAACGGCCAGGCGAAAGGTTGACGCAACTGCGCGCCTAAACACTCACAGTTGGCCACGATAGTGATAACTAGCGTATTTGCATAATCTCGCCAAACGCCCAATGCGGGTTGGCTGGGCCAGCACTCGGTAGAGCCACTCTAAACCTAAGGATTGCCACACTTTGGGAGCTCGTTTAACCGTACCGCTAAAGACATCGAAGGTGCCACCGACCCCCATATACAATGCATTTGGATAAATTTGCTGGCAGCAGCGCATAAAGAGCTCTTGTTTAGGCGAACCCAGAGCAACCGTGACCAGCGCGGCACCACTCTCTTGAATCGCTTGAAACAGTGCTGAGCGCTCTTCATCTTTAAAGTAGCCACTATGGCTACCCACAATCTTGACGCCCCAAGCCGCCACCAGCTTCTGCTCTACTTTGGCTAACACCTCGGGCTTACCGCCTACGAGAAATACCGGTATGCGTCGCAAGCCGGCGCTTCTCATCAAAGCTTGCCACAAATCGACGCCAGCGATGCGCTGCAGACAGGATGCTGCGGCATACTTTCGCTTAATCGAACGAACAATGCTGATGCCATCGGCATATTTGTATTCGGCAGATTTAATTAGCTCGCTGAGGAGCGGATTTTGTTCCGCTAAAATTATTTTTTCAGCGTTAATCGCAACTAGCATACCCGTTTTCAATGCACCATCGGCCAGCAGGTAATCGACAAATTGAGCTTGCTCCTGAAAACCCCAAATGCCAATGCCGCGAATATCATATTTTGGAATAGCCCTCATCAAACGCCTCCGATTTTTTTCTGCCTGTGCCGGCCAGCTATCAATAAACGGTACAACAATTTGGCCAATAGCAGGCATGAGCCAAAGACCAAACAATAGAATCCTAGGCGCGAAACAAAGGCATCTAATCCTTCCCTGACCAAAATAATAATGTGAAATAACAGGCCAAAGCAAAAAGCCTGCATCGTAACGCTCGTATAGCGATTCTGCGCATATCTGGCCGCGCGATATAAGCCATCAAGCCCTCTAATAATCAGGCCGACCACCATCGCCCCCAGCACAAAAGACCACCCCCCCCCCATAATCAGAAGCGATCCAATCAGGGTGGGTGAAATTGCTACAGCAAAGTATTGCCGTATCTGCCAAGTAAAATAATTGGCCGTATTCAGCACTAGGTTCGGACGTTCAGGCCATAACCATTGAGGAATATAGACATAGAAATCGCGGACAATCGGCGCTAACCCCTGGAAATCGATTTCACGGTACTTCTCTAATAACAGCGCCAGACTTTCCCAAGGCGAAAAAGTGTCGCGCGTTAGATAAAGCAGCGTCTCTATCCGCTCCGCACCCTGAACGTTTAGCCCGTAACGCTGTAACGCCAGCCACGTCATCACGCCAATCGCGGCCACCCCAGCAAACAGCAGTGTTCTAAGCCGGATATGATGATCGGCAATACCAATAAATAAAAACAAGGCGAATGACAAAGCGATATTGGCGCGTGTGCCCCCAACCGCAAAATAACTGAGTACGCCAAAGCTAATGGTTGCGACAAGAAACATTAGCCAAGATTTAACGCTTGGCCGCAGGAAATAAAGCACCAGCATAGCGGGTATAAAAAAATAGAAAAGGCGCTTAAGGGGAAGTAAAAAAAGGTCTTTAGAAAAGAGGCGTTGACCATAGCTACGCGAGCTAAAAAATAGCCAGCCATTATTTAGAATGAAGATAACCAACGCCACTACAGCAAGCAACGTCAGAAGCACCCACAGCAAATGCGTTTCTTCACGCTTCATGGTGAACAAGGATGACCCTGAACGCCAAAACGGTGGCAGCTTAACTTTGTAGGTGGCGTAGTAAAGAGTATAAAAACCCGCCGGCAACAGCAACGCATAAGCTAGATAACTCGGTGGTGAGATAGGTAAACCAAAATGCAGCACTAGCCAACAAGAGAACGGAAAACCAAGATAAAAAGTGGATAGATAAGCCAGCGAAAAGCATAGATTAAAACTAAATCCGACTAAGCGGAACTCACGATAAACAAGAGTCAGCACAAATGCACCGGCTGCCAACCAGAGCATTAAAAGAATCAGGAAATTAGCCAGCGTCATCGAGAGTCTCTCCATTGGCAATCACCAACGTGCGTTGCCAGTCTGTGATGTAATTCGGATTGAAAAAGGCAATCTGGGTCTGATCTAGCTGAGTCATTCGGTGCTGAGTTTCACGCACCCTCTCAGGGCTCAAGTCATCGCCATGAAATAACACCGGTACGCGCTGCTCAGCAAGGTCTTGCTGGAAAGGATTTTGCCGGCTGATGACAAATGGAATACAGAGTTGGATCAACAAGCATAGGGTGCCAACCCCCTGCTGCCGATTAAACAGAAAATAGCCCAAATCACATGGCATTAAGAGCTTTCTGTACTCGTTAAAATCAATTACTTTATTGATGAACTCGACCTGCTCCGGCGCGAATAATTTTTCAGCTTCCGCGCGAATTTCATGGCCAT
The DNA here is from genome assembly GCF_024582735.1 of Mycoavidus sp. SF9855. Taxonomy (NCBI): domain Bacteria; kingdom Pseudomonadati; phylum Pseudomonadota; class Betaproteobacteria; order Burkholderiales; family Burkholderiaceae; genus Mycoavidus; species Mycoavidus sp. SF9855. The sequence goes on from NZ_CP102085.1 coordinate 1,638,772, forward strand.
ATAAATCGTTGCCCAATGGATAGCCAAAAGGCAGCAGGATACGCACTTGCTTGCCAAATTTCTGGTAAATCGCCCGCAATCCTTCAATATGACGATTCGAGCGATCGCCAGAGTTGCCCAGCAAAATCGTCAGCCGCTGCGTTGCAGGTTTCGGCAAACGAGGGAGATTTTGCGCCAGTGGCATACGGGTCGGAAAATAAAGCAGCTGCATAGGAACGTGCGGATAGCGCTGCCGATAATAAGCCAGGTCTCCGCGGGTAGCAAACACCCGTCCAACACGCCCTTGTACGCAGCGCCTTAACACATAAAACAGCTTAAATCGAAATCCTGCTGAATCTTCATAAAGATCTGCCCCCCAAATATGCCAGCTCACTTGTGCTGCACGAATGCGGCCAGTCAGGAGCAGGAGCCAAATACCTAGATTAAACTGACCATGAAAAAAGAAGCGCTGCTCACGGCATTTTTTTGCCAGCACGGCCACGGCCTTCGCCAGTGCTCGTTTATCCGGTAACACTCTGACCTGCAATGCCGGGTAATTGCCCAATTGCGCCGGCTCTCGAGCCACTACCCAAAAACATAACGGCATTTGAGAGTGCGGCAACTTTGGTGCCAGTATGTCATTAAAAAAGCTCAGCACTGTCCGATTGTGGTGCTCAATATCAGAACCCAAAATATGGATGACAGACACTCACTCCCCCCTTTTGCAATAGATGAAAAATACGTATAAACATAAAGCAAAATGAACTGCGTAAGTCACCGCGTAAGCCTGTACAGTGCCAAGCGCACCGCCGCTTGGAATCAACCAGTACGAAAATAATAAGAGCAAACTAAACTGGACAATTTCTGCTAATACATAAAAACGTAGGGAGGCTTTTGCAATGATTAAATAACCGAACACATAAGCACCGACCTTGAACACATCACCGCTCAGCTGCCATGCAAAAAGATCACGCATCGGCCTAAATTCAGCGGAAAACAATAATTCAATCACCACATCGCGCAATAGCCACACACTTAAACTCAAGCCGAGTGCCAGCGGTAACAAAAATCGTTGCACACGGCTAATTTCATACGCCAACTCTTTTTTGGTTTTGTGCCTAGCAAGTGTTGGCAGCAAATACACTGTAAAAGGGGCTGTAATCAATTGTAGATAAGCATCCGATATCTTGTTCACCCCCTGCCAAATGCCCACCTCCTCCCAACTATAATGCGTCGCCAGCAGCTGCCTTATCATGACATAAGCAATTGGTAGCGTGAGCGAAGTGATAACTGCCATCGCGGTAAATTTGAACAGACCACGAGCGAGTTGGCTATCCCATGTTAGCTTTAACCCATGCCACGGTACGAACTTGCGTTTAAGCAACGCTATTGCTGCCGGCACAATCAACAACGCCGGCAGCAACGCTAAGCCGATGAGTGCCCCCGGATAGCCACCTAGACGGCAAGCCATCCAATATGCCCCCAGACCGAACAGATTGCCAATCATGACCGATAGTGCAACGCCCTGCGCATCGCACCGACCTCTTAGAATGGCCAAAAACAAATTAGCAAAGGCAATACCAAATTGAATAAAGGCCACGACTCGCAGCACCCCCTGCAAATCTTCGCGGCCAAACAATAATCGACTTAGAGGAGCAGCAGCCACTATCAGCACAAGCGCCAGCAACGTTGCTGAGCCAAGCACGATCAGTGCAGAGGTGCCAAACAAACGGTGCAAGCGAACTGCATCAAACTGAAATTCAGCAACGTATTTGGTCACCCCATTGTAAATACCCGCGCCAGATAACACGCCTAACACCGTGATCAGCGTCATAAAATTTCCGGCGCAGCCTACCCCCTCTGGGCCAAAGGTAAGCGCCAACAATTTGATGAGCAGGAGTCCCACGGCCAATTTGATCAGGATGGCAGCCGTAGACCAGACCGAGGCTCGCGCTAAAGATAATTTAGGCAAAGGCCACTCACATTTGCATGGCTGAGTTCAACTCCATGATTTAACCACACTCCGTCTGCCCCCTTATTAGAGTTTTCTATCTTCGTGCTCTCCACAAACGGGGTCGATATGGCGACCGCCTCGTTTGCACTCTAAAATCTCCATCCTATTTTTTAGCGATGTTATTCTAGCGTAGAATGATGCGAGAAAAAATCCGATGTTTAAACAGCACCATTTGTTAAGTCTATCTCCGCACGGATGACTTCAAATCAAAGGCAAACAATCGATGAAAAAAATATTAACTGTTTTTGGCACGCGCCCGGAAGCCATCAAAATGGCACCGGTTGTGCGTGCTCTTAGCAAACATACTCAATTTGAAGCTAAAGTGTGCGTTACCGCACAACACCGGCAGATGCTTGATCAAGTATTGAATCTTTTCAATATCAAGCCCGATTTCGATCTAAATATCATGCGGCCAGGGCAGAATCTCTTCTCCATCACAGCCAACATCTTAGAAAGCTTCAAACCTGTGCTAATGGAATACCAACCTGATTTTGTTCTGGTCCATGGCGATACTGCAACGACCTTTGCCGCCTCGCTAACGGCTTATTACTTGAAAATTCCGGTCGCGCATGTCGAGGCGGGTTTGCGCACCGGCAACTTGTATTCACCCTGGCCAGAAGAGGCCAATCGTAGATTAACCGGCACCCTGGCGCATTTACATTTCGCCCCCACAGCGCAATCACGCGACAATCTTCTGAAAGAAAATATCGCCGCTGAGCGTATCGTGGTAACCGGAAATACCGTAATTGATGCACTCTTAGAGGTTAAACAAAAAATCGTCAGCGACCCTCAACTGGCCACTAGCCTTGTCAAACAATTCCCCCAGCTCAATAGCACACGACGGCTGGTTCTCATTACCGGACATCGCAGAGAGAATTTCGGCGATGGCTTCGAACGTATTTGTACAGCCATCGCAACCCTTTCCAAACGCTACCCCAAGGTCGATTTCGTTTATCCGGTTCATCTTAATCCGCATGTGCAAGAACCCGTCCAACGCACCCTCAAAGGAATCAGCAATATTCACTTGATTGAGCCACTGGACTATTTGCCGTTCGTCTACCTAATGATGCGCTCAACGCTGATCCTCACCGACTCGGGAGGCGTGCAAGAAGAAGCCTCATCGCTTGGCAAGCCAGTCTTGCTCATGCGAGAAAATACAGAGCGCCCCGAAGCATTAGAGGCCGGTCTCGTACGTCTGGTCAATACGGATATCGATACCTTGTGCCAACAGGTTAGTCTGCTGCTTGATGACCTAACCGAATATGACCAGATAACGTCGCACGCGCATAACTTATATGGCGATGGCAAAGCATCTGAGCGCATCGTGCAAACGTTAGCTGCCTACCAAGCATAATTAGACACTGGCCAAACACGGTGGGCAATGCACTCGACCCGCATCATAAATTGATCAAGGGTTGGCAAATTTTTTGCTTAAAAAATTTCTATGAAACAGACGAATTTTAAGAAAATATGTGTAGTCGGTCTTGGCTACATTGGCCTACCTACTGCCGCGATACTGGCTTCCCGGAAAGTCAAAGTAGCCGGCGTCGATATCAACTCCCACACAGTCGACACGATTAATGCGGGAAAGATTCATATTGTTGAACCCGAGCTTGACATCATCGTGCGCGCAGTGGTGCAAGAAGGCTATTTAAAAGCTTCAACTCAACCTGAAACAGCCGATGCCTTCATCATCGCCGTGCCAACCCCCATTAAGAAGGATCATCAACCTGATCTAAGTTATGTGCGCGCAGCAGCCGAATCAATCGCCCCGGTACTCAAGCCAGGTGATCTGGTGATCTTGGAGTCGACCTCCCCCGTGGGAACCACCGATCAGATGATCGCCTGGCTCAAAATAGCTCGACCCGATTTAGCCTTTCCTACTACTCATCAAGAAAACGAAATACCTGATGTCAATATCGCGTATTGCCCTGAGCGCGTGCTACCCGGCCAAGTCATACGCGAGCTGGTTCAAAACGATCGTATTATCGGCGGCATAACAGCCCGCTGCGCCCAGCGCGCGCAAGCCTTATATCGTGTCTTTGTTACGGGAGAACTTCTGACCACCAACGCCCGCACAGCAGAAATGGCGAAGCTGACAGAAAACGCTTTCCGTGATGTCAATATTGCATTTGCGAATGAACTTTCGCTGATTTGCGACCAACTCAGCATTAATGTATGGGAGTTGATTAAACTCGCCAATCATCATCCCCGGGTGAATATACTACAGCCAGGTCCGGGCGTAGGTGGCCATTGCATTGCGGTTGACCCTTGGTTTATCGTCAGTCGCTCACCTGAGCAGGCAAAGCTTATTCGGACCGCCCGACAAATCAATGACCATAAGCCAGAATGGGTGATTAACAAAGTTAACGAAGCGATTGATCAATGTCTGGCAAGTGGTCAACGCGCAGCCCGCCAAGAAGTTGTCGTTGCCTTACTGGGATTAGCGTTTAAGCCTAATATTGATGATTTTCGAGAAAGCCCGGCAGCTCATATTGCAAAAAAACTACTCGCTACTTCAGAGGCGAGCTTTATTGTGGTTGAACCTTTTATTGACCAGTTGCCGGCCGATCTGGCCCACGCCCACTTGGCAGATTTAGAACCAGCGCTAGCCGCAGCCGATGTCATCGCCGTCTTAGTCAAGCATGATTGTTTCAAAGCCATGATCAAACTGCTTAAACACCCGGCGCGCCTAGTCGATGCTGTAGGGATCTTAGAAGACGCTGAGCAGCTTCAATAGCTTCTTTAGCAGTCATCAAATAGAGAGCGTTCCCTCAATGCGGACTCTAGTACTGGATGGCGGTGCGACCGCATTAAGCTTGCCTTCCTCGATACGCCCTGTCTCAAGCAAAAATGAAGGCGGGGTAAAAGCGGCCGGAGCCAGTAAAATTTTGCCGCGAACAAAATGGACATGAGTAGCTTGATAGTGATTCACCCCATCCACTAACTGAATATGCGCTACGTTTGCATGCGCTACGATGCTGCGGTAAGGCCCTAAACGCCAATGGATAAGGCGATCATTGCCAACGCGAGACAATAGAGCGCCTTGATTGGCGGTATTTGACAAGACGGCATTACCGGCTAGGGTGAAGTGCTGTTCAGCGGTACCGGTTAAACACAGGGCAACATTTTCAATGCGGCACGCATCTAGGGTAATATTATGCGCCGCGATCCACAGAGAAGCGCTTGCTCGATTGCCCTCAAAAGTGCAATTATTGAAGAAAATAGCACTGTGAGCATGCACAGAATTTCTTTCGACTGGCGGCAAGTGCGTTTGGCAATACCGGCCGAGAGGATCTTCTGCGCTGCTGGTTAAATCATGCCGGCTATCGAGCCTAAAACTACAGCCATTGAAGGTATTCGACCGGCAAGATAAAGCCGTATGCTGAACCAAGGTCAGCTCACTAGCCACCGTGCAGCCTCGCAGTTGAACCCCATCCGCATTAAGTCGCATAATGCCGGTATTGGACCGGCCAGCCACGTGCAACACATGGACATCATCCAATGTTAGGTCAGTGACTTTCTCATTGGCAATAAAAAGTGTACAGGTATGGTTGCGTACCGTAATGCGTTTGGCTGAAGCGCCCCACTGCTTGCCTGAATTAGCAAAAGATATCGCACCCGCATTCCCTGCATAGACTAGGTCATGCTCATATTGTCCGTGCGTCACAAAGGCGCCATCATGATCACCGTTGCTATGACAATTTTCTACGGTGCAATATGCACTCGAAACAAAATCATTCAGATGCCGAGCATTGGCAGAACTGCACTCCAAAATATGTCCGTAAAGACAATGGATATGCTGGGTTAAGTAGCCAGCGCCGCCATGCTTTATGTTGACCGGATTGGTTAATGAGCACCGTTCAGTGCGAAAGAATGCGCACCAGCGCCTGATAATGACGCTCCAGAAAGTTGCCTTTGCATGAATTGCCGATACATTACAAGACACTGCATATTCAAACGCAATAGGGTGAGAGCCGGTATTTGGAGTCGTGCCATGCCCGATAAAGCGCATATTGCTAATATGGACCTGTTCAATCACACTCACCTGCGTCCAACGGATCTGCCGCCCTGCGAACAAAGGCCAGCCATTTTTATAATTAACCCGAACCTGCTTGGCATCAATAATGTGTGTAATTTGGACTAATTTTTGCAGCTCTTTTGCTAAAGGCTCACCCGGTGCGTCAGACTCAAGCTGATACCACTGCCCAACAGAAAACGTGCTTGCATCGCTAACCGGAAAAATATCAGTCTGTTCCGGCAATACTGCATTCAGGGTAACAGTATCCGTATTGGCAGCAGGCTTACCACTAAAAAACAGCACCGCAGCCAAAGCGTTAATCTGTTTCGCGCCAACCGGCTCTATCCCGCGCGTAGTTACCGTTTGACCTCCAAAATCCAGCGTGAGGTTGCTACGATAAAAATGGTGGCGGCGAACAAAATTGAGTGGCGTATGCGCCTCGATACGATGAATCGTAGGATCATTCACCATCGCTGCCAGCGCATCATCTGCATTCATCTCTGCATTAAAAACACCAAATTGCCTAAAATCAACAACTCCTTCATGCAGTTGAAGCCAGCGACCTTTAGCCTGACTCACAGCAGCAATAACCGTGCCACCGTTGATCATACGTTCAGAAAATGCATCCCAATAAACCAGCATCCCTCCGCCATCGCCAGCACTGTAATAGCCTAATGTGATGACCACCGTACCGTCCCCCGGCTGCGTAAGACCTAATTCGATCAAAGCGGCAACCGACGCAACATGCTTGATCGCATGTGCCGAGAGTGTTGATTTTAAAGGCGCCAGAGCGAACCCACCGGCGGCCATGCCTAAAGCTGTGCTTAAAAAATAACGGCGCGTCATAAGTAATCTCTCCTCTCCCTTAAAACGAATCATATTCGAAGAAATTGATTTTTTATCCAGTTTCCCCTATAAGTGGAAATGAGTAAAAAATAGAATCCGTGGGTCTTCTGCATAATGAATCTGATTAAAGAAGAGTTCCTTTAAACGTGTTGTAGCTAGAAAAATATTGACTATGCTTAATTTCACGCTCAGCTTTACTGTCTCAACCCTGGTCATTTTCTTGATTGTGCGCTATCAGCATTTGCATGAACATTTATCGGCTGACCACAACCTGTCCGGCCCACAAAAAATCCATCAGCAACCCGTACCACGTATCGGCGGCATTGCGATCCTCGCCGGCCTCACCGTAGCCGCCGGTCAGCTTTACCTCAACGATCCGCGCCTTTCGTTGAGCATATTATCCCTCGCCGCCTGCGGACTGCCGACTTTTTTAGCAGGCCTCACTGAAGACTTAACTAAACGCGTAACGCCATTCATTCGCCTCAGCTGTACGATAGTTGCTGCCGGCCTGGCCTATTTCTTGCTTGACCTTTATGTGACACGCACCGGCATCGCCCTGCTTGACTCAGTCATTGCTTATCCGGCTATCGGCTGCTGCTTTACCCTACTTGTGGTAGCAGGCCTCGCCAACGCGATTAATTACATCGACGGCACTAATGGCTTAGCTGCAATGATTACGTTTATGATGTCTGCATCGCTTGCCTATGTTGCACACCAAGTCTCTGACACGGCCATACTTTCGGCATCACTGATTATGATGGGAGCCATTCTCGGTTTTTTTATTTGGAATTTTCCGACTGGACGGATTTTTATGGGCGATGGTGGCGCTTATTTCATTGGCTTTATGTTAGGTGAATTATCTATTTTATTGGTTATGCACCATCCTGAGGTTTCTGCTTGGTATCCCGCCTTAATGCTACTTTACCCAATTTTTGAACTGTGTTTCTCAATCTATCGTAGACGCTTCTTACACGGCACCCCAGTCATCTTAGCAGATGATCGGCATTTACATACGTTGATTTACAAACGGCTCATGCGTCCAACGGCGAACGTACAAGGTACGCGCACGCTGACCCAGTGTAATGCACTGACGGCACCTTATCTTTGGCTGTTATATTTGATTGCGGTGGTACCTGCGACACTCTTTTGGCAGCATACCGCCGTGCTAGTTTGCTTCGCTATAGTGTTTATCGTAGCTTACGTCTGGCTTTATGCCAGTATTGTGCGGTTTAAGACACCATGGTGGCTATTGTTTGGGCGACATCGCACACGCCTGCAAGCCGGCAAACGCTCCCACTAATGATGAGCCTACGCTAGCAGCCAGCTTGAAGGCATTGACCCGTAGCAGGTGCTGTTCAGCCCGTCACGCCCACACAGCACTTCGCTCAGAAAATTTTACTGAGATACGCAGGCGCAGCAAGGATGCTTCAGGCAAAGTAGCGGGTCACAGCGTTTATCACAGTGCGGTGGGCCATATCTGTCATGTTATAGAAAAGCGGCAGCCGCACTAAACGCTCACTCTCTTTGGTTGTGTATCTGTCATCACCGTGGAAGACACCAAACTTCTGCCCCGCAGGAGAGCTATGCAGTGGAACGTAGTGAAAAACAGCCAGAATACCGGCGTCGCGCATCGCGCTAATAAAAGCATTACGATCTTTGATATCACGCAGTTTGAGATAAAACATATGTGCGTTGTGGTCGCAGTCTGGCGCAATCACAGGCAGTTCAATGCGCCCTTGCTGCGCCAAAGACTGAAATGCCTGAAAATAGCCGTGCCACAGTTCAAGACGGCGCGCGTTGATCTGCTCGACTGCCTCTAGCTGCGCCCACAGATAGGCTGCCTGTAAATCAGACATCAGATAGCTAGAACCGATGTCTCGCCACGTATATTTATCCGTCTGACCACGCAGGAATTGGTTGCGATTTGTCCCTTTTTGACGAATAATTTCCGCCCGTTCGACCTGTTCAGCCTGGTTGATCAAGATAGCGCCACCTTCCCCACCCGCGGTAAAGTTCTTGGTTTCGTGAAAACTGTAACAACCAATGTGGCCGATACTCCCCAGCGCACGACCTTTATAAGTGGCAGCTACCCCTTGTGCGGCGTCTTCTACTACCCACAGCTGATGTTTGTCAGCAAGCGCCATAATGGCATCCATCTCACAAGCAACGCCTGCATAGTGAATTGGAACGATAGCTCGAGTTCTGCTGGTGAGTGCCGCTTCAATCCGAGTCTCGTCTATATTCATGGTGTCAGGACGCACATCAACAAAGACAATTTTGGCGCCACGCAGCACAAAAGCATTAGCGGTGGAGACAAAAGTAAAACTGGGCATCACCACTTCGTCGCCTGGCTGAATATCGAGCAAGATAGCCGCCATTTCCAGCGCTGCCGTACAAGAGGGGGTCAGTAGCACTTTGTGGGTGTTAGTATACTGTTCAAACCACTGTTGGCAGCGTTGCGTAAAGTTACCATCACCATTTAGCACATTGCTGGCTAACACAGATTGGATATGGCCTAATTCAGTGCCGACCAGAGCTGGGATATTAAATGGAATCATCATCTCACTTATATAGCCAATAGGAAATTCCGGCCAGCTGAGCGCCACTAGCAATATAAAAGCTCATCGCACTCAGATGGCTGGTTTGAGTTGCCACGCTCAACTGCTTGACATTGCGCGCCGCACACCAGTGCCGCGCAGCCTTGATTAATACTTTACCTAAGCCGCGGCCAGTCAAATCGGGGCGGACGGCTAACAAGCCAATACGAGCTGCATCGTGCGTCAACTTGCGCAAAGTGACAAAACCATGAATGCCGTTTGTGTCTTCAATCACCAGGCATGCATGATCGAAGAAACCGCGCACCGCGTTTTCTGCCCAGACTTGGTAGAAGCGATCACGCTCCTCCTCCGTGTACCAAGGCGCACGAAAGCGGCTAGCAGAAAATAGCCCTTTGGCGACGGCACGTATAGCCAAGATATCCGGTTCAGAGGCAATACGATAATTTTGCTTATCGGCTAACGCGTTAATCGGTAAGCTAAAATCAGCCTCACCTTCGATAAATTGGAAACCAAGCTTAACCAGCTGATCCAATAAGTCGAGTCGATTAGCTGGAATCTTGCTTTGTACAATATCGAAGTCTGTAAACACTATTTGCGCTGGCGGCACGCCTTGACTATCAAAAACAAACCTAGCACACTTGCGAGCGAAAAATTCACTCTCCCATACGAGCGGCTCAAGTTGGACGCGCAACGGGTGCTCTTGATTGCATTGTGCAGGTGCGCGTTGTGGTTCAATGATGCGATCTAATAGCACTGCAACGCTCCCCTGATTAGAATTTTTTTTACCCGTTCTCTACGAACGCGACATAGCTAGCGTTCGTTCCAAAGCCCCCCGACTCCGAGAAGCTTTATTCTAGCGCAAAATTATCTGAAGTTAACCCCTTCTCACGGACAGTAAAAGGTTTCCATAAATCAATTGGAAATAGAATTACAGACTCACGGCAATAGTGGCAACCCCAGCTCCTTAAGAAACTCGTTGTGCTTGTCTCGTGCCTTCGTGATTGCCTTTTCAATATCCCCCAATTGCTGATGAACCTCTTTCAAATCTATTTTTTCCTCTGCTTGTGTCGTGCTGATGTAGCGCGAGACGTTGAGATTGAAACCCTCTTTCTCGATGCGCTCCATCGGCACCCGCATGGAATAGCGCTCTTCCTCAGTGCGGTGCTTGTATGTTTCTACGATCTTGTTAATATGCTCAGGCAGTAAACGGTTCTGGCGCTTGCCTTTTTCGAAGTGCTCTGCTGCGTTGATAAACAGCACGTCGTCCGGCTTTTTGCACTTCTTCAATACCAGAATGCATACCGGGATACCCGTGGAGAAGAACAAGTTGGCAGGCAGAGCAATCACCGTATCGATGTTACCGTCCTTCAGCAGCTTCGTGCGGATGCGCTCTTCTGCTCCACCCCGGAACAACACGCCATGCGGCAGGATGATGGCCATCGTGCCTTCTGGCGCCAAAAAATGAAAACCGTGCAGCAAAAAGGCAAAGTCTGCCGCTGATTTGGGTGCCAGCCCGTAACTCTTGAAGCGGAAGTCCTCCGCCATGGTCTCGCCAGGCTCCCAGCGCAGGCTGAAAGGTGGGTTGGCTACGATGGCGTCGAACTGCAGCTTTTTCGCCGGATTGGCTTCGCGCAGCGCATCCCACTCATTGAGCAAGGTGTCGCCATGGAAGATTTCAAACTCGGAATCCTTTACCCCGTGCAGCAGCATGTTCATGCGTGCTAGGTTGTAGGTAGTGATATTATTTTCTTGTCCGTATATCTTGCCGATGCCGTGCGCCCCCATTATCTTGCGTATGTTCAAAAGTAGCGAGCCCGAGCCACAGGCAAAATCCAACACTTTGTCCAACCGCTGCTTGAGGCCAGCGCTGGGATCCTGCCCGTCCAGCGTCACGATCTCAGACAAGATCTGTGAAATAGGCTGAGGCGTGTAAAATTCACCGGCCTTCTTGCCCGAGCCGGCAGCAAATTGGCCAATCAAATACTCATAGGCATCCCCCAGCACATCGCTGCTAGTCGAGAACTCAGCCAAGTCCCCCTCAATCGTAGTGATGATGGTGCACAGTTTTGCGTTACGGTCGGGGGCTTTCTTGCCTAGCTTTTCTGAGTTGAGGTTGATCTCTGAAAACAGGCCGGAGAACGTGCTCTCAAACGACTTGTCCTCGATGTACTTGATGCCATTGTTCAGTTGCTTGAGCAACCCGGCGTCTTGCTTGCGCGCCATCTCGGCAAAGTTGCGCCACAGGTATTCGGGGGTAATCACATAGTGCACCTTGCGGCGCATCTGCACCTCAAACTCGGGCGTGTCGTCTTTATTTTGCTCATACCAAACGGCCAGCGGGGTACAGCGGTCGTCTTCTGGCAACTTGGGGTAATCGCTGCCCAATTCCTTCTGGGCAGCGGCCTCGTAGTTATCGGAGAGATAGCGCAAGAACAGAAAGGACAGCATATAGTCGCGAAAATCGTCCGCATTCATTGCCCCGCGTAAATTGTTAGCAATGCTCCACAAGGTATTGCCCAGCTTCTTTTGATCTTGTTCAGTCATGGTGTGTTGGTTGGTGCGGGTTGATCAATTTGCGCTTCAAAGTTAGGCAGTGCAAACGCATAGCGCGCCAGGAAGTCGTCGAGAATTTTTTTGAACAGCGCCTTGTTGTCTTCCACCATTTCACGAGGCTCGTGGATAGAATATTTGCCGTGGCTCAGCAAGTTCAGGACGCGGGCATGCAAAGCTACGTCCTGCGCATCCAGACACTTGGAAAAATCATCAAAGCCAAAGAAGGTAGCCGTCTTTTCCAAAATGCTGCGTAGCATATTGAAATGATGGGTATACAGCGCCCCGGTTTGACTGGCCGTTTGCAACTCGCTCAATATGGCCACATGGTGGAAGAACGGCGTGTCGGTGGTAGCGCGCAGCGTGTGGCCTTCGCCATCTTTGGTCTTGTGCAGGAAATAGGTTTTAGTTTGCTGCTTCTTCAATTCGTTTTGCATCACATTGAAGAATAAACCATGGTGTGAAGACACCACCGTCCTCACCCGATCCTTACCGCGCCGCAGCAACTTAGCCAGATCGCTGGCCACCGCGATAGCGTTGTTGTCGTCCAGCGATGAAATTGGATCGTCGATGTACAGGTACTTCACCCAGCCGTAAGCCTGGTCACCATCGATCGCCAGCTCGGCCAGAGCTAAAAACACACACCAGATAAAGATGTTTTCTTCACCGCGTGAGACCTTAATTTGATCAACGATCTCGCGAGCGTCGCCACGCTTCACCTCGCGCGAAAAACTGACCGCCCAGGCATTGTAATCGATGCGGAAAGCAAAGTCGGCGTAGCGCTCCAGATAAGGAAAAATCTTATCTTCCAAGGCCAATTCTTTGAATCCGGCAAAGAAGCGCGAAGCGGCATTGATGCGCAGCACACGCTGGCTGTCGCCTGCCAGATCATTGTCCCAGAAAAATAGATCTTCGGTGAAAGCATTGAAGTACAGCGTATCGCGTTCAAAATCCATAACGGTAGATACTTGATCCATCTCGCCATCAACCTTCAAACGACGAGCAAATTTCTTTTTACCGGCGTCCTTGAACGCCATAGACAGCCGGGTTTTGCCTGTACCGTTGTAAGCGAAGAGCAACACGAAATCTGCCCCGTTTTTGAAGTCATCTCGTATGCGATTCACTAAAGGACGCATAGTTTTATAACGGTATACCTTGGGGTGGTTGCTCATGCGTCACCTTCAAAGGTCGAGGGGAAAAGGCATTGCATCAAACCTTTCTTGTTGGCTTTCAGGACTTCAAGTTTTTGGGTGTGGAGGGCAATGAGATCGTCAAACGAGGCCAGGCTTACTCCAATCTTCTCTTGCTCGCCTAAGTCGGAGGGGAGGCAAACCTTGGTTTCTCTCAAACTACCCATGTTTATTTTGCACGGAACGGCGTTGAGCAGAGACTTGCTCAGGATTTCACGCTGGTAGAAACTGGACTGTAGATAAAAGTGCAAATACCGTGAGCTAAAGCTCTCTGATTGAGCAATAACAGCTAAGGTCACGTAGACTGCAAAATCGTAATCCCAATCGACGAGCTTGGAATACCCAATCTTCCCGATACGCGTCAGCAAAATGTCGCCCTTACAAGGCTTGTTTTTTCGTGTGTCGAAATCGTAGCTTTCTTGCGATATATACTTGTTCACTGCGCCGCTGACTAAATTCTCGACGCTGAAGAATGGGATTCCAGATGTCGTGTATTTCGGTGTTTGGTGCGTACCGTCAAAAATAACCGGTGAAATTTCGGATAGAGATTTTTCTTTCCACTCAGGCGCACTCTGAAATTCAGTAAATCGCAAACGCGGCACGGTTTCGCCTTCGGCAGGGAAAAGCTGCTGCATTAAACCTTTCTTGTGCACTTTGAGAACTTCAATTTTTTTGATTTGCGCAGTGATGAAATTGTCGATAGAGGAAAGGCAGTCGGCGATTTTCTTTTGTTCGTCCGGCTTAGTTGGGGTAGCAACGATGAATTTTTTAATTAATTCGACATCCCCTCTAGGCATCTTGACGCCTTTTGCGCCAGTCATGACATATTCGATGAATAAATCGCTTTTAAGAAGATGTGACAAGTATTTTGTGGTCACCTCTTTTTTTGCTCGAATGACGATCACATCATTTGAGGTCCCTCCTTCGATTTCAGCCACCCATACTTTTTTCAGGTAGGGTCGGATGTTTGAAATGAGAACATCATCTATCTTGAATCTAGTGGCCGAACCTGCCGAAGGTCGAGTAGGACTCGGCACCATACCCATAAAATCTTGCAGTAGATTTTCGGTACTAAGGTATCTCTCAGGACTTAAATTCTCCAATGCAACTTTTTCATTCACGAACAATGCAACCTCATGAAGTTGCGTTTTGCACCAATCGCCTGAATCCCGAAATTCCGGAAACCGCAATTTCGGCACTAATCGCTCGCTCGCCTTATTGCTCATAAGCTTTCAACCCCGAAATCTCCCGTCCTTGCGCCAGCTTATGCAGCAGTGGCAGCAAATCGCTCATCAAAGCCCGTTCTTTCTGACTTCGAGCTTTCCAGCCTAAATCCAGCGAAGCGAGTAAATCCCCCAATTTTTCACCGTCAAAAATCATGCGGGCCATGATGTGATCTACAAATGTTTGCAGGGCCTGAGCCTCTAGCCCGTGTTTCTGAGCAATACTGCGCAGTTGGCGGCTCTTCTGTTCGGCTTTGAAGTCGGCATAGCCCTGACGAATGGCTTGCTCGTTTAGACCCTGGCCTGCCTTTAGAGTGTAGATGTAGGCACTGATGTCCTCGTATTCGTCGATAAATTTGGCGTCCGCAGCGATCAAGCCGATGAGTTCGTCGCGGCTCATTTTCTGTTGTTCAGGCGCGCCCTGGTAGTTGGTGATCAAGGCCATGATGTAGTCGTAATCGATCAGGGCGGAGGCAAAAAGCACAAATTCGAAGTCGAGCTGCTGTACGGCATTGCTGTCGTCTGGCTGGCCGGCGCTCTGCTGAGCCTTAAGATGCTTAGCCGTTTCCAGATATTCCCCGCGGAAAGCCTTGAGTTTATCTTCAGGCATGATGGCAGAAATGCTGGCCTGATCGTCCTCGGTGAGATCAGTGTATCGGTCGAGCTTGGTCTTGAGGCGCTGCACTTCCTTGAACAGGTTGATGAACTGTGCCCGCGCCTCATCGCCCTTAAGGTTGTTGACCTGATCGGGCGTGTTCGCCAGGCCTTGCGAGGCCATGAACTGATCGAGCGTAGTGACAGCCGTCTTAAACTTGGCAATGACTTGCGGGGCGGCATCCACCAGCCAGATTTCGCGCGCACGCTCGCCTTGCTCACCGGAGAAGAGAGTAATCGCTGCCTTAACGGCGTCTTCCTGGTTACGGAAATCGAGCACGTTGCCGTAAGGCTTGCTATCGTTCAAGACGCGGTTAGTGCGCGAAAAGGCTTGGATTAGACCGTGGTACTTCAGATTCTTGTCCACGTACAAGGTGTTGAGGTATTTGGAATCGAAGCCAGTGAGGAGCATATCTACCACGACCACTAGGTCGATTTTTTGCGCGTGGGGCAAGTCTTGATTGGAGTATTGTTGATCCTTGATGCGCTTTTGCACGTCCTGATAATACAGGTCGAACTCGCTCACACTGTGGCGGGTGCCGTAACGAGCGTTGTAATCGGCCATGATCGCCTTGAGCGCCACCTTTTTTTTGTTAGGCTCGACTTGATTATCAGCTTGTTCCTGCGGCAGGTCTTCCTGGATCTGCTGCACGTCCTTATCGCCTTCGGCCGGTGGCGAGAACACGCAGGCAATATTGAGCGGACGAAAGTTAGGGTCTGCCGCTTGCCGCTGAGCTTGAGTTTCCTTGAAGAGACTGTGATACGCAATGGCGTGGTCGATGCTAGCGCAAGCCAGCACGGCGTTGAACTTGCGCTGGGCGGTGGCAGTGTCGTGCTTGCTCAGAATGGCATCCACCACAGCCTGCTGCTTTAGTTCATCATTGACCTTGTCCTTATCCTTGCCGTCGGCTTTGAAGAAGTGGACGTGGAACTGTAAAACGTTGTGGTCTTCAATGGCGTGGGTAATGGTGTAGGCGTGCAGTTGCTTCTGGAAGACGTCTTCGGTGGTAATGTCGGAGGCCTGTTGGCCTTGCACTTTCACTTTGTTGCCATTGTTGCCAAAGATAGGAGTGCCGGTGAAGCCGAAGAGTTGCGCATTCGGGAAAAAGTCTTTGATGGCCTTGTGGTTATCGCCAAACTGGGAGCGGTGGCATTCGTCGAAGATGAAGACGATACGCTTGTTTCGCAACGGCTCTAGGCGCTCCTTGTATTTGCGTTTGTGGGTGCCGTCGAGCGCGATGCCCAGCTTCTGGATAGTGGTGACAATCACTTTGTCAGCATAGTCGGTGGATAGCAGTCGCCGAACCAGATTCTCGGTGTTGGTATTTTCTTCGACGCAACCCGCCTGGAATTTGTTGAATTCCTCGCGAGTCTGCCGATCGAGGTCCTTGCGGTCCACGACGAACAGGCATTTCTCAAGGTCCGGGTTGTCCTTGAGCAAGGTGGATGCTTTGAACGACGTGAGCGTCTTGCCGCTGCCAGTGGTGTGCCAAACATAACCATTGCCTCGGTTCTGGTGAATGCAATCGACGATAGCGCGTACCGCATAGATCTGATACGGGCGCATGACCATCAGCTTTCGTTCGCTGGCCACTAGCACCATGTAGCGGCTAATCATCTGCCCCAGCGTGCACTTGGCCAGAAATTTCTCGGCGAAAGGGGCGAGGTGGTTGATCTTCTGGTTACTCTCGTCGGCAAACTGGTAGAACGGCAAAAAACGTTCGTCCGCGTCGAAACTGAAGTGGCGGTTGTTGTTGTTGGCGAAGTACCAAGTGCGGGTCTGATTGCTGACGATAAAAAGCTGAATGAAGCACATCAACGTCTTGGTATAGCCGTTGCCGGGGTCACTTTTATACTCAACCACCTGCTGCATGGCCCGGCGGGGACTAATGGCCAGCGTTTTAAGTTCGATCTGGACGACAGGCACACCATTGATCAGCAGCACCACATCGTAGCGATGATAGCTATTGTCGGTATTGATACGTGGCTGGCTCACCACCTCGAAACTGTTCTTGCACCAGTCCTTGATGTTGAGCAGCGTATAAAACAGCGGCGTGCCATCATCGCGTTCAAAGCTGTTGATTTCGCGCAGGCGCTTGGACGCGGCAAAAACATCGGCCGTAACAAGGTCGTCCTTCAAGCGTTCAAATTCGCTGTCACTCAGCGTAACGCGGTTCAACTCCTGGAATTTTTTGCGGAAATTCGCTTCCAGCGATGCACGATCACGAATATCCGATCGATAAATGTATTTGAGGGCTTCGAGCTTGACGATAAGATCATGCTCGATTTGGCTTTCTGTTGTTGTCATTAGGATTCACTAGCCTAGAAAACTGCGCCGATTTTTTCGTGGTCGGCCTCTTCGCATCTATCGAATTGTAACTGATAGGGTGGCTAGTTAGGACAGTGCGCATCAAGAAGATGATTATTCGCCTTATCGACCTTGCCTATCAAACTGGGTAGCACATCAGTGACTTACTAGCGCTAAAGTGGCAGGGTATAGATGACCGCGCACTACACAAAAGCATGCGAGATCGAACGGGCCAAACCCGTTTCATTAATTAAAGTACGCAAGTTAGACAATCGTTCTCAAGTTAGAGAAAACGCCTTACCTGAAAACCTTGGAAAGCTTTATGAATATTGGTCGGGGCGAGAGGATTCGAACCTCCGACCCCTTGCACCCCATGCAAGTACGCTACCAAGCTGCGCTACGCCCCGAACAAGCGAGAAATTATAACAGAGCAAAAATGCGCTTTGACACTTCTTGCATAAAACAAAGCTATTTAGGCCAATTATTTCTGCAAGATTTTGATCACACGCTCAATATCGTCACGCAACCGGCTGACGTCAAGCGAGGGTACGGCCTGGGGAGGAGGTTCAGACGCACTCGTTACGCTGCTGGTATGAGCGAGTGCTTGATATGAATCTAAGCGGTTGCGCGCACCATTAATGGTGAAACCTTGTTCATATAGAAGCTCTCGAATGCGGCGGATCAAAAGAACTTCATGGTGCTGATAATAACGACGGTTGCCGCGCCGTTTGACTGGACTAAGCTGAGTGAATTCTTGCTCCCAATAACGCAAGACATGGGGCTTTACAGCACAAAGCTCACTCACTTCACCAATCGTAAAGTAGCGTTTTGCAGGAATTGGCAGCAAGGTAATTTTTTGCAGCATCACTGAGTTCACCTCAACTCACCCTCAAAGTCAAAGCGGCGCATAAGCTGATGCTTGCACTGCCGGCATATTGCCTTCGACCAGTTCTTTGAGTTTCTGGCTGGCATGGAAAGTCACTACCCTGCGCGCAGCAATCGGGATCGTTTCCCCGGTTCTGAGATTGCGCCCAGGCCGCTGCGACTTATCACGTAATTGGAAATTGCCAAAACCGGATAGTTTGACGCTTTCTCCTCTTTCAAGCGCGTCGCCAATCAGCTCGAAAAAAGCGTCCACCATTTCTTTGGCTTCACGCTTATTTAAACCCACTTGATCGAATAGAAATTCAGCGAGCTCGGCTTTGGTTAGGGTTGGCACCTCGCTTGTAGACGAGTTCTGAGATAAATCCTGAGGTGGATTTGCTGGCTCTAACGCTGCGTGCTGCTCCAATACCTGTGCGCTCAATACCGTTGGGTTCATATTCTCAAAGCTCTTAGCCGCGCAAACGCGCATCATATACTCGAACCAGGCGGTCAACCAAAGTTTTAATGGCTAGATCAATCGTTGCATCTTGCAAGGTTCCTGCAGTATCTTGCAAGGTTATCCGAAACGCAAGGCTTCTTTGCTGGGAAGACTGAACGCCAGGTTCTGCTTTAGGACGAAACTCATCAAACACGGTAATTTGCTGCACGTGTTTACAGGCTTCATCAGCGCGGGCTTTTTGCATTTCATCAAGCAATTCCTGCGCCTTAATTTTATCGCTAACGAGCACTGCAATATCACGCCGCACAGGCGGAAATTTTGAAATCTCAACCACTGTTGGCAAAGTACGCTCACGCAATGCGTTGATATCGACTTCAAACAGAACAGGCGCATGCGGTAAATCATATTTTTGCAACCAGCGCGGATGCAATTCACCGATCCAGCCAACCTGTTTGCCGGCCAACTCAATGCGCGCACTGCGCCCTGGATGCAATGCTGGATGCTCGGCTGGCGTAAAGCGCAGCGTTGCCGGGGCAAACAGAGCGACTAAGTCGCCTTTAAGATCAAAAAAATCAACCAAGCGCGAGGCGGCTCCCCATTGTTCTGGCCAAACAGGCCCATACGCCAACGCCCCCACACACTGCGGCTGCGTTAATCCAGCCACCGTTAAATCACCTGCCGGCACCGCTGGGTCCAGAGAGAATACCCGCCCTATTTCAAACAGACGAATATGCCCAGCCTTACGCTTTAGGTTGTAACTCAGCACATTCACTAAGCTGCCAAGCAGCGTGCTACGCATCACCGATAGTTGA
This sequence comes from Mycoavidus sp. SF9855, assembly GCF_024582735.1. NCBI lineage: Bacteria > Pseudomonadati > Pseudomonadota > Betaproteobacteria > Burkholderiales > Burkholderiaceae > Mycoavidus > Mycoavidus sp. SF9855. The sequence continues at coordinate 1,658,251 of NZ_CP102085.1, forward strand.
CTGGCAATCGGGTTTAACACCCGCACCGGCGACGCATTGCCGGCAAAATCTTGCTCCCAGGCTTCGTCCACAAAACTAAAGTTGATAGTCTCTGCATAGCCAAGCGCTGCTAGTTGATGTCGAATTGGATGCACTGAGCGCTGCGTTTCACTCGCCTCGCGCATGATATTGAGGGCCACTGGCAAGCGTACAGGAATATTCTCAAAACCATAAATACGGGCCACCTCCTCAACCAGATCTGCCTCAATCTCAAGGTCAAAACGATAAGATGGGGGCCTCACGGTAAATTGATCACCTTTATGTTCAAAAGGCAAATCAAGGCGCGTAAAAATGTCTGCGACTTCATTTGGACTAATCGCCACCCCAATAATGCGGCTCGCCTGTGCCGCATGTAACGTGACTGGCTCACGTTTTGGTAAGGCAATCATTTGATCATCAATTGGCCCCGCTTCGCCCCCACAAATATCGACAATTAGGCGAGTCATATATTCGAGGTGAGCGACCGTAGTCGCATAATCGACACCACGCTCAAAACGGTGTGCCGCTTCAGTAGTGAAATTATAGCGACGCGCCCGCCCGCGGATGCTATCTGGCCACCAAAACGCAGCTTCTAGGTAGAGGCTGCAGGTGTCAAGCGAGACCGCAGCATGATCGCCCCCCATCACGCCAGCCAAGCTTTGCACTGCCTGCTGATCGGCAATCACCCCGACCGTCTCATCCAACTCAACTGTATTGCCGTTCAGCAGTTTAAGTGATTCGCCGGGTTGCGCCCAACGCACGTCAATTGGGCCTTGAAGTTTGTCGAGATCGAAGATATGTGTTGGCTGGCCCAGCTCAAGCATCACATAATTAGAAATATCGATTAATGCTGAAATACTACGCTGACCGGAGCGTTCAAGACGCTCGATCATCCATTTAGGGGTTTGTGCACGGGCGTTCACATGGCGCATCACCCGCCCTGAAAAACGCCCGCAAAGATCCGCGGCAGACACTTTGACCGGCAGAACTTCCGCTAAACTGGCTTGAATCGGTGCAAAGGCAGGCCGGCTCAAAGGTGCGCCAGTAATCGCAGAGACTTCCCGAGCAATGCCCAAAATCGACAGACAATCTGCCCGGTTTGGCGTTAACTTAATATCAAAAACCATCTCATCAAGATTCAACGCTTGCCGAATATCTTGCCCAACGGGTGTATCCGCTGGCAAAATCAGCAGACCGACGGCATCATCTGAAATTTTAAGTTCACGCGCTGAGCACAGCATGCCCTGGCTTTCGACGCCACGCAACTTGCTGTGCTTAATCCGAAAAGGCGCGCCATCAGCGTTAGCCGCCGGCAATTCTGCCCCCACTAACGCGCACGGCACCTTACAACCAACCGCAACATTGGGCGCACCACAGACAATCTGCAGTAATTCGCCCGTACCAACATCAACTTGGCACACATTCAGCCGATCCGCGTCAGGGTGTTTAGTGACTTCTCGTATCTGACCAACCACCACCTTTGAAGTCGGGGGCGCAACAGCACGCAGCGCCTCAATTTCAAGCCCTGCCATAGTAAGCGCATGGGCCAATAACTCAGCCGACAAAGGTGGGTCAACAAAGTCCCTTAACCAGGAATGCGGGAATTGCATGAAAAACTCAGCTTAAAAGTGGGAATAAATAGGTAGAAAGTTACGCAAACTGCTGCAAAAAGCGCAAATCGCCTTCAAAAAAGAGCCGCAAATCTTGTACGCCATAGCGTAACATCGTCAGTCGCTCCAAGCCACTGCCAAAAGCAAAGCCGGTGTAACGCTCTGGTGCTAGCCCCATATTACGAATCACATTTGGATGGACTTGGCCCGCGCCAGAAATCTCCAGCCATTTGCCGGCATTTTTACCGTGCTCAAACATCATATCGATTTCAGCAGAAGGTTCGGTAAATGGAAAGTAAGAGGGGCGAAAACGCACACGTAAATCATCGCGCTCAAAAAAGCGCCGCAGAAATTCCGTATAGACCCCTTTCAGGTCAGCAAAGCTAATGTTCTCATCAATCCAAAGCCCTTCAACCTGATTAAACATCGGCGCGTGAGTTGCATCGCTATCGACACGATAGGTCCGCCCAGCCGCAACCACCCTGATTGGCGGGCGATTCATCTGCGCATAGCGCACTTGCATCGGGCTGGTGTGCGTGCGCAATAGCAAGAGCTCGCCATTGGCATCGCGCGCATCGATATAAAACGTATCATGCATTGAACGTGCCGGATGGTTAAGCGGGCTATTGAGTGCGGTGAAATTGTACCAATCCGTTTCAATTTCAGGGCCGTCGGCTAGATCAAAGCCAATTGAGCGAAAGATCTGTTCAACCCGCTCCCAAGTATTCATCACCGGATGCAGGCTGCCCTTACTGGCGCCTCTTGCCGGCAAAGTCACATCAATCGCTTCCGCCGCCAGGCGCTGCTGCATCAGCTCATCTGCTAATTGCTCGCGGCGCGTGCGCAGCATCTCTTCAACCTGCTGCTTGGCCAGATTAATCCGCGCGCCCTCAAGCTTGCGAGTATCCGCATCAAGCTTGCCAAGGGCTTTTAAAAGTTCAGTCAACTGCCCCGCTTTCCCTAGAAAACGGGCTTTCTCGTTTTCTAGGGAAACCGCATCTGCCGCTTGTGCGAAAGCATGGCGAGCATCGGCAACAATCTGCTCCAAATTCATCGGTTTTCCAAAATATAACTTTAATGCAAGCGCCACAATGAAAATGGGGTTCAGTGAGAACCCCATTCTTAACGCGATAGAGAGGGCCCCAACACGATGGTGCGAGGCCTCTCAAACTAGGGTAACAAACTAGTTTACAACCACTGTTCTAACCTGCTCAACAATCGCTGCAAACGCGGCTTTGTCCATCACCGCCATATCGGCTAAAACTTTACGATCCAACTCGATCGCTGCTTTTTTAAGGCCATTGACGAACACGCTATAGGTCATATCATGTTCGCGCACGGCTGCATTGATCCGGGTAATCCACAAAGCACGAAAAACGCGCTTTTTATTGCGACGGTCACGATAGGCATACTGCCCAGCTTTCATGACAGCCTGTTTGGCTACTCGATAGACATTTTTACGACGGCCACGATATCCTTTAGCGGCATCGATGACTTTCTTATGACGGGCCCGCGCGGTGACCCCACGTTTAACTCTAGGCATGGTTTTCTCCTATTTATGTGAGTGTGAGATCAAGCGTATGGAAGCATTGCACGTACAGAGCTGACATCAGCTGCATGTACTTCGGTCGTGCCACGCAGATGACGTTTACTTTTCGTCGACTGTTTGGTGAGAATATGGCGCTTAAAGGCTTGGCCCCGTTTAACGGTGCCTCCTGGGCGCACCACAAAGCGCTTAGCAGCGCTTTTCTTGGTTTTCATTTTAGGCATTAAAACTCCTGTTTTTTGAACGTGAAACATAGGTGTACGGCTCATGTGCGCCGTCCTTATATGACCTCTGTTCACTTATACCGGCAATCAACCCGCCGAACCTTTCGGCCACTACGCAAAGCCTCTGCGTAGTGGCCAAAATTTTGTACTACCAAAACTTTGTACTAGATAGCAATTAAGCTAGGCCAGTTACTTTTTCTTCTTAGGCGACAACACCATCACAATCTGGCGCCCTTCCATCTTCGGCATTTGCTCGACCTGTCCATGTTCTTCAAGGTCTCCACGCAAACGCTCAAGCATCCGCATACCAATTTCTTGGTGAGCCATTTCACGGCCCCGAAAACGCAAAGTGATTTTGGTTTTATCGCCTTCTTCAAGAAAACGCACCAAATTACGCAACTTAACGTTGTAATCACCCTCATCCGTTCCCGGACGGAATTTGACTTCTTTAAGCTGGATAACCTTTTGTTTCAGCTTTGCCTCGTGCGCTTTTTTGGCTTCTTGGTACTTAAATTTCCCATAATCCATTAAGCGGCAAACCGGCGGCGCCGCTTGCGGCGCAATTTCGACTAGATCGATCTCGGCTTGTTCTGCTAAACGCAAAGCTTCGGCCAGCTTCACAATGCCAATGGCCTCGCCATCCACACCCATCAAACGCACTTCAGGCGCTGTAATTCCGCTATTTAGGCGGTGTGAAGATTTATCTGTAGCGATGTTATTTCCTTTTTCAATTAAAAAAACCAACTATGCTTAGCGCGCTCACCTCAACTAAGCGCTTTGCATAGCCATCCTATTTTATAAAGCGGGCTTTTTAAACCGTATTATTTAAAGCACGACACTTCATTGCGTAAACTTTCAAGAAAGTCGCCAATGGGTATCACACCTTGGTCTACGCCACCACGGGCGCGTACCGCGACCGTTTGAGCATCACGTTCCCGGTCACCTACAACCAACAAATAAGGGATCTTCCGTAACGTATGTTCGCGTATTTTATAGCTAATTTTTTCATTGCGCAAATCGGCCTCAACTCTAAAGCCTTGTTTTTGCAATGTTTCAGCGACCTCGCCCGCATACGCTGCTTGACTTTGGGCGATATTTAGCACCACCACCTGAACCGGCGCCAACCATGCCGGCAATGCGCCAGCGTAATGTTCAATTAAAATCCCAATAAAGCGCTCCAGCGAGCCCAATACAGCCCGATGCAGCATGACTGGCCGGCGGCGGCTATTATCTTCTGCCACATATTCAGCATCCAGTCTTTCCGGCAACACAAAATCCAGTTGCAATGTGCCGCATTGCCATGAGCGACCTAACGCATCTTTAATATGATATTCAATCTTCGGCCCATAGAAAGCGCCTTCGCCCGGCAACTCTTGCCAGTTTAAGTCGCACGCAGATAAAGCCTGGCGCAAGCCTTCTTCTGCACGCTGCCAAACTTCATCAGACCCGGCGCGCTGCTCAGGACGCAGCGATAATTTGACCTCAATGTCCGTAAAACCAAAATTTTTATAAATATCCATCGCCAATGTATGAAAGGCGATTGATTCAGCAACCACTTGCTCTTCGGTACAAAAAATATGCGCATCGTCTTGCACAAACCCCCGCACGCGCATTAACCCATGCAACGCACCTGAGGGTTCATTGCGATGACATGAGCCAAATTCCGCCAAGCGTAATGGCAAATCTCGGTACGAGTGGAGTGTGTGATTGAAGACTTGGACATGCCCCGGGCAACTCATCGGTTTGATTGCATAATCACGTTTTTCCGATTCAGTCGTGAACATGCCGTCGCGATAGTTCTGCCAATGGCCTGATCGCTCCCACAGCGCCCGATCAATCACCTGCGGCGTGCGGATCTCACGATAGCCTGCGCTGGTCAGTCGGGCCCGCATATATTGTTCAACCTGCTGCCAGATTGACCAGCCCTGCGGGTGCCAAAACACCATACCCGGCGCATTGTCTTGCAAATGAAAAAGGTCAAGCTGCTTACCGAGTTTACGATGATCACGCTTCTCGGCTTCTTCTAGCCGATATAAATAAGCGTCTAATTCCTCTTGACTCGCCCAAGCAGTGCCGTAAATGCGTTGTAATTGCTGATTACGCGCATCGCCCCGCCAATATGCCCCCGCCACCTTCAGTAATTTGAAAGCCTTCAATTTACCCGTATTAGGAACATGCGGGCCACGGCATAAGTCGGTAAAACCGCCATGCGAATACAGGGAAATGGAGTCGCCCGGCGGAATGGATTCGATAATTTCAGCTTTGTAATGCTCACCGATATCATTGAAATAGCAGATCGCTTGCTCGCGCGGCATGACCTGGCGCGACACGACTTCATTGCGCTTAACCAATTCGCGCATGCGCTTTTCAATTGCCTCAAGGTCCTCTAATGTAAATGGGCGGCTATAAGCAAAATCATAATAAAAGCCATTTTCGATCACCGGTCCAATTGTCACCTGAGCTTCTGGAAATAAATCTTTGACCGCATAAGCGAGCAGATGCGCGGTTGAATGGCGGATGATCTCTAGGCCATCTTCATTCTGGCTAGTAATAATGGCTAACGAGGCATCACGCTCGATGATTGCTGAAGTATCGACTAGCTGCCCATCAAGGCGCGCGCCAAGCGCGGCTTTAGCAAGCCCGGGACTAATTGCAGTCGCAACTTCAGCCACCGAGACTGGGCGCTCGAACTCCCGCACTGAGCCGTCAAGTAAATGTACCGAAATCATCAAACGCTCCTAGCCGCGATTCAGAAGCTAGTTGCCTCTGGCGTAACCATACAAAAAAGAAGGACAAAAAAATGCGGCCTCAACAACGTCTGGTTAAGGCCGCATTAATATCAATTAAATCAAAACATTCGTTGGTAGGCTCGATTGGACTCGAACCAACGACCCCCACCATGTCAAGGTGGTGCTCTAACCAGCTGAGCTACGAGCCTAAAGAAGCAAGCATTTTAAAGGCTTTTTGTATAAAAGCCAAGGCCTTGCCTTGCTATTTGAATAATTCAGCGTGCGTGCCGGCTCGTACAAAGCTTACTTGCTGCTGTTTTTTTCCAGATCATCGAACAATTCGGTAGCAGTTGCAAAGCGCGCATGGTGCGTACGCGCAACCTCGTCAGCCTCAACCATCGCGGCACGCGTTGTGAGAGGGGGATAACTTCACTCCCCACCCCACGCTAAGACAGCGCCTCTTTGGAGCAGAAAGGAGGTATCGTTTTTAAAACGTGTATTATTTTTTGCCGGTTGGACGGGGCTGAGCAGTGACATTCGGCTTGGCGGGAACAGGCGGCTCTACGGCCGTGCCAATCATCAGTCCCTCTTGTTGGAACTTAGCCACTGACCGCTGGCCTAAGCCCTTCACGCGTGCGGCTAAATCAGCCGCATCCTTATACGCACCATGTTGATCACGCTCTTTAACAATGGTCTCCGCTTTGACGGAATTAATCCCTTTTATACTTTGCAGAGTTGCGGCATTAGCAGAGTTGACATCAACTCCCGCATACGCGGGATGAATCACGATAGTAGAGGTCAGCGCCAGTACAGATAAAATAAATAGCAGATTTTTGAGCATTTTAGCTCTCCTTTAAGGGGTGTTAACACGACACATTTGCTCATTTGCATCGCTTAAGGAGAATCAGTGTATGGCACTTACACGGCTAATTATAGCTGGCCAATTAGCCAATTTACATAACGTGCTACACCTTGCTCGACATTCAAAAATGGCGCGTTGTAGCCCGCTTTGCGCAACTGTGTTAAATCAGCTTGGGTCAGGCATTGGTATTTGCCGCGCAGCGCATCTGGAAAAGGAATATATTCAATCAGGCCCTGCGCCACCAGTGCTGCAAGCGGTAAGGCGGCTTCACCGCCCAGCGTGCGCAAGGTATTGACTACGCTCACCGCAATATCATTAAAGGGTTGTGCCTGGCCGCTGCCCAAATTAAAAATACCCGACTGCTGAGGATGATCAAAAAAATGCAAATTGACCTTGACCACATCTTCAACCGAGACAAAATCACGCTGCTGTTGGCCGGCTGCATAGCCATTATATTCGCCAAATAATTTCACCCGGCCCTGCGTACGAAACTCATTAAAATTGTGCAACGCGACCGAAGCCATACGCCCTTTATGGGCTTCGTTTGGCCCATAAACATTAAAATAGCGAAAACCAACAATCTGCGTTTGCGCCGTGGGCAATTTGCGGCGGACGAATTGATCGAATAAGAATTTCGAATAGCCATAAACATTCAGTGGGCGCTCGCAAGCACGCGTTTCAGCAAAGGCGCTAGAGCCGCCATAGATCGCAGCGGATGAGGCGTATAAGAAAGGAATCTGCTGTGCGCCACATATTTCTAGCAAGGAGCGGCTATACGCAAAGTTGTTCTCCATCATATAACGGCCATCAGCCGCCATCGTATCCGAGCAGGCGCCTTGATGAAAGACCGCGCGGATTTTGCCAAAGGCGCCGCGCGCAAAGCGTTCGATAAATTCAGCTTTATCGAGATAATCGGAGATTTCGCACTCGACTAAATTCTTGAATTTTTCAGCGCGCGTCAGATTGTCAACCGCAATGATGTTATGTTCGCCGCGTGCGTTTAACGCTTTTACCAGGTTACTACCAATAAAACCGGCTGCGCCAGTCACAATCAGAGTCATCAATATATTCCGTAGATTAGTTTAAGCTCATCGTAATGACGGTATCTGTTCATCTACGTGGCATCAAACTTGATTGGCTTTTTTATGAAAAAAGTTCATCGTATTTTACAGCCGCGGTACCGAGCTTGCCAACGACAATGCCGGCCGCTCGATTCGCATGGATGACCGCTTCAACCAGCGGCACACCCGCGGCTAGCAGCGCCGCCAAGGTAGCGATCACAGTATCCCCCGCGCCTGCTACATCATAGACTTCACGTGCTACCGTATTAATATGAAGTGCGCTGTCAGCATAATAAAGCGTCATTCCTTCTTCTGAGCGCGTGAGCAATAAAGCGTCAATATCCAGCGCTAGGCGCAACTGCCTAACGCGTTGTTTAAGGTCGTCTTCCGACTGCCAGCTGCCCGTCACTGCGCGCAATTCGGTGCGATTTGGCGTGATCAAGCTGGCCCCGCGATAAGGCGTCCAATTGTCGCCTTTTGGATCCACCAATACCGGCTTACCAGCAACACGCGCGGCGGCAATCATCTCTGTCACGTGGGCCGTTAAGTACCCTTTGCCATAATCAGACAGTAATACTACATCTTGCGTAGCAAGCAATGATTTAAAGCCCATCAACCCAGCTGGTGGCGCTTCATGGGTTAATTTCTTTTCAAAATCAACGCGTAATAATTGCTGCTGGCGCGACACAACGCGTAGTTTCACTGTAGTCAGTCGTGCGTCATCCTGCTCAAGGTAAGCGCCAACACCACTTTCAGCAAGTAACTTAAGCAGCTGGCGGCCTGCTTCATCATCGCCAATCATACCAATCAGGTTGGCTTGTGCGCCAAGCGCCGCAATATTGCGCGCAACGTTGGCCGCCCCACCCAAGCGTTCCTCACAATGCTGTACATGAACTACCGGCACCGGCGCCTCAGGCGAGATGCGGGTTGTATCGCCAAACCAGTAACGATCGAGCATCACATCCCCCACCACTAACACGCGTGCGGGGACTAATTGCTCTCGTAACACCGGTGCGCGGTGGTCAATTTGCACAGGCAATGCCTTATCTACAGCCACCATATAGATCTCCTTGAGCGGCACAGGTAGCAGGTAAGTTAAGTGACTCATCAGTACGCCCGATTGCATGATATTCAATCTCTAGCGCACCCATCGCAGCAGGCTCATACAAATTACGGCCATCAAAAATCAATGGCGTTTTCAGTTGCGCGCGTAACAGCTGAAAATCAGGGCTCTTGAATGCATCCCATTCTGTCACCACCACCAACGCATCCGCGCCCTCGACAGCCTGCATGGGTTCAGCCGCAAATGACAAACGTGCAGATGCGGTCGGCTCAGCTTGCAAATCAAGCGCAAAAACGCGCTTGGCTTCATCCATGGCAACCGGATCGTAAACCACCACCGTAGCGCCACGCGCCAATAAGGCAGCAATCAAGACTCGACTTGGGGCTTCGCGCATATCATCTGTGTCAGGCTTGAACGCAAGCCCCCAAACGGCAAACCGAAAAGCGGATAAATCTGCGCCCAAGCGGGCGACAATTTTTTGCGCTAGCACCTGCTTTTGCGCATCATTGACTGCTTCAACCGCAGACAGGATATGTAAAGGCTGATCATGTTCGCTAGCGGTACGAATCAAAGCTTGTACATCTTTTGGAAAGCAAGAGCCGCCATAGCCGCAGCCCGGATACAGAAAATGATTGCCAATCCGCGGGTCGGCACCGATACCGCGGCGCACCGCGTCAATATCAACACCAATGCACTCAGCCAAATTAGCCAGTTCGTTCATAAAAGAAATACGAGTGGCCAACATTGCATTGGCCGCATATTTGGTCATTTCGGCCGAGCGTACGTCCATTTGCAGCAAACGTTCATGATCGCGGTTAAAGGGTGCATATAGGCTTTTCATCATGTCAGCTGCGCGCATGCCATTTTGATCATTCTCGCAACCGAGTACAATCCGGTCCGGCCGCATAAAATCATCAAGCGCGGCCCCTTCTTTCAAGAATTCAGGATTTGACACGACTGAAAACGGATGCTCTACCGCGCGCTCTGCTAGCTCAGCGGCAATAGCGTGCTGGACACGCTGCGCCGTGCCAACTGGCACCGTCGATTTGTTGACAATGACCTTAAAGCCATTCATGTGCTGACCAATATTGCGAGCTGCGGCTAGCACATATTGCAGATCAGCCGAACCGTCTTCGTCTGGCGGCGTACCCACTGCAATAAATAAGATATCGCCGTGCTCCGCCCCTGCCGCCAGATCAGTCGAAAATTGAATCCGCCCAGCCGCCCGATTGCGCGCAATCATTTCTCGCAACCCTGGCTCGTAAATAGGAACGCCACCATTATTCAGCAGGTCAATCTTATGCGCCGCGACATCAATGCAAAATACGTGGTTACCCGTCTCCGCCAGACAAGCCCCGGTGACAAGGCCCACATAACCCGTGCCAATAATAGTAATTTTCATGTGTTTTTATTTGATTTGATAAAATTCAATAGAGTGAATACAGTCGGCTGCAGGTTTAAATCCTAACCTAGCTATGTGCCATAGGTTCTGTACGGCATGACGCGTAGGTTTCCCAACCGCGGCAGCCTGGGCATTGCCAATAAAAAAACCGGGCGCGAAAGCCACAATCCCGGCAGATATAACGCGGCAAATTTTTTGTGCGCTGAATTAATAGCCTGCGCATTAACTCAAGCTCGCTACGACGCTCCGTTTCCGCGCTGGCAAGTTGCGCCTCAAGCAATCTAAGCATGCCCGTTAGGTTTGGCGCTTTTTGCATTTGCGCGCGCGCCAGTGCATGGGCGGCCTCAACCCCTTGATGCGCAGCAATATACGGGTAAGCAATATCCAATAAATCATGCGATGCATGACGCTCAAGATAGTCAATCAATAAGCGACTGCCTTGTTCCGCCAGGCCCAGTTTCTCATGAGCGCTCATCAGCTTTTCAGCGACCAGGGGTAAATACGTCGCGTTCTCTTTCTCAATCTGCATCCAGGCGTCAATCGCCGCGGTTAGGTTGCCCAACGCGAGTTCAACTTGACCCTGTAAAATCATGGCGCGCGCATTGGTCGGATGAGCCACCAGCGAGCGCTCAAGTTCACTACGCGCCTGCTCGAGCTGTTTACGCTGCAACGCCTCTTCAGCCAGCTCACAATAAAACTGTGCGATCTGTTGGCGGCAAGACTGTACGCCCAGCACTTCGAGTCGCTCGGCAATCGCAATCGCCCGCTGCCAATCTTTTTGAATACTATAAATCGTTAATAAGCTACGCTGCGCTTCGCTGGCATATATTCCTGCCGCCAACTGCTCGAATGCAGTTTCGGCACGATCGAAAAGGCCCGCCTTCAAAAAATCTTGGCCCAATTCATACAGCGCATGATCTCTTTCCACTACTGGCAAATCAGTGCGATTGAGTAAGTTTTGATGGACGCGGATGGCGCGCTCGGTTTCACCCCGGCGGCGAAATAAATTGCCTAGCGCGAAATGGAGTTCGGTAGTTTCTGGATCGAGTTTGGCAACCTCAATAAAAGCATCAATTGCTTTATCGTGTTGCTCACTCAGCAGAAAATTAAGGCCACGAAAATAAGAGCGTGGCAGGTTTGTGCCTTCTGCCAACAAATGTTTGAGATCAAAACGCGCTGCCATCCAGCCCAAACCGAAAATCAACGGAATAACCAGTAGCCACCAGAAATCAAGATCCATGCGTCAACTCTTACTTACTTTTGTTATTAAATCAGCGGCGGCGGCAATTCATCGCGTGCCATCGATAGCTCGCGCGCACGCTTGAGTTCGCGCTTAAGGCGCCCAATTTGAAACTGCCGCTGAAAATTTGTAGGAAGAGTAAAAAGTAACCCAGCCAATATACCCACGACAAAAAAAGCAAAGCCGATAATAATCAACGGCGCCTGCCAGCTGTAACCCGCGAAGACATTCAGTGTTACGCTTTGCGTATTAGCCAGGGCTAATAATAACAACACTGCAAAAACAAGAAGGCGAACCAGCCAGACTAGAAAGCGCATGCGAATCAGCTCATGAATGCTTCGGTTATGAAAACAGACAGGCTTTAATCGCCTATCAGCGCGGGTAGCAGAAACGTATTATAAACGAAGCGGCTACCGGCAGGATGTTCTGGCTGCGACCTTTTTCTACGACATACTCGCGCCGCGCTGCTTCAAAAGTGCCCGATTCATCCCGCCTAACCCTCGCACCCCTGCCAATAACGTATCCTTCACTGTCAGGATTTCATGCCCCGAACTCCAGCATAAAATCGCTTTAGTCTCTTCTCCTTCTTTTTTTACCTGCCACCGGCGCACTGATTTATCTGTACTCCCAGTCACCAGGTAGGCGCCGTCGCGGGTTGTTTTCCAGACAACGCTACAAACACCTCCGTCAAAATCTTCAATCACCGCTCGACACTGGCCCGAGACAACATCCCACAGCCTCACCGTATAGTCATCACTGCCCGAGGCAACCTGCGAACCGCTCGGCGCATACACCACGCTAGTAACATAGCCTGTATGCCCTTCTAAGGTGTGTCCAAGGGCTCCGCTGTGCGCGTCCCACAGCCGCACCGTTTTGTCCCAACTGCCCGAGGCGATCTGCGCACCGCTCGGCGAATACACCGCGCTAGTAACAGAGCCTGTATGCCCTTCTAAGGCGTAAATTTTTGCCCAATTCGAAGTCGAATACACGCTGACCTTACCCCTTTCACGACCTACCGCACAGCTTTTCCCATCTGGTGAATACGCGCAGGAATACACTTCACTCTCTTCCTTGAGAAACGGCCATTCACCAAACTGCACCCCGGCCATCTGCGCGCCGCTTAAATTCGCCTGGCGCAGCCAGCTCGCGCGAAGAGTAATCTTTCTTAAATCCGCCTCTTGCAACTGCGCTGAATCGAATACCCCAAAACTCAGATCTGCCCCGGGAATCTGGATAACCTTTAAATCGGCCCGATTAAACGGCACCCCCGCTTTGACCAAGATCGTCATCGCATGGGCCGCTATTTGGCGCGCCCCTGCATCAGCTTTTGAGCGCTCAATAATGGCTAACAACCGCTCCTTAAAGAATGGCTCTTTCTGAACACGCTCGGTCAACCAGCGCATCACGCCCAGATCGCCGACCCAATGCTTGGGGGCTAGCGGCAGGTCTTTCAGCATTTGTCGAGGCTGAACAGAAGGGCTTTCAAAACTATACACGGAAGCCGTGCTATCGCGACGGGGGCGGGTGTTAAGCGCTATGCACTCATCGAACGACTAAAACAGCGCGCGCCACACAATATTCCAGCAGCGATTTATGAATAAAACGGTATTGATTTCCGCTTCGGATCAGCGGCCAGGCCTCTCGCAGTAGCTGGTTCTTATCTGCGCGCCCAAAAAAAGTTTCTTTCCAATTCCCCTCGTCTTTGAACAACGAATACTCGACTATCGGGTTACCCCCATTCTCTATATACAGATGCACCGCTAACTCTTGCACAAATTTTATACCGTGCTGGGCAAAATCATCATCGCACAACGCTCTAAAGAGTTCTCCTTGAGTCCCTTTTAAATCTTGTTCGCTTAAGCGCTGTTGGTTGCTCTCGAACCAGCGTCTGACGAAATGCTCATACAGGTCCACCGTTGTCATCGTGTCGTAACATAGGCAGAGCAAGCGAGCACATCCGCTATTATGCGAAACCCTTGATTAACCCTAAAACCTTTTTTTTGGCGGACAGATGAGGGGAAGATAATCGGTTGACTGATGCAACGGTCGGAAAAACCTCTGTCTGTATGCCTCGATCCGTCTTAGAAGGCCCCCATTGCGTTTGACTGATAGAAGGAACAACCAGTGCCTCCTCCCCATTTTGTGCGTCCGGCTGCTCGACTTGCCCTCTCGTGCTTAGGTAAGGAGCGAAAGGAATACCCACAGCCTGCTGGGCGTGTTGAACCGCTTGCCTGAACTTGGTTTCCTGGTCTGGATTGCTAAAGGGAACAGTTTGCACACCTTCAGCGGTATAAAAATACAGGATGCCGTCCTGTATATACAAAGGCGCACTCTGATCAAAGCGTTGTTCAAATAAGTATTCTTTATAGATCAATTCTATCTTTTGCCTATTAAGCGTTGGCAATAAGCGATAGAACGTCGAGCGGTGTTTGCCTAACCTCTCAGCAGCGTTGCGCCTCACGTACTCGTTTTCGTCCTTCAGCAGCGCGATCAAGACCAGTAGGACCGATTCCGGTAACGAAGACTGCTTGTCTAACGCATCAGCAGCGCTGCGCCTCACGTCCCCGCTCTCGTCTTCGTCCTTCGCCAGCGCGATCAAGGCTAGCAGGGCCGACTCCGGTAACGAAGACTGCTGGCCTAACGCTTCAGCAGCCCTGCGCCTCACGTCCCTGTCCCCATCCTTCAGCAGCGCGATCAAGGCCAGCAGGGCCGACTCCGGTAACGAAGATTGCTGGCCTAACGCATCAGAAGCCCTGCGCCTCACGTCCCTGTCCCCATCCTTCAGCAGCGCGATCAAGGCCAGCAGGGCCGACTCCGGTAATGAAGATTGCTTACCTAACGCATTAGCAGCGCTGCGCCTCACGTCCTCGTACTCGTTCTCGTCCTTCAGCAGCGCGACCAAGGCCGGCAGGGCCGACTCCGGTAACGAAGACTGCTGGCCTAACGCATTAGCAGCGCTGCGCCTCACGTCCCTGCCCTCATCCTTCAGCAGCGCGATCAAGGCCAGCAGGGCCGACTCCGGTAACGAAGATTGCTGGCCTAACGCTTCAGCAGCGCTGCGCCTCACGTCCCCGCTCTCGTCTTCGTCCTTCGCCAGTGCAATCAAGGCCAGCAGGGCCGACTCCGGTAACGAAGATTGCTGGCCTAACGCTTCAGCAGCGCTGCGCCTCACGTCCTCGTACTCGTTCTCGTCCTTCAGCAGCGCGACCAAGGCCTGCAGGGCCGACTCCGGTAACGAAGACTGCTGGCCTAACACATCAGCAGCGCGGCGCCTCACGTCCCTGTTCTCGTCCTTCGCCAGCGCGATCAAGGCCTGCAGGGCCGACTCCGGTAACGAAGACTGCTGGCCTAACGCTTCAGCAGCGCTGTCCCTCACGTACTCGTTCTCGTCCTTCGTCAGCGCGATCAAGGCCTGCAGGGCTGACTCCGGTAACGAAGACTGTTTTTCTAACGCCTTAGCAGCGCTGCGCCTCACGATCCAGCTCTCGTCCTCCGCCAGCGCGATCAAGGCCAGCAGTGCCGACTCCGGTAACGGAGACTGCTGGCCTAACGCAGTAGCAGCGACGCTCCTCGCGTCCCCGTTCTCATCCTTTACCAACGCGACCAAGAGCAGCATGGCTGACTCCGATAACGAAGACTGCTTGCCTAACACATCAGCAGCGCTGCACCTCACGTCCCTGCCCTCGTCCTTCACCAGCGCGGTCAAGGCCTGCAGGGCCGACTCCGATAACGAAGACTGCTTGCCTAACACACCAACAGCGCTACGCCTCACGTCCCCGTTCTTGTGCTTCAGCAGCGCAGTCAAGGCCAGCAAGACCGACTCCGGTAACGAAGACTGCTGGCCTAACGCTTCAGCAACGCTGTGCCTCACGCTCAGGTTCTCGTCATTCGCCAGAGCGGTCAAGGCCAGCAGGACCGACTCCGGTAACGAAGACTGCTGGCCTAACGCAGTAGCAGCGCTGCCCCTCGCGAGCCAGCTCTTGTCCTTCAGCAGCACGATCAATGCCAGCAGGGCCGACTCCGGTAACGAAGACTGCTTGCCTAACGCATAAGCAGCGCGGTACCTCACGTCCTCGTCCTTCGCCAGCGCGATCAATGCCAGCAGGGCCGACTCCGGTAACAAAGACTGCTGGCCTAACGCATTAGCAGCGTGGTACCTCACGCGCTTGTCCTCGTCCTTCGCCAGCACGATCAATGCCAGCAGGGCCGACTCCGGTAACGAAGAGTTCTGGCCTAACACGTCAGCAGCGCTGCACCTCATGTCCCTGCTCCTGTCCTTCGCCAGAGCGATCAATGCCAGCAGGGCCGACTCCGATAAAGCAGATCGATGTCCGAATGCTGTTGCAACCGCTCGTTTTGTTTGCGTTGATGTCGTCTTCTGAAGGCACTGGAGCAACAAGTGCTCGGGAAACGTGGGCTGATACGCTAGTGTGCATTCTTTTCTCTTGTCGATTTCCAATTGCAGCCATTGCGCCAAACCTTGCTCCAGCCGGTCTCGAATTTCGGGCAGCAGCCCAACGCCAGGCGTACGAGATGTTTCATGCAGGCAGTTCATGAGGAGGCGCTGATGATGGGCACCAAGCAAATCACGTGGTTCGGCTTCGAGCAAAATAAAGAACCGATTCAGGGCTTCTCCGCGCAACAGACCTGCAACAAACCACCACAGAATCTCATAGCGCGGGTTGTATTTGTGTTGACGAACAAATGCTTCAGGTGTTGCTCTCGTCCACCCCTTGGTGTTGGTAGATAGCAGGGTGATCTCCTGCCCCGCTTCCCAATGTGCAACAAAATGCTTGGCCGTAAAGAACTCCTGAAACGTCAAATGCATGAAGTGGTAACTGCGTCGGCTTTCCTCGGCATCATCGGTATGCAGGAACGAGAGTTTTTTGAGGTTAGCTTCCAACGTAAGGGGGAGATTCACTCCTTGTGCCTCAAGCTGCTCAATCAGCGTATGCAGGTCACGATGATGGAATTCAATTTGATTACGCTGCAATCCCCTAAAAGCTAAGGTGCTCAGAAAATCATGTTCGGCTTGCACCAATTTCTCGATACGTGATGGCCTTTCAAGCGCGTTAATCTGGCTCGCGGTTAAGAGCTCCCCCCCTTCCCGTTTACCCAAACGCAGCATATCCTTGCGCCATAATTTGTTCATCATGGCTTGATATAAAGCGGTAACAGTCATCGCGCTTGGCGCCTCTTTTTGCATGCGCTTGATTTCATCCCAACTGTAACAGAGAGCGTCTAACTGGATGGGTACATTGACCAGTCCTTGGATGAAGGTGTTGGTCTGGATGAAGTGCTTGATCTCCTTAGCGTCCGAAGCCGCCATCATGTCCCGATTATCGAGATAGGCTGTGACGTTTTCCGGGCTAAAGCCCACCGTCTCCAACTCCAAATCCATCGGTTGAGCCTGTTTCAAATCCACATAAGGCCGGGAGGTAATCAGCACCGCAGGCTGATTGAGCAACTGCTTCATAAAACTGGACATCGGTTCGTGCTCCCCCCATTCCTGGGCGATTTCATCCCAGCCATCGAGCACAAAGAGGGTTTTATCTTTAGCTGGCCCGTTGATGTGCGCTTCGAGCGCCTTTGCTAAAGCCTGACCGTTGGGGTAGCCCTGAAAATAGGTTTCATGAAACAAGGTGGTTAGATCACAGTTTGATTTGCCCTTGAGCGTGCGCAGCGGAATCCAGAACAGCCAGTCAAAGCGATCCCGCCATTGTGCCTTCTGGGTGTAGTCGTAGACGATCTTTTTGGATAAGGTCGTTTTGCCCACGCCAGCCCGACCTCGAATCAGAATCCGTTTCGGAGCCACGGTCTTGCCATCGCTTAATTCTCGAGGATCAAACAGCGTCTCGAGTGGCACTAATTTCTGTTGATTGGAATCGATCGTCTCGAAACTAGGTAAGCGATGAAAGTGGTTTTGCGCGGCTTCTTCTTTAAGCTTGTTCTCTTCACCCTCTTTAGGCTTTTCCTCTTCCTTGCGTATTTTTTTGTGTTCCACTATCGCCAGATTGATATAGCAGTGTTTCATCGAGAGTGGCGGACCGGATAGCCGCTGAATCGCTAGACGGTCGAGAGAGACGTAACGGGTTAAGGCGGTGTGTAGTTCGTGCTCATTTACTTGTTCCTGTAGCGCTTGCAGCGTGGCCTGGACACTCTGGGAGATCTGCCCCCATACGCGTACATATTCCGCTGCCTTAGGCGCCGATGCTTCGCTGTTTAAGCGCTTAATCAAGTCGGCATAAGCTGTCCAAAATGTGCGCAGCAGCGCTTCTGCGCCGTTTTGCGCCAGCAGCCGCTCCAATAACTTAAAGAAAACTAGATGACGCCCCTGCTGCTGGTACACGGCCTGACCGCTCGCCTGCTGTGAGGCAAAGCGGGGCATATCTTCAATGCGCACCGTCGTCGCTTTGACAAAATCCTGAACGCAAAGTTCATACCCATTGGCAGATAACGAGACGGGAATGATGCCGTGCTGATCCAAATAGTCTGTGCGGATTTTTAAGAAGGCCATTTCTGTCAAGACATGATGAAAGTCCGCTTGTTGGGAATACGTATTGACCACCGTCCGTATTTCGGTTTCTGCCTGTGCAGGGTTTTGCTGAGCCAGCCCATAGGCTTTTTTCAGGTCTGCGCAATAGGCCTGATAGTGTTTCCCCGCTTCTCCCCATTGCAGATAGTGCCCTAAGACCTGCGAACCACACACAATTACTTTATCGACCGGTTTGATCGCGCCTATGGCGGTGGGTAACAAACACAGTTGGCTGGTGAGAATATCGTCCACCCTGGCCGCGTCTGCTCGAGTGCTTAACGCAGCCGGCGCTTGCAGTCCCTTTGGCCGTTGATCGGAATAGAGATTCACGCCTAGCTTCACCAGGTGCTCAATCAGAAATTTCGCCGTGCCTGCATCCGCCATTCCGTAATGCGGGTTGTCATGGGCGTACACTAAAAAGGCGCTGGGCCATACGCTCGATAAATCCAAGTTCTGAAACGTCTTTAGTGTTTCTATAAACAACTCGTTAACCAAGTCATTCTTTTCCTCGATGCCTTCGAGTATGCGTGGCGAAAGTGCTGCGTTCTGGACAGGTTCAGACAATGTTGATGGGATATCAGCGGAGATGGCAGAGGACGGGTTGGCGGCGGAGGATAGCGCAGGAACATGCAAGGTCTCGCTGGTCTGCGCGGTGATGAGAGACCGGTTCGTCAGCGCAGCCGGGGGCAGCGCTGCACTGGCCGAGAGAATGCTTGACTGAGGGGCTAGGCCGGGATGGCCCCACTTTTGCGCTTTTTTATAGCTTGCCTGCGCCCTATTGTGTTGCCCTAACTGGTCTAACACTTTGCCATGCTCGAAATAAACAACGGCGATTTTATCTCGTAGCGTTTGATCTGCTAGGGTTTCAGCGGCATCCGCCTTTCTCAAGGCTTTTTTCATCTGAGATAACGAGGCTTCCACATCGTCGCATAAGATCAACGCTATTTTGGGATTTGTGTTCTTGCGAGCAAACTCTAAAAAATCGTTGGCGAGATCCAATACTTCCGGTGGCGAAAGCACGCTGCGTGATGACGAAAAGATGCTGCCCAACATATCACTTCCCCTTTGTTATTTTTTGCTAGGATCAAATGCGCTAAGAGCATGATGGATATCGGATGATGCGCGCGCTCTTGATCAGTTGTTCCGGCACGGGGATGGAGTATATCGCCACTTTGCCGATTCTGTCACCGGTTTGAGCGTGCAACTTAAGTGCTCAAAAGAAGGAAGCAATGTCCGGTTGATCTATACCCTATCCTGATGTCAGGTTACCCTCATAAAATTGTCAAAATAGAGTCATTTATGATATTTTTTGACATGCACCTTTAAAGGTAATAGATTTCTTCCTGACATTTTTGTCCTAGGGGATATTTTGCAGGGTCAACGTATTGGTTATATCCGGGTTAGCAGCTTCGACCAGAACCCGAAGCGGCAACTTGAGCATGTCAAAGTCCACAGAGTGTTCAGCAACAAGGCGCCAGGGAAGGATGCTCAACGGCCGGAACTTGATGCACTGCTATCCTTCGTACGCGAGGGCAATACCGTAGTTGTGGAAAGCGGGGGTAGCAGAATGTAGGTTCACGCGCTATGAGGATAATTATAGATTTTACTAATTGAAATTAGAAATTGATTATTCGATAGGAAAATCGAATCGGAGAGGAGTGCTACCAGCCCGGCTATCAACTTGCTCACGCAACGCTTTACCTGGTTTAAAGTGCGGCACATATTTCTCTTGCACGAGCACTTGTTCACCTGACTTTGGGTTACGGCCAACTCTTGGGCGACGACAATTCACAGAAAAACTACCAAAACCACGAATCTCGATACGATGGCCTTGAGCGAGCGCTCCAGACATCGCATCGAGCACCGCGCTTACCGCAAGACTTGTGTCTTTAAGCACAAGCAGCGGAAAGCGCGTAGCCAACTGAGCGACCAATTCAGATCTGGTCATGCTCGTTTACTGATTTTGACTATCCAGCTTGGCTTTAAGCAGTGCACCGAGATTGGTCGTGCCGCTTGCTGCCGAGCTATTGTCGCGTTGGTTTTGGTTTACGTCTGGCTGTATACCGGCCTCTTTCGCCTTAACAGACAGATTAATGCTACGCGTTTTACGGTCAATATTGATGATCATCGCATCGACAGCGTCGCCTTCTTTAAGGACAGTGCGGGCATCTTCAACACGCTCACGGCCGAGTTCAGATGCGCGCAAGTAGGCTTCAACCTCGATTGCAAGCGTCACAATAGCGCCTTTGGCATCAACTGATTTAACTGTACCTTGCACAATCGAACCTTTGTCGTTCATGGCAGTATAGTTATTGAATGGGTCGCCTTCAAGCTGCTTGATACCGAGTGAAATACGCTCTTTCTCAACGTCAATGCCCAAGACAATCGCTTCAACTTCATCACCTTTCTTGAATTTGCGCACAGCCTCTTCAGCCGACTCGTTCCAGGATAGGTCAGACAAGTGCACCAAGCCGTCGATCGCGCCAGGCAAGCCAATAAAGACACCGAAATCAGTAATAGATTTAATCGCACCTGAAAGCTTGTCGCCTTTTTTGTAGTTGCGGCTAAAGTCATCCCATGGATTAGGTTTGCACTGTTTCATACCAAGGCTAATCCGACGACGCTCTTCATCAATTTCAAGCACCATCACTTCAACCTCATCACCCAGCTGTACGGCTTTGCCCGGGGCAACGTTCTTATTGGTCCAATCCATTTCGGACACGTGCACCAAGCCTTCAATCCCAGACTCAACTTCAACAAATGCGCCATAGTCGGTAATATTGGTCACTTTACCAAATAAACGTGTGCTAGATGGGTAACGGCGTGCAATGCCTTCCCATGGATCGCCGCCCAGTTGTTTAACACCCAGCGAAACGCGGTTCTTTTCTTGGTCGAATTTGAGAATCTTGGCAGTGATGGTTTGACCCACTGTCAGTGCCTCGCTCGGATGACGCACACGACGCCATGCGATATCAGTAATATGCAATAGACCGTCAATGCCGCCCAGATCAACGAATGCACCATAATCCGTAATATTTTTAACTACACCTTCAACCACTGCGCCTTCTTGTAAGGTTTCAAGCAGCTTCGCGCGCTCTTCACCTTGCGAAGCTTCGATCACAGCACGGCGTGATAGAACCACGTTATTGCGCTTGCGATCTAATTTAATCACGCGGAATTCAGTTGTCGTCCCTTCATAAGGCGTTGTGTCTTTAACTGGACGGGTATCAATTAATGAGCCCGGCAAGAAAGCACGGATGCCGTTGACCATGACGGTCAGACCACCCTTAACTTTGCCGGTGATCGTGCCGGTGACCAGCGCGCTATCGTCCAGGGCTTTTTCAAGCGACAGCCAAGAAGCCAGACGTTTAGCTTTATCACGCGACAAAACGGTGTCGCCGTAACCATTTTCCAGCGCATCGATGGCGACGGAAACAAAATCACCCACTTGCGCCTCAAGCTCGCCGTGATCATTCAGAAATTCTTCGAGCGCTATATACGCTTCGGATTTGAGGCCTGCATTGACAACCACAAAATTGTGGTCAAAACGTACCACTTCGGCAGAAATTACTTCGCCCGCACGCATATCCTGGCGGGTAAGTGATTCAGCAAACAGCGCAGCGAAGGATTCGGTGGGAGGAGCAGAGGTTGAGGTTTGCAAATCGGACATAAATTTAAAGGTGTACTACGCGCACTATGTTGAGAATTGCTTAACGCAAAATTGTGCACGGGGTTAAGGGTTAATTATCAAGCCACTGTCTTCATAACAGCAGCAAACCTAAGCATGACCGTACCTATGGACCCGCCTATACATGGATATGGGCGTGAAACACGGGGACCGACAATGCAGCAAACCACTCGAGTATCTTGTCAGTCACTTGATCAGCGCAAAGACTAGAGGTATCGAGCACTTTTGCATCTTCAGCAGGCTTAAGCGGCGCGTTCGCACGTTGACTATCACGTGCATCGCGCTGAGCTAAATCTTGCGAGAGGGTTTCTATACTAGCAGGAAAACCTTTTTCTATCAATTGTTTATACCGCCTTTGCGCGCGCGCCTCAACGCTGGCCGTTAAAAAAATCTTCAAATTCGCGTCTGGAAAAATCACCGTACCCATATCCCGGCCATCGGCCACTAGGCCCGGTAATGTGCGAAATGCTCGCTGGCGGGCAATCAGCGCCTGCCTTACCGACGCATGCGTGGCAATTTCAGAAGCTCGATTGCCAATCGCTTCCGCGCGGATTTCATCAGATACGTTAGCGCCATCCAGCTTGACATAGCCATCTCTAAAGACGACATGCAGCTCGCGGGCTAATCCAGTGAGGGCTGCAACCTCCTCTACCGCAAGCTGGCGCCGCACGCTCGCCAACGCAAGCAGGCGGTACAATGCGCCGCTATCAAGGTAATCAAATCCCAAACGCTTGGCCACCCGCTGCGCAACCGTCCCTTTACCAGAGGCTGTTGGCCCATCAATCGCAATCACTGGCACATGCAGTTTCGTATGCTGTTTTGCGTGTTCTCTAACTGTTGTCATCGTACGACTGCGCCAAAGCGCTCAAAATAATCAGGAAATGTTTTTGCAACACAGCTGGGATCGTTAATTCTAATCGGCACCCCAGCCAAACTCACGAGCGAAAAACACATTGCCATGCGGTGATCATCATACGTATTAATCTCGGCCCCGGCGGTGAGTGTGGCGGGTGGAGTAATCCGCAAAAAATCGGCTCCGGCGTCAACTGTGGCGCCTAATTTACGCAGCTCTGTCGCCATCGCGGCTAGCCGATCCGTCTCTTTCACGCGCCAACTGGCGATATTGCGCAAAGTGCTCGTGCCTTCGGCAAAAAGCGCGAGCACAGCAACTGTCATGGCAGCATCAGGGATTAAATTAAAATCCATATCAATTGCCTTGAGCCGGCGCGGGCTATTGGTAGCACCACTAACTTCAATCCAGTCAGGCCCCATCATGACGTTAGCACCCATCTGGGTCAACACATTGGCAAAGCCAATATCGCCCTGGATACTCTCGGCCCCAACCCCGGTTACTCGCAGCGGCCCTCCGCCGACGGCGCCGGCGGCCAGAAAATAAGAGGCCGATGAGGCATCGCCCTCAACTGCGATCTGGCCTGGCGCTTGATAAGACGAGTTTGCCGCTAGGCTGAAGCACTGCCAGTCCTCGCGCTCTACTTGCACGCCAAAGCGCGCCATCAAACTGATGGTCAGGTCAATGTAGGGCTTTGAAATCAATTCTCCATCAACTTTAATGATGACGTTGCGTTGCGCCACCGGCAGTAATGGCAGCGCCATCAACACAGCACTCAAGAACTGACTCGATATATCGCCCCGCACAGAGAGTTGCTGATGAGGCGCGATGATAGAAGCGGCCGGATCTGCTTTGCCTGCCACGGCTTCATCCCTCTTTTGCATAGGTCCGATCAGCAGCGGCGGAAAACCTTCGCGCCCTGCATACTCAATCGATGCACCTAGCACACGCAAACTATCGACTAAATCCCCGATGGGTCTTTCATGCATCCGCGGTACACCTGCAATCTGATATGCGCGGTCGCCCCCCCCCGCCTGCAGGGCGAGCGCGGCACTTAACAAACGCACCGCCGTACCGGCATTGCCAAGAAAAAGCTGCGCTTTTCTGAGCGGAAAAACACCCCCCACTCCAGCCACGGCATAATCCTGATCTTGCCGCAGACAATGCACGCCAAGCGTAGCTAACGCCTCTAACATCACGCGCGTATCATCCGCCTCTAACAAA
The DNA here is from genome assembly GCF_024582735.1 of Mycoavidus sp. SF9855. NCBI lineage: Bacteria > Pseudomonadati > Pseudomonadota > Betaproteobacteria > Burkholderiales > Burkholderiaceae > Mycoavidus > Mycoavidus sp. SF9855. Next base: position 1,682,303 of record NZ_CP102085.1, read on the forward strand.
TTAGTGATGAGCGTTTTTCCATGTGCCAGCGCCGCTAGCAAAAGCACGCGGTTCGAGATGCTTTTTGAGCCCGGTAACTGCACCGTACCCCTTGCCTGGGTATACGGTCCTAAATCAAGATGCATATCAATGCGCCCGTGGGTAAGAACCGAGGATTTTAATAAAGGCTGCACCTTGCTTTAATTCTGCAAACGCGGCCGCTAACGGGGCATCGGCATAATGTCCTTCAAGGTCGATATAAAAATAATATTCCCAAGCGCCGCTTTTGGCTGGCCGCGACTCGAAACGCGTCATCGAAACGCCATGACGCGCCAAGGGTTCGAGCATCCGACACACCGCCCCCGCTACATTTTTCACGGCTAAGATCAGTGAAGTTTGATCACAACCAGTGGGCGCACTCGAGCGCCCACCAATCACCACAAAGCGAGTACGGTTATGCGGATCGTCTTGCATCATCGCCTGCACGGTCACTAAATTATAATGGGCCGCGGCCCGTTCGCTCGCAATCGCCGCCACGCTCGCATCAGCCGCCGCCAATTGAGCAGCAGCAGCATTGCTAGCCACGGCTTGCCGTTCGAGTTGCGGCGCATGCAGCGCCAGCCAATGCTGGCATTGCGCCAGTGCCTGTGCATGGGCACACACACGCGAGACGCCAGCCAACGTACCCGTGCGCGTTAATAGGCTATGCTGGATTGGCAAAACCACTTCGCCAGTGAGCGCCAGCGGAGAATGTAACAGCAAATCAAGCGTGCGCGAGACTGCACCTTCAGTTGAATTTTCAACCGGAACGATACCAATATTGGCCGCACCCGCTTCCACTGCTCGAAAAACTTCATCGATCGACGGACAAGGCAAGCCCTCTACCGCAGAGCTACTATATTTATGCAGAGCCTCTTCACTATACGTGCCAACCGGCCCGAGAAAAGCCGCTGTGAACGGCTTTTCAAGAGCCCGGCTGGCCGCCATGATTTCTCGCCAAATCACAGCGATGTGCTTAGCTTGCAATGGCCCTTGGTTGAGCGCTTGCAAACGCGTGAGTACCGACAATTCACGCTCAGGGCGAAACACTGGCGTCTTAAAATGCTTCTTGATTTCACCGACTTCAAGTGCCAGTGCCGCACGTTGGTTTAATAACGTGAGCAACTGCCCATCGATCAAATCGATACTATCTCGTAGAGGCTGCAGAGTTGGCTGTTCATCATCCATGCTATATCAAAATATTAAACGGCAAGAGAAAAGGCAGGTATGGATTCGGTTGACATCCGTTGGCTAGCCCTCCTAAGCGTGGCGTTGGGCAAAGGCTTGCATATAATCAACCAGCGCCCGCACTGCTGCGAGCGGCACTGCATTATAAATTGAGGCGCGCATACCGCCAACCGAAGCATGCCCTTTTAAGTGCAGCAGGCCGCAGGCGCGCGCGCCCGCCAAAAAATCATCGTTGCGTGTTTCATCCGCAAGATAAAATGGGACATTCATGCGCGACCTGACTGCAGGCTCGACCCAGTTAATATAAAAGTCGCTGGCGTCAATCGTTTGATAGAGCAGTTGCGCTTTCTCAATATTGCGCGCCTCTATCGCCGCGAGCCCACCTTGCCGTTTAAGCCATTTGAAGACAAGACCCGCGATATAAATAGCATAAGTAGGCGGCGTGTTATACATTGAATTATGCGCGGCAACAGTCTTCCATTCAAACGCCGAAGGACAAATCGGCAGTGCCCGATCCAATAAATCTTCACGCACAATCACTAAAGTAACGCCGGCCATGCCTATGTTTTTCTGCGCGCCCCCATAAATTACGCCATATTGGGTGATGTCCAGCGGGCGCGATAATAGATGCGATGAAGCATCCGCCACCAGCGGCACCTCGCCTAAATCCGGGATCTCAAAAAACTCAACGCCATTCACGGTCTCATTGGTGCAGATATGGACATAAGCCGGATCAGCAGACAAATGCCAGTCAGTAAACGCAGGAATACCAAGCCGCGCTCTATTTTGCGGAGAATTGAGTCTGCTTGTTTCATTCGTCGCAGCAATATGCGCTGCGCAGTAACGGCTTGCTTCCAATTGCGATTTACGCGACCATGTACCCGTCACCACATAGTCCGCCGCTGTGCGCGCGCCCAGCAGATTTAATGGGACCAAGGCATTTTCGGCAAGCGCTCCGCCTTGCAAAAAAAGCAGGCGGTAATTTGCCGGCAGCATCAGTAATTCAGCCAGATCAGCCAATGCAGTTTGATGAATTGACTCAAATTCGCGGCTACGGTGACTCATTTCCATCACACTCGTGCCTGTGCCTTGCCAATCCAACATCTCATCGGCGGCTTGCTGAAGTACTTCAACGGGTAGGGCTGCCGGACCGGCAGCAAAATTAAATGGGCGCATCTGCATCACTCGTATTCAAGGGCGTTTCAGGACAATCGTTTTTTGTCGATAGGATTGCCGAGCCACACAACGCAACCTCATCCTGCGGCATTTAAAACCGCATGACTGCTATCTGTTCTTATGCCACCGAGGAAATCAGAAGGCAAAAACAAGCCCGCTTTAGGACCCAAATTAAATAATTATGGCCGTTTTGCACGGGTATGCAAAACGGCCATTCTTTTTAAAAACTCATCAACCGCGTTACTTGGCCGTGCTATTCGCCTTGCTTGCAGGTTTTTTAGAAGTCCGTGACTTAGCGACCAATGCAACTTCTTTATCAGCCTGCTCGCGCGCCGCTTGGATCGACGGCGGCATGTACTTTTGCATTAAGCTGTTGAGCACATAACCACCAACTTGGTCTTGCACTTGCAGAAACTTAATGCCTGCTTTACTTTTGTAGAATTTAGTTAAATCTTTAATTTCAGCGGCGGTGTAATACTTCGCATAAGCATCGCGCTGTGCTTGCAGCGCATCCTGATGAAATTGCGGCGTTGTAAACAATTGGCCGGCTTGCTCAGCAAGTTTAGCTAATGCGCTTTGCCGCAACTGTGGAACAGCTGCGCGCTTTTGTGCATCAGTGAGCTTTTTATTCTCCGACAATGCATCGGACAAAATAGCCGGCACTAATTGTTTCATTTGCATCTGGGCGCTGTTACCAATTGCCGTAGCATGCTTATCCGCGTCGATAGCCTCTAGCAAATCTTTAATGGCCGCCTGCTGAGCCGGATCAAGCGGCGCTGCGGCAGGAGCGGCAGAAAGCGCCTCACCTTGCATCGTCAGCGGCTGAGCAATAGAAAAAGCTGGCGCCAACAAAAACCAAGGGGCTAACAACATCCATGACTTAAACTTTATTTGCATTGATTGCTCCATAAAAATCAATCGTTTTCAAGGCTAGAACCTGCCTCAGGATTGGTCTCGGTATTAGCATCGACCTCTGACTCGGTGTTAGCGTCAACCTCTGTCTCAGCATTAGTGTCGACCTCCGCCTCGGTTTCAGCTACCTGTTGCAGTCCCGATAATGTGGTTCCTTTGTCCAGGGTAATGAGTGTAACACCTTGTGTGGCGCGGCCCATTTCTCGTATGCCGGCAACACGCGTACGGATCAATACCCCCGCCGTTGTAATCAGCATAATTTCGCTTTCCGGCTCAACTAATATTGCCGCCACCACTTTACCGTTACGCTCGCTAGTTTGAATCGCAATCATCCCTTTGGTACCGCGCCCGTGACGGGTATATTCAGCAATTGGGGTACGTTTGCCGAAGCCATTTTCAGTGGCTGTCAACACCGACTGCCGCTCATTCTCCGCCACCAGCAAGGCGATGACCTGCTGCCCTTCTTCTAGCCGCATACCACGCACACCACGGGTGCCACGCCCCATCGGCCGCACATCATTTTCGCTAAAGCGCACCGCCTTGCCACTATCTGAAAAGAGCATGACATCGTGCTCACCATCGGTAATCGCCGCACCAATTAGATAATCGCCTTCATCCAGATTGACCGCAATAATCCCTTTTTTGAGTGGACGGCTAAAGGCTTCAAGCGGTGTTTTCTTGACCGTGCCAAGCGAGGTTGCCATGAAGACATAACGCTCAGGAGAGAATTCCTTCACCGACAGCACGACCGTGATTCTTTCACCCTCATTCAATGGAAACATATTAACGATCGGCCGCCCCCGCGCATTGCGCGAACCTTGCGGCACTTCATAGACCTTAACCCAATACACACGGCCATGATTGGAAAAGCACAGAATGTAATCGTGCGTATTCGCAATAAACAAGGTTTCAATCCAATCATCTTCCTTCATCGAAGTTGCTTGCTTACCACGCCCGCCACGCTTTTGCGCGCCATATTCGGATAAAGGCTGCGCCTTTACATAGCCGCCATGCGACAGCGTCACGACCATGTCTTGCGGCGTAATTAAATCTTCTGTATTGAGCTCAGTTGCATTGAATTCAATATATGAGCGACGCGCATCACCAAACTCTTTTTTAATTGCTGTCAGCTCGTCACTAATAATGGTGCGCAGACGCTCCGGTTTCGCCAAAATATCAAGTAGATCGGAAATTTGCTTCATCATCTCGCGATATTCCGCCAAAATCTTATCTTGCTCGAGTCCAGTCAGCCTCTGCAAGCGCATTTGCAGAATTTCTTGCGCTTGCACATCCGATAATTTATAGCGACCGTCAGGCTGCATCCCAAAGCTTGGGTTTAAGCTTTCTGGCCGATACGCGGCGCCACCGCCCGGCGTATCGCCCCCAGCTCGCAGCAACATGTCACGCACGAGCGGCGAATCCCACACACGCCCCATTAACTCTTGCCGCGCGCTCGGTGGTGAAGGGGCCGCCTTGATGATGGCAATAAATTCATCGATATTCGCTAAAGCAACCGCCAGTCCTTCCAAGACATGCCCGCGCTCACGCGCCCGGCGCAATTCATATACCGTACGGCGCGTAATTACCTCACGCCGGTGTGCTAAGAAACACTGCAGCATCTCCTTCAGGTTAAGGAGCTTTGGCTGGCCATCGACCAAAGCGACCATATTCATGCCAAAGGTGTCTTGCAGTTGGGTATTTTTGTAGAGGTTATTCAGTATCACCTCTGGCACTTCGCCGCGCTTGAGCTCAATGACCGCGCGCATCCCGCTCTTATCCGACTCATCGCGGATATCGGAAATACCTTCAATGCGTTTTTCGTGCACCAGCTCGGCAATGCGCTCAAGCAACATGCGTTTATTGACTTGATACGGCAGCTCGTCAATGATGATCGCATTACGCTGGCCACGATCAATTTCTTCAAAATGCGTTTTACCCCGCATCACGACACGGCCACGGCCGGTGCGATAGCCATCACGCACGCCAGCAATGCCATAAATAATGCCCGCAGTCGGAAAATCAGGCGCAGGAATCACCGCAATTAAGTCATCAATCGATGCCTGTGGATTTTGCAGCAGAAGCTGGCAACCATCCACCACTTCGTTCAAATTATGGGGCGGAATATTCGTGGCCATCCCAACGGCAATGCCGGATGAGCCATTAATCAGCAAATTGGGCATGCGCGCGGGCAAGACCACGGGCTCACTTTCACTGCCGTCATAATTGGGCTCAAAGTCGACCGTCTCTTTATCCAGGTCAGCCAGCAATTCATGGCCGATTTTAGCCATGCGGATTTCGGTATAACGCATCGCCGCAGGGTTATCCCCATCGACCGAACCAAAATTACCCTGACCGTCAATCAGCATATAACGCAACGAAAAATCCTGCGCCATCCGCACAATCGTGCCGTAGACCGCGGCATCGCCATGCGGATGATACTTACCGATGACATCCCCAACAATCCTAGCGGACTTTTTATAGGCACGATTCCAGTCATTGTTTAACTCGTGCATTGAATACAATACACGCCGATGCACGGGCTTAAGACCATCATAAACACTGGGCAGCGCTCGCCCTACAATCACGCTCATGGCGTAATCGAGGTAAGAGCGGCGCATTTCTTCTTCAAGCGAGATGGGTAGAGTCTCTTTGGCGAATTGATCCATTTATCAGGCTAGTTTGTTCTATGGCAAAAAACCGCGCTAGCGGCGATTGCTATTAAAGATAAGGGGCTGTATCAAGAGCCAAGTTAAAGATGAATAACGCGTAATTTTAGCATGCGCAGCTTGCTGTCATGGCCCAGTTGCCTTGACTCAGCTGTTGCGCGCTTGCCACAGTTAGCGAATCGCACCCCTCTTTAGAAGAAATGTTCACCGGCTTAGTGATGCGATATGGCAGAATAACTCTACGCGAATAGGCATTGCAATACAATTTATTGAGTATTTTTAGCTTGCTTTCAATGCCCTTCTGCGAGCATCATTTTTCTAATCATCAGACGCGCAGAAAACCTGCGGTAACTTCAAACTCGAGAGGAGAAATATGAACACACTTTCCAAGCTCGCTGTCATCGCAGCTGCTGCAGTAATGGCTGCCTCCGCTTCGGCGCAATCCGTACAGCTTTCACCCCAAGTAAACACCGACAACTGGGCCAACGGCAGCCAAGAATATGTGTGGACGAATGGCACCAATGAGCTATGCTGGCGTAGTTCGCCTTGGACGCCCGCAACGGCCAATCCAAAATGCGATGGCGCTCTTGTCGTGCAAGCCACAGAAACACCTCCTATCGTGCCACAAATCACTAACCAAAAAGTCACTTATCAAGCCGATACGTTGTTTGACTTTGATCAGGCCATCTTGAAAGCTAGTGGTCAAACTGAACTTGATGCACTCGCCCAAAAAGTCAAAGGGCTGAATCTTGAAGTCATCGTCGCCACCGGCTATACCGATAAAATCGGTCATGACCGTTATAACGATAAGCTTTCGATGAAACGTGCACAAGCCGTGAAAGCATATCTAGCGAGTCAAGGTATTGACGAAAACCGCATTTACACCGAAGCTAAAGGCAAGCGCAATCCTGTAGTCACCGATTGCCACCAAAAGACACGGAAAGATTTGATTGCCTGTTTGGCTCCAAACCGCCGCGTTGAAGTTGAAGTGGTAGGCACAACCACGCCAGCCAATCAGCCTGCTTATTAAGCTAAGCGGCATATCATGATGTGAAAGCCCTGCTGCTGCAGGGCTTTTTTTACGGTCCAGATTAAATCGATGATCAACGCTGATCCACACGAACTCAGAAAATTTAGCGCTCTCGCCCATCGCTGGTGGGACCCTACGGCTGAATTTAAACCCCTGCACCAACTGAACCCGTTGCGGCTTGATTGGATCAACTCCTATACGCAACTAAGGGGCAAACGCATCCTAGATGTAGGGTGTGGCGGAGGTATTTTGGCTGAATCAATGGCTCAGCTTGGCGCGCAGGTCAAAGGCATCGACCTCGCCTCTGATGCATTGAGCGCCGCTGAATTGCATCGTCTCGACAGTGGCGTCATGCTAGAGTATGAAGAAGTTTCAGCCGAAGCCCTCGCCCTGCGTGAGCCTGGCGCCTATGATGCGGTGACCTGCATGGAAATGCTAGAGCATGTGCCCGATCCTGGCTCCATTGTGAGCGCTTGCGCTAAGCTTGTTAAGCCTGGCGGCTGGGTATTTTTTTCAACCCTTAATCGCAGTTTGAAATCTTATCTATTTGCAGTCATCGCAGCAGAATATATTGCCCAAATGCTGCCGCGTGGCACCCACGACTACGCACGGTTTATCCGCCCTGCTGAATTAAGTTCATACGCGCGTGCTGCTGGGTTGCGTTTACACGCATTTAAAGGCGTAAGTTATGCTCCAATGAGCCAACACTTTACGCTTTCCAATGACACCAGCATCAATTACATGCTGGCTTGTGTCCGTGTATGAGCGATACCTCATTTATCTCACCCAGCGCCGAGCGGGCAATCCTTTTTGACCTTGACGGCACGCTGGCTGACACAGCGCCCAATCTTGCGGCGGCAGTCAATAAAATGCGCCATGCACGTGGCATGCCAATGCTACCGCTTGGACAATTACGACCATTTGCTTCTGCCGGTGCGCGCGGGCTGCTCGGTGGCGCGTTTGGGATTGATGCAACACATCGTGATTTCGTGGCAATGATTGAAGAATTTTTAGCCAACTATACCGCTGATCTTGACAGTGCAACCGTGCTTTTTCCAGGTATTGAGGCGTTACTTGCTGAACTTTCAGCGCATCACGTGCGCTGGGGCATTGTGACAAACAAAATTGCTCGCTTGACGCAACCGTTAGTAGAACGGCTGGGCCTGAATCACGCAAGCTGCGTTGTCAGCGGAGACACGACAGTTCACGCTAAGCCACACCCAGCACCGCTTTTATACGCGGCTCAGCAACTGCAGCTTACGCCCACTCAAATTGCCTATATCGGTGACGATTTACGCGATATCCAAGCTGGCCGAGCAGCCGGGATGAAAACCATTGCTGCGGCTTATGGTTATAGTGAACACTCAGCTGAAAAATGGCAGGCCGACTATATTATTGACTCTCCCGCGGCATTACGGACTTTATTGTTTAAGAGTGAAACTTCGGCCTAATAATAAACACACTTAAAATTTCAATCTAAGCCGCGCCCACACCATCCGCCCTGGCTCGTGGATTGGCACCGAGTTATCCGCCGGGTAACCAAACGCTGCATTCCCTGCGCGATTTAAATGCTCTGCATAATTCTTGTTCAACATGTTCTCAATACCCACGGCCAACTGAGTAGTTTTATTGATTCGATAACCCGCATTCACTGACAATAAACTAAAGCCCGCACTCGGCCCCCAATCCTTGCCAACCACATTGCCTTGCTCTAAGGCGTATCGATGCTGCGCGGCAACCACCCGCCAGTTTGCTCCAGCCGATAAACGACTATCATCATAACGCAGCCCAAAACGCATCTCTAACGGCGGCATCTGAGGCAGCGGCTTGTTATCACGCGTATTTTCACCCCAAGCATAGGCCAGGCTATTCTCCACACGCCAATGCGTCGCTAACTGCCAACTCGCCCCCAACTCGCCTCCCATCATGCGGCCATTGATATTAGTCGCCTGCGCTTCGGTCACTTTTGCATTCAGTGCTTTAAACACAATAAAATTATGCACATAACCCAAATAAGCCGAAGTCCATACTTGTAGCCGATCCGTTGCATAGCGCGCACCTAAATCAAGCTGGGTGGTTTTTTCAGGCTGAATACCATCAAACGCATTAAACGAGTTTGTGGGGCCTAGCTTAGGCGAAAAAAGCTCCCAATAATCAGGAAAACGCGCAACGTGACCCACCCCTATATACGCCATAGCAGGCAGACGCTTTAAATCACGTTCATAACGCATAAATGCACTAGGCAAAACGGCATGGCGCTGCTGATTAGCAGTGGGATTAGACCGCGGTCGGTGATCTTTAGTCTGTATCCAGTCTAGGCGAGCACCGCTCACCATACGCGTTTGCTCGGTCATATACCAGGTCAGTTCGTTAAAAACCCCCATTTGGGAAAAACTGACTTGTTTGGTCCATGGCCCGCTTTTGTCAACTTTAATAGTACGTGATTGGCGTTGATGAATTTGCGCATCCAGACCGCTTACCAGTTTAACGTCATTGCCCCACGGTAAAGTAGCGGCAAGACGCGCGCCTACAATCTGGCGTTCTAATTCAGAAGCCAGGGGTTGCCCCTGTGGCGGAACCTGGCGCAATGTATAGTTATCCATTACGTGGTCTGCTTGATTGTAATAAATCTGTGCTTCCAGCGTATCCAATAAACCACTTAAATGGCTTTTCTCAAAACGCAAACCAAAACTATTGCGCTTAAAGCGCACACCATCCATACCGCGCCCAGCATACCGGGCCGCGCCATCACCCGTACCTGCGCTCAATTCTAAGCGCGTATGAGCCGTGGGGGTCCATCCTACCGCTACGTCTGTGTTCCATTTATCCCAGCTAGATGGCACAGTCTTACCAGCGCCATCTTCATAGTCACCTGCATGCGCCTGGTTCACCATCAGCCGCAGATATCCTTCTGGGGTACCCACCGTTAAATCTGCTCTTTGCTCGTTACGGCCCCATGCCCCACCTAGCACACTGCCATCAAAACGCATGCCGGTGGTATCAAACCGTGGTGGGCGGCGGTCAAAACGAATCGTACCAGCTGAAGCGCCTGGACCTCCGGTGACGGTTTGAGGCCCTTTAACGACCGTCAGTTCATCATAGTTTTCAGGCGCAAGATAAGAAGTCGGTGCATCCATTCTGCTAGCACATGCCCCCAATAACGTGCTGCCATCTATCAGAATATTTAAACGCGAACCAAACATACCGCGCAATACAGGATCCCCATTCGCCCCACCATTTCGGATCAGCGAAAACCCAGGAATTTTTTTTAAGTAGTCCGCGCCATCGCTCACCGGGGCCTGATTAAATTCCTTAGGGTCCGCCACCACCTTCAGCGGCAGAGTTGGCCGGACAGCCGTCACCACCACTGACCCATGCGTTAAACCATCGCGTATTTTTTTTTCGGGCTGTGCGCTGACCAGTAGCGGCAAGGCGGTAGCAAAAGCCATAATCAAACCAGCGGTGTATCGATGAGAGTGCTTCATTAAAAATCTGCAAAATTAAAAACGCGAAGCATAGCATTGATCTCGCTATAACCTTAACCAGCAAGCCTCAGCGCCAGCATAGAAAACTCTCTCTAAATCGGCTACTGCGGGTGCTAGGCGCTTACTTCGCATTTGGCTCACCGCATAAAGGAAGCGAACTGCTAGAATATGCGGAAACAGATATTGCACGCTTTTTGGTTAAGCATGCGGCACCGATTGCCAATTTTGTCGGAACGCTGCTGAGTTGGTTTAATAGTGCAAATGCAACCATTACGCAGCCATTTTTTTAGCCACAAGGCAGAGGCTGAGCGCGCGCTTGCCTTTGACCGTATTAACAAGAATAGAAATTGATAGATTCCAACCTTAGTACTACAGATTTAGCCAGGCGTCGCGTGCGCAGTTTTGTCACGCGTGCTGGGCGTATATCAAACGCCCAGCAACGCGCATTTGATACTCTTGCACCACGCTTTGTCTTACCTTACCCGCCCACCGCCACAGCGCTTGACTGGCCAGCTATTTTCGGACGGGATGCACCCTGTGTATTGGAAATTGGCTTTGGTATGGGGACCGCGACGGCGGAGATTGCCGCCCATTTACCCGCTACTAACTTTTTGGGTATTGAGGTCCATCAGCCTGGAGTGGGCGCATTGTTAAAGTTAGTCGACGACCACCAGCTTGAAAATATCCGTATCATCCAACACGATGCGGTCGAAGTCATGGAACGCATGATTAACCCTGCGAGCTTAGACGGCATTCATATCTTTTTTCCAGATCCATGGCATAAAAAACGGCACCATAAACGTCGTTTGATACAAGCCCCTTTCGCCGACCTGCTCGCCTCTCGTCTTAAACCCGGTGCTTACTTGCATTGTGCGACGGACTGGCAAAACTACGCTGAGCAAATGCTCGAAGTACTCAGCGCCCAGCCTTTACTCGAAAATACCGCGAGCGACTATGCGCCCCGCCCGACTTATCGCCCAGTCACAAAATTCGAGAAGCGCGGGTTGCGACTCGGGCACGGCGTATGGGATTTAGTCTTTCAGCGGCGCGCAGATTAAACCCGCTAGTGTGCCGCTTGGACTGGACTGGACTGGACTGGACTGGACTGGACTGGACTGGACTGGACTGGACTGGACTGGACTGGACTGGACTGGACTGGACTGCATCAAATGATCATGCAGTCCATTTAATTGCACCGGTATAGGCTGTCAGTAAAATCAATAAGCCAAAGCCAATCCGATACCAGGCAAAGACCCTAAAATCGTGAGTTGCGATATAGCGCAACAGCCAGCGCACACAAATAAATGCGCTGCCAAAAGCCGCCACCAGCCCAAAGATAAAAGCGCCTATATCCACCGTATCAAAAAGCGCACGCATTTTATACAGTTCGTATATGGTGGCGCCAAACAACAAGGGGATTGCCAGGAAAAAAGAGAATTCCGTCGCAATCCGCCGCTCAAGCCCAAATAACATACCGCCAATAATCGTTGAGCCCGAGCGTGAAGTCCCTGGAATCAAAGCAAAACATTGCGCTAGACCCACTTTAAGCGCATCTGCTACCGTTAATTCATCTAATGCCTGCACACGCGGCACCTTACCCCCATTAGATTGTCGCCACTCTGCCCACAGAATCACGAGCCCCCCAATTACCAGCGCTAACGCAACTGACACCGGTGTAAACAGCAGCGCCTTGATCTGTTTATCAAAAGTCAGCCCGACTACCACGGCGGGTATGCACGCAACTATAATATTCAAGGTGAAGCGGCGCGCGCTTGGGCGGCTCACGATACCGGTCGCCAACTCTACAATCTTGCGACGGAATTCCCAACTGACCGCGAGAATCGCACCAAACTGAACCACCACATAAAATGCTTTGGCTTGCTCACCGGTAAAGTTAAGCAGACTACCGGCAGCAATCAGATGGCCGGTACTTGAGACTGGCAAAAACTCGGTCAATCCTTCAACGATACCAAGCAGTAGTGCTTTAAAAGCAAAGATCCAATCAATATTCAAATCACATTCCTTTTTGCCAGGGTAGGTTAATAGCCATTAGATGATACCTGATCCAACTGTGCCCTTCTGCCCAAGCGCTATTTAAGCCGCACCTGATATACAGAACTCTTAACAGCGCTGGTTTAGCGCTCGACCAGTTGTACCCGAACACCCTCTGGCACAACGGTGATCGTACTGGGCTCATAAGCCACCTTAGCAAACAACAATTGATCAGATTTAAAAGTGTAGATTGGATAATTATCCAACAATTGCGTTGCAAGCAATGCAGCGGCGGTGTTGATTTGCCGCCCAAATTCATCCGCCATACCCTCAAACTGTAAATGCTCGACTTGAGGGTGCTTAAGCACTACAGAGCGGCTGATACGATCATAGGAAAGTTCACTGTTGAGAGTGAATTGACCATTCACTGGCTGCGCAATAAAAGAACTGCTAATTTGCGCGTCTAGTGCAATAGCAAGGCGATTTGCCTTTGGCTGCAAAGTGATTTGAGGATGGGCAAATTTAAGCTTAAAAATTTGTAAAATCTGCTGGTCATATGGAAATTTCTTTTCAACCGCAGTCTGGATTTCCCGTGCCGAAAAAGTATATTGACCAGAAATAAATGGAAAGATAGAGTTGCTACAGGCGCCAAATAAGAGCGCCAGAACAAAAAAGCCCACTGATCCCAAGATCAAGCGGCGACGCATAGCCGTAGTAAAAGGATAGCTCATGGTTTCATCAGTTTGATACAATACTCGCTGTCATAAGCTTAACAGCCGCTTTTGCGTTGCTTATGCTCAGTTTTTTGGCTGTTTTTTTCTACTGCGTTTATCTATTTTTCTCATCATACTTCGGCCTCCGTTAAATAGCCAACTTTTATTATGAATCTCGAACAGGCACGTCACAATATGATTCAACAGCAGATCCGTCCCTGGAATGTATCTGACCAGGATGTACTGAATTTGCTTGAAATCATTAAACGCGAGAATTTTGTACCGCCCACCTACCAAAATATTGCCTTTGCCGATCTTGAAATTCCGCTGCCCTGCGGGCAGCATATGTTATCCCCAAAAATCGAAGCGCGGATCTTGCAAGCCCTCCAACTGAAACCGCATGAATTCATACTTGAAATCGGCACAGGCAGCGGTTATATGGCCGCATTACTCTCCTCTCTCAGTCAACACGTATTGACGATTGAAATCCATGCCGAACTTGCCGCACTCGCACAAGAAAATTTGCTTAAAAACACTATCTCGAAGGTAAGCGTGGTCACAGGTGACGGTGCGCAAGGTTGGCCACAGCAAGCGCCCTATGACGTCATTGTGGTCTCTGGGGGGCTACCTGTCTTACCACCGACGTTACTCACGCAACTCAAGCCCGGAGGCCGTCTGTGCGCTTTCGTTGGCACCGCACCGGTGATGCAAGCGCAACTCATTACCTGTGTTGATAAAAACGAATACCAAAGCGAAGTTTTATTTGAAACTTGGGCCCCTCCTCTAGTTAACGCAATAGAGGCGCCACGCTTTAGCTTCTGAAATAGTGTGGGACTTTAATTTGAGTGGAGCAACGCCATTAGCGCCGCCACCGTACGGCGCGTTGCGCCACGGTGGCGGGCAGCAAACGCGACTGCTGCAGTACTCATTGTAGTGCGTAGATTCGAGTCTATAAGCAGCGTGCGCAATGCTTTACCAAGCGCGGCCGGGTCAGCCACGCGCCGCGCCGCACCTGCCATGATTGCATCCGCACTTGCTTGTTCGAAATTAAAGGTATGGGCGCCAATTAAGACCGGCACCCCAGCAGCACATGCTTCGATCAAATTCTGTCCACCAAATGGCAACAAACTACCACCAATAAAAGCCACATCCGCTGCCGCATAATACGCCCCCAATTCACCCATCGAATCGCCCAACCATACCTGAATGTCAGGCCCAAGCAATGGCTGGTTTGCGCGGTTTATTGCTTGATTTGACAAATCATTTTCAGCAGTCTCGGAGGGGCGGGTATGCCAAGCAGAACGCCGGGCAAAACGCCAACCTTCTCGCGCAAGTAATGCCGCCACCTCGTTAAAACGTTGCGGGTGGCGTGGCACTAAAATTAACACAGCACTTTCAGCCAGCCCACTGCGTTTAAATGCATCTAGCATGAGTGCTTCCTCGCCAGCGCGCGTGCTAGCTGCTACCCATACTGGGCGCGAGCCAAAACCTAAGCGCCATGTTTGGCCGCGGGCGATCAGTGCGGCAGGCGGCGCCATATCAAACTTCAGGTTGCCCAGCACCGTTACAGGGCGGGCACCTAACGCACTGAGTCTCTCTGCATCAGCTGGGCTTTGCGCAAAGACACGAGTAAAACCACCAAAGATTTCACGCCCGGCCTGCCCGAATTTAGCTGCTCGCCGATATGAACGTGCTGACATACGAGCATTCACTAATGCAAGCGGCACGCGAGCCCGACGGCACTCATCAATCAGCGTTGGCCACACTTCCGTTTCCATCACCACCCCAAGCGTGGGCCGATAGCGTGTTAGAAAACGCCGCACGGCAAACGGCATATCGTAGGGCAAGTAACAGCGCCATACGCGCGCGCCAAACAGCGCCTCACCCGTTGCCCGGCCGCCTGGCGTCATATGGGTGATCAATATGCGCGCCTCTGGGCAGGCCGCTATAAGAGCCTCGATCAGCGGCTGCGCCGCGCGCGTCTCACCAACCGACACTGCATGCACCCAGAGCAAAGGCGCACCATGATTTAAAAAGCCAGGCAAATGCCCAAAGCCAAAACGTTCCCCAATATGCCGGGCGTAACCCGGCTCGCCGCGAGAACGCCATAAAAGCCGCAGCACCGCAACGGGAGCCACAAGCCACCATAAAGCACGATAAATTTGACGTAGCATCAGAGAGGTTTAACCGAAAACCGTAGCAAGGGTTGCCAAGATTGCCCACCACTTAATCATGCACAGGCATCACAGACAAAAAATGGTTGCACATAGACGAATTACAAGACACCGAAATCAACCAACGCACGCCGTACATCGGCAAGTCGCGCAGGCTGTTGCGCCCCGCCCAAATTAATGATGTCTGGCGCCCAATAACCGCCCGTGCGCCAAGCCGTATCAAAATTGTAAAGCTCAATGGTTGGCCGCTTGAGGGCCGCAGCTATATGCACCAGCCCGGTGTCAACGCCAACCGTTGCCGCAGCACCCAGCAGTAACCCAGTGACTGCTGGCAATGTTAAAGCGGGCGGCACATAGGCTGCAGCGCCGGCCCTCCCCACCGATGTGAGACGAGCATTGAGCCACCCGCTGATTTTTTCACTCACCGCCCGCTCAGTCGCCTGCCCCCACGGCAATACCGGCGAGATACCCGCACGCAGTAATATTTGCCCCAGTTCAAGCCACCGTTCCTGCGGCCACTGCTTATCTGCGCGCGAAGTGGCATGCACTAAAACCACATAGGATGATGGCAATTTAAAGCCCGTTTCTATCAATGCCGTCTCAGCCGCCTGCGTATCAAGACCAAAATCGATCTCTCCTGATAACCCAGCAGAGTCTCCGAGTGCAGCCGCAACCAGTTGACGCGAACGCTCTAGCACATGAGTATGCGGCTCGATCGCAACACGCTGATCATAAAAAAAGCGTACCGGCCATTCATAACTAGAACCCTCTGTGCGATTACCCAGCCCACTCACCCGAGCACTCGTCGCGCGTGCCCAATGCGCCGCCCAGGCCGTTTTTATGAGGCCCTGACAATCAATCACTTGATCATAAGCTTCACTCGCTAGCCGCTGCCGCAACTGACGGATTTCACTCCAGGTTGCCGGTGAGCATAATCGTTTGCGCCAGCGGCGTAGCGAAAATGGAATCACGCAGCGCACACCGGCAACAAGACGCACGAGATCAGCAAATCCCTCTTCAACCAGCCAATCGATCTGCGCAGTCGGATACTGACGCCGAATATCGGCAATCACAGGCATCGTATGCACAACGTCGCCGAGTGATGACACTTTGACAATTAATATTTTTTGCATCTGAATCAAATGGCTGACACTCTAAACTTAAACGGTAATTATATTGAGGCGCTGGTTTGTTAAAAACGCTTAAAAAGGCAATTTAGCGTCAGGCTTTTGCGCCAGAATCACACGACGAAAATCTCGTTGAATCCTCTCCAGCGCCTCTTCATCATCTGCTTCAAAGCGCAGCACAACCATAGGCGTAGTATTAGACGCCCGTGCCAGACCAAAACCATCTGGATATTCAACCCGCAAACCGTCGATCATCACCACCTCATCGGCGCCACTAAAACGCGCGGATTTTTGCAATTGTTCAATCAGCTCGAAATTTTCTCCCTCGCTTAATTTTATTTGCAATTCAGGCGTTGCAATCGAATCCGGTAGCCCATTGAGTAACGCACTCGGGTCATCTGTGCGAGACAGTAGTTCAAGTAGCCGCGCCCCCGTATAAAGACCATCATCAAAGCCGTACCAGCGATCTTTAAAAAAGATATGCCCGCTCATTTCACCGGCAAGCGGCGCACCGGTTTCACGCAGCTTGGCTTTAATCAGTGAATGACCTGTTTTCCACATCAGGGGCTCGCCGCCATGTGCCCGCACCCATGGCGCAAGTTTACGCGTGCATTTTACGTCGTAGATAATCTGCCCGCCTGCATGACGGGATAACACATCACGCACAAATAACATCAGCTGACGGTCCGGATAGATAATCTGGCCATCTTTGGTGACTACGCCTAGACGGTCACCGTCGCCGTCAAACGCAAAACCAATTTCTGCATCGCCTGCCGCCAAGGCATCAATGACATCTTGCAGATTCTCAGGGCGAGCCGGATCTGGATGATGATTCGGAAAATGACCATCCACCTCACAAAAAAGCTCATGCACTTCGCACCCAAGCGCTCTAAAAAGACGCGGCGCAATCGCGCCTGCGACTCCATTGCCACAGTCAACGACCACTTTTAACGGGCGGGCAAGCTTAATATCGCTGACAATCCGCTCGATATACGCGGCTACACAATCATGCGTCTGATAGCTACCCTGCCCTGCAGTAAACTCTTTTGCCACAATGCGTTGATACAGCGCTTGAATTTGCTCGCCATAGATCGCCGCGCCACGCAACACCATCTTAAAGCCATTGTAATTAGGCGGATTATGGCTACCCGTTACCACAATGCAAGAATCGACTTGACGGCCATTCAGCGGCACATGGGTGGCAAAATAGCCAAGCGGTGTTGGCGCTAAGCCCAAATCGATGACATCGACCCCGGCTGCGCGCAAGCCATCGGCCAGCGCTTTGGACAACTCTGGGCCGGATAGACGGCCATCGCGGCCGATAGCAACTGCATCGCCGCCATGAACGCGCACTTCGCTACCAAACGCCAAGCCAATGCTATGCGCCACGCTCGTATCCAGCGTCTGACCAACAATGCCGCGAATATCGTACGCTTTGAAAATCGAGTTTGAAATCATGGAATGAAAAAGCCTTAAAAAGCAAATAAAAAACTACATTTTCAGAAGCTAATGGGTATGCAATTTATAATACAGCCTCAACTCATATCTATCTCTCTGAAATAGAATTCATGCACTGTGCGAATCATAGCCTAATGTACTTTTATCTACCTCTTTTTAATTTAACTAACAAAGAAATATGCTAGCGAATCATAAAGGAACCATTTTAGTCACAGGTGGCGCAGGGTATATTGGCTCGCACACGTGTGTTGAACTGCTAAATGCCGGTTACCAGGTGGTTGTGGTTGACAATCTGAGCAACAGCAAGCGTGGAGCGCTTAAAAGTACTGAACATATCACCGGCAAAACTGTACCATTTTTTGCAGCTGATGTACGCGATCGGGATACCCTCACGCGCGTGTTCAAAACGTATTCAATTCAGGCCGTGATTCATTTTGCTGCACTAAAAGCCGTAGGCGAGTCGGTGGCGCAACCGCTCCAATATTACCGCAATAATATGGACAGCCTGCTCACCTTGCTTGAGACAATGAATGCATACAACGTCAAGCATTTTGTCTTTAGCTCGTCGGCGACGGTCTACGGTAATCCGCACGCTGTACCTATTGACGAATCCTTTCCATTGTCAGCAACCAATCCTTATGGACACACTAAAGTGATGGCCGAGCAGATATTGCGTGATTTGGCTGCAGCAGATACAACCTGGAAAATTGCTGCTTTGCGTTATTTCAATCCGGTAGGTGCGCATGAGAGTGGGTTAATGGGTGAAGATCCAAACGATATCCCTAATAACCTGATGCCTTATATAGCGCAAGTTGCCATTGGCAAACGCAAGCAATTGAAAGTTTTTGGAGGGGATTGGCCAACGCCCGATGGCACAGGTATGCGTGATTATATTCATGTAGTTGATCTTGCACACGGGCATCTTGCTGCGCTTGATACGCTCACCAAACACAAGCTAGGCTTCACCGTCAATCTTGGGACTGGGCGTGGCTATAGCGTACTTGAAATCATCCGTGCATTTGAGATGGCGAGCGGACGTAAGATCCCTTATGAAATTGTCGCGCGGCGAGCGGGTGATATTGCTGCATGCTATGCCAACCCTGAGGCTGCACAGCGCGTCACGGGCTGGCGCGCTGTGCATGGGATTGAAAGGATGTGTGTTGATCAGTGGCGCTGGCAGGTGAATAATCCGCGGGGATATTTGAAGTAAAACTACCTTTCCTAAGGGAGGCCAAACTATACTTTCCCCTTATTAAAAATAAGAGGAACTACCTCACGTCGTGTGTACTTCGTTATCGTAAAAGCCGCCGGTGGTGGCTGAGCAATAGAAGGACATTGTTGTTCTCCTGATAAGTGTTAGTGACCGATGGCGAACCAGCCAAATCCGGTACAAGAAATCCCGTGATGTTCTATGCTTCGCCCATATGCCTGGAAACCAGTTGGATTGCCAGGTTGAGGTACAGCTGCTCCTGCATGGCAACCGATGCCCGCTCGATCTGTCAAAAACACGTTAAATGAGTCGTTAGAAAACTTAATCGGAAATTGGACCCACCGACCATCATTGCCATGAGGCGTGCCAACAGTGCCCCATTGCAAAATCAGTCCACTTGGTAGTACTTGATAGCCAGATTTGAGTTCTGGAAATGTCCGCTCTTCTCGCCGCACATATCGGCTATCGCCTAGCTCAGAAGTTAAATAGCGTTGATCTGCCACTTCTGGCGTGAGCGTGTGGGTGTCCACGTAATCTTTGCGCGCATAATCGGCAAGTTGACTCTCAAAGACAAAATTTCCCTGATCGGTATCGTCTACCGTGGCTTGGAGCCTACCCTGTTCAGAGTAACCAATTTTGACGGCGTTTGATTGCTGACCGATGCCTGTACCTTGTTGGACAGGGGTATAGCCTAGCGCTGGTTGCTTATTTGCCGTCGCCTGTGCCACCCGTAGCGGCGTCATAATGGTGCTGTTGTCAGTACCTGCTGTTGCCTGCTCTTGCGAGGCAATTTTCGACACGATGCGCATCCATTTTTCAGCATTGCTTGGCTTGGTGGTGTTTTGGTCGCTAAGCGATTCGTATATTTCCCAAGGCTCGGTTTCTGTCGTGCGGTAGCATACCCGTGCACGCTTGGCATACGGGTAGGCTTGACCGCCGCTATCGCTTGGCGCAATCCATTCGGGTGTGCCAAATACCTGATATTGCTGCAATGCTTCGGTAATATCGTGCAGTATCATATTATGCTTTTCTTGCTCGATGGTCGTTAACTCGGCGCCAGCTTTCAAATTTTGGATCAAACCATCCTGAATATTTAATTTCGCCGATTTTTCATCCAATTGCTTAGCCTGGTTATTCAGTTGCTTACCCTGACTATTCACCTTGCCCCATAAAAAAAACATCCCACTGATCGATAGCATTAAGGCACCAAGCGCCAGATATAATCCCTGCTGCCCAGGTTGATTCAGCTGTTCTGCAATTCGATTGAATTGACTCTTCATTGAATCCATTTCGGCAAAAATGAGATCTTCCTTTTCCATTGGTGAATTCATCGCCTGCTCTGTCTGTTTCAGCAACTTATTCAGCATCTGCTCAAATTCAATCTCGTATTTTCTCTCTAGCGCTCTTGCCGTATATATCTGATACAGCATAGAAATTACGCATACTGAAAGCGATAAGCTCCAATCTTTCGGCTCCAGCCTGGGCAGTTGCGCCGTTATTCCACTGACGTTCTTTCTGATTGACGATAAATAGCTACCCCCACTATTTGTTCTTTGCTCTAATTCTTCTATCTTATGATCCGTATTTAAATCACGCTCTGTCTGTGTAATAGAGTCAGTCGAAGATGGGCCCACTTTAACTCCCAAGCCCTCTATCTGCTGATTTGATAATGACATCTCTTCCGTGCTGCTTTCCGTTCCTCGCGTTCCTTGAAAAGAAAGAGTAGGCAAAAGAAAATTATTATTTAATAAAAAATTTGTTGAAGCAGATGGAGTGGTTGAGGTTGGTGAAGGGGCTGGGGTTGATGAAGCTGATGAAGATATTGAGTTTAATGAAGGTATTGAGCCTAATGAAGATGTTGAATTTGATAAAGGCATTAACCGTGGAGAATTATTAATTTGCATTATGTACCCTTGTCAAAATTAGAAAAATTTGAATTTCAGCAGAAAGGTGTAAACCAGTGATAAAACTTTAAAAATTAGTCAACGCGTCCCCCGCTTGCTGATGCCCAGCAACTTAACTTTCCCACCCGTGCCACTTTGCTTGGGTACAAGTCCAAGAAACGACGCAAACTTATATCATGGTTTATGTGGTGGTTAGCTACCATCACATGAGATACCGTCTTTGCTGTCAAGCGATACTTGCATAATTTTCGTCATAAGGTATCTCACTTTTTTCAGTATTAAAGAAACAGCATTAATAACCAATAGCAAACCACCGAATATGCCATCCTCCGCCAGTATCTCCATTATGATTAAATGCGCGTAATGTAACTCCTGTTGTTGATCGCGTAAACAGCTGCTCAATGGCAGATGCAGGCCCTGTACCCTCGTGAGTTCCGTGAATACTTATGAAGTTTGAGGGGAATTCGATTGGAAATTTGATTTCCATCATGCCCCCGTCTGGAGTTACAGTAAAACCCCACTGCATAATCAACCCGCCTGGCAAATATTGCCAGCCTTTATCGAGAGAGCCATTAAAA
This sequence comes from Mycoavidus sp. SF9855, assembly GCF_024582735.1. Taxonomy (NCBI): domain Bacteria; kingdom Pseudomonadati; phylum Pseudomonadota; class Betaproteobacteria; order Burkholderiales; family Burkholderiaceae; genus Mycoavidus; species Mycoavidus sp. SF9855. The sequence continues at coordinate 1,703,934 of NZ_CP102085.1, forward strand.
TCGGTGATGCCATATCCACTGAGTGTGCTGGGTGTTCCAGTAAGCCTCCCCCAGTTAAATTCTCCATCTTTCGGATGAAAGCGCTCACTAAATACAGCAAACCCATCTTGCAACTCTTTAGTCGTTACAGCATCCGTAATACCATATTCGTTTAGCGTCGTTGGTCTTCTGATGATCCTAGCCCAATCAAAGCTCCCATCCTTTGGATGAAAGCGACTATCAAGTGCAGTAAACTTGCCTCGCAAGTCCCCTTGAATTTGCTCAGATCGACTATCCAACTCGCCTCGCAAAGTGTTAACTATGCTAGATTTCTCATCTTTAAAATCTTGGCTCAAGTTTTCCAGCTTTGCCTCAAGTTCCTTAAGCTTTTTTTGCAAACCTTCGTTCTGCAAATGTTGGTTATTGGACTTTCTCCATAAGACTCCAATTGCATAGAGAAACAGAAACAAAGAAAAAGAGAATAAAGAAAAAACTAAGTGATGATTTTTCGACTCTGGCTGATTGAATTGTCCAGAAATCAGATTAAGTTCCGCTTCTATCAAAGCTAAACGATTAACCATGCTACCTTCTGTTTGCTCAGATAGCCAAGAAGGAGAATTTAACTGCCCCCAAAGGCTAGCTAAAGTTTTCGTGGCTTGGTTATTAGACCCCCTCTGCAAAAAGCCATTTGCATAAATAGAAAAGGACAATGAAACAGCGCATGCAGAGAAAGCTAAGCAAAGAATCTTTGGATCTAACTGACTACACTGCTCATAAATACGATTTAAGTTTGATTTTATCGAATCTAGATGATTAAGAACGTTGCTTTCTGTTTGTTTTAGATGCTGCGATATTTGCTCTGCCCGCAATTCTTTGACATCCTCAGGGTCGCGAATTTTCCTCGGGGCTGGATCAATATTTTGCTGAGTTGAAGATTGGAAAACTTCATTCTTAAGAATTTTTATTGACGAGTCTGACAATTTCCCCTTCTCTAGTCCACTTTCAGCATCTTTAGAGTTAGGGGGTGGAAGAAATGGCAATTGGGGCGTTGAAGCAGCAGCAGCGGCAGCAGCAGCAGAAGAAGAAGAAGAAGAAGAAGAAGAAGAAGAAGAAGAAATTTGCATTATGAGTTCCTGTATAAGGTAGGAAAATTAGTACAAAGTCAATGTATTAATAGAGCTGGCCCTGTGATTATCTAAATACGACCTAGATTCAGTGGCCAAAGCCTAAGTTCATTTTTCTAGGCAGTGCAGTAACAATAAAAAACGCATATAAATCTCCTCATAAAAATAGCTATCAAGCTATATAATTTTTAAAAATTAGTATTTTTTCTTCTAACTAATCTATTTTTTTATTTTTAGCAGATTTTTTAAATTAGCAATTTTTTATTACGAATGCTCACGTTAAATAGTTTTTCGCAAGAATTGGGACGCTATTTATCTAGCGCACTCACTCTTGCTAGTTTTTAGTTGTAGCAGATTTTTTTCAAGATTACAAATTTTTCTAATTATTCAATGATTGATTTTTTTGATCTGTGATCTAGGTATTCCATGACTATGGTGTGAGGCCTGGCAGAAGATGCCTGCCAAGTGCGAGACAAGAACGCCGCTCGGAATTTAGCCACTTTGCGCAAAATCACTTTGAATATGGCAAAAATCGCACAGGCACAATACCTAACTCGGGTTAGCCTCAAGGATATTCGCACCCTCGTTGCTTGGGATTGCAACATGCGTAATTCGATTCTCGGCCTACCTGACAAGGGGCTTCATGCGGAAGCCCTGTTCATCACAGCCAGCGCCACCCGAAACGATTAAAAAAATGGTATGCCGACATGACAAACAGATAGATATGGCGCCAACCTTTCTTCGAGGCACCACCGCCAAAATGAACAATACGTACTGCAGGCACATAAGCAATACTGGCTATTGCCCCTGCACGCAGGCTTAAATCATAATCTTCAAAATACAGAAAATAACGCGAATCAAAACCACCTAATTTCTTTAGCACATTCGTTCGAAACATCATATAACAGCCGCTGACGATCTGCGGTGAGATGAACGTATCAATCGTTTGATCAGCTAGCTCATGCGATAATGATTTAACCTTAATTAAATCATGCAACTCATAACGTGCAAGCCGGAGTATAAATAGAGTTTGTGCTTTTTTCCACAAGAACCCGCGTACAAATAAATCCAGCACGGTTGGATAACGGCGACACAAATATTGAGTTACATTATCCTCACCCGACACATGCGGTGCGAGCAACGCAACAGCTGGATGTTTGTCGAAAAATTTCAGCGCTTGATCTAGTGCATTTTCCGCCATATCAACATCAGGATTCAAAATAAGATGGTAATCACTGGTTAAGGATTCGATGGCAAGATTATGACCTCGACCATAACCAATATTGCCGTGACCAGCAATTACTTTGCATTCAATTGCATCCTGTTTAAAAACACTAGCCCATGTATCAGAGATACAATCACTACCATTATTAACTAGCAAGACGGAAACAGACAAATTTTGACCCCGTTGCGCGCGTAAATAGGCAACTGCATAGCGCAAACTATCCAACGTGCGCTGCAACAGGATAGGGTTGGGATTGAAGGTTACTACCGATACAGATAAGCAAACATGATTTGCTGCTGATTCAATAGACCGGCGAATATGGATAGTTTCATGAACACTCATGGAAAGGATACTCCTACTTCCCCGCTTGTGATCTTTGAGGAGGAACATGCAAAAGAATCGACGTAGACCATACGTAGCCAATCAATGAAGCAAAGGTCTCAGACTCAGTATATTCAATAAGATCGAAATAAGAATTAAATTCTCTAATAAAATTGAGCTGACTAATAGGTGGCTTGCTTGTCAAACGAAGTACGCATCTTTTCCCAAGCCTCCATGTTTCTTTTAGTTTCGGTAAAGTCACCCGATCTAGATTCGAATATAAAATTGTTTCTTCCAAACCTGGCTCATATACTCCACCTCGCGATGGTATACGTAACCGCTTTTCCAAAAAATATCGCCGCAAATTATTCGTCTTTTGCATCTGCAATACTATGCTTGAATGTGTGAGCGATTGCGCATGAATACGATGCATGTAGAGTGCCTCTGTTATGTGCTTAAAGACACCTCCACGATCAGATATTTTTAATGCAATCTCCCAATCCTGGATTCCATCAAATCGAAGATTGTTTACCCCAATTTGCAAATAGCTTATTCGACGAATAACTTTGAGATGCGATGCAATCATGCCGTCCAAGAGATCGTCTCGGATGTTATTTGATGGCACAATGTGCTCATATCCGCCGTAGCTAGCTCTCCTAATTAAAGACCCAGACTCAGATATATCAAGCCGATCCGAAAAGAAATAATCAACCTCAGGATAGGTGCTAATCTCTTCAGCTATCTTTTCTAAAGCCCCTTCAATTAGAACATCATCACAATCAAGAAAAACAATAAATTTACCCCTCGCTTGGACAATAGCTTCATCCTGACTTAATAAGATGCCAATATTCCTCTGATGCGCGATGATACGCAGGTTATTGAGTTTCCCTGATAAACCCATCATAAGTTGGCGCACACGATCATCGGTTGAATAATCTTCAACGCAAATTACTTCAAAAGAAACCGAGCCCTGTACTCCCAGCGATGAAAGGCACTCTTCAAGATAATTATAGTGATTGAAAATAGGAATAATTACCGTTATTAACGGAGATTCATTTACGGTTGCCAGGCATTGGAGTTTAGCCACCAACAATTCTTGTATCGCCTGCGGCGTTTTCAGTTGATGCGGATTCAGAACAGGTAATCTTTGAGTTTTAGCAGCTTCGCGAAGCTCACAGATTTCTGTTTGATATGCCTGAAGAGACTGATAATATTGAATGAACCACGACATCGCCGCATCAAAAAATAATGGGTACGTAGCATTGACCTTCTCATCCAATTTGATAGCTGCCTTGACCCATGACCGCCCCATATTCAAATATGAGCGGCGCATACTTTGTGCATGTTGCCGATAGATTACCCCGGGAAAATGGATGTATGCCATTTTCCGTTTCAGCAAAGCTAACATACACCAGAACTGCCAATCTTCTTTTGCACATGACTCTATATCAAAATCGACAGTGTCAAAAATGCGCCGCTGAAAAAGAGCACAATGAATTGGAATCGAAAAACCCCTTTCCCATTTGAATAGAAAATCTTCAAGTGTAAGATCAAACTGAGAAATTCCTTCATCCTGCTTAGAAAAATTGACTAACCATTCATCGCCGAGGAAATAGTTACAAATCGATATATCCAGTTCATCGCACACTTGAAAATGAATCACTTGTCGTGTGATTTTCCCTGGCAACAATACATCATCTGCATCGAGCAATTGAATATATTCTCCACGCGCTTCTTTAATCCCTCTATTGCGCGCCGAAGACAAGCCCCCATTTTCCTGACTAATTACGCGGACAGTGGGGAAGTTTCTACTAACATCTCGTAGATATCTGGCTGAGTTTGGAGCCGTACTGCCATCATCCACCACAAGGATTTCTAAATTACCCTCATAAGCAGCATGAGCCGATGAAACCGACTCCATCAGATAATTAGCTTGATTAAAACAGGGAATAACGATAGAAACAAATGGCACGGTTGCCGATAGCTCGTATGCTGGCACCTTACGCCTCTGTTTTAAAAAGATAGCCTGGAATGGCTGCAACCTTCTGAATAAATTTTTCCCAGTTATGGTGCCCCTCAATCAAGGCCCTCATCTGCACTGCTTTATTTAACGCGAGCAATGGGCTTTCCTGAATTTTCCGCAGCGCAGAAATGTACTCTTTAAGGGTGGCATTTTCTGGTAAGGGAAAGCCGGTTAGCGGCGTTATCAACTCTCCTACGCCACCGACTGTTGGCGCTATGATAGGTATACCTAACGACCCAACCTCGAGTAATATATTAGGTAGCCCTTCCCATTTAGAGGTAAAAATAAAGGCGTCATAAGGGCCACCTACAAGCCACTCAGACGGAGAAGAAAATGGGCCATGAAAAGACACGTTATTTGGGAAAGTAAGCGTTACTTGATCATTGAGTACGGCATGCCCGAACACCTCAAACTCAGCAAATTCACAAACACTGGCAATTTCGAGGAAAAAATCAATGCGCTTTTCGGCATCAAGCCTTCCTGCCCATAGGATTTTCAATTTTCTACCTGGCTCAGCTTTTTCCAAATAAGAACACTGTGTCACAACACTTTTCGCTGAAACAAGAGCATCACTGCGAGCAGGGTTATAGACTGTGAGAAGTTTGGCTCGGTCAGTAATTTCAATAGAAAACTCCTTAATCGCTTGATCGACAAAGCGGGAGTTATCAGTCAAAAGTGTATTCAGTTGCGGTAAACTTTTTACAAGGAAGTTAGCTGCATATCCAATTATTTTGCCATACCGATCAAATTGCAATGCAAAAATACTCGCAATAACTTGCATGCAACAACGCAGCCTTGTGCCATGCTCAATAATGAGTTGCCATGCCACTTCACTATTAATAGTATGAAAAGCATGAGGCTTGATAGTTAGCAATAGTTGAAGCAGTGCTCTCGATTTAATTTTGTGGCTCGCAGCGTTGCCAAAAAATTCACCGAGAACGAGTACATGTATACCCTGCGCAAGCACAACGCGCGCGTCTACATCTGAGCGGTCTGTAATAACTATCAAAACCGTGCGATCAGCGCGCAATTCTCGAATAGCTTTAGCAAAATTAATGGCTGTCATTTCCGCTCCACCTGTCCCTAGGAATGGCAACGCAATGACATGACTAATTGGGCCAAATTTTTTAGCACATACAGCTAAAGAACCCATAATCTGGTCGAGCGCATCTTCAAACCCACCCCCCTGGCTTTTTTCGCTCTCTCTCGTACTACTCTGAGTCCGTACAATATGTTTCAAGGCCGCCAGCATACTTATGTTGTGCTTTCTTAGTAACACCCAAAGTATCGGGGATAACCGTTCCCGCAAACGCCATTTAATGGACGCTGGTAACGGAATCCGGTGATAAACAATTTGCGCCAGGCAAAAAAGCTTTGTACGGATTGCACTCATAACCGCCTAATTTCCCTATATCCGTAGCTCAGCAGCCTCAATTTCAACCACGCTACCATGCTCAAGTCTAAAAAACCGGTTGCAATAACTACGAATTAAATCCGTGTCATGAGAAGCAAAGACAAAGATACCGACAGATGAAATCAGCGCCTCCATCCGTTCTTTAGCCTTAACTTGAAATTCAGCGTCGCCCGTTCCAAACACCTCATCAACCAGTAAAATATCCGGCTGAGTTGAAGTCGCAACGGCAAACATTAAACGTGTCGCCATTCCCGCTGAATAAGTCCTAACGGGTAAATTTAAGAAACTCCCTAACTGAGTAAATTGCTCAATTTCATGGGTTTTCTTTTGAATTTGCGCAATCGACATGCCCATTAATACCGCGATGCGAATGATGTTTTCATAGCCGGTAAGCTCAGGATCCATGCCTGCACCCATCTCAAGCACAGTCGCCACGGAACCTTGTCGTATAATTTCGCCAGCAACCGGTGTATAAATTCCTGCCATGGTGCGCAGCATTGTGCTTTTACCCGCACCGTTATGGCCAACAAGCCCAACTGCGTCACCTTTTTTAAGCTCAAAGCTAACGTCTTTGAGCGCGGTCACAATTTGAATGTGTCCGGCCTCGCTCTCAATCCGCCCACCTGTACTCACACGCACCAGTTGATTGCGTAGCGATTGGCTGCGGCTGTTATAGATCGGATATTGAACCGTAACGTTTTTAAATACTAAGCTGGCCATAAACAACTGTCATGTATTAAGCTGTTATACCCAAAGCGCCACGCGCGTTTTTTTCTTATTAAAGAATATGAGCGTCATTGACCAGCCCAATACACACATAGCAAGATTGATATATACAACAAATAAAGATGGCGGCATACCCAATAAAGGGGCGCGCACTATTTCAATCAAATGAGAAAACGGATTAAGCCACATCAATTTCTGACTAAAAGGTAAATAATTAGGCCGGTACATCACGGGACTTAAAAACATCAAGATCGGCATAACCGCCGCCACTAAATATTCAAGGTCCCGCAATCTAGCGCCTAATAAGCCAAGCATTAAAGTAATCCAAAGTAAATTGGCTACGACCAACAACAAGCAAGGCACTACCAGCAATGAATAATAAGTGAATTTAACGTGAAATACTATAGCTACCACAAAAAAAACTGGTAAATTATGCGCCAAGTTAATTAAATGCTTCATCACCAACTGAATCGGATGAATCGAAAGCGGCAAAACTAAATTGCGAATAACCGCTGCTTGACGGCTAAATGTAGTCGGAGACTCGGTAATACAGCCCGTAATAAACTGCCAAATGATCAAGCCAGAAGTTAACGTAGGAATAAAGGTATTGCGATCAATTTTAAATAGTTCGCTCCAAATAAAGCCAAGCCCTACGGTGCCGACTGCCGTGCCTAACGTTAACCAGAATGGACCCAGCACACTACGCTTATAGCGGGCGCGGACATCGCTCCATGCCATAAAAACAATAAGCGATGCTTTTTGCATCGCTTCGCTGATATCCTGCAGTGCAGGAAAATGTTTTATATTTGAGAAGATTGCCATACAAAGTAATAAGTTGATCTATACGGAATGATTCGTTTACAACCGGAATATAGGCAATAGGTTCAGGCGCGCTTGGCCAGTGTAGGCCCTACTTGCGGCGAATATTCTGGGACCCAACGCCGCACATCGCGCCGCACTTCAGCGTCAGTTAAAATCCGGCGCTGCATCAGCCACGGCAGCACTTCATCAAGTAACCCGCTAGGGACCTCCCGGGCACGCGCGATACGCAGTTTTATATGAGGCGTTGGCAGGGTTGTCTCATCACATGCGAGCAGTTCTTCATATAATTTCTCACCAGGACGCAAGCCCGTGTATATGAGTTTAACTTGCCCATCGGCAAACCCATAAAGCCGAATTAGGTCACGCGCCAAATCAACAATCCGTACCGGTTGCCCCATATCGAGAATAAAAATCTCGCCGCCCTGCCCCATGCTTGACGCTTGCAAGACCAATTGTGACGCTTCGGGAATCGTCATAAAAAAGCGCGTAATTTCTGGATGCGTAACGGTAACGGGGCCGCCTGTAGCAATTTGCTTTTCAAATTTTTGCACAACACTGCCAGCGCTGCCCAGTACATTGCCAAAACGCACCGTCTCAAACTGCGTAAACTGAGTAGTCTGTTGTAATGCCTGACACGCCATTTCAGCCAAACGCTTACTCGCGCCCATGACATTCGTCGGATTGACCGCTTTATCAGTTGAAATCAGCACAAAATGCTTGATGCCCCAACGAATCGCTGCCCGCCCAACCCGATAGGTACCTAGCACATTATTGCGTACTGCTTGCCAGGCATTTAATTCTTCCATGAGGGGTACATGTTTATACGCCGCTGCATGAAAAACAATATACGGGGCATAGCGCTGCATGACCTGATCAAGCAATAAGGAGTCTTTTGCGTCGCCAACGATTGGCACCACGGATAGCCCAGGAAACTTGTCGCGCAACTCCTCGGTCAACGTATACATCGCATATTCGGAGAACTCAAACGCAATCAATTGCGCGGGGGCAAAACGCAAGATTTGCCGGCATAGCTCGGAACCAATCGAGCCACCCGCACCGCTCACCATCACGACTCGATCTTTGAGCAGCATTTCAACATGGGCAGTATCAATTGTAATCGGCTCTCTACCCAACAGATCTTCTAGATTAATCTGCCGGATCCGCGACAAAAAAGCTTGCCCTTGCGTAAGCGGCGTCAAGGCTGGCAACACCAGCGCACGGACCCCCGCGCGCACGCACAGAGTAGCAACCTGCCGGTGGATCTCAAGCGGCGCCGATGGCATCGCAATAATCACATGCTCGGCCTTAAGTTCAGCTGTCCAGCGCTGCAACTCACTAATCAGCCCAAGGATTTTATAACCCTGAATCTCACGACCACGCTTAGCCGGGTCATCATCGAGCAAGCCAACTAGCCGCCACTCGCTTGAACGCGTTAACTCACGCACTAGGCTCGCACCTGCGTTCCCCGCGCCCAACAGAAGCACCGGTTTACCCTGGGCAATCAGGCCACCATAACGATAAAACTCCCTTGTCGTACGATAGAGCGCCCGTGCCCCGCCCATAATCAGAAACAGAAAAACGGGGGCCACGATAAACACCGAGCGCGGTATGATCGGGTTTGGCTGCAGCATCGCCGCGCCGATCATCACAGCCAGGGTACTGGCGCCAACCGCGCGCACGATGCGCAGTAAATCCGGCAAGCTCGCAAAAACCCAGATGCCACGGTATAAGCCAAATATACGAAAAGCCAAGCCATGAATAGGTAGCGCCCAGACCAATGCCCACAGCGCACTTTCTTTAAAATCTGGCGGTACTTCGCCATTAAAGCGAATCAGATAAGCGGCCAGCCAAGCGACGACAACCGCACTCAGATCAAAGAAGAAGACAATCAAAGCAAGCCAAGTGGTCTTAAGTCGAAACATCAGCGAGTTCCTTCCCGAATATATTGAAGCCAGCGATAATCGATGCGCGCCCCCAATAAAATTAATATCAGCGCCCACACGGCAAGCCCTGTCCACTGCATGCCTACTGACACGTGCAAGCCAATCAGCGCTAAGCCCGCACTAGCCGCCATTAAGCCACACGCGACTCGGACTGGAGCCAGATGGTTGCCATTCATTTGGATCATCCGCTGATAATAATGTGTGCGATGCGCTTGCCAAAATTTCTCGCCACGCAGCAAACGCTTACATAATGTCACCGACGCATCCGCAATAAATGGCGAAAACACGAGCGCTGGAAACCAAAACGGCCAAACTTCACGCATCCAACCTAAAAAACCTAGCGCGCCAGCTAAAAAACCCAATGGCACAGATCCTGCATCTCCTAAAAATACACGTGCCGGCGACCAATTAAACACCAAAAAACCGACGGCGGCGCCTGCAACTAAGGCAGCAGCGCCCGCCAAATCAGGAGCAACTGCTGCTGCGGCCATGGCATACGCACCAAACCCAAAGAGCGCCATGCCGCCTGCTAGGCCATCAGCTCCGTCCATAAAGTTGTACAAATTGATCTGCCATAGTAGTAAAAACGAGATCAATACAAGCTGCCAACCCGCCAGCGATAGAGAAAATCCTAGCATCACCGTCAGCACGGCCAGTCCATGGGCCGCAAATCGCACCCGCGCAGAAAGACCACGCCGATCATCAAATTGCGACACGAAAGCCAGAAATAATGCAGCAAAGGCTATTGGCCACAAGGTCCGCGCCCAAAATATCATGCCTATCACGATAGTAGGCGCCATCGCCCACCCGCCAATACGGGGCGTAATCTGGGTATGTAATGAACGATGATTCGGCACATCAGGAGCAAACTGCCGGCTCTTGTCCAGCGCCAGCAAACACCGCAAAATGACCGCAACCGTCGTCGCAGCAGCTAACGCCAAACCCGGCAATTGAAACCAAATCGAGGATACGTCGAGCATATTAGATAAGGTCATATAAAATCACGCAAAATTGGCTAGGCATCCGTTCACTCTTTTTATTTTTGTCGGCGCCAACTCTGATTCATTTTACTACGGTCTCCGCAGACTCTTGATGCCAAGTTGCGGTACGCAACAATCCTGCCTCAATGGCATACGGCGGCGACCAATTTAAGGCCGTACGCACTTGCGTGATATCAAGTCTCAATGGCTGAAGCAAGCGATTGATCTGCATTGTGCGGCCCGTCAAACAGCCAAGCCAAGCGAGCCAGGGCAACGGCACGCGCCATAGCCGAGCAGGCGTGCCCAGTGCACGGCCAAGCGCCATCGCCAGTTGTGCGGTGGACAAGTCAACGCCATCGCTGACATGAAAAACCCGGTCGGCCGCAGCTGGGTGTGTGACACACTGAGCAATAACATCGGCCAGGTTTTCCACATAGATAAAACTGCGCTGGGCTTGCGCCTTACCTAACGGTAGTGGAAAACCATGGTGAATCGCACGCATAAGCTGCAGAAAATTAGCGCGTACACCCGGACCATAGACCAACGGTGGGCGCACAATCACGATTTCCATCCCCGTCTCACGACCCAGTACAATCAATGCCGTTTCAGCTTCGTATTTTGAAATGCCATAAGGATCCGTTGGCGCGGGCGTATCTTCTTCACGCCATGGTCTGCCAGGTTCCACCTCACCTAGTGCTTTGATACTGCTCACAAAGATAAAGCGTCGAGCCCCAGCACGCACCGCAGCGTGTGCAACCCGCAATGTGCCGATAACGTTAGTTGCACGAAATGCCTCTAGCGGCGCTGACGATGAATCGCGCAACAAATGCACACGAGCGGCCAGGTGAATCACTAGCTGCGGCGGTGCAGCGCCAGCCAAAGTATTTTCTATACCGGCAAAATCCGCTGCCTCATGCACCAGCTCCGGCAAAACGCTACCGCCAAGACTGGCGCGCCGCACCAGCATATTGACTGAATGCCCTTCAGTTGTAAGCCTGCGGCACACCGCACGACCAATAAAACCGTTAGCGCCAGTGACAAGAACATTCATTTATTAATTGCGCAATAAGGTGGGGAAATTATGGAGTATAAGCCCAAATTATGTTAAAACGCCTCATGTAATAGAAGCATATAAATCAACACTTAGAGGCATATAAGTCAACGCTTGCGGGGCAGCGTCTCAGTTGTTGGTAATTGCTTAATTTCTGTAATAACCTGTTGAAACTCAGCAATATCTTCAAAGCTCCGATACACTGATGCAAAACGCACATAGGCTATTTTATCGAGCTGGCGCAGTTCATTCATGACCAGTTCACCCAGCTTATCGCTATAGATTTCTCGCTCTCCTGTACTCAACAATTGATATTCGATCCGTGCAATGGCATCGTCTACCGCCTCTGCGCTGACCGGGCGTTTACGCAGCGCCAGTTGCATACTCGCAGCCAACTTATGGCGATCAAATTCGACCCGGCTACCCTCTTTTTTAACCACCGTGGGCAACGTGAGCTCGACTCGCTCATAAGTTGTAAAGCGTTTATCGCACTCAGGACAGCGCCGGCGGCGGCGAATGACAGCGCCATCCTCCGCCACGCGGGAATCAGCCACTTGGGTATCTTCATGCTGGCAGAAAGGACAGCGCATAGCGGCTTAAAGATAAACTGGAAAGCGCTTGGTCAACGCGGCGACCTGGCTCCGCACCCGTTCAAGCGTGGCACTATCATGAGGCGCATCCAACACATCGGCCACCAAATGACCCACTTGCTCAGCTTCGGCAGTTTTGAAACCACGCGTTGTCATGGCCGGAGAACCTAGACGGATACCACTTGTCACAAAGGGCTTTTCAGGGTCATTAGGAATCGCATTTTTATTCACCGTGATATGCGCCTCACCTAATGCAGCTTCGGCCACCTTACCCGTAATGTGCTTAGCACGCAGGTCAACCAGCATCACGTGACTTTCGGTACGCCCCGAAACAATCCGCAAGCCTCGTTTCACGAGTGTTTCCGCCAGCACGCGTGCATTGTCTAGCACTTGCTGCTGATATTGCTTGAATTCTGGCAACAGTGCTTCCTGAAACGCGACCGCTTTAGCACCAATCACATGCATCAACGGGCCACCTTGAATGCCCGGAAAAATAGCCGAATTAATGGCTTTCTCGTGTTCGGCTTTCATCAAGATGACACCACCGCGCGGACCACGCAAGCTCTTATGCGTAGTCGTCGTCACAAAATCGGCATGCGGCACTGGATTAGGGTAAAGACCTGCGGCAATCAACCCGGCGTAATGAGCCATGTCCACCATAAAATAAGCGCCGACCGACTTCGCGATACTCGCCAGCCGGGCAAAATCAATATGCAATGAAAATGCTGAGGCGCCGGCAATGATTAATTTTGGAGAATGTTTTTTAGCCAGTTGGGCCGCTGCTTCATAGTCGATATCTTCAGCATCATTTAACCCATAACTCACCACATTGAACCATTTACCCGACATATTGACAGGCGAACCATGCGTTAAGTGTCCGCCATGCGCCAAACTCATCCCCATAATGGTGTCGCCCGGCTTTAACATGGCAAAAAACACCCCCTGATTGGCCTGCGAGCCAGAATTAGGTTGCACATTTGCCGCCTCAGCGCCAAATAGCGTTTTGACCCGATCAAGCGCCAGTTGCTCAACCTTATCGACATATTCGCAGCCGCCGTAATAACGCTTGCCCGGATAACCTTCCGCATATTTATTCGTCAATTGCGACCCTTGCGCTGCCATCACCGCCGGGCTGGTATAGTTTTCCGATGCAATCAGCTCAATATGCGCCTCTTGCCGCTGGTCTTCTTGTTGGATTGCCTGCCATAATTCAGGATCGATACTTGCAATGGTGTACTTCGTTTTGTCAAACATGGAAATGTCTTTAATGAGTCAAGATAACTGGATCGAAAAAACCGCTTTGAAGTACAAGCGGGCAAACGTTTTGAGAGGATCAATTGATCATCTTACACAAAATTTTTGATAGTCTTTAATTATGCAGGGCTTTTCCTTTAGTAGCAAAAACCTGCCCTAAGCAAACTCAACGCTATACTATGCTCGCTATATAAAGCACTCCCCGCCTTTGCTCTACCCATCTAGAGAGCAATCTGCATAGCAAGCGGAGAAAACCTCAATCATACAATAAGGTGCACAATAAGATGATCGTACTCATTACTGGCGCTTCCGCCGGCTTTGGTCAGGCCATTGCGAAAACCTTTGCGCGTGCAGGCCATCGCATCATAGCAACCGCCCGCCGGGCTGACCGCTTACAAGCGCTAGCCGATGAAGTTGGCGAGCGCTTACTGCCGATCACGCTTGATGTACGTGACCATGACGCCATCGCCGCCCTACCTAGCTCACTGCCCCCAGCCTTTGCCGAGGTTGATGTCCTCGTCAACAATGCCGGCCTAGCGCTCGGCTTGGCGCCGGCGCAACAGGCTGACCTGAATGACTGGCAGACCGTCATAGACACGAATATCAATGGCCTGGTACGAATGACCCATGCCTTTTTGCCTGGGATGGTTGAACGTAACCGCGGCCATATCATTAATGTGAGTTCAATTGCCGCCAATTACGCCTATCCAGGCAGTAATATCTACGGCGCCAGCAAAGCTTTTGTGCGGCACTTCAGCCTCAATTTACGCGCTGACCTAGCCGGCACCGCATTACGCGTGACAGATATTCAACCCGGCTTATGCGGCGGTACCGAGTTTTCAAATGTGCGTTTTAGGGGCGATGATGAAAAAGCCGCCGCGCTCTATCAAAATGCACAGCCGTTAACAGCAGAAGATATTGCCGAATCAATCTATTGGATCGCCAACCGTCCCGCGCATGTTAACGTTAACACCATCGAACTGATGCCCGTTACGCAATCATTTAGCGCCTTAACGGTGCACCGGGAATAGCCCTCCCCCAATTCGTACGCTTACCTCACCTGCTCTTTGCGCTTTATATTATGTCTGCCACCCAAGATTTATCAATCTTTTCTCTCGTTCTGCATGCGAGCGTATTGGCGCAAGCCGTTATGGCATTACTGCTCGCGCTATCGTTAACGTCATGGACATTTATTTTCAGAAAATGGTTTGCTTTACGCAACGCGCGCGCGCAAACCGAGCGTTTTGAACATAATTTTTGGGCCGGAGGGGATTTGCAGGTGCTCTATCATAGTACCGTTGAGCACCGTCATAGCACCGGCGCGCTGGCCCGGATTTTTGAAACCGGCATGCGCGAATTCTTAAAAGCAAAAGAAAAAAATATGACTGACGCCAGCGCCATTCTAGACAACGCCCGGCGTGCAATGCGCGCGGCTTTTCAGCGCGAAATGGATGCGCTAGAAGCCAATCTCTCTTTTTTAGCTTCAGTAGGTTCTGTCAGTCCGTATATCGGCCTGCTTGGCACGGTGTGGGGCATTATGAATTCATTTCGCGGCTTAGCCAACGTCCAGCAGGCCAGCCTCGCCAACGTTGCGCCCGGCATTGCCGAAGCACTGGTCGCCACTGCGATTGGTTTATTTGCGGCCATTCCAGCAGTCGTTGCCTACAATCGCTACGCGCACGATATAGACCGGCTATCGATGCGCTTTGAAACTTTTATTGAAGAATTTTCAAATATTTTGCAACGACACACTCACGCCTAGCCTTAGGTTTGCAAATACCCTTGTTTTTAAGAGAACGCCCCAATGCCCGCCACTTCTATCCGATCTACGAGGCGTAGCCGCCGCGCCATGGCTGAGATTAATGTCGTGCCTTATATTGATGTGATGCTCGTCTTGCTTGTCATCTTTATGGTGACAGCCCCCCTGGTCGCGCCCTCAATCATCAATTTGCCAAGCGTCGGCAACGCTGCGCCCGCCCCTCATGCGCCACCTATTATCGTCAATATCCGTGCCAACGGAGAACTATCCGTACTCTATAAAAGTAGCGGTAAGATGCACGAAGACACTCTGTCCAAGACTGAGTTGGATACCTTCCTACAAAAACAGCAGCACTTAGTGCCCGAACAACCCGTGGTGATTGCAGCCGATAAAAATACCCAATATCAGACCGTGATGACCGTCATGTCCGATCTAAAAACTTGGGGTATCAAACGCGTTGGCTTATACGTTCAAGCTTCCAAATGAAACACGACACTCCATCTCCATTTCACCCACCGCGCGAGTGCGGCACCCGGCGCGCCCTGGTGTTTGCAGTGCTAACGCACGCTTTATTATTTGCCCTCTTATTTTACGGGATCAGCTGGCAAAGTAACCCGCCCGCGGGCGTCGAGGCTGAGCTATGGAGTTCAATGCCAGAAACAACGCCTGACGCTGCGCCGCCCTCCGAAGTTGCAGATAAAGCGGAGTCGGCTCTGCCTAGCCCCTCTTCCAGCCAATCTGAGCAAGCCGAGATCGCCCTCCAACAAGCCAAACGTAAGCTAGAAACGCAGCAACAGCAATTCACCCAGCTTCAGCAACAACCAGAAGCCCAAAAGATAAAAGAACGCCAACAACAGGCCGCTCAAGAAAAAAAAGCCCGAGAAGCAGAACGTAAGCAGCAGCTAGCCGAACAACAAAAAATGCTACGTGCTCAGCAACAGGCTCAAGAATTGGCCAAGCAACAACGCCAAGCACGCCTGTCAGCACTCCAAGGCATTGCGGGCCACAGCTCGTCTACCTATGGGCTAACCAGTGCCGGTAAAGACGCCGGCAGTGGCGGCCACAGCTCGCCTGGCTATGTCGATAAAGTACGACGGCATGTTAAATCGAATATGGCCTTCAACGCAGATGCAACCGATGGCAACCCACAAGCGGTGGTAGCCGTTCAATGCGCCCCCGATGGGTCGATCCTAAACGCACAAATCGTACATGCAAGCGGTAACCCCGCATGGGACGATGCGGTCTTGCGCGCAGTCCAAAAATCAGACCCTATGCCACGCGACAGCAATGGCAAAGCACCGTCTAATTTTACTTTTACGTATCGCCTGAATGATTAAGCTAAGTTTTGTCCCTCTAACCGAACTCAGAGCCCTATATGCAAACATGCAACGCTTTCGCAAAGCTAACTGCCATGCTATTTTGCTACCTGTTACCATAGACCTGTAGTTGAGACGAAATACAAACCTAAATTCATTATGAACTCAATCATCCAGCGTATTCTCAGAGCAGTGATAGCAGGCTGCTTGCTTGTCACGACCGCTACCGCCCACGCGCAACTTAAGATTGATATTACTGGCGTCGGCTCAAACTTTTTACCTATTGCCGTCGCAGCTTTTCGCGATGAAAGCGCAGCATCCCAGCAAGTTAGCGAAATTATTCGCGCCGATTTAGCGCGCAGCGGTCGGTTTTCAAACATCCATGCAGGCCTGGCGCCGATTGCCGAAACCAACATAGTTGACTTAGGCAGCTGGCGAGCAAAAGGGGCCGATGCCCTGGTGACTGGCAGCGTCACTCATTTGGCAAATGGTCATTATGAAGTGCGTTTTCGACTCTACGATACAGTCAAACAGCAGGATCTCAGCGGGCTTGCGCTCATCAGTCCAGCCAGTGAGCTGCGCCTGAGCGCCCACAAAATCGCCGACTATATTTATCAGAAATTCCTTGGCGAGCGCGGTATTTTTGCAACCCGCCTCTCCTATGTGGCACACACTGGCGGCCAGTATCAACTACAACGCGCCGACTCCGACGGGCAAAACGCACGTACCGTTCTGACCAGCTCCGAGCCCATCATTTCGCCTGCTTGGTCGCCCAATGGCACTAAAGTGGCTTATGTCTCATTTGAGCACAAAAAACCCGTTATCTATGTACAGGATTTGCTCTCAGAGCAACGTACCGCGGTTTCAAATCAAAAAGGAAGTAATAGCGCGCCCGCCTGGTCCCCCGATGGCAATCAGCTTGCCGTTGCCCTTTCACTCACTGGCAACACGCAAATTTATAGTATCCACGCCAATGGCACTGGTTTACGGCGCCTCTCAAACAGCCGCAGTATTGATACCGAGCCACGCTTTTCTGCCGATGGGCACTCTATTTATTTCACCAGTGATCGCGGCGGCGCGCCGCAAATCTACAGAATGTCAGTTCAAGGCGAAGCCACTGCCGGCGCTGCCCAGCGCATTACTTTCAAAGGTAGTGAAAACACTAGCCCGCGCCTGAGTCCAGATGGCAAGCTACTCGCGTATATTTCGCGCGTAAACGGTGCCCTCAAGCTTCATGTACAAGAAATCAGCACGGGTGAGGCGATTGCGCTAACCGACACCGACTTCGATGAATCCCCTAGCTTCTCGGCTAACGGTAAATATATTCTATATGCAACTCGCGTAGAGCAGCGTGGCGTACTCGCTGCAGTCTCTACCGATGGCCGTACACGTCAAATCCTGTCGATTAAAGATGGAAATATACGCGAGCCCTCTTGGGGACCTTTTACGGAATAAAGGGCACTACACCCATCCAAGCCAACTAAAACATAGCACGAAATATTTTTTGCTAGACCTTCAGGAGTTGAAAAAATGACGTCAAAGTTTCGCTTAGTTTTTGCCACCCTTCTCATCGGTACACTCGCTGCCTGCCAATCAGGCATAAAGCTCGCCCCCAATACGGGGAGTGAGAATAGCGCCCACGCACTTGGCACACCAGCAAATCCGGCGGACACTACGCTGACTGCGGTTGATCCGCTTAATGATCCAAACAACCCGCTTGCAAAGCGTAGTATTTATTTTGAATTTAATAGCTACATCGTTAATGGCGAATACCAATCATTCCTGCAGCAACAGGCACACTATCTTAAAAGCCATCCACAGCAATGTATTTTGATCCAAGGCAATACCGACGAGCGCGGCACCAGCGAATATAACCTTGCCCTTGGCCAAAAACGCGCAGAAGCCGTACGTCGTACCTTATCTTTGATGGGCGTGGCAGAGACTCAAATGGAAGCCGTCAGCCTAGGCAAAGAAAAACCCCAAGCCACCGAACATAATGAAAGCTCCTGGGCACAAAATCGTCGCGCAGATCTCGTCTACCAACCCTAAATGTCAATCATGACCCGCCTATCTTCTTACTTTAATTGCACTAGGCTACGCAGCGTACTCATTACTATAGGAGTGAGTACGTTACTACTAAGCGCAGCCGCACCCGCCCAGGCTGGTCTATTTGACGACGACGAAGCGCGCCGGGCTGTGCTCGATTTACGTACGCGCGCAGATAACCTGACTGACCAGTTAGCTGCCGCACAACGTACCCTCTTCAACCAAGCAAACCAACTCGAACAACTGCAACAAGAAGTCGCCGCTCTGCGCGGCCAGAACGAAACGCTAGCCAACCAGTTGATTGATATACAAAGATCCAACAAAGACTTTTACACTGATCTCGACGGGCGTTTAAAAAAACTTGAGCCGCAGCAACAGCAACAAACTGCCAATAGCATGCCAGGCGCCGTGCAACTTAGCGAGGCGGACGCCTTCAAAGCCGCGTTGGCGCTATTCCAAAAAGGTGACTTCGCTCGTGCTGCCAACGCATTCAAAGGGTTCATCTGGAAATATCCAAAAAGCGCCTATCAACCTACCGCCCGCTACTGGCTCGGCAATACCTTTTATGCACTCCGTGATTACAAACGCTCAACTGAGATGCTGCAAAGCGTAGTGAAAGAGTATCCAACCCATCCGCGTGCGCCCGATGCTTTATTTTCAATTGCACAAAATCAACTCGAACAAGGACAAAAAAACATATCGCGCAAAACTCTAAGGCAAGTGATCGCACAATACGGCAGGAGCGAGGCCGCTAAGAATGCGCAAACCAAACTAGCGCAAATACATTAAATTAAATTAAATTTTGATTGACAGACTTTAGCATTCATCAATATAATCACGTCCTTCTTTGGGTCGTTAGCTCAGCTGGTAGAGCAGCGGACTTTTAATCCGTTGGTCGCAGGTTCGAACCCCGCACGGCCTACCAAGTACCATAAGGCTTACAGCAATGTAAGCCTTATCTATTTTGTTCCGCAATTCCTAATTATTTGGTCGGAGTAACCAGCTTACCTCTGCGGTGCCGGACATACCGTTGAGTCATCTTTTCGTCAGAATATCCGAGTTGATCTTTAGCCGCCGCCATACCCTCTTTTTCTTCCTTATCCGTGCCTGCTTTGGCTCGTAAATCGCGGAATTGGAACGCCTCAATAGCAGAAACTAAATCATGCTGCCCTCGTTCTCGTGCAGCTTGCGCAGCTTTTTCACGTGCTTTGTCAAACCGAGAGCGCAACGCTAGAGCAGTCAATGCTTCCCCCTTTTCGTTGCATACCAGTGCCAGTGACCGTACTTTGCCCGGCTTTGCCGTTCTCTTAGTCAGCAGCCGACCAATCAATTGAGCCAATTGGCCTTCAATTGCAATACGCAGCCGCTTATTCGTTTTGTTTTGTTGTAACCTAATCGCTCCGTCGCAAATATCAGTCCGTGCCAGTTTGAGCACATCTGCCGGGCGTTGACCCGTTAAATAAGCCAGTTCCATCGCATCGCGAGTGGCTTCATCGGCCACCTCAAACACAGCGTGATAAGTCGCATCGTCAACATAAGTGTCACGGCCAGCTTCCTTAAAATTGCGCACACCAGCGCATGGATTAGGTTTTTCTGTAAGATCACGCTCACGCGCAAAATTCCAGATATGAGAAAACAGCGCTTTTTCCCGGTTCGCACGGACTCGCCCTTCACCGCCTTTGACCTCTCTTCCCTCTTCTCGAAGCCGATTAATAGCATCCTGTACGCGCCAGTCCAAATATTGGCGAATATGGAGTGGCTCAATATTGTCCAACGGCGCGGGCGGCACATCGAAAAATTCATACAACTTAGCCAATTCTTTAAGGTTATCTTTCTGCGTCCGCAATGCTTTTTTAGGCAGTATTTCACGCTGATAACGTTCAGCAACATATCTAAATGTAATATGCTCCTTATGGCAAACCTGATCACTCATCGTCAGTTCCGCCCATTTTTTGACCGCCATTGCATAATCGGTACCTAATGCAATCTCACGACGAGGAAACTCCCTGTGTCAAGATAATAATAGGTACCCGATTTTCTGTGTCGAGCACGCAAGCCCTGCGGCAAATTCAAATTACGGCTTGGTTTTCGGCCCATCTTATATGGCTCTCAACACCCCGGGTAGCCACCTAAGAACTGGCTTTTCGACATTTTTTTGACGCTGTTTGACATACTGGCCCTACAAAGAGCCGCTAGGCGATTTATGTGCGCTTGAACAAGCGGATCGCTATGTGTTCACCAGCCAGTACCAGCAGCAACCTCGCGCACTCGGTGGCGATTTAATCAAAGGCGAATGGTTTGCGTATTATGAAACACCGCCCCGCATTCGCTTACGTAAAATGTATGCCGATACCGCGCAAAAGACCGCTGAGCACAACGATTACAGCGTATTTGAACTGTGGGGCTTGGGAGAAGACAATCGGTTGTACTTGCTCGATTTAATCCGCGGCAAATGGCTTGCTCCCGAGTTAAAGCGTCGTGCGATTGCCTTTTGGAATAGTCACAAGGCCTATGACCATAAGACCGGCGCACCGTTAGCTCAACTGCTCGTCGAGGATAAATCTTCCGGCACAGGGCTGATTCAAGATATTCAAGCGGATGGCCATATCCCCGTTAAAGGCATTCCTCGCGGTACCGATAGACTCACCCGCATCATGGGCGTGCTGGCTTACATTGAATCAGGACGTATTGTGCTGCCTAAAAATACGCCTTGGCTAAGTGATTTTATTGCGGAGTGCGAAGCCTTCACGGCCAATAACACCCACGCACATGATGACCAAATCGATCCCATGATCGATGCGATTACGGATCTGCTGGCGAGAAATTCGGATTGGTCGGGGTGGACTTAGATGGGAAAGTGAGTGGTCAGCACTCAGGGGTTATGAAGCTCTAGGTGCATAGAGGAAAATGCCGAGTGCCAAATACCTATTGCAGTCGAATTTTTTATTTGTTTTCAGTCACCTTGTTTTGAACATTTAGGGATTCGTCTCATTAAAGATACTAGGTTGATTTGACTTATACATAATCAGGTGCTATAAACCTTTGAATGCTCAGTAGCTTAGCTAAATAGTGAAAAGCATTTGATGCTATAGGAAAGTAATTTGTTAGCAGTAGCGTTAATGAATTAGTGCACGCATCTTATTTAAGATATTAACTTTGATGCAATAATGCATGAAAATTGATATTCATTAGCGTAGTAGATCCATAAATACATAATTCAACCAATTCTATGGGAAAACTATGAAAACTCTTCGTTATCTTATCGCTCAGTTATTTGTCTCAATCGTGATGGGCAGTGCGTTTTTGGTTCCGATGACGCGTGCTTATGCTTCACCCTCAGTACCTGTAGCAGGTGCAGATTATCAGATAGTCAGCAACTCTGCTCCGTCTCATATACCAGCAGGTAAGATAGAAGTATTAGAGTTTTTCTGGTATTCCAGTCCGCACGATTATGCACTGGAACCGAAGTTGGCAACTTGGGTTAGAAGTCAAAATCCTGATATTATTTTCAAGCGCGTACCGGTAGCATTTAGCCCTAATTTTGCACCACAGCAACGGCTTTATCACGCATTGGAGACATTAGGTTACGGTGACCAAACGATGATTAAAGTCTTTGAAGAGATACAGGCCAAAAGAAATACTCTTCTTACGCCTCAAGCACAAGCAGATTTTGTTGTGCAACAGGGTGTTGATCGCCAGAAATTCTTATCGGCGTACAATGCATCGAAAACCGCAGCTGACGTGCAACGAGACAATCAATTTGTTAACCAATATGGTATCCAATCTGTACCTACGCTCGTAGTTCAAGGTCAGTACAAAACATCTCCTGCAATGACGCAAAGTCTTGATGGTACAATCCAAGTGCTGGACTTTCTGGTATCAAAAGCACGCTCAGAAACATTTGGAACGCAGTAAATGTGTTGAGTTGGATTACAGTGCGTTAATTCATATGCTTTATTAAGAACATCGTTAAAGAAAAGAATAAATAGAAAAAATTTAAGCAAAAAACGTTCGAAAAAGCCCGTAAATTCTGAGTTAAGAATGCGGGCTTTTTTTATTGGCGTTAGCTATAAAGATGGATGCTCGGCATCTCGAGTAGATTTAGGAGAGAAAGCATGAAGCCGAAACACCAAACACCCAGTTCTCATTTTACTCGAATTCACTGTTTAAGTTAAATTTAATCAAAAAAGCATAAAAATATAGTAGCGCAAGCTACACCTGCCTTGACTAGCCAGTCCACGACTCAAATCACCCAGGATAGCCTGACCAATTTGATTGCAGGCTTAATGGATGGCCGCGACAAGATGGCGTATAACCAATACGCATTGCGCAAGGTCGTTGGACGCGAAGAGCTCATCACAATGTACCGCTCAAACTGGCTCGCCCGCAAAATCGTGGATGCACCTGCTGAGGATATGACTCGGGAATGGCTGACGCTCGAGACCAAAGATGAAAGCAGTAAAGACAAACTAGAGGTCGCCGAAAAGCGTTTTAAGCTGGTTACGCTGTTAACGAACAACCTCAAATGGGGACGGCTCTTTGGCGGCTCGGCGCTGTGTATCAGTTTACATCCGCTGTTGACACTTATGAAACCGTCTTAAAATAAAGCGTTTTATGCGGTTGATTTCGCCATAAATCGAACCCTTCCAGCAGCCATTCAAATTCCTGCAAGCTCACCGTCTGCGTGGCACCATCCGCTGGCTTGGGCCAGGCAAATTTCTCCGCTTCTAAGCGCTTGAGCCATAAACAAAACCCATTGCGATGCCAGTACAATACTTTGAGCTTGTTACGCTGCCGATTGATGAACACATACAGCGCACGGCCGAACGGATTTAACTCTAACGCCTGCTCAACCAGCGCACTCAAGCCGTTGATCGCTTTCCTAAAGTCAACCGGCTCCTGGCACAGGTACACCTGATCTATGTCACAGCCCGAATGCATCAATCTCCTCCTTGGGCCGCTCGTCCAAGCGCTGCCAGCCATTCCAGCTCCGGCAGACTCGATAACTCTAGCCGCGTCCCTGAAGGCAATACCAGGCTGCAACTCCGAGACTCTTGCACCCCAACTGCCTGCGCCACACGTAGCTTGACGAATTTGCTCCCCTCGCTTGTTTCGATCCTCTCAACAACTGGCTTATTCAATTTATTGTGCCAATAATGTAAGGGTTTCACCGACAACCCGTGCTTCTTTGCATACCCACTCAACGAACATCCTTCACTTTGGGCTGCCGACAAATGTTCCTCCCAGTATTTCTTCACCGATTTCATATTCACTCCGTTTGACTTAGATCGGAGCTACTATGAAGTCTTATCCTTCAAGCTCCAAGTCTGGGGATCGTGGAGTGCTTACCATGCAACTGGCAGCTTGGCAAGCTAGGCATAGTGTAGACAAGGTTTAGCCTGTCTCAAGCGTCTTACTTGATTAGGCTGGCTGAGAATCGTGATTGATTGCTGCGGCATTTGGCGGTATCAAACCAAATTGGACAATGATCGCTCGTCGCTATGGTCGCTGGACGCCGTCAGCAGGTCAGCAAGCCGGAGAAAAGGCTACAGCGCTTTTTGCTAAAAAAATGCTGTCGGAATGCTGTCTTTCTGATCAGAAATGAGGGGTAATCAGGGGTAAAAAACAGCATCCTAAAAAATATAATCCATTGATTTTAAAGGAAATATTGGTGGAGCCGGCGTAGTCCACACATTCAGTATTTATATAACTATATAAGGCATTTTAATTTGGATGCCTACAAAAATACCTACACTGATAGTTTAGCGGCAGTGGTTACTGCGCAGCAAAAAATAACTCTATTGAGAAAAACGTTCATAATTCGCCCCATGTAAATTGGAGCATCAAAAATCCGTAGCGAAAGACCCTCGCGCGCCTTTCGCTACGCCCTATCAAAACCACGCTTATACCAGCGCCTCAATTTCGGCATCACCGGGGGCTCGCTACTGCCCAATGAAGTCGGCTCAGACGCTTCAAATTGGCGAGTAAGCTCACTGTCCGACGAATTCGCCACGGCCCGTTCCAATTTCCCTCTCGTCGATTCTAGCTTCCATCTCGATACCACCGACAATTCGCTTTGAATTTTCCTCCCTATCTTACCCACCGATAATAACGGCTCTCCAACCGCTCCACGTTGCCTCAAAAGCTTCTCGTTAACCTCGCTTAACCTTCGCACACCTTCCAATAACGTATCATTCACTGTCAGGACTTCATGCCCCGAACTCCAGCATAACATCGCTTTTGTCTCTTCCCCTTCTTTTTTCACCTCCCACCGGCGCACTGATTTATCAGCACTGCCAGTCACCAAATAGCTGCCGTCTCCGGTTGTTTTCCAGGCAACACTAGTGATACCTCCCCCAAAACCTTTAATCACCGCACGACACTCACCCGAGGCAACATCCCACACACGCACCGTCTTGTCACCGCTGCTCGAGGCGAGCTGAGATCCGCTCGGCGAATACACCACGCTCCAAACATTAGCGGTATGTCCTTTTAAGGTGTGACCAGCCGCTCCGCTTTCCGCGTCCCACAGACGCACCGTATGGTCCCTACTGCCCGAGGCGATCTGCGAACCACTCGGCGAATAAACCACGCTCCAAACAGAGGAGGTATGTCCTTCTAAGGTGTGACCAGCCGCTCCGCTTTCCGCGTCCCACAGACGCACCGTCTTGTCATCACTCCCCGAGGCGAGCTGAGATCCGCTCGGCGAATACACCACGCTACTAACATAGGAGGTATGTCCTTCTAAGGTGTGTACAGTCGCTCCGCTTTCCGCGTCCCACAGACGCACCGTATCGTCATCACTCCCCGAGGCGAGCTGAGATCCGCTCGGCGAATACACCACGCTAGTCACACCCCTGGTATGTCCTTCTAAGGTGTGCACAAGGGCTCCGCTGTGTGCGTCCCACAGACGCACCGTCTTGTCAGAACTCCCCGAGGCGATCTGCGAACCGCTCGGCGAATACGCCACGCTATTAACATCGGAGATATGTCCGCGTAAGGTGGGCCCAGCCGCTCCGCTTTCCGCGTCCCACACACGCACCGTATGGTCAGAACTCCCCGAAGCGAGCTGCAACCCGCTCGGCGAATACACCACGCTACTAACATAGGAGGTATGTCCGCGTAAGGTGGGCCCAGCCGCTCCGCTTTCCGCGTCCCACACACGCACCGTCTTGTCACCGCTGCTCGAGGCGATCTGCGAACCGCTCGGCGAATACGCCACGCTATTAACATCGGAGGTATGTCCGCGTAAGGTGGGCCCAGCCGCTTCGCTTTCCGCGTCCCACACACGCACCGTCTTGTCAACACTCCCCGAGGCGATCTGCGTTCCGCTCGGCGAATACACCACGCTACTAACAGAGGAGGTATGCCCCTCTAAGGTGTGACCAGCCGCTCCGCTTTCCGCGTCCCACACACGCACCGTCTTGTCCAAACTCCCCGAGGCGATCTGCGAACCGCTCGGCGAATACGCCACGCTATTAACATCGGAGATATGTCCGCGTAAGGTGTGCCCAGCCGCTCCGCTTTCCACGTCCCACAGACGCACCGTATGGTCCCTACTGCCCGAGGCGAGCTGAGATCCGCTCGGCGAATACACCACGCTAGTCACACCCTTGGTATGTCCTTCTAAGGTGTGCACAAGGGCTCCGCTGTGCGCGTCCCACAGACGCACCGTCTTGTCATCACTCCCCGAGGCGATCTGCGAACCGCTCGGCGAATACACCACGCTACTAACATAGGAGATATGTCCTTCTAAGGTGTGACCAGCCGCTCCGCTTTCCGCGTCCCACAGACGCACCGTCTTGTCCAAACTCCCCGAGGCGATCTGTGAACCGCTCGGCGAATACGCCACGCTATTAACATCGGAGATATGTCCGCGTAAGGTGTGCCCAGCCGCTCCGCTTTCCGCGTCCCACAGACGCACCGTATGGTCAGAGCTCCCCGAGGCGATCTGCAACCCGCTCGGTGAATACACCACGCTCAAAACAAAGGAGGTATGTCCTTCTAAGGTGTGCATTTTTTCCCAATTCGAGGTCATATACACGCTGATCTTACCGTTAAGAAGCCCTACCGCGCAGCTCTTTCCATCCGGCGAATAGGCACAGGAATAGACATAGCTCTCTTCTTTAAGATACGGCCATTCGCCAAACTGCACACCAGCCATCTGCGCTCCGCTTAAATTCGCTTCCCGCAGCCAACTCGCGCGAAGCGTAGCCTTTCTTAAATCCGACCCTTGCAACTGCGCTGATTCGAAGAACCCAAAACTCAGATCTGCTCCGGGTATCTGGATGCCTTTTAAATCCGCACCATTAAACTGTACTCCCGCTCTGACCAAAATCGTCATTGCATTGGCCGCCGTTTCGCGTACGCTTTTATCGGCTTTCGAGCGCTCGATGATCGCTAACAGCTGTGCCTTAAATGTGGGCTCTTGTTGAACGCGTTCAGTCAACAAGCGCACAACGCCCAGATCGCCAATCCAATGCTTTGGGCTTAACGATAAATCTCGCTGCGTTTTGGGCGGCAAAACAGCGTGCTCTTCAAAACTATAGGCTGAAGCAGCGCTACCTCGACGCTGGCGAGTGCTTAGATCCATACACCCATCGAACAACTCAAACAACGCTCGTGCCACAAAATATTCCAGCAGCGATTTATGGATAAAGCGGTATTCAGTGCCACTTCGGATCAACGGCCAGGCTTCACGTAGCAGTTGATTTTCTTCTTCTCGACCGAAAAAAGCATCCTTCCAACTTCCTTTGTCTTTGAACAATGAGTATTCGACAATCGGATTACCTGCATTTTCTTTATACAGATGCACCGCTAACTCTTTCACAAAGCCGATGCCGTGCTGGGCAAAGCCATCATCATACAACTCTCTAAATACTTCTTTTTGGTTGCCCGTTAAACTTTGGGCGCTTAAGCGCTGCTGATTACGCTCGAACCATTGTTTGACGAACTGATCATATAGGCTCATCCGTAACTGGACTGCGGATGCCGCTTTCCCCTTTTTTTTAATGTACGGCAACGCTTCTAGCACCACCCGCAGCAAAAATGGGTTGCTAATCAAGTCTTTTAAATTAGATTGTTTGGAGAAAGCTTCTCGGTAGGCTTGCGCCGTCCAGCCCGTTGGGTTGTGCGCTACATATTTTTTGAGATATTGATCGCTCTCTTCTTCTGAAAACGGCTCGACCACAACCTCTTGAAACAACGTGTCCTGGTCCTGCAGCATTGGATTCGGTTGAAAACGGCTTTGATAGTCTTGGCCAAGATATTCGCTGCGACAACTAATCACCATCTGACCCTGCCAGCCGCCAGCCTGGTTGATGGAATTGCTCACATACAGATTCTGCGTCTGACGTATCTCATCATACCCATCCAAAATAAAGATAAACCTTTGGTTTTCTTTCTTTAATTTCTGAATCTGTAATTCTGACAGCCCTCTTTTCTTTAACGCCTTGGTGATTAGATCGTGCTCAGGCTTATCAATGCTCGGCAGAGAAATAAACAGTGGGATCGCATCGTCTTCTTTTTTGTGGTCCCATAAGTGCTTTTCTAGGCGGCGATTGAAGGTGGTTTTGCCCGCCCCAGAGTCTCCCGTCAACAAAATCACCTGCTTATCTTTTAGAAAGGCTTGAACTTGGGGTAAGAGCTCAAAGGTTTTGCTCTCCCCATTAATATTCGCTCGGCAGCGCGGTTCAACATAGAGCTTTAGGGTCTCTTGAAACGCCTCATTTTGCGTTAGGGCTAGCGAATACTGTTCCTTCAGCGCGGCCCTAGGGTCGGCACGGAACACCTGCAACTGTTCGTGTTCTTGCTGCACAGTGGACGCAAGTTGCTTGTGCAGCGTTGTCCGTACATCATCGAAGATACCGTCTAAGAGTTCCGCAAATTCTAGCTTGCCAAAATTTGCATCGCTCTTTAAACGCGATATAACATTGCTGTGCCCCGTCCAAAACTTATCCAGAAACGTTTTCGCTTCATTGCTGCCCGCTAACAGCCGCTCGATCACCTTAAACAGCACACCATGTGAACCTTGGTTCAGATAGACTTCTTCTCCTTTTTGGACTTGCCAATCAAAGCGCAGAGGATCTTCCATCCGCACCGTCGTCGATCTAATAAAATCCTTCAGGCAATAGTCATAGCTATTGGGCGTTAACGAAACCGGGATAATCCCGTGCTGACCTTCGCGATACTTTGCGCGAATTTCCAAAAAGGCCATTTCCGTCAATACATGATGGAAGTCCGCCATATATTTTTCCTCTTCGGAAAATTTTTTGACTACCTCACGTAAAGCTGTAGTACCCTTTTGATTGCTGTCTTGGCGATAGGCTTCTCGATCTTTTTCGTAGGCTACTTTAAGCTCATCGCAAAACTCTTTATAGGACTGTCCTTTTAGGTAGCTTCCTAAGACATCAGAACAACACACAATTACCTTATCCACCGGTTTAACATCCGCTCGCAACTGATGAGGCAGCAAGCAGAGCTGATTGGTTAAGATGTCTTCTAGCTTGCCATCCTCTTTCAGATTTTCATCCGAATTTGCATACGCTTGCCCTATCGGCGTTTGATCCGAATAGAGCGTCACCCCTCGGATTTTTGATAAATTATTGATTAAATATTTAGACGTCGAGGCCTTCGCTTCTCCGTGCGCTGCATTGTCATGGGCATACACTAGAAACAGGCTAGGTTTCTTCGACACCTCTAAAGAACTCAGCGTCAACAGCGCCTTTTTAAACAGATAATCCACCAGACCGCTTTTTTCTTGGGCAGAGGTAACCGGCTGCTGCAAAGGCCTTGAGGCAGGCTGGGCAAAAATCTGTGTACTTGAGTGAGTGCTATGTCCTGATGGAAGGGCTTGCAAAGCTTCCGCACGATGTTTGGCTCCCTCGTGCCCCCATGTTTCCGCCTTACAATAGCTGACCCTTGCTTTGGAAAATAAACTTAAGCCTTCTAACACTTCCCCACGTTCGAAATAAGCATCGGCCATCATCGCTCGCAATGTCTCATCGGCTAATGTGTGAGGATATTGCGCTTTCCTCAAGGACTCTTTTACGCTCCCAAGCGACTTCAGCGTTTCTTTCACCTGATCGTATAAGGGCAGCGCCACATCCAAGTGTCCCTTTTCCTTCTCAATGCGAGCTTGACCTAAATAAAGTTCAGCAACGTTCCGCGCGAGGGTTTCTGGTAACGCCGAGTGAGATATATTTCCTAACATATTTATTCTCCATTTTCTTTAATGCGGATTTATTAGATCAGATCGAAGCTACTTGAACGCACACTGTTAGCGCGATCTTGCCGTCGCCCATGGTCGATACAACTTGCGCAAAAGCTAGCTTGAGGCTGATTTGGGCCGAACATATCGACCTGACACAAAAAAATTGAATGGATACTAATGGCACTGCGGTTGAAAAACAAGAAAAATGTTTTTCGTTGGCTATTGTTCTCGCAATACCTTTCTGGGTCACTATGGATGGTCACATAGTTGCAAGGAAAATTATTTAAATAGCTTGTGTCAAACCGGCCACTTATTTCCAGTCGTTTGCTGGCAAAAATACTACACGCAAATACTCTTGTAGCCCGTGAGCAATTATGTTTATTTCGTCAGCTTGTTTTGCCATTTCTGCATGTCGCTCTGTGCACTGGCCGAAAAACTTCCAACCGCTGGCAGCGTCACCATGAAAGCCGCCGGTGTTAATGGTACTTTCACTGGCTGTACGATAACAGGCGATTGTGTCGAGCAACCTGCGATTATCAGCATCAAGGCTGGCAACAGTACGCTCATTCGCTTGTTTGTATTCATAAAACTGTTTCTCTACTGCCTGTTTTGCAATTTGAAGTGCGGCTTCTTTTTGACGTGCTGCTTCGGACTGTGCAAGTTTATCTCTGGTCCATGCGGCATAAATCTCCGCTTTGCCCACCTCTTTACCATAGAGGAAAAAACCGGCTACCAAACAAACTGCTGCCAATGCTACAGCCAGATGTTTCATAATTGCACCGCCATACATTTTGAATACCGCTTTAACTGGCGTGTCCAAACGCCCCAGCAACGTTTATTGCCCGGCGTAGAGCAGTCGAATTTATCTGCGCCTTGCAATTTGTATTTAAGTAAAGCATGACAGGCGGCCTCGTATTCACCGGCCAGTAAATGCCGCCGCATGGATGAAGTGCGCCAGCTCTCGATGCCATACTGATAGACAAAATCCAAATATAAGTCGTATTCTTCCTGAAACAATTTTACGTTTGGAATCGATGCTCGGAACCATTCTTCATCTTTGCTGATATGTACCTGGGCAACAATTAAGGCACGTGGCACTGTGATGGTATCCGTGATTTTTACAGAAGCGCCATCGGGGTAGACCGTCGAGCCTAAACCAATGGTCAGCCGGTCCCCTTTGACAGGGATAATGGCTTTACGGGTAAAGCCCTCGCTTTCTATAATACTGACAAAGCCAATAGCACTGAGAGAGAGTGCAGCGATAACAATACGTGCCTTATGATTCACTACCGCTCCAGTATCCTACCCATTCGGGCTTCATGTTCCCGCTGGTCTCGCCTATCCCGTCGCGCCTTGAAATACAGATTGATTAAAAAACCTGCAATACTCAAAATCAAACCAACCAACACACCAAATTCAGAAGAGAGCAACCAACTCACTAGGGTTGTCCCACTCCCTACTACTGTTGCTTTGCTACCCGCAGCGGCCAAAGTCGCATCGATACTCGTGCTAATCGCATCCTCTTTCATTGAATTGCTATCCCTCAAAAATGTTTCAGTCGTCTATCTCGTCAGGCGCTTTAGGCCAGTCGATTTGAGTTGGAAAGCCTGGCTGCTGTTCGATCCGGTTAAGCGCTACACGATACAATTTCCATGCATTTAAATTCTTTTTCTCGGGGGCTGTTGCGATATCAAGCTCGACAGCATCTTGTAAAGGCGCGATCTTTAAAGTCGCTTCATTCATCAATGCGTCACGTTGGTGTAAAGCCATTTCCGCTCGCTGTTCAGGTGTAGGAGATGGCGGATCGACGGCAACCGGGTAGCCCTCGTCATTTGCCTGAATGGTTTTGCCTTTAGATTGAGCGTTGAACAATGCCGTGTGTTCGTCGCGAGTAATGGCAACGGCATCTGGTGGAATTTTGTTGCCGTGTATCCCAACGCAGTAAAAACCGCCGGTCGATTTTGAATAATAAAACATGAAAGTGTTCGGTTTGTTTTGAGTATGAGTCTAAGTTGTTTCGAATTTCATCTGGTTTGTCTCAATACCCAAGGGCAAACCAATCTAACCAACATCTGTTGGCCCATTCGTCGTCATGGGGCGTTTTGCGCACATTCACTCTACCTCCATAACGTCCGTGGACATTAAATTCGGAGTATGCTGTGACGACATCTCTGTCCCATGGGTCAACCTTGTCGCTGTCATATTGTTTGGTCGCGTATACAGGGATTGCGATAATATTTCTGAGGTCTTCAACAACCGTGACGATAACGACCAGTTTGGTTGTTGGAAAATCCACTGGAAACGTAATCTTTGTTGATGAATGGACCGTGGTTTCTTTTCGCCCCCATTGGAGAATCAGCCCACCAGGCAATTTTTGGAACCCATCACCTTCGAGCAATTGATGGTCAGGCCCAGTAAACGCAGCCAGAATGGCTGCGTGGGCAAGGTCAGTTTTTGTTAATGATGGATTTTTTCTCTGTTTAAGCTAGCCTGCTTGCGAAGCGCAGCGGAGGATGCCTGGCTCATACATAAATAGTTTTTCGCCCTTTCCTATGTCAATTCCCACAGTGTCAAGTACGCAAAGACTTCCACAAGTAAAAATCTAGCTGGAGCTCATCTCAAATTCTGTAAAATCTGGCCTGCATAGGTCCTTTCGATACTGTTTTGGCGTAAATGGGTAAATGGCTGGTTGACCTTTAGCGTTGAGGTACCAGCTTGAACAACCACTATCCCAGACGGTGCCTTTGAGGGCGTTCCGAAGCATTTCATTATACTGGTCTTGGGCGCTAAGCTTTGCAGTAACAGTTCGAACCTTCCCACGCTTAATCATGCGAATGAAATGCATGACGTAGCGTACCTGGGTTTCAGAGAGACCGGTGATCGGAAAATTACCGAGGGGACTATGCGGACCGCCAATCATAAACAAATTCGGGAACCCTGCAATGCAGATTGAACGGAGTGCTTGAGCCCCGTCCGCCCAAACATCTCTCAAATTCTGTCCTTGCACACCGGTAATGGTCATGTTGCGTATATAGTCCATCGTGTGGAAGCCCGTAGCGAAGATCATTACGTCAAGTTCGTGTAGGCGTCCATCGCGGGTGCGAACGCCGCCTGGCTCTATGTGCTGAATGTTATCTGTTACCAACTGTGCGTTGGGTTGTTGGATGGAGTCATAAAATGTGTTGGAAATAACGATGCGCTTACAACCAACAGAGTAATTCGGTGTTAGCTTTTTCTTTAACTCTGGATCACGTACCTTGTCGAGATTATTTTGACACACAGACTCAAGCACACTCATGGTCTTGCGATTACCAGATAGTGCAGATGAGAAGTTACGCTCCATATTTAACTGCTGAATTCTGCCGCTGAGCTTGGCCAGTATAGGTATTTTACGCTGCAGGCCACGCAGCCAATCGGGCCTGGGCTTCTGTGCATTTTGTAAGATCCACGCTGGTGTGCGTTGAAACAGGGAGAAATGCGCGACCCGCTCTACCAATGCACTAGTAATTTGGATTGCGCTCGAGCCGGTACCAATGACGCCGACACGCTTACCATCTAACGACACAGTGTGGTCCCAGCATGCGCTATGGAAGTATTGTCCGGTAAAGTTTTCCAACCCCATAATTTCGGGAGACTTCGGGTATACCAGCCAACCCATGCAGCTTACAACTATATCAGCGCGACGCAACAACCCGTCCTCGGTTGCAATAGTCCAAGCATCGTCTTCTCGGGTAATCCGGTTCACACGCGTATTGAAATGCAAAAAAGGTTTCAGGCCATACTTGTCTGCACAGTGTTCAAAATACTCCCGTATCTCGTGGCCTTCGGCATGTACTCCACGCCACTTCCAGTTAGGCTCGAAAGTATAAGAGTAAGCGTGAGCTGGAACATCACAGCATAGGCCAGGATAGGTATTGTCACGCCAAGTACCGCCAACCGATTCTCCCATTTCGAGAATCTCAAAAGTCTTTATGCCTTCTTTTAGCAATTGAATCCCCATTAGGATGCCAGACAAGCCGGCACCAATAATGACTATCTTTGGCGTATTTTTCGGGCCTTGATCCACAATCACCTCTCCTCACGTGGTTTCCCACTCTAAAAACACAAATTCGATTGGTATAGGTTTCTGGAGTTTAAACGGCAACCTCCAATCCTCCCTCCATACACTCGCAAACGTATTAAATAAATCCGACTACTATCCCGATCCTGTTGCCTATATATGCGCGGACACGATTCATTTTATGCGGAAAATTATGCAACTAAGGAAGCCGATCTGCAATTAGATCACTGGCTCCGTATGTCTTCAGTAGGAAATTTATAGTCGATTTCGCATAATCTTCTTTTGAATTGGAATACTCGAAACCTAGCGCAGCTAGCTTATTTATAGTTTTCTGTGAACACCATTTTACGAACTCTTTGTCCATGGTTGCTTTATTCATTTTCGATTCATCGCATATCGATAATAAAGAGATCAGATTTTCATCTGATGTTTTTATTGCCATATGTTCTACCTCTTTGTACCATGCGTGTTGACTTATTTTTTTCTCAAAAATGTTTACACCTTTATAGCGCAGATGCGCTATAAATTCGTCTGGCTCCAATGGTTGATCACTCATAATATGGGCAATTTGGTGAGATTCTTTCTGATGTAACGCTAATTTGATAATCGCTCGAGCAGCCTGATCCACAGGCGTTTTCATGCACGAGTCAACATCAAATGCAATGCCGAGCGTTGCCATGGCGCGCACAGTACGATAAAAACGGTCATTTTCATTAAAGCGTCCTGTAATGGAATCAGCTGTAATCCGCCCAAGGCGATAAATACCGCATGAGACACCTCGTTTTGCTACAGCGCTAACGAGTCGCTCCGCAACCCATTTACTTTGCACATAACCATTCTGAATAGGCTCTATGGCTATCTCACTATCCTCTGTGAAAATATCCAAGCCTTTCCAGGGAGCCACAGACAGAGTAGAAATATAGTGAAAGCTTTTTTCACGTCCTGTCGCGGCAAGACCAATAAGGGTTTTGGTGGCAAGTACATTAGCTTGGCGCAATTCCTGGTAAGAGAAAAAATGGTTGACCATTGCCCCATTATGGATAATCGTATCAAATTTATCCGCCAGTACAGTTAATTGAGTTTCTGCTAAGCCAAGTTTGTCATGAGTTAAATCACCACAGATCACCGAAAGACGGCTCTGATCGATTCCACATTGACTGATTTCCTCAAGCGTGGACAATAGCCGTTGCATCGCTTCTTGTTCATTTTTGGCTTTTATCAAACAAGTAATATGCGCGGTAGTTTGAGATAGTAGCTCGGTTAACAAATAACCGCCCACAAACCCCGTTGCACCAGTAAGCAATACATGGTTCCAAACGCCAGGGGTAGTACATGGGTTAGTTCGCTTGATAACCTCTTGTTCTAATACGGCATCAGACCTTATCTGTTGTGTTGTCTTAGCATAGGCTTTCGAGTGAGTCAAAGTCAGTGTATTTGATTCAAGACGCTCAGCGAATTTTGCAATACTGGGGGCTTCAAACAGCATCCGAACAGATATTTTTACCTTAAAGATATTTTGTATTTGCAGAGCTAACCATACCGCCGATAGGGAATTTCCCCCCAGATCGAAGAAGCTGTCGTGACGGCCAATCTGTTCGGCATTCAGTAATTCGGTCCAAATTGCTGCGAGTTTGGTCTCGATTTTGCCTTGTGGCGCTTGGTAGACCTGATAGGCCAATGCTTTGTCATCCGGCACTGGCAGAGCCCGACGGTCGAGTTTGCCGTTGGGTGTAAGCGGTAGCTCATCCAGGCACACGAAGGCGGCTGGTATCATGTACTCAGGCAGCTTGGCCGTTAAGTGTGCGCGTAGCGTACGGGCGATCTGTTCGCCGAATTTAGCCACGACATAGGCGACTAAGCATTTGTTGCTGCCTTTATCCAGTACGAGCACGGCGGCCTCCCGCACTAGCGGATGCTCAACGAGGCGCGCCTCAACTTCGCGCGTTTCGATCCGAAAACCGCGGATTTTAACCTGATGGTCGTTGCGGCCAAGGAACAACAGATTACCATCGGGCAGGTAACGAGCTAGGTCGCCTGTCTTGTACATGCGGGCATTTTCATGCTCGCTAAACGGATCAGGAAGAAACCGCTCCGCAGTCAACTCGGGACGGTTCAGATAACCACGCGCAACACCAGCCCCACCAATGTACAGCTCACCCACGGCTCCCAACGGCACGGGCTGACCGCGTGTGTCTAACAGGTAGAGCTGAGTGTTCGCGATGGGTCGGCCGATAGGGACATTTACGGCCTCTTCTGGAAGCGAAGCAATTCTATAGGTCGCGGCAAAGGTGGTGCTTTCGGTTGGACCATATCCGTTGAGCAATTGTTGTGGTGGATTATTACGCAGTACTTTTGTAATAACTTTAGCATCGAGCGCATCTCCACCCACAATCAATGTCTTAAGTTGAGGAAATACCGGCGCTAGCATTTCCACAAGTTGGTTGAATAAACCAACGGTCAGCCACATAACGTTAACCCGCTTTTCCTGCAAAGTCTGCACAAAAAGATCGGGCGTAAGGACGGTGCTGTGATCTATCACAACAAGGCTTCCCCCATTCAGCAATGGTGCCCAAATTTCAAAAGTGCTCGCGTCAAAAGCAGGATTGGCTGCAAAGGCTACACGGTCATTAACTCCGATGTCGCTATAGCCATTATTAATAACCAGGCGGGCAATCGCACGATGTGGCACCAGCACCCCTTTAGGGGTTCCAGTGGAGCCAGAAGTGTACATTACATAAGCGGTATCAAGACTAGAGCGGACTGGGTTGAGATAAGCGCTGAGCGTGTCCGTTTTATTTGTGCTACTTGAAGTCAAACGCAGCAAGGGCGTAAGTAGTGCATCTGGGGTTTTGGTGTGGGTATCGGTGATCAATAGGCGCGCTGCGCAATCAGCCATGATCCAGATTTGCCGCTCCGCAGGAGCCTGGGGGTCAATCGGCACATAGACTGCACCCGCTTTGAAGATTGCCAATTGAGCCGTAACCAGTTCAATAGAACGCTTAAGCAACGTAGTAATATACTCACCAGGTTGAACGCCTAACTCTATAAGCTGATGGGCGAGGTGGTTAGCGCGTGCATTGAGTTCGGCGTAACTTAATTTTTGTTCCTCGTACACGAGCGCAGTAGCTTCTGGCGTGCGAGCTACTTGCTTCTCAAACAACTGGTGAACACACTGATGTTTTGGATAATCACGCTCTGTCGCATTCCATTCAACCAGTAGCTGCCGCCGCTCCGTAGCATCCAGTAGGTCGATGCTACTAATTAACTGCTCTGGCTCGGTGACCAGAGCATCAAGTAACTTTAAAAAGCGGCGCTGGTGTGCAATCAGCTCATCTGCCGTATAAAGTGCGGGATTCGCGTCGAAGTCAATCCGTAGTGAACTATTGTCGGGTGAAGTATAGACCGCGATCATCAAATCTTCGACCGGCCCATTGTTGAGATTATGAGTGGTCGATAAATGCCCGCCAAAAGAAAGGCCACCATCAAACAACATAAGATTGATTATGGGACCAAACAATCGTTGACTTTGCCCTAGCCTAAATCCTCTCTTTAACTCTTCACTACGGTAGCGTTGATGTTGAAGCACACATTGAATCTCTTGCGCGGCCTTTTCCATCAACGAAGAGAGACTCATATCAGATTGCACAGTGAACCTGAGAGGCAAGACATTAGATGTCATGCCAGGAATGAGCCGACTTTCGCCAAAGCGAGCCATTACCGGAAGGCCAATTACCACGTCCTGGATGCCGGTCCAACGATGAAGGTATGCTGCCATAGCCGCTACCATAAACTGCGCGAAACGACGATTTGCACCAGAAGCGTAAGTCTGCACTGCTTGAGAAGAGAGGTAAGTTGTCTGACGGAGATGACGATGCGAAGCGGGGGCTTGCCGATCTGTAAGCATCACTGGCTCGGGCCAATCCGTGCAGTGCTTAAGCCAATATGCTTGGTCTTCTGTAAATTGATCAGAAGCACGGTAGCAAGTATCATTTGCTAATAGCACCGATACGGGCCCAAAGGGGTTCTCATTCGTCGCTACGCCCTTGACCCGCGAGCTATATACCTGCGCCGCGCGCCGCGCGATAAGGGCGCGCCCAGCCCCGTCCACCACAATATGATGATAGCGTTGATACCAAAGAAATTGGTCAGGGGCAATTTTTAATAACGCATAGCTAAACAGTGGGCCATGCAGAAGGTCGGTTGGCTGTTCGTAATCTGCTTTCATCCAGGCTTCGGCAGCAGTCTGGGGATCAATTTTTGCACTGAGATCAATCAAAGGGAGTGACCAATCCGGTGAGCCAACCCATTGTTCAAGTCCATCGCTGCTTTCGATGAACTGTAGACGCAGACTTTCTGCTTCTGAGATTACCTGCCGCAAAGCTGCCTCGAACAAGCTTGGATCAACAGCACCATGAATTTTTGTGAACTGGCTAATGTTGTAGGCAGGGCTTTCTAAATGAATTTGCTGAGATAGCCAGATTTCTCTTTGCGCAGCGGATAAGTGAAACTGCTTTGTGCCTGCAATCATAAATCACCTCGAGCAAAAATCAAAAAAACTTACCATAAATTGCTGGGCTAAGGCGAACGCTAGATAAATTGAAGTGAGAAGTCAATGGTGAGAGATTCCACTCTAAATTGCACTTGGGCAAATTCAGCAATCGAAACTCTCGGGGCTTCAAAATACTTATGATCTGACTTTCTGAAAACTTTGATTTCTTCACGTGAAGTTGACTGCTTTTCGCGGACACTTTTAAACTACCGAAAAGGAGTTCGTAATGCGTCAATCCAAAGCGCCGTATCCAGCGGCCTTTCGTCAACAAATCATAGAGCTAGTGCAAGCGGGTAAGAGCGCTAAGGAGTCGGCCCTGAATAACTCGTAAGCTCTTTTGTGGTAAGATTTTTCGTCGAAATAGAGTGGCATAAATTGCAAGAAAATGGCATCTTGCAATTTGTGATGAGGCGAGAATAGGACCAAAAGCACGAGTGGGTGAAGAAGATTTATTCCGGTATCCGCTAAACGAACAGATCAATATGGAGCATCCGTTGGTGCGACTGGCGGGTTTAATCAACTGTGATCGGTTTAGCGTGTTGATGAGTGAGAGCCTCACTTCAGGCAGAAGTCGACCGGCGACTTCGCCGCGGCTCATAGCAGGCTTACTGTATCTGCAATACGCCTTCAATTTGTCTGATTTTGCTGTTGGTTTCAGCTCTTAGATTAAATAGTACGCAAAACGATTTATTCAGGACCGACTTTTAAAATTCGGAAATTTTATTTTTAATGAAACAAGATTTATGTTTAGCCCAATTTCAAGTTCGATCAATCCGCATTATCCGGCAGCACAAAAATCCACCGAATCTGGTTTTCTCTCGTTTCCGCTGGAGGTTCGAGAACAAATAGAAAACCATCTGGATTTTTCGAACCGGCAGAATTTGTTTAAAGCCTTAACGACAGTGACTCGTGATGGTGAACTGATAGATTCCCCTGCACTGAAATTACACTTAATCAAAGAGAGAATTCAAACTGGATATCAACGCTCTTTAATCCGCCCAGATGAAGAATTAAAACAATTTGCATTAGTTCAATTGCAAAAGCTTTCTGACTCAGCGCAACTCGATAAGGTAGTAGAGAAATTTAGACTTTTTGAGCTGGTATGCGTTGTTAACAACCCAAAAATATTTGCGCTTTTACGAGAAAGCGTTCAGCAAGATGTCCGACTAAAAGAAAAGTTATTGCACTGGGTAGAGCGATCTAAAGCCGAGGAGGTGCAGGCGATAGCGGCTAATGCACTGACGTTGCTGGTTAAAGCAGGCGTGCAATTCAATCATAAAGACCTCAAAGGAATCCGCGTGCCTGGCGCAGATTTAAGTTATGGGGTATTCGATTCAGCCCAATTACAGGAATCGGATTTGAGCGGAGTCAATTTTAGTGGAGGCTGGCTGCGTCAGGCGAATTTAAGCGCAGCCAAAATGGCAGGGGTACGGTTTGGCGAATGGCCTTATCTCCAAGAAAAGAGTTCAGTCAATTCCTGCGTGTATTCGCCGGATGGGAAGGCATGTGCAGTAGGCCTCGGAAACGGCGCGATCAGCATCTACGACACTTCGAGCTGGGAGAAAATTTGCACCTTACACGGGCATACCGGCGACGTTAAGAGCGTGACGTATTCGCCTAGAGGTCATCAGATTGCCTCTGCCAGTGCCGACCGGACGGTGCGTCTGTGGGACACGCAAAGCTGGCAGCTCAGTCATACCTTAGTGGGACATACTGGTTGGGTTAATAGCGTGGCGTATTCGCCCAACGGTGATCAGATTGCCGCGGGCGGTCATGACAATACGGTGCGTCTGTGGGACGCGCACAGTGGAGAGGCCGGCCATATCTTAGAAGGGCATACCGAGCGTGTTAGTGGCGTGGCGTATTCGCCCAATGGAAATCAAATCGCCTCCTCGGGTAGCGTGGACAAGACGGTGCGTCTATGGGACGCGCACAGTGGGCAGCTCAGCTACACCTTAGGACATACCGGTTGGACTTCGAGCGTGGCGTACTCGCCCAACGGTGATCAGATTGCCTCGAGCGCTTCGGATAAGACGATACATCTATGGAACGCGCACAGCGCAGAGGCTGATCAGACCATACAAGAAAATATCTCTTCTGCTATGAGCGTAGCGTATTCGCCGAGTGGTAAACAGATTGTTTCGGGCGGTTATGGCAACACAGTGCGGTTGTGGGACGCGCACAGCGGGGAGGCCAGTCGCACCTTACACGGGCATACCAGCGTAATTCGTAGCGTGGCGTATTCGCCGAGCGGTGATCAGATTGCTTCGGGCGGTGCTGACAAAACGGTGCGGCTGTGGGACGCGTTTAGCGCGGAGGCTGCCCACACCATACAAGGGCATCTCGACACTGTTAGTAGCGTAGTGTATTCGCCGAGCGGTGATCAGATCGCTTCTGCTAGTCGCGACAAGACGGTGCGTCTGTGGGACGTGCACAGCGGTGAGGCTGGCCACACCTTAAAAGGGCATACCGATACGGTTAGTAGCGTGGTGTATGCGCCCAGTGGCCAGCAGATTGCCTCGGGCAGTTGGGACAAGACGGTGTGTCTGTGGGACGCGCACAGTGGGCAGCTTAGTCACACCTTAGTGGGACATTTCGGTTGGGTTGCGAGCGTAGCGTATTCGCCGAGTGGTGATCAGATTGCTTCGGGCAGTTGGGACAAGACGGTGCGTCTGTGGGACGTGCACAGCGGGCAGCTCCGCCACACGTTACAAGGGCATATCGACGCTGTTAGTAGCGTGGTGTATTCGCCGAGCGGTGATCAGATCGTTTCTGCTAGTCACGACAAGACGGTATGTCTGTGGGACGCGCACAGCGGGGAGGCTGACTACATCTTAAAAGGACATACCGACTCGGTTATGAGCGTGGTGTATGCACCGAGCGGTCTGCAGATCGCCTCGGGCAGTTTAGACAAGACGGTGCGGCTTTGGGGTACGCACAGCGGCGAGGCTGGCCATATCTTAAAAGGGCATACCGAGGGGGTTAGGAGCGTGGTGTATGCACCGAGCGGTCTGCAGATCGCCTCGAGTGGCCGGGACGAGACGGTACGGCTGTGGGACGCGAGCTCGGGTCAGTGTTTAGCGGTGCTGGGAGGTTTTCAAGGAAACATTCATAGCTTTGCCTGGAAAGAGATATTAAATAGCACCTATTTGGTTACCGGCTCTGACGATAAATCGGTGCGTGTCTGGCAGGTCATCGAAAACGAGGGGCGCTATCAAGTACGACTCTCTTGGAGTTCTACGCATGACAGACTGGTTTTGGCAGACGCCACTATTCAAGATGCGCAAGGCTTAAGTCAGTTGAATAAAAAACTCTTACAGCAGCGCAGAGCCGTGGGTGTATCGGGTCACTTCGTGGATGCTACATATTGATCAACTCACTCAGAGGTTGGCGGAATAAACCGCCTTCCCTTATAAGTGCCTTCGGACCCATTTGTGCCTCGTTTAATTTGCAGGATTATTCAGGCCCGACTCATTAATTCCTCCAGCTTGCGCGCCAGAATGCGACCGATTTCCGCGGTCGGTTCTGGCTGGTTCATGTCTCCGTGTTTGCAGGGAATATCATAGACTGCGATACTCCCAAGCACATATGGATTCCACGCGTCGGCGGAGGCGAGCGTATGGAATTCATCCTCCGCTATGATTGCACGAAAGAAGAGCGCATTCCCGCTATAAGTGGATGGAGAAAATATCCTCCGCATACGCCTATGGTTTTGCATAACCTTCCAGGCGTTTTCCCATCTCCGCTCATCCATGGCCGAAAACATTTCATCGCCATAGCGAGAAGCAGCCTGAGCGTATATCGCATCTCGGTCGAGCTCCCGTTTATCACTTAAGCGGCCAGGGTCCGGATCACTATCCAACAAAGCCAGCAGCGCCACGCTTTCGCCCTGCTGTTCGAGTTGAGTGGCCATGCTATGCGCCACATAGCCACCGAAGGACCATCCTAGCAAATGGTAAGGCCCGTTAGACTGGATACGGCGAATGTGCTCGATGTAGTCCGACGCCATCGCGTCGATTGTTTCCGCCAGTGGCGCGGTGCCATCGAAGCCACGGTCTTGCAAACCATAGACGGGTTGATCGGCGCCTAAGTGCCTTGACAGACCGATATAACTCCAGCTCAAGCCGCCGCCGGGATGAATACAAAAAAGCGGTGGGCGAGTGCCCTTTGGTTGGAGAGGAAGCAGGACGGCAAAGGCATTTTCTTGTATGCCGTCCGGCATGAGCAAGCGCTGCGCCAACTCAGCGACGCTCGGCGCCTCGAACAAGGTCCGAATCGTGATGTCGATGTTCAGGCTCGCATAGATACGACTAATGAGCCGCATCGCAAGCAGTGAATGCCCACCCAGGTCAAAGAAGTTGTCATGGCTATGCACCTTCTCCAATCCGAAGATCTCCGCCCACAATTCAGCCAGCGCCTTTTCCATCGGTGTTTGGGATGACGTCGAATCCCAGGCTGACAATGCCTTGTGGTCAAGCTTGCCGTTGCGCATCAGCGGTAAGCTGTCTAGCAATCTCACGGCGGCTGGGACCATCGGCGCGGGTAATTGTGTTGCCACATACTGGCGCAGGTCCATCGGCTCGATGCGTGCGCCATCTTCTGCATCAGGCTGATGAAGGACCACATAGCCAATGAGTTGTTTGTGGCCCACGCTATCTTTGCGGGCGATGACCGCGGCCTGCGCCACGGCCGGATGGCGTCGCAAAGCGGCTTCCACTTCGCCAGGCTCAATACGCCAACCATCGATTGTGACCTGCCGATCGGTGCGACCGATGAAGTCCAGCGTCCCTTCCGGCCGCCAACGCACAAGATCGCCCGTGCGGTACATACGCGCGCCCACCGGACCGAACGGATGAGCCACAAAGCGCTCGGCCGTCCATCCCGGGCGGTGGACATAGCCTCGGGTCACCCCGTCGCCCGAGAGATACAACTCACCGGGCACGCCGACGGGAACAGGCCTCAGCCCTGCGTCTAGAACGTAAGCCTGTACGTTGTCCAGCGGGGTGCTGACCTGCTGACGCTGGATTACGTCTTGTAAGGCCGATACGTCAAGCGCCTCCGGGGCGGCAATTATCATCTGCCCACCGGTGAGCAGCGGCTGCCACAGCTCATACATTGACGCATCGGAGGCCGGTGGCGAATACAACAGTACGCACTCCCGTGTTCCCGCCAGGGGCCCGTGCAACGCTAAATTGAGCACATTGCGATGGGTGATGCCAACCCCCTTGGGCTGTCCGGTGGCGCCAGAGGCGTACATCAGGCAGGCCAACTGCTCAGGGGCGCAGGCCGTAGCCGGATTATGGCTCGGCTCGCGGGCCAACCAGGAGTCGGCATCGACGACAATGATCCGGGCATTATGCATTTTGCCGCGTGTTTGCAAGGTACAGTCTGTCAGCAAGAGCCGCGCGCGCGTCTCCCCCAGTACGGCTTGTAACCGGCTGTCCGGATCTGTGTCATTAAGCGGCACATAAGCGCCGCCGGCCTTGATCACGGCCAGGGTGGCCACGATCCGCTCGGGCGTGCACGGCATCAGGATCGCAACCGGCGTCTCCGGCACGATACCTTGTCGAATCAGGCAATGCGCGAGTCGATTGGCTTGCGCATTAAGTTCGGCATAGCTGAACGATTGATCCTCAAAGACCAGAGCGATGGCGTCGGGTGCCTGGGTCACTTGCGCTTCGAATAACGCGGACAATGTTGTCTCGGGTAGCGG
Organism: Mycoavidus sp. SF9855; assembly: GCF_024582735.1. Taxonomy (NCBI): domain Bacteria; kingdom Pseudomonadati; phylum Pseudomonadota; class Betaproteobacteria; order Burkholderiales; family Burkholderiaceae; genus Mycoavidus; species Mycoavidus sp. SF9855. Next base: position 1,748,041 of record NZ_CP102085.1, read on the forward strand.
ACGCGCAGTAGTGTTCCAGTCGACCAATAACTGCTGCCGTTCTGTGGCATCGAGCCATTCGATGCGTCCGACGAACTGGTCGGGATCTTGCGCCATGGCCTCGAAGAGACGAATCAGGCACTGCGTCAGCCGCTCAACCGTCTCACGCTCGAACAGGTCGGGGCGATAACCCAATTGGAATGACAACTGTGCGCCCGGGACGGCGGTCAGACTGAGCGGATAATGCGTCGCGACGCTGCCGCTGATGCCCATGATCCGTAGTTTACCCGCCACCTGCCGTGCACTGTGATCGACCGGGTAGTTTTCAAACACGACCAGCGTGTCGAACAGCTGACCGAGTCCAGTCACACGCTCGATATCGGCTAGATCGAGGTGCTGATGTTCAAGTAGGCAAATTTGCTGATCTTGGAGGCGCGCCAACACATCGGCGATAGACTGCGCCGGGCTGCATTGGAAGCGTAACGGCGGGGTGTGAATCAACAGCCCCACCATGTGCTCGATACCCGGCAATTCGGGCGGACGCCCGGCCACGGTCACACCGAAGACCACATCGTCGCGCCCCGTTAGATGGTTCAGTAAGAGGCCCCAAGCGCCTTGCACCAAGATATTCAGGGTGAGGCGCTGCTTGCGAGCCTGCTGGTTTAGCGCGCGGGTAAGCGTTTCGGATAGCGTCCAAGCCAAGTTTTCTTGGGGCCTCGACGTGGTCAGCCGTGCGGGTGCGAGACGGGTCGGTTCTTGCAGCCCTGCGAGCACCTCGCGCCAAGCGCGCTCAGCGGCCGCGTGATCGCTCGCCTTGAGCCAAGCCAGGTAGTCCCGGTATGGCGTCACGCGCGGCAGCGCGCGCCCATCACCGCCATTGGCATATAAGGCGAACAACTCTCGGATCAGCACCGGCATCGACCAGCCGTCCAGCAAGATATGATGACATATAAAAACCAATCGAGATTGGTTCGAGGTCAGACGGACTAAGCTGAAACGCAACAGCGGTGGCTGGGTAGGATTGAAGCGGCGTGAGCAGTTTTCCTGTAAAAAGCGCTGATAGGCTACTTCACGCGTGGCGTTATCCAGTCCGCTGAGGTCGATCTCCTGCCAAGGCAGCGGGACGGTGCGTGGGATCACCTGGACTGGCTCGTTCAGCCCTTGATGCACAAAGCTGGCGCGCAGATTGGCGTGGCGTTGCAGCAGCGCCTGTATCGCAGCCCGCAGGGCTTGACTGTCCAGCGTGCCCTCCAGATCGAAAATCACCGGCATCGCATAGGCAGCTGATCCCTGGTCAGCCTGGAGGGCATAAAAGAGTTGGCCCTTTTGCAGCGGAGAGAGCGGCAGAATTTCCTCGAGTTCGGGTTGCCTCGCTTCCAATTGCTCGATTTGGTCCTGGCTAAGGCTCACCAGCGGCACGTCCGAGGGCGTCAAGCCGCCCGCATCGGGCAGCTCAACATAGGCGACCAGGGCTTCCAAGACCCGGAACCAGGTCTGTGCCAGATCTTGCATCTGCTCGACGGTAAAAAGCGCGCCTGCCCAAGACCAGTTAGCAATGAGCTCGGGCCCGTCGGGGCGATCCAGAGTGAGTGCGTTCAATGCAATCGCGTGGGGCAGCGGCATGGCCGGATCGCTGCCGCCACCTAAGGTGTTGCTCTCAGGCGCCGGTCCCCAATCTTGCGCTTCGGGAGCGGCAAAGCGGCTCAGATAATTAAAGCTGATCTGTGGCGTCGGCAAATGCTTGAGGATCAGCGCGGTCTCGGCGTTCAAATGTCGCAATAGGCCATAGCCTAAGCCATGGTCCGGCAACGCGCGGAGTTGCTCCTTGGCGCGCTTCACCAACCGGCCCAGCATGGGACCGCCCGCCAAGGCCGCATCGAGATTTAATTTACCCAATTCGAATCGTACCGGGAAGAGACTTGTGAACCAGCCCACCGTACGCGACAGATCCAGGCTCGCGTCAAGGAGCTCGCGGCCATGCCCTTCCAGATCGATCAGGACATCGGGATGATGATGCCCTTGGCGCTGCCGCCAGCAGGCCACCGCCAGCGCGAACGCGCTCAACAGCACATCATTGACACGCCCGTGAAAGCGCGCCGGCACTGCGCCGAGCAACGGCGCGGTGAGCGTGGCTGGTAACGTCAGGCTCAGATGCTGCGCCGTCGCCATGGTGTCGTGCGCGGGATCCAGTGGGCGCGCGGACAAAAGCGCATCGGCGCCATCCAGCATGCGCTCCCAAAATGGCAATTCGGCATACCGGGTTTCGCTCAGCGCCTCATGCGAGAGCCATTGCGCCCAACGGCGCAAGGAGGTGCCGGTGGGCTCGAGCGCGATAGGCTGTCCGGCCTGCGCGGCTTGCCAGGCACTGGCCAGATCGGACAGTAGGATGCGCCAGGATACCCCATCGACTGCCAGGTGATGAATCGTCAGCAGCAATCGGCCAGGCGCGTCGCCCGCCTCGAACCAGACCGCTTGCAGCATCACGCCGGCTTGTGGGTCGAGCCGGGTCTCAGCAGTTTGCGCTTCCTGACTGATCCGTGCCTGGCGGACTGACTCACCCAACGCCGCGATCTCGACGCGGCGCAGGCAAGCGCTAGCGGATACCGCTCCGGCAGGCGGAATCTGCAGCCCCCAGCCGGCGTCTTGTGCGGACAATGGCAATAGCTGCAAGCGCAGCGCGTCGTGGTGATCGAGCAGCGCTTGCAAGGCGGTGCTCAGGTGATCGGCCTGAAGCGCGGCCGGCACTTGCAGTAGCATCGTTTGATTAAAGCGGCCGATGGGCCCGTTACGCTCAAGGAACCAACGAATGATGGGCGTGAGCGGCACCTCGCCGGTGGCGATATCGGCTACGGCAGGCCGTGTATCGTCCAACGGTTTGGCCACGATGGCGAGCGCGGCAACGCTTTGATGCTGGAAAACCTCGCGCGGGGTAATCGCCCATCCTGCCTTGCGGGCGCGGCTAACTAATTGGATCGAGAGAACGCTGTCACCGCCCAGATCAAAGAAGCTGTCATCGACGCCCACGCGCGGCACGCCCAACACATCGGTAAACAACTCGGCAAGTGTCCGTTCCTGCGGCGTGCGCGGGGAGCGATAGCAGTGCTTTGAGATAAACTCGGGTGTGGGCAGTGCTCGGCGGTCGAGCTTGCCGTTGGGGGTTAACGGGAACGCATCCAGGCGCATGAACGCAGCCGGTACCATGTACTCGGGCAAACGAGTGGCCACATGCGCGCGCAGCGTGCTCGCCAGCGACTCGTCTGGTTTGGCCACGACATAGGCAATGAGACGCTTGTCGCTGACCTCGCCCAGCGCAAGCACCGCAGCGTCGCGTACCTGCGGGTGCCCAGCAAGACATGCTTCGATTTCGCCCAGCTCGATGCGAAAGCCGCGCAGCTTGACCTGATGGTCGTTACGGCCGATGAACTCCAAATTGCCATCGGGCCAATAACGCGCCAGATCGCCCGTCTTGTACATCCGTGCGTCATCTTTGTCCGAGAACGGATCGCGCACAAAGCGCTCGGCGGTAAGCTCGGGCCGGTTCAGATAGCCGCGCGCGACGCCTGCGCCACCGATGTACAGCTCACCGACCGCGCCCAGCGGCACCGGCTGACCGCAGGCATCCAGTAAATAAATTCGTGTGTTCGCAATCGGCTGGCCAATCGGGATGATCTGAGCGCTAAAATCCCGTGAGCTACGCCATGCTGTCGCACAAACGCTCGCCTCCGTTGGGCCATACGCATTGAATACGATGTGTTGCTCGCTTAAGGTTCGAATCAATGTCGCACTGGGTGCTTCGCCAGCCAGAATCAGCGTCAGGGGTACGCTAAGATTGAACAGCCCTTCACCATTTTGAAGCAGTGCAGGCGGTAAGGTCGCGTGCGTAATCGCATGACTGGTCAAATAATTGCACAGTGCATGCTGATCACGACGGACCGTGTCGGGCGGCAAAAACAAGGCCGCACCGCTGCTGAAGGTCATCATGATTTCAGAGACGCTCGCATCAAAACTGAACGAGGCAAACTGTAACACTCGGCTGTCTGCACGAACCTCAAAACACGCGATCTGCGCCTGAGCAAGATTGACTACGTTGCGATGCTGGACCATCACGCCCTTGGGCGTGCCGGTAGAGCCGGACGTATAGATCACATACGCGAGATGACGAGCCGTGAGGCCCGGCACTGACGGATTCGTGTCCGTCAGTGCCGGCAGCGTGTTCGGATCAAGCACGGTGCGCTCGGCGAGCGCCGCATCACCAAGCGCGGCGCGGCCCGCCGCATCGGCCAGCACGATAGCGGGCGCGGCATCGGCCAGAATATGCGTGAGCCGCTCGCCCGGATACGCCGGGTCCAGCGGCACATAGGCGCCGCCCGCCTTCAGGATCGCCAGTAGCCCCACCACCATCGCGGGACTCCGCTCGACACAGATCGCCACTCGCGCATCGGGCTGCACCCCCAACTCGATCAGCCGATGCGCCAGGCGATTGGCCTGTGCATTCAACTGTGCGTAGCTGAGCGTCTGATCCTCGTACGCCACCGCTGTCGCCTCGGGCGTGCGCGCTACCTGCGCTTCGAACAGCTGGTGGATGCATTGGTGCGCAGGATAATCCTGTTGCGTCGCGTTCCAGGTCTGCAGCAGTAAGGTCCGCTCGGCTGGCGCGAGCAACTCGACGCAAGCCACCGGTTGCTGCGCGTCGGCCGCCATCGCTTGCAGCATCGCCTGCAGATATCCCACGTGCCGTTCGATCGTCGCGCGCTCAAACAACGCCGTCGCATAGCTCAGACTGCCGACGATCCCCTCGCCCGCCTCATACAGATTCAGATCAAGATCGAACTTGACCACGTCATACTCCAGCGCAAGCGGCTGCGCCGTAAGACCGGACAGGTCCCACGCTTCGGTCTCGTTGTTCTGCCATGCGAACATCACCTGAAACAGCGGCGTATGCGCGAGATGGCGCGGCGGCTGCACGATTTCCACCACCTGCTCGAACGGCAGATCTTGATGCGCTTGCGCGTCCAATGTCGTGCGTCGCACCCGCTCGAGCAACTGCGCCAGACACGGCTCGCCTGACAGATCCAGGCGCAACGCCAACGTGTTCACAAAGAAGCCGATCAACGGCTCGATCGCGGTGTGCCCCCGGTTCGCGCTTGGCGTGCCGATCACCAGATCGGGTTGGCCCGACAAGCGCGAGAGCACCGCGCTCCACGCCGCGAGTACGGTCATGAACAGTGTCGCACCGTGCACGTGGCTCAAACGCTTGAGCGCGCGCGTCGTGGATGCATCGATATAAATCGGCACCCGCGCGCCGGCAAACGATTGCTGCGCCGGGCGGGGACGGTCCGTGGGCAACTCGAGCAGCACCGGCGCGTCGGCCAGCGTCGTGCGCCAGTAGTCGCTTTGGGCCTCAAGCCGCTCGCCCGAAAGCCACTGCCGCTGCCAGGCCGCATAATCTGGATATTGGATCGCCAGCGGCGGCAGCGGATCGGCTTGGCCGTCACAGGCCGCGCGGTACAGCGCACCGAATTCGCGCACGAGCACCCCGGTCGACCAGCCATCCGAGACGATATGGTGCTGCGTGAGCAGCAGTACGTGCGCATCGTCGGCCAGCTGGATCACGCTCGCGCGGACCAGCGGGCCATGCGCCAGATCGAATGGCGCGTGCGCTTCCTCGGCACAGAACGGTGCCAGTTGCGCATCGGCATCGCTCACTTTACGCCAATCGTGCCAGCGCAGCGGCATGCCCGCCTCGGCGGGCAGCAGCCGTACCTGCGGCTGGCCGTCCACGCTCAAAAAGACCGAGCGCAGCGCTTCGTGACGAGCCCATAGCGCATCCAGCGCCTGCTGCCACGCGCGCCGGTTCAAGGGCCCTCGCACGCGCAGCGCGAACGGAATGTGATAAGTAGCGCTCACGCCGTCGAACTGCGCGAGGAACCACAGCCGTTGCTGCGCGAACGACAGCGGCAGCGCCCCCTCGCGGCAGAGGGGTGAGATCGCAGGCAGCACGGCGCTGTCTGGCGTGCGCTGCGCGTTGAGCGCAGCGGCGAACCCGGCCAGCGTGGGCGCGGCGAATAGCGCCGCGAGCGGCAAGTCGGCGCCGAGCGCGGCCACCCGGTTCATCAGTCGCACGGCGAGCAGCGAATGCCCGCCGAGCGCGAAAAAGCTGTCGTGCCGGCTGACCTGCTCGACGCCCAGTAGTTCAGACCAGATTGCCGCGAGCGCGGTCTCGAGCTCGCCTTGCAGCGCCTCGTAGGCTTGATGCGCGAACGCATCAGCGTCCGGCGCCGGCAGCGCACGCCGGTCCAACTTGCCGTTCGGCGTCAACGGCAACGCGTTGAGCTGCACGAACGCGGCCGGCACCATATACTCGGGCAAGGTTGCCGCGACATGTACGCGCAGCGTGCTGGCCAGCACAGCATCGGCGGGCGCCACCACATAGGCGACCAGGCGCTTGTCGCCGCCGTCACCCACCGCCAGCACCACCGCGTCGCGCACTTGCGGGTGCTGCGCCAGACACGCCTCGATCTCGCCCAACTCGATACGAAAGCCCCTCAGCTTGACCTGATGGTCGTTCCGGCCGACGAACTCCAGATTGCCATCGGGCTGATAACGCGCCAGGTCTCCCGTCTTGTACATCCGTGCGTCATCCTTGTCCGAGAACGGATCGCGCACAAAGCGCTCGGCCGTCAACTCGGGCCGGTTCAGGTAGCCGCGCGCGACGCCTGCGCCACCGATATACAGCTCGCCGACCGCGCCCAGCGGCACCGGCTGACCGCAGGCATCCAGTAAATAAATTCGTGTATTCGCAATCGGCCGGCCGATCGGCACAGTGTCTTCCGCGTAATCCGCTGGGCAGCTCCAGGCCGTCACGTCAATCGCGGCTTCCGTCGGACCATACAAGTTATACAGCCGCGCACCCGGCAATAGCCTTTGGCAAAGCCGGACACTCGCACCGGCTAGCACTTCACCACTGCAGATCAACCGCTTCACAGACGTACAGTGCTGAATCCCTTTATGGTGCAAGAACGTGCCGAGCATGGACGGCACGAAATGAACAGTGGTAATGTGCTGCCGGATTACCAGCGCCATTAAGGCCGCGGTATCTCGGTGCACATCCGGTGCGGCCACAACCAGCGTGGCACCATTGAGCAAGGTCCAGAAAAACTCCCAGACAGACACATCAAAGCCAAAGGACGTTTTCTGTAGCACGCGGTCGGTCGTCGTCAAGCCATAGGCTTGTTGCATCCAGACCAGGCGATTGATCAGCGCCCGATGCTCATTTTGCACACCCTTCGGGGTACCGGTGGAGCCGGACGTGTAGATTACATACGCGAGATGGCGGGCCGTCAGACCCGGCACCGACGGATTCGTGTTCGCCCGCTCCGGCAGCGTGTTCGGATCAAGCACGATGCGCTCGGCGAGCACCGCATCACCAAGCGCGGCGCGGCCCGCCGCATCGGCCAGCACAATCTCGGGCGCGGCATCGGCCAGAATATGCGCCAGCCGCTCGCCCTGATACGCCGGGTCCAGCGGCACATAGGCGCCGCCCGCCTTCAGGATCGCCAGCAGCCCCACCACCATCGCGGGACTCCGCTCGACACAGATCGCCACTCGCGCATCGGGCTGTACCCCCAACTCGATCAGCCGATGCGCTAGGCGATTGGCCTGTGCATTCAACTGTGCGTAGCTAAGCGTCTGATCCTCGTACACCAGCGCCGTCGCCCCGGGCGTGCGCGCCACCTGCGCTTCGAACAACTGGTGCATGCATTGGTGCGCAGGATAATCCTGTTGCGTCGCGTTCCATGTCTGCAGCAGTAAGGTCCGCTCCGCGTTGGGCAACACCTCCAACTGCCGCACCGGCCGCTCGGGGGTCGCCTCGAGCGCCTCGGCCAAGCTTGCCAGCGCTTGCTGCATATAACCACACATCCGATCGGGATCCAGCGACGCCACCACCTGCGCCGTCAGCCCCAGCGCCTGCCCGAAGTCTTCCACCGACAGCAGCAATGGATAATTGGTGCGTTCCTCTGCACTCAGTAGCTCGACACCTGGTAGCCCACCGCGCTCGCCCGCGGGCACATTGTGCCGGTAATTGAGCAGCGCACTGAACAGTGGCGCGCCCGCCGGCACCCCGCTGCAGCGTTGCGCCAGCGCCAACGACGCATGTTCATGTTCGAGTAGCGCCGCCAGCCGCGCATGCGTGTCGCGCGCGCTGTGCTCAACGCTGCCGTCGAGTTCCACACGCAGCGGCAGCGTATTGATAAACAGCCCCATCGCGCTGTCAGCGCCGTCACCCGCCTGCATCCGCCCGAACAGCACCGTGCCGAACACCACCCGCGGCTGACCGCTCGCGCACGCGAGCACCTGCGCCCACGCCAGATGACACAGGCTGGCCAGGCTCACACCTAGGCGTCTGGCCTGCGCGCGGAGCCGATCGTTCAATGCCAGAGGCAACATCCGCTGCGCTTCATGCACGTGCGCGCCGTCGCGATGCACCTGCGCAAGACCGAACGGCAACGTGGGTTCGTCCACGTCCGCGAGCCACTCGGTGAAAAAACGCGCATGCTCGGCTTGACTCACGCCCAGGCGCGCTTGCGCGACCAAATGACGGAACGGCTGCGCTGCCGGCAGCGTCTCGCCCCGGCCTTCGATGAACGCCTGCACCTCGGTGTGCAGGACTTCCAGCGTTGAGTGATCACCAATCAGATGGTGCAGCAGCTGGACCAGCAACCAGCGACCATCGGCATCTTGCGCAAACGCAAAGCGCAGTAGCGGCGCCTGGGTCAAATCCAGGCGAAAGTGGCGGGGATCAAAGCGCCGCGCCAATTGTTCGGCGATCGGCCCGTCGGCGGCCTCCAGCACGAGCTCGGTCACCGACAGCTGCGCGTAACGCCAGACCACCTGCGCGGGGGTGGACACCCCTTGCCACACAAATGCGGTGCGCAGAATGTCGTGCCGGTTGACGACCTGCTGGATGGCGCCCAGATACTGATCGAGCCGCGCCCGGCTATCAAAGGCCAGTTGGCCGATCAGCAAATACGGATCGCCTGCGCTTGCCAGCAGATGGTGAAACAGGATGCCGTCCTGCAATGGCGAGAGCGCATAGATATCTTGGAGATTCACGATGCCACCCGGCACCTGCCCGACAATCCGATCGATGTCGGCCTGCGTCAGGTCAATCAGTGGCAACATCGATGGCGTCAGCGCGGTGGTCTCGGGCGTGATGACGTTGGGCGGCACCGTCACGTCGCGAAGCTGGCCCAACGCTTGAGCCAGCGCGCTGAGCGTCGGGGTGTCAAACAGCGCACGCACGGACAAGCCGAGCCCCAGACGCCGCAAACGCTCGATGAGCCGCACCGCGAGCAGCGAATGGCCGCCGAGTGCGAAGAAACTGTCGTGCCGGCTAACCTGCTCGACACCGAGCAGTTCAGACCAGATTGCCGCGAGCGCGGTCTCGAGCTCGCCTTGCGGCGCTTCGTATGCCTGATGCGCGAGCGCATCGGCGTCCGGCGCCGGCAGCGCGCGCCGGTCCAGCTTGCCGTTCGGCGTCAACGGCCACGCGTCGAGCCGCACAAATGCGGCCGGCACCATATACTCGGGCAAGGTTGCCGCGACATGTGCGCGCAGCGTGCTCGCAAGTAGTTCATCGGGCTCGGCCACGACATAGGCCACCAGGCGCTTGTCGCTGCCGTCGCCCACCGCCAGCACCACCGCGTCGCGCACCTGCGGGTGCTGCGCCAGACACGCTTCGATTTCGCCCAGCTCGATGCGAAAGCCCCTTAGCTTGATCTGATGGTCGTTGCGGCCGACGAACTCCAAATTGCCATCGAGCAGATAACGCGCCAGATCGCCCGTCTTGTACATCCGTGCGTCGTCCTTGTCCGAAAACGGATCGCGCACAAAGCGCTCGGCGGTGAGCTCGGGCCGGTTCAGGTAGCCACGCGCGACGCCTGCGCCACCGATGTACAGCTCGCCGACCGCACCCAATGGCACCGGCTGACCGTAGGCATCCAGCAAATAAACTTGTGTGTTGGCGATCGGTCGGCCGATCGGGATAATCTCACCGCTAAAATGCCGTGAGCTCCGCCATGCTGTCGCACAAACGCTCACCTCTGTTGGACCATAGGCATTGAATACGGTATGTTGTTCGCTTAAGGTTCGAAGCAATGCCGTACTGGGCGCTTCGCCTCCCAGAATCAACGTCAAGGGCGTGTCCAGAGTGGGCAAGCCTTGGCCATTTTGCAGCAATGCAGGCGGTAAGCTCGCGTGCGTAATTGCATTATTTGCCAAATATTCCCACAGTCCATGCCAATCCTGACGGGCTGTCTCGGGCGGCAGATATAAGGCCGCGCCGCTAGCCAAGGCCATAAAAATATCGGCGGCGCTTACATCGAAACTGAAAGAGACAAACTGCAAGACGCGGCTAGCTGCGCGAACGCCGAAGCAACCGATTTGCGCTCGAGTCAGATTCACAATACCACGATGCTCAACCATCACGCCCTTCGGCGTGCCAGTAGAACCGGACGTATAGATTACATACGCGAGATGGCGGGCCGTCAGGCCTGGCACCAACGGATTCGTGTCCAGCCGATCCGGCAGCACAGTCGGGTCGAGTACGGTACGGGACACCAGCGCCACGTCACCGAGCGCGGCGCGGCCCGCCGCATCGGCCAGCACAATGTCGGGCGCAGCATCGGTCAGCACCTGCGCGAGCCGCTCGCCCGGATACGCCGGGTCCAGCGGCACATAGGCGCCGCTCGCCTTCAGAATCGCCAGTAGCCCCACGACCATCGCGAGGCTACGCTCGACACAGATCGCCACTCGCGCATCGGGCTGTACCCCCAACTCGATCAGCCGATGCGCCAGGCGATTGGCCTGTGCATTCAACTGTGCGTAGCTGAGCGTTTGATCCTCATACACCAGCGCCGTCGCCTCGGGCGTGCGCGCCACCTGCGCTTCGAACAGCTGGTGCATGCATTGGTGCGCAGGATAATCCTGTTGCGTCGCATTCCATGTCTGCAGCAGTAAGGTCCGCTCCGCGTTGGGCAACACCTCCAACTGCCGCACCGGCCGCTCGGGTGTCGCCTCGAGCGCCTCGGCCAGGCTTGCCAGCGCCTGCTGCATATAACCACACACCCGCTCGGGATCCAGCGACGCCACCACCTGCGCCGTCAGCCCCAGCGCCTGCCCGAAGTCCTCCACCGACAGCGTCAACGGATAATTGGTGCGTTCTTCGGCGTTGAGCAACTCGACGCCCGGTAACGGTAGTCTGTCACGCTCGCCTGAGCGCATTGCATTGTGCCGGTAATTGAACAACGCACTGAACAGCGGCGCGCCCGCCGGCACCCCGCTGCAGCGTTGCGCCAGCGCCAACGACGCATGCTCATGTTCGAGCAGCGCCGCCAGCCGCGCATGCGTGTCGCGCGCGCTGTGCTCAACGCTGCCGTCGAGCTCCACGCACAGCGGCAGCGTATTGATAAACAGCCCCATTGCGCTGTCGGCGCCGTCACCCGCCTGCATCCGCCCGAACAGCACCGTGCCGAACACCACCCGCGGCTGACCGCTCGCGCGCGCGAGCACCTGCGCCCACGCCAGATGACACAAGCTGGCCAGGCTCACACCCAAGCGTCTGGCCTGCGCGCGCAGCCGATCGTTCAATGCCGACGGCAACATCCGCTGCGCTTCGTGCACGTGCGCGCCGTCGCGATGCACCTGCGCAAGACCGAACGGCAACGTGGGTTCGTCCACATCCGCGAGCCACTTGGTGAAAAAACGCGCATGCTCGGCTTGACTCACGCCCAGGCGCGCTTGCGCGACCAGATGACGGAACGGCTGCGCTGCCGGCAGCGTCTCGCCCCGGCCTTCGATGAACGCCTGCACCTCGGTGTGCAGGGCTTCCAGCGTCGAGCGATCGCCAATCAGATGGTGCAGCAGCTGGACCAGCAACCAGCGGCCATCGGTGTCTTGCGCAAGCGCAAAGCGCAGCAGCGGCGCCTGGGTCAAATCCAGGCGAAAGTGGCGGGGATCGAAGCGCCGCGTCAATTGTTCGGCGATCGGCCCGTCGGCGGCCTCCAGCACAAGCTCGGTCACCGACAGCTGCGCGTGACGCCAGACCACCTGCGCGGGGGTGGACACCCCTTGCCACATAAATGCGGTGCGCAGAATGTCGTGCCGGTTGACGACCTGCTGGATGGCGCCCAGATACTGATCGAGCCGCGCCCGGCTGTCAAAGGCCAGTTGGCCGATTAGCAAATACGGATCGCCTGCGCTTGCCAGCAGATGATGAAACAGGATGCCGTCTTGCAATGGCGAGAGCGCATAGATATCTTGGAGATTCACGATGCCACCCGGCACCTGCCCGACAATCCGGTCGATGTCGGCCTGCGTCAGGTCAATCAGTGGCAACATCGATGGCGTGAGCGCAGTGGTCTCGGGCGTAATGACGTTGGGCGGCACCGTCACGTCGCGAAGCTGGCCCAGCGCTTGAGCCAGCGCGCTGAGCGTCGGGGTGTCAAACAGCGCACGCACGGACAAGCCGAGCCCCAGACGCCGCAAGCGCTCGATAAGCCGTACGGCGAGCAGCGAATGGCCACCGAGTGCGAAAAAGCTGTCGTGCCGGCTGACCTGCTCGACGCCGAGCAGCTCGGACCAGATCGCCGCGAGCGCGGTCTCGAGCTCGCCTTGCGGCGCCTCGTATGCTTGATGCGCGAACGCATCGGCATCCGGCACCGGCAGCGCGCGCCGGTCCAGCTTGCCGTTCGGCGTCAACGGCCACGCGTCGAGCCGCACAAATGCGGCCGGCACCATGTACTCGGGCAGTGCTGCGGCCACATGCGCGCGCAGCGTGCTAGCCAGCGCGTCATCGGCGGGCGCCACCACATAGGCCACCAGACGTTTGTCGCCATCGTCGCCCAGCGCAAACACGGCCGCGTCGCGCACCTGCGGGTGCTGCGCCAGACACGCTTCGATTTCGCCCAGTTCGATGCGAAAACCCCGGAGCTTGATCTGATGGTCGTTGCGGCCCAAATACTCGATATTGCCGTCCACCAGCCAACGGCCTAGGTCACCCGTCTTGTACATTCGTTCCTGGCTGTCGCCTTGAAACGGGTTAACCACGAAGCGTTCTGCCGTCAGTGCAGGATGGTTCAGATAGCCTCGGGCCACACTTGCACCGCCGATATGGATTTCTCCGACCACGCCTACTGGCACCGGCTGGCCGTGGCGGTCGAGAATGTAGATTTGTGTGTTCGCGATGGGCCGCCCAATGACTGCCTGTGGCGGTACTTGGTCGACGCAGCCGTATTCATAGAACGTGACGTCGCCATTAACTTCCGACGATCCATAAAAATTTAGCAAGCGAATGCTCGGCCATGTGGTGACAACCTGCCGTGCCAACTCGGGCGCTAGCCGCTCGCCACTGCATACGAGTATTCGTAGCATGTCGAGCTGATCCTTTTCCCCTTCCAAAAAAGCTTTGAGCAACGATGGCACGACGACCAAATGGGACACGCCAGTCTGCCTTAAACGTCGCGCGAATAAGGATGCGTCTTTAACCGTAGTATTGTCGAACGCAACCAACATGCCGCCAGCGAGCAACGCCCCAAGTACCTCGGTGACCGAGTCTACGAAGCCAATACTCGTCTTCAATGCAGTGACCGGCGGTTCTTTCAGCACATTCAGGACAAACCACAGCAGGCGGTTAGTCAGTCCCCCGATGGTCGCGCTTACCCCCTTAGGCGTGCCGGTCGAACCCGACGTATAGATCACATACGCGAGATGACGAGCCGTGAGGCCCGGCACCGACGGATTCGTGTCCGCCCGCTCCGGTAACGCATTCGGATCGAGCACCGTGCGCTCGGCGAGCACCGCATCACCGAGCGCAGCACGGCCCGCCGCATCGGCCAGCACGATAGCGGGCGCGGCATCGGCCAGAATATGCGTGAGCCGCTCGCCCGGATACGCCGGGTCCAGCGGCACATAGGCGCCGCCCGCCTTCAGGATCGCCAGTAGCCCCACCACCATCGCGGGACTCCGCTCGACACAGATCGCCACTCGCGCATCGGGCTGCACCCCCAACTCGATCAGCCGATGCGCCAGGCGATTGGCCTGTGCATTCAACTGTGCGTAGCTGAGCGTCTGATCCTCGTACGCCACCGCTGTCGCCTCGGGCGTGCGCGCTACCTGCGCTTCGAACAGCTGGTGGATGCATTGGTGCGCAGGATAATCCTGTTGCGTCGCGTTCCAGGTCTGCAGCAGTAAGGTCCGCTCGGCCGGCGCGAGCAACTCGACGCAAGCCACCGGTTGCTGCGCGTCGGCCGCCATCGCTTGCAGCATCGCCTGCAGATATCCCACGTGCCGTTCGATCGTCGCGCGCTCAAACAACGCCGTCGCATAGCTCAGACTGCCGACGATCCCCTCGCCCGCCTCATACAGATTCAGATCAAGATCGAACTTGACCACGTCATACTCCAGCGCAAGCGGCTGCGCCGTAAGACCGGACAGGTCCCACGCTTCGGTCTCGTTGTTCTGCCACGCGAACATCACCTGAAACAGCGGCGTATGCGCGAGATGGCGCGGCGGCTGCACGATTTCCACCACCTGCTCGAACGGCAGATCTTGATGCGCTTGCGCGTCCAATGTCGTGCGTCGCACCCGCTCGAGCAGTTGCGCCAAACACGGCTCGCCTGACAGATCCAGGCGCAACGCCAGCGTGTTCACAAAGAAGCCGATCAACGGCTCGATCGCGGTGTGCCCCCGGTTCGCGCTTGGCGTGCCGATCACCAGATCGGGTTGGCCCGACAAGCGCGAGAGCACCGCGCTCCACGCCGCGAGTACGGTCATGAACAGTGTCGCGCCGTGCGCGTGGCTCAAACGCTTGAGCGCGCGCGTCGTAGATGCATCGATATAAATCGGCACCCGCGCGCCGGCAAACGATTGCTGCGCCGGGCGGGGACGGTCCGTGGGCAACTCGAGCAGCACCGGCGCGTCAACCAGCGTCGTGCGCCAGTAGTCGCTTTGAGCCTCAAGCCGCTCGCCCGAGAGCCACTGCCGTTGCCAGGCCGCATAATCCGGATATTGGATCGCCAGCGGCGGCAGCGGATCGGCTTGGCCGTCACAGGCCGCGCGGTACAGCGCACCGAATTCGCGCACAAGCACCCCGGTCGACCAGCCATCCGAGACGATATGGTGCTGCGTGAGCAGCAGTACGTGCGCATCGTCGGCCAGTTGGATCACGCTCGCGCGGACCAGCGGGCCATGCGCCAGATCGAATGGCGTGTGCGCTTCCTCGGCACAGAACGGCGCCAGTTGCGCATCGGCATCGCTCACTTTACGCCAATCGTGCCAGCGCAGCGGCATGCCCGCCTCGGCGGGCAACAGCCGTACCTGCGGCTGGCCGTCCACGCTCAAAAAGACCGAGCGCAGCGCTTCGTGACGGGCCCATAGCGCATCCAGCGCCTGCTGCCACGCGAGCCGGTTTAAGGGCCCCCGCACGCGCAGCGCGAACGGGATGTGATAAGTGGCGCTCACGCCGTCGAGTTGCGCGAGGAACCACAGCCGTTGCTGCGCGAACGACAGCGGCAGCGCCCCCTCGCGGCAGAGGGGTGAGATCGCAGGCAGCGCGGCGCTGTCTGGCGTGCACTGCGCGTTGAGCGCGGCGGCGAACCCGGCCAGCGTGGGCGCGGCGAATAGCGCCGCGAGCGGCAAGTCGGCGCCGAGCGTGGCCACCCGGTTCATCAGTCGCACAGCGAGCAGCGAATGCCCGCCGAGCGCGAAAAAGCTGTCGTGCCGGCTGACCTGCTCGACGCCCAGTAGTTCAGACCAGATTGCCGCGAGCGCGGTCTCGAGCTCGCCTTGCGGCGCCTCGTATGCCTGATGCGCGAATGCATCGGCGTCCGGCGCCGGCAGCGCGCGCCGGTCCAGCTTGCCGTTCGGCGTCAACGGCAACGCGTTGAGCTGCACGAACGCGGCCGGCACCATATACTCGGGCAAGGTTGCGGCGACGTGTACGCGCAGCGTGCTGGCCAGCGCAGCATCGGCGGGCGCCACCACATAGGCGACCAGGCGCTTGTCACCGCCGTCGCCCACCGCCAGCACCACCGCGTCGCGCACTTGCGGGTGCTGCGCCAGACACGCCTCGATCTCGCCCAGCTCGATACGAAAGCCCCTCAGCTTGACCTGATGGTCGTTACGGCCGATGAACTCCAGATTGCCATCGGGCTGATAACGCGCCAGATCGCCCGTCTTGTACATCCGTGCGTCGTCCTTGTCCGAGAACGGATCGCGCACAAAGCGCTCAGCGGTAAGCTCGGGCCGGTTCAGATAGCCGCGCGCGACGCCCGCGCCACCGACGTACAGTTCGCCCACCGCGCCCAATGGAACCGGCTGTCCGTACGCATCGAGCAAATAAACCTTCAAATCCGGAATCCGCACGCCCATCGGACTGCCAACTTGAGTGCTGTCCTGGGATCGAAGCGGCCGGTAGGTCACATGCACAGTCGTTTCTGTAATTCCATACATGTTCACCAATTGCGGAGCCTGCTCTGCGCGTGTCGCATACCACGTTTGCAAGATGGAAGGCTCCAACGCTTCTCCACCAAAAATCACATAGCGTAATTGATCCTGTAATGCGTTTTGCGCTTGGCTGGCGATAAATGTCTTGAACGCACTCGGGGTCTGATTCAATACAGTGACACCCTGTGCACAGACCAACCGGTGGAAGTCTTGTGGTGAACGAGCAATCTGATGGGGAACGATGATAAGCTTGCCACCATGACGCAATGCTCCCCAGATCTCCCAAACAGAGAAATCGAAAGCAAAGGAGTGAAACAGGCACCAGATATCATGCTGGTCAAAGTGGTACCAAGGTTGTGTCGCGTCAAACAGACGGACAACCTGTGCATGCTCGACCATCACGCCCTTGGGCATGCCGGTCGAGCCAGATGTATAGATCACATACGCGAGATGACGGGCCGTCAGGCCCGGCACCGACGGATTCGTGTCCAGCCGATCCGGCAGCACAGTCGGGTCGAGTACGGTACGGGACGCGAGCGCCACGTCACCGAGCGCGGCGCGGCCCGCCGCATCGGCCAGCACAATCTCGGGCGCGGCATCGGCCAGAATATGCGTGAGCCGCTCGCCCGAATACGCCGGGTCCAGCGGCACATAGGCGCCGCCCGCCTTCAAGATCGCCAGCAGCCCCACCACCATCGCGGGACTCCGCTCGACACAGATCGCCACTCGTGCATCGGGCTGTACCCCCAACTCGATCAGCCGATGTGCGAGGCGATTGGCCTGTGCATTCAACTGTGCGTAGCTGAGCGTTTGATCCTCATGCACCAGCGCCGTCGCCTCGGGCGTGCGCGCCACCTGCGCTTCGAACAGCTGGTGGATGCATTGGTGCGCAGGATAATCCTGTTGCGTCGCATTCCATGTCTGCAGCAGTAAGGTCCGCTCCGCATTGGGCAACACCTCCAACTGCCGCACCGGCCGCTCGGGTGTCGCCTCGAACGCCTCGGCCAGGCTTGCCAGCGCCTGCTGCATATAACCACACACCCGATCGGGATCCAGCGACTCCACCACTTGCGCCGTCAGCCCCAGCGCCTGCCCGAAGTCCTCCACTGACAGCAGCAACGGATAATTGGTGCGTTCCTCTGCACTCAGTAGCTCGACGCCTGGTAGCCCGCCGCGCTCGTCCGAGGGCACATTGTGCCGGTAATTGAGCAGCGCACTGAACAGCGGCATGCCCGCCGGCACCCCACTGCAGCGTTGCGCTAGCGCCAACGACGCATGCTCATGTTCGAGCAACGCCGCCAGCCGCGCATGCGTGTCGCGCGCGCTGTACTCAACGCTGCCGTCGAGCTCCACGCGCAGCGGCAGCGTATTGATAAACAGCCCCATTGCGCTGTCGGCGCCGTCACCCGCCTGCATCCGCCCGAACAGCACCGTGCCGAACACCACCCGCGGCTGACCGCTCGCGCGCGCGAGCACCTGCGCCCACGCCAGATGACACAGGCTGGCCAGGCTCACACCTAGGCGTCTGGCCTGCGCGCGCAGCCGATCGTTCAATACCGGCGGCAACATCCGGTGCGCTTCGTGCACGTGCGCGCCGTCGCGATGCACCTGCGCAAGACCGAACGGCAACGTGGGTTCGTCCACGTCCGCGAGCCACTCGGTGAAAAAACGCACATGCTCGGCTTGACTCACGCCCAGGCGCGCTTGTGCGACCAGATGACGGAACGGCTGCGCTGCCGGCAGCGTCTCGCCCCGGCCTTCAATGAACGCCTGCACCTCGGTGTGCAGGACTTCCAGCGCCGAATGATCGCTCACCAGATGGTGCAGCAGTTGGACCAGCAGCCAGCGGCCATCGGTGTCTTGCGCAAGCACAAAGCGCAGCAGCGGCGCCTGGGTCAAATCCAGACGAAAGTGGCGGGGATCGAAGCGCCGCGCCAATTGTTCGGCGATCGGCCCGTCGGCGGCCTCCAGCACGAGCTCAGTCACCGACAGCTGCGCGTGACGCCAGACCACCTGCGCGGGGGTGGACACCCCTTGCCACACAAATGCGGTACGCAGAATGTCGTGCCGGTTGACAACCTGCTGGACGGCGCCCAGATACTGATCGAGCCGCGCCCGGCTATCAAAGGCCAGTTGGCCGATCAGCAAATACGGATCGCCTGCGCTTGCCAGCAGATGGTGAAACAGGATGCCGTCCTGCAATGGCGAGAGCGCATAGATATCTTGGAGATTCACGATGCCACCCGGCACCTGCCCGACAATCCGATCGATGTCGGCCTGCGTCAGGTCAATCAGTGGCAACATCGATGGCGTCAGCGCGGTGGTCTCGGGCGTGATGACGTTGGGCGGCACCGTCACGTCGCGAAGCTGGCCCAGCGCTTGAGCCAGCGCGCTGAGCGTCGGGGTGTCAAACAGCGCACGCACGGACAAGCCGAGCCCCAGACGCCGCAAACGTTCGATGAGCCGCACCGCGAGCAGCGAATGGCCACCGAGTGCGAAAAAGCTGTCGTGCCGGCTAACCTGTTCCACGCCCAGTAGTTCAGACCAGATTGCCGCGAGCGCGGTCTCGAACTCGCCTTGCGGCGCCTCGTACGCTTGATGCGCGAACGCATCGGCGTCCGGCACCGGCAGCGCGCGCCGGTCCAGCTTGCCGTTCGGCGTCAACGGCCACGCGTCGAGCTGCACGAACGCGGCCGGCACCATATACTCGGGCAGGCCGGCGGCAACGTGTGCGCGCAGCGTGCTCGCGATTAGTTCATCGGGCTCGGCCACGACATAGGCAATGAGCCGCTTGTCGCTGGCCTCGCCCAGCGCGAGCACAACCGCTTCGCGCACGGCCGGATGCGTGACGAGGCGCGCCTCAATCTCACCAGGCTCGATCCGAAAGCCACGGAGCTTGACCTGATGGTCGTTGCGGCCGAGGTACTCGAGATTGCCGTCGGGCCGGTAGCGGGCCAGGTCTCCCGTCTTGTACATCCGCGCATCCTCGCAGGCGCAGAACGGATCGGGAACGAACCGCTCGACGGTCAGTTCCGGGCGATTCAGATAGCCACGCGCGACACCAGCCCCGCCAATGTACAGTTCACCCACTGCGCCCAATGGCACCGGCTGTCCGTGTGCGTCTAGCAGGTAAATCCGTGTGTTCGCGATTGGCCGGCCAATGGTGGGTAGCATTTGGGTCGGTTTCAGCTCAGCAAGCGTCGCATCCACCGTGCATTCGGTCGGACCGTAAACATTATAGACCGTCAGGTGTGGCGCATTGGCCAGTCCCTGCCAAGTAGGGGCAGCAATTGATTCGCCCCCAACGAGCAAGGTCAATGCGCGTGGGTGCTTGAGCAAATCCGCTGATAGCAACATCTCAAGCTGGAGCGGTGTGCAATCCAACACGTCGACGTTTGTAGCCGCGAGCCATTGGAGTAAAGCTGCACCATCGGATCGTATATGTTGCGGAATCGGCATGAGCGTGCACCCATTCAGCAGACTAAGCACACTTTGCAACGATGCGTCAAATACAATACTGGCGTTCAGGCCTACCCTAGCATGAATTGGACAGCGAGCGAATACAGCATGCTGCAATGCGCTGTATAGATTAGCCAGCGACTGGTGCTCGACCATCACGCCCTTCGGCGTGCCGGTCGAGCCAGATGTATAGATCACATACGCGAGATGACGGGCCGTCAGGCCCGGCACCGACGGATTCGTGTCCAGCCGATCCGGCAGCACAGTCGGGTCGAGTACGGTACGGGACACCAGCGCCACGTCACCGAGCGCGGCACGGCCCGCCGCATCGGCCAGCACAATCTCGGGCGCGGCATCGGCCAAAATATGCGTGAGCCGCTCGCCCGGATACACCGGGTCCAGCGGCACATAGGCGCCGCCCGCCTTCAAGATCGCCAGTAGCCCCACGACCATCGCGGGACTACGCTCGACACAGATCGCCACTCGCGCATCGGGCTGTACCCCCAACTCGATCAGCCGATGCGCTAGGCGATTGGCCTGTGCATTCAACTGTGCGTAGCTGAGCGTCTGATCCTCGTACACCAGCGCTGTCGCCTCGGGCGTGCGCGCGACCTGCGCTTCGAACAGCTGGTGGATGCATTGGTGCGCAGGATAATCCTGTTGTGTCGTGTTCCACTCGACCAGCAGCCGATGCCGCTCCTCGGCATCCAGCAGCTCGACGCCGCCGATGGGCTGCGTAGCATCGGCCGCAAGCGTTTCCAGGAACTGGACAAACCGGCGCTGATACGCAACCAGCTCCGCCATGGAGTAGCATGCGGGATTCGCATTGAAGTCAATCCGTACTTGACTGCAGTCCGGCAGCGGATACACCCCCAGCATCAGATCTTCGACCGGCCCATTGAGCAGATTATGGTTCGTTGACGCATGTTCGCCAAAAGACAGACCGTAGTCAAACGGCATCACGTTGACCCCAGTGCTGAACAGCAGTTGGCCTGGGGCCAGTCCAAGTTTGCGCCGCAGCGCTTCGCTCGGGTAGCGTTGATACCGGAAGCCGCGTCGGATCTCCTGCGCGGCCTGCTGCATCAACGACGACAGGGTCATTTCTGGGTGCACCGTGAACCGAAGTGGCACAGCGTTCGCGAGGGTGCCAGGGATGTGCCGGTCAGCACCCAGGCGGGCGGTTACCGGAAAGCCCAATACCACGTCCTGTGCGCCGGTCATGCGATACAGATACGCGGCCAGCACAGCGGTCAGCAACTGGGCCAGCCGGCCTGCATCCGACGCGTAGTCCCCCACTGTTTGGGCCGCTAGGTAAGTCGTCTGACGCAGTCGATGCTGTAATGCGGGCGCGCTGCGGCTTGCCAGTGTGGCTGGCTCGGGCCAAGCCGTGCAGCGCTTAAGCCAATATGCTTCGTCCCGTGCCCGTTGGGCGGACTTCTGGTAGCGCGCATCGCTTTCCAACAGCTGCTGTACCGAACCAAAAGCACACGGCGGCGGCTCAATCCCCGCACACATCGCGCTATACACTTGCGCGACGCGTTGCCCGATAAGTGCGCCTCCATATCCATCCATCATGATATGGTGACTGCGCTGATACGAAATAAATTGCTCGGGCGCGATTTTCAACAGTGCGTACTGAAAAAGCGGCCCGCGTAATATATCCACGGGTCGCTCATAATCGGCGCGCATCCAGGCTTCAGCGGCCGCCTGGGGGTTGGTTTGTGCGCTGAAATCAAGCAACGGCACAGATGCTTCCGGTGAGCCGATAGACTGCCGTAGACCTTCATCACTTTCGACAAATTGCAAGCGCAAGCTGTCCGCCTCACCGATCACCTGCCGCACTGCCGCTTCAAATAGAGCAGGCTCAACGGCACCTTCGATTACTGTGTATTGCGCAATGTTGTAGACCGGGCTATCCGGATGCAGTTGCTGGGCAAGCCAGATCTCAGTTTGCGCGGCCGATAACGGATAAGTAACAAAAGGTGTAACACAAGCAGACATCATCAACCTCCCATCCAGATAATAGAGCTTAAGGCCGCCATCACCCACCTTTCCCAAGTCCGTATCACTACTCCATGCGGCCTGCGATGCGGGCAATGACAAATATCCCGCCTGTGCCGTCTAGGTTTGGGGGACAGGTTTCGTCACCTTCCCACATCGTCTTGCCCCCAGGGGCGTGCGATGGTTCGCGTAACCGCTTTAATGCGCGATCAACCGATCAAAGACCGCATCCAATGTGCTCATGAGTGTCATCTCAATCGCAGACATGTGCGGACCCGTCGTGCACGGCCAATAAGCCAGCCACAGCGTGAAAAGAACTCTGCACACCGACAGCATCGGCCCGCGGGCTAAAAAAGACGGGAAAAGGGAAACGGATAATGGCTACCCGAGACGCTGGGTTTTATTTTTCTGACCCGTTCGTGATTTGCATGAAGCGTTGGCGTGCGAAGCTTTTATATCGTGCTTGACCAACGCAACACGGTCCATTGTAAAAGTGAGTCGCGCGACTGTCAATTTTCTGACGGCGAGGTCCAGGGCGATTGCGCTAGTGTGCTACAGCAACACAAATCATAAGTGAGAATCAGACGACATGAGGAGTGTGTAAGCTTTATAAAAGATGAAGAGCGGGTCTTGCAAATCTATTTAGAAAAGTATTAGGAATTTCATAGCAGTTCGCTTCCGGCAGCCATGAGTCTCGCCTGGCAAACGGCTGCCAGTGGCAATTATTTGGTGACAGGTTGTAGGGATGAGCCCGTTCTCCAATGGGAGGCGAAAAAAAAGACGGGGAATATAAAGCGGCTCTGTGCTGGAGTTCAACGCATGACGTTCCGATAGTACCCGAGTCATATGCAAAAACCTTGCTTTTTTATCGTCTTTCGCATACAAAAGGGGAGTTGGTGCTTTTGACAGCGAATTAGATAGACCGCTTCCCTCTTCGGGGAGAGGGCCATTCATTATCTGGTCATCGATAGATTGATTCAGGCTGAGATTTCCTACAGTTTTTTTCAAAAGCGCCCTAATCTGTACTAATCGCACCGTTGGCGACTCAATTTCGCTATTTTTCAACATGCCAACTTCTCTTGATACAGTCGATATTTCTAATTTAGCTGACACATTCAAGCAATCTTTGCCAGATAGCTTTCTATCACTTGGCCCTGATTTTTATACAAAGGTGCCAGCGACGCCTGTTCCTAATCCTTATCTCGTTGGCTTTTCAGCAGATGCAGCAGCACTATTGGGCTTCGAAGCACGCATTGCGCATGACCCCGCTTTTGTTGCCTGGTTCGCCGGCAACACTCTGTCTGAGACATCTAAAAAAATGCCTTTCGCAACTGTGTATGCAGGCCATCAATTCGGTATCTGGGCAGGCCAACTTGGCGATGGTCGTGCGCTGAACCTTGGTGAAATTGAGCATGGTCAAAGCCATTATGAAGTTCAATTAAAAGGAACGGGACCTACGCCCTATTCCAGAATGGGCGATGGGCGTGCAGTGCTGCGCTCTTCTATCCGTGAATTTTTATGTTCCGAGGCAATGCACTATCTTGGTGTGCCTACTACACGTGCACTGTGTGTCATCGGTTCAGATTTAGCCGTGCGTCGTGAATGCGTTGAAACAGCCGCTATTACCACCCGCATTGCCCCAAGCTTTGTGCGCTTTGGCCATTTTGAGCATTTTTATGCACGTAACCGCCCTGATCTGATTGCACTGCTCGCCAAACATATCATTACGCGTCATTATCCTGAGTGCGACAACACCGATACGCCCTATCTCGCCTTGCTTAAAGCAGTCACGCGGCGCACCGCAGATCTGATTGCGCACTGGCAGGCAATTGGCTTTTGCCATGGCGTGATGAACACCGATAATATGTCGATACTGGGTTTAACCATTGATTATGGCCCTTATGGTTTTATCGATGGCTTCAACTTTGACCATATCTGTAATCATTCAGATACAACAGGGCGCTATGCTTATCAAAAGCAGCCAGAAATCGCCTATTGGAACCTATTTTGCCTAGCGCAAGCGTTGCTACCCATCATCAGCATAGAAATTCAGAGTGCCAGCGGCAAGCAAGATGCTCTCGAGGAAATAAGAGCTGTTCTTGGCGAGTTCAAGCCTCGCTTCATGCAGTCATTGCAAGCAAGGATGTGCGCCAAATTAGGCTTAGCGCGCCAGCATGATGGCGACGCTGGATTAATCGATCAGCTGCTTAAAATAATGCATGAGAACCGCGCAGATTTTACGTTGACCTTTCGCCGGCTTGCCCAAATTTGTCAACACGATACACGCGGTGATGCAAGCGTAAGCTCTCTTTTTACTACTGATTGCGCAGCTTTTCATGCTTGGTTACAAACCTACCGTGCGCGCCTAGCATATGAAGGCCGCGATGATAGCCAACGTGCTAGCGCGATGAACTGCGTGAACCCTCAATATATTTTGCGTAATCATTTAGTCGAGCAGGCAATCGAGCTTGCTCAAGAAAAAGACTTCTCTGAAGTTGAGCGATTATTGAATGTGCTGCGTCGCCCCTTCAATGCCTTGCCAGAGTATGAGGCGTATGCACAGCTGCCTCCTGCTTGGGCAAGCTCGCTCCAAGTGAGCTGTTCGTCCTAAAGCGTCAAGAAGAGCAAAGTCTGAAAGTTACCCACAATTTGCACTAGCTGCCCCTTGTCAAACCTGGGCATTATTTGCAACAAAAACCCCGCCAACCCTTTTAAATACTTGTATTTTTTGTTAAGGCTTGATGACGTTTGCACTATAACTGGCGGAGAGAGGGGGATTCGAACCCACGGCATAGAGGAATACGGGGGATTTTAGGGGTTTAATGTCTTGATTTTACGGGGCTTCACACCCTTATAGTTCCCTGGTTTCCCCTCATTTGTCCCAAACTATAGCGCTTGATCATGCTCACTGATAACAGCGGTTTCTGGTCGTACTGTGCATACGTAGCTTGGAGCGTGCGGAGTTTGTAAATGATTTGCTTAGATGCTTTTAGCTGCGCAACAGCAAAAAACAAGCTAAATCCATCTTTTCGGTTCAAGCTAAAAAAGCCCTTTGAAGTACCACTGCAGGTTGAATAGCATTCAAACTTCTCAGGGAACTCATGAAGGGCTTTTTAATTTTCCTCGCGTATTGCGGGCATATAGCTGTGTATGGCTTGGCTTGCTGTTACCCCATCAAAAAAATAATTAACTAAATTTTGTTATAAGTTCATGCAATAATCTTTTCGCCTTTAATAGCTCCTCTTTATATTTAATTCTTCTTTTTAATTCTATTTGCTCTTGTTTAAGTGCCGCATTACTATTGCAAAGTGATATATTAATAGCATTTAACTCCCTATTTTTTATAGCAAGCCCCGCTTTTCTTTTGAAAAGCTCTGCATTATTTTCAATAATGCCACCTTCTTTTCTAGTAAAGATTATTTTATTTCTATCAATTTCTTCCGCGCTCTCTTTAAGAAGATTTATTATTTCATTCAGTTTGTATATAACCAACAACCTATTTTCCTCGGTTTCCGCAGTTGCCAACAACAAATCATTTGCTTCCAATTTTAATTCAAATATATCGCTTGAAATTTTATTTATAATATCTTGCCCGCCATCCATATCCAAACCATACTTAACTATAATCATTAGACTTCTTTCCAGTAGTATGATTCTACTCATGAGCCCCCCAATAGGTTGGGGAAATGATCTTTCTACATCAAGCGCAATTTCTTCTAAATGGTCTTTCCCACCGTTCGCAGCTCCCCAAGAATCCATATTAACTTTTTCTAAATCGCTTATAATTTCTTTTATGGATTTTATAGCCCTTTTATTCGTTTCTTGTTTGAGGGAATGTTCTATGGTGGTGATGTTGTTATCATGATTATCTCCACCGCACCCAATGAAAGTGGAAATAAATAATAACATTAAAACAGAAATTGGTCGCATCGCTATTTTAAAAGAAAATAATAAATATTTTTAGGCAAAGCCTCTTGGAATACTTCTGCCATCAGCACTACTGCTATCAATACGAACATAATCTGATTCATTACCATTATTTTCTATAGCGCCCCGAAATCCAGCCTCTAAAGAATTGAGACGATCTCTTAGCTCTTGATTTTCACGCCTAAGTTCTTCCATTTCCTCCATGCCTTGGATAAGCTCTTCATTATTTTGGACAAGTTCGGTGTTATATTGAATAAGCTCTGAGTTATCTCCCATAAGCTCAGCATTTTGCATCATAAGCTCTGTATTATCTTGCGCCTCCGTTATGCCGCGTCGAAGCTCGATAACTACCTTGTGCATCTCACCTAAACACCTTAAATCATCTTCTTTAGTTACTGGCGTTTCTGCTATTGTTTCATTTATATCTCTTTCTAATTCCAAAGCGTCTTCTGCCATTTTGTCTAGTTTTTCTTTCTTAGCCTGTATATCTGTGATGGACACTACCGACGATTCTTGATCAACGACATCTATCAAGCGCCCCATTAGTAACAAGGCTCTACTTGCGAAACCTCCTACGGGCCTTATTAACAGCCTCTCCAAATCACGGGCAATCTCACCTAAGGGTCTTATCGTTGCTTTCTCTAAGCTACGCGCAACCTCGCCCAGAGGTCTTATTGTCAATTTCTCTAATTCACGCGCGATCTCGCCTAAGGGTCTTATCGTCACCTTCTCTACGCCACGTGCAACTTCTCCCAAGGGCCTTATCGTCACTTTCTCAACGCCACGTGCAACTTCTCCTAGAGGTCTTATCGTCGCTTTCTCTACTTCACGAAGAACGCTTTCCACTGCACCCATCATTGTCTCCTTAAACTAAAAGACTAGAAAAACAAATCCAAAATTTGAGTTCTTAACGAATGGCTATTAGCTAATTACCATTAATTATTTATAACGCTGAAAAATAAGATATAAACAACATAAGATAATTACTTTCCTTTCCAAGATGGTCATAAATTTATGCTAGGTGATAGGGCTAGCAAAATCAAGGAATTTGAGCCTAGACAAGTCGGCCTTCGGCCTCATGAAATAAGTCCAAGCAAGAGAATAGCGGCAGTAATCGTGAGAGCTCCCCCTAGGCGAGTTGCTATCTGTGCAAATGGCATCAACTCTAGACGGCGGGCCGAAGTTAGTATCGCCACATCGCCAATACCGCCCATCTCACTGTGATAGGCATTAATAATCGCGCTCTCGATCGGATATAAACCGATCCATTTGACCGGGTGACCGGAGGCAGTTACCCGCCTCCGGTTCCCACAGAACGTAGAGTGCGGATTTCCCGCACTACGCTCTTCAGCAGTTGATTCACAGCACCGCGATAGCTTGCAGCGCCCGATAGGGAAGATGCAGCTTTGGTCGAGGATTTTTAATAAGGTAAAAACCCGTCTAAACGGTTAGCGGTATCTACAGCAGGTAATTAATGTGTTAAACAGCCGTGCACTAGGAGCGATTAATCGCCAAGCCAAACACACTCGAATAATCGGAAAGCATGTATGGCGGGTTCCTGGATATGACAAGCCTTAGACGGACTGGCAAGGCCTCCGACTTAACTACTGGATACCCTGCCTGAAGCGCCTGAGCATCTGCTATCGACGCCCTTACAATATGCGGCATTCTTACGCCACGCTGATGCTTATGGCTGGAATGACTCCTGCTTTTTGCGCTCGACAGCTTGGACACAGTATTGAAATGTTTTTGCACACCTACGCAAAGTGGCTAGACGGCGCACAAAACAACTTAGAAATGGCGCGGTTTGAGTCGAGCCTTGGAGAGAATTTGTCCCAGGAAAAGCAGCTTAGGCTTCTACGCTACTGAAATATAAGGGAATTTTTGGCGGAGAGAGGGGGATTCGAACCCCCGATAGGCTATTAACCTATACACGCTTTCCAGGCGGGCGACTTAAACCACTC
Source organism: Mycoavidus sp. SF9855 (assembly GCF_024582735.1). Taxonomy (NCBI): domain Bacteria; kingdom Pseudomonadati; phylum Pseudomonadota; class Betaproteobacteria; order Burkholderiales; family Burkholderiaceae; genus Mycoavidus; species Mycoavidus sp. SF9855. Next base: position 1,775,874 of record NZ_CP102085.1, read on the forward strand.
ATCCATCTCTCCGGAAGCCGAGCATTATAGCAAAGATAAAGGCCAAAAAGCCGCTACAGATTTGTCCGCGATGATATTTATCTATGATCGCCCCCCGCAAAATTCAATTGGCAATTATCAGAGGTACAATAACGTTTCTATTCGTTTCTTGCTCATTCTTACCCATGTCTGCTAAAGACCACTCGCATAAGCTTCCCCAGAAGCCATCGCTAAAACCCTTGCCCGCGCTGATTTTTTTCAGTCGCTGGTTACAGCTCCCGTTGTATCTTGGGCTGATTGTGGCGCAAGGCGTTTACGTGTATCTATTTTTGATTGAGGTCTGGCACCTGGTTAGCCATACGCGCACTCTTAACGAGACCGCCGTTATGCTTGCCGTACTCAGCTTGATCGATGTCGTCATGATCTCAAATTTATTAATTATGGTGATCATTGGCGGCTACGAGACTTTTGTGTCTAAGCTCGGGCTTGAAAACCATCCAGATGAACCGGAATGGCTCGATCACGTTAATGCGGGTGTCTTAAAGGTGAAACTATCGATGGCGTTGATTAGCATTTCGTCAATTCATCTGCTTAAAACTTTCATTGATGCAGGCCAGCGCGACACACATATTGTTATGGCCCAAATCCTCATCCATCTTTCCTTCTTACTTTCAGCCGGGGTGATGGCTTGGGTAGATAGAACCATGTCACGCCCTCATTCGGATGTATCTCCATCAAACGGCAGCCACCTACTTAAATAACGGAGCCTCACTATGCAAGGTGATAAAAAAGTTCTCGACTATCTGAATTCTCAGCTCAAAAATGAATTAACCGCAATCAATCAGTATTTTTTGCATGCCAGAATGTACAAACATTGGGGTTTAGATAAGCTGGGGCAGCATGAATATCAAGAGTCGATTGGCGAAATGAAACATGCCGATCTACTCATCGAGCGTATTTTCATGCTTGATGGACTGCCTAATTTGCAGGATTTGCACAAATTATTAATCGGCGAGGACACGCAAGAAATTTTACAGTGCGATTTGAAACTTGAATACATCTCTCAGACAACGTGTAAAGAGGCGATTGTTTACTGCGAATCCGTACGGGATTTTGCGTCGCGTGAGATTTTTGTGACGATCCTGAATGATACCGAGGAACATATCGACTGGCTCGAAACTCAGCTTGAGCTGATCGGTAAGCTTGGTCTGCCAAACTATCTGCAAATTAGCATCAGCCCAGTTGCGGGTTAACTCGTCAATTGCAGCGCGCATGGCAAGCGCGCTGCAATTAGCTTCTTTGCTTTTTGCCCAAAGAAGGCACTCTAACTTATGATGGAATCAGTCTCTAGCCGTGCCTACGCACCCATTGGGGTATTTGATTCAGGGGTCGGCGGCTTGTCGGTGTTACGCGCAATTCATGCGGCACTACCAACAGAATCTCTGATTTATTGTGCCGACTCCTATCATGCCCCTTATGGTGGGCGTGATAGCGCATTCATTGTAGAGCGCACACTTGCCATCAGTGCTTGGCTCATTCAACAAGGGGTCAAGGCACTCGTCGTCGCCTGTAATACGGCAACGGCACAGGCCAACCACCTACTGCACCAGCAGTTCAGTATGCCAATCATCGGGGTCGAACCCGGCATTAAACCTGCCGCACAATATTCGAACTCACGCGTAGCCGGCGTGCTCGCGACGGCGAGTACCTTGCGCAGCGAAAAATTCCAGCGCTTAATCACGGCCTATGCGGCTGATTGCCGTTTTATCTGCCAGGCGGGCTCCGGACTGGTTGAGGCGATTGAGCGTGGCGATACGGATTCAGCTGAAGTGATGGCTCTACTTAAAGCCTATCTCATGCCCATGCTCGCCGCTGGCGCCGATACGTTGGTGCTTGGCTCAACCCATTTCCCCTTTCTTGAGAAAGCTATCCGGCAGATTGCTGGCGACCAGCTTAGATTGATCGAAACAGGTGACGCGATTGCCCGGCAACTCGCTCGGCGGCTAGCGGCACAGCAGTTGTGCGCACCGCCTGATACACCAGCAACGCTGCGTTTGTGTTCGACTGCGAATGGCGCCCATTTACAGACTCTCGCCAGCCAATTCCTAAAAACTGACCAAATGGCCGAACACGTTATCATTCCTTCGGACTCACTCAATGCTGCAAAGATAGGGTGCTGAACCGCCCTGCCCCCACTCTTGGGCTATAGAGAGCGGAGGCTAAGCCCTATGCGTTGCTCTTTTTTAACGCTATAAAAATCGGATTTCAATTTAGCTAAAAATCGAGCATTTGCATTTGGCCGTGACAGCCACTTGCAAATTATTAAAACCTGAATGATAATGATTACTATTACGGATACCTATTGTATCCATACCCATCGGATTCTATTGGGGCGATATCATGATCATCTGCGTGTGCAAGTCCGTTTCAGACCGCTCAATCCACTCCGCCATTCATGCGGGCGCGAATTCCCTAGAAGCATTGCAGTTTGAGTGCGGGGTGGCATTATGTTGCGGTAAATGCGAAAATGCTGTCTTTGATATTTTGTCCACCCACAATAGTGCAGGCGATACGGCTATACCGATCAGTTTTCATGAACGTGCAGCAGCATAAATTGAGAACATTATGGAACTGTGGATTGGCATGGCAACCGCGCTCTGTATCTCTTGGCTGATTTTCCATAAATGATACGCTCTGAAAGCGTGAACAGATAATCACTCGTGCAGGATTTGCTTGGTCAATTTGCGTCTCACTGCCGCCCTCTTCTGTGTTGTACTCGCCCTCCATATGGGGATATTTCTCCTCTTCCTAAACACAGCTAGCCCGCCACCCTCTCAATTAGTGTTAGCGAGCACAATGGTAGTCGAATTACTCAGCCCCACGCCTATGCCAGTCATGCGGCCTGCCAAAGCCACTGCAGCAACACGCGCAACCGCCAAACCAGCGCAACCACCTGTCGCGCCTAGTGCCAGCCCCCCGGTTGCTGAAACACGCTCGCCAGCCGCTTTGACTACGCGCACAACCGACCAAGGCGCGCCCCAAAGCATCTCTCAGCCTAACTGCTTGATTAACCCGCCAGCGTATCCCCCTCTATCTAGGCAACGCGAAGAAACCGGCACTGTATTAATTAGCATTATTATTGATACTCGTGGCAAAATTGAAAATGCCGTCATCAAGCAAAGCAGCCGCTTTAAACGTCTTGACCAGGCTGCCCGTGAGGCGGCCCTAGGTAGTTTATGCCGCCCCTGGCTCGAAAACGGCCAGCCGATACGTACAACGAGCGATATCCCCTTTATCTTTAAGCTAGAGGGGTAGTCTCTCAATATCTTGCTTGTCCCAAGTTGGGCAAGCATCCAATCCTAAAAGGAATCCGATGGAACACTATGGTTTAGCCCACATATGGAATCAGGGCGATCTGGTCACACAAGCGCTCATCTTAACGCTGGTTCTCATGTCCGCACTTTCGTGGACTGTGATCATTGCCAAAATCTGGCAACTCATTTGTTTGCGGCAGCTGGCAAAAAATGCGGAGCAGACATTCTGGCATGCAGATAATATTGAGCACGGCATCAAAAAACTAGGTAAACGAGCCGGCAATCCATTTCTTGCGCTAGTGTTAGCAGGCCAAGAGGCTGCCAGCCATCATCAACAAAACCAGCCCTCTCTCCACCATCGTATGGATATTAGCGATTGGATCACGCGCTGCTTAAAAAACACTCTAGACGAAAGCCTGATACGCATGCAAAGCGGTCTTGCGCTGCTAGCGTCAATTGGTTCAACTGCGCCTTTTGTTGGCCTGTTTGGCACAGTATGGGGGATTTATCATGCGTTATTGGCCATTAGCGAGAACGGGCAGGCCTCAATCAATCAGGTTGCGGGACCCGTCGGTGAAGCGTTGATCATGACCGCCTTCGGCCTTTTTGTCGCTATTCCAGCAACGCTTGCTTACAATGCATTCACGCGCAGCAATAAAAGGATTGTGAGTAAACTCAATCGTTTCTGCCATGGCCTACATGCTTATTTTGTCACTGGCGCGCGTCTACGCTCAAATAGGCGCAGCGAGTTAAAAGCCGCTACTGCTAAAAGCGTGTCTTAGCCCTCTCATTTGCCAACATAAAATACTTTTTTAGCAAAGCTTTGCAAGCTTAAACACAATAGACAAGAATGGCCGACAATCCTTTTATCAACGATAACGAAGATACACTGATGAGCGAAATTAACATGACGCCATTGGTTGACGTGATGCTTGTCTTATTGATTATTTTTCTGGTCACGCTACCGGTGATGCATCATGCTATCAAGCTCGATTTGCCACATGCCAGCAGCCAAACAACAGAGATTAAGCCCACGCAGATTAAATTAACATTACAAGCGGATGGCACCATGCTTTTGGATCAACAAGCCGTCGATTACGCTACGCTACGGACACACTTTTTAACCGCCGCAAAAGTCGAGCCGCAGCCAGAAGTTCATTTGTATGCGGATCGTGCCGTACGCTATGAACATATTGCTCATGTTATGTCAGCCGCGCAGTCAAGTGGTTTGGCAAAAATTGGCTTTATTATGCAACCGGAAGTGAGTCACTGATTATATGTTAGTTCTAGCCCACATCTCTCCCTTGGGCTGGGCGCACATTCATCTCGGACGCCTTCGATTCGCGTTCCTCGTCGACAGCGACCGCAGCAGGACCACCAGCACTGGGCTCCAAGTCAAGGCCATGCGACCACCCAGGCACATTGATGTAGTAGCGCACTGCTTTGCCGACGCCGTGGCTCCACAGTTGCCCACCCGCGACCATCTCCGAAAGGTCGCGTGTCGCCGTGGCCTTTGAGACGCCGGTCATCTTCATGTACTTGTCGACGTTCAAGCCGCCCAAGAAGCCACCGTCCCCGTCATCGAGCAGGCGCTGCAGCAGCTTGCGCTGCCGCTCATGAAGTCCGCCGCCCTCGTGCTTCTCCCAAAAATGCCTCTTCTGGATTGCCTGGTCAATAGTGTGGCTCGCGACATGACAGGCGGCCGTACATTGGCGCGCAAACCACTGCACCCACGCCGTGACATCGGTGTCACCACGCTGAGCTTGGTTAAGGGCATCGTAGTACGCCGAGCGCGAGGTTAGTAGCTGGCGCGAAAGGCTATAGAGGCGCACCGGTTGTCGCAAATGCTGCGCCATGGCCAGGTCAGCGATGGCCCTCCCAATGCGGCCGTTACCGTCCTCAAACGGGTGGATGCTCTCGAACCACAGGTGCGCGATGGCGGCACGGGCGAAGCCTTCGATCCTCTCGCTGCCCGCCGTCACCGCCCAGGCCTGCGAAGGTGATGTCTCAGCAAACCACGTGAGGAAGCGCTGCATTTGCGCCGGCACGTCCTTGGATGGCGGCGCCTCGTAATGCACCACTTCACGGCCGAGCAGGCCGCTCACGATCTGCATCGGGTCGTCATGATCGCGATAGCGACCGACGACGATGCGCTGAATGCCGGACGTGCCACCAGGAAATAGTGCCGATTGCCACCGGCACAAGCGATCCTCATCGAGAGGCATGTCAAACTCTGTCGTGGCATCGCTAATAACCTCAACAAGGCCGTCAACATGGCGGTTGGAGGGTCCCGACGTTGAGAGCCCGAGTCGCCGCATCACGGATGACCGGACCACATCGAGCGACAAACGCTCTCCTTCTATGGCAGCGGTGGCCAGCACCTCATCCGATAGCGCATCCAGTGCAACTTGACTGGTACGTCCAAGGCCGAGGACCGTAGCCTTGCCTTCGACCACACCGTGCATCCGGTAGGTCTCTGCCAAGTCAGATGCGGTCATCTGCGCGTCGTAGGCGAGATCGGGCCATTCAGCCCGACGCCAGATCCAGGTGGATTTCGTGTTCATGAGCCGCAATCTACCATATTCGGCTCATATTGTGAGCCGTATCTCCATGGGCTCGGCCTTCAGCCCCCAGTTTGGATCACTCTCTGAAAGTGTTGCAAAAGTGCTTTGAGAAAAAAGCCGCGCAGACTTATAGCCTGTAAGATAGTATCGTTTCACCTGATAAGCCCGACTTAATTAAAAAAGGACATGCATGTTAAACCTTATTCCAAGCTCCGCTATGGCACTCTATCCCACAGTGCAAAAATCTCCAAAGGCATCATTTTTGTCGCTGCCCGTCGAAGTTCGAGAGGAAGTAGAAAATTATATGCAAGCCTGGGACCGGCGAAATCTCTTTGAAGCATTGACTACAGTGACGCACAATGGCGAGCGGGTGGATTCACCCGCTTTGAAGTTACACTTGCTACAGCAAAGGATTGCACCGAAATATCATCCCAGTTTGGCGAGTTCGGAGGAGAGTTTGCGCACCTTTGCGTTGCATCAATTGCAAAAGCTATGGGAGGCCGGGCGCCTCGCTCAAGTGGTAGAAAAGCCAGCACTTTTTGGGCTATTAAGTCTTGTTGGTGAGCGTGCGATATTTGGCTATTTAAAGGAAAAAATCGAACAAGAGCCGGAGTTAAAGGAAACGCTACTGAACTGGGTTAAACGCTCAAAAACAGAAGAAGTACAGCCGATGGCGGCCAATGCGCTGACTCTATTGGTAAAAAGTGGTGTGCAGTTTAATAGAGCGGATTTAAAGGGAATCCGGGTCGCTGGAGCGGATCTCAGTTTTGGTTTTTTTGATTCAGCGCAGTTGCAAGGGGCGGATTTACGCCAGGCCAAACTTCGTAATAGTTGGCTGCGCGAGGCGAATTTAAGCGGCGCGCAGATGGACGAGGTGCAGTTTGGAGAATGGCCATATCTTCAAGAAGATAGTGACGTGTGGTCCGGTGTATATTCATTGAATGGAGGACTATACGCTGTAGGTCGTCAGAATGGCACGATCGGAGTGTATGAGACGTCAAACTGGGAAAAAATTCGGACCCTAAGCGGCCATCGCGATGGGGTTTCTAGTGTAGCGTATTCGCCGCAAGGAGATCAGCTTGCCTCGGGCAGTTGGGACGCTACTGTACGACTGTGGGATGTGAAAACGGGAACAGCATTGCGCACCTTAAGCGGCCATACGAGAGAGGTTTATAGTGTGACATACTCGCCGCAAGGAGATCAGCTGGCTTCGGGCAGCAGGGATAGGACCGTGCGCTTATGGGAGGTCAAAACGGGGATTTGTCTGCGCGCTTTAAGCGGCCATAAAGATGTTGTTTATAGCGTCGTGTATTCGCCGCAGGGAGATCAGCTGGCCTCGGGCAGTGGGGACAAGACAGTGCGGCTATGGGAAGCCCAAACGGGCGTGCTGTTGCACACCTTAAACGGTCATACGAGTAGGATTCAGAGTGTGGCATATGCGCCGCAAGGAGATCAGCTGGCCTCAGGTGGTTGGGACAATACAGTGCGACTGTGGGAGGTCAAAACAGGTACCTTACTGCACACCTTAAATGGCCATACGAATTATATTTGGAGCGTTGTGTATTCGCCGCAAGGGGATCAACTCGCCTCGGCCAGTATCGACTCTACCGTTCGTTTGTGGGAAGTCAAAACGGGCGCTCCTCTTCATACCTTAAATGGCCATACAGGTGGGGTCTGGAGTGTAGCGTATTCGCCGCAGGGAGGACAGCTTGCTTCGGGGGGGGAGAGCGACAAAACGGTGCGACTATGGGAGATTAGCACGGGGGCGTTAGGCCTCCATTTAAGCAACCATACAGATAGTGTCTGGAGCGTTGTGTATGGGCCACAAGGAGATCAGCTTGCCTCTGGCAGTGGGGACAAGACAGTGCGGCTATGGGAGGCTAAAACGGGCTCCCCCCTCTTGACCTTAAGCGGCCATACAAAAATGGTTTTTAGTGTTGCATATTCACCGCAAGGGGATCAGCTTGCCTCGAGCAGTCTTGACGCTACAGTGCGCTTGTGGGAGGTCAAAACAGGTGCGTTGCTGCACACCTTAAACGGCCATGAAAACTCTGTTTTTAGCGTTGCGTATTCACCGCAAGGGGACCAACTCGCCTCGGGCGGTTGGGATCATACAGTGCGACTGTGGGAGACCAAAACGGGTGCGTTGTTGCACACCTTAAACGGCCATGAAAACTCTGTTTATAGCGTTGCGTATTCGCCAAAAGGAGATCAGCTGGCCTCGGGTGGTTTGGACAATACGGTGTGGCTGTGGGATATACCAAGCGGAGCACAAAGACTGAAGTTAGAAGGCCATACCAATATAGTTAAAAGCGTTACGTATGCGCCGCAAGGAAATCAGCTGGCCTCTGGGAGTTATGACAAGACCGTGCGGCTTTGGGATGTAAAAACGGGGGCTTGGCTACGCACCTTAAGCGGCCATATGGGTGAGGTTTTGAGCGTTGTGTATTCGCCGCAAGGAGATCAACTCGCCTCAGGTGGTAGTGACACGACCGTGCGGCTGTGGGACGTGGCAACGGGTGAATGCCAGAGGGTAATTCAAGATTGTGGGCAAGTCACGAGTATCGCGTGGAAAGAGAGTTCGGGCCAGCAATACTTGGGAATAGGTAGCATGGACAAGTCAATTCGTCAGTGGGAAGTGAGCAAAGAAAGAGAGAAATATAAGCCGGATTTTTGCTGGAGCACGACGCATGAATTTTTGACAGTGAGAGGGATGTTAATGGAAGGAGTGGAGGGACTAAGCAAGGTCAATCAGAAGCTGCTAAAGCAAAGAGGAGCGGTAAGTAGCTAACCACCGCCTTGCTCTTACTGGCGTCGCCGCGCCAGTATAATTTGTTCAATTTTACTTGATTTATTTTGATTACATGCCGGCTCACCACGCAATGCGTGGTGAATCAGAATTATGTTTTTATATGTCAAAAAGCTTGATGGTGCCCAAGAGAGGACTCGAACCTCCACGGAGTTACCCGCTAGTACCTGAAACTAGTGCGTCTACCAATTCCGCCACCTGGGCCATGCTTAGCTTCCAGCAAGGGCGCTATTATAGCCAATTATTTTGCATTTCGCCTAGCATATTGTGCTTGCTTTATCACTCAACTGGCCAATATTACGCCCTGATAAAAAGTTTGTTACCGACTAAACGGCAAGAGCATTTCAATTTTATGCCCAAGGGCGGGTTAAAATACGCGGTTTCCGGCAGAATCCGCTTAAGTAGTCTTTTGATCGCCCGTCATCTATGTCAAATAAAAAAACTTCGTGCTTTGAACTACGCAATAGCTCCTTTGATACACTACTTTTTACTGTTAAAACAGTTGATCTTGAGGTTTTACACCAAGCATTAAAACGCCGCTTCGAAGTCGCGCCAGAGTTTTTTGCGAATGATATTGTGGTGATCGATGTACGCCCTCTGCATGCTGGCGAAACGATAGACATTGATGCCCTGGCTGCGATGTTGCGTGAAGTACGCATGTATCCCGTTGGCCTTGCGGCTCATGAGGCACAACGTACCTGGGCGCAACACAGTGGTCTGCCGTTCGTTGAAGTAGGCGTTGAGCGGATTGCACCACAACCCGCGGCGCCTGTCGCCAGCCCTGTAGCACCACCGCCAATACCCAAGATAGAGCCGCACATTGAAGACTATAAATCGGCACTGGTCATCGACAAACCGCTCCGCTCCGGCCAGCAAGTCTATGCAAAAGGGGATTTGATTGTGCTTGGTGTCGTGAGCTATGGTGCTGAAGTCATTGCCGAGGGTCATATTCATATTTATGCCCCGCTGCGTGGACGAGCGCTCGCTGGCGCACAGGGTAATCTCAATGCGCGTATTTTTTGTACCTGCCTTGAGCCTGAATTACTTTCAATTGCGGGTATTTATCGTACAACCGAAACACCCCTACCGGCGCAGGTGCAAGGCAAACCGGTGCAAGTCAGCCTCTTAAATGAAAAATTAGTGATCGAACCCCTCAAATTAACTTAATAAATTGATTTAATCCAGGTAACATAATCATTTTTTAAATTACTTTGATTTTTAAATCAATTGACGTACCCAAGGACTTAGCCAGATGGCGAAAATTATTGTAATTACTTCAGGCAAAGGCGGCGTGGGCAAGACCACCACCAGCGCAAGTTTTGCCGCAGGTCTAGCTTTGCACGGTCACAAAACAGCGGTGATTGATTTTGATGTTGGTTTACGCAACCTTGATTTAATCATGGGCTGTGAGCGACGCGTCGTCTATGATTTAATTAATGTGATTCAAGGCGAAGCTAAACTTAACCAAGCTTTGATCAAAGATAAGAAATGCAGTAATCTTTTTATTATGCCTGCGTCGCAAACACGGGACAAAGATGCATTGACCCTAGAAGGGGTTGGCAAAGTCATCCAAGAGCTGGTGGATATGGGCTTTACCTATATTGTTTGCGATTCACCTGCCGGGATTGAGTCAGGCGCGCTGATGGCAATGTATTATGCAGATGAGGCGGTGATTGTGACTAACCCAGAAGTCTCATCGGTGCGGGATTCAGATCGTATTCTTGGTATTTTAGCTTCAAAAACGAAACGCGCAATTGATGGCGAAGAGCCGATTAAAGAACATCTGTTAATTACCCGCTACAATCCAAAGCGTGTCGATGAAGGTGAAATGTTATCGATCACAGATATTCAAGAAATCTTACGGATTGAATTGATCGGTGTGGTACCCGAGTCAGACGCCGTATTGCATGCGTCAAATCAAGGCCTGCCGGCAATTCACTTAGACACCACCGATGTCGCTGAAGCCTATAAAGATGTGATCTCGCGCTTTCTTGGTGAAACCAAACCGATGCGGTTTACTGAGTATCAAAAACCCGGCTTACTACAACGCCTTTTCGGCAATAAATAAGGTAAGGATATGTCAATACTTTCTTTTTTGCTTGGCGAGAATAAAAAAACTGCAACGCTTGCCAAAGAGCGCCTGCAATTGATTATTGCGCACGAACGCACAAACAATACCCCCGCCAATTATCTGCCAGCGCTACAGCGTGAACTACTTGCGGTGATTTCAAAGTATGTGAAAATCGCTCACGAGGACATCAAAGTTAAGCTTGAACAACAAGATAATCTAGAGGTCCTGGAAGTCAAAATCGAAATCCCGCAAACCTAAGACACCAGCATTTCCTTGGATCAAAGGAAGTGCTGGCCAAGCCACCAAGCTAGCGCCGCCATGGTGGCAGAAGCTGGAATGGTCAAGATCCAAGCCCAAACAATATTGCCAGCAATCCCCCAACGCACAGCAGCCAGCTTCTGGGTCGCGCCAACGCCAACGATAGCACCGGTAATGGTATGCGTGGTTGACACAGGGATGCCTAGCCAAGAAGCTAAAAAGAGCGACACCGCTCCGCCAAATTCAGCGCAAAAGCCGCCAACTGGTTTTAATTTGGTAATTTTTTGTCCCATTGTCCGCACGATCCGCCAGCCGCCAAACAGCGTACCCAGGCCAATCGCCAAATAGCAGGCGGCAATCACCCATATTGGAGGGGCATCGATAGTCGCTGTAGTATAGCCCGTTGCCAGCAAGAGCATCCAGATAATGCCGATGGTCTTTTGCGCATCATTACCACCATGCCCAAGGCTATATAGGCCTGCTGAGATTAATTGATAACGCCGGAAACGCCGATCAACTTTGCTAGGTGTCGTGCGCAAGTAAAGCCAAGAAACCCCCAGCATCAACAGCGACCCTAAAAAGAAGCCGAGCAGCGGTGAAATAAAAATAAAAGCGATGGTTTTACATAAACCGTCGATATTTAACGAGCCAGGACCTGCTTTAGCTAACGCTGAGCCGACCAAACCGCCAATCAGGGCATGCGATGAGCTGGACGGAATACCATAATACCAAGTGATAATATTCCAGCCGATGGCACCTATTAGCGCGCCAAAGACAACATAATGGTCAATAATCGATGGATCGATCGTGCCACGGCCGACCGTTGACGCCACCTTTAGATGAAAAATAAAATACGCAATGACATTAAATGAAGCGGCAAATATAACCGCATGATGCGGCTTAAGGACGCCCGTAGAAACGACGGTGGCAATCGAATTGGCCGCGTCGTGAAAGCCATTCATGAAGTCGAAGATTAATGCAATCGCCACTAAAAAGATGACGGCCCATAATCCCAAGTGAATCGATGACATTAAGGTTTCCTGAAATAAGCCGGTGCTAAGCGTTTTCTAGCACGATGCCTTCGATAATGTTGGCAACATCTTCACATTTATCGGTGACTTCCTCTAGCAACTCGAGAATCGCTTTGTGCTTGATCAACGACTTAACGTCGTCTTCTTCTCGAAATAGCTTAGAAATGGCTGAGCGCAATAAACCGTCAGCCTCAGTTTCTAAGCGGTCAATGGCGGTGCAAATGGTTAAAATTGCGCTCGCGCTTTTCATGTCTTTGAGTAAAGCAACCGCTTGCGCTACTTGTTCGCAACTGCTTGCGCAAATCTGGGCCAGCTGGCCGGCCTCAGGCGTTAGCGACTGTACATCGTAGAGCCAGACTGCCGTCGCGACATCCTCCATTAAATCAAGGATGTCATCCATGGTCGTGATGAGTTTGTGGATTTCATCACGGTCAAATGGCGTAATGAAGGTCTTATGCAATAGATCAATGGTTTCGTGCGTCAGTTTATCAGCCTGACTTTCTTTGAGCTGTACATTTTTTTTGTGAATTTCAGCTTCATCCAGCTTACTCACCAAAAGCACTAGATCATGGCTGGCGTCTACCAGGCATTTTGCATGCGCATTAAAAATTTCAAAGAACTTACCCTCTTTGGGCATAAAGCGACTGAACATGTCAATCCTTGAACAATGGTCTATTGGCTATTGATGCGAGAGCCATGCAAATATACAGCGGCTCTAACTTATAAAGTGCGCTATTGTACCTGTGCCAGCCGATTTATCGTGCATAGCAACAAATTATTTAGCTAACGGTATGGGGACGATGTGATTAGTCGTTATACATTGGCTGGCCCGCGAAGTTGTCGAATTTTGTGTATTGACCCAGAAAGGTCAGCCTTACCACACCGATTGGCCCATTACGCTGCTTGCCGATAATAATTTCGGCCGTGCCTTTATCTTGGCTATCAGGGTTATAAACTTCATCACGGTAGATAAAGAAAATAACATCGGCATCTTGTTCAATTGCGCCGGATTCACGCAGGTCAGACATCACCGGGCGCTTATTGGGCCGCTGCTCAAGTCCGCGGTTAAGCTGCGAGAGAGCAATCACCGGCACATTAAGTTCTTTGGCCAAGCTTTTCAGCGAGCGTGAAATTTCGGAAATTTCAGTGGCGCGATTCTCACCGGAAGAAGCCGATGACATCAACTGTAAATAATCGATAATAATTAAACCTAGCTGTCCGCATTGACGTGACAGACGCCGCGCACGAGCGCGTAATTCAAGCGGATTCAGTGCGCTTTGCTCATCAACAAAAATCTGCGCATCACTCATTTTTTGCATCGCATGAGTCAGTTTCGGCCAGTCTTCATCCGACAGCTTGCCGGTGCGTAGCCGATGCGCATCAAGCCGCCCGACTGAGCCCAACATCCGCATCGCCAGTTGCGTGCCGGGCATTTCCATTGAAAATACGGCAATCGGCAAGCCATATTCAACCGCAACATATTCGCCGATATTCATGGCCAACGAGGTTTTACCCATGGACGGACGGCCCGCAATGATGACTAGCTCGCCCCCATGTAGGCCGGAAGTCATTCGATCAAGATCAACAAAACCGGTGGGCGTACCCGTAACATCGGTTGAATTTTCTTGATGATATAGCGTATCGATACGCTCAACCACTTGCGACAGCAAAGGTTTAATTTCAATAAACCCTTGCACGCCACGCGCGCCTTCTTCGGCAATCGCAAATACTTTTGATTCAGCCTCGTCGAGCAGCTGACGCACCTCTTTGCCTTGCGGATTAAAGGCATCACCTGAAATCTCATCAGCCACGGTCACCAGCTTACGCAGCACCGCGCGATCCCGCACGATTTCTGCGTAGCGACGGATATTAGCAGCGCTAGGCGTATTTTGGGCCAGGGCATTTAAATAGGCCAGCCCGCCTACTTCTTCCGCCTTATTGGATGAAGTCAGTGACTCAAACACCGTAATCACATCGGCTGGACGCACCGCCGTAATCAATTTAACGATATGCTGGAAAATCAGCCGGTGGTCATAGCGATAAAAATTGCTTTCTTGTAAAAAGTCGGCAATTCTGTCCCATGCGCTATTGTCGAGCAAAAGCCCGCCCAATACCGATTGTTCGGCCTCGATTGAATGAGGTGGGACTTTGAGAGCAGTGAGCTGCGGATCTGTATTAACGATATTCATGGCGCTTGAGATGAGCGTCTATTATAAGTAATTCAGACCATCCCACCTAATTTTTAAATACTTTTTTTATAATGTAAAAAAAACGGAAGCCAGTTGACCTAGCTTCCGTTTTTTTATCTTAGCGCCACTGCACGGATTGGCTTACCGTTTAAACGTGCTCGCCAAGGACCGATACAGTAACCGTCACCAGCACATCCGTATGGAGTGAAACCTGCACGGTATGATCCCCGACCGTTTTGAGCGGTCCTTCGGGCAAGCGTAGCTGAACTTTTTCAATGCTAAAGCCCTGCGCTTTCAGTACATTAGCGATATCGTTGTTAGTGACAGAGCCAAACAAACGCCCATCCACGCCCGACTTTTGCGAGATTTGCACGGTCGAACCGGCAAGCTTTTCGCCTATCTGTTGCGCCGCCAGCAATTTTTCCGCAGCCGCTTTTTCAAGCTCAGCACGGCGTGTTTCAAACTCTTGTATGGCCTCGTCTGTCGCGCGGCGTGCTTTTTTTTGCGGCAGCAAAAAATTACGCGCATATCCTTTAGCGACTTTAACGATGTCTCCAAGATTGCCAAGCTTGTTGACTTTTTCCAATAAAATGACTTGCATTTTCATTTTGGCTTGCATGTGTAAGCTCCTTATATACTTTGCTAGATCAGGCGTTATGCAAATCAGTGTAAGGCAGCAACGCTAGAAAGCGTGCGCGCTTAATCGCCTGATCAAGTTGGCGCTGATAACGGGCTTGAGTGCCGGTCAAGCGAGCAGGCGTGATTTTGCCGTTTTCGCCAATAAAGTCCTTGAGTACTTCAAGATCTTTGTAATCGATTTTTTCCACTCCTGCCACCGTAAAGCGGCAGAACTTCTTACGCTTAAAAAGCGGGTTCTGTTGTGGACGGCGCTCAAATTTCTTCTTGCCAGTGAAACGTGCCATGTTAAATCCTTTGAATATCCTGCAATTCTGTAATATGAAATATCAATGTGCGAGCCTGACGGCGGCGCAGCGCCAAAAAGCCTGTGAAACGGAAAACTTGTCCCAGTGCGCAAGCGGCAATCGCACCGCTTACTTCACCTGCGCCAACGGCTGATATTGTTAAATCAACCTGGCGTGGCGTCCCCGCTTCACTCACTTGTGAACAATGCTGTAAAAGGCAATTCACCATCGGCACACCGGCCGGGGTATAGCGTACTACCTCACGCTCAATCACAGATGCCTCAAGCACCAGCTGGTTCACTACTGAGTCCCTGCCTTACCGCACAGCCTCAACTGATATTTACGCTTCTTGTGCAACTTCTGCGGACGGTGCCGGTGCGGAAGAATGAGCTGTCTTCTTAGCCTCTTCGCGTTGCACTTCTTTCATCATTGGCGAAGGGGCCGTTTCAGCTTTCTTCGTTTTGATGGTCAAATGGCGCAGCACAGCATCGTTAAATTTAAATGCATGTTCCAGTTCAGCCAAAGTTTCGCCATCACATTCGATATTCATGCAAATGTAATGCGCTTTAGCGAGCTTGTTGATCATGTAAGCCAATTGACGCCGTCCCCAATCTTCAAGACGGTGGATCTGGCCGCCGCGAGCGGTAATCGTAGCCTTGTAGCGCTCGATCATAGCGGGGACTTGCTCGCTTTGATCAGGATGTACAATAAAAATAATTTCGTAATGTCGCATAGACATGCTTCCTTATGGTTAATAGCCGCCCAGATAGAAAACCGGTGCGGCAAGGTAAAGCCCAGTATTTTAGCCGGAAATCGCTCGTTGAGCAAATTTCCCTATTCAGGCCAGGCGCTAACAGCGCTCGTCCGAGCTTGAGCTAAAATTTAATGAATTCCCTGGCTGTTTAAATACTCTTCATAGCTACCTTGATAATCATGAATTGTCCCATCGCTACGCACTTCAATAATCCGGGTAGCTAGACCGCTGACAAACTCACGGTCATGCGAGACAAACACCAGCGTGCCGGCAAACCGCTCAAGTGCAATTTGGAGCGATTCAATCGATTCCATATCCATATGATTGGTTGGCTCGTCCATCAAGAGCACATTGTGTTTGCCAAGCATCAGGCTGCCCCAAATCAAGCGGCCCTTTTCTCCTCCGGAGAGCACGGTGACCGATTTTTTGACATCATCCCCAGAAAAAAGCAAACGGCCCAGCGTACTACGGATCACTTGATCGTCATCCCCTTCTTGCCCATATTGCGACAGCCAGTCGGTGAGCGTCACCGGCGTCGGAAAGGCCGCCGATGCATCTTGCGGCATATAGCCTATATTCGCATGTTCAGCCCATTTAATGGTGCCCGCATCCAACTCTAAATCACCTAGCAAGGCGCGCAGCAAAGTCGTCTTACCGGCACCGTTTTCACCAATGATGGCAATTTTTTCGCCAGCTTGTACCGTAATATTAAAGCGCTCAAAAATCGTGCGATCGTAAGCTTTTCTCATTCCTTCGCCCGTTACCGCAAGGTTATGCAGTTTCTTATCGAACTCAAAACGAATAAACGGATTTTGCCGGGATGATGGCTTAATATCTTCGACCTTAATTTTCTCGATCTGCTTCATACGGCTGGTGGCTTGCCGTGCTTTCGATTTGTTCGCTGCAAAACGGCGCACAAAATCTTGCAACTCACCCACTCGCTCTTTCGCTTTTGCATTGGCCGCCAACTGCCGCTCACGTGCTTGCGTGGAAGCAAGCATATAGTCATCATAAGTGCCAGGATAGACTTTGAGCATGCCATAATCCATATCAGCCAGATGGGTGCAAACGGCATTTAAGAAATGGCGGTCATGCGAGATAATAACCATGGTTGAATTACGTTGATTCAAGGTATCTTCAAGCCAGCGAATCGTATTAATGTCGAGGTTGTTGGTCGGCTCATCAAGCAGCAAGACATCTGGATTTGAGAACAGCGCTTGCGCCAGTAGCACGCGCAGCTTCCAGCCTGGCGCCACAGCGCTCATCGGGCCTTCATGCTGGTCTACTGGAATGCCTACGCCAAGCAGCAGCTCACCGGCGCGCGCGCTGGCTGTGTAGCCATCATATTCGGCAAACTTAGCTTCCAATTCAGCCGCGCGCATGTAATCATCATCGCTCGCCTCGGGATTAGCGTAAATCTCATCGCGCTCGGTCAAAGCTTGCCACATTTGCACATGACCCATCATCACGACATCAAGTACCCGCATCGACTCATAGCCAAACTGATCTTGCTTAAGTTTACCGAGCCGGGTGTTGGCGTCTAAGATAACATTGCCAGCTGAAGGCTCAAGATCGCCACCTAAAATTTTCATGAAGGTGGATTTGCCGCAACCGTTGGCGCCAATTAAACCATAACGATTGCCTTCGCCGAATTTAACGGAAATGTTTTCAAATAGGGGCTTCGCCCCGAACTGCATGGTGATATTAGCGGTCGACAGCACTGTACATGCCTTTTGTTAAAGAAAGGAAAGTGCCTATTCTAACAGCCAACAGATATACGGAAAACCGCTTTCACAATAGATTGCCGACGCGCTGGCCGATTTGCGGCCAGGCTCGTTTCATGTAATAAAACATCGACCATAAGGTCAGCGCCGAAGCCAAATAGATCAACCACATACCCCAACTCCGAGTATCGATAACAATTTGATAGGCTGGCTCAGACCCCCACCCTATATTGAGCGGGCCATAAAACAATAGCATTGGAATCGCGATCATTTGGCACGCCGTTTTAACTTTGCCAAGCGAATTCACCGCAATGTGCTTTGATGCGCCGATCTGCGCCATCCATTCGCGCAGCGCGGAAATCGTAATTTCACGGCCAACAATCACCAGCGCAATCGCCGCGTTAAGCCGTGATAGCTGGACTAATACCAACAACGCAGCGGTCACCATCAACTTATCTGCAACCGGATCGAGAAACGCGCCAAAGGCAGAGGTTTGATTTAGTTTGCGAGCCAAAAAGCCGTCAAACCAGTCTGTAAGCGCCGCCAACACAAAAATCGTCGCCGCCACCAAATCTTTATCTCTAGGCGCAAGCATATGATCCGGTAAATAGAAAACCCCGACAATCAACGGAATGAGCACAATACGCAGCCAAGTTAGGCAAAGCGGTACATTAAATAGCATAAGACGCCTGCGGCAATGAGGAATAAAGTGGGATTGTGCCGGCTTGTAGCGCGCGGGACAAGTGTAATTGTATCGAGATACAGTTCTGAGCAGGATCTAATATCTGGCTAACATCCCAATACCCATTACTTTAATCGCGGCATTTCAATGCAACTGCCGGTAAATCTGCTCCGCCAGCGCGCGCGAAAGTCCCTCAACACTCGCCAACTCATCAATACTTGCATCACTCACTCCACGCATACTACCAAAGCGTGCGAGCAAACGCTGACGGCGTTTCGCACCCACCCCTTCAAGCGTTTCAAGCTGTGAGCTTTGGCGCGCCTTCGCGCGTTTAGCGCGCATACCCGTGATCGCAAAACGGTGTGCTTCATCACGAATCTGCGCAATCAACATCAACGCAGCACTGTCTTTACCCAAGGCAACAGGAGAACGGCCATCAGCAAAAACCAGTGTTTCAAGCCCGACCTTGCGCCCTTCTCCTTTCGCCACGCCCACTAAAATCCCAATATCGAGCCCAAGTTCAACTAATACTTGGCGCGCCACTTCGATTTGCCCTTTACCGCCATCAACTAATATCAGATCGGGCAATATACTGGCCGGCGCTGATTGGGCAACCTCGTCGTGGCTTGCAGTTGCCTCTTGGGCCGCGGCCAATTCGTCACGCACCCGTGCCGCTTGTGTCATGCGTTTCTCATAGCGGCGCGTCAATACTTGACGCATCGCCGCATAGTCGTCACCCGGCGTAATATCGGTAATGTTATAGCGTCGATATTGGGCAGACTGCATCTTATGCTGACAATAAACCACGCAAGAGGCCTGTGTCGCTTCGCCCATGGTATGACTAATATCAAAGCATTCGATACGGAGTGCCGCTAAGTCTTCGCATTCGGGTAAAAGCATTTGTGCGAGGGCGCGCGTGCGCGCTTGTTGCGAACCTTGTTCTGCTAACAGCTGGGCCAGCGCCAAGCGAGCATTGTGTTCCGCCATTGACAGCCAGATCCGCTTTTGGCTACGAGGCTGATAAACCACGCTTACCCGGTAACCGGCCTGTTGCGCAAAGAGGTCTATCAACTGACGGCTGACGTTCCCACCTCCGACGATTAAAGTGGGCGGCATTGTATGGTTTAAATAATACTGCCCAATAAACGCTTCGAGTATTTCTCTGGCGTAGGCGGCCGAAGTTGACTCAGCGCCGGCCAGTTCGCTTTCGGCTGGCGGCATGTCCGCATCAGCCGCTGGTAAATCCAGCAACGCTAACGCGTTCTCAGTATGCGCAGGAAAATAAGCTTTGTCGCCCAAATGCCGGCCGCCGCGCACCATCGCGAGATTGACGCAAACACGCCCACCCTGTATCGCGATGGCCAGAATATCAGCGTTATTATCACTGTCCGTCTCAACCGCCTGTTGCTGTAGCACACCCGCCAACGCACTAATTTGGTTGCGCACCGCAGCCGCTTGTTCAAATTTGAGCTCAACAGCGAAATCATGCATTTTTTGCTCGAGTTCGCCCATGATCTCGCTTTGCTGACCCTGTAAAAAGCGCACTGCGTTTTGCGTATTGCGCCCATACTCGGCTTCACTAATTGCGCCTACGCAAGGCGCTGTGCACCGGCCAATTTGGTGTAATAAACAGGGGCGCGTGCGATTGCTAAAGACGGAATCTTCGCAGGTACGCAACTGAAACACGCGCTGCAAAATCTGCATACTTTCGCGCACCGCGCCGGCATTAGGGAATGGCCCAAAATATTGATGCTTTTTATCGATTGCACCGCGGTAATAGACCATACGCGGATAACGATGTCCGCTTAGCTTTAGATAAGGATAGGATTTGTCGTCGCGAAATAAAATGTTGTAGCGTGGTGCGAGTGCTTTAATTAAGTTGTTCTCAAGCAACAAGGCTTCGGCTTCAGAACGCGTCACGGTTGTCTCAAGGCGCGCGATGCGCGCTACCATCAATTCAATACGTGGCGACCGGCGTGCTTTAGTAAAATAGCTTGATACGCGTTTTTTAAGGTCGCGCGCTTTGCCAACATAGAGAACTTCACCTTGTGCATCGTAATAGCGATAAACACCGGGTAGATGCGGTAATTGCGCAAGTTGTTCAGTAAAATCAAGAATGGGAGCAATCGACATTTGATAAAATTAAAATGTTTATTTCAATAATTATAAATAAACCCTTAGAGAAACTTATAAAAGTATTTCATCTAACAGTGTTACACTTGAAAATTAGTTCGCGTCTAAAGCATGTAAGCCATCTTGTGTCCAAACAATAATTTTTTCTAAATTATTTAATCAGATATAAAAAGATCAGTGTTATGAAATTTATGAAACTTACCAGTATTATTGCATTGCAAGCACTCACCGCATGCGGTGGTGGCAGTGACATAGAAGGTACTGGAACACCTTCACTCGCAACATCGACGCAGCGTCCTCATAGCGAGCAACAAACACAAGATGTAACTGAGCAGATGAATTCTACTCCTGTGGCGTCTCTTTATACTGAACAACAAGTAGATCATGTGAATGGGCAAGATGAACAGCAGGTGTGGAACCGTTACGTTAATAGGGTAAAACATACAGTCACTCAAAATGTGATGGATAGATTTAAAGATACAAAGTTACTTCTTACCTATCCTACCAATACTACTAAACAGCTTGCTTCTGCACTTACCATAGGCCCTGATGCTGAACAGCAAACAAATCTTAGAAACGTCCAAGATAAACAGAGCCTACCTGAGCAGCAAGACACGCCCCTCACTCCTAGTAAAATTTACCGTGAACCCATCACACCTCCCGCTGAGGGGCAACCAACCAAGCATACGGACATCCAATATATACAAGACCTTTATCCTGAACCAATCACCCCTCCTGGTGAGGGGCAACAAACTAAGCATACGGGCAACCAGCATACATGGGGGGGAGGCGAAAGCACAGGTAATCAGGCTATTATTTCAACGCCTCCCCGTACACCTAGCTTTTCTGATCAGAGCTATTCCTTGGATATAGACAGCGAAGAGCCACAAGATCTAGGTCAACAGCGAGATTCTCGTCTCTACACGAATAATAATATAACTACAATCAATACAGACAATGCCTCTGACACAAAAACTCCTATAGAAAGAAAAATTTCTGACAATCTGGACAAAGCAACCATTATTGTAACGCGTGAGCAAAAGCCACCACAAATATCTGTACAAGAATTATTTTATGAAGAATCTAACCATCCCAATTTCCAAGATGCAGAAATTTTATTCCTCTTCGACGCTAACAACCATATTGCAGCAATATTGGGAAAAGATGATGAAAATAATTGGTATGGAATATCAAATTATTTTTCAGAAAAAATAATTAAACTACAAGTAGATCATAAAAATTGGCTAAGCCAGAATATTGTAAATAAGAAAAAAACAAAAATTATTTACTTTACTCAAAATCAACTTGACAGCATAGAACCCATTAAAATAGACGAACTCACCGAGAGTCTAGCATCCCTTCCGGCACAAACCGAGCCATCTATCATGGATGCTTTTGATCAGCTTCCTTCTGGTTCTATTTGCGTTGAACAATCCAGTACTGAAGATGAAGCCAAATGGGTAAGATCATTTATAGAAAATATATTTTTCTCTAACAATTTTCTGACTAATGATCGCGTTGATAATCTAATAAAAGCCGTCATACAATCTCGTGCAAAAAGACAAATTAGTGATGACACCGAATCATTTATTAAGGAGGCACTCAGCTCCATAAAAAATTGCGCTCCCAATGATGAATATTACAAAGCAATGGTAAATAATAGAAGAACCATCTTATACAAAAGCTTTGATATGATAAAGAAGAAAGATAAAAATACACTTAAAATTGATCCAATCATTTATCATGAAATAGTTAGTTTTTATGGAAACCCTTATCTATCCTATAGCCTCGAAAAGGAAGATTCATTTATTGAAATAGCAAGTAACAATAAAATAAAGAGAGCCATTATAAATGATGAGGATTTTGTAATTATTAACAAATAACACAGCGTATAAATTATTTTTTGCCAATATTTAATTGTTAAAATATTATTTATGACAAACAAGCATATTGAGTGAGATAATGTGCGTTTATATAGGGCATTGCCCTCCCTACTCATCAACCAATGCCAAGCTGCGACATCTTCTGCACCGTCATCGATAATTTCGGTGACATCGGTACAAGCTGGCGCCTAGCGCGCCAGCTTGCAGCCGAACACGGCTGGCACATGCGATTATGGGTTGATAAGCTTGAAGCTTTTGCCCATTTATGTCCAACCATCGACCCTCATGCCTACAAACAACAGGTTGGCGATATCATCGTCGAACAATGGTCAACGGACAGCGATATAAAGATCAATATCGAAGCTGCCGATATTGTGATCGAGGCATTCGGCTGCAATCCGCCACCAGCTTACATTGCCGCTATGGCTAAACGTGCTGCCTATCAGCACGCCCCCGTTTGGATTAATCTTGAATATTTAAGCAACGAACCATGGGTTGCAGATTTCCATTTAAAATCCTCGCTCCATCCCCGTTACCCGTTACTTAAAACGTTCTTCTTTCCTGGTCTCATTGCAGGTTCAGGGGGCGCCTTGCAAGAGCGCACTCGATTGGCCTCACAACGGGCTTTTTTGTCAGCGCCTAACGCACGCATTGCACACTGTGCTTCGCTGGGAGTACCTCCTGCGGCGGCTCAAGCTACGCTAATTTCACTTTTTTCTTATGAAAATGCGAATTTGGAGGCATTACTGAGTGCCTGGTGCAATAGCGCTACTCCGATCACCTGTATTGTGCCGGCAGGGATTATCTCAACCGCCGTTGCAGGCTTTTTCGGTATGCCAAAGCTGGCAGCAGGCATGGTAGCCGCACGCGGGCATTTAACTGTATACGGGGTTCCTTTTGTTGAACAAGATCGCTATGACCTTCTACTTTGGATCTGCGATCTTAATTTTGTGCGCGGCGAAGATTCATTTGTGCGCGCCCAATTGGCGCAAAAACCCTTTGTATGGCAGATCTACCCGCAGCCAGATCATGCACATTACGTTAAACTTGAGGCAACCCTTGCTGCCTATGCGTTCGCTCTGTCAGACGAGGCGCGCCTAGCACTGAGTAGCTTCTGGCGGAAGTGGAATAACACTTCTGTCGCGCCTTTAGCGCTTGACTGGAATCATTTCTGGCAACATCGCAACAGATTCGCAAACCATGCAATTAACTGGACGCAAACACTTGCCAAACTGGGCGACCTCGCCGGTAACCTAGCGCAATTTTGCGAATCTCAGTTAAAATAGGCAGATTACTTTTTACAACTCATAAATATATATAACGTATCTTGTCTGGCCGCGCTTTTTGCGCACCACGGGATATGTGATTTATTTGCACAGGACCTTTATGAAACTCGCCCAAGAACTCCGCGCCGGCAATGTCGTGATGATCGGCACCGATCCAATGGTAGTGCAAAAAGCCGAATACAATAAATCCGGCCGGAATTCAGCCGTGGTCAAAATGAAATTGCGCAACTTGCTGACAGGCGCAGGCATGGAATCTGTTTATAAAGCAGACGATAAATTTGAAGATATTGTGCTTGAGCGCAAGGAAGTGACGTATTCGTATTTTGCTGATCCGATGTATGTTTTTATGGATGCTGACTATAATCAATATGAAGTCGAGCAAGAAAACTTAGGCGATGCGTTGCATTACCTTGAAGCGGGGATGAATTGCGAGGTAGTTTTCTATAATGGCAAAGCGCTGTCAGTGGCACTGCCAACGATCTTAGTGCGCGAAATTATCTATACTGAACCTGCGGTTAAAGGCGATACATCATCGGGCAAGGTTCTAAAAAATGCCAAGCTGTCCACGGGTATGGAGCTTCAAGTGCCACTTTTCTGCAGTATCGGGGATAAAATTGAAATAGACACGCGCACACATGAGTATCGTAGCCGTGCCTAAGGGTGTTTTATTTTTCTAAAAGCAAACTAAACGTTAGGGGTTTATATGAAAAAGCAATTTGTTTTCTTGTTTTACGCCTTATTAACCGCTACGACTTTATTTAGCTTTACAGGGAAAAGTATTGCCGCCGATCCTACCCCGATTGCGCTGCCGAAGGATTTGCCCGCCGATTTGAAACTGCCCGATAACGAAATTGTCTTTTTGAAATTACATGCCGAAGGGATGCAGAACTATATCTGCCGAGAAGGTCAGGGATGGATTTTCACTGAACCGGTCGCTACTTTATATGATGATAAAAAAGTAGCCGTCGGCCGTCATTCTATAGGCCCAAGCTGGGTCAGCACCGTGGATGACAGCTGGGCGATTGGCCAGGCAGTCAAATCCTTCGAGCCGAAGAATAAAAATAATATTCCTTGGCGTTTGTTCACGGCCAAAGATCATCGCGGAATCGGCGTTTTTTCAGATGTAACCAGCATCTTGCAAGTTAAAACGCAGGGCGGCAAGGTCCCCTCTTCTAAGCCATGCAGCACAGTGTATCATTTCAATAGAACATTTCCTGCGCAATACAAAGCAACCTATTATTTTTCAAAGCGCAAGCTCGACTAATAATGCTTTTGCCGCAAGATATTGCGGGTGTTGTTCAAGTTCATGCCAAGATATTGGCTCGCCACGAGCGGCAAGGCGCTTAATCCGGCTCGCTGAGGTGGCAGAAGGCGTATAGCGCAATTCAGCCAGGACGCGCCCCGCCTCCTGCGGCCGGTTGCAAACAAGCACCATATCGCAACCTGCATCCAGTGCGGCTTGGGCGCTTTCGACAAAGTTGCCGATTGCCCGCGCGCCTTCCATGGATAAATCATCGCTCAAAATAGCGCCGGTAAAACCGAGTTGCTCACGTAGGATGTTCTGTAGCCAGATTTTTGAGAAGCCAGCAGGCCGCGCATCGACTGCCGGGTAAACAATATGCGCCGGCATGACAGCCGCCAACGACACGTCTAACCAGCGGTAAGGCTGCGCATCTTGCAAGAGAGCGTCAAGTGTGCGGGTATCCACTGCCATTGCATAATGTGAATCAGCCTCAACAAAGCCATGACCCGGAAAATGTTTGCCACAATTTGCCAGGCCTGCAAGCGCCAGACCATGGCTTAAGCTTTTGGCGAGTAAGGTGATGACGCGCGGATCGTGATGCAAAGCGCGATTGCCAATCACCTTCGACTGCCCATAATCGAGATCCAGGATCGGCGTGAAGCTGAAATCAATATGACTTGCACGCAACTCTAAAGCCAATATATAGCCGACCGCAGTCGCCGCGCGGGTAGCGAGTAATACGTCTTGCTCCCATAGTTCGCCCAAACCGCGCATTGCAGGTAAGTGCGTAAAGCCATCGGTTTTGAAACGTTGGACTCGCCCGCCCTCATGGTCAACCGTGATCAGTAAATCGCTACGCACCTCGCGAATCTGCTCAGTCAATGCGAGTAACTGCGCTCGACTTTGAAAATTGCGGGCAAATAGGATAATGCCCCCGGTTAACGGATGTACCAGCTGGCGGATTTCTTCTTCAGTCAGCTCAGTACCCACAACGTCCAGCATCACCGGCCCGAGCGTATTAGCAGATAGATTAGGCATTGGTTTTATCCTGTTCGGCAACCACGAAGGCAAGCGCATAATCGCGCTCGTCGCTTAGGGTTACATGGGCATGAATGCGCTGTGTAGTCAGCCAATCAGCCAGCGCCCCAAGGGCCACCACAACCGGCCGGCCACTGGGTTCATTTAGGGTCTGCAGCGCACGCCAGGTCATCGGCCAATGCATGCCAAGTCCGATGGCTTTTGAGAAGGCTTCTTTAGCCGCAAAGCGTGTGGCCAAAAAAGCCAAGCCGCGCGCGGCAGAACGTGCAGCGCGAGCATGATATTTTGCCAGTTCATCGGGACCGAGCACTTTGTCTGCAAAACGGCCGCCAGTGCGCTCCATCACACCTGCGACTCGGTCTATACTAATCATGTCAGTGCCAATCCCATAGATCATCTCTACACTCCCGGAAAAGGTGTTGATGCAGCGAGCCGAGCAGCCACCATCAGTGCTTTCATTTCACGTACGGCGTTTTCCCAGCCGACAAATAACGCATGGGCCACAATCGCATGGCCAATATTCAGTTCTGAGATGTCTTGCAGAGCCGCGATCGGCTGCACATTTGAATAATCTAGACCGTGTCCAGCATTGACTTTGAGTCCCAACGATGCGCCCAGTTCCGCAGCGCGCGCAATGCGCTCGAGTTCTTGTTGGCGTTCCGCCTCGTTGCATGCTGAAGCATAGCGGCCGGTATGCAATTCAATGACCGGCGCCAGCGTTTCACGCGCGGCGTAGATTTGGGCTGGATCGGGATCAATAAAAAGTGAAACGCGTATTCCTGCGCCCGCGAGCTGGCTACAGGCAGTTTTGACTTGGTTTAACTGACCCGCCACCTCAAGACCACCTTCGGTGGTTAACTCTTGCCGTTTTTCTGGCACCAAGCATACGTCTTGTGGACATACGGTGCACGCAATCGCCAGCATTTCTGGCGTCAGAGCGCACTCGAGATTCATTCTGGTGTGCAGCAATGGACGTAAGGCATGCACGTCCGCGTCGCGAATATGACGGCGATCTTCGCGCAAGTGGAGGGTAATGGCATCGGCGCCTGCCGTTTCAGCGGCTAACGCTGCCTGCAACGGATCAGGATAGGCGACACCACGCGCATTGCGTAACGTTGCAACATGATCAATATTGACCCCAAGGTCAAGATTGCCCACAGGTGGCGACAAAAAACTCATAAAGTATGTAAATCAATTAGGATTTGGCGCGTATTGAGCGTGACTCCGCCGAGGTGGTGATGCAGCAAAAAACGCATCAATTGCTTACTTTGGGTAAGGGTTAAGGCGCGTTCATATTCGTCACGCTCCATATCGATTAAGGTTTGTCCGGCAATCAGCGGCCAATGCGAAGGCTCCATGCCCTTTGCCGCACGCACGCCATGTTCTGGATCAAAGACATAAATCCCGTCTGCCGCCACCGGCTTACGGGTATGGGCAATATAGTCAAAAGCACTGGCGTGGCCCGTTTCGCGCAACAGGATACGCTCAAAAGAACGCAGTGCTTGTACTGGCGGCGCGCCAGCGCCAAGCCGGGTCAGCGTCAAGACGTAATGGTCGAAAAGCCGTTCACACGGGTCTTCACGCGCACAGAATTTAAGCAGGAGTTCATTCGCATAAAAACCACATAGCAAGGCGTGGCCGGTTAACGGCGGCATCCCTCCAACCCATTCAGCGCCAGTGAGCGTGCGCAACTCGGATTTGCCGGCCCAGGCTAGAGATAAAGGTTGAAATGTTTGTAACACGCCGCGCAGAGCTGAATAGGGACGTTTAGCGCCTTTGGCAACCAGTGCCAGCCGGCCGTAATCACGGCTAAAGATATCGAGTACTAGGCTCGTTTCGCGATGGGGGTAGCTATGCAGGACAAAACCGGGTTGCTCCGCAACCCGGCGTTCAGGGCGCAGTGCAGCGCGCCCAGCAGGCTTACTTGAAATAGTACATGCTAGCGTTGCCGGCAGGATTTCATCGACCGGTAATTCATTCATACCCATATGATTTTAGGCCCGCTGCATTGTCTGCCCAACCGCTTTTGACTTTAATCCAGACTTCGAGATAGACCGGTGCATCAAAGCATTTTTCAATATCCATCCGGGCTTCACTGCTGATGCGTTTTAGTTTTTCTCCTTTGTGTCCGATCAGCATTGCCTTATGGCTATCGCGCTCAACTAAGATGGTCGCAAAAATGCGCCGCAAGCGGCCTTCTTGCTCAAATTTTTCAATCACCACCGTGCTGGTGTAAGGCAGCTCGTCACCAGTCCAGCGAAAGACTTTTTCTCGCAAAATTTCAGCTGCCAGAAAGCGCTCGCTACGGTCGGTGAGATCATCTTCACCGTAAATGGGCTCACCTTGCGGCAAATAGGGTCGCAAGATGGTGAGTAATTTATCCAGATCGTCAGCACGCTTAGCGGATAGAGGCACGATCTCGCAAAAATTACGTAATGCCCCCATTTTTTGCAGGAATGGGAAGAGCGTAGCTTTGTCCGTGATCCGGTCAAGCTTATTGGTAATCAGTAGCGCCGGGGCGGCAGGCGGAATCATCTCAAGCACTTTTTGATCTTCGGCGCCAAAGTGACCGGCCTCAACGACAAAAAGTATAAGATCAACCGAACTCATGGTGGCGGTCACGGTACGATTCAATGACCGGTTGAGCATACCGCCGTGTTGAGTCTGAAAACCTGGTGTATCGACAAAAATATATTGCGCCTCAGGCAGAGTCCGAATTCCCGTAATTCGATGACGGGTCGTTTGAGCCTTGCGCGAGGTGATGCTAATTTTGTGACCCACCAGGGCATTCAGTAGAGTTGATTTGCCTACATTGGGCCGACCGATAATCGCAATCGTGCCACAACGGAAATCAGCGGAAACATTCATGATTACTTCTCAAGTTGAATAACAGCTTTGTTTTTTGTTTTTGCGGGTGCGCTTGGTTTTGGCTTGCGCGCATGATTGGCGCGCTTCGATTTAGCTGGCAATACGGCAGGCAAAGCTTGGATTGCTGCCAACGCGCATTTGGCAGCAGCTTGTTCAGCAGCACGACGGCTTGCGCCAAAACCAAATTCTTTAATTTCATATATAGGCACAGCGCACTCAACCTCAAATTGCTGGCTATGGGCCGCGCCATGGGTCGCCACCACGGTATAGTGTGGCAACGGGATTTGACAGCTTTGCAAGCACTCTTGCAATAAGGTTTTTGCATCTTTACCTAGCGTACCAGGGTCAATATGCTCAAGGATCGGCAGATAGAGACCTTCAATCACCGCTTGCGCGGCTTCAAAGCCTCCATCCAAATAGATAGCGCCTAAAATAGCCTCAAGCGTATCGGCCAAAATTGACGGCCGCCGGCTACCGCCGCTTTTTATTTCCCCCTCACCCAAGCGTAACGATTCGGCAAGATTGAGCGATTGTGCGATTTCATAGAGCGATTGTTGCTTCACTAAGTTTGCGCGCACCCGCGACAGATCACCCTCGTTTAATGCCGAGAAGCGTTTAAATAGCAGCGCCGCTACGGTGCAATTCAAAATCGAATCGCCGAGAAACTCCAGCCGCTCGTTATGGCTCGCGCTATGGCTACGGTGGGTCATTGCCTGTCGCAAGTATTCTCTATTACGGAATACATAGTGCAACCGGCTTTCTAATGAGGATAAAGGCATAGCGCTAAGTATAACGCGTAACGCATAGGCCCCGCTAAAACACGTCGCGACCAGTTTTTAGGTTAGGGACTAAGCGCTACGCAAATAGGCCGATCACACAATTAACTAAAACGGCCGATGCGTTTGAAATGACCAAAATTAAGCCAAATAAAGAAAGCTCTGCCGACCAGGTTACGGTCCGGCACAAATCCCCAAAAACGACTATCTGCACTATTGTCTCGATTGTCGCCCATCACAAAATAGTGACCCGGCGGCACTTTGCAGACAACGCCATCACTACTATACGTGCAGTTATCCCGAAATGGAAAGTCATCTGCGCCAATGATAAACGACGGTGCACCGGGGCTATTTAGAATTTCGTTGGTTTTGTTGCCAACGGTTTGCTGGTATTGCTTAGCATAACCTACTCGTTCTTCGTCAAAATAATCCGACAGCGGGCTTTGTGGCACGGCCTGGCCGTTGATGGTCAAATGCTTGCCTAGATACGCGACCGTATCACCCGGCAGTCCGATCACCCGTTTGATGTAATCGATGGATTCATCTTTCGGGTAACGAAACACCACGACATCACCACGCTCTGGATTGCGGTTAGCGATCACTTTTTTATTCAACACCGGCAAACGAATACCGTAATCAAATTTATTCACCAGAATAAAGTCGCCCGCTAACAACGTAGGCAACATTGAACTCGACGGAATCTTAAACGGCTCAACCAGAAAGGAGCGGAGTAAAAATACTAACAAAATGACCGGAAAAAAGTTAGCTGAATACTCAAGCCACCATGGCTGCTGCAAGGCTTCTTTACTCAGCCGCGCCCGCGTGGCAAGCATGCTATCCGTGACTGCGTCAAATTGCTCGAGCTGACGGTCATATTCACCAAGTATCCGTTTAGCCTCATTGCGGCGGCGCGGCAGGAAGATCAGTTTCTCAGCCAGCCAAGCTAGCCCCGTGAGCAGCACTAAAGTAAAAAGAATCAGCGCAAAATTCATGAAAAATCCACTCTTATAGATACTTTATTTATCTGATACACGAAGAATAGCAAGAAAAGCTTCTTGCGGAATTTCAACGCTACCGACTTGCTTCATTCGCTTTTTACCTTCTTTTTGCTTCTCTAGCAATTTCTTCTTGCGAGAAATATCGCCACCATAGCATTTTGCCAGCACATTTTTGCGCAGCGCTTTAATATTCTCGCGCGCGATAATATTAGAGCTAATGGCCGCTTGAATCGCCACGTCATACATCTGACGCGGAATAATTTCGCGCATTTTGGCGGCGACTTGCCGGCCGCGAAACATGCTTTGAGAACGGTGCACGATGATCGATAAAGCATCGACTTTCTCGCCGTTGATCAGCATATCCACTTTCACCACGTCTGCGGGACGATATTCTTTGAATTCATAATCCATTGAAGCATAGCCGCGCGAGACAGATTTGAGCTGGTCGAAAAAATCCAGGACGATTTCAGCCATTGGCATTTCATAAACCAACTGAACTTGGCGGCCACGATAGACCATATCGAGTTGCACACCACGCTTTTGCGTGCACAGCGTGATGACCGAGCCGACATATTCTTGCGGCATATAGAGATTGACGGTGACGATGGGCTCGCGGATTTCTTCGATTTTTGAGGACTCAGGCAGTTTAGCTGGATTCTCAACAGTCGCCAGTAAGCCGTTATTCTGCCTGACCTCATAGACCACCGTCGGGGCCGTGGTGATCAAATCCATATTGAATTCGCGCTCTAGCCGCTCTTGCACAATTTCCATATGGAGCAAGCCGAGAAAGCCACATCTAAAACCAAAGCCAAGTGCCTGAGAAACTTCAGGCTCATACTGCAAGGATGCGTCGTTGAGTTTGAGCTTTTCAAGTGATTCACGCAACGCTTCATACTGGTTGGCTTCAACCGGATATAAACCGGCAAAAACCTGTGGTTTAACTTCCTTAAAGCCAGCTAACGGTGTCAGCGCAGGTTTATTCGCATGACTGACCGTATCCCCTACTTTAGCTACGGTGAGCGTTTTAATGCCGGCAATAATGAAACCCACTTGCCCAGCGGATAAAGATTCTCTAGCTTGCGCTTTGGGCGTGAACACACCAATTTGTTCAACCGGAAATTGAGCACCGCTGGCCATTAATACAATCCGGTCTTTCGGCCGTAAAGTGCCATTCACAATACGCACCAGGATGACCACCCCGACATAATTGTCAAACCAAGAGTCGATAATCAGCGCCTGCAAGGGCGCTTGGGGGTCCCCTACTGGCGGCGGCACCTTGCTAATCAACGCCTCCAGCACATCGATGACGCCTTCACCCGTTTTGGCGCTACAGCGCACCGCATCGGTCGCATCAATGCCAATCACCTCTTCAATTTCTGCAATTGCATTTTCGCAATTGGCCGCAGGCAAATCAATCTTATTGAGCACTGGCACGACTTCGACCCCAAGCTCAATTGCGGTATAGCAATTCGCCACTGTCTGCGCTTCTACCCCTTGACTTGCATCCACCACCAATAAGGCGCCTTCACAGGCCGATAGCGAACGGCTGACTTCATATGAAAAATCAACGTGCCCTGGGGTATCGATTAGATTCAGGTTATATATTTGGCCATCCCGCGCGCGATACGTCAGTGCCGCAGTTTGCGCTTTAATAGTAATGCCGCGCTCGCGCTCAAGCGCCATTGAATCGAGTACCTGCGCTTCCATTTCACGCGAGGAAAGACCCCCACACAACTGGATAATACGGTCAGCCAGGGTAGATTTGCCGTGATCAATATGGGCGATGACGGAGAAATTACGAATATGGTCCATGTAGCTTATTTCGCCCGTGGTCGTAACGGGACAAATTGTGTGTTTTCACCACGATGTATCAAAATTGCTACCATTTTTTTAGAATCCAGTGTACGTACTACGCTATCGAACTGCTGCGCATTCATGATATCTGCATCGCCAATCCGCAGCACAATATCGCCTCTTCGGATGCCGGCCTGTGCTGCCGGGCCTTGCACCGCGTCAACGCGCACGCCATAGCCTAGCTTGAGGGCCTTCAATTGCGCCTCGGCCAAGCTACTGACAGTGAGGCCAATTGAGTTTGCCGTATGCATGCGTGGGTCTGCTTTAGGCAGCATCGCGCGGGCGGGTCTATCAGCTTGCATTTCTGCAATCGTGACACCTAGATCGCGTTTTTTGCCTTTACGCCATAATGTCATCGGCACGCGTGCGCCGGGTTTTGTGCTGCCGACTAGACGAGGCAAATCGCTTGCCTCATCAATGGTTTTACCATTGAAGTTTAAGATAATGTCGCCGGCTTGCACGCCCGCCTTGTCAGCCGGCCCACCCACTTCAACGCTGCTGACAAATGCGCCTTGCGCCCGAGGCAGGCCCAACGAATGAGCAACATCTTTAGTTACTTGACCAATCGCCACCGCGATACGTCCGCGAGCCACTTTACCCGTTACCTTAAGTTGCTCAGCAACCCGTGTGGCCTCATCAATTGGAATCGCGAACGAAATCCCCATAAAGCCACCAGTACGGCTGTAAATTTGCGAATTAATCCCAATCACTTCGCCGCGCAGGTTCATCAACGGGCCGCCTGAGTTACCTGGATTTACGGCCACATCCGTTTGAATAAAAGGCAAATAGTCACCGGTATTGCGCCCTTTTGCACTCACGATACCCGCCGTCAACGTATTATCAAAACCAAATGGCGAGCCAATGGCGACGACCCACTCGCCAACGCGCAGTGTATTTGAATCCCCTAGTGTCACCACAGGCAGATCTTTGGCATCGATTTTCAGCAAGGCGACGTCGGTGCGCTTATCGGCACCGACAAGCTTAGCTTTAAATTCACGCTTATCAAGCAATGTCACATAAATAGTGTCCGCGTCATAAACGACATGCGCATTCGTCATGACGTAACCGTCCGCTGAGATCACAAACCCTGAACCCACGCCATTGTTACGTTCAATCCCTGAGTCCGGCGCGCCATCCTCCTCCGGCGCGTCTTGCTCAGAACGCGGCGCGGGTCGCTGCTGTGGCAGCGGGAAACCAAAAAAACGCTGGAAAAACTCCAACATTTCATTACTATTCATTCCTGGCGGCAATTCGATGCTGCTATTGCTAAACGGGATACGCCCAGTGGTGCGTATATTCACCACCGCCGGCCCTACTTTATCGATCAGTCCGGTAAAATCCGGCAGGCTGACGACCGGCGCAGAGGCCAGAGGTGGATTTGCCACAGCCAAGGTAAACGGCAAAAAAACAGCCGCCATCACTACCCATAACGGGCTAAATAAGCGCAACAAATTGCGTGTCGAAAAATTGCTCATGGTAAATAAGCCGCGGGTTCAAAAGGCAGCTGTAAGTTTACCGTATTAATGCATCCCGCGTGAGCTTACCAGCGTTTATTTTGCGGCGTATCGAAGTAACGGGCGTAATTTAGCAGCGGTCGCTTTACAGTCATTTGTGAATGCTGTTACAAGCGTTACAAGCGTTACAAAGGTTACAATTGATGGTTACAATTTTTGCTGAGTTGTCGGCAGCGCACGACTAACTCGCGCAGCATAGGAGAAGGTAAGGCATCGGCCAGGATGAGTATTTTACGGCTGCGGCCATCGCTCGCGCGCACGGTGATGCTTAACATCAGGCCACCCCAATAGGCCATATCCGATATTTGCGAGCAACGCATGCGTCTGCCCGCACGATGCCAGGTGGTGATTCCCTGCGCGCTAATTTCTAGCCTAAAAGCTTGCTGCGCATCGACACGGTAAGCCATATAGCTGAGGACAAGCAGCACGACACAGGCGGCTAATAGGGCGCCAAGAACACTGACACGCGGCGCAGCAACACGCCACACCGCGTAAGTACAGCACAAGATAAAGGCTAGTGTTAGCCATCTTAGAACAGTAGAGGGTTTGAGTTCAAACTGAATCGGCGCCTGCATCATTCAGTCTGACCCTAACCATTACTGTGTTTTAGCTTGGACGGCTTAAATCCGCTTAAAAACTAGGGAGCCATTGGTGCCCCCAAAGCCAAATGAATTCGACAGCGCAATGTCTATTTTCATCTCGCGCGCGACGTTGGCACAGATATCTAAATCGCACTGCGGGTCTTGATTAAAAACATTGATCGTCGGTGGCGCGATCTGATGCTTAAGTGCGAGCACCGTAAAGACGGCTTCAATACCCCCAGCGGCACCGAGCAAATGACCGGTCATGGATTTGGTCGAACTGACCACGACTTTTTTTGCATGGTCAGTCAAGGCGCGTTTAATGGCAATTGTCTCGCTTAGATCACCGAGCGGCGTTGAAGTGCCATGCGCATTAATATAATCGATTTGGCCAACGTTAATTTCAGCATTTTTCAGGGCATTGAGCATACAACGATATGCGCCATCGCCATCTGAGCAGGGTGCCGTCATATGGTAAGCATCTGCACTACGACCATAGCCGATCATTTCGCAGTAAATCTTCGCGCCGCGCGCTTTGGCATGTTCATATTCTTCGAGGACCAGCACACCCGCCCCTTCGCCCAGCACAAAACCATCGCGATCTTGATCCCAAGGACGGCTGGCCGTGGCTGGATCGTCATTGCGTTGTGACAAAGCACGCGCAGCAGCAAAACCACCCACCCCAAGCGGCGAAACCGTGGCTTCAGCACCACCCGCGATCATCACATCGACATCGCCATATTCGATCATACGCATGGCTTCACCGATCGAATGCGTACCTGTGGTACAGGCGGTAGAGATCGCCAGGTTAGGGCCTTTCAGGCCGAAGTGAATCGATAAATGCCCGGAGATCATATTAATAATCGAGGCGGGCACAAAAAATGGCGAAATCCGGCGCGGGCCACGATTGATTAATTCGGTTTGCGTTTGCTCAATCGACGGCAAACCGCCGATGCCTGAGCCAACAATCACGCCGATACGCTCGGCATTAGCCTGGTTGACTTCAAGACCGCTGTCTTGCATGGCTTGGATACCGGCGGCTAGCCCGTAATGGATAAAGGTATCCATATGACGCGCTTCTTTACTCGAAATATAGTGCTCAATTTCGAAGCCTTTTACCTCGCCGGCAAATCGAGTCGATAGATTAGAGGCATCGAATTTGGTCACAGTAGCAATACCGGACTGACCCGCCACTAAATTAGCCCAGCCTGCGGCAACTGTATTACCGACTGGCGAGATGTGTCCTAGACCTGTTACAACAATACGGCGACTCACGTTACCCTCTTTCATCACATAACAACAAAAAAGCCACAGAGTTCACAGAGAAAACCTCTGCGAGCTCTGTGGCCCACTTAAACCAATGTAAGGTGATTAAGCCTTAACGTTGGCACGTGCGTAATCAACTGCTTGCTGCACCGTAGTAATCGATTCAGCTTCCTCGTCAGGAATTTCCATACCGAATTCATCTTCAAGGGCCATGACGAGCTCGACTGTATCTAGCGAATCAGCCCCAAGATCATCAACAAATGATGCTTCATTTTTGATTTCAGCTTCGGCAACGCCAAGTTGTTCGGCTACAATTTTCTTGACACGTTCTTCAATATTGTCCATTCAGACCCCTCCGGGATAAGTTTATAAAGTTTCGAGTGCGCGCATTCTATCAGGTTTAAACAACAAATTATCACTTTGACAATATGGGTTGAATAACGCGCGGAATCAGGTTATACGAAATACAAAAGATGAATTAAGCCATAAACATCCCACCATTTACATGCAAAGTGGTTCCAGTAATATATGCCGCCCGCGCAGAGGCCAGGAAAGCGACCGCATGAGCGATATCTTCCGGACTACCAAAGCGCCCAAGCGGGATCTGCGATTTGATTGCGGTTTGCTGTTCGGCAGGCAGAACGTTGGTCATATCGGTCTCGATAAATCCAGGCGCGATACAATTCACGGTGATGCCACGGCTGCCAACCTCACGTGCCAGTGCTCGTGTCATGCCCGCAACGCCGGCTTTGGCCGCTGCATAGTTCACTTGCCCTGCGCTGCCCACCGACCCCACCACGGAGGTGATGTTGATAATGCGCCCGCTACGGGCTTTGATCATCGGCCGCAGGACTGCACGCGATAGGCGGAAGACGGCTTTTAAGTTGGTATTGAGCACATCATCCCACTCATCCTCTTTCATCCGCAAGATCAGTTGATCTCGCGTGATGCCTGCGTTATTGACTAGAATCTGCGGTGCACCGAATTCTTTAGTCAAGTCTTCGATACGCTGATCTAGCGCGGGGTCATTCACGTCCAGCACAATACCACGGCCAGCAAAGCCAGACTCCGCTAAAGCTGCGGTAATCGAAGCCGCGCCCTCGGCGCTGGTTGCGCTACCAATCACCGTGGCGCCAGCACGCGCCAATTCAAGCGCTAGCGCACGGCCAATGCCACGAGAGGCGCCTGTCACCAGCGCGATTTGTTGATCCAGTATTTTTTCCATTGAGTCTCTATTTTTCAACAAAATAAAGCTGCTAACGCAATAGCAGCAAAGCCTCGTCGAGCGATGCAGTATCACATAAAGCTGCGCTCACGAGCGTACTATCAATGCGTTTTGTTAAACCAGTTAGAACCTTGCCAGGGCCACATTCTACAATATGCGT
Source organism: Mycoavidus sp. SF9855 (assembly GCF_024582735.1). Classification (NCBI taxonomy): domain Bacteria; kingdom Pseudomonadati; phylum Pseudomonadota; class Betaproteobacteria; order Burkholderiales; family Burkholderiaceae; genus Mycoavidus; species Mycoavidus sp. SF9855. Next base: position 1,812,997 of record NZ_CP102085.1, read on the forward strand.
CATGCCGGCATGCGCAATCGCTTGAATTGACTCAACCCAACGTACAGGCCCAGCGGCTTGTCGAGCTAGCGCATTTTTAATCTCCGCTGGCTCAAACGCCATTGCAACATCAATATTATTGACGACCGGAATCTGCGGCGGGCGCACTTCAACCTGTGACAAATAGTCACGCAATTGATCCGCAGCGGGCTGTAGTAAAGATGAGTGAAACGGCGCCGATACTGGCAACAGCAACGCACGCTTCGCCCCTTTAGCTTTGGCTAATTCGCAAGCAGCTTCAACCGCCGCCTTATGTCCTGCGATCACGATTTGCGCCGGCGCGTTGAAATTGACCGGCTCTACCACGCCAGCCGCACTTGCTGCAACACAGACTGCGCTCACCGCAGCAGCGTCCAGGCCGAGGATAGCAGCCATGCCGCCCACCCCTACCGGCACTGCTGCTTGCATTACTTGCGCGCGAAAGCGCACCAACGACACAGCGTCGCTAAAGGTCAAGGCGCCGGCTACCACCAACGCCGTATACTCACCCAGGCTATGGCCTGCGGCCATAGCCGGCACAGGCCCCCCTACGCTAGACCAGGCGCGATAAACGGCATAAGCCGCGGTCAACATAGCTGGCTGCGTGTGGGTGGTGAGATTTAACGTATCAACCGGACCCTCAGCAATCAATTTGCCGATATCCTGATTCAATGCGTCGGACGCTTCTTGCAACGTCTCACGCACCACGGGCCAATCGGCAAAGCTCCCAAGCATGCCCACTGACTGCGAGCCTTGGCCGGGAAATACAAAGGCAAATTTCATCTTATTTTAAATCCTGACTCAATCAAAAACGAATAACCGAAGCGCCCCAAGTAAAACCGCCGCCAACGCCTTCGATCAAAATGTGATGGCCTCGTTTGATACGGCCATCCCGCACCGCCTGATCCAAGGCAAGCGGAATTGAAGCCGCAGAAGTATTGCCATGCTGATCGACAGTGACCACCATGCGCTCAAATGGTAAGCCAAGCTTACGGCAGGTACCTTGCATAATGCGGATATTGGCTTGATGAGGAATCAACCAGTCAAGGTCCGCCGGCGACAACTGCGCCTTAGCAAGGGCCTCAAGGGCAACCTTTTCAAGCACATTGACCGCCAACTTAAGAACCGCCTGCCCATCCATATGTAAAAACGCATTACCCGCAATCGCGCCGGCATTTACCCGACCTGGCACACAGAGAATATCCGCATGACCGCCATCTGCATGGAGCGCGCTGGCCAAAATACCTGGCTCCTCAGAAGCGCGCAGGACAACGGCGCCGGCGCCATCGCCAAAGAGCACACACGTTGAACGGTCATTAAAATCCAGTAAGCGCGAAAAAGTTTCTGCCCCGACCACCAATACCGTACGATATGTGCCGCTGCGGATAAACTGATCGGCTACCGTTAATGCATATGCAAAGCCAGAGCACACTGCCTGCACATCAAATGCGGCACAGTTATTGCGAATGCCCAGCTTGTTTTGCAACAAACAAGCCGTGCTTGGAAAAATGCAATCCGGCGTTGAGGTCGCAACCAGAATTAAATCGACTGTTTGTGGATCAACCCCAGCAGCTTCCAGCGCCTGTTGAGAGGCGATCAACGCCAGATCACTGGTATTTTGCTCAGCATTCACAAAATGCCGAGCACGGATGCCGGTGCGCGTGAAGATCCACTCATCGCTGGTTTCAATGCCACGCGTCGCTAGTTGGCTAGCTAACTCTTCGTTAGTGACACGCGTTGGCGGTAAACAACTGCCCGTGCCAATAATGCGGGAATAAAGATTTGTGTGTGTCATTATGATTTGGATACAACTGTTTCTAGCTGCGTTCTGTGTCCATTATGAACTACAGTTTGGCTCGCTTCATAGCCTACTGCAGAAGATAGATTCGTGCCCTCAGTCGATCGATCGCTTGCACCTGCCTGATTGGCCTGATGATCCGTTGGTGCGATGCACTCGTCGCGGCCAAGATTGTTTTCCTCGATGGCGCGCTCAAGACGCTCTTGCAGATTATTTTTAATCGCATCATAACCGCGTTTAATCGCCCATTTAAAAGCATAGACATCCGCTGAACCATGGCTTTTGATGACTAAACCGCGCAGGCCAAGCAGCGCTGCCCCATTATAGCGCCGGTGATCAACTCGGCGTTTAAGGCGTGAGAGCACAGGCCAAGCCAAGCACGCCATCAATTTACTTAACCATGAGCGTGAAAATTCTTCTTTAATGATGCTATTGAGCATCTGCGCCAGCCCTTCGGAGGTTTTCAGCGCGACATTACCGGCAAAACCATCGCAGACAATCACATCCGTGGTGCCTTTATAGATATCATTGCCTTCTACATTGCCATAAAAATTGAGGGTGCTGGCGCGCAATAATTCGCCCGCGCGCTTAATCGCCCCATTGCCTTTAATCGTTTCTTCGCCAATATTCAGTAAGCCAATCGTAGGTCTTTCTTTGCCTTCAACGGCCGCGACTAGGGCGTGGCCCATTTCAGCAAAGCTTAACAAATGATGGGGCTCGCAATCGACATTCGCCCCTAAGTCCAGCATTGTCGTATAGCCATACTGATTCGGCATGACCGCGGCAATTGCCGGGCGCTCAATGCCGGCAAGCGTCTTAAGCATATAGCGCGAAACCGCCATTAAAGCCCCGGTATTGCCGGCTGAGACACAGGCTTGCGCGTGGCCCTCTTTAATGAGACTGAGCGCCACTCGCATCGATGAATTTTTTTTCTTACGCAACGCGACTTCGATCGAATCATCCATAGCCACAACTTCAGTCGCAGCATGTACGGATAGCCTAGGCTCATTCAGCGCCTTACATTTTTTGAGCTGAGCGCGAATCGAATCTTCCAAGCCGACCAGCAGTAACTCAAGATCGTCATGCGCGCGCAGAAAACTGATCGCGGCAGGAACAGTCACGGACGGGCCATAATCGCCGCCCATACAATCAATGGTGATTTTAATCGTCATACTATTTGACGGCTTTTAATACAAAAGAGCGGCACACGAATGCCGCTCTTGCGCTGAACCGAAAACACTTGTAAGGCTGAAAATCTATCCTCACTGCAGACCAGCGAGCACGCAATAGAACCGCCGGCAACTTTATGCAATGAACCGTTCTTAGTCGTTATTAGACTTAACTACTTGCTTACCACGATAATAGCCGTTTGGGCTTACATGGTGGCGGCGGTGAACCTCACCTGACGTAGGCTCAATCGCCAGCGCCACGCCGCTCAAGAAATCGTGTGAACGATGCATGCCGCGTTTTGACGGCGATTTTTTGTTTTGCTGAACTGCCATGATTCACTCCGTAACTTTGAAAATTTTTCGGATTTTAACATAAGCTAACCGGGTTAGCTTCAATTAGATGTTTGCGCCCCATGTTCTGCGAGAGACTCATGTAGGAATGGACACACCGCATGCTTAGGTACAAGCGGCAAAGAGAGCAACAGTTCTTCATCAATCAGATCGATCAAATCAAAGCGACGCGACCCAACGATCACATCAACCTGCTCATCATTCACCGGCACTGCATCAGCCTGCGCATTGCTTTCTACAACGCGATACCAGATATCAATGGCTAGCTGCTCCTCATAGGGTTCAAGGCAGCGCTGGCATGCAAGCCATAGTTGGCCTTGCAAGGCCAGCCTTAAATAAGATACCGCAACTGCTTTACCGCCGGCGGCCAGCTCCTGGCGTATTTCGCCGGTCACCGTCCAGCGCAACGCCGAATGATGGGCTAGCGTATCTGGCGTAACTTCGTTTAAGATTCGTGGCAGATCCTGCACTAAGACTTCACCGCATGCCTGCTGTTGATTGCGTACAAACGCAAACACATCAAACACACGCGGGTTGTCAAGCGCAGCCGAACTGCTTGGAGATTGACTCATGGATGCGACTCACCAACAATCAGCAGCCTCATGGCGGACACTACCGCTTAAGAAAAGCTAATGAAACTATGAAAAGCCCATCAGCTTATCGATTTTTAATTTTCAAGTCAAACTCTGAATATTTCTTTTTGTATTAACAAACGAATCATGTCCTCTTCGCCAACTCATCACACGCGCTTAATTCTCGCCTCAAGCTCCCCCTACCGCCGCGCCCTGCTTGACAGATTACGGCTCCCATTTGAAATCATTCTGCCCAATCTGGACGAAACGCCTCTGCCCAACGAAACGCCAGCCGCAACTGCCTTACGGCTGGCTGAAGCAAAAGCGCGCACGGTTGCAAATCATGCGCCAAACGCGCTGATCATCGGTGCCGACCAAGTGGCTCTTTGTGAGGGCCAACAGCTTGGCAAGGCCGGCACTCATAGCAAAGCGCTGATCCAACTACAATCTATGCGTGGCCGCATGGTTGAATTTCATAGCGCCCTGTGCGTTTATGATGCCCCGCGAGAGATCATGCAAAGCGCCGACATTATCACGCGTGTGCGAGTTCGCAACTTACCTGATGATGAACTGGATGCTTATTTGCGTTTAGAACAACCCTATGATGTTGCCGGTAGCGCAAAAGCGGAAGGACTTGGCATTGCTCTGCTTGAATCGGTTGAGAGCAATGACCCGACCGCCTTGATCGGCTTACCGTTGATTGAATTAACCCGCATGCTACGCGTCGCGGGTCTTAAACTCTTTGAGATGCAATGACAGGTATACTTTATTTAGTCCCCAATACGCTTGGCACAGGGGATGCCGACTCGCTCGCGGCGGTACTGCCACAAGGAGTTTGCGCACAAGCCGCTCAGCTAACCTATTACATCGGTGAAAATGCCAAGGCAACCCGCGCATTTTTGAAAAGAGTCGGTACCGAACACGCGATTCAAAATATTGAAATTCGTGAATTGAACGTGCATACCCCCGCCGCCCAAATTCATGCATTGCTAGCGCCGATTGTCGCCGGCACAGATGGTGGTTTAGTCTCTGACGCCGGTTGCCCAGCCGTGGCTGACCCTGGTGCGTTACTGGTGCGCTATGCTCATCAATGTGGTGTACGCGTTGTGCCATTGGTTGGGCCTAGCTCGATTTTGCTTGCCTTAATGGCATCTGGCTTGAATGGGCAAAGCTTTGCTTTTCATGGATATTTACCAGTCAATGCCAATGAGCGCGTGCGCGCTTTGCAGGCCCTTGAGAAACAATCGCGCGAGACCCAGCAAACCCAAATTTTTATTGAAACGCCTTATCGTAATCAGGCTTTATTGGATGCGCTGCTGACACACTGTTCAGCATCAACCCAGCTATGTGTCGCAGTGGATTTGACCTTACCGAGCGAGTGTATTGTCAGTCGTACCGTGAGCCAGTGGCAGAGCAATTTGATTGATGTGTGTAAACGGCCGGCTATTTTCTTAATGCTGGGCTCATAAAACAGAACCGCAGAATATATATGCAGTCAATATTCTGCGGTTCCGGCTGAACCCTCCTTGACGCCTCTCCTCCTCCACTCTGGAGCCATCAATCCGCTACAGCTAATGCCATCATAGGCGACTCCTGTCCCAATGGAGAAACTCCTTTTACTTAATCTATCATTAGTCTCTATAGACGAAGGCTTGCTTATCTGGTGACAAACCTATCACCGATAAATAAAGCGTCAATTGCTGTGCCCTGAAATGTTTTTATGGCATCGGATGGGGTGCAAACAATCGGCTCGCTGTCGTTGAATGAGGTATTCAGCACGAGCGGCACTCCCGTTTTATCAAAAAAATGCGAGATCAATGCATGGAACTCCGGATTGCTCTCTTTGCGCACCATTTGAACCCGGGCTGAATCATCTTTGTGTAATATCGCGGGGATCATTTTTCGACGATCCTGTTTCGCTGGACAGGTGAAAAGCATATATTGGTGGCTCAAAGAGTCTTGTCCCAACTCAAACCAGTCAGCTGCCTCTTCGGCCAACACGCTCGGCGCAAAAGGACGAAATTCTTCGCGGTGTTTAACCTTTACATTTAGCACTTCGCGGATTAACGGATTGCGTGGATCCGCTAGCAATGAACGATTGCCAAGCGCACGTGGGCCGAATTCCATCCGACCTTGGAACCAGGCAACAATCTTGCCATCGGCGATCATATTCGCTACGTCGTGTGCGGGATTGTTGGACTGCTTTGCCTGCAGACCAGCCTCCTGAAACGCTTTCACAATATCAACATCTGAGAATTTCGGGCCAAGATAGGGATTACTATCCACATGCAATAAGCGTATATCGGAGTGAGAATAATAATGGTGAAGTGCCGCTCCAACCGCCGTCCCAGAATCATGCGGAGCAGTAGGGATATAGATATTTGAGAATATCCCGCTGTCTTTAAGCACCGAATTGCTTACGCAGTTTAGTGCTACGCCACCCGCATAACATAGATTATCTGCCCCTGACAGCGCGCGAAGCTCACGGGCCAGGCCGAGTATTGCTTGATCGGTCGCCTCTTGCAGCGCGGCAGCAAGATCGTAATGACGGTCCGTAATCGGCTCATGATCCGAACGAGCTACGCCGAATAATTTCTCGAGTTGACCGAAATCTGGCAGACGAAAACATGCAATCGCCGGATCAACCTGATATCGACCTTCGTTCAGATGCAAAAGCTTTTGGAAGTCTTCTCTAAAGACAGCCGGATCTCCATAAGCTGCCAAGCCCATGACTTTGCACGCATCATATTCTGAAAACCCTAAATATTTACTGAGCTTCTCCCACAAAAATCCGAGTGAATGCGGGTAATAGATTTGATCTAGGGTTGCAATGTGCGTCCCTTTCCCGTGCGCAAACAATGTACATCCGGCTTCGCCAATGCCATCAACAACTAGGATTGCGGCCTGGTCAAAGCCAGATGGGTAAAAACTGGAAGCTGCATGGGCGATGTGATGAGGCACAAATGAAAATTGATCACCAAAGTGTCGACCCAAGAATTGATCTATTGCTTTAGGGATTTGGCGAAGTTCAGAGAGAAATATTTTTTCACCCTCAGCACTTCCCCAATCACCTGGCTGGCTTAATGAATCGAGCTCAAATTCTTGCTGCCTCATGGAGGGATCAAATGAATACGCAACCCCATCTAAATCAGCGGCCGTCAAGCCTGCATGAGCAAGACAAAAACGAATACTGTTTTCAGGTAGTTCAGTTGGGCTAGTGACGCTTGCCTCTTTAGCATGTTTTTTTCGTGTGAATCTCTCTTCTTCTACAGCCGCTATGATTTTGCCATCTATGACAAGTGATGCGGATGACTCGTGATAGGCAGAATTAATTCCTAGAATACGCATAATCTTACTTCTCCTCCATTAGAAAATTAAATAATACGAACCTTTAAATAAGCTAAGCTTCCCTAAACAGAATACGCCGATAGAACGCTCGCTTTTTTATGTGCAACGCAAGGGCGCGCTTGTGATCATCAAATCTTCGGCCATGCCAGTCCAACGATGAAGATACGCTGCCATGGCTGCCATCGTCAGCTCCACCAAACGACGACTAGGATGAGAAGCGTGAGAGGAGACGTGAGTTGTCTGACGAAGATGGTGATGCACAGCAGGGGTTTGCGCCGGCTCGGGACAATAGACTGTGAACAACTCCGCTTCTTCTAGACAGCCTAGGGCCGCGCGACAGTACCTAGCCAATGCGAAAATATGCTGTTTCTTTTGATCCATCGTGCAGTTACCTTTCTTCTTGTGTCGGGTGAACCCTCGATACTGCACGAACATTTATTTAGATTATGTCCAGCCTACGCAGACACACCCTGCGCTTGCTAAGTAACGCTCTCCACCTATCTTTACGCTCGATTTTTACGACTGAGGGCGCCCCCTAGTTATTAAAGGGTCAAACAACAGTACTTTTTTAATTTGAAGCTAATTTTCAAATAGCTATAGCAAAGGATTTAACGCTTAACAATACAAAACTTCCGCTTTGCTAGAAACCAATGAATTGAATTGCCCGGTTCTGTAGCCTATAAACCGCCTGCTTTTTGCAGCGTTATGTATAACGTGCATCGATACTACGTACCATACTACGGTGCTGCTGCCTCCCACCTCGAGCAATCAATGCAACGACAGCTGTTCTTGCATCGTCAACGCGCGCACAGCCGAGGCCCCGGCTGACAGCCCAAATTTGCGGGCAAACCGGTCGAACACCCCTTCTTTCACCGTGTAATCAACCAACTTTTCCGCTTTTAAGACATTACGGGCAACCGAGCGCGTATCGCCCAAACCATCTACCAGCCCAAGCTCAATGCTGCGTTGACCGGTCCACACTAGACCCGAGAAAATTTCTGGTATTTCCTTTAAGCGCTTACCGCGGCCCTGGCGGACCACTTCAATAAACTGCTGATGAACCTCATTCAGCAAGCTTTGCATGTATTTCTTTTGCGCATTGTCTGCTGGTAAAAAAGGATCGTTCAGCGCTTTGTTACGGCCAGCGGTTAACAATCGGCGCTCAACGCCGAGCTTATTCATTAAGTTGGTAAAGCCAAAACTATCCATGCGCACCCCGATTGAACCAACAATACTTGCCTTATCAACGAAGATTTTGTCAGCCGCAACAGCAATGTAATACGCGCCCGATGCGCAGATATCATCAACCACAACATAGAGTGGCTTATGCGGATAGCGAGCCCGTAGCCGGCGGATTTCGTCATTGACCATGCCGGCTTGGACTGGACTACCCCCTGGGCTATTCATTTGCAACACCACGCCCGCTGCTTGCTCAGCGGAAAATGCCCGCTCGAGCGCAGCATTCAGGTTGGCTGCATTGCTTTGCTTATCCGCCGCAATTTCGCCTTCAAGCGTAACCAGCGCCGTATGCTTGCCCCCCGCCCCGCCAGCTTTGCCGCTTGAAACAGAAACGGTACGCCATGACATGACGACAAAAATAATTAAAAATGCTAAGCGGAAAAATATCTTCCAGCGCCGTGCCGCCCGTTGTTCATGCACGGCAGCCAGCACGGTTTTTTCGAGTAACTCGCGTTCCCAGGGTAGCGCCACTGGCGCTGCCGTTTCAGCTCTTGCCTTGCCAGAACTAGAGTTGGTAATCGAATTATCGTCAGACATGGTAAAAATGATCGGTTGCAGTTAAAGATAAGTTACGATAGCACACAACCTCACAGAATTAAAAAACTATCATCTAAAACCCTGCTGTTACCTAAAGTAGGCTCGTTTGAGCGAACTCTTTATCAATGGCCGAAACTATAAAATTTTTATGAGGGTTACCGTCGCACTGACAACAATACCGGCCACACTTGCTAGCATTATCCCCATCTTAACGAGTAAGCTCATTTCAAGTTTTTCGAGCTTGATGTCAAAGCGCTGCTCCATGCTCACCATATCTTTACGGACGTCTTGGATTTCGTGTCGCACATCTTGGATTTCATGTCGCACATCCTTAATTTCAGCTTTGACTTCATTGCGCAGTTCATTTATGTCGGCTTTGACTTCATCGCGCAGTTCATTTATTTCACTACGAACCTCTTTAATTTCATGCCGCAACTCTTCTTTAACTGCCTGCAAATCTTCTTTAGTCGGCAGCTCTTGCAAATTGACCGCAAATATCTCCGACAAAACTTCCGCTTCAGCCTCGGCTTGAGCACTCGGAACACCTGCTTCTTTTAAGCGTTTAGAAAATTTTAAAGTATCAAATATAACCATAGCCATCACAAGTCTCCTGAGCCCTTTCAAATCCAACACATGTGCCATTTCCACCCCACACATTAACTTAATTGGTTTAATTATTAACCAAAATTTAAAGGGGTGCAAGTGATTTTTTGTCGCTCATGTGTTTTTTTTGCGGCGGGCTCAATTGCGCAAGAAAGCGCTCGCACTCTTTCGGCAAAGGCGCTTCGAGCGCCAGCACGGCGCCGCTGACGGGGTGTACAAAACTAACCTTATACGCATGCAAAAACATCCGTTTAAGCCCGGGCTTAGCTCCCGCGCGGGCGAGTTGGCGATTCAATGCAAAGTCACCATATTTGTCATCCCCCACAATCGGCGCGGCCAAATGAGCCAGGTGCACACGGATCTGATGCGTACGCCCGGTTTTTAACTCGGCTTCTAGCAATGCATAACCTGTAAAACGCTGAATCAAATTAAATACCGTATGAGCCAATTGACCTTGTTCGTGGATGCACACCCGCCGCTCACCTTCAGGCGTCAGAAATTTATGCAACCGTTCTTTTACAATTTGCCGCGGCGCCTGCCAATCAGCGTGAACACAGGCCAAATAACGTTTATCAACTTTATTATCGCGTAATTGAGCATGCAATGCAGTCAATGCCGAACGTTTTTTAGCCAATAACAAAATACCCGATGTTTCGCGATCAAGTCGATGCACCAATTCGAGAAATTTGAGTTTGGAGTAGGTCTGCCGTAATTGTTCGATGACCCCGAAGGCAATGCCACTGCCACCATGTACCGCCACTCCGGCTGGCTTGTTAATGACCAGGAGACAATCGTCCTCGTACAGCACTGGAAAGTTCGCCACAGGCGCGGTGCTGCCTAAGCGCTGAGTCCCCTCATTATCTTTGTGCGCGATACGCATCGGTGGTAAGCGTATAATATCCCCTATTGCCAATCGATACGCGGTATCTACCCGGCCTTTATTGACTCGCACTTCACCGCTGCGCACAATGCGGTAAATATGGCTTTTGGGTACGCCCTTGCAGATGCGCAGCAGAAAATTGTCGATGCGTTGTCCAGCAGAAGCATCGTCAATTGTGAGCAGTTTGACTGAGTCGGATAATGGGCGCTGCACAGATATTTTGCCTAAGTTATTCATTCTGCATATAATTTGCCTTCAGCAAGTCCGCGTAGAGAGTGAATGTGCCCTCTACCCGTAGATTGCACCCGGCATGAGCATTCAACAGCCCGCCATTTTACTTGGATAACCGGAGGCTGTCGCTTATTTAAGCCGGGCAATATGTTGCACGCACGGATTTTATTTTAGCAAGAACACCCTTATAGGCAAGTTCAGCTAAGAAAAAGTACCGAAAGGCAACGAAGATTTGGTTGAAAAGAATTTTTATTGATTAGCCTTTAGCTTAGCTAGTCAATTGCGAAAATCGATACGACGCTTGGCGCGGAACAGATAAAAACTCAGCGCCAGCGAATTCGCATACGCCCTTACGCCGCTCAAAATAAGAGCCGCCAGGAAGGCAATTCTTTACCAAATCTTCGGCCCTAGCGTGTTTTTAGACACTAAAAGTGTAGCGTGCCATGCTTTGCCACCTAGCGCAAAAATTGGCCCAGCTGCTCCGGAGCCGTTCCATGAAACGCATACTTTTTAACGCCACGCAACGAGAAGAACTCCGTGTGGCCATCGTCGTTGGACAGAAGCTCATCGATATTGATATTGAAACGATTGGCCAAGAACAACGCAAAGGCAATATTTATAAAGGGGTAGTCACGCGGATTGAACCTTCGCTCGAGGCTTGCTTTGTCAACTACGGCGAAGAACGCCACGGCTTTTTACCCTTTAAAGAAGTCGCGCGCCAGTACATGAAAGAAGGGATCGATATGCGCTCGGCGCGGATCCAAGATGTACTGCGTGAGGGGCAAGAACTGATCGTTCAGGTCGAGAAAGAAGAGCGCGGCAATAAAGGCGCCGCTCTGACAACCTTTATTTCGCTTGCCGGCCGTTATTTGGTGCTCATGCCAAATAACCCACGTGGCGGTGGCGTCTCACGTCGCATTGAAGGCGATGAACGCCAAGAGTTGCGCGACATCATGGCGCAACTGCAACTGCCAGATGGCATGAGTATGATCGCCCGCACGGCAGGCATTGGCCGTAATATTGAAGAATTGCAATGGGATCTCAATTATCTGATGCAATTGTGGCGCGCCATTGAGGAAGCGGCCAACGGCATGCAAGGCCCGCTCCTGATTTATCTTGAATCCAGCTTAGTGATCCGGGCAATCCGCGACTACTTCCAGCCAGATATTGGCGAAATCTTGATTGATACGGCAGAGATTGAAGAACAGGCACGCGCCTTCATGGGCATCGTAATGCCCGACAATCTGCATAAGGTCAAGCGTTACCACGACGATGTCCCGCTTTTTTCCCGCTTTCAGATCGAGCACCAAATTGAGACGGCTTATGCACGTACCGTCTCTTTACCTTCTGGCGGCGCGGTCGTCATCGACCATACTGAAGCATTGGTTTCAATTGACGTCAATTCCGCCCGCTCAACGAAAGGTGCTGACATTGAAGAAACGGCGCTGCGCACCAACTTGGAGGCCGCGGATGAGGTTGCACGTCAACTCAGACTACGAGACCTAGGCGGGTTGATCGTTATCGATTTTATCGATATGGAGTCAACCAAAAATCAGCGTGAAGTCGAGCAGCGCCTAAAAGACGCACTAAAACATGACCGGGCGCGCGTGCAGATGAGCAAGATCTCGCGCTTTGGGCTGATGGAACTCTCCCGCCAGCGACTACGCCCGGCCTTGTCTGAAGGCAGCCACGTCACATGTCCGCGCTGTAATGGTACTGGCCATATTCGTAATGCTGAATCTTCAGCGTTGCAGATATTGCGTATCATCCAAGAAGAAGCCATGAAAGAAAACACCGCGGCCATTCATTGCCAGGTGCCAGTCGAAGTAGCGGCCTTCTTGCTCAATGAAAAACGGCAGGAAATCAACAAAATTGAAAGCCGCTTTAAAGTTGGGATCATTTTAATCCCTAACAAATATCTCGAAACTCCGCACTATAAGCTGGAAAGATTGCGTCACGACGACCCTCAGATGGATGAGGTGCATGTCAGCCACCGGATGGCCGAAAAAGCAGCTCTTGAGATGGAAATGGAAATGGGCTACAGCAAGCGTACTGAAGAGACCCGCCCCAAACAGGAGGCAGCCGTTAAGGGGATTTCGCCTGAGCGGCCTGCGCCACGCAGCAAACCCGGCCGTACAGCTGGAGCACACGCACTAGAGATAAAAGACACGGGTTTATTCAATTGGTTTAAGCGCTGGTTTAGTTCTGCATCAGCAGACTTGCCAGCTGCCGCCGACAAACCCACAGCGCAACAAACACGCACCGCAAATGCTGCCGCTGAGAGCGCTGCGAATCAAGGTAGCGGACACGAACGTAATCAAGGCGGCCGCTCGCGCCGCGGTAGCAACTCTAACCGTACCGGCGAGCATAGCAGTGGCCGTACGCCGCGTAGCAGTTCACGTACTGCGCAAGCGGAAACTCCCGACTCTACAGCTACAGCCCAGGAGCATAGCGAACGTCAAGAGCGCGGTGGACGTCAAGAACGTGGTGAGCGTCAAGAACGTGGCGAACGTCAAGAGCGCGGCGAACGTCAAGAGCGCGGTGAGCGTCAAGAACGTGGCGAACGTCAAGAGGGCGGTGAACGTCAAGAACGCGGCAGACGTCAAGAACGGACCGGACGCCAGGATCCTAAACGAGCACAAACTGCTGCTACCGCTAATCAGGTTGTCGGCTCGCCCCCACTTGATGCGCCAACAGACCATTCCCAAGCACATAGGACTCATGAATTTGCCGAATCCTCAACGGCACAGCCAAGTCACACGCCGGCGTTCGTTCCACACACTACTGTGGCCCCCGAAGGCGAAGAACGCCGTCGCCGCCGGCGTGGACGTCGCGGTGGGCGCCGTGAACGCGATGACACACATGTTCGCACCTCAGATGCAGGCTCTACTGAAGTTGCCAGCACCGTGTCCGTGGAGCAAGCGACAGACTATGCGCCCTCCTCGCAGACTCAACCGCAGCAATCTGTGCAACCACAGTTAGAGAGTACGCAGTCAAGCAATCAATCGAGTAGGCCTGCCGTCGCCCCATTACCTGAAATCGCCGTGGCTTCTAGTCAACCGGCTTTTAAGGATGCTCATCCGGTGCAAGCTATCAGCCGCCCTGCTGCAGCTAGGCCCGCGCCTGAGGTGGTGTCAACCTCGAAAATGCTTGAGTCCACAGGCCTTGTCCTAGTCAATACAGATAGCAACAAACTGCGTAGCGCCGATGAAGCAAGCGCCTCAACCACTAAGTCCCGGCATGTCGGCCGCGAACGTAAACGCTTGCCGTCAACAGACGCGGCCCCGATACAACAAGTTGAGACCTCAAAAACGTCAGATACAAGTCAGGAATGAGAGGGTTGAAATAAGTAGTGAATCCCAGCCTAGTGCAGAATACGGCTAGGCTGGGTTTTTTACATTCTTATAATTCCTCATAAAAACGCATAAAATACTTAATCTTGTGTTTAAAAATCTTCCATACGCTCGCAAATGACCAAACGCCTTTCTCCGGATGCCGAAAAACTCGTCGGCTTATGCCTTGCATCTTATGCGTCAGGCAGCCGCACTGAAGACCTTTTTTGGGAAGCTCAAACCGATATCCTCTTGTCAAAAATTCTGCGTAATGGGAATCAAGTTATCCTCGATACCGTGCTTGATCATCTGCAGCAGAATCATCCAGGTGCGTACGGTGTTTTAGCCGATATTGCCGATGCCCACAGCGAATCGTTCACGCTCTCGCATCAGGATCACAACTGGGACGCCGTACTCATCGCGGCGCCCGTGTTAGCCTGGACGCGCTACACGATACCCTCTGGCCCGCTCAAACCCGATGCAGTCAATGCGCTCCAGACTCATTTGCAAGCCCATATACTAGCCAGTGGTGCCCGGCTAGCAATGGCCCCTTATTTATACAGTATCGATCAGCTGCCACAGCAACATATTGAGACCTATCGACTTACCCAACAGTTGGCTCAAGCCGCGATTGAGCAGCGCCCAGTTCAACTGCAACCTAATCTCCGAGAGTTGCCGGAAACTTCTGCAGTCCTTGCGGACCCCCGCTTTCTATTAGCGGTTGCCGTTGCCCCCAAGACTCATGCCCTCTTTCGCTGGCAAGAAGAAGAAAACGGCGTCCGCATCGAGCGTCATGATTGTCTTAAGCAGTGGGCCGTCCAAGGGGGGGCGAATTTCACACAGGTATTACCTGGTTGTGAATTGGAATGCCTCTTGCCTGATGCTTACCATTCAGCCTGCCGCAATGCAGACGAACAAATTCGGCCGCATACTTTGCGCACCGCGATACGCTATCTGAACGATACCCTCGCGCCCAATGCCAACGGGCTGCGCGCCGTTATCGCGGGCTTTGGCGAACACCGCATTGATGAATACCGCATTGGTTTTACCCAGCGAGGCGATAATACTGTGCTGTATGGCATTGTCTGGCCGCTTTACGGTCACGAAGATATTGCTGCGCTGGCGGCCGAACAAGATGAAACGGCGAATAGCCCACTTGAAGATATTGTCGCGCTCTTAAAAGCCGCGAATATCCTTGATATCCGCCGCCATGCGGGCCGCTTTGAACCTGAGTACTGCGAAGATTGTAATGGCCCGCTTTATGCCAACCCGCTTGGCGAAATCGTTCATGCAGAAATGCCTGCAGATATCGAACCCGCGCAGCCACATTTTCATTAAATTTTTAGGCGTCGCCCACGGCTGGCCGCGATCCAAAATTATGCCTTTTGGATAGGAGGCAAACATCCAGAAAATTTGTCAAGATACGCCCTAGGTTGCAATCTATCGATTGCAACCATCTTGACACTTGAAAACCGGGCTTTTACAGCACAATCACCGTTAGCAATATTAAATTGGAGGGGGCATTCCAATGAAATTCTTTGTTTTAAACGACCAACCCGAACGGCGCGAGGGCCTCAAAGCACTGCTGCGTCAAATTGATCGCCGCGCTAACTTTTCCGAAGCAAAAGACTGGCGACAGGCAAGCCATCGATTAAAACGCGATTTACATGATTTATTTGTGATTGATTGGCAACTGCGTTGGATGCGAGTGGCTGATTTATTATGTTTATTACGCGAGCATCCAGCGCTACCCGTGGCGATTTTAACAGACGACACCACGCGTGCCACGGTCAATGCACTCCTGCATGTGGGGGTGCTCGGGATCATTCCACGTAGTCTGAATCCACACCTGATTTTACGCATCTTTGAACTGGTTCTGCTAGGCGGACATTACGTCCCCGTATGCGCGTTGAACCCTACTTTATCCAGCGCCTTCCGAGTACCTGCTAGCTGCAGCGAGCTGCCAGCTGCACCTAAACCTCTACCGCGCAATACGCCGGTAAAGCTTTCGCCGCGCCAGCATCAAATTATGCGTCTGTTAATTATGGGTAATACCAATAAAGTGATTGCGCGGGCTCTCAATATCAGCGAAGGCACCGTCAAAATTCATTTAACTAGCATCTTTAAAATGCTAGGCGCCACCAATCGAGCAGCAGCGGTAGCCATTTATAATGGCTGGCAATTCCAGACCCTAGAGGTGCTGCACAATACTGCGCAGACGATCGAGCCTAACGCTATCCACGATCTATGCTCGCCGATTCCACTGAGGCAGTCTAAGCTAGCCCAAGCCCCAGCCGCGACATCAGAAAATGGGCCTGCGCTACTGATTGCAGCGCAAACAACCGCCCCTTACAATGCGCTAGAGACGCAATCCGTCTCGCCACAAAACGCGCCGACCCCGGCTCATGACAACGAGTGAAACCAACCGTGTACGCGTACTTATTTTAGGAACTGCCATTTAACTCAAGCGGGCAAGTGCGCGCCTTTAGCCATTCTCGTGCAGCCCCGCTAACATGGGGCGCAAGCCGTGCATGCACCATGCTATGGTAGTCATTAAGCCAAGTTATGTCGCTAGCATTTAATAGGCTTGGCTCAATACAGCGTGTGTCAATCGGACACAACGTCAGGGTTTCAAATTCGAGGAATTCGCCAAATTCAGTAGGTGGCGCAGAGCGTGTTAACACCAGATTTTCAATCCGTATGCCCCATTGCTCTGGCCGATAAATCCCCGGCTCAATTGAGGTGATCATGCCGGCTTCCATGGCGGTAGTAGGCTCAGCGGCTGCATAATGGGAAATAGCGTGCGGACCTTCATGCACATTCAAAAAATACCCCACGCCATGGCCAGTACCGTGTCCATAGTCCACCCCTGCCGCCCAAATCGGCGCGCGCGCCAGCGCATCTAACATGGGCGCGCGGATAAACCGGGGAAAACGTGCGGCAGACAGCGCGATCATGCCTTTTAAGACGAGCGTAAAATCGTGCTTTTGCGCGGCGCTCGGGATGCCCACAGGCACCACGCGCGTAATATCGGTGGTTCCTCCCCAATACTGTCCGCCTGAATCGATCAACAATAGCCCTTGCCCCGCGATGGTGGCATGCGCCGCCGTTGACGCGCAATAATGCGGCATCGCTCCATTCGCGTTAAAACCTGCAATCGTACTAAAACTGAGCGTCACAAAACCCGGCCGGCGCGCACGCGCAGCACTCAGTTGCTCGTCAACGGTTAACTCGGTAATCTCCTCATGACCGAGCGCTTGCTCAAACCAGGCAAAAAATTCACACAAAGCAGCGCCATCTTGCTCCATCGTCGCACGAATATGCGCCACCTCAAGCTCGCTCTTACGAGATTTAAGTAAGGTAGATGGATTAATCGTTTCGATCAAGCTCACCTGAGCCGGAACATATTTGAGCATCTGATAATTGCTTCGGCGCGGATCGACCAGTAACTTTGCACCAGTTGGCAGGCACGCCAATGCTGCGGCAGCCTGCTCATACGGCGCCAGAGTTACGCCATCGGCGAGCAGAGCGCGCTTGAGTGCCGCCGGCACTTTGCCGGGGGCAATAAATAAGGTTGCAGAACTTGGACCGATCAGGGCATAGGCTACAAACACCGGGTTATAGCTCACATCAGCCCCCCGCAGATTAAAAATCCACGCGATGTCATCAAGGGTTGATAGCCAATGCCAATCCGCTCCCTGCGCACGGCTTTGCGTCCGTACGCAGGCCAGTTTAGCCGTGCGCGTCATTGAGATATATGGCGCCGGATGCTCAAACACCTCGGCTGTCGGTAAGGCTGGACGATCTCGCCAAATCTCAGCGAATAGATCAAGGTCTGTGCGTAACATAATCTTGCGAGCACTCAATGCGCTTTGCAACGTCGACGCGGCCAAGACGCTGAGTACCAAGCCATCGACACCCACCACGCCACCCGCTGGCACTTGCGTGGCGAGCCAAGCAAAATGCGCGTGTGCTTGACCTGGGACGATTTTCATTAAGGTGATGCCGCTTCCTGCGAGTTGCGTATCGGCTTGACTCCAGTAACGGCTATCCACCCATAAACCAGCGAAGTCTGCAGTCACGACTAAAGTACCAGCCGAGCCTGTAAAACCGGATAACCATGCGCGGCTTTGCCAGTGCATTGGCGGATATTCCGAAAGATGCGGATCAGCCGATGGCACCAGATAGGCATCAAGGCCTGCCCGCTGCATCGCGGCGCGCAATTGCGCAATCCGCTCAACCACAGGGGTGGTGGCTTGCTTAGTTAAATTCATTAAAATTAGCTCCTGTTTGACACGCGCTCGATAAATCAATAAAAAGAATACTGCAGACGAAGAACATAAACATCAAGCAAAAGTTAGAAAAAGTTATAATTGCGTTATTCTTTTTAAAATACTTTCTAATGCAACTGCTTGCCATTGGGGTTAATCATCACACGGCGCCTATCGCCTTGCGCGAGCGGCTGGCTTTTTCGGTTGAGCAGATCAAGCCGGCACTGCAGATGCTGAAATCCGCATGGCTTAAGCGCGAGCATGCGCAAATTAAGCATGGCGTCTCGCCCTCACTGCTGGAAGCTGCGCTCCTCTCGACGTGCAATCGCACCGAAATTTACTGCGTCACACATGGCCAGACGGCACGTGAGCACGCCATTTCTTGGCTGGCAGAATATCATCAATTTCCGGCTGACAAACTCGCTTCTCATATTTACACCTTGCCACAATCCGAGGCAGTCCGCCATGCATTTAGAGTTGCCTCAGGGCTTGATTCGATGGTGTTGGGCGAAACTCAGATTCTTGGGCAATTAAAAGAGGCCGTGCGCACCGCCGCTGAGGCCGGGGTGCTTGGCACTTATTTAAATCAGTTATTCCAGCGCACCTTCGCCGTGGCTAAAGAAGTTCGCGGCCAGACCGAAATTGGTGCTCACTCCATCTCCATGGCGGCGGCTGCAGTGCGGCTTGCGCAGCGCATTTTTGAAGATATCGCTAACCAACGTGTACTGTTCATCGGCGCAGGTGAAATGATCGAGCTCTGCGCCACCCACTTCGCCGCTCATCAGCCGCGTACGCTGGTGATCGCGAATCGCACCCCCGAGCGCGGCAAAAAATTGGCCAACCGCTTAAACGGCCAAGCGATCACTCTGTCAGAACTGCCTGCTCGGTTACATGAATTTGACATCATTGTCTCTTGCACGGCCAGCACCCTGCCGATTATTGGCCTCGGCGCAGTCGAGAGTGCGTTGCGGGCGCGGCGGCGGCGGCCCATCTTTATGGTTGACCTGGCGGTACCACGCGATATTGAACCTGAAGTGATGAAACTACAGGATGTCTTTTTATATACCGTTGACGACCTCGGCGCGATCGTGCGCGAAGGCCATGACTTACGACAAGCTGCCGTCACCCAAGCAGAAGCGATTATTGAAAGCCGGGTGCAGCATTTTATGCAATGGTTAGAAGCGCGTAGTGTCGTACCCGTGATTCGCGCGCTACAAAACCAAGCCGACACCTTCAAGCGCATTGAACTCGAACGCGCGCAAAAAATGCTGGCGCGCGGCGGCGACCCCGCTACCGTACTTGCCGCACTCGCTCAAGCCCTGACGAATAAATTCATGCACGGCCCAATGCAAGCGTTAAATCAGGCGCAAGGCGATAAACGCAAACAGATTACCGAACTGCTGACGCAATTAATTAAGCAAACCAAGGCGAGTGATGGGCCTTGAGGCGACTTGCTCACATATACACGCTAGCAGATTCAGCTCTGCTTGCTTTAGATGCAACTCTACTTGATCTGCGCAATCATTTCTGCAAGCTCAAATCGCTAGGCAACGCTTGCAAATAGGCCGCAATATCGTGCAAATCCCGCTGAGATAGGCCCTGCATTTGCGCAATCATAATTGGATTGTTGCGCCCAAAAAGCGGATTATTGCTGCCGACTTGATATGAGCGCATCGCAAAATAGGCATAGTCAGCATGCTGACCGGCAAGCTTAGGGTATTCAGGAGTGATCGGATGATTCATGCTCAGGCCATGACAAGCGGCGCAGTTGTTACGTTCTACTAACAGCTTGCCATTGGCAATATCGGCAGCATCCGCGCGCACGCTCAGGTGCATTGCACCGATTGCCGCTAGCGCCAACAAAAACTTTTTCATCGTTCTTATCCCGTGTACTTTAAAAGGCACCAAAATTATTTATTTGGATGGTTTGGGCTCAAGCGCTTTTGCGCCGCATAATACTCAGCAATGTCAGCGATATCCTGGTCACTCAGTGAAGCCGCAATCGCATACATGGTTGAATATTTACGGTCGCCATTCTTGTAACCGTGAAGCGCCATTTCAATGTATTTCGCATTCTGTCCACCGAGTATTGGCACCCGATAGACTTCAGGAAAAGCCGTGCGATAGCCGGCAATCCCGTGACAGCCAATACACATTGCCACTTTGTTTTGGCCAGCCTTTGCATTGCCGGTTATTTCGGTCGCAACGGCGTTGGCTGTGGCGGAGGAAAGCAGCACCAACGCAGCCATGGTAAGAGTTTTTTTCATAGGGCCCCAAGCGCAAACTAAAAACCGGGCTATTGTAGCTTGCTTGGCACTTAACCGTCCATATAACAGACGCCGGCATACCTTAACCGCGACAGCTAGCCGTCGAGCGCATCTATTTCTCGATGTCGCACCAAGACCTCCGCTTCACCCAGCAAACGCTGACCCAAAATTTGCGCAATATGGACTGAGCGATGCTGACCGCCGGTACAGCCCACCGCCACGGTTAGATAACTGCGATGATCAGCACGAAAGCGCGGTAGCCAGGTCAGTAGAAAACGCTCAATGTCATCAATAAACATTTGGACCTCAGGCTGCGCGTCCAAAAAATCAGCTACCGGCCGGTCTAGGCCCGTCAATAAACGGAGGCGCTCGTCATAATAGGGGTTGGGTAGCGCGCGCGCGTCAAACACAAAGTCGGCATCAAGCGGCAAGCCCCGTTTAAAGCCAAAGGATTCAAACATTAGCGTCATGCCCACATGCTCATGCTCGATAAATTGCCTGACCCAAGCGCGCAGGGTATGCGCTCGCAGATTACTGGTGTCAATCTGATGACCAAACGAAGCCAGGCTAGAAACCAACTCGCGTTCAGACTCTATGGCATCGGCCAACGAAGTTTGTCCACGAGCGGTATGGTCACTTGAATTTAACGAGAGTGGATGACGCCGCCGAGTTTCCGAAAAACGCTGAATCAGCGCTTGTGTGCTGGCATTTAAAAACAACACATGGACTTCGTGGCGGCCCTGCAAGACATCGACGATAGCGGGCAACTCGGCCAAAGAACTGCCAGAACGCGCATCGATCGCCACCGCGAGTCGCGTATAGCCATCGCGAGCTAAAAAATCGCTTAACTCTAATAGAAAACGGGGTGGTAAATTATCCACACAATAATATCCCGCGTCTTCCAGCGCATTTAGCGCCACTGACTTACCGGAGCCAGAAATACCCGTAATCAGAATAATCCGCATAGCAGAAAGCCGCCTATCGGTTTTCATTCATCGCCGCTCGTTGCTGCTCCATAAAATCCTGCAATGTATTAATCCCGCGCAACTGCAAAATTGTATTACGCACAGCAGCTTCAACCAGTACTGCCAAGTTCCGGCCTGCCGCGACTTGCAAAGTCACTTGGTTAATTGGCAACCCTAAAACATCTATCGCCTGCTTTTCCAGCGGCAGTCGCTGAAACTCCCCATCGGGCCGGCGCACCAGCCGGACCGCGAGCTTTAGCTTCATTTTGCGGCGCACTGCTGTTTCACCAAAAATGGTCTTGATGTCGAGCAGACCCAAACCTCGCACTTCAAGCAAATTTTGCAACAGCGGAGGGCAGCGCCCTTCGATAAAGTCTAAACCCAAACGCGTGAAATCCACCGCATCATCTGCGACCAAACCATGGCCGCGGCTAATTAACTCTAGCCCAAGTTCGCTTTTGCCTAAGCCTGAGTCACCGGTGAGTAGTACCCCCATACCAAGGATGTCGAGAAACACGCCATGCATCGTGATAGAGGGCGCTAGAATACGTGACATATAAAGTCGCAGGCTATCAATCACCGCCGCCGCAGATATCGGCGTTGTAAACAGCGGCGTAGATGAGCGGGTGCAGCGCAGCACCAAATCATCCGAGGCGTCAATGCCCCCCGCCACGACCAGAAACGGCGGCACCAAGGCAATTAATTCAGCCATTTGGCGCTGGCGCTCTTCATCGGATTGACGCGTGTAATACAACATCTCCGCTTCGCCTAGTACTTGAATCCTATTTGGATGAATCAAGTTAAGATGACCCACTAAATCCGCACTTGACGTTGCATGAGCTACGGTTTCGCTTGAGAAACCACGTTCCCAGCCTTCATGGCCGGCGAGCCAACTCAGTTTAAGCGAGGCTGCGTTATCATCGAAAATACTTTGCGCATTAATGCCGTCTGACGAGTTCATAGAGTGATCGGATCGCTATCAGGCGTCCATTGAGTCAGAAAATGACGAATAGCCGCTCTATCTTGCTCATGAGCCAAGGTAGCGCGAGCTTTTTGATCAGAGAGCAACTGCGCAATCTCAGACAGAATATCAAGATGGTGCTGAGTCGCTTGTTCGGGCACCAGTAAAAAAATCAAGAGCGCTACCGGCAACTCATCCGGTGCTTCAAATGGAATCGGCTCAGCGAGTCGAATAAAAGCGGCTAGGGGGTGCTTAAGCCCCGCGATACGCCCATGTGGAATAGCCACTCCCTGGCCCAAGCCGGTCGAGCCTAGCTGCTCGCGGGCAAATAAATTATCGGTAACCACGCTACGCGCGATCCCATGATGATTTTCAAAAATTAAACCGGCTTGCTCAAATACCCGCTTTTTGCTGGTTACAGCCAAATTCAAAACAACATTTTCAAGTGGTAATAGTTTGCTAAGGCGGTTCATTCTATCTGGTGTTTAATGGCTTCATGATGATGATTTTGTATCTTTCCTTTATAGCGAATCACTTGACGGTCAAGTTTATCGATCAGCAAATCGATCGCCGTATAAAGATCGCCCTCTGTGGTTTCAGCAAAAATATCTTTACCCTTTAGTCGCAGTTTAATTTCTGCTTTTTGGCGTTTATTTTTATCTTTATGATTATCGAGCGCTAACACCACTGCGCCATCAATCACATGATCAAAATGACGTGTCACTCTTTCCAATTTATTGACCACGTATTCACGTAATGCAGGCGTAACGTCAAGGTGGTGTCCACTGATTTGCAGATCCATAAAACCTCCGTGTTGAAAATTTAATGCAGTTCAATACTGTTGGCTTACTTAACTCCAGCGTATCAGCAATTTTGGATAAAACCAAGAACTGTATTACAATTTCACCCAATGTGGATAAATTTTACCTTAAACCTTACAGAGGTCTAATTTCTTACATACGAAAATGTTCGCCCAAATAGACGCGCCGCACGGATTCGTTTTCGATAATCTCTTCAGGTAGACCAGCCGCTAATACACTGCCATCGCTAATGATATAAGCATGGTCACAAATACCCAGGGTTTCACGCACATTATGGTCGGTAATCAAGACACCAATCTCGCGCTGTTTTAGGAAACGCACAATTTTCTGAATTTCCAAGACAGCAATTGGATCGACGCCCGCAAAAGGCTCATCCAACAAAATAAAGCCCGGATTTGTCGCCAACGCCCGCGCAATTTCCACGCGGCGCCGCTCACCGCCAGAAAGCGATAGGGCTGGATTATCGCTTAAGTGAGTAATCTGCAGCTCCTCCATCAAAGCCTGGGTGCGCTCGCTGATGATATCCTCTGGCAACCGCTTGCCGTTCTCACCAAGCTGCAACTCAAGCACTGCACGAATATTTTGCTCGACCGATAACTTACGAAAAACCGACGCTTCTTGTGGTAAGTAAGACAGTCCAAGCCGCGCTCGCTGATGAATCGGCAATAAGCTAATCAGCTTGCCATTCAGGGTAATTTCACCGCGATCAAGCGGCACCAACCCAACAATCATATAAAAAGAGGTCGTTTTGCCCGCACCATTGGGGCCTAGCAGCCCCACCACTTCGCCGCTTTTTACTTCCAGCGAGACATCCTTGACGACGGTGCGTTTACCATAACGTTTTTGCAAATTGCGGGCGGCTAGAATACTGTCTCTACCAACTGGGTAGCGGCTAGAAAAAGCGCTGACGTTCACTGCGAGATCTTCCTTTCGATGGGGCTTGAAGTACCTAATGATAGATTGGGGTCCGCGGGCGACAGCGTCTTATGACGCGCGGCGTTGTGAGGAGACAACATGGCCCGCACACGAGGAGCAGCTTGGCCCGGCTCAGCGGCGCTATGACCCGCGCTGGCCCAGTAACGTTCTTTCTGTCCGTCATAACTGATGACACTACCGCTCACCTCATCTAGCACTCGTTCACTAGGAAGCAGTCGCCGCCGCACCATGGCACGGCGCGTTAAAGTCGTGACCTCGCTTTGACTATTGTAATCGATTTGTTTGCCATAGCCCTCGATATAGCCTTGAGCACCATTTAGCTCCTGCCGAAAATAAGCCAGGTTTTCTCGACCTTCGGCATAACTGGTCATAGATTGATAGCCCTCTGCATCTTGTTTCACGATGACTCGATCGCCTTTGATCGTCAGTTTGCCCTTAGTGATGATAACGCGCCCGGTCAGGACATTCACTTGTTTTAAATCATCATAAGTCCAACGATCTGCTTGCACATAAACGGGTTGCTCACTATCTGGGCGCACAGCATAGGCAAATTGGCCAAACAATACGGAAGACAACACTAGACAGAGCGCAAATATGGCTTCAGCCATGAAGCGTTGCGCAGCACAATAGGGGAACACACTGCTCATAAATCGACCCTAGCGCTTAGGGCTAACGCTATTAGATATAAACGTATCCGCAGCAATCACACCACGCACCTGCCCCACCAACTTGACCACCCGGGTGAGGTTGTTATAAGACATGCCACTCGCGGTCACCATTGACGCTCCTCGCTTCAATTTAACGGATTGTTCAGTTTGGACGATATCATCGTTGATCAAAAAACGGAAATGTTGTGAATCTGCTTCCAGTGCAGGATCCTGATCCCCTTGTGCGCGACGCACATGAGCATCGTCATACAGATCGAGAATGGAGCCATCGCCATTGATTTTGCCACGCTTTGCAAAACTGGTTACATCCGGCTGGCCGGCTACAAACGCGCGCACCGCAGGCAGCACTACATCCGTATTATCATTATCCTCGTAATGCACCATCTTTGCCGCGTTAATTCGATATTGGGTAGCGCCAGTTTGGTCAAGCAATGTAATCGAGAAATGCTCCGCAAAGTAATCGGGACGATGCATCTTGACCTGTGGCGCAGAAGATCTAGACGGAGGCAGGTGCAATTGCAGCAGCCAATAGCTGGCGCCAGCTAAAAGCGCGATCAACAACAGCGGCAACCATTGTACCCGTGTGCGCACCATCATCAGGCCCGACCACACGCCGCCGAAAGTAGCGTGTCATAGCTGTGCTGCGCTCGCAGTATCAGATCACACACTTCCCGGGCAGCGCCATACCCCCCACGGGCATGCGCGACCCAATGGGCCCGAGCCAATACCTCCGCATGCGCATTTGCCGGCGCGGCGGCAAAGGCTACCTTCATCATGACCGGCAGATCGGGCCAATCGTCGCCCATATAACCGCATTGTTCAGCCGTACAGTGCGCACGTGACAACAACTCGGCAAAAGCGACCGCCTTATCGTGCACCCCCTGATACACCCATTCAATGCCAAGCTCTTGCGCACGCGCAGTCACCATCTGAGAAGCTCGCCCGGTAATCAATGCAATCTGCACGCCAGCTGCTGTTAGCAGCTTGATCCCTTGCCCATCGAGGGTATCAAACGATTTGCTGGATTCTCCCGCGGCACTAAAATACAGACGCCCATCGGTCAACACGCCATCTACATCAAAAATCATGAGCCGGACCCGCGCTGCGCGTTCATTCACCGCGACACTAACAGATGCCCTCTCCATCAAATCACCTTGGCACTAAAAAGATCGTGCATATTGAGCGCACCAAGCAATTTATTCGCTTCATCCACCACCAACATTTGATTAATGCGGTAGCGCTCCATTAACTCGACCGCCTCAATCGCCAGCCGATCTGGGCTAATGGTGTAAGGCTGGGCGGTCATCACCTCGGCGATGTTCAGCGTGGATACATCGTTGCGTTTTGCAAGCAAGCGCCTTAAATCACCATCGGTGAAGACCCCTTTGACATACCCAGCATGATCGACTACGGCGGTCATGCCCAAGCGCTTTTCGGTAATCTCAAAGAGCGCATCATGCACGGTTGCGCTTAACTCTACACACGGTAATTGCACATCGGCCCGCATCACGTCACGCACATAAGTCAGCAGCCGGCGTCCGAGCGTGCCCCCTGGATGAGAACGCGCAAAATCCTCCGGCCCAAAACCACGAGCATCTAACACCGCCATGGCAAGAGCGTCACTCAGCGCCAACGCAGCGGTGGTGCTCGCCGTTGGCGCAAGATTGAGCGGACACGCTTCTTTCTCAACCCGAGCATTCAAGTGGACATCGGCGAGTTTAGCTAGGCTGGATGCTGGGTTGCCGGTCATGGCAATCAAGCGCGCACCGGTGCGTTTGATTAACGGAAAAATATCCACCAACTCTTCGGTTTCGCCGGAGTTGGAAAGGACAATCACCACATCTTCCGCCATGATCATGCCAAGATCCCCGTGGCTTGCCTCGGCGGGATGCACAAAGAAAGCAGGCGTGCCGGTACTCGCGAGAGTCGCCGCGAGCTTACGCGCGATATGGCCGGATTTGCCAATGCCTGACACCACAACCCGGCCGGTGCAAGCCAGGAGCAGTTCGACTGCCGCGATGAAATTCTGGTCAAGTTGACTGGCCAGCGATAAAATTGCTGTAGCTTCAGTCTCGAGTACATCACGCGCGAGGGATAATACCCGGTTAGTGTGGCTTGTTATCATGCAGCGAGTATAGCAAAAACTAGACAGCCTCAATGAGTTAGAATGCTTGTCTTTGATTTGCGCTTCTTAAGCATAGACACTCTAAAACATGAGTACCACCAGCCACAGCCCGACCAATTTTATTCGCGCCATCATCGACCATGATCAGCGTTCAAGCAAACAACAAGGCCGCGTGACCACGCGCTTTCCGCCTGAACCTAACGGTTATCTCCATATCGGTCACGCCAAAAGCATTTGCTTAAATTTCGGCGTTGCGCGCGACTATGATGGCGTTTGTCATTTGCGCTTTGATGATACAAATCCAGAGAAGGAAAGCGTTGAATACGCCCAATCCATCATTGATGCCGTACACTGGCTCGGCTTCTCTTGGCAAAAAGATAATGTTGAGCACTTGTATTACGCCAGTGACTATTACGACACCCTGTACCATTTTGCAGAAGTTCTGATTGAGCATGGCTACGCTTACGTAGATAGCCAATCCTCCGAAGCAATCCGCGCAATGCGCGGCACGCTCACCGCACCCGGCACGGCATCCCCTTATCGTGAACGCTCCGCGGCTGAAAACCTCGATCTTTTCCGGCGCATGCGCGCCGGGGAATTTAACGAAGGCGAGCACGTGCTGCGCGCAAAAATCGAGATGGCTTCGCCCAATCTCAATCTACGCGATCCTGTGTTGTATCGGATTCGCTATGCGCATCATTACCGTACCGGCGATACATGGTGCATCTACCCGATGTACGACTATACGCACTGTATTTCGGACGCTCTTGAAAACATTACGCACTCTCTCTGTACACTTGAATTTGAAGATCATCGGCCGCTCTATGATTGGATCTTGTCTCGACTCGCTGAGGCCGGTGTATTCAAACAGCCGTTACCGCAACAAATTGAATTTGCGCGGCTTAACTTAAATTATGTTGTAACCAGCAAACGCAAGCTTTTGCAACTCGTTCAGGAGCACCATGTAGAGGGCTGGGACGATCCGCGTTTACCTACCCTTGCTGGCTTGCGCCGGCGCGGTTTTACGCCGACGAGCATTCGCTTGTTTTGCGAACGCATTGGCGTTGCAAAAGCAGACTCATGGATCGAGATGAGCGTACTTGAACAGGCGCTACGCGATGATCTAGAGCCGCAGGCACCACGCGCGATCGCCGTGCTTGATCCGCTTAAATTAATTATTGATAACTATCCAGCGGGGCAATCCGAGCTATGCAGCGCGCCGCTTCATCCGCATCATCCGGAACGCGGCACACGCTCCTTCCCATTTAGCCAGGAACTATGGATTGAGCGCGAAGATTTCAGCGAACAGCCCGCCAAAGGCTATTTCCGGCTCTTTCCAGGTAACCGTGTACGGCTGCGCTATGGTTTCGTGGTTGAGTGCACGAGCGCAGAAAAAGATGCAGAGGGCAAGATCATTGCGGTGCATTGCAATTATTTCCCAGATAGCAAATCAGGCACTGAAGGCTCGAATAATTACAAGGTTAAAGGTAATATTCACTGGGTCAGTGCAGCACATGCCTATGCGGCTGATGTGCGACTGTATGACCGGCTCTTTATCGAAGCGCAGCCTGATGCAAATGGACGAGATTTTTTGAGTGCGCTCAATCCGAATGCAAAACAACTGGTACGCGCTTATCTTGAACCCGGTGTGCAAACCATGCAGCCTGAAGAGCGTGTACAGTTTGAGCGGCACGGTTATTTTGTGGTGGACTATGTCGATTCAAAACCACAACAACCGGTGTTTAATCGGATTGTCAGCCTCAAAGACAGCTGGGGTAAATAAGCCATTTGGTGTCCATGACCTTTTAAAATTGAGCATGACTGAATCTGACCTTGCCCATCTTCGTACAGAGTATGCGAGCCACTCCTTGAGTGAAGCTGAGCTCGAAGCCGACCCGATCCGCCAATTTGCGCGCTGGTTTAAGCAGGCACTCGCAGCTCAAGTGCCAGAACCCAATGCAATGACGTTGGCTACAGCAGGAACCGATCTCCGCCCATCAGCACGCATCGTGCTGTTAAAGGATTTTGACCCGTGCGGTTTTGTTTTTTTCACTAACTACGACAGTCGTAAAGGCCAGGAACTGGCCGAAAACCCTTATGCGAGCTTGCTTTTTCATTGGATCGCATTAGAACGCCAAGTACGCATTGACGGCATTGTCGAAAAAACCGATTCAGCACAAAGCGATGCCTATTTTGCAGTTCGTCCATTGGCCTCAAAAATTGGCGCTTGGGCGTCTGAACAAAGTGCGGTGATCCCAAACCGGGCGGCGCTTGAAGCACGCATGACGCAATTCACCGAACAGTTTAAAGACAGTGCGCCGCGCCCGCCCTGCTGGGGCGGGTATCGGCTGCGGCCTCATAGAATCGAATTCTGGCAAGGCCGACCCTCGCGGCTGCATGATCGCATTCAATATCAACGTAACACTGATGATGACTGGCACGTGGTGCGGCTAGCGCCCTGACCACCCCTCAATACGTTTGCTTAAGGATTGTGGCGATTTCTTCCTCACTCAGCCCAGTGGCTTTTTCAATGAAAGCACTGTCCATTCCCATCGCTCTCAAATTCTGAACAATGGTACTCGCTTTTTCTCGGTGACCTCGTTGAATACCTTCCTGTCTACCTAGACGTTCAATGCTGGTTACATATGGCATATTGCACTCCTGCTCTAATTCCTTGATAGATGAATTATAACGAATTTCTAAATTTTCTGGCAAAGTCAAGACCCCATCGATAAAAATGTATAAATTACTGATCGCCTTTCGATCTAAACCTTTATCGTAAAGCTTGCGGGTCAGAGCAAGCTTTGAAGCATAGCGTGCCTCTGGTGTAGAGCGGGTTTCCAGTCCAGCCAGATGAGCCGCTACGATAGTGCCAAATGGATTGGCTATTTTCAGTAACAGCGCTTCCTGGCCGCGATAATCAAGCATAAACTATAGACTACTCGATGTCCTTAATTTGAAAAGGAGCGCGTATGTTGTGGGAGAAAAAGCTAGCGCAGTGGGCGGCCGAAATCCAAGAGCAAGCCAATATCAGCGCGCGCCTAGTCTTATGGAATGGGCAACACTATGACTTTGGGCACTTTGCAACGCCCCAAATCATCTTTCATATCAATAGCGCTGCCGCTTTACCTTATTTAATTAAGCCAAATCTAAGCACGCTTGGCGAGGCTTATATAAAGGGCAAAATCGACGTCGCAGGAAAGCTGGCGGATCTGATTGAGATCGCTTATTCACTGGTAGAAAACACCACCAAACCAAGCGCCAAACTGATCCACATATACCGTCGTTTCGCGCACTTATTTGCGCATACCCGCACCACAGATAAAAAATCGATCCAGTATCACTACGATCTTTCCAATCAGTTCTACCAGTTGTGGCTTGACCAAAACATGGTGTATTCATGCGCTTATTTTGAGAACGGCGACGAAGACCTGGACACCGCCCAACTCAAAAAGATCGATCATATCCTCACCAAAATTCAACTCAAGCCAGGCCACACTTTGCTGGATATTGGTTGTGGCTGGGGCGCATTAGTGATGCGTGCGGCGCAAAAATTTGGCGCAAAATGTGTCGGCGTCACCCTCTCCCAAAAACAATTTGAGTTGGCCACTGAACGCATTAAGCAAGCCGGCCTTACCCACCAAATTGACCTGCGCTTGCAAGATTACCGTGACATTACAACAGCATTGAATGAGCAGTTTGACCGTATTACCAGCGTTGGTATGTTTGAGCATGTAGGTCGTAAAAACCTACCCTCGTATTTCTCTAAAATCAGCGCGCTATTAAAAGAGGACGGCATCATGATGAATCATGGCATCACCTCAACGGCGCTTAAGCCTGGAGAAAATTCATTGGGAGGCGATGAATTTATTGATCACTACGTGTTTCCAAATGGCGAATTGCCCCATTTAAGTCTTGTGCTTGCCGCCATGCAGCAAGGCGGGCTTGAAACATTTGATATCGAAAATCTGCGGCGCCATTACGCGCGCACACTCACTTTTTGGAGTGAGCGATTTGAACAGCAGGCACCCAAAATTAAAGCATGGGTCAATGAAGAGAAATTTCGCATTTGGCGTGTTTATCTGGCGGGCAGCGTCTACGCTTTTGAACATGATGATGTTGCAATTTATCAAATCGTATGCAGCAAAGCAGGCCGCAGCGCACACTCATTGCCATGGTCGCGCCGCTATATGTATGGTTAATACGGCGAGATCAAACGGCTCGCAAATTTTTTACGGAATTGCGCCAGCTTAGGTGCCACCACCAATGCACAATAGCTTTGTTGCGGATATTTTGCAAAATACTGCTGATGATCCGCTTCAGCAGGCCAGTAATTGGCACGAGATGGGACCACCTCAGTCACAATTGGGTTAGGATAAATGTGTTCTTCAGTGAATCGATTGATCACCGCATAGGCGCTCTCATGCTGCGCCCGCGAATGAGTAAAAATCACTGACCGATACTGAGTTCCCAGATCATGGCCTTGCCGGTTCAATTGCGTCGGGTCATGAATCGCAAAAAAGATTTCAAGCAACTCTGTATACGATATTTGCGCTGGATCAAATTGCACCTGTACCACTTCCGCATGGCCTGTGTTGCCAGTACAAATTTGCGCGTAAGTGGGGTTAGGTACAAGGCCACCCGCATAACCTGCTTCAACTAAGTGTACGCCGCCCACTTCACGAAAGACTGCCTCTAAACACCAAAAGCAGCCGCCCCCTAAGGTTGCCGTTTCAAGTTGTGACTTCATCGCCGTTTTCCGCAGGGACAAAACCACCACGTTGCATGCGCCATAATTCAGTGTAGCAGCCTTCATTCGCCAGTAAGCTTGCATGCGAACCATCTTCCACAATCATGCCATTTTGAAAAACTAAAATTCGATCCATTTCAACCAATGTAGA
Organism: Mycoavidus sp. SF9855; assembly: GCF_024582735.1. Lineage (NCBI taxonomy): Bacteria > Pseudomonadati > Pseudomonadota > Betaproteobacteria > Burkholderiales > Burkholderiaceae > Mycoavidus > Mycoavidus sp. SF9855. The sequence continues at coordinate 1,844,990 of NZ_CP102085.1, forward strand.
TAAACGATGTGCAATCACAATCGTAGTACGCCCAGGCATTAATTGCGAGAGGCCATCTTGGACATATTTTTCTGTAATTGAATCCAACGCAGAAGTGGCTTCGTCCAAAATTAAAATCGGCGCGCCTTTTAATAAAGCACGGGCAATTGCCATCCGTTGACGTTGCCCACCCGATAATTTAGTGCCTCGCTCTCCCACCAACGTTTGATAGCCGTCCGAAAGTTGCTGAATAAATTCATCGCAATGGGCCAACCGAGCCGCTTCATACACTTCTTTATCGCTAGCTTGTGGCTTGCCATAGCGGATATTTTCCAGCACATCACGATGGAACATCACGGGCTCTTGCGGGATAAAGCTAATTTGTTCATATAAAGAGGTTTGTGTCACCTGACGTATATCCTGTCCATCAATTAAAATACGGCCTGCGTCCAGATCGTAGTAACGCAGAATAAGCTGGACAAATGAGGTTTTACCGCTGCCTGATAAACCCACCAAACCCACCTTTTGTCCTGCCGGCACCACGATTGATTTCTCTTGGAACAGATTACGCTGAGAGTGATAGCTAAAAGTTGCACGTTCAAAGACAATTTCCCCACGAGTGACCTTTAAAGGGACAGCATCTGGCGCATCTTGCACCTCCGGCTCAGCCTGGATAAAAGTCAAGGCTTGACGACAGACGCCAACTTCCTTGAATAAATTAGGCAATTGCGCACCTGCCATCCAAGCCATACCCATGATGCTAAATGTAGCGTTTAGAATGAGCAAAGTCTCGCCAATCGACAAATGCCCTTCACGCCAAGCATAGATGATCCCGCCCATCTGCACCATGCCAATACATACAAAGGCGGCAACACCCAGTGCGAGCTTCATTCTTTCAATATAAAACAACGATTTGGTTTGTTTAGATTGCTCATGCTGTTGGTAAGACAACAGGTTTTGATATTCAAATCGTTGCCGCGCGAAGATACGCACACTCACCACATTGCTAATCACATCAACAATTCTGCCTTGTAAGGTGCTTCGTGCTTGCGCATGCTCTTCCGAGCGCTGATTGCAACCGCCCGCAAAATACATACAAATGCCGATATGGATCACAATCCAAACCGCAAAAGTAATCACAAAAAATGGTTTGAAAGTGGCGAACACCGCCAACACCACTAACGTAGAGACGATGGTGGGGATAAACAGAGCCATCACCATTTCAAAGATACGGACTGGACTTTGCGTAATATCCGTAATCTTATTAGACAGGCTGCCCGCTAAGTTATTCGCGAAAAAACGATGAGAGTGCTGCAGCAAGTAATCGAAAACCGTCATGCGCACCTTGGCCTCAAAGCGGGGGAAAAGCCAGGCAAAACAAAACCCTTGCAAACGGTACATCCCTTCAATCAGCAGCCAACCTCCCACCAGCATAATAAATAATGGAAGAAAGGTTTTGTCAAACGACATGAGCGCGGGTTGATAGCTTTCCATCGCATCAACCAGCAACTTGACCAAATAAGGCCAAAGAATCGCATCGCCAGTCCAGGCTAACGCGCACAATTGACTACCAACGAACTGCCAACGGTAGGGTCGAATGAAATACCAGAGAAAAGAGGAGAGTTTTTTGGGGAGTATTAGCATAAACTAAAATGGTTTGATCTATCAAACTAAGGATTTTTTATTTAAAAACACTCGCTATTAGCATTCAATTTCGCTAAGATAAAGAATGTAACTTGTATCAAATTTTAATCATAAAGGAACTTATACCATGTTAAAAGTTGATAAGGAAAAACTCATGACCGATATCAAAACTATTTTGCTCGATGCTGAGGACCTCCTAAAGCAAGCGTCCACCGCTACCGGCCAACAAGCTACTGAGCTACGCGAAAAAGCCCTTGTACAACTTGCACAGGCGAAAGAAAAAGCAGCCGACATACAAGTTGTCGTCGTCGAAAAAGGCCGAATGGCTGCTCGCGCCACAGATAATTATGTACACAACCATCCGTGGCAAGCAACTGGGATCGCGGCTGGTATTGGTATTCTAATTGGCCTGTTGATTAACCGCAAATAAGCATAGCGGCGGCCGATATGCAAGATAAACAACCTCAACCCGGTGCACTCAACCGTCTCCTCAGTTCGATTTTAGCGCTCGCCCAAACACGTCTTGAGTTAGCAGGAATCGAGTTGGCTGAAGAAAAAGCACGGTTATTTTCCCTGCTCTTTCTCAGTTTCATCGCCTTATTATTTGGCACGATCGCGCTCACTACCTTGACGGCCTTAATTGTAACGGTGCTGTGGGACACACATCGGTGGCAAACGCTGGCAGCGCTGGCTTCTGTATACTCGGTCGCCGCCTTATTTTGCCTGTGCGCTATCCGTGCCAAATTGCGCAAAGCAGCGGCGCCTTTCGAGGCCACCCTTGCAGAATTTAGGAAAGATCATGAGGCATTCGGGAAAACACCTTGAGCGCGTAATGCGTAAAGAGTTGCTGCTCATTCGCGCTGGTCTTGAACGCGCTGAGCTGACTCAAGCAAGAGCGGAATTAAATAATAAATTCAGGTATTTCGGTTGGCTCAAGGGGTTATTGCCCCAGCCAACCGCCGCTAGCGCGCTAGGTAAGGGTCCTTTGCGCTGGCGCGATTACCCCATGCTAAGTTCAGCGTTATCGTTATTGCTACTTGTTCGCCCAAGCTGGCTAGGCGCATTCCGTACGGTTAAACCACTCGCAAAATGGACCGCCCTCGGAGTGACTGTCTGGAAGGGGATTCGTCTCTGGCGTCGTATCGTCCCCCATCGGCGCTGACCCTAATATTAGGCAAGCGCGCCCTTATTTTGCACAACACAAATAAGCTGCATTGCTTGATTTAATCTACAGAAAAAATCTGTGACATACACAGCCCCACAGGTTGCGCATAAGCCACCGCTTTAGGCAACTCTGTTAGCGCCCCTGCCAACAATACGTCACGATTTCAGCACTTGTTTGAAGGGCTTTTTCCGCTACCTCATTCGAGCGCCGTCCATTCGCATCAAGCAAATATTTGCCGCAAACATCGCCACTCATCGGCCCCGCGCTGACCGGCTCAGCTTCTATTGTATAGCCCCCGTTCACCTCGTTTTGGGCGCGCACGCGTAAACGATATACCGCCGTTGCGTCTGGCGGCGCTTGGTCAAAACCGATAGGCAATGCCCCCGCTTTACTGCTGGCGATTCTATTAGGATCTGCAACTCCATATTCAATCATCTGTGCCGCCCGATAGAGAGCGGTACAGGCCGCCAAACGATGTCCGCGCCGGATATAATTTTGATAGCCAGGAATAACATAAAAATTGACTAGTGCAATAATCGCCAGCGCCACCATTAATTCAAGCAGACTCATGCCAGACAAATCATGAGGTTGGCAGTGTTTCTTTTTTATCACTGGATCCTACCCGTGCTAAAGCACAACAACCCACGCCGCGGCCTAAATATGGGCTGCGCCATGGCATTATGAAAATTAATCAGGCCGCGCCACTATCGAACGCCATCTATGGTGTAGGCCCCCCCGGTCAAATACGATGATAGATTGCGCCCATGCCTGTGCTTCAAGCGTTGCGCCAAAACCACGAACGGTTACCAAATAAATAGCTTGTTTAGCTTGCGTCAGCCCCAATGATGGGGGGGATGGCAATGAGGACAGCTGCGCTGGCTTGGTCTCAATCAAACATTGCGGCGGTTTGGCCGTATCTGGCCATGAGATGGCGAGGCTAAACGCCGCCGGCTGTAGACCATTAAATGCAGCAGGCGTACGCCAATAAGCTGGCTCACCCTCACCTAGCCAGCTGCGTACTGGCGCATGTCCGTTGACCAGCCTGCGCAGACATAAGATCAAGCCGGCATCCGCTGCGTGCAGCGCTCGCACATTGTCTTCTCGATTCACCGCAGTACGCGTATCCAATATCACCCTATGCAGAGTCGAGATAGCAAGTAATTGCAAAATAGCCACTAAAGTAAGTACTAACAACAAGACTGTACCCTGCTGGCGAGAAGGCCAATCGTGACAGACCACTACCATGCTAGGCCACGCTGATTACGCAAGGCAACCCACGCCGTCAAAGCCTCACGCGGCAGGCCATCAGAGGCCACCATACGCACCCCATCACAATCAATATACGAGGTTGCCAAACTCCGTTGCACCCCACGTACAACTACGCACAGTTCAACCGCGACCACCTGCGGCCACCCTGCAGGGGGCACTTCACTCGCCGCCACCAGCCGGCTCGCGCCTATCAGCCAATAGCGTACGCGTAAGCGCTCGATGCCTTCAGCCACCGGCTGGGCAACCCCATAGCGGCCACTTCCCTCACAATATAATTCCGGCTCGCCGGTCGATCGACTAACGCGCACAAAAAATCGATTGACCGCAAGCGCCGGCATACCTGCTCTGTCTTCACCCTCAGTTGCAATGGCTTGCCCCAAACAATCCGTAGCGTACCCCTCCGCACTGGCCCAAGTGCTGACCTCATCAGCCATATAGCGCACTTCAATGCCATCTGAGTTGCCTGCTGCAGTTGGCTCACAGACCGTTGCATGAGGTGTTGAACCTAGCGTATTGCGCGAATGCCCCAAGCCACATCCTAAAATAGCTGCGACCGGAATGGCATTGCCTGGCGTGGCAAAACCCGCTAGGCGCACATGCACACTGATTAGCTGCAAAGCGGCCAAGCCGGCATCAATACGGCGCGCGCGTTGTGTAATATGCTCAAATAGCTCACGCTGCCCACGATAGAGTGTCAAAGCCGCCAATGTAATCACACTCCCTAGAGCAACAGCAATAATCAACTCTAATAGAGTGTGCCCATAGATGCCGCGAGGTTCTGCGAGATTTGCCCGGCGCACTTTATTCAGCCGGCTCATATTTATTTGGCAACGGCCAGCACGACACATTGCTCTATCGCCTCTGTTGCGTTAGATAGACACTCATCAGCAGCACTCCGCTCCGGATCAAAGTGACTCAACCATTGGGCGGGTCTTTGCCAATGCAACACAATCAATCGAGTCTCGGGCGCTTGGTCAATAATGCGTATCCCACCAGACGGCAGTAATTGAGCGGCACGTGTTTGCCACTCCGTGGCAACACGAGTGGCCGGATAACCAGCGCGCAGCGCTTCAGCCGCAGCATCGGCTAAATTCAGGGCATAAGTACGCCAAAGTGTCGACTGCTGGGAACGCACGGCCCATAGCTGGATACGCATTGTGCCAAGCGCCGCCAGCCCAATTAGCCATAGGGCAAGCATCACTTCAAGCAAAGAATCGCCCAGCATAAAGCGCACCCAATGCTTTAGCTGGCGTAATTTGCAGCGACACATGAGCCATTCATGATGCGGCTGCGGCCACCTGCTGCAATCCGCACACATCGGCATACTCTAACGTGACCAGAGCCAGCGGCGGCCGTGCGAGCAGCAATTTCAAAACTGCGAAAGCCACCTATCACCTGCCCAGCAGGCGGCGTGAATGAGAGAGGCGCAGACGCGCCTTGAATCGTAACCGCCTCAATCGGTGCTTGTATTCGCAAAACCTGCATGCCTCTACGCTGTTCAAGATGGGTTGGCAATTCAGCTAGCACTAAATAGCCGCTGGCCCAGTTGTTAAGTTCCGTTGCCGCCCGCTGTTTATGATTTTCGGAGCAGCGCCCATAACCGTCATCACGGCAGACTGTAATGCGCATGGCGCGCCGGATTGCTTCGCTGCGCGCATAGGTCAATGTCGCCAGCAACGCCTGCGCTTGCATCTCTACATGATCACGCACCAGCCAATTCCTAACTGATGGCGTTGCTGCCACTGCCATCGCGCCTAACAGGCTCAGCACCAGCAAAAGTTCAAGCAGCATAAAACCCGCATTGACCGGCCAGATCACATAACGATACCGCATCAAAACTTCCCCTTCAGCACAGCATCAACTCTGCGCGCCCCAAAATACGCTAGCGCCACCCTTTTACCTACACATTTATTGCTCACTGTACGCAACTGAACACGCTCGCGCAATCGGCCAAAAGATAGAGTTAAAGCAGTCATTCCAGTGGCGAGGCGTTATCTGGTATATCATCTGGCCTACTCAAGCTTTTTCTTTTCCGGTTGCCTCATGTCTATTTCGATTCAGCGCATGTCCACTTGTATTACCCGTTTTTTATTGTCGATAAGCTTATTTGCCGTTAGTGCATTTGCCATAGCTCAGAGCACCTCGCAACCGGCTGCTGCCTCAGCCGACGCGTCACCACGCCTGCTGCTGGTTGCCGCGGAGAATTTTTATGGCGATGTCCTGGCCCAACTAGGCGGTGAACATGTCACCGTCACCAGCCTCATCACTCAGCCCAATCAAGACCCACACCTCTTCGAGGCCAGTCCATCCACTGCGCGCCAGCTGGCTAACGCTCGCCTGGTGGTATATAACGGCGCTGATTATGATCCATGGCTACCCAAGCTTTTAGCTGCGTCAAAAGCACCGCAGCGCGAGCAGATTGTGGTGGCTTCGCTGGTCGGCAAGAAAGCCGGAGATAACCCCCACCTTTGGTATTTACCGGAAACGATGCCCGCGCTGGGTGCCGCGGTTACCGCCTTTTTAATTCGCGCTGATAAAACTCACCAAGATGATTACAACGCACGCCTTACAGCATTTCTTGCTTCATTAAAGCCGATTGAGACAAAAATTGCCGCGCTACGGGCAAAATATCGCGGTACACCGGTCACGGCAACAGAGCCTATCATGGGTTATCTCATGCAAGCCCTTGAACTCAAAGTCAGCAATGCGCGCTTTCAACAGGCCATCATGAACGACACCGAGCCAAGCGCTACCGATATCGCCGCCTTTGAAACAGATCTCCGGCAACGGCGAGTAAACGTATTGATCTACAATGCGCAGACCTCGGATGAAATGACCAGGCATATGCTCAAACTCGCTCGTGCGGCCCAAATTGCCGTGGTGAATGTCAGTGAAACCAAACCTGCTGATATCTCGTATCAAGCATGGATACTGTCACAATTAAACGCGCTCGAACAAGCACTCGCAGGACCGCCAAAATGAACCCCAATAGGATGCCCAATCAGGGCGCCAACCACGGTAAAAACGCAATTGAACTGGCACACGTCACGCTTGAACTTGGCAAACACACCGTTTTGCGTGACATTACCTTGTCCATTCAACAAGGTGAATTTATCGGCTTGCTGGGTCCAAATGGCGCAGGTAAAACGACGTTATTGCGCGCCCTGCTGGGCCTGATTACACCACGGACAGGCACACTGCGGGTACTCGGCGCCAACGTCATGCGCGGCAATCCGGTGATTGGCTATATGCCGCAAGCGCGCAGTGTCAGCGCTTACCCGCACCTATCTGGCTTTGATTTCATTGCCTGCGCAGCCAACGGGCATCGCTGGGGCCTACCTTGGATGGACCGCGCGGCGCGGCGTTCAGTTGAGCACGCGTTAGAACTTGTCGACGCTCAAGATTTAGCAAAACGAGCCCTCTCCAATATGTCTGGCGGTGAACGACAGCGGCTTTTGCTCGCCCAATGCTTGCTTGGCCAACCACGCTTGTTATTACTTGACGAACCTTTAATCAGCCTTGACCCCTCGCATCAACACAGTATCGTTGAATTAGTTCGCCGTATACAACAGCAACTTGATATCACGGTATTATTTAGTGCCCATGAACTCAATCCGCTGTTGCATGTACTTGACCGCGTGCTCTATCTCGGCCGCGGCAGTGCGGCTTTAGGTGAGATTGATGAAGTCATTACCCGCCCTGTGCTGTCCCGGTTATATGGTTCAGCCATCGAAGTATTACGTATGCATGGCCGCATCTTTGTGATGTCTGGCACCAGCGAAATTGAAAAAGACGAGCACCGCCACCACCATGACCATGTTTGAATATGATTTTATGATTAATGCCTTCGCCGCCTCTGGGATGGTTGCGGTAGTCGCAGGTATAGTTGGCTTTTTTCTTGTGTTACGGCAACAAAGCTTTGCTGGACATGCGCTCTCGCATGTCGGTTTCACGGGCGCTACGGGCGCAGCATTATTTGGCATTGCGCCACTATGGGGTTTACTGGGTTTTACGTTAGCCGCCGGTATGGCAATGGGCGCCCTCGGTGAAAAGCTAAGCGGACGTGATGTTGCAATCGGCATGATTTTGTCGTTATCGCTTGGCTTTGGTTTGCTTTTTTTGCATTTTTTTACTGCCTACGCAACGCAAGTGAGTGCGCTTTTATTTGGCAATGTCTTGGGCGTCAGCACCTCAATGCTGAGCATTCTGGCAATCCTTAGCTTTTTCTGCTTAGCGGCACTCGCACTGATTATGCGACCGTTAATCTTTGCCACGCTGCAGCCTGAACTCGCACAAGCCAAAGGACTCTCTTTACGACTTGTATCCGTGCTGTTCTTGGCCCTAGTTGCGCTAGCCGTAGTCGCGTGTACACAAATCGTTGGCGTGCTACTCGTCTTCACTTTAATGGTGGGTCCAGCAGCTGCCGCACAAAACTTGACCACCCGACTAGGCATGGGTATCGCGGTCTCGGCACTTTTTGCCCTGCTCCAATCATGGGCAGGCATTACTCTCGCCTACTACACGGATTGGCCAACCAGTTTCTGGATCACCGCATTAAGCGCATTAGTCTACGGCCTAAGCCTCGTTAGTAAGTGGCGTAACTGATTTTTGTGCATCCAGCGGCCACAACGATATAAGGCTTCCTGCCAATTTCCCTTGTCGTTGAACAACGAATAGTGGAGCACCGAGTTGCCCGCATTCTCTGTATAGAGATGCACCGCTAAGTCTTGCACAAATTGGAGGCCGTGCCGGGCAAAACCATCGTCGGATAACTCCCTGAAGATGACTCCTCTGGTCCCCGTTAAATCTTGTGTGCTTAAACGCTGCTGGTTACGCTCAAACCAAAGCCTAACGAACTGGTCATACAGGTCCAGGCGCAACTGGACCGCACTGCGCACTTTACCTTCGTTTTCCAAGTACGGCAAGGCGTCGAGCACCACGCGTAATAAAAAGGGGTTGCTGACCAAGGCTTTTAAATGTGGTTGTTGTTCAAGGGCTGCTTGATAGCGTTGCGACGCCCAGCCCATCTGGTTGTGGGCCACATATTTTTCGAGATAGCATTGGCGCTCTGCTTCTGAAAATGGCTCAATCACGACTTCTTGGAAAAATGAGTCCTTACCCTTCAAATTCGGATTCGGTTGAAAACGGCTTAGGTAGTCCTGGCCCAGATATTCACTGCGACAGCTGATCACCATCTGCCCCTGCCAACCGTCGGACTGGCTAATCCGATTGCTCAGATACAAATTCTGCATCTGCCGAATCTCGTCATAGCCGTCCAAAATAAAGATAAATTTTTGTTTTTCTTTCTTTAATGTCTGAATCTGAAATTCGGATAGCCCTTTTTTCTTTAACGCTTTGGCGATTAGATCGTGCTCAGGTTTGTCAATGCTCGCCAGAGAGATAAATAGCGGAATTGCACCCGGTTCTTCTTTCTTTTCCCATAACTGCTTTTCGAGCAGACGATTCAAGGTAGATTTGCCCGCCCCAGAGTCTCCTGTCAACAGCACCACCTGTTTATCTGTCAGCAGCGCTTTAATTTTAGATAAAAGGTCAAAGGTTTCTGCCTTTCCATCTAAACTCGCTTTGCCGCGCGGTTCAACATACAGCTTTTCAGTTTCCTTAAACGCTTCATCTTATTTGAGCGCAGCAAAATATTGTGCCTTCAGTGCCTCTCTGGGATCCGCATTCAGCACCCATAGTTGATGGTGGCGTTGCTGCACGGTGGAGGCCAGCCGACTGTGCAACGCGGTGCGTATATCATCGAAGATACTGTCTATTAATCGGGCAAACTCAAGATGACCAAGTGAAGGCTCTTTTTTTAAACGAGCCATAAAATTGCCGTGCCCCTCCCAAAACTTGCTCAGAAACGTTTTGGCCTCATTGTTGCCCGCTAAAAGCCGCTCGATTAGCTTAAAAAGGACTCCATGCTGTTTTTTTTGATTAGGATGCACGTCCTGTTCTGCTTTGCCCTCCACATCAAATCTAAGCATATCCTCCATGCACACCGTGGTCGATGTAATAAAACGCGCCTGGCATTGCTGATAGCTATCTGGGGTTAAAGAAACCGGAATAATGCCGTACCGATCCTCTCCCCGTTCCTCTGCTCGAATTTCCAAAAAAGCCATTTCCGTTAACACATGATGGAACCCAGCTTTATAGGCCGGCTCTTGTGAAAATTTCTTGACCACCTGACGTATTGCCATAGCGCTCGCTCGTTCAGCGTCTTCGAGATAGGCTTTTCGATCTTCGGCATAAGCTTTTTTAAGTTCCTGATAAAATTTTTCATAGTCCGACCATTCTTTCAGGTAGCTTCCTAATACCGCGGAACAACAGACCACGACCTTATCGACCGGCTTCACTCCTTTTTTTAACTGATCGGGCAACAAACAGAGCTGATTGCTTAAGATATTTTCTAACCGGGCGTCCTCTTTCAGCTCTTCTTCAGAGCTTGAATACGGTTGCGCCATTGGTGCTTGATCGGAATATAAAATGACTTGGATTTCAGATAGTTTTTCGATTAAATATTTAGACGTAGAGGCTTTGGCCTCTCCGTGATCTTGATTATCGTGGGCATACACCAGAAAAAGACTCGGTTTATTCGACACCTCTAAAGAGCTAAGCGTCAACAGCGCTTTTTCAAATAGATAATCTACCAGTTCGCTTTTTTGCTGGGCAGATAGGGAGGTAGAGGTGGCCGTCTGAGCCACAGTTGGCGCACTGCGCGCAGACAGCGACACACCGAGAACAGTTGAGGAACTTTCCTCAGGGCCCCACTTTTTCGCCTTTTTATAGCTTGCCTGCGCCCTATCAGTTTGCTCTAACTGCTCTAACACCTTGCCATGCTCTAAATACACGGTGGCGATTTTATCTCGTAGGGTTTGGTCTGCTAAAGTTTCAGGAGCATGCGCCTTTCTCACGGCTTTTTTCATCTCGGATAACGAGGCTTCTGCGTCGTCGCATAACACCAACGCGATCTTGGGATCCTTAGCCTTGCGGGCGGTCTCTAAGTAAGAGCTAGCGAGATCCAGCGTTTCCTGTAGCGAGAGCACGCTTCGTGATGACGAAAAAACGCTGCCCAACATAGTGTTCTCCTATTATTTTTTATAATTTGTCATTGTAATATGGCATCGATTTGAGTAAACCCACCCCAAGACAATACGAGTTTTCTCTTATTTTTCAAGGAATTAGTGACAAACTTCAACAGCCCCTAATGAATATGGTAAATTAATTAAGACATCGATGATCTTGGAGACGAAAATGAGCAGTGGTGTTGAAAAGCGTTTCGAATCGTATTGTAATGAAATCGTGAAATCCTTATCGCATGCAGATCGTGAAGCGCCGACGCACTGGTAGCAAAGGGCTTGATGCTAACTAAAGGCAGGAAGAGCGTAGAGCCGATGGCAGCGCGAGTGCATCCTGAGGATATTTGCTCGGCGCATCATCTGGTTACGCAGTCAGAATGGAGTGATCGGTCGTTGTTGGAGACAGTAAGCGGTAAAGTGTTGTCGGCCTTGACTCAGTCAGAGATTGAGAAGAGTGTATAGATACTTGATGACACGGGTTTTCCGAAGAAAGGTAGGTATTTGTGTACGCGCCATTTTTCAACTCTGTTGACCTCTAATTCTTTATGAAAATTCCTTCTTTTATTTCACTTTTGTTTACAGGTGTCCCACTAGGCAGTCCGCCTCCTTCTATAGCACGCCATACGCATACTAATGCAGTATCCCAAGAGAATATGGTAGTCGACAGCTTGGATGGTCCCGTCACTAAAAACGAAATTCAATCATTTATCAGTTATACGCAGACATTAAATCCAGTACCCACGAATGAGCATAATGAGTGGGTCCAAGGTCACAGCGGTGAAAATTTGAAGGCCATGGCATTGGTCTATGAGATTGCGCCAAAAAAGGAAATTCTGGACAAAACGGTGTCGTTCTGTGACACGCTTTTGTCCATACGCAATGATCTGAGTGGTAAGCGTGTTATCTGGACGGGGCGTGTCGATCCAGTTTGGCCCAATCAACCTAATGCAAATCCGATTCAAACTGGTGGTGAACAAGGTGACCCCGTTGGACACCTTGCCACTTGCGCTAAACAAATTCTGCAAACATGTGCTATCTATAATGAGGTCGTTCCTGATGGGGACCCTCATCATTTTGGAAAAACCTATCTGAAACGCGCTAAGCGCTATGTCATTGAAGCGGACAAAACGGTCGATCAGCATATTCTGAAATCATTACTCACGCTGCGTAATGGCAAGCATATGTACTTCTCAAATGCCTCACCGTATAAAACCGGGCTGCCAGTACCGTGGAATCAGCAAATGATGTTCGATTATGGCTTTATGAATCTAGCCCAAGCGCATGAGTTGCTAAAGGATGCGCCAGAGCGAGTCAAGCTTTACGATCAGATTGTTAAATCCAACATTGATTGGTTCTTTAAAGATGGCGTGTCACGCTATACCGATAAAGCGCATCTTCCCGCGGATGACTGGGGCTATTCGATGCCCCAGAAAACGGCCGAAGATTGCAATCACGGCAGTCTTGACGTAGCAGGCGTCTATCGGCTGTATGCGAGTGGTCGGTACGGCATCCATGCCCAGCAGTTAACACCTATCGCTAACACCGTTATGGACGTGGTTCCTCTCGGCGGAAAGGAATATGCAGGCCGCTTGAACGGCACCAGTGGCTCTGGTAACTCGAAAGATACCAAGCAATTGCGCAGCGGCTATTTATTTACGGCGCAATTTAAGCCACAGGCCTATCAACAGATGATGGCGGATGCCGGAATCAAGAGCGGAGATAGTACTAACAGGATTGATGCCTACTCTCGCTTCTTGTGGGTTAAGCATGAGCGCTCACGAGGTAATGCGTCGGCAGCACGGGATTGAGGACAAGCCCTAGTACTATTTGTTATGAAATTCTCAGAACACGATTATTCTGTGTCCCGCAACGACAGCCGCGGACCTAATGCTCCTGTTGACGACGGCTTATCAGCAAAACAATATGAAAGCCACTTTACACCGGACCATCAGGGCTTATCGGCTGATGATTATTGACGAAGTAGGCTATGTACCGATGAATCGCGAGCAAGCCAATTTGTTATCCCAGGTGATTGCTACCTTATAAGAAAAAAGCAGTGTCATCGTCACCAGCAACTTGCCATTTGGCCAATGGGACAGCACCTTTGCGCAGGACACAACGCTAACGGCAGCATTGCTCGATCGCTTACTGCATCACGCACATATTGTGCCGATCGCCAGCGATAGCTACCGGCTCAGGCACCAGCGGCAAGCTGGAACGATTCGCCCTACCGTAAGGGAAGATCAGCTACGAGTAGTACGGAGAGGTATCAGTTTTAAATCGCTGCTGACAAGGCAGGTATTGAATCGTCGCTTACATAACAATATAAAGTATATTTTAGTTTACTTATTTAAAGATAAGGAAAAATATAAGATACCTTATTTCAAAATCCAATCGAGTATAGGCACACTATGATGAGATCATTCCGCGTTGAACGCGCTCTGCAAAAATTAGGGGCAGACATTCGAGATGCTCGTAAACGCCGTCGTATCACAGTTGCCCTAATGGCTGAACGAATTGGCGTCACTCGCGTTACGTTATCAAAGATCGAAAAAGGTGACCCTAAAGTTAACATGGGCAGCTACGCGCTCGCTCTGTATGTACTAGGTAAAATTGACGATCTAGAGAAACTTATTGACCGTACCAACGATCCGTTAGGCCTAGATATGATGGACGAGCGTCTACCTAAGCGCATTAGGGTAGCAAAATGAAAAGGTCGGGTCCAATAGCGCCTAGAAAGTCCTGGCGCATTGGACCCGACCTATATTTCTTTATGATGCGATAGGCACATCCGCTGGCCGCGGCGCATCACCAGTACGCTCAAGCCAGCCTCCGCCTAAATATTGATATAGATTGACCAGATTAACCAGCCGTGCCAAGCGGCTTGAAATCAGTGCTTGCTCGGCTGCATATAAGCTCGTCTGCGCACTCAACACCCGCAGATAGCTATCAATGCCATTGCGATAACGCAAGGTGGACAGATCAAGCCGACGTTGTTGAGCTGCGGTGTAGCGCTTAAGCGACGCAATTTGTTCATCGTAGGTACCGCGCGCGGCAAGCCCATCCGCTACTTCGCGAAAGGCCGTTTGAATCGCTTTTTCATATTGTGCAACAGCGACCCGCTTACCTGCTTGCGCCGCATCAAGATTGGCAAGATTCGCACCACCGCTAAAAATAGGCAGTGAAACCTTTGGCACAAAACCCCAAGCAATCGAGCCTGGTTTAAACAGCCCACCCAGGTCCGGGCTCGCGCTGCCAAACTGTCCGGTTAGCGAAATACTCGGAAAAAATGCAGCCCGAGCCGCGCCAATATTGGCGTTAGCCGCCCGCAAATTTTCTTCAGCTGCGGCAATGTCCGGGCGACGCACCAGCAAATCCGATGGTAAGCCTTCTGGAATATCAGCCAGTATCGACTGGTGATCAAGCGGCAATGGCTGCGGTAAATCGGCCGGCAGCGGTTCGCCGACTAAGAGCGTGAGCGCATTTTCAGACTGGGCCCGTAGACGCAGTTGATTTTGGTGATTGGCCTGGGCTTGCTCAACGGTACTCTCAGCCTCTTGCAAATCAAGCTCAGAGCCAACGCCTGCGTCAAACTGCACGTTGGCAAGCCGGTAAGATTCCTGAGCGGCGCTAAGGGTTGCTTGGGTGACTTTGAGCTGCTCGTCATAGGCACGGGTGGTTAAATATTGGTTAGCTAACTGCGCCACTAACGAAATCTCAACCGCCTTGCGGGCTTGAGCCGTCGCTAAATATTGCGCCAGGACATGATCTTTTAAGCTCCGTAGCTTGCCAAAAAGGTCAATTTCCCACGCCGCAGCCGCGCCCACCTCATACTGGCTAGCCACCACTGCACGGTTAAGCATCGAGAGCTCAACGGGGGTGCGACTACGATTGCCAGCCCCTTGCGCACGCAAATCCGGCACCAAGCCTGCGCGCTGAATCCGATATTGTGCACGTGCTTGTTGCACATTTAATGCCGCTACGCGCAAATCGCGATTATTGCGTAACGCCAGCTCAATCAACTTTTGCAAACGCGGGTCCGCAAAGAACTGGCGCCAGCCCAAATCAACCGGCGCTGAGGTTGACTCAGCCAGCAAGGTATACGCATCCCCCGTAGGATAGGTAGCGGCAACCGGCGTTGCTGGGCGCTCATAACGTGGCGCCAGCGTACAGGCAGCTGAAACTGCTGCGATTGACAATGCAGCTAAAAGAGAAAATTCACGCATTTGCATGTTCCTGAGGTTCAAATTTTCGGGTGAGTATCTGCATCCGAATTGCTCTCATGACTTGAAGCGTTTACCAGCGGGTCAGCGCCAGCTTGCACCTTCTGCTTTGATTTAGATTGACAGAATTTGGCACGCACCACCACAAAGAACATTGGGATGATGAAAATGGCGATAAAGGTGGCGCTCAGCATCCCGCCGATAACCCCCGTGCCAATCGCATGTTGCCCAGCAGAACCGGCACCACGGCTAATTGCCAAAGGCAGCACGCCAAGCACAAAAGCCAATGAAGTCATCAAGATTGGCCGCAAACGCAAACGCGCGGCTTCGATGGCTGCTTCCATTGCGGTTCTGCCCTGTGCCTCCAGTTCTTTGGCAAACTCAACAATCAAAATCGCGTTTTTTGCAGACAAACCAACGGTGGTCAATAAGCCCACCTGGAAATACACATCATTAGATAGGCCGCGACCTGTCGCCGCCAATAAAGCACCAATGATCCCAAGTGGCACCACCAAGATCACCGAGAATGGAATCGACCAGCTTTCATAAAGCGCAGCTAAGCTTAAAAACACCACCAAGATTGAAATGGCATACAGTAATGGCGCTTGCGAGCCGGATAAAATCTCCTGGAGCGACATACCGGTCCATTCATAGCCAATGCCATGCGGCAATTTTGCTGCCAGGTTTTGCATTTCTTGAATTGCATCCCCGGTGCTTTTGCCTGGAGTTGCTAAGCCCTGGATGGCTACCGAGGAGACACCGTTATAACGCTCAAGCTTAGGCGAGCCATAACCCCAATGCGAACTGACGAATGACGAGAACGGCACCATCTCGCCTTGCGCATTGCGGATATACCAACGCTGAATGTCTTCCGGGGTCATGCGAAAAGGGGCGTCCCCTTGGACCAGAACCTTTTTGATGCGGTTATCCCTATCTAGGAAACTGTTAACGTAAGCTCCGCCCCAAGCAATCGAAAAACTCCGATCAATCAAAGACAACGGAATCCCCAGCGCGCTGGCCTTCTCACGATTAATATCCACATGAAATTCCGGCGTGTCATTCAGACCGTTCGGGCGCACCTGCATCAATATTGGGCTTTGTGCCGCCATCCCTAGCAACTGATTGCGAGCTTGCATCAAGGCATCATGGCCGAGACCGGCGCGATCTTGCAATTGCATATCAAAGCCAGAGGCTGTGCCAAGCTCGATAATCGGCGGTGGATTAATCGGAAACACCATGGCATCTTTAATCTGCGAAAAACGCATAAAAGAGCGCTGCATGAGTGCTTGTACCGATTGATCCGCTCTCGTACGATGTTTCCAATCTTTTAATCTAACAAAAACCATGCCCGAATTTTGGCCACTGCCAGCAAAACTAAAGCCATTGACCTCAAAGGCCGATTCAACCAGCTGGCTTTCATCTTGCAACAGATATTGGCTAACTTCGCTCAGGACTGCTTGGGTCCGCTGTTGGGTTGAGCCTGGCGGGGTTTGCACCAGCACAAATAAAATCCCTTGGTCTTCATCCGGCAAGAAAGCCGTAGGCATGCGCATAAACAGCACACCAACGACCACGATAATCACCGCATAAATGCCAAACCAACGTCCAGAGCGAGCGATGACACCACGCACGCCTGACTGGTATTTATCGCGACCACGCTCGAAAGTCCGGTTAAACCAGCCGAAAAACCCTTTTTTCTCTTCGTGGTGTCCTTTAGGAATCGGTTTGAGCAAACTCGCGCATAAAGCTGGCGTCAGAATCAGTGCCACTAATACTGAGAGCACCATCGCCGACACAATGGTCAGTGAGAACTGACGATAGATTGCTCCCACTGAACCGCTGGAAAACGCCATCGGTACAAATACCGCGGATAAAACAAGCGCCACGCCAACCAGCGCACCCGTAATCTGGCCCATTGCTTTACGGGTTGCCTCGCGCGGTGAAAGCCCTTCTTCCGCCATGACCCGCTCGACGTTTTCAACGACCACAATCGCATCATCGACTAATAACCCAATCGCCAGCACAAGGCCAAACATCGACAAGGTATTAATCGAAAAACCGACCGCTGCCATCACGCCAAACGTACCCAACAACACAATTGGCACGGCAATGGTTGGGATCAGCGTAGCACGCCAATTTTGCAGGAATAAGTACATCACCAAAAACACCAGCACAATCCCTTCAAATAGTGTCTTGATCACTTCTTCGATCGAGATGCGCACAAAGGGCGTGGTGTCGTATGGATATTTCACGACTAAACTGGGTGGGAAGTATTTCGATAACTCTTCAATCCGTTCACGTACCAGCCGCGCGGTTTGCAAGGCATTCGCGCCCGTCGCCAGTTTAAGCGCAAAGCCAGCGGTAGGCTGGCCGTTATAGCGGGTATCTACGTTATAGCTTTCACCGCCGAGTTCAATCCGTGCGACATCCCGCAAACGCACTTGTGAACCGTCTGGCATCACCTTTAATAAGACATTCCTAAATTGTTCCGGCGTCCTTAACAAGGTTGCTTCGGTAATCACCGCATTGAGTTGTTGCTTATCCACGGCCGGTAAGCCACCTAACTGGCCCCCTGGCACTTGGACATTTTGCTCAGAGAGTGCGTTGGTGACATCGACTGGCGTTAGGCGGTAGCTAGCCAGTTTATCTGGATGCAACCACACTCGCATTGCATACTGGGTACCAAACAGCGTCGTGGTGCCGACCCCATCAACCCGGCTAATTGGATCTTGCACATTGGCCGCAACGTAATTGGCCAAATCAAACTTATTCATGCTACCGTCGGTAGACACGAAGGCTAATACCATCAAGAAACTACCGGACGACTTAGTGACTTTGATACCTTGTTGCTGCACGGTTTGCGGCAATAGGGGTAAGGCCAGTTGTAGTTTGTTTTGCACCTGCACTTGCGCCACATCCGGGTTGGTACCCGGCGCGAAGGTCAGCGTAATATTTGCGCCACCCGAGTTTTCACTGGTGGAGGACATATACAGCAAATGGTCGATCCCATTCATTTGCTGTTCAATCACCTGGGTGACTGTGTTTTCAACGGTTTGGGCCGATGCGCCTGGATAAGCTGCGCTGATCTGCACTGCGGGCGGCGCTACCGATGGATACTGTTCAACAGGCAAGGTGCGAATCGACAACGCTCCGGCCATCATCAAAATAATAGCTAGCACCCATGCAAAAATCGGTCGATCGATAAAAAATTTAACCATGAAAATGGTTTCCCTTATTTTTAATACGGTTATTCTGCGTTAGCGTCCGCGACGTCGCTGGCCGCAGGCTGTGGCCCAGCAGCAGCTTCAGCCGTCGGCGATACCTGTGTGGTTACCGGTTTGACGGTCATCCCAGGCTGCACTTTTTGCAACCCTTGCACAATGACTCTGTCGCCTGCGTTCAAACCACTCGCTACCAGCCAATTATCATCAGCAGCTCGCATCGTTGTTAGTACACGCAAAGCAACTTTATTATCTTGATCGACAATCAAGGCAGTCGGTTGGCCTTTTGCGTCATGAGTCACGCCAACCTGCGGCACCACCAGCGCACGATGGTTCACACCTTCTTGGATGCGCGCACGAACAAACATACCAGGCAGCAAGGCTTTTTTCGGATTTGGAAAGAGCGCGCGTAAGGTGATCGTGCCCGTACCCGGTTCGACCGCGATATCGGAAAACTGCAACTTTCCTTGGAACGGATAAGATGAGCCATCTTCCAGCACGAGGTCGACCTTGACCTCGTTACGACCAGTCATTTGCAATTGGCCGTCTGCCATTTCACGGCGCAAACGCAAAACGTCACTGCTCGATTGCGTCACATCAACGTAAATCGGGTCGATTTGCTGCACCGTGGCTAACAACGTTGCCTGGCCGGCTTGCACATAAGCGCCTGGAGTGACATAGGATTTGCCAATCCAACCTGCAATCGGCGAGCTCACTTCGGTATAGCCAAGGTTAATGCGCGCCACTTCAAGCGCGGCCTTAGCAACACCAACGTCTGCCATCGCTTGGCCATGCTCAGCCAGCGCATTGTCATATTCTTGCTGGCTAATCGCATGCGCTGCGATCAATGGTTTGTAACGTTCAGCTTTAGCCGCGACTGCATTTAAACTAGCGTGTGCTTTTGCCAACGCGGCTTGGCTACTCTCAAACTGAGCTTTATAAGGAGCTGAGTCAATTTTGTAGAGGCGCTGGCCCGCTTTCACTTCGCTGCCTTCTTTAAATTCACGTTTAAGCACAATGCCATTGACACGTGCGCGCACCTCAGCAATCTGCCAAGCAGAGGTGCGTCCAGGTACATCAATTGTCACTGGCACAGTTTGCGGCTCGAGTGTGACAATCCCCACTTCTGTTACCGGCGGTGACGGAGGGGCCTGTTTTTTGCCACAAGCGGCCAGTGCAAGTAGCGCAACAAGACCAATCAAATTGAAAAAGAACCGATTGATATGCATGGAGCGACCTCTTGTATTAATCATTATTGAAAGAATTTCGAATGGCTTATTATATAGACGGATTGCATACCAAGCTAGCGCATGTATTAGAGCAACGTATCATGGGCTAGAATGCGCCCTTGTCTATTCATGCCGGCCGATTTTTAACCGTCAGGCACTGTTGTGTACGTCTCACTAACCAAGCCACCACAGCCCAATAAATAAGATACGCCAACACATTCATTAACGATGGATATGCACGATAGCCGGTCAATGCCGCCAACAATGTACCCGCAGCATTAGAATCATCGAGCAGCGCTGAAGTATTCCACAGCGGGTCGATCAGAGCAGGGAGTATGTCCTTATCGATGAGTTTATCAACACCGGCTTGGACCAAGCCCGCAGCGAGAAAGAGCAACATCATTTCAGTCACGCGAAAAAAAGCGCGCCAAGAAAACAATTTGCCACCCAACTGCAATAGGTAAAACGTTAGGAGGGCTAGGCCAAAGCCTATCAATACGGCAGCCAGGTGCATAGGCAAAATATATCCTGCTTGCCCAAAACCCAGTCCATAGAGAAAGATGACCGTCTCACTTCCTTCGCGCGCAACTGCCAATGCAGCAAGCAGCGTCACCCCCCACCAATGCGCATTTTGAGTACTTTTTTGTAATGATGCTTCGATGCCTTGTTTTAAGGTGCCGCCGTGATATCTCATCCACAATACCATCTGTACAATCAGCACAGCCGCAATCCAGACCATTGCGGCTTGGAAATAATCCTGGGTTTCACCGGAGAGGGTTTCACTAAAGTTCACTAATGCCGCGCCAAACGCAACCGCCACTAGCAGACCTATGCCAACTCCTAGCCACAGATAAGGCAGGCCCTGCCGCGCCGTCTTGTCACCATTGCGCAACCACGCATATAAAATGCCGATCACCAACAATGCTTCAACACTTTCACGCCATACTACAAACAGCACCTGCCCCATCGAGCTCTCCAAAGCTACCTGATTACCGCCTACGGCTATCCCTATCCCTGTTTCTACTTAAACTCAAATTTATCTCGCGACGATCACCCCTTGTGCCGTCGCTTGATGAAAATCATCAAAAAATTTGTATTCGCCCGGTGCCATTTTTTTAATCACAACAAAAGATTTGGCGCCAGGGCTGAGCACCTTCTCTTTACGCAATTGAATGCTTTCAAATTCAACCGCGCTTTTGCCGGTATTTTCAATTTCAAGTTTGATCGCCTGATTAGCCGGCACCTCGATGCGAGATGGCATCAATTTCCCGTCAGCCATCTCAAGTTTGAAGGTCGGTAACTCTTCTTTTGTTTCTGTGCGCGCGTGTACAACATTGGACAACGCACAAGTCAGCGTGAAAAGAGTAATTATGAGACTGATTTTCATTTAAATATTCCTTGATGAGAGGATTTAATATTGAGTTGAACAAACAGACAGACAGTACTAAAAAGCAATGGTAGCGCTAATGCGAATCATTCTCAATGAGAAATAAGTATACCACCCTTTTAATTTATCTCACGCTTAGATCTGAATAAAAAAATGGCCACACGAAGTGTGTGCGGCCCTTTTTCTAACCTACTGCGACTTCACGTAACACCGTGCGGCGTTGTTGATGCAAAAGATGTTCGTAAGCGACAATATAATCTTCCGCCATCCGTTGCGCGGTAAAGCGTGCTTCAAATTGCTGGCGCACCGTATCGCGCGACACTGTGTGCAAGCGCTTCACCGCAGCCACCGCCTCCATTTCATCACTCACTAAAAAGCCCGTCACGCCGTGGTCGATCACTTCGGGGACTGAGCCACGCTTAAAAGCAATCACCGGCGTACCACAGGCCATCGCCTCAATCATGACTAAACCAAATGGCTCAGGCCAGTCAATCGGAAACAGCAGCGCATGGGCACCGGACAAGAAAGCGGCTTTTTCCGCTTCAGAGATTTCACCGATATATTCAACGTGCGGCTGCGACATCAGCGGCTTGATCTGCTCGTCGTAATAGGCCTGATCGGCGCGGTCAATTTTGGCTGCAATTTTGATTGGCAAGCCACATTTAGCGGCAATCGAAATCGCTGTATCAACTCGCTTTTCAGGCGAAATACGACCCAGAAAAGCCAAATAACCAGGCTGGATATCAGGACGAGGCATCAACATTTTTTCCGGCAAGCCATGATAAATGGTTGACAGCCAATTTGCCTGGGGCAGTGGCGAACGTTGACTATCGGAAATGGACACCACCTGAGCTTGCGTAAACAGATTAAAAACCGGCTGTAACTCAGGTAAATCAAGACGGCCGTGCAAGGTCGTTAGAAACGGCGTGGACTGGCGGCCAAAAAGTGAGAACGGATAGTAATCGAGATGGCCATGCAGGATATCGAATTCGTCGGCGCGTTGACACACCTGTTCGAGCATCAACATATGGGGGGCTAGCGTATCGCGAATCTTTGGATCTAAGCGAAGGGCTTGCGGCCAGACTGCTTCGAGTTGCGCGGTGGTGATTGAGTCGCCACTGGCGAACAAGGTCACATCGTGGCCCAACTCAACTAAGGCTTCTGTCAAATAAGACACCACCCGTTCTGTACCGCCATACAATTTTGGCGGCACAGCCTCGTGTAAAGGCGCAATTTGAGCGATTCGCATGACATGACTCTCCTAATAAAAATTCAGGACAAAAGTTGAAGCACGGCTATCCAATAGCCAATCACTTCATCACGGATTATCTGTTGCTTAAAATAAATTCAAGCGGTGAATTTCAAATTATTTATCTTGTTACAATACTGAAACACTTTGTCGGCCTTTGTTTTACAACGCTGCTTTAAATTATCTGTAGTGATTTTGATAAACAGGTCACTTGCCTTGCCGCTTGTCGATTCTGCTACAACAAGAATCCGGAAGATGGATGCACCTCCATCTTCCACCAAACAAGTAGCAAGTGGCTTATTTCACGCAGCCAAGCCGAGGCCATATGATAAACGTCAAGCTTGAAGAAGCCCACTCTTTTGTACGCACTGATGAAATGAAGAGGCGCTCGTCTACGACTCAGAGCGATGCGTATAACGCTAAACTCGCTAGCTATGCTCAGCGGCCGCTGGCTTTTCTTTATCAATATATACGCCGTCACCCCGTCGCCCATGGCGCGGTGCTGATGAGCGTGCTCGCCGCCGTGGGTTGCTCGCTGGCTTCTCAATATGGGATCAAGCATCTAATCGATGTACTGAGTCAAGGGCGCGGCCACTTCACACAACTATGGGGCGCATTTTTGCTGTTAGTAGGCTTAATTGCTGCCGATAACCTACTCTGGCGCATCGGCGGCTGGATCAGCACCCACGCCTTTGTCACCGTGACTGGCGATTTACGGCGAGATCTATTTCAATATTTAAGCGGCCATGCGCAAGCCTGGTTTACAGAAAAGCCGCCCGGCCTGCTGGCCAGCCGGATTACAGCAACCTCAAATGCGGTGTTCACGGCTGAAAACACCATGGCGTGGAACGCTCTGCCGCCCTGCATCGCAGTAGGCGGCGCCATTGCCATGATTGCCGCAGTCAATCCGCTCATGGCCGGCAGCCTTCTATTGGTATCGGCGATACTCGCGCTGATCCTCTTCAAATTGGCGAGTTATGGCGCCAAACACCACCGCGGCTTCGCCAAAGAAGCCGCGGCAGTCGATGGCGAGCTCGTCGATGTGATCAGCAATATGGGGCTAGTACGCGCCTTCGGAGCGACGATCCGCGAGCAAACTCGCTTTGGCGCGAAGCTCCAAGAAGAAATGTGCGCCCGCCGCAAAAGCTTGCTGCATCTTGAAAAATTAAGGCTGTTCCATGCTGTTGTGACGGCTTTTTTGTCCGCGGGATTGCTCGGCTGGGTCCTTTGGTTATGGACGCGCGGCCAAGCCAGCACAGGCGATATTGTGCTGGTCAGTTCGCTTGGCTTTACTATTTTGCACGGCACACGCGACCTTGCCGTCGCCCTAGTGGATGTGATTCAACATATTGCACGGCTTGCCGAAGCCATTGAGACTTTGCTTGAGCCTCATCAATTGCCCGATCATCCACAAGCACAGACGTTGGTTGAACAAGGCGGACGCGTTGATTTCAATCAAGTCTGTTTTGCCTATCCAAATCGAACGCGTACGCTCGAGGCATTTGACTTGCACCTCGAGCCAGGCCAGCGGGTTGGCTTAATCGGCAGTTCTGGAGCCGGCAAATCCACAGTACTTGCCCTGTTGCAACATTTTTATGAGCCCCAAGCGGGCCGCATTTTGATCGATGGTCAGGATTTGAGCATGATTACGCAAGAAAGCTTGCGTCAAGCCATCGCCGTCGTGCCGCAAGATATTTCGCTCTTACATCGGACGATTTTTGAAAATATCGCTTATGGCCGACCCCATGCTAGCCGCGACGAAGTTCTTGCTGCCGCTCATGAAGCACGCTGCACTGAGTTTATCGAAGCGATGCCGCAAGGGTTTGACACCCTAGTGGGCGACCGCGGCACGAAACTCTCAGGCGGCCAGCGGCAACGCATTGCGATTGCCCGCGCGATTTTGAAAAATGCGCCTATCCTGCTCCTCGATGAAGCCACTTCCGCCCTCGATAGCGCCTCAGAAGAAGCAATTCAACAGGCGCTCGATCGACTGATGCGCGGCCGCACGGTGATTGCCATCGCCCATCGACTGTCCACGCTACAAAACTTTGACCGTATTATTGTGATGAACGACGGCAAGGTGATTGATGATGGCGCCCCCGATGCTTTGCGCACACAAGCGGGTCTTTATCGTGACCTACTGATGAAGCAATTGGGCAATGGTATGAGCGCCGTCAATTACCGAAGTCTTGCTTGCCTAGACCCCGCACGTCTCACTCCGATTAACGGAAAACATTTAGGGGGTCTGTTAAAATAGCGTGCCTAACACATAGTGCGCGCGTACCGGCACTACTGTCCGCCGTTCAACAAAATCGAGTTAGAAGGCTTTTATCATGCAGCGAGTTATGGCCCGCCAGCGGCTGATCTTTTACTATGCGCTCTTTATCAGCTTACTATTGACGCTCCTTCTTGGCTGTAGCCGGCAGCGCGATGAAAATTGGCAGTTAACCCAAGTGCGTCACCATCTGCCTGATCTTGATTTTGCTTTGACTGACGATCAGGGGCAAAAGGTTAGCGCGCAAACTTACCAAGGCCAAATCACCCTCGTCTACTTTGGCTATACGCATTGCCCGGATGTTTGCCCTGAAACCATGGCGCGCCTCATGCTTGCGCTCTCGAAACTAGGCGACGATGCACGCGCTGTACGCATTCTGTTTATCTCGATCGACCCAGCACGTGATACGCCTACCTCAATGCACCGTTATGTCCGGGCATTTGATGCGGAACATGTCACAGGTCTGACCGGCACCCTCAGTCAAGTCGAGGCATTAGCTAAACGCTACCGCGTCGCCTATCAATCTGAAAAGCCCGATACCGACAACCGCTATGAGGTGATGCACAGCTCAGCGATTTATATCTTCGATCAAAAAGGTCAGGCGCAATTGATGGCGACCGCCGCCGATTCTGCGGATAATATTGCGCACGATTTGCGTATTTTGCTTCAACCATCATCATAACGAGGGGTATCAACTCATGAAATGGATTACTTTTCTTTTAGCCAGTCTATGCTTTAGCGCATCTTCTTCAAGCGCCATCGCCGCGGCCTCACCAGAAGTGGTAGCCGAAGCCGGCTGGGTGCGCTGGCTACCTGACGGACGGCCAGCCGCCGGTTATATGACATTGCGCAACAACAGCGCTCAAGCTATCGATGTCGTCGCCGCCTCCAGCCCTGATTATGGCCATGTGATGCTACATCAGTCGATATCGGATGGCACCCACAGCAGGATGGTTCACCTCAAAAAATTAACCCTGCCAGCTCACAGCGAGGTCAGGCTCGCCCCTGGCGGTTACCATCTGATGCTTGAAAAAGCGCGCGCGGAACCGGCGATCAAACCAGGCGACACCGTGCAGGTTACACTCACCTTATCAGATGGCACATTCCTCCAGCTAACCTTGCCAGTACGTCCGCCCGCGACTTTATAGCTTGCTTTCAGCCCTATTCAGGGCGCAGACATAAGCGTAACGCGTCATGCCAATGAGGCGCAAATAAGTTAAAAGTCCGCGCCAATTTATCGTTAGATAGACGAGAATTGGCTGGGCGCTTGGCCGGTGTCAGATACTCTAGCGCCGAAATCGGCGTCAACTTTGGTGGCCTAGCAGGTGGCGCAAGCGTAAAGATCGCTTGCGCAAATTCATACCAAGAAGTCGAGCCGGCGGCGCTTAAATGATAGATACCTGATTTTTCTTGCCACCAACTCCGATCTTGGTGGCCTAGCGCGATGCCTTGCGCCAAAATTTGCGCACTGAGGGCGGCAATGGTCGTCGACCAGGTCGGAGCGCCATATTGGTTAGCCACAATCCGCAACTCAGGCTGCTGCGCCGCCAGTTGCAACATCGTTAACAGAAAATTCTTGCCCCGCTTGCCGTAGATCCAGCTCGTGCGCAGCACGAAATGTGCCGCGCCTACTTCAGCCAGCGCCCGTTCGCCAGCCAGTTTACTGCGACCATAGGCATTTTGCGGCTGCGCGCTATCTTCTTCGGTATAAGCACCGTCCTTGTCTCCAGCAAATACGTAGTCGGTTGAATAGTGGACTAAAACTGCATTGAGCCGCTTCGCCTCTTCAGCCAGCACGCCCGGCGCTAAAGCATTAATGCGCAGCGCTACAGGCTCCTCGATTTCAGCTTGATCGACCGCTGTATACGCGGCCGGGTTGACAATTAAAGCCGGCCGCAATGCGCGCACCACACGCCGAATTTGATCAAAATCTGCCAAATCCAGCGCTTGCCGATCCAGCGCAACAATCCGGCCAAGACCTTGTAAACTACGCGCTAACTCAAAGCCAAGTTGGCCTTGAGCGCCAGTGATTAAAATCGTTCGAGAAAGCGTCATAGTAAAAATCCGCTCAGCGAGCGTTCAAACTCAAATGTTAAGCAAATACTTCCGCCGCTGCTAAGCACACTCCAACGGCATCCTTGGCGCCCAACACCGGCTCCCTATCAAGCGGCCATGCAATGCCCAACGCTGGGTCTTGCCATAATAGGGTACGCTCATGCTCTGGATACCAATAATCGGTTGTTTTATAGAGAAATTTAGCCTCTGCCGAGAGCGTCAAAAAACCATGAGCAAAACCCGGTGGCACCCACAACTGGCGCCGATTGTCAGCCGATAAATGGACCCCGACCCATTGCCCAAAGCGAGGCGAGTGCCGGCGCAGATCCACGGCTACATCAAAGACCGCTCCCGCCACCACCCGCACCAGTTTGCCCTGGGGATGCTGAATTTGATAATGCAAGCCACGCAGCACATTTTTAGTCGAGCGTGAATGATTATCTTGCACAAACTCGAACCCTGCTGCCACTTGTACGGCAAATTCACGTGCATTGAAACTCTCAAAAAAAGAGCCCCGCGCATCATTAAAAACCTTAGGCTCGATGATTTTAACTTCAGGCAATGCAGTGGTGATTACGTTGATGGCCATATCAGCTGGTCCGACAAAATGCGTTTTAAATATTTTCCATAGCCGTTTTTTTCAAGCGGCGCGGCCAGCCGGCTAAGTTGCTCGGCGTCAATCCAGCCACGATAGTAGGCAATCTCTTCCGGGCAAGCGACCATCAGGCCTTGCCGCTTTTGCAAGGTGGCGATAAAGCTGGCGGCATCAATCAGTGAGTCATGAGTACCCGTATCAAACCATGCATAGCCGCGGCCCATCATTTCAACCTTGAGCTGCTGGTGTTGCAAATAATGCAGATTAATATCCGTAATCTCAAACTCGCCGCGTGCTGAAGGCTTAATCTCGGCAGCAATATCGCAGACTTGCTGGTCGTAGAAGTAAAGTCCAGTCACCGCATAATTGGAACGTGGCTTAACCGGCTTTTCTTCAATCGACAAGGCGTGAAAATCCTCATCAAACTCAACCACGCCATAACGCTCAGGATCGTGCACATGATAAGCAAATACTGTCGCTCCCTGATCACAAGTGCTGGCGCGTTCAAGCTGCCCGGTTAAACTATGCCCATAAAATATATTGTCGCCGAGAATTAAAGTCGATGGATGATTGCCAATAAATTGCCGGCCAATCATAAATGCTTGCGCTAATCCCTCTGGGGAAGGTTGCACTGCATATTGGAGATTGAGTCCCCACTGGGCGCCATCGCCCAGTAGCATCTGAAAGCGCGGCGTATCGGCCGGCGTAGAAATCACCAGGATGTCACGTATGCCCGCCATCATCAAAGTGGACAGCGGATAATAGACCATTGGTTTATCATAGATCGGCAGCAGTTGTTTAGAGACTGCATGGGTAATCGGATAAAGCCTGGTACCCGAGCCTCCGGCTAAAAGAATCGCTTTACGCATCTTAGGTGTCTCCTGATGCGCGTAGCGCATAATGCGTTTCAAGCCATTTAAGGTAATCGCCTGAGATAACGTTATTTACCCAATCTGGATGCTCAAGATACCAGCGCACCGTTTTCTCGAGCCCAGTTTCAAATGTGTGCGCGGGCCGCCAGCCCAATTCACGCTCGATCTTCGTCGCATCTATTGCATAGCGGCGGTCATGGCCTGGGCGGTCTTGCACAAAGGTAATCTGCTCGGCATATGAACCAGACGATTTCGGCTTCATCTGATCCAACAACGCACACAGCATATGCACAACCTCAAGATTGGTTTTCTCATTCCGACCGCCAATATTGTAGGTTTGACCAGGGCCGCCGCGCGCCAAGACTTCTCGTAGCGCCGCACAATGGTCCCCCACATAGAGCCAGTCGCGCACATTACCGCCATCGCCATAAACTGGCAGCGGTTTATCAGCAAGTGCATTGGCGATAAGCAATGGAATCAGCTTTTCTGGAAACTGATAAGGGCCGTAATTGTTTGAGCAATGGGTGGTCAATACCGGCAAACCATAGCTGTGATGATACGCTCGCACCAGGTGATCGGAGCCCGCCTTGGTGGCCGAGTATGGACTATTAGGCGCATACGGCGTAGTTTCACAAAACGCTGGATCATGGGGCTCAAGCGAACCATAAACCTCGTCGGTGGAAACATGCAGGAAGCGGAAGTTAGCTTGCTCCACGCCGGCCAACTGAGTCCAATAAGCACGAGCCGCCTCAAGCAACGTAAAAGTGCCGACTATATTCGTGTGCACAAAATCAGCCGGTCCATGCAATGAGCGGTCAACATGACTTTCCGCGGCAAAATGCAGTACCGCGCGTGGTCGATGTTGCACAAAGAGACTTTTAAGCGTAGCGGCATCAGCAATATCAGCCCTGACAAACAGATGACGGTGGTCCGCTTGTAACAAATTTAAAGTATTCAGATTGCCTGCATAGGTCAGTTTGTCAACGTTCACCACTGCTTCGTTGTGACCCGCTAGCCAGTCGAGCACAAAATTGGCGCCAATAAAACCAGCGCCACCAGTTACTAAAATCATCAAAAACCCTTCATTGAATTCAAATGCGACCGGCTAACGCTAGCGCCTCATCATGTAGGTGCTGCGGCTCAAATAAACCACTCGTTGATGCTGCGGCAACTCTTATATGACAAACACCGCCGATTATCTCTTCAGCACCTTAGCGCAATTTTTCTTAGTCTATATAATAATTATAACTTTGAAGAAAGATTAACTTCTTTAATATTTTACAAACGCTGCAGAAATAAGCTTATTCATCGTTTTTTAGATGATGACGAACAATTCAAGCAGGTCCTTTGAATCACAGACTTCAGATATCCTCACCATCCACATGAACGTCAATACAGCGTCCTCCCCTCCTCCTCTTGCCTTCGGCGACCTACAAGGCTGCCATGACGCTTTTCATCATTTGCTCGCCAAAGCAGCGCCCACGCCTAACACACCGCTTTGGTTCGCCGGCGATTTGATTAACCGAGGGCCCAGTTCACTCGCTTGCCTACGTGATGTCATCGAATTTGGTCAACGCGCAGTGATGGTGCTGGGTAACCATGAATTGCATTTATTGGCCGTGGCAGCTGGCACACAACGTCTGCGCAAAGGCGATACCATAAGTGAAATCCTCGCAGCTCCTGATGCTGCCGATTTAATCGACTGGCTACGCCACCGGCCGCTGGCTCATCACCAAAACGGTATGCTAATGGTGCACGCTGGCGTACTGCCGCAGTGGGATCTGGCGCTCACCCTCGAGTTGGCGCATGAGTTGGAACAGGCGTTGCGCGGCCCCAATTGGCGAACCTGCATCGCACAGCTGAGTCAGCCTACGCCGGCTCGTTGGCATCATGGCGTGAGCGGCGATGAACGGCTACGCATCATTGCTCATACGCTGACGCGGATTCGTTTCTGTAATCTAGAAGGGGAGCTAGAATTCAATGCTAAAGGCGAACCCGACACGGCACCGCCAGGCTATATGCCATGGTTTGATGTGCCAGGACGGCGCACCTCTGAGCTAACGGTTGTCTTTGGACACTGGGCAGCGCTCGGTCTCTTGCTGCGCGATAAGTTGTGCGCACTGGATAGCGGTTGCATCTGGGGCAGGCAACTCTCAGCCATCACGCTCAACGCTGAACCAAGCAAACGTACACTCACCCAGGTTGCCTGTTCAATCACGAGCGGCTAATTGCCTGGCGAATAAAATCAACCTCTAGCCACTGACTTCAGCATTCACCACCGCCGTGTCAGATAGCACCACCCGCTGGCGCTGCAAAAGTTGCAGCGCACCCTGGACTGCCGCCTGTGCACGCATAGCCAGTTCCCGCCGCTGGCCACGCGCCTCAAGCGGGGCCGTCACATATAAATGAGCGGTGAGCGGAGCGGCACGCAAAATCGATATGAGCGAAGCGAGTAACGAGATGTCACCGATATAGGCGGGCGCCAGTGACTGCTGGCCTTGCGCATCTTCATACAGCAAACAGATTGGCTGCACCGCAGTCATCGCCAATACCGGCGCTTGCAGCAAATTAGCGTGAAATGGCAATAGGCGTGTACCATCAGAAGTCGTCCCTTCTGGAAAAATACAAATCGTTTCACCGCTTTTTAATACATCAGCTAATTGCTGCACAATCCGTCGGGCATCGCTACGCTTGTCACGCCGAATAAAAATCGTACCGATGGTTTTTGCCAACCAACCCAGAATCGGCCATTTCTCAATTTCTGCTTTAGCCACAAAGGGGACCGGCTGCCAAGCATTAATCACATAAATATCTAGCCATGACACATGATTGCCAACCAACATCACACCGCGCTCAAGCGCTTCGCCCGGCTGGTGTACGATCAGCGTAACACCGCACGCCTTAAGTAAACCCTGCGACCAATCACGCACGAGCTGCTGTTGGCGAGCCCGTGCTGCACGCGGAAAAACAAAAGTCGCCAGCGCCATACCACGAACCAGATGGAATATAAGCCGCACGATGCGTAGGCTGACTTGCATCATCATCTATTTCCTTTATTGCGAACCCAATCAAATACAACCACGACAGCATCTAAGTAGAAAACTTTATGTTTTGCTTGCCTGATAAACAAAGTAGCAGCGCTTTATGTTTTACTTTCCTGATAGACAAGCTGGCCGGAGATGATCGTAGAACGCACACGCACTGGCAACTCATACCCTAAGAATGGTGTATTGTGGCCCTGACTCTTGAGCCGGTTTGGCGCAACCAGCCAATGCGCATCAGGGTCAAATAGCACCAGATCAGCCGGCGCGCCTAACGCCAAACGACCGCTGTTCAAATTCAGTACATCCGCTGGCGCGCAGGTGATTTTTACTAATGCTTTGGTTAATGGTATTTGCTTTTCTTGCGCCCATTTCACGGTCAGTGACAACAGCAACTCAAGCCCCGTGGCGCCGGCTGAAGCTTCGCCAAATGGCAAGAGTTTTTCATCGTCGTCAACTGGCGTATGGGCAGAACAAATTGCGTCAATGGTGCCATCCATTAGCGCCGTGCTGATAGCATCCCGGTCACGCTGCGAGCGCAGCGGCGGATCAAAACGGTATTGCGCATCAAAATATCCAATATCCAGATCAATCAGATGCACATGATTGATGGTGACATCACAGCTTAACGGCAAACCTTCCTGTTTTGCCGCGCGTACCAGCTCAAGCCCGGCGGCCGAAGAGAGATGTGATAAATGAACCCGCGCACCGGTGACGCGCATCAATTCAATGATGGTATGCAAAGCGATGGTTTCCGACGCTTCCGGCACGCCTCGCAAGCCAAGCCGCGACGCCAAAGCCCCGCTTGCAGCGACACCACCTTGCGCCAAATACGGATCTTGCGCCCGCAGCCAAACCGTATAGCCATAAGTCGTGGCATATTGCAAAGCGTGCAATAACACCTGGGGATTTAGCATCGGCGCATCCGCCTGAGAAAAGCCGATACACCCCGCATCAGCCAATTCAGCCATTTCAGTGATGGCCTGCCCTTTGAGTCCAACCGTCAGCGCACCCAACGGATACACACGCGCTTGGTTGAGAGTACGGGCGCGAAACTTCAACATTTCAACTAAACCTGGCTCATCCAGCGGTGGGTCCGTGTCCGGTGGACACACTAAACTCGTGACTCCACCGGCAAGGGCGGCGGCCATTTCGGATTCAAGCGTTGCTTTATATTCGTAGCCAGGCTCACGCAACCGCGCCAACAAATCAATCAAGCCCGGCAGCACGATCAAACCGCTAGCATCGATTGTTTGATTGACCTCAAAAGCGGTGGGCGCCTTACCAATACTGGCAATTTTGCCTGCTGCAATGAATAAATCGGCCTCGGTGTCCAGCCCTGTCGCAGGGTCAATTAATCGGCCACGCTTGATATGAAGATTCATTGTTTATTTTTTGATCAATTGATATTTGACAAAGAGACTGGCTCAACTCAACGGCGCAGCACTAACCATTATTCCCAGCAATAATCCCCATGACCGCCATCCGCACCGCAATGCCAAAGGTGACTTGATGCAAGATCACGGATTGCGCGCCATCGGCGACGGATGAACCAATTTCAACTCCACGGTTCATTGGCCCGGGGTGCATCACAATCGCATCAGGAGCCGCCAGTGCAAGGCGCTCAGGGGTCAGCCCCCAACTTTTGAAATATTCTTGCGCAGAGGGCAAGAGGGTGCTATTCATTCGTTCATTTTGCAAACGCAGCATAATGACGACGTCCACCCCCTTTAAGCCCTCGCATATATTATGAAAAACACGCACGCCAAATTGCTCAAGCCCGTTGGGCAGCAATGTGCGTGGACCAATCACACGCACTTCTGGTACGCCCAGCGTAGTCAGCGCATGAATATCAGAGCGCGCGACGCGAGAATGTAGAATATCACCCACAATCGCCACTTTAAGCTGCGTAAAATCTCGCTTGTAATGGCGGATTGTGTACATGTCTAGCAGGCCTTGCGTCGGATGCGCATGCCAACCGTCACCCGCATTAATCACATGCAAATGGGGTGGGCAATGTTGTGCGAGCAAATAAGGAGCGCCGCTTTGCGCATGGCGCACGACAAACATATCGGCCTGCATGGCGGATAAATTAGCGGCGGTATCCAGTAACGACTCACCTTTGCTGGTTGATGATGCATTGATATTCAAATTCAGCACATCAGCCGATAAGCGCTTTGCGGCAATTTCAAAAGTCGTACGAGTGCGGGTCGAGTTCTCAAAAAAGAGGTTGAATACTGATTTGCCACGCAATAGCGGCACTTTTTTGACCTCACGCTCAGCGACCCCAACGAATTGCTGAGCGGTGTCGAGGATGTGCGTAATGATATCCCTTGGCAAACCATCGATCGTCAACAGATGTTTAAGTTCGCCATTTTTTGTGAGTTGCGGATTACCTTTAAAACCAGGGCGCAAGGTTGGCGCAGGTGGCCAAATGTTTGACATCTACTCTCCAGCGAAGAAAGCTACGCAAGGCTGCACAGCTTTAATGCATGTGTGTTTGTATAGTTTAGGACGCACACAACCCTAACTTTAATCGGTACGTGTTTCACTATGAAACTCAAATAGGCCGCTCTCATGACGTCCCAATACCAGGGCACGATCAACCGGCAGATCAGCAGCGGCACCCACAAAACGGGCAGCGATTGGCAACTCGCGCCCACCTCGATCAACCAATACGGCTAGGTCAACGGCAGCAGGCCGGCCAAAATCATACAGCTCGTTTAGCGCAGCTCGAATCGTACGGCCAGTATAGAGCACGTCATCTAGCAACACAATCCGGCGGCCCTCGACTTGAAAGGGCAATGAGGTTGGACGCGCTTGTCCATGCAAGCCTTTTTCTGCGTAATCATCGCGATGCAAGACAACGCTCACAACGCCAAATTCAGCCAGCTTCAGATCGTGTGCAAGCCGCTCGGCAAGCCAAGCGCCGCCACTCCAAATGCCCACCAGCGCAACCCCATCTGGCTGATACAAACTATCGCCATAGGTGGTGTGAATTTGGTCACGTAAAACATGGTACAACGACTCAGCATCAGGCAAGTGCATATTCATCAAAAAATTGTTGCAAAATAATGCGGGCAGCTTCGGCATCAAGCTGCGCTAAATCACCACCCAGCGCAGCCGCCGCCGCGACCGACGAATAACGTTCATCTACCCAACTTACGGGCAAGCCGAAACGGCCATGCAGCTGTTGGCCAAAGCGCTTAGCCCACTGGGTCATTTGGTGCGCTGCGCCATCTGGATGCATCGGCAAACCAACCACCAATTGTTGTGGTTGCCATTCTTGAAGCAGTGCGCCAATCGCCTTAAAGCGATGTTCACGGTTAAGATTCATGATCACGGTTAAGGCTTGTGCTTGCCGCAGCAGCAAATTGCCTACCGCAACGCCGATTCTTTTCTCGCCATAGTCAAACGCCAGAAGCGTTGCCATGTGGCTCATAGCAGCCTGCGGCCTTGCGGCTTGCTCAGCATTAACTCTAACGCAGCTACGCCCCAGACTTGGCCGACACTCGCTTTATGCATGGCCCACTTCGCCAGACAAGGTTGTGGGCGACACGCCTAATAGCGATAACGCTGCCGTAAAGCGCTGCTCGGCTGGCACGTCAAACACAACGTTTGGATCCGCTTCTACAGTCAGCCAACCATTGCGCAAAATTTCGTCTTCGAGTTGGCCAGCACCCCAGCCAGCATGGCCTAGCGTTAGCAAAAATCTCTTCGGTCCTTGACCAAATGCAATCTCCTCCAACACATCTTTCGAGGTGGTCATGGCTAAGCCGCCAGGCACTAACAGGGATGAAGTATAGTGCGTGGCGGTGGGCTCATGTAAGACAAAACCACGCTCCGCTTGAACCGGGCCACCGAAATAAACCGGTAAGTGCAGCAAAGGCTCGATTTCGAGCTTGAGATCGATGCGGTTAAACAGTGCTTGCAACATGATATCCGTCGGCCGGTTGATCACTAAACCAAGCGCACCGCGTTCACTATGCTCGCAAATATAAAGCACCGCGCCAGCAAAAACCGCATCGGCCATGCTCGGCATAGCGATCAAAAACTGGTTCGTCAGATTAATACGATCAGAGGATTTGGACATATTGAATTCTAACCCGTGCATTCCGTTAGCAAATAGCCATGCCGTCAAATCAGCCCGCACGTCCCAAGGCTTTGTTTTGCTCACAGCTGCTCAAATTGACACCATTTCAAAATCCTCTTTGCGGGCACCACATTCTGGGCAGGTCCAGTTGATTGGGACGTCTTCCCAACGCGTACCCGGTGCGATCCCCTCTTCTGGTAAGCCGGCTTCTTCATCATAAATCCAGCCGCAAATCAGGCACATCCAATTTCTATATTCCATACTATGATTATCGCTACATCTCACAAACTATGATTCAAGCGTTGCCAGAACACCTCAAAAAGGTGATGGTACCCCGGCTGCAACGCAATTTGCTCATATTTTGAGATAAATCTTGTCAAAAAAGTACAAAAAACCCGCATCACTGCGGGCTTCTTGTTCAGAGATTCGCACAGTGTGCCCGAAAGCACACCGCCCAAACACAGGCGAACCTGGACTATTACATATCCATGCCCATACCGCCCATGCCACCCATGCCGCCCATACCACCAGGCATGCCACCTGCAGCCGCTTCTTCTTTCGGCGATTCAGTGACAGTGCAGTCCGTGGTGAGCAACAAACCGGCAATTGACGCTGCATTTTGCAATGCAGTGCGGGTCACCTTGGTTGGGTCAACCACACCAGCTTGCACCAGATCTCCGTACTCACCAGTAGCCGCGTTATAACCAAAGTTGCCTTTGCCATCGGCCACTTTTGCAACCACTACGCTGGCTTCCTCACCACCGTTTGTAACGATCTGACGCAGTGGCTCTTCCATCGCACGCAGTACGATTTTGATACCAGCTTGCTGATCAGCGTTATCGCCTTTCACGTTAGCCACTGCGTGGCGGGCGCGAATCAGGGCAACACCACCGCCTGGCACGATCCCTTCTTCAACCGCTGCGCGGGTTGCATGCAAGGCATCTTCAACACGCGCTTTCTTTTCTTTCATCTCAATTTCAGTCGCCGCACCCACTTTGATCACGGCTACTCCGCCTGCCAACTTGGCGACACGCTCTTGGAGTTTTTCGCGATCATAGTCAGAAGTTGCTTCATCCATCTGTACACGGATTTGCTTAACGCGAGCTTCGATACTTTTCGCATCGCCTGCACCATCAATAATTGTGGTGTTTTCTTTAGCAACTTCAATGCGCTTGGCTTGACCCAACTCGGCCAGTGTCGCTTTCTCAAGCGTGTGCCCAGTTTCTTCAGCAATCACTTGACCACCGGTCAAGATCGCAATATCTTCAAGCATTGCTTTGCGACGGTCGCCAAAGCCTGGCGCCTTCACTGCAGCGGACTTCAAGAAACCACGCATATTGTTCAGAATCAGGGTAGCCAATGCCTCACCCTCAATATCTTCAGCGATGATCAACAATGGACGGCCTGACTTCGCAACCTGATCAAGCAAAGGCAACAAATCGCGAATATTGGAGATTTTTTTGTCGTGCAGTAGCACATATGGGTTATCAAGAGCAGCAACTTGCCGATCTTGATTATTAATAAAGTAGCCAGACAAGTAACCGCGGTCAAACTGCATACCTTCGACCACATCAAGCTCGTTCTCTAGTGATTTACCATCTTCAACGGTAATCACACCTTCTTTGCCTACTTTATCCATCGCTTCAGCAATCAGCTTGCCGACTAATTCATCGCTGTTAGCCGAAATTGAGCCAACTTGAGCGATTTCTTTAGTGGTCGTGCATGGTTTGCTGATGTTACGCAACTCTTCAACCGCAGCGGCTACCGCTTTGTCGATGCCGCGCTTCAAATCCATTGGGTTCATGCCCGAGGCAACAGATTTCATGCCTTCACGCACAATCGATTGCGCCAGCACGGTGGCTGTTGTAGTGCCATCGCCAGCATTGTCGCTGGTTCTTGACGCTACTTCTTTAACCATCTGCGCGCCCATATTTTGCAGTTTGTCTTTGAGCTCAATTTCTTTTGCAACCGAGACACCATCTTTAGTGACGGTTGGGCCACCAAAGCTACGCTCGAGCACAACATTGCGTCCCTTTGGACCCAATGTAACCTTAACTGCATTGGCTAGAATATTGACGCCTTCAACCAGTTTGGCACGGGCCAAATCACCGAATACAACTTCTTTAGCTGCCATCTTTAACTCCTTGAATTCTCTAACTTGATGAACTGAAAACTACGCTTAGCTAACTAGCACAGCCATGATGTCTTCTTCGCGCATCACCAGCAACTCATTACCGTCGATCTTGACCGACTGGCCGGAATATTTGCCGAATAGCACGCGATCGCCCACTTTAACGTCAAGCGCAATCGAAACACCTTTGTCATCTTTCTTACCTGGCCCAATCGCCATTACTTCACCTTGATCAGGCTTTTCAGCAGCAGTCTCAGGAATAACCAAACCTGAGGCGCTTTTGGTCTCTTGGTCCAAACGCTTGATAATCACACGATCGTGCAAAGGACGCAGCTTTTTCATACAGACTCCTCTCAATAAATACTAGAGAACAACTAAATTTTTAAGGCTCAAAGGGAGAAGTATCCCCGAGCCCCAAAGGGAAGATTTATTAGCACTCCTTGCTAACGAGTGCTAATTATACTTAATATGGAGATACATTGCACAAATTCAAGGGTGATGCGCAGCTTTACAGGTTATCGTCATTAAGCGCGGCTCGCCGATCAGCCAATAACGCTAGGCTGGCTGGGCGGCGCCTCTACTACTTTATCGCAAAAGCGGCCAGATATTCAGCCCAATGCGCGCCAACTTCAGCGGCTAACGCCTCTTTAACCAGCATCACTTCCTGCTCATATTCTTGCGGCGTAAAGCCCCCCCGCATTTGCTGGAAGCGGCAGTACATTAAATACGTATTGACCACATCCGTTTCGCAATAACGACGAATTTCATCGATCCGCCCTTCGTTAAAGGCCTGCCAGACCTGGCTCCCATCCATCCCCAGTTTGCCAGGAAAGCCACAGAGCTTAGCCAGTGCATCAAGCGGTGCGTTGGCGCGTGGCTGATAGAGGGCAAGTAAATCCATCAAATCCGTATGGCGAGTATGGTAACGGCTGATGTAGTTATTCCATTTAAAATCGCGATCATCTTCGCCCAGGTCCCAGTACTTTGGCGCCACGACGCCATTCACCAACGCCCGATAGTGCAGTGCCGGCAAATCAAACCCGCCACCATTCCAGGACACCATCTGCGGGCTATATTTTTCGATGATGCGAAAAAATAATTGGATCAGCGTCGCTTCCGAATCTTTGCCGGTACCGAGCGATTTTACCCGGAAGCCTTCCTTGTCTCTGAAGGCACAAGCAATCGCCGCCACCCGATGCAAATAGTGCGGCAAAAAATCGGAGCCAGTTTTTTCGCGGCGAGCAGCAAACGCACGTTGCGCCACTTCTTCGTCAGACAGGGTTGCGGGCCAACCTTCCAACTGGCGCACGCCCGCAATATCAGGAATCGTTTCAATATCAAAAACTAAAATAGGTGTCACAGCATTGCGTCCTTACGTACGCCATTAGAGAGGAAATAACGCTTTAAGCGCACCATTGCTTCTTGCTGAATCTGCCGCACCCGCTCACGCGTCAAGTCCATTTCGTCAGCCACTTCCTCAAGGGTCGCAGGTTCAACATTACCTAAGCCAAAACGGCGCTCAATCACATGCCGATGCTTGTCCGGCAGACGCGCTAACCAAGCACGCATCAATTGCTCAAGCTCGCGTTGCTGGATCTTAGCCTCAGGCAATTGGCTCTGCTCGTCAGATAGAAAATCAAGCAAACTACTGCCCGGATCTAATTCTAGCGGCGCATCGAGCGAAGTCGTGCGTTCGCCTAAGGCCAGAATATCAGACACTTCATCGACCGTCTTGCCCGTCAGATGAGCAATATCATCCACACTCGCGTCACGTTGATCAGAGGGGCCATCGGCATTCGCCGCGCTTTTTTCTAAATGACGTTTAGCACGCAAGACTTGATTTAACTCGCGAATGACATGGACCGGCAAACGCACAGTGCGCGCTTGATTCATAATGGCGCGCTCAACACTTTGCCTAATCCACCACGTCGCATAAGTAGAAAAACGAAACCCTCGCTGCGGCTCGAATTTGCTGATTGCGTGCATCAGCCCGAGGTTGCCTTCTTCGATTAAATCAAGTAGCGGAACACCGCGGTTTAAGTAACCTTTAGCAATGCTGACGACTAAACGCAAATTACGCTCAATCATGATTTGCCGGGCTTCAAAGTCTCCCTGCTGCGCACAGGTTGCGTAGTGCTGTTCTTCGACCACCGTCAGCAAAGGCTTAGCGCTAATTCGATTTAAGTAATGCTGAATCGTGTCGGCGGTCAATTCAGACCGTAACAGCGCTTTAACATCACTTGGGTCAGGCTCATCACCGGCCAACGCCTCTGGCTCACGTTGGTTTTCATTTTCGTCGATTGCCTCTTCGTCAAGCGCCTCTTCAGCCGCCTCACTGTCTCGCTCAAACCGCAGATCAGTGGCCTCTTCCGAGTTTAATACCTCATCCAGCTCACTCAATAGTGAATCAGCTATCGGGTACGACTGCAGGCGCTTTGAGTTCGGCATATTGACTTGAAAGAGCTAACTTATTGGGGAGTGGATAAATACTTCATTGGATCCACCGGCTTGCCCTGCTGACGCACTTCAAAATGCAACATCACGCGATTTGCATCGCTATTTCCCATCTCGGCAATTTTTTGCCCCTTGGCTACAGCCTCGCCTTCCTTAACGAAAAGCGCTCTATTATGCGCATAAGCTGTTAAAAATGTAACATCATGCTTGATAATGATCAAATTGCCGTAACCTCTCAAGCCATTGCCGGCATACACAACCCGGCCTTCAGCCGCAGCTGAGATTGGCGTTCCTACAATACCACCAATATCCAAGCCTTTATTTTTTAACTCATCAAAAGTACCCAGGATTGGGCCCCGTACCGGCCATGCAAAAGCCATTGCACGCGCGGCCGGAACCGCTGTCTGCGCACTCGGCCCAATACTTGCGACAGGGGCGCCGTAAAGGTTGGCGCCGCCGCCATCCAGCGAACGCACCTCAACCGCGCCATCTGCCACCGGCGCCGTCGAGACACCTGGTGTATTCGGCGCGGGTTCCGCACCTGGCGGCACGACGCGCAACAGTTGGTCAACTGCGATCTGAGACGAGCTTTGCAGATGATTCCACGCCACAACATCCTGATAATGCTGACCATGTTCAAGGGCAATTCGATAGAGCGTGTCACCTAGCTTCACGCGGTAGTAGCCGGGAGGCGGCGACGATGGCGCCAAGGCTAACTGGCTAGCCAATGCACTTGCCTCAAAACGGTCGCTGATGGGCGCATTGATAAGTCGCGTCGAACACGCACCAAAGGCCAGCAGCGACAAGGCGCAAAGAATGCCCTGAAAAATCGCTGGACCGCGGGATATACCCAATCTTTGCAACGTAACCATCAATTTCAAATCACTCCGGATTTCAAGGGGACAAAAAAAACGCGATCGAGTCTTGACTCGCGCCATTGGGTGGCTGAGACACGTTCAATCAGCGTCAAAACTTGTGTTTCATTGCTTGTTTCTTGCTCAGCGGGGATCACCACGGGTGCGATCAAACGCCCGCCAACCGCAAGCTGCTCAAGCAACCTATCGGGAATACCGATGCCAGCCGCGGCAATAATAATCGCATCAAACGGCGCCGCCGCCGGCAAGCCCAAGCAACCATCACCATAATGTAGCCGAAGATTCGCTACGCGTAGCGGGCGCAGGTTTTTTTTAGCGCGCTCAAATAATGGCCGCACCCGCTCAATCGAATAGACTTCGCGCGCGACATGGCTCAGCACGGCAGCCTGATAGCCGCAGCCGGTGCCAATTTCAAGCACTTTTTCCAGCGCCCTGTCGGCCGCGGCCAGCTCAATCATCCGCGCCACCACGGCGGGCTTAGAAATCGTTTGTTGATGACCAATCGGCAACGCGAGCTCTTGATAAGCTTGTGCCGCTAAGCCCGGATCGACAAATAGATGTCGTGGCACCGCCTTCATCGCCGCCAGCACCCTCGCATTGCTCACACCACCTGCCCGTAAGCGCTCAACCATGCGCTCACGCACCCGTTCTGAGGCCAAGGCCGGATGTAACACGCTGCCCCGCTTAGACAGGCTGGGTTGAGAAGCCATCGTCTCCATCCGCGCAAGCGTACTTACCCAGCTCTTTGCAGTAGGCGCGGCGCCGACTCCGAGATAATCCCGATTAATCTGGCTAGCACGTACTTCAGCCAAGCCAAGCGGAAAACGCTTAGCTTGCGTCATAACTCTGACTCCACCGTCGATACCCAGTCTTGCACTAATGGCAGCAATTGCGTGTGAGTGAGATCCAGTTGCAGCGGAGTAATGGATACGCGACCCTGCGCCACGGCATGAAAATCCGTGCCCTCACTGGCATCGCAGACGTCCCCCGCAGGCCCAATCCAATAAATTGGCTCGCCACCTGGACTCATCTGCTGAATCACGGGTTGCGACGGGTGCCGCTTACCAAGCCGCGTCACACACCACTGCCCTAATTCATGATAAGAGCGGTTGGGGATGTTAATATTCAACAAAAGTGGTGCCGATAACGGGTTTTCAAGATAGTGTGCCACGATATCGCCGGCTACGCGAGCCGCGGCCCCTAGATGCTCCCAGCCTTTATCGGCCAGAGAAAAAGCCAATGAGGGAACGCCGAACATAAACCCTTCCGTGGCCGCTGCCACCGTGCCTGAATACAACGTGTCTTCGCCCATATTCTGCCCATTATTGATACCCGAGACAACTAGGTCCGGTTTGTAATCAAGCACCCCCGTGAGCGCAATATGAACGCAATCCGTTGGCGTACCATTCAGGTAGCGGAAGCCATTAGTCGCGTGCATCACTGACAGCGGCCGCGATAAAGTCAATGAATTAGACGCGCCGCTACAATTACGCTCGGGCGCGAGCACCGCGACTTCGGCCAATGGTTTTAAAGCTTCATAGAGCGCGGCTAGGCCAGGAGCCAAGTAACCATCGTCATTACTGAGTAGAATTCGCATATTTACGATTGTAACTGAGGAAACACCACACATGCTAAGCTACCGCCACGCCTTTCATGCGGGCAACCACGCCGATGTGCTCAAACATAGCATTATCGTGCATATCTTGCGTCATCTCGCCCAGAAAGATAAAGCTTTCTGGTATCTCGACACACACGCAGGCGCAGGTGTCTATGAGCTATTTAGCGCATATGCAACAAAAAACGCCGAATACGAAACCGGCATTGCACGGCTATGGACACAACGCGATTTACCCCCTTTGCTAGCGGAGTATGTCGCTCAAATTCGCGCCCTTAATCCAGCTGGGGATTTACGCTTTTATCCAGGCTCACCCTGGCTTGCCTGGCACCTCACTCGAAGCCAAGACAGGCTGCGGCTGTTTGAGCTCCATCCAACCGAAATTAAAGTGCTACGCGATAATTTTAGCCAGCTGGAAACGGACCAAAAGCCGCGTGCTCTATTGCTTGCGGGTGATGGCTTTACGGGACTCAAGACCTTGCTGCCGCCCCCTCCCCGACGGGCGTTGGTGCTCCTTGACCCGTCTTATGAAGATAAACAAGACTATCAGCGCGTACTGGATACACTACAACAAAGCTTACGCCGCTTTGCAACAGGAACCTATGCGATCTGGTACCCACAGGTGCAACGCCTTGAGTCGCAGCGCTTTGCCGAGCAGCTAAAAAAAATCTCGGAAAAAAGCTGGCTGCACGCCTCGCTGCAAACGTGCCAGCCCTCGCTAGACGGCTATGGCTTATACGGCAGCGGGATGTTTATCCTGAACCCACCTTACGCATTAGCAGACAACTTAAAAGTCGCTTTACCTTACCTCGTGAAGACACTCGGGCAGGATGCGGCGGCAACCTTCAAGCTTGAACAGCATACAATATGATGGCGACCCTTGAGACGCTTAAATGTAGCCGTATAAAGATACCTCAATGGCAAAAAAATCGCTAAACGCCGACTAAGGTAGAATAAACTTATAATTGACTGAACGGCAATAAAACAAATTAGGTATGCG
Organism: Mycoavidus sp. SF9855; assembly: GCF_024582735.1. Classification (NCBI taxonomy): domain Bacteria; kingdom Pseudomonadati; phylum Pseudomonadota; class Betaproteobacteria; order Burkholderiales; family Burkholderiaceae; genus Mycoavidus; species Mycoavidus sp. SF9855. The sequence goes on from NZ_CP102085.1 coordinate 1,888,444, forward strand.
CTAATATTTCGTGAGCTGGGGACATGCTTCAAAGCCACTTAATCGTAGCATCTTAAAGGGGCCTGCGGTGACAGAAATTAATCAACAGCGGCTACGTTACTTCTACGAGGTCTGCATTCGTGGAAAAATTCGTAGCGCCGCCGACAGTTTGAATACAAGCGCATCCGTGATTACGCGCCAGATCAAATTGCTGGAAGAAGAAATCGGCTTCAAGCTGTTTGAGCGACGCCCCCGCGGGGTTGTGCCAACAGACGCAGCTGAGTTATTACTCGAATATTACCGCCACAATCGTAATGCGCAAGTCGATTTCGAAATGGGCTTACAAGAGCTACGCGATATGCGGCGAGGCACGATTCGTCTTGCCATGCCCGCTACTTTTGTCGGTGCGCTGATGAGCGTATTCAATGACTTTCGCCAACAATATCCTAATATTAATCTGCATATCGAAGAGATCTTCGAATCGATTCAGATCGTGAATCAAATTCTCGAGGACATTTCGCATATAGGGGTGGTTCATGTTTGCCCAAACTACGCAGACCTTCACTATTATGCCCGCGTGCCTTTGCCCTTATACATGTTAGTTGGTAAAAATCATCCGCTGGTTCATCAGCACAAGGTCACCTTTGCAGAAGCCATCCGCTATCCGCTGTCGTTGCCCGCTTCAGGTGTTTTGCCGCAAATGGTTCAATCGATCGCACGCGCGGAAAAAATCGAGTTTCCTACGCCAGTGTTTGTGAGTAATTCAACCACCGCTCGCAAAGAATTTGCCTGCGCCGGCTCAGGGGTAATCTTTATGTCAGTTTTCTCAGCGCGCAAAGAAATCGAAGCGGGCGAATTGATTGCGTTGGAAATAGACCATCCGGTTTTTAAGTCTACTGACCTGTCTTTAATCATCAGACGCGGCAAACCGCTTTTGCCAGCCACTGAGGAATTACTCAACTTACTCTCCGCGCACTTATCTATTTTTACCTTTGAGCCCAAAATTAGCGATCCCCTAACCACGATGTCAGGAGCCTCACATGAGTGATCAAAAGCAACCTCGCAACTTTAGCCGCCGCAACACTATCAAAAAAATGGCAGCTTTGGGTACCGCGGCACTGTGCGCGCCATTTATTATCACTCCCTCCAGAGGACTTGCCAAAGAACGCCAACAAAAAATCTTCATCCGCACTTCAGGTGGCTATATTCAGCAGGCCTACGCAGAAATATTATTCAAACCCTTTTATCAAGCATCTGGGATTGAAGTGATTGGCATTCCATCCAATGCGGAGCCCACTGCAGAAGTTAAAGCGATGGTCGAAACCAACACTTACAATTGGCATATGGCGTGCCTCAGTCATCGGGCGATCCAGTTTTTGGGCCAGCGTTACCTCGAACCGCATAGACTGGAGCAAGACCCCATCATTGCAACGATTATGCCGCAATTTATGACGCCTTATAGCGTTGGGACGAACGTCTTTACTATCGTGCTGGCGTATCGTACGGATGCCTTCAAAGGACGCCAAGCACCCAAAACATGGCGGGATTTCTGGGATGTGAAAAACTTCCCTGGCCGCCGCGGATTGCGTAAATCCCCCTTCGATACCATCGAGGAAGCATTAATGGCGGATGGCGTATTGCCAAATGCCGTCTACCCGTGCGACCTCGACCGCGCCTTTCGCAGTCTGGACAGAATCAAGCCGCACATCTCCGTCTGGTACCAAAATGCCCCGGAAACCGAACAACTCCTGAAGTCTGGCGAAGTCGATTTAATCCCGGCTTTTACCGACCGCGTGCTGTCTGCCATCGATGCGGGCGCACCCGTTGCCTATTCGTGGGATCAACATATCTATGGATACGATAATTGGACCATTCTGAAAGGCACGCCCAACGCCGACGCCTGCCGTGAATTCATTAAATTTGCCTCGCACCCGAAACGACAAGCGCTGCTTGCGCCCTATGGGATTGGACCGACGCAACCTGAGGTTTTAAAACCAGACTATATTGATCCAAAGCACGCAAAACTCCTGGCGACCTATCCAGACAATTTCAACCAAGGCCTGGCCAGCAATGGTGTGTATTGGATGAACAACCAAAGCTCAGTGATTGAACGCTATAACCACTGGCTGCTAGACTAATTTTGATTTTTTGAGCCGCAGCTTAATGGTAGCCCGTTGACCACAGCTTCATGGTAATCAACTGAGCAACCAATGGTTAAATTGTTGGATGATGGCATCTTGCTTAAGCCAATACGAAGCATCGATGAACAAACCTTTCTTAAGATTATCTGGGTGGGTCGGAAGACGCTTGGCATAGTTCGGATCAATCCGGTTTGGCTTGAAAGCGCCAGGATGGGTAGGCCCAATTCCGTACGGCGCGAGCAGCGCCTGCCGCTCTGGTTGACAGGCAAATCGAATAAATTTTCGGCACGCATCGGCGTTAGGCGTGCCTTTTAAAATCGCCCAATTGTGGCATCCATAAAGATGCTGTTCCCATGAAATGGCAACCGGCGCACCGGCATCGATGGCAGACTGCGCCCAAATACTAAAAACTGGAACTAAATCGATCTCACGGGTTTTCAACAGGTGCTCGGCGTGAGTCCCACCGCCTCCCCACCAGACAGGGATTTGAGATTTAATTTTATCGAGACTGCGCAATGCCCTATCCAGATCACACGGGTAGACGCTGCCTGCCGGTACACCATCGGCCATCAGTGCGATTTCAATGGTGTCAAAAGGAAGCTTACGTAGACTACGGCGGCCTGGAAAATTCTCCACATCCCAAAAATCCTGCCAGGACTTCGGCGCTTGACGCCCTTTGAAAGCGTCCGTCCTGTAGGCCAGCACAGTAGCATAGGCATTCGTTCCAACCCCGTACGCAGATCTAAAATGGGGTGGAATCGATGAAATAATAGGATCATCTTCAAGCCCGTGCTTTTCCAGATAGACCTTACCCGTTGTCATGAAGTGCACGGCCCGATGACTGATCGCCATCATATCCCATAGGTAACTCTGGGTCTCGACCATCGTCCGAATCTGCGCCGTAGGCTCTGCATCTGACTGGACGCTCACCACGGCGATACCGGTCTCTCGCGTAAAAGGTTGATATAAAATTTCGTTATATATTTTGCTGTAAATACCGCCAGGATCGCGTAAGACGATGCGCTGTGCAGCCGCCCGCGAAGGCGTAAATATAAAAGGGGCACTGATTGCAGCGGTAGCCGCGACGATCTTTTTAAGGGCTGTGCGACGAGTGATCAAAGGTTACTCCACTTTCGTATAGCGATTGATTAATGAACGCTTAAGATTAATGAACGCTCAAATCTTTGGCCGCATGTGCACAAACCAATAACTTTGCTTCAAGCACCCTAAGCAGTTGATTCGCTGCTGGCGGAAACGGCTTACCCTGCTTGACGGCCAAGCAGAATTGGAACGATTTAAAACTAGGATGATCAACTTCCACCGCGACCAGTTGGCCAGCCTTAATTTCCTGGCGCGCAGCAAGGGCTGACATAAATGTCCCACCCTCGCCAATACTAGAGAATTTTTTCCGACTAGAAATAGAATCACTGACAAAAACCGGAGCCAACTGGACATTCTCAGAGCGCTCAGCCTCTCGAATCACCGACCATAGGTTAGAGGCCGCGGATGGCAAGGCAAGAGGATAGCGCGCAGCCTCCAAAAAAGTAACTTTTTTCTGGCTAGCCAGCGGGTGATTGCAACTCACCACCAAGCAAATAGGGAGCGGCACCCTCACACTATATTTAATCTTTGGATCATTGAAAGAATAATGACTCATGATCCCCATATGCGCTTCGTCCGCCACGACTGCAGCCACAATTTGATCCGCTGTACTGGCTTCTTTAATGCAAATATTTAAACCAGAGCGCTCCATACAGAAATCATGCAGGACATCTTCTACCAGAATCTCACTATACGCTTTGAGCACAATAATATTAATCATGCCCCGCTTCATACCACGCAACTCTTGTAAGCCGGCCTCTAAATTCTGCCGTAGCGTATAGCAAACTTGATAATATTTTTGCAGCAACTCAGCGGCCTCAGTGGGCGCCACCCCACGCGGGCGACGCTCAAAGAGCTTAGCCCCGACTTCCTCCTCCAAGAGCCTAATTTGACGCGTGACAACCGACGTATCTGTATTCAAATTGGCAGCTGCTCCACGAATTTTTCCGCAGGTGTATACCTCATGAAAATAGCGTAGTCTGCGCTGATTAATTTCTTTCATCGCGCATTCCTTTGAAGGTTGGTATGTACAGTTTTAAAAACCATGAGTGTGGTCGATAAAGTGGGAAAGATACACTATCATATTTATTCTTGTTCAGCTGATAATACTGCACCCTATCTTATCTCGCAATTCTGGCACCCAGCATTTTTCTAAAGAGCCCACATGAACATTTTTCTTATGGGGCAAGGTCAGTGCTAGGCTGTCCAAAAAATGGCAATGAAAAAGGACCGGCAGTATTAAAATCAGACACCCACGGACCTGAGCTACCTTGCGCCTCGTTGCCGGAGTAGCTCTGCATTTTGAGGGCTCAAATTGTAGGCATTTTCGATCAATGCACCTTCCGCAGTTAGCATACCTTGCTCCACCTCTTCCTCAATATACCCGTGTGCAGGGGATGGATCGTCGGAAATATGCCGCAGCCTCACCGTCTTATCATCACTTGCAGATGCTAACCACTGGCTGTCACTTGAAAACGCGATGCTATTCACCCAAGACTTATGCTCAGTATACGTGCATGCAAGAGATCGATTGCCCGAGACATGCCACAGCCTCACCGTATGCCCCCAATCTACAGACGCTAACCACTGACCATCGTTTGAGAAAGCGACACTATTCACTCCCATATCATGGCCAGTATATGTGTGCGCAAGAGATGGATCACCCGAGACATGCCACAATTCCACACTATCATTACTTCCAAACGCCAAATATTGGCCATCGACTGAAAACGCGGCACTACCCGCCCAATCTGGAGATCCAGAGTACATCTGCGCGGGAGATCGATCGCCTAAGACATACCAGAGGAACACCATCCGAGTATCATCAGCAGCTAACCATCGGCCATCGCTTGAGAACACGACTCTACCCGGTCCGATCTCCCTGGCGCCAACAGTATATGTGTGCGCAAGAGATCGATTACCCGAGACATGCCACTGTTCCACACTACTATAATTACTTTTACTTCCAAACGCCAAATATTGGTCATCGGCTGAAAATGCGACATCTCCATATCCAATATACGTGTGTGCGAGAGATCGATCGCCCAAGACATGCCACAGATTCACCCTCTGACCATCACCAACAGCTAGCCACTGACCATCTCTTGAGAACGTGATACTATGCACCGGATCCTCATGGCTAGTATACGTATGGACTTTCTGTAAATTCTCTGTTTCATAGAGATAGATATATTTGCTTTCTGTCACAGCCAACCAGCGCCCATCCAGTGAGTAACTACAGGCCTTTACTTCATTTTCCATCTGTAATGCGGGCCTTTCGCCCAACCTTAATCCCTTGAGATCGGCCCTCTCCAAATTGACTCCTGCTAGCCGGGCACGGTACCACTTTACATTTCTTAAATCCGCACCTTGAAATTGGGTATCATCAAATACGCCATAACTTAAATCTGCGCCAGGCACGCGTATTCCACTAAAATCTCTGTTATTCAATTGCACGCCAGCTTTCACTAATAGCGTTAGCGCATTGGCTGCCACGGCGTGTACTTCTTCTGTCTTAGAACGCTCCACCCAACTCAATAACTTTTGTTCTAATCCAGAGTTATTCTGAATTTCTTCGTATAAATATTTAAATATCTCTGGATCATTGACAAATCGTAGCAGCTCAAAAAGCGCAGATTTCTCTACAATCTGATCGAGTTGATCCAAGTTCCATAACCTTACAAACTCATTCCACGCAAGAGTTTTCATGCTCTCGTCTGAGTTGATCAAAGCTTCCTGATATTTAACTTTAATCCTATCTTTGATGAGGTGTAGCTTTAGGGCGGGCGAATCTAAGGGTTCGCCATTGCGAGTCACCGTAGTCAGTGCTTTAAAAAGATTCTGCTGGTCCACTGGTTGCAAATGACTTTCTACTTCTTCTCGAATTTCAACGGGGAGTGAGAGTAAAGAAGGCGCTGTAGCTTTTTGCACTACGGAATAAGATTGAGTTGCAGCGCTCGAAATAGGCGTTAACATAGATTATTCTCTTATATTCAATTATAGGGGCGCCATCAGGCAAAATTTAGATAGACCCGGATTGTAGCTAAATCGTAAGGGCTTGCCGCTTGAAGCTAGTTAACCATAGTTGGCCGCATCTAAATATCGATGGAGCGAGCATAAAGATGGAAACAGAATTTTGGCCAGCCCAGGTGAGGTAAGTCATTACGCACAATTAAATCTATAAATGGAGCCAAAATGATTCAGCACGTAATTGATGTCTTCTTCGAGCGTTTCTGGGTCTCGTGCTTTAAAGGCAAACCATTTGGACAGCTGTGTAGCAGCCTGGGATGCGAACCGTAGCAGTGAGACAGAACAGGGGTTTCTGGTTTGGCATGTTTTTTGATAATTTTTGCACCGACTCGCTTTTTCTCAAAGAGCTTCATGGTTGGGCAAAAGAAATTATTGAGCAAGCTGAATTCATTAGTATACAGGTCATTCATCATGGTAACGAGCTCGGGATTGGCAAAGCGCTCATAGCCAAAAAGCTGACGGACACAAGACCAATTTTTTTGCTCAACATGCGCATTATCAAGGCTCCAGACAAAATCCCCTGCTAAGCTTGGGCCGCAATGTGCCACCATATCGGCCTCGATAAAACCCGGCTTTGATATATCCCAATGACAGCCTTGCAAAGGGATTTTATTTTTAAACAAGGTTCCTGGTTTTGTACCTGATAAACCTCGTTTGCCTGTTTGAGCTCTTACCGGTGCAAGCGATCGATCGTAGCAGATGACATAGCCAGAAGCTTGTGACGTGCCTCATTAGCCATCTCACCACGCATAGCCTCATAGTGTGGTAGCCAGAGCGGTATGGCAACTTTTAGGCGTTTGGAGGCCATTTGATCGGTAGCAAGCGGCACATAACGGCACCATCACCTCGGCGCAATCGTAGCGCGATGGCTTGCCTGGCTTTTTTCTGGTAGCTTGTTTTTTCGGTTCGTTTAAGCGCCGCAGAGCATATTTGCGATGGTAGCCGCAAACCGCACAAAATTCGTCCAATATCTTGCTTTTGTCACATCGCTTGGCTTTGCGGTAGCGCTTTCGTATCGCTTCCAAATACGCTTGCTTCTCATGCTTTTTCATCATCGATAACCATCCTTTCTTCGGTTACCAATGATGTGAGTCAACGTATTACTTTTTTACCACTCTTGGGTTACTTTTAATGTGAGGCAACTCGTTCTTCTAGTACAGTTTTGCAAATCACTCATCGTAGTATATACCAATGAATATACTATTAGAGATTGAATTCAAGGAGCCTAATATGCTCAACGTACGAAGCGCCAAGCTTTTCCAAAATGGGGCCAGTCAGGCCGTTCGGCTCCCTGCCGAATTCCGCTTTGAAGGCAATGAAGTCTATATCACTCGTGACGAAGTCACCGGTGACGTAACATTATCCAACCGCCCAGGGGCTAAAACATGGAAGGACTTTCGAGACTTAATGCATTCCATTGATGTACCCACCGACTTTATGGAAGAGCGTCCAATGAATGTTATGCCACAAGAGCGCAATTTATTTGAAGATGCAGCAACATGAGTATGCTTCACATGCTGGATACGGACACCGCCAGTTATATTATTAAAGGATGCCCACCAGAAGTCGAAGCCAAATTAGCGACCATCAATCCTTCAATGGTTTGCGTATCGGTCATAACCCGTGCTGAGTTGATGTATGGGGTAAAACGTTTACCCACGGGTCATAGGCTTCATATAGGCGCTCGGCAGTTTCTAAAAATGTTCGAGTTTTGCCTTGGGATGCGGAAGCCGCTGATTACTACGCCGATATTCGGCATCAACTCGTAACAAACAGGGCAACCTATTGGGGAAATGGATATGATGATTGCCGCGCATTTTTTGTCGGCTGACGCACTGTTAGTCACAAACAATATTCGCCACTTCGAGCGAATTGAGGCTCCCTTGCTATTAGCTAACTGGCCCCCTCAGTAAAAGTTTTCATAAAACTTTAAATGGGAACCTAAAGAACCTCCGCATAGCCCCATAGCAAAGAGGTATAACATCGCTTTTGATTTATGCGGAGATTCTAACACTATTACTCAGCGCTATCCTCATCTTCAGTGTCATCTTCAATTTCGCTGTTCTTTTCAGCTTCCTGAATATAATCCACTGCCTGCTGCACTGTCTTGAGTTTTTCGACATCTTCATCAGGAATTTCAATTCCGAACGTATCTTCGAAGTCCCCTATCAACTCATAAAAATCTTCCGGGTCAATACCAAGATCATCAATGAACGAAGCTTCATTTTTTATTTCTTCTACAGAAATATCAAACCCTTCAGCCACGAGCAACTTCACCATTTTTTCAACGCTATTCATCGTTCCCTCCAAGGTAGTTAATAAAATCTATTACTCTTAATGCGTCCGATTATCAGGTTTATTCAATGAATTCTTTCTTCAGCCAATAGCAAAAAAACCGTGGAAGTTCTACCAAATCCAGGGACAAATAATACCTTCGCTGTCACTATAACTCTTACTCACCGCGAAATGCAACATCGTTATAGAAACTTGTAAAAGGTTAAGTAGCTGGAACGCAACGTTGCGTTCCAGCTACTTAACCTTTTTAGGTTTAATACAAAAACTTGACAGATCCTCCAGGCACTGATAAAAATTGTGGCTATGGTAAAAATTCTAATTTACCTCGTTAGTCGTTTAAGTCGTAAACATTTAGATAGCGCAGGCTCTCTAAATTCAATCAGCGCATTTGCTAGTATTCATTTCAACCCAAAGGAGATTTCTATGAATAAATCGGAACTGATTGACAGTATTGCAGTAAGTGCTGACATTTCTAAGGCTACGGCTAGCAAGGCATTGGACACCGTGATAGATTCTATTACAGGGGCTTTGAAGCAGGGAGATGACGTGGTGCTCGTTGGTTTTGGTACCTTTTCTGTCAAAGAGCGGGCCGAACGTACAGGTCGCAATCCCCAAACCGGTAAGGCTATCAAAATTTCGGCGGCTAAAGTACCAGGGTTTAAGGCTGGTAAGGGGCTTAAGGATGCGGTCAATTAGGCCATATTAAATGCGCTTTTGTTAACTAAGGAATTAATTAAACTTTTAATCTCACATTTTTAATTAACTCAAGGCACAACAACCCAAGGAGAGATTTTTATGAGAAAACCGGAACTGGCTGCCTGTATTTCAGAAAAGGCTAACCTTACCAAGGAGCGTGCTAGCATGGTCTTAGATGCCATACTAAATTCTATTACAAATGCTTTGGACCGAGACACCGTGACGCTCGTTGGTTTTGGTACCTTTTCTAAACGTCACCGGGGCGCACGTACAGGCAAAAACCCCCAAACCGGCCAAGCTATCAAAATAGTTGCATCTAATACCGTGGCGTTTGTTCCTGGGAAATTGCTTAGGGATGCGGTCAATTCCAAATAGTTAAATGCGCTTTTGTTAACTAAGGAATTAATTAAACCTTTAATCTCACATTTTTAGTTAACTCAAGGCACGAGAGGGGCGGAATTCCCGCCCTTTTTTATTTGTCCGCCGTATTCTTTTAATATCACAGCCCCATCCTATCCATAATCTGCTCGATCCCTTTTTCAGAATCTTGCGCAAAATCCGCAATGGCTTGACCTAACCTGGAAGGCCTTGAACTGACCGGAGACTGCGCACGCTAGCGCTGCTGCGGCGCAGCAATCTGTACAGTGTCATACAACATACGCACTGCTGACGCCCATTGATGCGGCTGATAGGTTGAAGCAAACTCTTGAAGCTTGCTCGGGTCAGCAAAATACGACTCAACCACTTTCATTCGCGCCGGACGATCCATTTCGTGGCTACGGCCTTTCAAATATTGCGCCATCGAAGCTTTACCTTCTTCAACTGACACCGTAATGAGCATAAAATTTATTTATGGCGTCCACTATTGACGACCTAGCTCAGTCGGCGTGATGAACGTTAACATCACCGTTTACAAGTGAAATTCCTTACGTCGCGCGAGCAAGCTGCTCCGACGATCTTGACGAAGCAAGCCGGCCAAACGGCGCAGCGTTGTGCGATGGTTGCCCCGGGTTATTGAGAAGATACATAAATACCCCATTAATCCTTTATTCTACAAGGCTTTTCGGTTTATTTGAAGGGGAGGATATTGGGGCCAGTTTTGGGCAACTGGCGGAGGCGGTAGGATTCGAACCCACGGTACGGTCGCCCGTACGGCTGATTTCAAGTCAGCTGCCTTCAACCACTCGGCCACGCCTCCAAAGAGGACGCTATTGTAACGCATGGGCTCACAAAAACAAACTCTGTAAATCATTTAAAAAGCGCCGGCCAAGTGGCGTTGGCGCAATCGTTTCATGGTCACGCAGCAGTAGCCCACGTGCTTCGGCCTCACGCAATGGCGCCTCGATGGTGGTGAGCGGCAAGCCAGTACGCTCAATAAAACGATAGACTGGAAACCCTTCCGGCAAGCGCAATGCGTTCAACATAAATTCAAATGGCAGTTCATCAGTACGCACCTCATGTTCTTCCTGTACGGGAAGTGCCTGCTTGCATTGCGTGAGATAGGTCGCTGGATGCTTATACCTTACTTGCCGGATGATTCGCTCTGGAAAAGATAATTTGCTATGCGCGCCGGCGCCAATGCCGAGATAATCACCAAAACGCCAATAATTCAGATTGTGCCGACAGGATTGGCCTGGCTGCGCATAAGCGGAGACTTCGTACTGAAGGTAGCCCGCCTCCTGCATCTTCAGCTGAAGCCACTCCTGCATATCCGCGCAGAGATCGTCATTAGGTAAGATCGGCGGATATTTTGCAAAGCGGGTATTAGGTTCAAGCGTGAGCTGATAAAGCGAGAGATGGGGCGGGTTATAGGAGAGCGCGGTTGCTAGATCTGCGCGGCATTCCTCTAGGGTCTGGCCTGGCAACGCAAACATTAAATCAAGGTTAAAGTTACCAAACACGTGTTGCGCAATTTCGGTGGCCCGCCGTGCTTGCTGCGCATCATGAATGCGACCAAGCGCAGTCAGGTGTGCACCATTGAAACTTTGGATCCCAATTGATAAACGGTTAACGCCACTGGTGCGAAATTGGCTAAATTTCTCAGCCTCAAAGGTACCAGGATTCGCTTCTAATGTAATTTCCGCATCTGCCACCAGCGGCAAGCGCGCCCGTATATCCGCTAATAAACGGTCAAGGCCTGCTGCCGATAAGAGGCTGGGCGTGCCGCCGCCAATAAATATCGAATGAACCGGCCGCCCCCAGATCAGTGGCAACGCATGCTCGAGGTCAGCGCAGAGCGCATCCAGATAAGCATCCTCTGGAAACTCACCTGTCCCCTTCCATTCATGCGAATTAAAATCGCAGTAGGGACATTTTTTAACGCACCATGGAAAATGCACATAGAGCGAGAGCGGTGGCAATGCAGCCAGTTGAATCCGCCCCGGCGCGAACAGCGGAGCGACTACGCTACGTTGCGCGGTTGGCAAGCTTATAACAACTGGCTTGACTAAGCTTATATCTAAGCTCATAGCGCGATCTCAACGCCTTCGTTATTGAGCCGCAGCAATAAGCGCGCACTCGCGAGGGCACGATGACTGATGGTGTTTTTAATCGTTGGGTCTAATTCAGCTGCGGTTTGTCCGAGCTCTGGCAGATAAAAAAGTGGATCATATCCAAAACCATGTGTGCCACGCGCGGCGGTTGCAATTTCACCGTACCAGCGTGCTTCAACGATGATTGGCTCGGGGTCATGCTCGTGTGCGACATAGACTAAGACACAAGTGTAATGCGCACGCCGGTCGCGATACGACTCAAGCTCGCTGAGTAACAGTGCGTTATTGGCCGCATCTGTTTTAGCGCCACCCGCGCGTTGCGCAAATCGAGCTGAATGCACGCCAGGCGCACCCTGCAGCGCGTGCACACATAAACCGGAATCATCCGCCAGCGCAGCCATGCCGCTTGCACGCGCGGCATGGCGTGCTTTAGCCAGCGCATTTTCAACAAAGGTTAGGTAGGGTTCTGCCGCTGGTGTCACACCAAGCTCATTTTGCGGCACTAATTTAAGTCCCGCTTGCGCCAACAGAGCGGTAAATTCACGCAGCTTATTAGCATTGTTTGACGCTAACACCACCTGGGCAGCTTTACGCAACATCGAGTCCCAACGCTTCTCTTTGTTTGGTGATTAGACTTGCGATACCGGTTTGCGCCAGATCAAGCAACTGATTCATTTCTACTCGCGAGAAAGCAACTCCCTCAGCGGTGCCTTGGACTTCGACGAAATGACCTTGGCCGTTCATCACGACGTTCATATCGGTGCCACATTGCGCATCTTCATCGTAGTTCAGATCGAGCACAGGAACGCCATTGACAATCCCAACTGACACCGCCGCCACCCAATCCGTGATGGGCGACAGCGCAATCCGCCGGGTTGTCAGTAGCTGGGTTACCGCATCGTGCGCGGCTACAAAAGCACCGGTAATACTCGCCGTGCGTGTGCCCCCATCAGCCTGAATCACATCGCAATCGATATGCAGCGTACGCGCACCAAGCTTTTTAAGGTCAAATGCTGCACGTAACGCACGTCCAATTAAACGCTGGATTTCTTGGGTGCGGCCGGTCTGCTTACCGCGTGCTGCCTCGCGCTCGCTACGCGTATGGGTCGCGCGCGGCAACATGCCATATTCCGCGGTGAGCCAACCTTGATCTTGGCCGCGCAAAAATTCTGGCACTCGCTCAGCGACGCTCGCCGTACAAATCACTTTGGTATGACCAAATTCAACCAATACCGAACCTTCGGCATGTTTTGTGTAATCGCGGGTCATGCGCACTTCACGCATTTGACCAGGGGAGCGGCCATCCGGCCGTAGTGATAATCCATTCATAGAGCGCTAATTATATACTGCTGCGCAGCCTAAGCGCGTTGCTACCAAGAATAAAGGAAGCGTATATCCTTTAGAATACGGTACTCTACCCTTGACCTAGTTAAAATGAATTTTCTCGCCGTTATTTAGAGGGCGTTGCAACATCTAGCGAGCACAATGATGATTTATAGCATGACCGGCTATGCCAGCGTCACACACGAAGTACCTATTGTAGCGGATAGTGGTGATCCACCAACGAGTGTATCGGTTGAGTTGCGCACCGTTAACTCGCGTTTTTTGGATCTCAATTTTCGCATTCCCGATGACGTTCGCGCCAGTGAACCCATCTTGCGCGAAATGTTGACACAAAAATTAGGCCGCGGCAAAGTCGAGATTCGCATCAATCTGCAGCGCGGTGAAATACTTCCTACAATCAATACGCTTAACCATGATGCGCTAGAACAACTCGCTTTACTTGAGCCTCAGATATTGCGCCGCTTTCCAGCAGCTGGACGGCTGACAATTAACGAGATTTTGCATTGGCCTGGCGTACTGAGTAGACGTAACGGCAGCGCTCAAATGGCAGATAGTTTGAGCGAAACCGTGATCAAATGCGCTCAGCAAGCCCTCGATGAATTAATCGGCATGCGCGCGCGCGAAGGCGCGCAACTTGCAGCCATGCTGCTTGCCAAAGTGGCTGAGATGGAGAGCCTTGTCAGTCAAATTATGCCTTGGGTGCCAGAATTAATGGCCAAACACCAACAGAAGATTGTCGAGCGTCTACAAGAAGCGCTTGGACTTGCCACCGCAGACAATGCGCCAGCGCTTGTCTCGCCAGAGGAAACCGCCGAGCGCATACGGCAGGAAATGACCATTTACGGCATTCGCATTGATATCAATGAGGAATTGTCGCGCCTATCGGCTCATTTAAACGAGACCAGACGCATGACCCAGCAAGGTGGCCGAGTGGGCAAGCGGCTTGATTTTATGATGCAAGAGCTCAACCGAGAAGCCAACACACTTGGCTCAAAAGCTGCCGCTAAGGAACTGGCCGATACGGCCATGTCGCTTAAGCTTTTAATCGAGCAAATGCGCGAACAGATACAAAATTTGGAGTAAGCTTCTGGCTTATTATTCAGCACCTATTTGCAAGCTATAACCCTTCTCTCGCGGTCTCCAATCATGCGAGAGAGAATTTTTAAACTGGAGCCCGTTTTATCATGAGCCAGGCCACCTCACCTTCCATGCCTCCCTCTGCCACTCCACGCAGCCACTCAGCGGACAATCAGTATCCTGGCCATTTGTTTATGGTCATAGCGCCTTCAGGCGCTGGCAAATCAACGCTGGTCAATGCCTTACTTGAGCAAGATGCAGGCATTAGTTTATCGGTCTCTTATACGACACGCGCGCCTCGGCCTGGTGAGGTAGATGGACAGGCTTATCATTTTGTGACTCAGGAAGATTTTTTCGTGCGCCGCGCCAGCGGTGAATTTATCGAGAGCGCCGAGGTGCATGGACATTATTATGGGACTTCACGCCTGTGGATTGAAAAACAGGTCGAAGCTGGCCACGATGTGCTGCTTGAAATTGATTGGCAAGGCGCGCGGCAAATACGCCGACAGTTTAGTCATGCGGTGAGCATTTTCGTTTTACCGCCTTCGCTTGAGGCCCTCGAAGAACGGCTAAAAAAACGCGGGCAGGATGCGCCCAATGTGATTGTGAGAAGGTTACTCGCCGCCGGCAATGAAATAGCCCATGCCGCCGAAGCTGATTACGTCATCATCAACGATGTGTTTGCACATGCACTCGCCCAATTGCAATCGATTGTCACCACGACACGGCTACGCTTTGCCTCTCAGTGTGCGCGTCATGCTCAGTTGTTTACTGAGTTAGGCATTCATGCGCCTAACACCAATTAAACAACAAAATACCTTTAAAAACCTCTTTAAACCCTACTGAGGTAAAATGTACTTATTCTTATAAAGGAAGAACTCATCATGGCCCGCATTACTATCGAAGACTGCCTGCAACCCGGTACCAATCGTTTTGATCTTACACTGGCGGCTACTTACCGGGCGCGCCAGCTCATCTTAGGACACGCCACTAAAGTGGGTAACCGCAATAAGCCGCCTGTTGCCGCTTTGCGTGAGATTGCCGACGGTGTTGTAGAGATTAATGAGATGTTAAAAAAAGTGCCGCTGTAAGCACATCCAGCCGCGCTCATCTCAAGCGAGTACGATTAATCTATGGAGGCAAATATGAACGAAAGTCCATCTTCTGCCTCCAAATTAGATACGCCGGTAGCGCGCAAATATATCGATGAAGTGCTTGAGCAGTCGTTTAAGCATTTATTTGGCCCCACTGCCACGCCTGAACAGCCGCGTAAGCATGAAGTCGTTTCAATCGCACAATTAACCACAGCTTTATCCGATTACCTCGAACAGTCAGAAATCGAGCAAATCAAAGTTGCTTTCCATTTCAGCGATCAAGCTCATCTTGGCCAGTATCGGCAAAGTGGCGAACCCTACATCACGCATCCGATTGCGGTTGCCGAAATTTGCGCCAGCTGGCGACTCGATGCGCAATCCATCATGGCAGCCTTACTCCATGATGTGATGGAAGACCAAGGGGTCACCAAAGCCGAGTTGGCGGAGCATTTTGGGCCGAAGGTCGCTGAATTGGTCGATGGTTTATCCAAACTCGACCGCATGGAGTTTCGCAGTCGCGAAGATGCACAAGCGGAAAATTTCCGCAAAATGATGCTGGCCATGGCACGCGATGTGCGTGTGATCCTCGTCAAATTAGCCGATCGTTTGCACAATATGCGCACACTTAGCGCTGTGCCGGCGGAGAAACGCCGCCGCGTCGCGCGTGAAACGAACGATATTTATGCACCGATTGCACACCGACTAGGCTTAAATAATACCTATCGGGAATTGCAGGAAACTAGTTTTGCGAATTTTCATCCGCATCGCTATGCAACGATTGAAAAAGCCATAAAAGCAGCACGCGGTAATCGCCGTGAAGTGGTTGGCAAAATCCTGGAGGCAGTCCAGTACGCGTTTGCAAATGAGCAGATTGACTGCGAAGTCACGGGCCGCGAAAAAACCATCTATAGCATCTACCGTAAGATGCGCGACAAACAATTGTCGTTTTCGCAAGTTCTTGACGTATATGGTTTTCGCATCGTGGTCGAAAAACCTATTGAATGTTATTTATGTATGGGCGTCTTGCACTCCCTTTACAAACCCGTACCCGGTAAATTTAAAGATTACATCGCGATTCCCAAAATCAACGGCTATCAGTCATTGCATACCACACTGGTGGGCCCGTTTGGCACCCCCGTTGAATTTCAGATCCGCACCGAAAAGATGCACGATATCGCCGAGGCCGGCGTCGCTGCGCATTGGCTCTATAAAAATGGCAGCGCAGATTTGAACGATGTCCAACAACGCGCTCATCAATGGCTCAAATCGTTGCTGGATATTCAATTGGAAGCGGGCGATGCGAGTGAGTTCCTGGAACACGTTAAGATCGACCTCTTTCCAGATGCAGTCTATGTGTTTACGCCGGCATCAAGCATCATCACGCTGCCACGTGGCGCCACGGCACTTGATTTCGCTTACGCCATCCACAGCGAACTGGGCAATCAATGCGCCGCAGTAAAAATCAACAATGAAATGCTGCCGGTGCGCACTGAGTTGCAAAGCGGCGATATTGTCGAGGTTATCACCGCCCCCTCTTCCAAGCCGAATCCAGCGTGGCTTAGCTTCGTGCGCACTGGCAAAGCGCGCTCGGCCATTCGGCATTACCTCAAAACGATGCGCTTCAATGAATCCATACAATTGGGTAAACGGCTTATAGAACAAGCCCTCAAAGGCTATGGCCTCTCATTAGAAAGCATGACGCCGCAGGTTTGGAGCAAACTAGAGCAATGGACGAATCACAGCAGCCAAGAAATCTTCGCTGACGTTGGACTAGGTCGTTGCATTGCCGCCGTCATGGCAAAACGGATTGAGGTCTTGCTGGGAGGACATGAAGATGAAGCTCATAAAGATACACAGACTAAGCCTCTAGGGTCAGGCGCCGCCCCGGCCAACAGCACCCATAGTCCAACCCCCATTATGATTAGCGGCGCTGAGGGCATGTCTGTCCAATTATCGTCCTGCTGTCGCCCGATTCCAGGGGACGCCATCATGGGCTACATTGGACTCGGCCTGGGGATGGCGGTTCACACCACAGAATGCCGCGTAGCCCACCGCATTCACAAGCGCGATCCAGAGCGTTGGATTGATATCGCCTGGGCACCCCAACCAGGGCGTTTGTTCGATGTCGTGATCAAGATCCTAGTGCGTAAAACAAAAGGCGTTTTTGCGCGCATTGCAGCGGACATTACAGCCGCCGACGCCAATATTGCGCATATTGCGATGGACGAAGATTTCGCCCAAGAATCCGCTGTGCTACGCCTGGTGATTCAGGTGGCTAATCGAGTGCATCTAGCGAATGTGATGCGCCGCACGCGCATCAATCCAGATATTATGCGTATCGCCCGCGAAAAATCTGGCGAAAACCAAGCTAGCCGTCGCAATGGCGGTATGCAGATTGAGCGCGAGCGGCCAGATTATTAATGCTTGTCGGGCTTGTCAGAGGATTAATGGTATGACTACCCAATAATGGTAAGACTATCCCAAAGAACCGTGCTTGGCGCACGCATATAGAAGTCCCACTTAACCCTCATCGGCTCGGTCAGGGTATTGAATCTTAAGCACCTCGATTTGCATCATGCCGGTTGGCGTATGCAGCGCCACCGTGTCACCTATTTTTGCTTTAAGCAAAGCCCGCGCAATCGGTGAGACCCAACTCACATGACCTTGCTCTAGATTAATTTCATCCACCCCGACAATGGTGACGGAATGTTCAACGCCCTCATCTGTCGCATAGGTAACCGTTGCGCCAAAAAACACCTGATCTAGATTTTCCTGGTAACTGCTGTCTACGACCTCCGCATTATCCAGTCGCTTTGTCAAAAATCGAATTTGTTTGTCGATTGCACGTAAGCGCCGCTTGCCGTAAATATAATCTGCATTCTCCGAGCGGTCTCCATTGGCAGCCGCCCAGGATACGGTGCGAACCACCTCAGGCCGCTCATGATCAAGCAAACTCAATAACTCTGCTTTTAATTTACGATAGCCTGCTGGCGTCATGTAATTCTTCGCCCCAGCGGGTATTTGCACCTGCTCAAGCTCTATTTCATTTGGCTCAGCAGGTTCCGATTCTTTAATCCAAGCTTTATTCACGTAAAACCTTTTCCTCTAAATCCAGCCCCTAATTGGCCTTGCTACCCAATTTTACCCTAGCGATCCACCCTTCTTTTACATCTAAGTGCAAGTATATTGTAGCAATCGCTTGACACCAAATAAGCACTTATTCATAATCTCGTCTTTGCATTGAGTAAGACGCAAAACACGCAATGTAATTTATGCGGGAATAGCTCAGTTGGTAGAGCGCCACCTTGCCAAGGTGGAGGTCGCGAGTTCGAGTCTCGTTTCCCGCTCCAATCTATCGGTTGCATATAGAGGGGCGACTGGCAACGTAGAACATTATCGCCCAGTCAAGCTTGATCCCTGGCGGGATGGCAGAGTGGTCATGCAGCGGCCTGCAAAGCCGTCAACGCCGGTTCGATTCCGACTCCCGCCTCCAGTTCTCCAATGCCAAGAACACACGCAAAAGCTGGCAGGCTCGCTTTTACGTCTTTCCTTTATCCGCGTTATTCCATCCTACCTTTGCTGTTGGTTTGGGTTCTTGGATCCAATTGTACGCAAAACTATTTATTCAGGGCTTACTACTTATTTGCCTTTGTGCGAATAAGCGAAGGTTCATTGGACTTAAGCCTTGTGCATCTTGAATCGAGGCATGGGTTAAGGTGAGTTGGTTTTGAGATGACGCCCAATATAACCCGACCCGCCAATCATTCGCTTTCGGTTCTATTTGCCAAATATGCGCGGCCCGCCCTTTGCCACCCGCCAATTTGATACTATTTTCCGCGGACTCAGGCCAAACGATTGAATCAACCCAGTCAAAAAAACAGGGCAGTGTCGCCTTGCATTCTCCTGTCTCTACTGACCACAGCCTGACCGCCTCATCCTTGCCACTCGACACCAAAAAGGTGTTATCTGGTGAGAAATTCACGCTCATCACCCAATGAGTATGTCCGGCAAGCGTGTGCACTATTTTTCCGCTGTCTACTTGCCATAGCTTCACTACCTTATCAGCCCCGCCTGACGCCAGCAGCTTGCCATCTGACGAAAAAGTCACGCTACTGACCCCAGGCCAATGCCCTTCAAGCACACGCAACATTTCTCCGTTTTCTATGCTCCATAGCTTCACGGTCCCATCTTTACTCGCCGACGCTAGGAGCTTACCGTCTGGTGAAAAATGCACACTACTCACCCAACTATCATGGGCCTTAAGGGTATATAGCTCTGCTTTGCGGTCTACGCTCCATAGCTTCACTGTGTTATCCCAACTCCCTGAGGCCAGGAGTTTGCCATCTGGCGAAAAACTCACGCTACTGATCCTTTCACTATGTCCTGCAAACGTATGCAATTCTTCTGCGCTGTCTACATTCCACAGCTTCACCGTATTATCCCAACTCCCTGAGGCCAAAAATTTGCCATCTAGTGAGAAATTGACTTTCAGCACACTGAGTGTATGACCTGTAAGCGTACGTAATTCTTCGCCGCTTTTTACGCTCCATAGTTTTACCGTGTTATCCGCACTGCCCGACGCCAGATACTTACCGTTGGGGGAAAATTTCACACTCCTCACCCCGTGACTATGCCCGCCCAGCATAGACCGCTCTTCCCCGTCTTCGACTCGCCATAACTTCACCGTTCCATCCCCACTCCCCGACACCAAAAACTTGCTGTCTGGCGAGAAGCTCAACCCTTTTACCCTACCGCTATGCCCTTCAAGCGTAGACAATTCCTCACCGCTTTCTACGCTCCATAGCTTGACCATATTATCTGAACTGCCCGAGGCCAGAAACTTGCCATTGGGCGAAAAATTCACACTACTCACCCAACCATTATGCCCTTCAAGCGCATGTAATTCTTTGCCACTTGCTACTTCCCACAGCTTCGCTACCCTATAATTGCCGGCCGCCAGCAATTCGCCATTAGGCGAAAAATTCACACTATTGACTGCGCTGCCATGGCATTCAAGTGTACGTAACGCTTCTCCGCCTGCGGTGCGCCATAGTTTCACCGTCCCATCCTTGCTCCCCGACGCGAAAATCTCACCGTTTGGCGAAAAACTCACGCTCCTCACCCGGTCACTATGCCCGGCAAACGTATGCAATTCTTCGCCGCTTTCTGCGCGCCACAATTTCGCCGTTTTATCCCGACTCCCCGACACCAGGAATTCACCATTTGGGGAAAAACTCACACTATTCACCGCATCGCTATGGCCTTCAAACACATGCACTGCATCTCCGCTTTCTACTTGCCATAGCGTCACCTTTGTATCCTCTCCTCCTGACGCCAGGAATTCGCTGTTTGGCGAAAAACTCACACTATTCACCCTCACCGCATCACCCGCCCCTGCAAGCGTATGCACCAGCTCTAACGCTTCAGTTCGATACAGTTTTATCCCGCCCTCGCTGGTACTCACAGCCAACCAGTGCCCATCAGGGGAATAACAACAATCAGACACCTTGCTATTCAACTCTAAACTAGGCAACTCACCAAAGTTAATGCCTCTCAACTGTGCCGTCTCTAAGTTTGCCCCACGCAACCATGCGCCGCGGAATTTGACTTCCCTTAAATCCGCCCCTTTAAATTGAGTTTGGTCAAAGACCCCATAACTTAAATCCGCTCCCGGCACTTTGATTTGGCTCAAATCTAAGCCATTCAATTGCCGGCCTGCCTTGACTAAAATAGTCAAGGCATTAGCCGCGGCTCGGTCAATGCCATCTCGGGTCTTTGACGCCTTGACCCAAGCTAAAAGGGACTTGATTAAAGTAGGCTCCTGTCTTACTTGCTCGACTAAAAAACTCAGTACCGCTGGATCTTCCACTACGTTAAGTTGGTTGAGCAACGCCGCTGGCTGCAACGCAAAAAAATCTTCCAACTCGTTCCATAACAGACGTAGATTGTTCGCGGCACTAAGTTCCTTAGATAATTCTTGCCCGCTCCCAGCAGAGGTTCTCATTTCTTCCCATAGCGCCCGCGCCACAAAATAATCCTGTAACGATTTATGGATAAAGCGATACTGATTATCTTGGCGGATTAACGGAGCATTAAAGCGCAGCAAACGCGTCTTTTCAGCGTTGCCTAAAAATTCTTCGCGCCAATCCCCATGCTTGGCATCACTTGCCGCTGAATAAGTGACGGTGACCGCTCGAGCTAGATGCAACGCTACCGCAAAGCGTTGACTAAACTCTATTTCGTGGGCCACAAACCCCTCTTCATCTAAACGCTCAAATGCCTCCTGTTCCGCGGGTCTTAATTGAATCCGCCCTAAGCGTTCTTGCGAGCGCGCAGACCAGTTGTCCACAAAGATGTCATAGAGCGCGACTCGCGTCAGTCGTGACTCCCGGCTCTTGTGCACATCCAGTGTAGACAATACCTCTAAGGCCATATTGAGCATAAAGGGATTGCGCACCAGATCTTTTAATTCCGGCGCACCTTTAAAAGCCTGTTGATATTCTTGAGCGCCCCATTTTGGCTTTACATATTTCACATACTGATGAATATAGTGTTCTATCGATGCATCCGAAAATGGCGCCAGCCGACACTCCTCGAATAAACGAGGTTTGCCTTGTGGCTGGAATTTACTTTGATAGCCGCTCCCTAAATATTCTGGCCGGCTACTCATGATCACATGCGCTTGCCACCTATCCAACCGGTTATCTGCATAAAAAGCACGTGAGCGCTGAGCCAGCTCATCATAGCCATCTAGAATAAAGATAAAGCGACGTGCCTGACGTAACGCCTCTATCTGAGCCTTTGACAAACCCTGTCCTGCCAGATATTGCTCGATCAAATTCTTACTTGAATCATCCAAGGTAGAAAGTGGAATAAATAAGGGGATAGGACGCTCCTGCGATGACTGAGCTTTGTGATAGTCATCCCATAAACGACGGGCAAGGTGCCGGTTAAAGGTTGATTTGCCAGAGCCGGCCTCGCCCAACAACAAAAATACCTTTTTCTCTGATGCCAGAAATGCGCTCACTTTGCGTTCTAAATCGAAGTGCTCAGACGCATCAATGGTCAGCTTGCCCTGTGGCGCGACATACATCGCGAGGGCATCTTTTACCTCATCCACTTCCTCAAGCTCTTTTGCATAGTGCGCCTCTAATGCCAAGATATCTTTCTCTAGACCTAAACACGCTAGCGGGGCCTTGCTGCTTTGCAACATAACGCTTTGCGACTGGGTTAAAAGACGATCATCTCCCCGCGCCCGCTGCAGTAACTGAGTCCCCACTTGCTGCCAAGCCGGATCCCATACTGGCACAACGTAGTGATCTATATCATGCGCTGTTTTAGCTTGCTGAAGCATAGGGGGCAACTGCTCTAGCAGTGCTCTGACTTGCGCTTGCATGCGTTCAGATAAAGTTTGGGTCTTTGCCAAGCGGCCTAAGGTGTGGTGGACAGCTTGCTGCACACGGGCATACTGCCCCCACTGGCGGTTCTTGTTTTGCACCACATCACCTAAAAACTGAAGGGCGGCGGCTTGCGTGGTGTCCTCTGTTTGGATGCGAGCTATTTGCTCTAAGCGTTGGCACAACCCTAATAAGAAGGCTTCGTTGCGGCTATATAGACTATGCCGAGCAAATTGCTCGAATGGCACCAGTTGGCCCTCTTCTAAGCAGGTATCTAAGAATTGCAGCGCCGCATACCAACGTTGCTGCTTACTTTTTGTTAAACGATCACGAATTGCCGTGCCGGTTGCCAGCACAGTGGCACCAAAATCGTTCATTTCATCGGCTAACTCGGTTAAACGCTTGACGGTCTCGCTCGCGCCAGAAAATGCCTCGCTAAAATGATCAAAAGCATTCAGCAATTTTTTCGGGTCAAAAGTCTGCACCACATGAGCTAAATTCGTCGCGCCTAAAATGACGCTTGAACTCCGGCGCCATGTTTCTTGCCAACGGCTTTCATCATTCGGAATATGCGCTAAAGCTTGACGCGCGTAGTACGCTTGAAAGCGCAACTCGGGCGTTTGGCTTAATTTTGCTAAGACCTTATCTAGCGGTTCCTGAACCTGGATACGGTTAATCCCGGTAACGCTCGCTTTGGCCATCGCGTCTAAGATCTGTGAGGTGGTGTGCAGCAGCAACTGAAATTGCTGCACATTACCCTCTATATGCTCGCTAGATAAACGCCTCGTCAAGGTTTGCAACAGTTTGACTAAATCTCCTGCACTATTCTTAAAGAGCGCTTCCGGCAAATTGTGAATCATCATAGCCAAACTCTGGAGAGCAGATAGATCCAAGAGTTTTTCTTGTGTCACGAGTGCATCATGAGCTTTGCCAATCAAATAACGGCATTTCTCTGGATCTGCGGTGGCCGCTAATGGCACAACTTCTCGCCAGAGATCTAAATCTTTGAAATCTCTTTGGGCGAAGGCCTCCAAGATATTACGTGCTAATTCGTTTAATTCTTGAGTTGGAGGTGATTGAGTAGATTGCAGACAGCGGGCTAGGTGGCGAGTATTTTTAATGTCACGCGCAGCCGTTGAATGATCAGTATCCACCACCACAGGCGGTAAATTATGCTTAAAGCAGGTTGCACTGAGCGCCGCAGACGATAGCAGTACGCGGGCGTCTAAATTGACGGAAGAGGCAATTAGGTTTTGAAATACGAGTTTTTGAGGAAAACCTGGCGTCTCAATCACGCTCAATGCTTGCAGTTTTTCATCTGCGGCAGGTTGATCAAACGCTCGGGCAGCTTCGTAACTGGCACGCGCCTCTTTGATAAAGCCCATATCTCGCAGTCGATTACCGTGCTCAAGATGAGCTTGCGCTATATTTCTGTTAATTTCTGGATTTTTTTCAGCCGGGGGGATTTGATTCAAGAGGGTTTGCGCTTTGCTGAATAAGCGCCGGGCTTCAATCAGATTTTGACTTTGCTGCTGGTAAGCCCGATCTAAGTATTTTTTGCCTTCTTTGAGGTAATGAAGCTGGCTATAGCCTAAAGCATTGCGCCTGAAATTCGCAACCCCGGAGATTTTTTGCATTGTGGTACATATGAGCCCTTCCCGGTTCACCAAGCAACATCTTCCATTTCAAGCTGATGAGGCGACTCCTTGCCCTAACCTTGCCGCCTCATCGCCACTTGCTTGAGCCACCTATCACGAGCCCACATCCTATTCAAAATGAATGACAAATGCTATACAAGTTTGAAATGTGTATAGTCCCTCTAGCTTCTATTGATGGCACGAAATGAGCCGCTTAACTCACAATTTACTGATGACCCCAGCTACGCTATGGATACTAATCGGGCTAAGCATCATTCGTCAATCCTATAGTCTGGATTTATCAGGAGCAAATAAAAATACCGGCTTGGGGTCTGCGACCGCAGACTGATATAAAGCAGGGTCGCATAAAATAATACAATCACTCTTCATCGGAGCGCCGCTCGCGCATTGAACCCGTCACCAGGTCAAAGCGGAATAGCCGGCACTCAATTGGGCCATTGAAAAGCGGGGTTCGTTTTGCTGCCCGTAAACGCATTTGGCCGGGCAAACCGCGGTCAGAAGTTAAAACAAAGGCTTGCCAACCCGTAAAACGTTGTTTAAGAGCATCACCAAAAGCACGAAAAAATTCAGCGCTAGCCTCGTCTGGCTGCGCGTCGCGAAAAAATTCGTTCTGGTCGCGGCGTCCAGTCTGCATCTCACGGTCTTGGCTACGCGCTCGCGGCGCCTGGCCACGCACCTCGACCCGCTCGCCATAAGGTGGATTAGCGACAATGATGCCTGGCGTTTCCGTAGGCGCTACCATGGCACACGCATCAACCTGCTTTAACCACAGCTGACGAAGTCCAGCCCGCTCTAGATTAGCCTGAGCTTTAACCAGCATATCACCCGAAATATCGCTACCAAATATATTCAGCTCACTGTGCTGACTACGCGCTATCTGTTGCGCCTCAAGCGCTGCCGCCTTTAACATAGGCCATGCGCTCATATCGTAGGATTGGAGTTTTTCAAACGCAAAATGGCGCTCGCCTCCAGCCGCCAAACCAAGCGCCATCTGGGCCGCCTCTATAATAAAGGTACCGCTGCCACACATTGGATCATAGAGCGGTACCGCAGGCGTCCAACCGCTTAAGCGCAAAATACCCGCGGCTAGATTTTCGCGCAGCGGCGCCGCGCCCTTATCAAGCCGCCAACCGCGTTTAAACAGCGCTTCGCCAGTGGTATCTAAGTACAGCGTGCACTCTGTGGCACTCAGAAAAACGAACACCCGCACATCTGGTGTGGCGGTATCAATATTAGGTCGTGCGCCGGTTACTGCGCGCAGACGATCGCAGATCGCATCCTTGACACGCAAAGCCGCGAAACCTACATTGCGCACAGGCGCCGTCTTAATCGCGGTAATATCCACGCGCAATGTTTGTTGTGCCGAGAACCAATCCTCCCAAGCCTGCTCAGACGCAAACGCAAAGAGATCATTCTCATTGTGATAAGATTGCTGCGCTACTTTTAATAAGACACGGCTTGCAATACGCGAGTGCAAATTCACGGCCATGGCAGCGGCGGGCCCGCCGATGAAATATACGCCACCCGGCACAGAAGCGCCTACCTCAAGAGGGGCACGTAAAGCAATCTCATGCAATTCGTCAACAAATACTGCCTCAAGGCCGCGCGGGCAGGGTGAAAAGAACTCGAATGAAGGCATAATTTTTGTTAGACTTGGCGCTTTTTGCGCGAAGTCCTCATTTTAATAGGTTCTTAACTAGAATAGAGGGGAATCTACTGGTTTTTTACGCTTTTTCAGGTGAATATAGCTAATTTATAGCATTGTATTTTCCAGAACTGAAGGTATTGTTTTGGAAAGCTCTGGTTAATTTAACGTTAGAAAAATAGCTAATGTTCTAACGAGATGTTCAAAATATTGGAGTAGAAATTGAAGAAAGGCATGACCAAACCATTGGGCAGTCGAGTTGCTGCACCAGCAGCTCGCGGTGTTCTCGATACTGGGCTCAAGGAACGCCACGTTGCAATGCTTTCGATTGGCGGCGTGATCGGCGCCGGCTTATTCGTTGGTTCTGGACATGCGATTGCCGCGGCTGGGCCGGCTGTGATCATGGCGTATCTGATTTCAGGAATCATCGTTTTATTGGTCATGCGGATGTTAGGCGAAATGGCAGTCGCTTTACCGGATACGGGCTCTTTTTCAACTTATGCCGATCATGCCATTGGCCGTTGGGCAGGTTTTACAATCGGCTGGCTTTATTGGTGGCGCAAGGTTTTAGTCATCCCGCTAGAAGCGACTGCAGCAGCGATTATTTTGCATTCATGGTTCCCAGATATTGCCACTTGGGTCTTTGCTCTAACGATTACTGCGGCGCTAACTTCAAGCAATTTATTGAAAGTCGCGTACTACGGCGAGCTTGAATTCTGGTTTGCCCTCACCAAAATTACCGCAATTATTATCTTTATTTGCATTGGCGCGGCCGCAATTATGGGCTTTCTGCCAAATAGCAGCGTCAGCGGCATAGGCGCGCTTTCTAATGCAGTGGGCGGCTTTGCGCCAAACGGTTTGGAGGCAGTGATCGGGGCCATGGTGATTGCCATGTTTAGCTTATTTGGCGCGGAAGTCGCGACGATTGCTGCGGTTGAATCCAAAAATCCCGTCCGGCAAATCACCCGAGCGACTAATTCCGCCATCTGGCGTATCAGTATCTTTTATCTAGCCTCACTTTTCATAGTGATTTCGTTAGTGCCATGGGACGATCCCCTATTACCAGAGATGGGTGCATATCAACGTGTGCTTGAGTTAGTTAACATCCCTTACGCGAAAGCGCTGGTGGATATTATTGTCCTGATTGCGTTAATTAGTTGCTTAAATTCTGCTCTATACACTGCCTCAAGGATGATTTTTTCGCTTAGCCAGCGTGGCGATGCCCCGGCTGCAATTCAACGCACAACGCGCAATGGCGTGCCAGTACTCGCCGTGCTTGCCTCTACCGCAGTCGCTTTTTTAACGGTCATTGCCAACTATATAATGCCCAAGCAAGTATTTACCTTCTTACTCGCAACTTCAGGCGCGATCGGGTTGTTAGTGTATTTAGTCATTGCCGTCTCTCAGCTGCGTTTACGCAAGCGCTTACTCGCCAACGGTGAGCAACTAAAACTTAAGATGTGGCTCTTCCCATGGCTCACTTGGATTGTCATTGTAGCTATCGTTGGGATCTTATTCGCCATGTTTATCCAGCCTCACCACCGCACGGAAATGCTGATCACGACAGCGTTAGCAGTGATTGTGGCAGTGACGGGCTTAGTCATCAATCGCCATCGCAAGGAGCCTGAGCTCCCATCTAATCGTTAAACTGAGATTTAAGCGCAATTCTTAAGAAAATCAGACTGAATAGGGGTATATAAAGTGACTCAAGAGGTTCTCGCTGCACCGAAATTTAAACCTTATACCCGGCAATCCATCCAGCAAGCGCCGCAGTGGGAAAAAATCCCAACAGAACTGCGCGAAGCAGTACTCGTAGTTTCGCGTGTCCTGCCCTTTCGTACGAATCAATATGTCATGAGCGAGTTGATTGATTGGGATCGCGTGCCAGACGATCCAATGTATCGTCTCACCTTTCCTCATCAGGACATGTTGCCACCCGCAGAGTATGCTCATCTGAGGGATTTAGTGCTCATCAAAAAAGATGAGGCGGCGATTGAAATGCAAGTTAAAAAAATCCGCTTGCAAATGAATCCGCACCCAGCCGGCCAAATGACGCACAACGTACCTATGCTAGATGGAACCCCTGTTCAGGGCCTACAGCATAAATATAAAGAGACCGTATTGTTCTTTCCAAGCGCCGGACAAACCTGCCATGCTTATTGCACATTCTGCTTTCGCTGGCCGCAATTTGTGGGCATGGAAGGCCTCAAGTTCGATGCGAGAGAGTCAAACGAATTAGTTTCCTATCTCAAGCAACATAAAGAAGTCACGGATGTGCTGATTACTGGGGGAGACCCCCTCATTATGAACACTCGCTCGCTGACTGGGTACATTGAGCCACTACTCGATCCAGAACTCGAGCATATTCAAAACATTCGCATTGGGACTAAATCGGTTGCTTACTGGCCACAGCGGTTTGTAACTGATAAAGATGCCGACGATTTATTGCGCCTTTTCGAGAAGGTCGTCAAGGCAGGTAAAAACCTGGCGCTCATGGGCCATTACAATCACCCGGTTGAATTGCGCCAAGAGATGGCGCAAAAAGCGCTTAAGCGTATTCTGGCAACCGGCGCCACGGTGCGGATGCAGTCCCCGTTAATCCGCCACATCAATGACGACGCTAAAGCATGGGCCGAATTATGGACACTCGGCGTTCGTCTAGGGGCCATTCCGTACTATATGTTTGTTGAGCGCGATACCGGACCCCATGAATATTTTCAAATGCCGCTGGCCAAAGCGTATGAGATTTTTCAGGCAGCATATCAAACCGTCTCTGGCCTAGCTCGCACCGTGCGCGGCCCTTCAATGAGCGCGTTTCCGGGTAAAGTGGTGGTAGATGGTATCGTGAATATTCGCGACGAAAAGGTGTTTGCGCTACAGTTCCTGCAAGCCCGCAACCCAGATTGGGTACGTCGGCCTTTCTATGCAAAATTCGATCCAAAGGCCACTTGGTTAGATGGCTTAGTGCCGGCTTTTGGCGAGAAACGCTTTTTCTTTGAGACAGAAGAAAAGGCTCCTACAGATATTAGGTCAAACATAAGCCACCCGACGCATTCGGTGATCAAATTTACCCCTCGCGAACTACGCAAGGCGTCTTAGAGCAATTTAAAATTAATGGCCCGGTCGGTAGGCCTTTGGGGATCAATGGAACGTAAAGTGCTTAAGCTGCTTCGACATCTTCTCGGGGGTCGCGCAGCGGACGTAACTGAAGAGTGTTTCATTCCGGGAGCTAAAGTGTTTTCATACAGGAAACCAAGGGCAGAAGCTTTTACACAGATCACCATTAAGCACTTGCACACGCGTTTGAGAAGCTTCAGCCCCCGGAAAATGAAACACTCTCCAATTATGGTTTGTGACTTATGTTTTTAATAAAGTTCTGGTGACGTGCGTACTGGCATTCTTACTTTAAACACTTTGCCATCTGATAAAAAGAAAATAGCTCTGGCGTTGTCGCCCGGAGTAATCAGATGTGTTGGTTTTTCAAATATGAGATGGTAACCGCCAGGAACGAGCGCAAACTCGCCATTTGCAGGGATAGTGAATTTATCGACTTTAACCATTTTGCTGGATTCATTATCGGTTACAGTTTGATATATTGTGATCCTTTTGTAATCTGGGCTAGTGATTTTGGCGACATCGAGCGGCTGGCTCGAGCTATTTTGCAATGTGATATAACCAGCAGCAGGTAATGCATTAGGTAGCCAGCGTACCCAAGCTGAATTTTTCGCCGATGTAATATCAGTAGATACAGGTGTTTTGGCAAATGCCGAGGTGGGCGATATGAAGGTCAACAGACTGGCTAAGAGCAAAGTAAACAATCTCATTATTTCTCCTGATTAGTGACGGTTCTTAAACGTTATTTAAATCGTGAGTACTATTGGTTAATTGATTTGAGCTTTGGTCTGTTTTGCGTGCCCCCCTTTTTCTGAAGATATGAAGACTTAAAATTATTAAGCCATGAGTAGCAAATTACTCATTAACTTCAAATTTTTCAAACAAATAATTAGTTTTGTTGTGTTTAGCCAACGCTCTGGTGAGCTTGATCTAAGCTGAATTTTGTATTCAAATCAGCAGCTTAGGCCGAGATGTGGGAGAGTGGTCTAAACTGGGGGCTGACGGCCGAGCCCGTGGAAGTAAGTGCTTTGACATTGTCGAACCACCGTCAGAAAAGCCGGACCACACTCGACAATCAAAAAAATCAGTTGATTACGTCAGCCCCCAGTTTGGACCACTCTCCAATACTGGGCGAATTCCACCGGTCGGTCGCAACACGCCTCATCTAGGAGAGTGCGCCACGCTGCTTTAGGAGCTTCTGATTGACCTGGCTTAAACCTAGCACGTCTTGAATAATCATCTCGGTGACGGCCAACCTATCATATGTCGAACTCCAATGCAGGCGCGCTCGAACATGGCCTTCGTCTTCGATGAACTGCCAAACACGGACTGATTTATCACCACAACCGGTCACTAAATAGGTACCGTCGGGGGTCGTTTTCCAGGCGATACTATTGATCACGCCCCCAAAATCTTGCAGCAGCGCTAAACACTGTCCGCTCTGCGCGTCCCACAGCCGCACTGTCTTGTCCTCACTGCGAGAGGCAATCTGCTCCCCACTCGGCGAATACGCCACGCTACTAACCGTGTCGGTATGTCCTGCTAAGATGTGCGTGGGCGCACCGCTTGCCGCGTCCCACAGCCGCACTGTCTTGTCATGACTGCCGGAGGCAATCTGAGCACCGCTGGGCGAATACGCTACGCTAGTAACTAACCTGGCATGTCCTTGTAAAGTGTAGCGCAGCACACCGCTTGCCGCGTCCCACAGCAGTATTGTCCGGTCCATACTGCCGAAGGCAATTTGCAACCCGCTCGGCGAATACACCACGCTAGTAAGCCAGCCGGTATATCCTTGTAAAGTGTAGAGCAGCGCACCGCTTGCCGCGTCCCACAGTTGCACTGTATTATCCCTACTGCCGGAGGCAATTTGCAACCCACTCGGCGAATACACCACGCTATTAACAGCTTTGTTATGTCCTGCTAAGGTGTGCGTGTGTGCACCGCTTGCCGCGTCCCACAGCCGCACCATCTTGTCCTCACTGCCGGAGGCAATCTGCTCCCCACTCGGCGAATACGTCACGCTATTAACCTTGTCGGTATGTCCTGCTAAGGTGTGCGTGTGCGCACCGCTTGCCGCGTCCCACAGCCGTACTGTCTTGTCCCTACTGCAGGAGGCAATTTGCAATCCGCTCGGCGAATACACCACGCTATTAACCCAGTCGGTATGTCCTTTTAAGGTATGCCTGAGCTTGCCGTTATGCGCGTCCCACAGTCGCACCGTCTTGTCCTCACTGCCGGAGGCAATCTGCTCCCCACTCGGTGAATACGCCACGCTAGTAACATCGTCGGTATGTCCTTCTAAGGTGTACGCGGACGCACAGCTTGCCACGTCCCACAGCCGCACTGTCTTGTCAAAACCGCCGGAGGCGATCTGGGTGCCGCTGGGCAAATACACCACGCTATTAACACCTCTGGTCTGTCCTGTTAAGGTGTGCCTGGGTGCACCGCTGGCCGCATCCCACAGCCGCACCGTCTTGTCCCAACTGCCCGAAGCGAGCTGCTCCCCACTCGGCGCATACGCCACGCTAGTAACCCAGCCGGTATGTCCTTGTAAAGTGTAGAGCAGCGCACCGCTTGCCGCGTCCCATAGCCGCACCGTCTTGTCCCAACTGCCCGCCGAAGCGATCTGGGTGCCACTTGGCGCATACGCCACGCTCTTAACAGTGCTGGTATGTCCGCGTAAGGTGTGCACGAGGGTGCCGCTGTGCGCATCCCACAGCCGCACCGTCTTGTCCTCACTGCCGGAGGCAATCTGCTTCCCACTCGGCGAATACGCCACACTCTCAACATAATGCGTATGTCCTTGTAAGGTGTGCACGAGGGCTCCGCTGTGCGTGTTCCACAGGCGCACCGCCGTCTTGTCATTACTGCTTGAGGCGAGTTGCGCACCGTTCGGCGAATACGCGAGTTGCGCACCTTGCGACGAATACCGGATGCTATTTCGGGTATGTCCTTTTAAGGTATGCACGAGGGCTCCGCTTTTCGCGTCCCACAGCCGCACCATATTGTCAGTACAGCCTGAGGCGAGTTGCTCTCCGCTCGGCGCATACACCACGCTAATAACAGTTTTGGTATGTCTTGCTAAGGTGTGGATTTTTGTCCAGTTTGATGTGTCATACACGCTGATCCGGCCATTTATATCACCTATCGCACAGTTTCTTCCATCCGGTGAATACGCACAGGGATACACCACAGTTTCTTCTTGGAGATACGGCCATTCGCCAAACTGCACCCCGCTCATCTGCGCATTGCTTAAATTTGCCTGACGCAGCCAGCTCGCCCGAAGATGGGTGTGGCTTAAATCTGCTCCTTGCAACTGCGCTGAATCAAAGACCCCAAAACTCAGATCCGCACCAGGTACGCGGACCCCCCTTAAATCCGCTTCTTTAAACTGAACCCCACTTTTGACTAACACAGTCATCGCATTGGCTGCCATCGGCTGCACGTCTTCTGTCTTTGAGCGTTCGACCCAGTTCAGTAGCGTTTCCTTTAACGCCGGCTCTTGTTCGATTTTTTCTCTTAAATAGCCAAATATCGTTTGCTCACCTACCAGACTCAATAGCCCAAAAAGTGCACGCTTCTCGACTACTTTATCAAGTTCCCCTAGTTCTCCTAGCCTTTGCAGTTGATTCAACGCAAAAGTGCGCAAGCTCTCGTCCGAACTCGCCAAACTCTGATGATATTTGGCCGCAATCCTTTGCTGCAGCAAGTGTAACTTCAAAGCAGGTGAATCCACTGGCGCGCCATGATGCATCACCGTAGTCAATGCTTTAAAGAGATTCTGCCGCTCCCATACTTGCAGATAATTTTCTATTTCTTCTCGAACTTCGACAGGCAACGACACGAATGAGGCTTTTGGAGACGGTTGCACTGCTGGATGAGATGCCGTAGTAGAGCTTGAAATAGGGTTTAACATGCATATCCTTTTTGAACGGGATCGGGTTGAGAGTGCGCCCACTCAGACGGCACGTTCTGCTCTATATGGGCACCACCCTTACAACTTTACTTGAAGACTGGCAACCACCCAAACATATTCATAATCACCGTGAGGTAAACTATAAAGCCGCAGACAATAATCAGGTTAAGCATCAGATTATTGCATGGTGCAGTATATATTGCCTGCGCGTAACGCTTGCGAGCGCTTTTTACCAAAAACGGCGGTAAAATCACGCTCCAGATAGTAAAAGCTAGCCCAGCATAACCAATCGCATAAATAAAACCATTAGGATAAAAAGCACAGATTACCGCCGGAGGTAAATAGGTGATAACGGCGGTTTTAAATCGTCCGACATGATCATTTTTGAAATTAAATAGGTCGGCGATATAATCGAATAGCCCTAAAGTTGCCGCCAACATTGAACTCGCTACTGCAAAATTGCCAAAAAACGTCAAAATCAAATCCATATGCTTGCTGTTCAAGGCACCGTCGAGCGCTCCGACAAAGGTATCGACGTTGCCACCTTTGGCAATAATCTGGGGAAACTCGGCGCGGCTAATATTGCCCATTGTGACTAGCAGCCAGAAGATATAAAGCAGAAGAGAAAATGCCAAGCCGATAATAATCGAACGAGTGATGTTACGGATGCCGGATTTTCCATACAATCTCAATAAACTAGGCATGTTACCGTGAAAACCAAACGAAATAATACAGAAGGGCAGGGTCATCAGCACATACGGGAAATAATGAGTGTCTTTGAGCGCGACCGAGGCCGAATCTAAAACTTTAGCTATTTCAATATGACTGACCATGCCGGAAAAGGTAGCAAAAAAAGCAATAAACTTACCAAAAGTCAGTACGG
This sequence comes from Mycoavidus sp. SF9855, assembly GCF_024582735.1. Classification (NCBI taxonomy): domain Bacteria; kingdom Pseudomonadati; phylum Pseudomonadota; class Betaproteobacteria; order Burkholderiales; family Burkholderiaceae; genus Mycoavidus; species Mycoavidus sp. SF9855. The sequence continues at coordinate 1,922,306 of NZ_CP102085.1, forward strand.
TAACAATCCGGCCAACCCACCGTGAGCTATACCAAGCAATCAGACCAACAATAAAACTGACTATCATCACCAAGAAACTCACCGGCAGCGATATATCAGTATATTTAGTTATGGTCTGAGAGAGTACTGCTGAAGAGCCGGAAATATAAGCATAGGTCAGAATATACAGCACAAAAATAAAAGAGGCGCCAACGAGCACATTCCATTTTTTACCCAGCAGCTCGGTGGTGAAAGTATTAAAACTCGCACCGGGCCCGAAATGAAGATTAACTTCCAGTAAAAGCAAGCCCGTCATCAGCATCATTAAAGCAACTAAAATAAGGATAATTGCCCCGTTAACAAACCAGACGCCGGCCATGGCGATCGGCAAGGAAAACATACCGCCACCTACCACCGTGGCGATAACCAACATCACTCCGCTTGTCAAGCCAGGTGATTTTCTGGGATTAACACTATCAATACCCATAACCCATTTTCCTTTTTAGTTCTGTGCTATATAAATTATTTAGCGTTCATATTCATTTTTGAATTTTTTATTGTGGTCATTTCTCGGCACGCAAAATACACAATAGCCTCATCATACGATGAGTTCTACGGTTATTTAATAATTAGACGCACCGTCTCCAGCTTGGGACGCCCGCCCTCCGACTCTCTTACAGAGCGATCGGAAGGTGGGGCTTTGATCTAGCCTGAGGGAGGATGCTATGATGCAATCGCCAGAGGATTCGTAGGGATGGCTCAGTGGGAGCGACACTACAATAAGCTTTAGAACGGTTTGAAAACCACTAAAAGGACAGCAGCGAGCAGCCCCAACACCGGCAACTCACTAAATCCTCGATACCAGCATTGGCTACGCTTATTACGCCCTTGCTCGAACACCGCTAGCAGCTTACCACAGGTAATATGATAAGCAATCAGCAGGGCAACAATACTTAGCTTCGTATGCATCCAGCCATTACCTGGGCCTTCCAGGCCAATACCCACCACTAGCCATAACCAAAGGCCAAAGCCAAGCGCGGGTACGGCAATAATCGTCATAAAGCGAAACAGCTTACGCGCCATCATCAGCAAGCGTTTGATTGCTGCCGGCTCGGTTTCTTGCGCCAGATTCATATAAATCCGTGGCAGGTAAGCCAGGCCCGCAAACCACGATGCAACAAAAACAATATGTAACGATTTAATCCAAAGCATGAGTATCTTTTAAAAAAGACGCCAGCTGACAGGTCTTGCAACACGCTAAGTTTGTCAGACACCAAACGTCAAAAAATAAATATCGGAGATCACTAGGCCGGATATTATGCCAGACTTGCTAACCGTGACGCAGTAGTTTTGCGCTCATTCCAGGGCCTTTTCGGCAACAAATAATCGAATGCTCATTGAGTTAGCTGCCATGACATCATTTTCGGTAATCCTGAACTTTTTAGCTCCTGCCTTCGCCGTGGCCTAACACAATATATTTCAACGAAGTTAAACCCTCTAAGCCCACCGGTCCGCGCGCGTGCAGCTTGTCGTTTGAGATGCCGATTTCCGCGCCAAGTCCATATTCAAAACCATCGGCAAACCGCGTTGAAGCATTCACCAGAACACTGGCCGAATCCACTTCGCGCAAAAAGCGTTGCGCATGGTCATAATGCTCGGTCACGATGGCATCTGTGTGGGCGGAACCGTAAGTATTAATGTGCTCAATGGCAGCATCTAGATCATCGACAATACGAATCGCTAGAATAGGTGCGAGGTATTCGGCACGCCAATCTGCTTCAGTTGCATCGGTCAGAGAAGCAATCCCGGCTTGCTCAAGCACTGTACGACTGCGAGCACAGACGCGTAAGGCGACGGCTTTATCCTGATACAGTCGGCATAGTGGCGGTAGGACGGTCGCCGCTATGCTAGCGGCAACTAATAGTGTTTCCATCGTGTTACACGTGCCGTAGCGCTGCGTCTTTGCATTGTCGCAAACCGCTAGGGCCTTGGTCAGGTCGGCCGCACTATCGACGTATACATGGCAAACACCGTCTAGGTGCTTAATCATGGGCACGCGCGCTTCGCGCATTAAGCGCTCAATCAAACTCTTGCCGCCACGCGGTACCAGCACGTCGATATATTCAGTCATCGTCGCCAATTTGCCCACAGCAGCCCGATCAGCCGTCGCGACCACTTGCACTGCATCGGCTGGCAAGCCGGCGGCTGCGAGCCCGCTGCTAATTGAACGAGCAAGTGCCAGATTGCTATTGAGCGCCTCCGAACCACCCCGCAAAATCACCGCATTACCGGCTTTCAGGCACAGTGCCGCGGCGTCAATGGTGACATTCGGCCGAGCTTCATAAATGATACCAATCACGCCAAGTGGCACGCGCATCCGGCCAACCTGAATGCCACTTGGGCGGGATTTGAGTTCACTGATTTCGCCAATCGGGTCTGGCAACGAGAGTACCTGCCGCAGGCCAGCAATCATTGTGCGCAGCGCTGCATCGGACAGGGTTAGGCGATCAATAAAGGCTGCCTCCAAGCCTTTTTCTTGCGCCTGCGCACAATCGCGTGCATTGGCTTCTTTTAACCCCGTAAGGTCTTGCTCAAGCGCAGATGCAATCGTCTCTAGCGCATTATTCTTAGCAGCCGTTGTGGCTCGCGCCATGGCACGTGAAGCGGTGCGAGCGCGTTGACCGAGATCGGTCATATAGTGATCAATATTCATATTATTCCCGGCTTTGGCCTACCCTTGATTGATTCGACAGCGCTACCATCATAGCTAACTCAAAGAGGCCATGCCACAGGTCCGCAGGTGGCAAAGCCTGCGGCGGCTCACTGGCAAAGAGACGCGTAAGCCCTTTCATTTGACGATCTAGACGCGCCGCAAAAGCTAAGCCCGCGACCAGTGTTTCTTCGCTCAAGCGCGCTAACGCAGGACCTATGAGCTTCTCGCGCGGCCCCCATACGCGCTGCTCACGCAGCAGGGTATTAAACGGCCGACCAGCGGCCACGCCACGCTTAAGCTGCAACAGCACCCGCAATTCCTCAACCAATGCCCATAATACCAGCATAGAAGCTTCGCCTTCGCCGCGCAAACCATCCAGCATGGTGGCGAGCCGCCGCACATCACCTGCGAGCATGGCCTCATTCAGCTTAAAGACATCATAACGAGCCACATTTAATACCGCCTCGCGGATTTGCTCGACGCTAAGCTCGCCTGGAGGGTAGAGCAGCCCAAGTTTTTGAATTTCTTGATGCGCCGCCAGCAAATTACCTTCGACTCGTTCCGCAATCAGCCGCAATGCCTGCCGCCCGGCTTCACCAGGCGGCATCTGCTGGCCCTGGGCGGTCAGACGCTGGCTAATCCAGTTCGGCAGCAACGCTCGCTCAACGCGATCAATGCGGATGGCGACCCCGGCTGCGAGCAAAGCCGTAAACCACGCGGTTTTTTGAGTGGCGGCATCCAGTCTAGGTAAGGTAATCAAGACCACCCTATCTGGATGAGACTCAGCCGCTAGGATTTTTAGAGCTTCGGCGCCCTCCTTGCCTGGCTTACCGCTTGGAATGCGCACTTCAAGCAATTGGCGCTCACCAAACAGCGACATAGCTTGACTGGTGCCGAGCAACGCGCTCCAATCAAAGCCACGCTCCACCGTAAAAATAGAGCGATCCGTATGAGCTGCCGCGCGCGCAACTGCGCGAATGGCATCCAGTGTTTCTTGCATGAGAAGATGCTCATCGCCATATACAATGTAAAGCTTTGCAAGCTCCTTGCGTAAATGGCTAGCGAGCGAATCAGCGCGCAGTTGCATGGGTTTCTTGTTGAGTCAAGCAGGTATAGAGCTATTGTGCAGGCTTAAGGCTATGCACCAAGGCCAGACGACGCATTAATTGATCCGTCGCATCATTTTCCATATCGCGATACAGCAATTCAGATTCAGCTTGTTTGGCCAGTGCATACCGATCATTATAGGTCATCGAACGATTCAGCCGAATCATACTGGTTGGGATTAAGATCGTGCCGTCCGTGCTGGTGAGTGCATAAACCACCGACGTAGCCAGTTCATATTCTTCAACCACCCCTTGGGCGGTCAAGCTTAGGGCACGCTGATTACGCGCGGCAGAGACCGACAAGATCGCATCGGCATCATGCGTGGCCGCGACGATCACCGTATCGCTGCCAGTCTGAATCATCCGCTTCACGCGCACGATCATCGACGGACTGGCCGTGCCAGAGGGCTCGATATAAAGGCGCTTGAAAGCGTAATCCTGCTGACCTTTAAGCTGAAAGCCACACGCCGCTAGCGAGATCAAGATGAGGAGGATGGGCACAGCGGCCACGCGGGTGCTCAACATAAAAAGCCCCTTAAATCACCAGATTGACAAGACGCCCAGGCACCACCACCACTTTCTTTGGCATCTGGCCATTAGCAAAACGCTTAAACACCTCATGAGCGAGCGCTGCTTGCTCAATCTCATCACGGCAGGCCTCTTTGGCAACAGTGAGCGCGCCTCGTACCTTACCGTTGATCTGCAACACCAACTCGATCTCGCTTTCCTCAAGCGCGCCCTGATCAATCTCAGGCCAAGGCGCATCTAATAGCGTGCAGCCAAATGCAGCGTTAAATCCAAGCGCATCCCACAAGGTGCAAGCAATATGCGGTACCACTGGGTACAACACGCGCAGCAAAATGCCATATCCCTCGCGCACCACTAGACCCCACATTTCGGTGGCCTCACCCGCTTGGGCCTCTGTTGCAGCTTCAAGTGCCTTGAGCATTTTCATGGCAGCCGAGACAACCGTATTGTACTGAACGCGCTGATAGTCAAATTCAGCTTGCGTCAAGATGCGATGAATGTCGCGGCGCAATACCTTTTGCGCTTCAGTTAAACGAGCTAAATACGTACTGGAGGCCAACGAAGTGACGTTCAAAGAGGCTGCACGCGCCATCAAGTCAGCCTGTGCATAGCCAAATGTCCAAAGCCGGCGTAAAAAGCGACTCGCGCCCTCGACCCCGGCACTCGACCATTCAAGCTGTTGCTCGGGAGGCGCGGCAAACATGATAAATAAACGTGCCGTATCTGCGCCGTACTGGTCAATCAATAATTGTGGGTCAACGCCATTATGTTTTGATTTGGACATTTTCTCAATGCCCCCCACGACCACCGGTAAGCCATCCGCATTGAGCACGGCGCCACAAGGCCGGCCTTTACTATCACGGCTCAAGGTCACTTCAGTCGGGTTAAACCAGGTGCGTTTGCCAGCAGCATTTTCACGATAAAAAGTTTCGTTGAGCACCATGCCCTGGGTCAGTAAATTTTTTATCGGCTCAGAAAACGTCACCAGGCCGAGATCGCGCATCACTTTGGCCCAAAAACGAGAATACAGCAAATGCAAAATCGCATGCTCAATACCACCGATATATTGGTCCATCGGCATCCAGTACTCGGTGCGCGCATCAACAATCGACGGTTGGCCATTGATTTGCGCAGCCGGACAGGTATAGCGCGAGAAATACCAGGATGAATCGACAAAGGTATCCATCGTGTCGGTTTCACGACGTGCAGGCGCACCGCATTTAGGGCAGCTGCAATTAACAAAAGCCGCCGATTTGGCCAGCGGATTGCCGCTGCCATCTGGCACTAAATCTTCCGGTAAGACAACGGGCAAATCCGCCTCTGGCACGGGGACCTCACCACATGCAGCGCAATGAATCAGTGGAATCGGTGTTCCCCAATAGCGCTGCCGCGAAATACCCCAATCGCGCAAACGCCATACCACACGTTGCTCACCCAGACCGAGTGCGGCTAAGTCAGCAACAATCGCCTTGACTGCCGGCTCATAGGCCAAGCCATTGTATTTTCCGCTATTTACACAGACGCCATTTTCTTTATCTGTATACCAATCGGCCCAGTTGGTATTAGAGTAGGGCTGCTCATTGACCGCAATCACTTGCTTAATCGGCAGACCATATTTAAGCGCAAACGCAAAATCACGCTCATCGTGCGCTGGCACCCCCATCACCGCACCTTCGCCGTAGCTCATTAACACGTAATTACCCAGCCATACTTCGATGTCTTGCCCGGTCAGTGGATGCTGAACGAAAAAGCCTGTGGCGACACCTTTCTTTTCAAGGGTTGCCAGATCGGCTTCGGCACTGCCGCCTAATTTGCAGGTATCAATAAAAGCCTGCAATTCTGGCCGGTTTTGCGCTAAGTGCAGCGCCAGCGGATGTTCGGCAGCTATCGCACAAAAGGTTGCTCCCATCAGAGTATCGGCGCGCGTGGTAAAAACCCGTAACAGCTTTTGTTCCCCATCGAGTTGATAGGGAAAGCTGATATTCACTCCGGTACTTTTACCTAGCCAATTCTGCTGCATCAGCTTAACCCGCTCTGGCCAGCCCAGATCATCGAGTGCGTCTAATAACTCGCCCGCATAGTGCGTAATCCGCATGTAGTACATTGGGATTTCACGCTTTTCAACTAACGCGCCTGAGCGCCAGCCGCGGCCATCGATAACTTGTTCATTCGCCAATACGGTTTGGTCAACCGGATCCCAATTGACGGTGCCGGTTTTTTTGTAGACGATGCCCGCCTCAAGCATCTTCAAAAACAGCCACTGATTCCATTTGTAGTAATCCGGCTCGCAGGTTGCAAATTCGCGCGACCAATCTATAGCCAAGCCCATCGCCTGCATTTGCTTTTTCATGTAGGCAATATTGTCATAGGTCCATTGTGCCGGCGCCACGCCATTTGCCATCGCCGCATTTTCTGCCGGCATGCCGAATGCATCCCAGCCCATCGGCATTAATACATTGAAGCCTTTCATCCGTAGATAGCGGGCCATCACATCATTGATTGTATAGTTGCGCACATGCCCCATATGCAACTTGCCAGAAGGGTAAGGCAGCATCGACACGCAATAAAATTTCTTATCCCGAGGGGCCGCTTCGCTTGCCTGATATACATTGTGTTGAGCCCAATCACGTTGCATCGCCGCTTCAACTTCGGTAGGAATATATTTTTCTTGCATAACAGGTAAGGTATTCAATAAAGTAACCGGAAAATTCTATGAAATAGCGTAACCGCTGCGCGGTAGATAATTATACTGGCTGCGCTCTAATCAACGCAGACCAAGCACATCTTGCATATCAAATAGGCCATTTGGCTTATCCGCCAAAAAATGCGCCGCCCGTAGCGCACCCTGCGCATAGCTCAGGCGGCTAGATGATTTATGAGTAATTTCAATGCGCTCGCCGATGCCCGCAAACAGCACCGTATGATCGCCCACAATATCACCGCCGCGCACGGTTGCAAAACCAATCGTCGCAGGGTCCCGCGCTCCGGTGACCCCTTCGCGGCCATACACCGCCACTTCCGCTAAGTCACGGCCCAATGCATGCGCCACGATTTCTCCCATCTTCAGGGCAGTGCCTGATGGCGCATCGACTTTATGTCGGTGATGCGCCTCAATAATTTCAATATCATAATCGCTGGCTAAAGAACGCGCAGCCAGCTCCAGCAGCTTAAAAGTCACATTCACGCCAACACTCATATTCGGCGCTAGCACAAGCGGCACTCTAGTCGCGGCCGCGGCCAACTCGGCCTGCTGAGTTGGCGTAAACCCGGTCGTGCCAATCACCAACTTTACACCGTACTGACAGGCTAGGTTCAAATTGGCGAGCGTACCTTCTGGACGCGTAAAGTCAATCAAGCATTCAGCCGGCGCTAACACCGCGTCGATATCATTAGAGACGGCCACCCCTGTAGATTGACCTAAGAAAGCCCCGGCATCTTGCCCTACCAGCGCATTATTGCTGCGCTCATACACGCCCACGAGCTGCACGCTGGGCGTAGCCAGGATTGTCTCAATCAGCATGCGGCCCATGCGCCCAGAAGCGCCCGTTAAGGCAATTTTAAGCGCACTCATTAGCTGCCCGCACGCGGTGAGCCAGCAGCTGCGCCTTGTTTGCTACGCGTATTTGCATGCCGATCACCATCGATCTCAGCCAGCAGCTCATATTCAGAGGGTAAATCTTCTCCGCCAGCCCAGCGCAACAAGCGATCACGCTCAAAATAAACCACCAAATGGCGTTGTTGCACCACTTTAGTAGCGCCACGCTTAAAGTAAAAAATATAATCCCACCGCTCTGGGTGGAAAATATCGGTGACAAGTGGCGTACCCAGCACTGCGCGCACCTGCTCTCGCCCCATGCCGGCTTGTAGCTTGGCAATTGCCTCGCGGGAAATAAAATTGCCCTGTACAATCGTAATCTGGTAGGGTGTAATGCGCTGGACGATGCGTTGAGTTGTGCTGTCATAGGTCGAGCAAGCCATCAACAGCGTAGCGCACGCTATTGCTATCGACCACCCCATGATATGAGGCAAAGCAAATCGGCGTTGGCGAGTGGACGTGAAAAGAAACGATTTCATGTTAAAAACTTTGACTAAATAGAGGGTTGGAACTGATGACCGGCTAAAGGCTATAAGAGACTTATCCCTTTATACATCCTGCAAAAAGAAGCTTCTTTTACTGGTCATAAATTACATTGCTTGGCCCAAAAACCTATTATTATTAAAGATACGCATTGTACTCTCTACTCCTGACTGATATCCAATAATGACCAATCATTCCGATCTAAAGAGCATCGGCCTCAAAGCGACCTTGCCACGCCTGAAGATCCTCGAGATCTTTCAAAACAGTGATATCCGGCATTTGAGCGCTGAAGATGTGTATCGCGCACTTCTTAACGAGGAGCTTGATATTGGTCTTGCCACCGTTTATCGAGTACTCACGCAGTTTGAACAAGCCGGGTTGCTGATCCGCAGCAACTTTGAATCAGGTAAATCCGTATTCGAGCTTAATGAAGGCACGCATCATGATCATTTGGTTTGTGTCGACTGTGGTTTAGTCGAGGAATTTTACGACCCTGAAATTGAGCGACGCCAGCAGATGATTGCAAAAAGCCGGGGGTTTGTCCTGCACGAGCATTCGCTTTCCTTATATGGTTCATGCCGTAAGGAAAACTGCCCGCACAAGAAATCTTCATCTGTTTAGACAGAGTTCTTTTTCTGAGACGCTTGCGGCTCGGCCTGGCATGCTGGGTTGTTCGGATGTGTGGTCCAGTTCGCGTAGCCGCCAGCGTCAACGCGCTCCATCGTGATGCATTGATCGACTGGACACACATGCATGCATAAATTGCATCCGACGCAGTTTTCGTCGACCACTTCGAAATAACGCTGACCATCGCGACTCGCTGTAATCGCTTGGTGGGCAGCGTCTTCACATGCAATATGGCACAGTCCACATTGAATGCATCGCGACTGATCGATACGCGCCTTGACGTCGTATTGCAGGTTCAGGTGCTTCCAGTCGGTGACATTAGGCACCGCGCGGCCACACAAATCGTCGAGTGTTGCGAAGCCTTTGTCGTCCATCCAGTTCGACAAACCGTCGATCATGTCGTTGACGATCCGGAAGCCGTAGTGCATCGCCGCCGTGCACACCTGCACGCTGCCAGCGCCGAGTACGATGAACTCAGCCGCGTCGCGCCAGTTCGAGATACCGCCGATGCCGGAGATCGGCAACCCAGACGTCTTTGCATCACGCGCGATTTCAGCCACCATATGCAATGCGATTGGCTTAACCGCCGGTCCGCAGTAACCGCCGTGCGTGCCTTTGCCGTCAACGGTTGGCTCTGGCGCCATCTGGTCCAGGTCAACGGCAATAATCGAGTTGATTGTATTGATCAGCGATACGCCGTCGGCACCCCCTGCGTATGCGGCACGCGCGCCGAGCCGGATGTCGGTAATGTTTGGCGTCAGCTTGACGAGGCACGGCAACCTGCTCGCTTGCTTGACCCAGCGTGTGACCATCTCGACGTATTCGGGCACTTGGCCAACCGCTGCGCCCATGTTGCGTTCGCTCATCCCGTGCGGACAGCCGAAATTGAGTTCGACCGCATCGGCGCCGGTATCCTCAACCTGGGACAAGATCGATTTCCATGCGGACTCGTCACATGGCACCATCAGCGAGACGATCAATGCACGATCCGGCCAGTCGCGCTTGACCTGGGCAATTTCACGCAGGTTCACGTCGAGTGGTCGGTCGGTGATCAACTCGATATTGTTAAGTCCCGCGATGCGCTGGCCGTTGTACATCGTCGCGCCGTATCGCGAGCTTACGTTGACCACATGTGGGTCGAGGCCGAGTGTCTTCCAGACTACGCCGCCCCAGCCAGCCTCGAATGCGCGATTGACATTGTAGGCCTTATCGGTGGGTGGCGCGGACGCGAGCCAAAACGGGTTCGGCGACGTGATACCAGCTATCGTGCAGCGAAGGTCAGGCATGATCGGCTCTCCAGTTTTCTGATGTCAATGTGGAATTGCAATTGGCTATGCGCCGTTGTGCTCTGTTACATGGCTGTGGCCACGGTGCGGGCGAACTGCCGGATGATCGCGTGCGCGGCGAGCTTGCCGTCCTGCACGGCCTGCACGGTTAAATCGAGCGCCTGATGGTTAGTGCAGTCACCGCCTGCCCAAACACCAGGCAGTGACGTGGCGCCATCGGCGTCCACCGCGATCCGTGCACCGTCGAGTGTCAGTAGTTGTGCGTCAAGGCCATCAGATACAAGCGTCTGGCCTATTGCCTTTAGCACAACGTCCGCTTTGATGCAAAATGTCTCGCCGGTCCCTTCGAACCGGCCTTCGGCATCCAGCCGTGTAGTCTCGAACTGCACTGCGCTCGCATGCGCGTCGCCACTGCCGGCATGCGGCATGCCAACGATGCGCAGCGGCCTGGCCCATTCGCGCAGCACCACGCCTTGTTTTCGTGCGAAGTCACGTTCCGCCCATGTTGCGCTCATCTGCGCCACGCCACGCCGGTAGACCATCGTAACCTGCCGCGCGCCAAGTTTGACGCTTTGTACGGCGGCATCGATCGCGGTGTTGCCACCGCCGATTACAACCACGTGGTGTCCGACCGGCAACGTACTGAGGTCATCGCTTTGACGTAGCTGGGCGATGAAATCGACTGCGTTCAGCACACCGGCAAACGTTTCGCCATCGGCTTGCAACGCATTAATGCCACCCAGCCCGATGCCGAGGAACACGGCGTCGAACTGTTCACGCAACTGCGTAAGCGCGACGTCGCGACCGAGCTGGTGCCGGGCACGTAGCTCAATGCCGCCGATCGACAGCAGCCATTGCACTTCACGCTGCGCGAAATCGTCGACAGTTTTATATGCGGCGATGCCGTACTCATTGAGTCCACCCGGCTTGTCATGCGCATCGAAGATCGTTACCCGATGTCCACTCAGTGCGAGCGTATGCGCGCATGCGAGACCGGCTGGCCCGGCACCGACCACGGCGACGTGCCGCCCAGTATCGGCCGCCCGTGCGAAGAGCGGTTTACCCGATACCACTTCATGCGCCATCTGGTGATCGGTTGCATGCCGTTGCAACGCGCCAATCGCAACCGGCATGCGGTCCTGGTGGTTGAGTACACAAGCGCCTTCGCACAGAATCTCGGTCGGACACGCGCGCGCACACATGCCGCCAAGCGGGTTGGCTGATAGGATGTCGCGCGCGGCACCCACCAGGTTGCCGTTGCCAATCTTGCGGATAAAGCCCGGAATGTCGATACTCGTTGGGCATGCGTTTACACACGGCGCGTCGTAGCAGTAGTAGCAGCGGTGCGCCTCGACAACCGCCGCGTGAGCGCTGAGCGGGGGCGCCACATCGACAAAGTTTGCCGCGAGTTGTTCTGCAGGCAGGCAGCCTGCAGCGATATCGCCGTTCTTGTGTAATGTCATCGAAGTGCTCCTTTGGGCAAGAAACATGGCCCTGCCGAACGTAAGCCACTAGCAGGTGTGATGTAAAGCAAATGACGCAATGCAAAACGGCGACGCGCTGGATAGCCCACGCCTCGAGCTTACTAGCGGCCGCAATATTTGCGATGCCACCGCGCAGTTCAGCGTCTATTTGTGCAAGCATATCATCGCGCGGATTTTTTTGCTCGGCTTCTAGGTTCCGGCTCGGCATGACGCCCAAACCCTTTTGAGCAACGTCTGTAAAAAATCCTTTAAAGGCCTGCCTTCGTTTAGCTCCCCGACCACTTCATCTAAGCCATCTAAGATAAACAGCGTTTTGTCCCGATGCACGTAAAAGACCTTTGATAACGCCTGGGCTTGGCTACTTTCCAAGAGCAAGCTGGTGACGCAACCAAAGTCTTAACGTGCTTTAAATCCCGTTTTCTGAGACGACCCCTTATTGAGGCTACTTGAGCTTTAAACGGGTTTACTTCGCCTGTGCAAACGCCACTGCTGTATCTAGCATGCGATTTGAAAAGCCCCATTCATTGTCATACCAACTCGAGACTTTAACCAGCCGGCCTGATACTTTAGTCAGGGTTGCATCAAAAATTGACGACGCTGGATGGTGATTGAAATCTGTCGAAACAAGCGGCAGTGTGTTGTAGGCCAGGATGCCTTTGAGCGGACCATCAGCGGCTTCTTTTAGAATTGCGTTGACCTCATCCACTGTGGTGTCGCGCGCTGCCACAAAAGATAAATCCACAATCGATACATTGATCGTCGGCACACGGATGGCAAAGCCATCAAGCTTGCCGTTCAGCTCAGGCAGGACTAAGCCAACCGCTGAGGCAGCGCCGGTTTTAGCTGGGATCATGCTCTGCGTGGCCGAACGCGCGCGCCGCAGGTCTTCATGATAAACATCGGTCAGAACCTGGTCATTAGTATAAGAATGGATGGTTGTCATCAAACCGTTGACCACCCCAATCTTGTCATGTAATGGCTTAACCAAAGGGGCCAGACAATTGGTCGTGCACGATGCATTTGAAATCACGGTGTGCTCTTTTTTTAGCGTCTGATGGTTCACGCCATACACAATCGTGGCATCCATATCTTTGCCGCCAGGCGCTGAAATAATGACTTTCTTCGCGCCCCCTTGCAAATGGGCGCTGGCCTTTTCTTTGCTGGTAAAAAACCCGGTGCATTCCAGCACCACATCGACCCCAAGCTCGCCCCATGGCAAAGCCGCTGGGTTACGATTAGCCAAGACTCGAATCCGGTCGCCATTGACGATTAGGTTTTCGCCATCGACTTCTACCGTACCTGGAAATTGACGATGGGTTGTATCGTATTGCGTCAAATGAGCATTGGTCTTGGCATCGCCTAGATCATTAATCGCCACAATCTCGAGATCGTGCTTTTTACCTGCTTCATAAAATGCGCGTAGCGTATTGCGGCCAATACGGCCATAGCCATTAATTGCGACGCGAACCGTCATTTTTTCTCTCCTGATTACCTAAGTGAATAATGAACACGTACGCCATCGCCTACTCTATGAATTAACCGACTCGCAAGCGATCTGTTCAGTAAGCGCTGGCATACGCACAAACCATTGTGTCAGTCGCCGCTAGCTCAACAAAGCGCGCGCCTTTTTGACAATATTTTCTACAGTAAAACCGAAATGCTCAAAGAGCGCCGCCGCCGGGGCTGACTCGCCAAACGTATCAAGGCCAATCACGTCACCTTCCAGGCCAACGTATTTGCGCCAGTAATCGCTCACGCCCGCCTCAATCGCCATCCGCATCACCCCTTTGGGCAATACAGATTCACGCCAATCTGCCGTTTGCCGGTCAAACACGGTGGTTGCAGGCATGGATACAATACGCGCCGCAATGCCGACGCGCGCAAGTGGCTCAATTGCCGCTAACGCCAGCTCGACTTCTGAACCGGTAGCCAGCAGAATCAACTTGTGTGCAACGATCTCTTCATTCCAATCACGCAGCACATAGCCACCTTTAGCGATGTTCTCAATCTGCGCATCACTACGCGCAATAAAGGGTAAATTCTGGCGGCTAAACACCAGACAACTGGGTCCCTGTCTCTCAACCGCATGTACCCATGCTACCGCGGTCTCAACGGTATCAGCGGCACGCCATACATCCAGCTGCGGAATCAAGCGCAGGCTGGCGAGGTGCTCGACTGGCTGATGCGTCGGGCCATCTTCACCTAAACCGATTGAGTCATGCGTAAACACGAAGATCGAACGCGCCTTCATTAAGGCAGCGACACGAAGCGCATTGCGACTGTAATCGGAAAACGTCAAGAAGGTGCCGCCAAACGGCCGATAACCACCATGCAATGCAATGCCATTCAACACTGCGCTCATACCGAATTCACGCACGCCATAATTGATATGATGGCCGAATTGCAAGCCATGTTCAGTCGCACGCACGGGTTTTGCAGCTTTCCAGTTGGTCAAATTTGACCCGGTCAAATCTGCTGAGCCGCCGAGCAATTCGGGCAGGATCGCAGCCAGGCCGTCAATGGTCTGTTGCGAAGCTTTACGGGTAGCAATGGTTTCAGCTTTTGCATAAGTACCGGCGATGAAGGCGCGGGTTGCCTCAGGCCAGTTAGCCGGCAGTTCGCCGTTGATGCGGCGCATAAATTCAAGAGCTTGCTGCGGGTACTTCGCGCGATAAGCGTCAAAGCGCTCGCGCCAGTCAGCTTCCGCTTCAGCGCCACGGTCACGCGCGCCCCAAGCGGCGTAAACTTCAGCAGGTATGGCAAAAGGCTCAAACGGCCAGTCAAGCGCTATCCGGGTAGCCGCGATCTCAGCTGCGCCTAACGGAGCGCCGTGGACATCATGCCCCCCCGCTTTAGTGGGAGCGCCCTTGCCGATCACTGTGCGGCAACAAATCAAAGTTGGCTTACCGGCTTTTTTCGCGGCAGCAATGGCGGTATCTACCGCCTCGACATCGTGTCCATCGACTTGACGAATAACGTGCCAGCCATAAGCTTCAAAGCGCTGTGGCGTATTATCCGCAAACCAGTGTTCAACGTTACCGTCAATTGAGATCCCATTGTCGTCATACAATACGATCAATTTGGCGAGCCTCAAGGTGCCAGCTAATGAACAGACTTCATGCGAAATGCCTTCCATCAGGCAACCATCGCCAACGAAAGCATAGGTGTAATGGTCGACGATTTTGATCTCGTCATGATTGAATTCTTGTGCCAGCAGCGCCTCAGCAAGCGCCATCCCAACTGCGTTGGCGAGCCCTTGTCCAAGTGGGCCGGTGGTGGTCTCTACCCCTGACGTAATACCGACTTCTGGATGTCCAGGGGTCTTGCTATGCAATTGCCTAAAGCGTTTTAACTCTTCGATTGGCAGACTATCATAGCCGGTCAAATGGAGCAGCGCATACAGCAACATTGAACCATGTCCATTTGACAGCACAAAGCGGTCACGGTCAGGCCAATGGGGATTCGTTGGATTATGTTTCAAATGACGATGCCAAAGCGCAACGGCAATTTCGGCCATGCCCATCGGCATGCCAGGGTGACCAGAATTCGCTTGCTGCACTGCATCTATAGCTAACACACGGATCGCATTCGCCATCCGTGTGGCCTGAGAAGTTGACGACATTATTTTTTTAGATTTAAAACAACACTTAGATAGGCATCAGACAGAAAATGAAGAGCCACAACCGCAACTGGTCGATGCGTTCGGATTTTTGATCACAAACTGCGCACCACTCAGATCATCTTTATAATCAATTTCAGCCCCTACCAAATATTGATAGCTCATCGCATCAATCAGTAGCTGAACACCGTTTTTATCCATGACGGTATCGTCTTCACCGATTTCTTCGTCAAAAGTAAAACCGTATTGAAAGCCCGAGCAACCGCCACCTTGCACAAAAACGCGCAGCTTGAGTGCTGTATTGCCTTCTTCATCAATTAATTGCTTCACCTTATTCGCCGCGCTATCGGTAAAAATTAGTGGCGCTGGAGGGTTGTCTGCTGCAGAAACTTCAATTGCCGCGCTCATCATTTTCTCCAAATAAAACAGGGTTCCGACATTATAAAGCCGCGAGGCGGCTCAAGTCGATCGCAATGCTGCTGATATTACACTACGCATATAGTGTAGCTGGCTTCTGGAAGAATAGGTAAAGTCCCCTATTTGAAAAAAGCCGCATAAGCGGCTTTTTTCGAGCAATATCCACCAGCACTTGCGTGCCAACAAATATATTAACGCTTCGAGAATTGCTTACGACGGCGGGCTTTATGAAAGCCGACCTTCTTACGCTCAACTTCGCGGGCATCTCGGGTCACAAAGCCGGCTTTCGACAAAGCAGGCTTTAACGTCAGATCATAATCGATTAACGCACGAGTAATGCCATGACGCACCGCACCCGCTTGACCGGTCTCGCCACCGCCGCTCACGTTGACTTTAACATCAAACGTTTGGCCATGTTGGGTCAGCTCAAGTGGCTGGCGCACAATCATTAGCGATGTTTCACGCGAGAAATAATCAGCGATTGGCTTGTCATTCACAATGATAGCGCCGCTACCCTGCTTAATAAAGACGCGCGCAACCGCACTTTTGCGGCGGCCGGTGCCATAGTTCCAGTTTCCAATCATAACGGTCTCTTTAGATTTCTAGGGCTTGCGGCTGCTGTGCCGTATGCGGGTGGGAATCGTTTGCATAGATCTTAAGTTTCTTGATCATTGCATACCCTAGCGGGCCTTTAGGCAACATCCCTTTAACGGCCTTTTCTAGCGCGCGCCCTGGGAAACGCTCTTGCATCTTGCTGAAAGTTGTTTCATAAATACCACCCGGGTAACCCGAGTGACGGAAATACTTTTTGTCAGTGGCTTTATTGCCAGTGACTTTCAACTGACCTGCGTTGACGACCACGATAAAATCGCCGGTATCGACGTGTGGAGTAAACTCGGGTTTGTGCTTACCGCGCAAACGGCGCGCCACTTCACTGGCGACACGACCGAGAATCTTATCCTTCACGTCAACCACATACCATTTATGCGTAACCTCAGCAGGTTTAGCAGAAAATGTTTTCATGATTGATCCAAAATAAACCACCCCTTGTTTTTCCTGCTTATATTTTTAGCGCAGGCTCTCCCTATCATTTTTCCGCGGAGGCGTAAACGGAAAACCCTAGATTATAAAGGATTTTTGCATTTAAAAGAATTTCCCGAAAGGGGGAGTGGTGGAGGCAACGATCGCGGGTTATTTTCTGGTGCATGAAAACATTACAACATGGAAGTAGAAACCTTCGCCCTATCCATCATACTTTTAAATAGTTTTCTCGTCCCTCTAGCCAGCGTTTTAAATGTTGCATCACAATATCTGGGTGCTTACGCAGTAAATAATCAGCGGCACGCTGAGCGGGTTCAATCAGCCAGAGATCTTCCTGCAGATCGGCAAAACGCAGCATCGCCGTACCAGATTGACGCGCGCCCAGAAACTCACCCGGCCCCCGGATTTCAAGATCACGCCGCGCAATTTCAAAGCCATCATTCGTTTCGCGCAATGTATTCAAACGCGCTCGCGCGGTATAGGACAATGGCCCAGCATATAACAAAACGCAGGCGGAAGCTGCGCTTCCGCGTCCGGTGCGGCCGCGCAATTGGTGTAACTGAGACAAGCCAAAACGCTCAGCATGCTCAATTACCATCAGCGATGCATTCGGTATATCAACGCCCACTTCAATGACCGTGGTGGCCACTAACAACTGAATTTCATTCCGGGTGAAGGCGGCCATCACCTCAGCTTTGTCTGCTGGCTTAAGCCGGCCATGGATTAAGCCAATCTTTAATTCAGGCAGCGCCGCAGATAACATCGCAAAAGTATCCTCTGCCGTTTGCAATTGCAAGGTTTCGCTTTCTTCGATCAATGGGCAAACCCAATATACCTGCCGGCCAGCCAGCGCTGCTTGCCGTACGCGCGCAATCACTTCTTCGCGCCGCGCTTGTGAAACCAACTTCGTCACAACCGGCTGGCGGCCAGGCGGAAGCTCATCTAGCGTAGACACCTCAAGATCTGCGTAATAGCTCATGGCCAGCGTACGCGGGATGGGCGTGGCGCTCATCATTAATTGATGGGGCTGCCAGTTTAAACCAGCCACCTCATGGTGCGCCTTGCTCCGCAATGCCAGCCGCTGCTCAACGCCAAAACGATGCTGCTCATCGATAATCACCAGCCCAAGCCGGGCAAATTCAACTTTATCTTGAATGATCGCGTGCGTGCCCACAATCAACTGCGCGTCGCCTGTCGCTGCCGCCGCCAATGCGGTGCGTTTTTCTTTGGCTTTTAGGCTTGCGGTCAACCATACGAGATGTATGCCGAGCGGCTCAAACCAACCACGCAGCTTGCGCACATGTTGCTCAGCCAGCAGTTCTGTGGGGACCATCAGCGCAACTTGATAGCCGGCGTCAATTGCTTGCGCTGCCGCAAGTGCTGCAAGCACCGTTTTGCCGCTGCCGACATCGCCTTGCAAGAGCCTCTGCATTGGATGGGGCACCACTAAATCCGCGCTAATTTCTTTTTGCACACGCTGCTGAGCGCACGTTAGCGCAAACGGCAGCGCAGATAATAAGCGCGCCACCAATGTTTGCTCTGCGGCCAAAAGACTAGTAACTAACGCCGGCGCTGAACGCGTGCGCCGTTGCATGTGCGCTCGCTTTAATGACAATTGTTGCGCTAAGAGTTCTTCAAATTTGATGCGGATCCAAGCCGGATGCGTACGCTCAAGCAATGCGCTGGCATCAACCTCAGCCGGCGGATGGTGTAGCGTGCGCACCGCGGCCGCCAGCGGTGGCAATTGCAGCGGCGCGATAATCTCGGCATGCAACTCATGCGGAAACAATTCTGGCAATGGGGTCTCAGCCAGCGCATGATTAATCGCCCGGCGTAGATACGCTTGACTCAAACCCGCGCAGGTTGGATAGATAGGCGTCAGCACTTGCGGTAATGCTTCATCTTGGGTAACGATCCGATACGCTGGATGCACCATTTCCATCCCCAAAAATCCATCCCGCACCTCACCACGGGCACGCAGTCGCACGCCCACAGCAAGCTGCTTGACTTGCGAACCGTAAAAATTCAAAAAGCGCAGCAGCAGCGGATCGCCATTTTCATCCGTTAACGTAATGCACAGTTGGCGGCGCCCTCGATACGTAATTTCATGGTGAGTAATCAGGCCCTCAACCTGAGCACTTGCGCCAGGAGGCAGATCGCGGATTGCCGTGAGCGTCGTTTCGTCGTCATAGCGCAACGGCAAATGCAAGACCAGATCAAGCGCGCACCTCAGCCCAAGCTTAATCAGCTTGTCCGCTTGAGGTCCAGAAGAGGACTTGGGGAGACTCGCGGGCGTTGCGGCAGGCGCCGCATCCGCCAGCGGTTCGTTTAACAAGGTTTTAGATGCCGGCATCGCCGCCTTTTCTGTAGAACTTTAACCAGATACAAGTACAATATTGGGCTTCATGCCCTATCCTACCCTGGCCTTTATGTGGCTTAGGCCCCTTCATGTATACACTTTCTGACTTCGATTTTAAACTGCCCGCTGAATTAATTGCCCAAACGGCCCTCGCTAACCGTAGCGCAAGCCGTTTGCTTGAAGTCGATAATTCACGCACACCAGCGCAATGTATTGACCGACACTTTACCGAATTACCTGCTTGTATTGCAGCAGGCGATCTGCTTGTATTTAATGACACTAAAGTGCTTAAAGCCCGTTTTTTCGGGCACAAGGCAAGTGGTGGTAAGGTCGAAGTACTCATTGAGCGTATTATTGGCACGCATACGGCGCTGGCGCAAGTGCGTGCCAGTAAGCGCCCAGCAGTAGGCAGCACAATACGCCTGGCCGATGCATTTGACGTGACCATAGGCGAGCCGATTGAAGCTCACGCTGATGAGTCTAACCCGCCATCGCAGTTGGATGCTTACGCGCCTTTTTATACGCTGCACTTTCCTGCCGACTGTCTGAGCCTCATCGAACGCTATGGGCGGTTACCGCTGCCACCTTATATTACGCATGACGCCGATGCAACAGATGCAGTCCGTTACCAGACCGTTTATGCCACCAACCCAGGCGCGGTGGCGGCGCCCACTGCCGGCTTGCATTTTGATGAAGCACTGCTGGCCCAGCTTGACGCGCGCGGCGTACAGCGCGCAACCCTTACGCTGCACGTTGGCGCTGGCACGTTTCAGCCTGTGCGCACGGAAAATCTTGCACAACACCGCATGCATAGCGAGTGGTATCACATACCGCAGTCGCTGGTCGATGTCATTGCACACACTCGCGCCGCCGGACGGCGGGTGATTGCAGTGGGCACCACCTCACTACGTGCACTTGAAGCCGCGGCTCATGCCAGCGACCCGCAAGAAGCCCGCCCCCATCTGCTCCGCGCCGGTAGCGGCGAAACAGATATCTTTATCACGCCGGGCTATCGCTTTCGCTTAGTCGATCAACTGGTGACGAATTTTCATTTACCTAAATCGACTTTACTCATGCTAGTGAGTGCCTTTGCCGGCATTGACACCGTGCGCCTGGCCTACCAGCATGCCATCAGCCAACAATATCGTTTCTTCAGCTATGGTGATGCCATGTTTTTAACTCGACTACCATGCTAAATTTTAACTTACTGAGTACAGACGGCCATGCGCGCCGCGGCCGCCTACAATTAAATCACGGCACGATTGAGACGCCCATTTTTATGCCGGTGGGCACCTATGGCGCAGTCAAGTCCATCTCACCACATGAGCTTGACGACATCGAAGCACAAATTATTCTTGGCAACACTTTTCATTTATGGCTACGACCAGGGTTGGAGGCAATCGCCGCCCATGGTGGTTTGCACCGCTTTATCGGCTGGCAAAAACCGATTCTTACCGACTCCGGCGGCTTTCAGGTGTTTAGTCTGGGCGCCTTACGCAAAATTACCGAAGAGGGGGTCACCTTTGCCTCGCCGATTAACGGCGATCGCCTTTTTTTATCGCCTGAAGTATCGATGCAAGTACAGCACAAGCTGAATTCAGACATCGCGATGCAATTCGATGAATGTACGCCATACGCAACTGCCGGCGTGCTCACGACTCAAGCGGAAGCCGCCGACTCAATGCGCTTGTCGTTGCGTTGGGCGCGCCGTTCAATCAACGAATTTAAGCAACTCAACAACCCCAATGCATTATTTGGGATTGTCCAAGGCGGCATGCATGAAGCTTTGCGCGACGAATCGCTCGCAGGGCTAACTGAACTGGATTTTGATGGCTATGCGATTGGTGGGCTCTCCGTAGGTGAGCCCAAAGAGGAAATGAAGCGCATCCTGAATCATGTCGGCCCGCGCTTACCCGCCGATAAACCGCATTACTTGATGGGGGTGGGGACACCGGAAGATTTAGTCGCGGGCGTCGCCGCAGGAATTGATATGTTCGATTGTGTGATGCCAACCCGCAACGCGCGTAATGGCTGGCTCTTCACTCGCTTTGGCGACTTAAAAATCAAGAATGCCGCGCATCGCCAAGATCCACGTCCGCTCGACGAAAGCTGTGCTTGCTATACCTGTAGCCATTTTTCGCGCGCCTATTTACATCATTTACATCGCGTTGGCGAAATCCTGGGGGCACGGCTCAACACGCTCCATAATTTGCATTATTACCTTGAGTTAATGCATGAAATGCGCGCCGCCATTGGCTCACGCACATTTAGCGCGTTTGTGCAAAAATTTCACGCAGCGCGCGCGCGTGGCGTGTTATAAAGCGTTTGCTTAAGACTTCCGCCATCTAATGATGGTAGAATGCCCAACCATTTTGACCACCCATTTATGGAGATTTAGCATGTTTATTACCCATGCTTTCGCTCAAGGCGCAAGCGCCGGCGCTACCGGCATCGAATCTAGTCTGATGAACTTTTTGCCTCTCATCGCGATGTTTGCTGTCTTGTATTTCATCATGATCCGCCCGCAAATGAAGCGGCAGAAAGAGCATCGTAATTTGCTAGCAGCCATGGCAAAAGGCGATGAAGTCGTCACCAACGGCGGTATTCTCGGCAAAGTTTCCAAAGTTAACGACGCTTACGTTGACATTGAGATTGCTGACGGTGTTGAAATTACAGTACAAAAAAATGCAGTGACGGCGACCTTGCCTAAAGGTACGATCAAGTCGCTATAAAAGCATTCGCTTCAAAAGGCTGCCACAAACTCCACCTGCTTATGCCGGTGTTTTGTGACAGCCTTGCAATCAAATGCAGCGCTAAGCAGATGGCTGCGTATTGTGTTTTTCCTTATTCTCACCGCGCCCCTCAATGAACCGCTACCCTCTGTGGAAATATATCGTGATGTTGATGGCACTCGCCATCGGCCTGCTATATACACTGCCTAATTTCTTTGGTGAAACGCCTGCAGTGCAGATCTCAAGCGGCAGGGCAACCGTGAAGATCGATCATAGCGTGTTAAAAAAAGTAGAAGACGCGCTCGCTTTAAATCAAATTGCAGCGATTAACACGACGTTCGATAACAGCGCCAATAACGCTAGCGTACGCATACGGTTGGCGGATACAGATACTCAACTGCGCGCCAAGGATCTACTTGCCAAAGCCCTTAATCACGATCCCGCTAATCCGGCTTATATTGTTGCTCTAAATTTGCAAAGCGCTTCGCCTAAATGGCTGACAGCGCTACACGCGCTACCCATGTATCTGGGCCTAGATTTGCGTGGCGGCGTGCATTTCTTGTTACAAGTTGACATGGCCGGCGCACTCGCCAAAAAACTCGATACCAGCACAAGCGATATCCGTACCCTGCTGCGTGAGCGCACTATTCGTAGTGGCGGCATCAGCCGCGTTGAGCAAACCATCCGCATCAATTTTGCCACTGCGGCGCCTGCCGAAGCTACGCGCACCTTGCTCTCAGACAAGTTCAGTGAATTGCAATGGAACGTGCAAACAGCGGCAGACGGCTATCAGGTGATTGGCGTTTTTTCTCCGAGCGCTTTGCGTACCGTTCAAGAAAATGCTCTGAAGCAGAATATCGCAACGCTGCATAATCGTGTCAATGAGCTCGGTGTGGCTGAGCCCGTGATCCAACAACAAGGGGTGGATCGCATCATTGTCGAGCTCCCGGGCGTACAAGACACGGCTAAAGCTAAAGACATCATAGGCCGCACGGCAACCCTCGAAGCTCGCTTAGTCGAGGTCAACGCGCCGCGTTTCCCCAATCCACGTGATCCAGTGCCGGCGGGTGCTGAACTCTTCACCGAGGGCAACAGCGCTCCTGTGCTCCTCAAAAAACAGATTATCTTTACTGGCGATCGCATCACCGATGCGGCGGCAGGCTTTGATGAACACCAGCAAGCTGCGGTTAAAATCCGCCTAGATGCAGCCGGCGGCCGCGTGTTGCGCAGCGTCTCACGCGACAACATCGGCAAGCCAATGGCGATTGTGTTATTTGAAAAAGGCCAAGGCGAAGTCCTGACAGTCGCCACGATTCAATCCGAGCTTGGTGAAAATTTTCAGATCACCGGCTCCGCCTCCACTGCCGCGGCCAATGATCTCGCCTTGCTGTTGCGCGCAGGCTCACTGGCCGCGCCGATGGAAATCATTGAAGAGCGCACCATCGGCCCTAGTCTGGGCGCGGATAATATCAAGAAAGGTTTTGATTCCGTACTCTATGGCTTTGCCGCTATCGCCCTCTTTATGTTGGCGTATTACATGCTGTTCGGCTTGGTTTCAGTCCTGGCCCTCTCGCTTAACCTGCTGCTCTTAATCGCCGTGCTATCGATGCTGCAAGCCACGCTGACTCTGCCAGGCATTGCCGCGATTGCCCTCACCCTTGGTATGGCCATCGATGCGAACGTATTAATCAACGAGCGTATCCGCGAAGAACTGCGTCATGGCGCGTCACCGCAAACGGCCATTTCTTCTGGCTTTGAGCATGCCTGGTCGACCATTCTCGATTCAAACGTGACCACCTTAATTGCTGGTCTTGCCTTGCTAGCCTTCGGCTCCGGGCCAGTACGAGGCTTTGCCGTGGTGCATTGCATCGGTATTTTGACGTCAATGTTCTCGGCCGTATTCTTTGCCCGCGGTTTAGTCAACCTCTGGTACGGTGGCCGGCGCAAGCTGAAGTCACTGTCAATTGGCCAGATCTGGCGTCCGGCAACGCCCGCCACCCTCTTCCCGTCTACCGACAATCAGAGTGACGGCAAAAAGGTCAACGCATCGTCGGCTAACCACACTACGTCACGCTGATTCGGAGAGCAAGATGGAATTTTTTCGCATCCACAAAGACATCCCATTTATGCAGCGGGCGTTGATCTTCAACGCAATCTCATTGCTGACGTTCATCGCTGCGGTGTTCTTTTTACTCAGTCGCGGGCTACATTTGTCGGTTGAATTTACCGGCGGGACGGTGCTTGAAGTCAATTACCCTCAGCAGGTTCAGCTCGAGCCGGTGCGCGCCACGCTTGGCAAGCTCGGCTATAACGATGCGCAAGTGCAAACTTTTGGCACCTCACGCGACGTATTGATCCGCCTGCCCTTGAAAGCCGGGATGTCATCTGCGCAGCAAAGCGAGTACGTCATCAACGCGCTCAGTGCACACACACCGCAAGTTCGCCTACAACGGGTTGAGTTTGTCGGCCCACAAGTCGGCAAAGAACTTGCTGTCCATGGGCTACTCGCTTTAATCTGCGTGGTACTCGGGATTATTGTGTATCTCTCATTTCGCTTCGAGTGGAAATACGCAATCGCAGGGGTGCTTGCCAATTTGCATGATGTAATTATTATTCTCGGCTTCTTTGCATTTTTTCAGTGGGAGTTTTCGCTCTCAGTCCTAGCCGCGGTGCTTGCTGTGCTAGGCTATTCGGTTAATGAATCTGTAGTGGTCTTTGACCGGATCCGTGAAACCTTTCGTAAAACGCGTAAACTCACCGTCATTGAGGTGATTAACCACGCCATCACCAGCACCATCTCGCGCACGATTATTACGCATGGCAGCACCCAGATGATGGTATTAGCGATGCTGTTATTTGGTGGGCCTACGCTGCACTTTTTCTCATTAGCGCTCACCATCGGGATTTTGTTCGGGATTTATTCATCGGTCTTTGTCGCCGCCGCGATTGCCATGTGGCTTGGCGTGAAACGCGAAGATCTGATTAAACCGGCTAAGCCTAAATATGATCGGAATGATCCGAATGCTGGGGCGCAGGTTTAAGGTTTGTTAGATTCTTATCTATAGAGCCTCCAAAAAGATATCTGAACATTGAAGCTCAGATCGATTTTATGTGGAAAAATTTAGGGCCATGTTGAAGCGGCAAAGATTTATCAACAGACGATGAACTCGTGAAATGCCTATTACAGACTAAGCTCGCTATGTGAGTCGCTAATGAAATTGCTATGAAATGAGCGCGCAGGGCCATTTTTTAGCATTGAAAAGGCGGTATAAAGCAGTCCTACACGTTCAGCATAGGCGTGACTTTGTACAGAGTTCTTAATGTTAGGATCGGTTTTTAGGAGGTTGCTGTTCGTATTGCTTTTTAGCGTACAACGCAGCAGAAACAGCAAGAGATAGCATAACTGCCATCGTGGCATATACAATAATCATTTGCCTTCTCCTTTTAAGCTGAACCACTTCAAACTACCAATGTAAACCATTATAAGCCCATATTGTGCCACTACTGGTACCAGCGCTTGTGCAATCACATGCGCTAGCCCTGAGGTCTTACGCATAATAGCGGCTAGCTCGCCATAGATAGGGTTCGCCTGATTAGCGCTATAGACAAGTTGATTGCCACGCTGCTGACGCAACAAAATACCTGCGCTTGCCAATTTGTTCAGCTCTTTGTGAAGCGTACCCGCCACAGTACCCGTAAGGCGTGCGATTTCCCGAACATGATAAGACTGCTCGGGGTGCAGCAAAAGCAAGCCTAAAACATGGCGACGATATTCACCAAAAAGAGTTTGAGATATAAGTTGAAGCATAATTAGCTTCAAATGCAGCCTAATTGACTACGATACGCAATACTGAGAATCCATTGAGTTGTTGTCCATCGGAAAAATCAGATCTCCGAATAGCAAGATTTTGAGTAGCTACCAGTGCAATGGTAATCAGAGCCCAACCCTTAAATTCAATCAATAAGGGGAAATACAAACCAATCACAAAGGATGCGCAAGTGCTTTCAGCCATACCTGTGGGGAGCAAATGAATTGCCCGGTCTTTAACACGTAAATTGTCCGGTTTTTGGGTGGGTTATGGGTACCCCCAAACAAGGCGGCTTTCTCTACCACTTGATTGAGTTGATGTGAATCACTCAATTTTACAGAAATTGATCACAGCCTGCCGTCCCGAATTAGTACCGCACAGCCTCATCCGCATGACGTTGCCAATTCTTTGCATATTCACGCGCCAGCGCTGGAAAATCCCGAATAATCAGCATATTCTCTGCATTTTTTTGCTGCGCCGTATACGTAAAATTAAAACTACCTGTAATCAACACCGGATGCGCGCTATTAGCGTCGATTATCATCACCTTGTTATGGGCATTACGATATTTCACTTCTCGGCGAACCCAAATGCCAGCCTGAGCCAGCGTAGATAGGCGCGAATCGCGTGCCTCTTCCAGCCGCGCGGCGTCAACTAATATGCGCACATCGACGCCGCGCGCATGAGCCTTAAGCAAGGCATGAATAATTCGTTTATTTGACAGCAGATAGGCTTGTACTAGAACTTGTTTGCGCGCACGCCGCACAGCAGCCAAGATTAATCCTTCAACATTATCGCGTGGCACAAACGCAGCCTGCACCGTGCCTTGCGCCTTCAGCACTACAGGTGGCATGTAGTTAACTGATATGCGAGCATCGCTTGCAGTCACTAACGATGCCGTCAAGACAAGCAATGTACTTAAACTAAAAAGAGCCTTCATGATTCGATCACAGGAGTTTATAATCCGCATTGGACGAACTTTCAATCCAAATTAGACGAGCTTATAATCCGAATTGGACGGGAGCCAAATCCATATTAGACGGAGTTTAAATACGAAATGGCCGGGACTCATTTAACCCTTTTTCCGCGGTTTGCCATCGAGCGCATCCTCACGGCGCTTAAAGACACCCCAGTGGTGATGGTCAACGGCCCGCGTCAGTGCGGTAAAACCACCTTGGTTCGCCAGTTTGCCAGCACGAGCCATGTCTACATTACGCTTGACGATGACACAGTGCTTGCGGCTGCTCGCAGCGACCCAAGCGGATTTGTGCGCCAACTGGATTATGCCATTATCGATGAAGTACAGCGGGCCCCCGAGCTATTACGCGCAATCAAAAAGGCGGTTGATGATGATCGCCGGCCCGGGCGCTTCCTGCTCACTGGCTCAGCCAATATACTCACTCTGCCGACAGTATCAGAGAGCTTAGCTGGACGCATGGAAATCGTGCAACTGTTGCCCCTTTCTCTCGCTGAGATCAACAGTAAAAAGCCAGCATTCCTAGCTCATGCATTTGCTGGCGCCCTTGTGCAGCCAGCAGAAATAATGCTCGATCATGCGCTGGTGCAAACCGTGTTGACTGGCGGTTATCCAGAAATGTTTGTGCGTCAAAATCCAAAACGGCGCCAAGCATGGCGACGTGATTACCTACATGCGCTCTTACAGCGCGATGTGCGAGACGTCGCAAAGATTGAGAAATTTGACCTTTTACCGCGTTTGCTACAAATTCTCGCCCACCACTCTGGGCAATTGCTTAATTTCACCCAGATTGCGGGCCAACTTGGCCTTGATAGCAAGACGGCAAGTAAATATTTGGCTGTTTTCGAGCAATTATTTCTTGTTTATCGCCTCAAACCTTGGTTCCGCAATCAGCTTAAACGAGTTATCAAGACGCCCAAGCTACATTTTTTTGATGCCGGATTACTGGCCAGTATGCTAGGTGCAACACCTGAACGAATTGCAGAAAACCGCACCCTATTTGGTCCGCTCCTTGAGACTTTCGTTGTCTCTGAAATAATGAAGCAGATCACATGGAGCGATGAAACGTATACGCTCCACCACTATCGAGATAAAGAGCTAGATGAAGTAGATCTTGTGGTTGAAAACGAAGTAGGCGCCGTGCTTGGTATCGAAATTAAGTCATCCGCGTCGATCTCTGCCAGTGATTTCAAAGGGCTGCGCAAGCTAGCTCATATCTGCCAAAATGACTTTAAGCTCGGGATTGTTTTTTATAACGGGGAGAACATCGTTCCGTTTGGGGGTCGTCTATTCGCCGCGCCTATATCCTGCCTTTGGGGATAAGCACGGCTGTCTCACGCGCTACATGGGTCAACAAAATACGGCAGGCCCCCGATACACAGAGTTCGGGGGAGATCTAGCAAGATGAATTTAAGCTCGAGATGGCCTTTTATTCAACACGCCGCTCAAGCACCGCAGCAAAAAAACCATCTGTCATATGCCGGTGCGGCCATAGCGATAAATAATCACCGGTATCAAGATCGATATGCTGTCCGGCAAACACCCCACTCGCGGGGATTAACTCAAACCCCGGATGCGCTGCCAAGAAAGCTTCAACCACGGCTTCATTTTCTGCCGCAAGCAAGCTGCAGGTTGCATAAATCAAGCGTCCACCTGGCTTAACCAGACGCGCCGCGCTCGCCAGAATTGAGGCTTGCTTAAGCGCCAACTCAGCCACTGACGCAGGCGTGTGTCGCCACTTAAGGTCAGGATTACGGCGTAGCGTGCCTAAACCACTGCATGGTGCATCAATCAAAACCCGATCAATCTTGCCAGCCAGGCGCTTGATCTTGCTATCGTGCTCACTATCCAGAAGCACAGGATGGACATTAGACAGACCGCTTTTTGCCAGCCGGGGCTTAAGTTTTGCCAGGCGCCTATCGGCCACATCAAAGGCATACAAACGCCCGGTAGAGCGCATCAGCGCTCCTAGCGCCAGTGTTTTGCCACCCGCTCCCGCACAAAAATCCACCACCATCTCACCTCGTTTAGGCGCGACCAGATGGCACAGTAACTGACTGCCTTCATCTTGCACTTCAAAGTGACCTTGCTCAAAAGCCAGCAGACGGTTTAACGCGGGTTTACCTGTCACGCGCACGCCAAACGGCGCAAATGGGGTAGCCTGTGCTTCTATGCCAGCTTCAGCCAGCGTAGCAATCACTTCATCACGGCTTGCTTTGAGGGGATTGACCCGCAAATCAAGCGTCGCGGGGTAGTTGAGCACGGTGGCCAGGTGTTTGTATTCATCGGCGCTAAAACCCTTGCCGGAGAGTTGCTCACTGAGCGCTGCCTCAAGCCACTCCGGCAAATTCATTTGAATCCGTGGGGGTAAGCTTGCCGGATCAATTTTTGCGACGCGCTCAAGCCACTCTACCTCAGCAGCAGATACCGAAGGCAGCAGTGTTTGCCGCCCCACTGTTTGCATCAGTCCAAGCAGTGCAAGCCGCCGAGTAGGCCGGTTGCTGCCGCTTTCAGCCAAATGCGCAAATTCAAGCTTACGGCGCAAGACTGCAAATACCGCTTCAGCAATGAAGCCACGTTCAGCATGGCCAAGCTTTGGCTGGGAGCGAAAAAAACGGCTGGTGACGACATCTGCCGGGCCGGTAAATTTCAATAACTCATTGAGCAATGTTTCGCTTTGATCGATGAGCCAAGGAGGAAGTTTTCTCATATTGAGCCTTCGGGGGCAATCAGCCATTGGGGGTCAGGTGGTATCAATCTCACGCGCGCGCCATCAAGCATCAGCCGGTCTTCGATAAACCAGCGTACGACGCGCGGATAGAGGATGTGTTCGCTCGCCAAGACGCGTGCGGCTAGGGTTGTCTCGTCATCATCCACCATTACAGGTACGACGGACTGGGCAATAATCGGCCCGCCATCGAGTTCTGAGTTAACGAAATGGGCCGTCGCGCCATGGATTTTGACACCGGAATCTAACGCGCGCTGATGCGTGTTTAAGCCACGAAAGCTCGGTAACAATGAGGGATGGACGTTCAGTATGCGGTTTGCGTAACGCTCAACGAAAGCTGCTGTTAAGACCCGCATAAAACCCGCTAATACAATCAAATCTGGCGTAAATGAATCAATTGCTTCAGCCAGCGCTGCTTCAAACAACGCGCGCTCAGGATACGTCTTTGAATCAACGGTCACCGCCGCAATCCCTTGCGAGCGCGCGAAGATCAGACCTTGGGCATCGGCCCGATTTGCAATTACAGCCGCAACGCGTGCAGGCCAACGCTGCGCTTCACAGGCGCGCACAATCGCTTCCATATTGCTGCCGCGCCCGGAAATTAGAATCACAATTTTTTTCATTGACGGATTTTAACACCAGAGACGACCGATTCATTCCCTCTGAGCGTAATAAGTACCCAGTGCTATACTTGTTATCTTCCTCTTCTGAGCTAGCCGAAAAACAGGATAGCTCGATTAAACGGTTAAACAGCACGAAAAGCAGTGGATAGGCAAAAATTGGGTTTATGGCAGCATCGAAGCGGCAAGTGTCAGATCATTTGCGCAACCGACAGTGTCCAATCAACAATGGTTATCATCAATCGGTCACAGCACATAAATAGATGGCACATAATAGAGACTGCATGTGAGAGTGTTTAGAGGCCTTTCTAACGCGCGCAGCAAAACACCATGCGCCTTAACTATTGGCAATTTTGATGGCGTGCACCGCGGCCATCAAATGCTGCTAGCGCATATGCGCGAACAGGCTCAGCAACGAGGCTTGCCGGTTTGCGTGATGACTTTCGAGCCACATCCACGCGAATTTTTTAATGCGGCCAGCGCACCGCCGCGCATTGCGCTGTTGCGTGACAAGCTTGAAGCCTTGCGCCTATGTGGCGTGAACCAGGTGATTGTTGAGCCATTCAATGCTACTTTCGCGAGTCAAGCTGCGGCGACTTTTATCGAGCGCGTCATCGTACAAGGCCTAAATACACGCTGGCTTTTAGTGGGCGATGACTTTCGTTATGGCGCAAAACGGGCTGGCGATTTCGCTACCTTACAAACCGCCAGCAAGCAATATGGGTTTGAGGTCGAGAAAATCGCCACGATTACCAATGGCAATCTACGGATCTCTAGCTCTGCTGTACGGGCCGCCTTGCTCACGGGAGATCTGGCCAGCGCCGGCGTTTTGCTGGGTCGTGCCTATATGATTAGCGGTCATGTCATACATGGCAGCAAATTGGGGCGCGAGCTTGGTTTTCCGACCTTGAATTTTCGCATAGCATCCCAACGCTTAGCGCTTAGCGGCATCTTTGCGGTACGTGTGCATGGACTAGCCGCAAACCCATTGCCGGCTGTCGCCAGCCTTGGCATACGACCTACGGTGGATGATTCGGGCCGGACGTTGCTCGAAGCGCATGTCCTCGATTGGCAAGGCGACGCTTATGGCAAACTAGTGCGAATTGAATTCCTGAAAAAATTGCGCGGCGAGGAAAAATATGATGACCTTGCCACCTTACGCGCCGCGATTGCGCGCGACGTAGACAATGCGCGTACATTCTTCATCTCCTCTGATCAGAAACTATGAGCGATAAAAAAGCGGATGCAAAACCAGTTGCAAAATATCCGGTTAACCTCCTAAACACCTCTTTTCCAATGCGCGCTGAGCTACCCAAACGCGAACCGCAATGGATCAAAGCATGGCAACAAAAAAAGGTGTATCAAAAAATTCGCCAGATTTGCAAGGGGCGCCCGCAATTTGTCCTGCACGACGGCCCCCCCTATGCCAATGGCGATATTCACCTTGGCCATGCGGTTAACAAAATCTTGAAAGACATGATTGTGAAAGCGCGCACGCTGGCTGGCTTTGATGCCGCCTATGTGCCGGGCTGGGATTGTCATGGCATGCCGATCGAAATTCAAATTGAAAAAAAGTTTGGCAAAGCACTGCCCACTGCCGAAGTGCAGCGCAAAGCGCGCGCTTACGCGAATGAACAGATCGAGCGGCAAAAGACTGCATTTCAGCGCTTAGGGGTACTCGGCGATTGGGAGTCACCTTATCTCACGATGGCTTTTGCCAATGAGGCGAATGAAATCCGCGCCTTCGCCAAAATTCTCGAAAAAGGATATATCTTTCGTGGCCTAAAACCTGTGAATTGGTGCTTTGACTGCGGCTCGGCCCTAGCCGAAGCGGAGGTCGAATATCAAGATAAAACCGATCCCACGATTGATGTTGGCTTTGCTTTCGCCCAACCAGAAAAAATCGCACAGGCATTTGGGCTCACCACGTTACCCCAAGCAAACGGTTGGATTGTCATCTGGACCACGACCCCGTGGACCATTCCGGCGAATCAAGCGCTGAATCTCCATCCAGAGTTTAGCTATAGTTTGGTTGACACGCCACGTGGCTTACTGATTCTGGCCACCGAACGCGTTGAAACATGCCTACAAGCGTATGGACTCAGCGGCACGATCATTGCATCGGCGCCAGGTAAAGCGCTAGCAGGGCTCCATTTTCATCATCCGCTGGCCACTGCGCACGAAGCCTATCAACGGACTGCGCCCATCCACCTTGGCGATTATGTAACCTTAGAGACGGGCACGGGGGTGGTTCACTCAGCACCGGCCTATGGCGTTGAGGATTTTATTTCGTGTAAAGCGCATCACATTCATGATGAGCAGATGATTAACCCGGTGCTCGGCAATGGCCATTATGCTGAATCGCTGGCCCTTTTTGGCGGCCTGTCGATTTGGCAAGCGAATCCTAAAATTGTCGAAGCCTTAGACCAAGCTGGCGGGTTATTCAAAACCGAAATGTATACGCATAGCTATATGCATTGCTGGCGGCATAAAACACCCATCATTTATCGTGCGACTTCGCAATGGTTTGTGGGCATGGATCTAGTCCCTAAGGAAGGCGGCAAAACTCTGCGCGCCGCCGCCTTGGAAGGCATTGAGGCGACACATTTCTACCCGGCCTGGGGCAAACAGCGGCTATTTGGCATGATTGCTAACCGTCCCGATTGGACGGTCTCGCGGCAACGTCAATGGGGCGTACCGATCGCTTTTTTTGTGCATAAAGAAACTGGCGAGCTCCATCCTAATATGCTGGCCCTGCTTGAAGAAATCGCCCAACGCGTTGAGCAGGGCGGCATTGAAGCATGGCAAGCGCTTGATCCGCGTGAGTTACTCGGCGATGACGCAGATCACTATGAAAAAAACCGCGATACGCTCGATGTTTGGTTTGATTCTGGCACCACCCATTGGCATGTACTACGCGGCTCTCATCAGGATCAGCTTACCTTTCCAGCTGATTTGTATTTAGAAGGATCCGATCAGCATCGTGGCTGGTTCCATTCATCGCTGTTAACCGCGTCTATGCTTGATGGCCAGCCGCCTTACAAAGCCCTGCTCACGCACGGCTTTACCGTCGACGGACAAGGCCGCAAGATGTCAAAGTCGCTCGGCAATGTGATTGCACCGCAGCAAATCACTGACACCCTGGGCGCGGAGATTATTCGGCTCTGGGTCGCATCGACCGACTATTCAGGCGAGCTATCCATTTCCGATGAAATCTTAAAACGCGTCGTCGAGAGTTATCGACGCATCCGTAATACGCTGCGCTTTTTATTGGCCAATTTGTCTGATTTTGTATATGCGCAGCACGCTCAACCGATCGCTAGCTGGCTTGAAATGGATCGCTATGCGCTGGCGATGTCAGCGGCTTTGCAACGCGAGATTCTCGTGCATTACGAGCAATATGAATTCCAGCCAGCGCTAGCAAAGCTCCAGACCTTTTGTTCAGAGGATTTGGGGAGTTTTTACCTGGATATCCTTAAAGACCGCCTCTATACCGCAGCGCCAGATGCGCCCGCACGGCGCGCCGCGCAAACCGTGCTGTATCACATCACGCAAAGTCTGTTGCGGATGATTGCGCCTATTTTATCCTTTACCGCCGAAGAAGCATGGCAAGTCCTAGAGCCGGACGCAGCCACCATTTTTACCGAAACTCATCACACCTATCCAGCCGTCGAGCACGCTGCAACACTGATTGCCAAATGGCAACTAGTGCGCACGGTGCGTAGTGAAGTTACCAAAGCACTTGAAGCTGCTCGTACCAGTGGTCAGATCGGTTCATCGTTGCAAGCCGAGGTGGAGTTAAGCATGAGCGGCGTGCGTTATGAGACCCTAGCAAGCTTAGGCGACGACTTAAAATTTATTTTGATTACGTCCGCCGCGACCGTCGTCAAAGTTGAGCAGGAAAGCGCTGAAGGCGTCTATGTGACCCCTTCAGCACATCACAAATGCGAGCGTTGTTGGCATTATCGTAGCGACGTCGGCACAGAATCCGCCCATCCCACCCTCTGCATGAGATGTTTTAACAATCTATTTGGCGCTGGCGAACCTACGCGGAGGGCGGCATAATGGCAAACCAACACAATCGTGAAACACTCATACGTTGGTTAGGGTTAGCGCTGGCCATTATCTTGTGCGACCAGCTCAGCAAGCTCTCAATCATGCACACTTATGCTTATGGCGAGTCGCATCCGCTGACTTCATTTTTTAATCTAGTCCTGGTCTATA
The DNA here is from genome assembly GCF_024582735.1 of Mycoavidus sp. SF9855. Lineage (NCBI taxonomy): Bacteria > Pseudomonadati > Pseudomonadota > Betaproteobacteria > Burkholderiales > Burkholderiaceae > Mycoavidus > Mycoavidus sp. SF9855. The sequence continues at coordinate 1,956,632 of NZ_CP102085.1, forward strand.
ATCCAGGCGCGGCTTTTAGCTTTTTAGCGAAAGCCGGCGGCTGGCAACGCTGGGCTTTTATTGCGTTGGGCATAGCTGCAGCATTTTTTATCACTTACTTACTTAAACGGCACAGCGGCCAAAAGCTTTTTTGCACTGCGCTGTCTCTCATTCTTGGGGGCGCGCTTGGCAATGTCGTCGACCGGCTGTTATATGGCCATGTCATTGATTTCCTCGATTTTCATTTTCGGGGGTGGCACTGGCCAGCCTTCAACGTGGCCGATAGCGCGATTACGTGCGGTGCAATTTTGCTGATTATCGATGAACTGCGGCGCGTTCGTCGCGCACGCTGAAGCAATAGAGGTGTGGCGCTGCAATCACGAACGCACAGCTGATGAGGCCATGCTCATTTAGGCTGATGACGCCATACTCAGTTATTGTGCGAAACTCCGAACCGGCTGATTAACTTAAAGAATCCAGATGGATCTGCTCAACAAACATCTCGTGCTTGGTCTAACAGGCGGCATTGCCTGCTATAAATCTGCGCAATTAACCCGTCTTCTCACCCAAGCAGGCGCTACTGTACAGGTCGTGATGACCGACGCCGCGACCCAATTCATTACACCGGTTACGATGCAGGCGCTGTCAGGCCGCCCAGTCTATACCAGCCAGTGGGATGCACGCATGAGCAATAATATGGCTCATATCGACCTTTCACGGGCGGCCGATGCAATCATCATCGCGCCCACCTCAGCGGATTTTATTGCAAAGCTGGTCCACGGCTTGGCCGACGATCTTCTCTCCACGCTAGCCATTGGGCGCACTTGCCCGCTGCTGGTGGCCCCGGCGATGAATCAGCAGATGTGGCAAAATCCAGCTACCCAGCGCAACCTCGCGCAACTTCATGCAGATAAAATCTTGGTACTGGGCCCTGATGCCGGGTCGCAAGCATGCGGCGAAACCGGTGCAGGCCGGATGCTTGAACCAACGGCAATATTAGATGCCATCATGGCATTTTTTCAACCAAAATTACTGGCCGGCAAACGCGTACTCATCACGGCAGGCCCGACCTATGAACCGATTGATCCAGTCCGCGGCCTCACCAACCGTTCAAGCGGCAAAATGGGCTTCGCTGTGGCACGCGCAGCGGCGCACAGTGGCGCGCAGGTTCGCTTAATTGCAGGCCCAACGCCACTTGCTACGCCCGCCGGCGTGATCCGTGACGACGTACAAACCGCTCAACAAATGTGTGATGCCGTCATGGCCGAAATAGCCGAAACCGATATTTTTATCGCGGTCGCAGCCGTTTCTGACTGGCGCGTTGACCAAGTCAGCATGGAAAAGATTAAGAAAAATGGCGAAGCCATCGCCCCTCGCTTCACTTTTGTTGAAAATCCAGATATTTTGCGGCTGGTCGCCCATTTGCCCAAGCCCCCCTTTTGCGTAGGTTTTGCAGCAGAAAGTGAAGAGCTTGAGAAGCATGGACAGGAAAAACGGCTACGCAAAAACGTACCGCTTTTAGTCGGCAATCTTGGTCCTAAGGCTTTTGGTTACGACGACAACGAAGTCACATTATTCGACGCAACAGGCGCGACCCCGTTGCCGCGCATGGATAAACAAGCGCTGGCCCGCACTTTAATCGCTGAAATTGCACAGCGTCTAACGGTTAAAGATTAATATGAAAATCGATATCAAAATTCTCGATCCGCGCATGCGTGATCAATTACCGCACTATGCAAGCCCGGGCAGCGCCGGCCTTGATTTGCGTGCGTGCCTTGAAGCTCCGCTGACGCTTGAGCCTGGCACTACGGCATTAGTCCCCACCGGGCTCGCGATTCATCTAAATGACCCAGGCTATGCCGCGCTGATTTTGCCACGCTCAGGGCTTGGGCATAAACACGGTATTGTGCTGGGCAATCTAGTGGGGCTGATTGATTCCGACTACCAAGGGCAGTTGATGATTTCGACCTGGAACCGAGGGCAAACTCGCTTTACGCTCACGCCCTTTGAGCGTTTGGCCCAACTCGTAGTCGTGCCGGTGATACAAGCTGAATTTAATATTGTTGATGAGTTTGCGCAAAGTGCACGTGGTGAAGGCGGGTTTGGCAGTACCGGTAGGGCGTAGATAACTCCGATTTGTGCGGCTAGCACCTGTGTTTGGTTGCGTTGGAAAACGCGATGATTGAACATCATCAACACTCTCCATTTTGCTTCGTTTTAATTTGATGCTAAGCCGCTTGAACTCACTGGGGTTACATAACTAGACAAGAGGGTGTCAGGAATTTTGTGTGAAAGAAGTCATATGATAATGAAGTTAATAAAAAGGGAAGCATATGACGAAGATAGACAAAGGGATATTAGATAAATTTCTAGAGGGAGTAGATCTGTCGAATCCTCAATCGATATTCACAGAAGTGATGTTGACCCTCTCTCACGGACAAAAAATGGTTTCCATTAATCAATTGGAAATGGATATGAAATTATTTTGTTATGCGGCATGAACACAAGGCAAAACAGAATCCACCCTGCCAAACTTAAAGCAGTCCAACTCATGTAGAGAGTCATTAGTCGACCCTGAATAACTCGTAAGCTCTTATGTGGTAAAGGTTTTTCGTCGAAATAGAGTGGCACAAATTGCAATAAAATGGCATATTAAGAAAGTAAATCTTGCAATTTGTGATGAGGCAAAAATGGGTCCAAAGGCAACGGCGAGCACAGGAGATTTATTCCGGTATCCGCTAAACGAACAGATCAATATGAAGCATCCGTTGGTGCGACTGGCGGGTTTAATCAACTGGGATCAGCTTAGCGTGTTGATGAGTGAGAACTTCACCTCAAATAGAGGTCGACCTGCGACCTCGCCACGACTCATAGCAGGCTTACTGTATCTGCAATACGCATTCAATTTGTCTGATGAAGAAGTGGTGTTGGGTTGGCTGGAAAACCCCTACCATCAATTTTTTACAGGGGAAACGTACCTCCAAACCGAGGCGCCGATTGACCCGTCAAGTCTAACGCGTTGGCGTAATCGGCTGGGTGAAGCGGGCGTAGAAGAGCTATTAGCGGAGACGATCGAAGCGGCCAAACGTAGTGATGTCATCAAAGCGTCGAGCGTAAAACGAGTGATCGTTGACACCACGGTGATGGAGAAAGCGATAGCGCATCCAACCGACTCGCGACTGCTAGAGCGTTGCCGAGAGCACCTGGTGAAAGCGGCGGAACAACATGGCTTAAAGTTACGGCAAAACTACAACCGAGTCGCGCCCCGCCTATCAATCCAAATCGGCCGCTATGCGCACGCGAAGCAGCACAAACGAATGAACAAGGCGTTGAGCACCCTGCGTTCGCGAGTGGGACGAGTGATGCGTGACGTTGAAAGACAAATCGAGTCAGTGGCCGAGCAAGGGCGTGAAGCATTGCGAGAGTTGATATCCCGTACGAAACGAATCATTTCGCAAAGGCGCAAGGACAAAGACAAACTCTATGCTCTGCATGCCCCGGAAGTGGAGTGTATTGCCAAGGGCAAGGCGCGTAAGCCCTACGAGTTCGGTGTGAAAGTGTCGATCACGACGACTCATCAGGAGGGGCTGGTGGTTGGCGCACGCTCGATGCCAGGAAATCCCTACGACGGTCATACGCTGGCCGAGGCGCTAGAACAGGCAGCGATCTTAAGTGACGTGACTCCAGAGGTTGCCATCGTTGATCGGGGTTACAAAGGAATTGCGATAGAGGGTGTAAAAATCTATCACTCTGGCATGCGTCGGGGTATTACCCGTACGCTAAGCGCGATCATCAAACGACGCAGTGCCATCGAGCCCACTATTGGTCATATGAAAGCGGATGGGAAGCTCGGTCGAAATTGGCTTAAAGGGGCATTAGGCGATGCCATGCACGCTGTGCTCTGTGGCGCTGGGCATAACTTACGAATGATCCTCAGAAAGCTTCGGCTTTTTTACGTCTTTCTTTTATCCGTTTTATTCTGTCATACCTTTGCTGTTGGTTTGAGTTTTTAGATCAAATAGTACGTAAAACGATTTATTCAGGACCGACTCATTAGGTCGAATGTCGTTTTTTTGCAAATAGTTCCTTTCAAAGTTGATCGGTGAGACGTAGTTGAGAGCTGAATGCCTACGTTTGAGGTTGTACCAGGCCTCAATCCATGTGAATACAGCCAATCGAGCTTCAGATTTGCTCTTAAAGTTTCGACGATCGAGCAATTCGCATTCAAGGCTGGCAAAAAAGCTCTCCGCCATCGCGTTGTCATAGGCATCCCCTACGCTGCCCATAGAAGCTCTTACGCGCATTGCCTTGCAGCGATTGCCAAAGGCAAGGCTAGTGTATTGACACCCTTGATCACTGTGATGAATCACATTTTCTGGCTAGCGTTGTTCAAGCGCCATATTCAAGGCATCGAGCATCAGATCAGTGTCAAGAGACTCACCAATTGCCCAGCCCACCACACGTCGACTCCACACAGCCAGAACAATGGCCAGATAGATAAAACCTACCCCAGTTGGCACGAACGTGGCATCCGCCACCCACAGCTGGTTTGGCTCATCCGCAACAAATCGACGATTCACCAGATCGGGCGCGGGTCGTTGTCGCAGGTCGCGTTTAGTTGTCACTTGGTAGCGGCGACGGCATACCCCCCGCAGGCTGTGAATGCGCATCAGCCGTGCCACTCGGCGACGACTGACAATCCAACCTTGCTCCTTCAGCTCAGCTCGAATACGTGGCATACCATAAGTCTCATCTGACTCAGCGTGAATCGTGCGAATGTCCTCTATCAGTTGCGCATTCGCTTGCTCACGAGCATTCGGTACACGTTTACGCCAGTCATAATATGCACTGCGCGAAACGTTTAGAACTTGGCACAATGCCTGCACTGGAAATTCGGCCTGATTCACCATCACGAGTTCGAAGATGGGGTGTACATCTTCTCGCCTTTGGCGGCAAACCAGGCCGTAGCCTTTGCCAAGATATCTCGCTCCACCTGTAGCTGGCGTACTTGACGGCGTAAGCGACTAAGCTCTTCACGCTCTGCAACACTTAGGCCCGCCTTGACCGATGATTTGGGTTCTTGAGCTATCGAGGCTTGGGCTATCCAATTAAGGATTGTCTTAGTACAGCATCCTAACTCTTTGGATAGCTCCTTAGCGCTCTTACCCGCTTGCACTAGCTCTACGAAAGGCCGCTGGATACGGCGCTCTAGATTGATTCATTACGAACTCCTTTTAGGTAGTTTAAAAGTGTCCGCGAAAAGAAGCCAACTTCAGTCTGATCCGCACGACTTTTCCCGATGGCTTCATCTTGTCCACTCGTCGCTCCAGCGCTGTGCTGGTGAGCTTTGATATAGCTACCATCAATAAACGTCCACTCTAAATCCGGTTGATTGACCAATGCCTTAAAAATTTTTAACCACTTACCGCTTGCTGACCAAGCATTGAATCTTTTATACACCGTATTCCAACAGCCAAAGAACTTTGGCAAATCGCGCCACGGACACCCAACACGCAGACGATAAAGCATGCCTTCGACCCTTAAGCGCAAGTTACGCTTGCGATAAATCTGTTCATCAAGCAAAATCTTTTCTAGCTTCGACCAAAATTCATCCGTAAGAAGTAATCGGGGCATTGCAAACTCGTATTGTCTCGGTGTGGAAACCTCAACAATACGGGTTTGCTCTTATTTTTCAAGAGATTCGCGACAAACGTCAACACGCCCTAGTAGTGCGTATGTTGGGTTTACCCCAATATCTCGCTATTAATTCTAAAAACGCCTTGATTTTACTTATTCTGTCGCCTAGCCTAAATTTACAATGTGCTCTCCAAGCAGCGTTGGTAGGATTTGCAAGATCTGCTGCGTAAAAACCAGCCCCATTTACCTAAAGATCTTGAAGTACTACCGCAATTCTAGAGCCTTGTATCTATTCAAAACAAAATCTTTTTCACCTTACTTAGGAGTTTTTATGATCGAACTGCACACTTCTTTTGGCGTGATCCAACTTGAGCTAGATGCTGAGAAAGCCCCGCAAACTGTCGAAAATTTTTTGAATTATGTCAAAAGCGCGCACTATGACGACACTATTTTTCACCGGGTGATTCCAGGCTTTATGATTCAAGGTGGTGGCTTTACAGAAGATATGGACCAAAAATCTACGCAGGCCACGATCAAAAATGAAGCCAATAATGGCCTCAAAAATGTACGCGGCAGTATTGTAATGGCCCGAACCAATGACCCCCACTCTGCCAGCGCACAATTTTTTATTAATCTGAGCGATAACGACTTTTTAAATTTCTCTGCTCCCACCGTACAGGGCTGGGGATACTGCGTCTTTGGGCGTGTGGTGTCCGGCCTAGAAGTGGTAGATAAAATCGCTGCTGTAAAAACAGGCACAAAAGGGCATCATCAAGATGTACCCGTAGAAACCGTCAAAATTGAAAAAGCAGTAGTTGCTTCGTAAGAACCTGTTCACGATCTTCCAAAAAGGTTCATATTTGGGGGAGCAGGAGCACAGAATTCGGATGTACTTGTACAGTGAGGATTGTGAGCACCGCACGACCCCTAAGATGGGCTTTTTTGGGAGACCAGAAACCGCTGGTTATCAGTAAGCATGATCAAACATTATAGCTTGGGACAAATGATGGGAAAGAGGAGTGACCTTGCCTGAAAATACCAACTACAAGAAAAACGAACGTTTATCTTGTAGTCAAAAAATTGCCGTTTGACGCAAAAAAGCACAAGAAAACCCATTCAAAAAATCAAAACAAGATTCAATTTCTAGATTTTGCTTTTCTGGCGCTGTCTGTTACTCATTCACGAAGTAATCCTTACGGTCCCCCTCGCTGCTGTGTTTGCATTTGTTGCAGTCAAGCCTTATCTATATCAATACATTAATGATCCAGGAAATTCTTGAGGATCCTGCTTGGCTTGGAAAAATGACAACGCGTGATCGGGCCGCGTTAAGCCCGCTGTTTACGAATCACGTTAACCCATTTGGACGTTTTGATCTCGATTTGGAGAGCAGAATCCAGTTCAGGAGCCGCATTACGCTTCCAAATTGAGGTAAAAAAACTGCTTTGCCCCTGGTAGTGCGTATGTTGGGTTTACCCCAGGAAGAAGAGCGTAGCCGTTTGACCTATGAAGCATTAGCCGATGTAGAGACAGGGCAGGTCATTGATTATCAAGCAGTTCAAGCATGGGCGAATAGCCTTAGCACTGATCAAATTTTGCCGTTGCCGCGCTAATGGAAGTAAAATGGACGAGTAAGGCGCTTGCAGAGTTAGGGCGATTGTATGAGTTTTTAGCCTCGGTTAGTCAATCAGCTGCTGCACATGTGATCCAGTCTCTCACTGCTGCACTGGCACGCTTGCAAGTGAATCCTCGTATAGGAGAGAGGTTTGAAGAATTTGACCCACGAGAGGTTCGCAGAATTTTTGTAGGGCATTATGAAATGCGCTATGAAATCCAGGGCTCCACGCTCTATATATTGCGTCTTTGGCATACGCGTGAAGACCATTAAGATGATTCTGCATAGCAGAAAGCTGGGGGGCGGTATTAACGCTGAAAATATATTGGCGAACAAGGATAATTGGGTGATAAAAAATCCATATGACACTCGTGGTGCAAGCGTGTACGTTGGGCGAGATCATACCGAGATGCAATGGAAGAAGCTGTTTGCCGATCAGCAATTGGATGGCTTTCTGGTGCAGGAATATATTGATTCCCAATATCTGATTGCCGGTGACGCGGCGTCTGGTTTCCGAGATCTAGTAGCAATCATTGCAAGCGGCTGTATCGTCAGGCACGCATCGCGCGTCAATTCTGGATATAAAGTGAATATCGCACAGGATGGAAAAAACCTGTCAGTTCTGAGCACACTCAATTTTCCAGCGCAGACCGGCATAATATAGCCATGTTCGGCCAGTGGTTATCGCGTTGCTCTGCAGGTCTCCGATCGCTGCACAGTCAAAATTTTCGTCTGTTTACGATAGGCAATTGCATTTCACTGATTGGACGCTGGATGCAGCGGGTGGGAGTCGCTTGGCTTGCCTGGACGCTGACTCACTCAAGTTTCTGGCTGGGTTTGATTGCGTTTGCCGATCTGTTCCCGACCATTTTCTTAAGTCCTCTCTCAGGCATACTGGCCGATCGATATGACCGTCGGCGTATCATGCTATTTACACAGCACACTGCCTTAATACAGGCGCTGCTACTCGCCGTCTTAACCAGTACAGGGCTAATTAATATCGAGGGTCTGTTTGTGCTGACACTGGGGCTCGGCGTGGCAGACGCGATCAACCAACCGGCGCGCCTTTCCTGGCTTCCCAGCCTGGTCAAAGCAGCTGACCTTCCTTCCGCAGTAGCAGTTAATTCCATTGTTTTCAACATTGCAAGATTTATCGGGCCTGCCATCGCGGGCATCGTAATTGCTGGTTCGGGTGTTGTTATCACCTTTGTTCTGAATGCACTCAGTTATGCTGTTTTTATTGCTACGCTGCTTTGCATTCGGTTAAAAAGCAAGCCGCGCGGACACAAGCGGTCCAACATTTGGCATGGAATGCGCGCCGGTTATCGGTACACGGCGCGTCATCCGCAAATTGGCCCAGTATTTCTAATGCTCATTTTGACCGCCCTCGGAATCCGCGGCATTCCGGAGCTGGCTCCGGCAATCGCTGAAATGGCATTTCAGCGAGGGGCCGGCGGATTCGCCGTGCTGATCACGATGATTGGTTTAGGTGCTTTGGTTGCAGGACTCTGGATAATCGGGCGAGACCTTTCCAAAGATCTGGCTTCGTTGATCATTCGTCATGTGCTATGTTTGTCGTTAAGCGTGTTATACCTAGCAATTAACCATGAATTTTTTATTGCGTTGTCTCTTTTCTTTGTGATCGGATTTTCTTTGGCGGTGACCGGGATCAGTGCACAAACCATAGTTCAAATGAAAGTGGCCGAGCACATGCGCGGAAGGGTGTTCGCACTGTATGGTGTCGTCTACCGGGGCGGCTCTGCAATTGGCGCGTTATGGATGGGAACCGTCGCCTCCTGTTATGGTGTCCGCTGGACCATATATGCAGGCGCAGCGCTGTGTTTTGCTGCCTGGTACTGGGCAAAGCGTTCAATTGGGCCACGAAGCGGAGTAGAGTGATGAATAAAGGCTGTGCTCATAGATGGCGCTTTTGGCTTCCATGTGGTCACTAGGCCAGATTCCCCGGCAAATGCGCCGGATAGTTACACAACTAAAGTGGAAACTTTTCCACGCATGTTTCATGCTTCAATCTGGTCAGTTTTGCACACTGTTTTGCAGCTATCTATTTTAAAGGAGAATTCATCTTGTCGACTATCTCTAATACTACGGGTTCTATGAATATTGGCACGCAGCCGTATATTGATTCAAAGCCAGACATTCGCTTTGAAACCGGTGATAAGGGGGACTTGACTGTGGTTATACAGACGAAAGATCTCGAAATGAAATCAGTCACTCAAAAAAATTTACCAGATTACATAAGGCTATTCAGCGATCCCACCAATATGGAAAAATACCGTGAGGGCGGCGTCTGGAGTGCAGATCAAACTAAAGAACATGTTAATACGTGGATAAACCTCTGGCAAAATGGAAATGCCTTTAGCGCTTTTGCTATCACCAACAGAAATGAAGATGATCAGTTTATTGGCAGTGTATTAATTAAAGCTTGGGAACCAGCAGATTCTTGGGATTCATGCATTGCTATTGCGATAGGTCGGGTGCTCTATCATAAACATTGGGGTAAAGGATTGGGCAAGCAGGTCGCTATTGCGCTGGTGAATTATTACATTCCTGAAGCGCTAGATCGAGGCTATAAACTGCCCTCTCTCTCCGGGGAAACTCCAAAAAACATTACCCTTACAGCGCGTGAAGATAATCATGCTTCCGTCAAGACTTGGAAATCTCTGGGATTGCCACAAGTTGCCACGATCGAAAGATTTGGAAGAGAGCGGCTCGTTTTTTCTGAAACTATCGAAAAGCTTGATAAAAGAAATTTGCCGGTTCTGTCGCAGTAAGGAGAGTGGTCTCAAAGGAGAGTGTTTCATCCCAGCGCACTATGAAAGCTAAAGGGCCACCACACTCTTCTGGCGGTGCTCGCCGCTTGCCGCCAATGCAGTATGGGTAAGTACGCTTTTCATCTTGCGCCAGACATGCTTCAATGCGCACCTCATATTGTCAGCCGTCTCCAAAATCATACTTGTAGAGAAAGCGCTCATTGATAAGGAATTTGAACTCGCATAGCCGAACCTGATCGGCATCGGTTGAAAAGCTGATATCGCCATCGTGGTAGACGCCATAGTCTTGGCCATGGATGTGAAATCGGTTCAAATGAGCATCGCTCCAGCCAAAGGCAATCTGCAGCGTGTCATGCAGTTCAGCAATTGTGCTGCCGCTGCGCACCAGCAACCAACGCCAAATCATTGGAGTAATCTGGCGAATCCAGACATGGAACTGGTAAATTTCAGCACCAGCTTCGTTGGGTATCGTCACTTCAGCCTCGCAAACAACCGTTGGACCATTTAATTTTGATAGCCAGACCCGAAGTCTGGTAAGGAAAATTAACATACCATCGTATCTGGCCGCCGAAAGAAGCTCTCTTCTCCTCAATGTGGTGGTAGCTAACCACCACAGACAAAATGATACAAGGAGCCAGATGAATCGAGAGATTCACGTCCTGTTGTATTAGGTCTAGCGGTACAATTGAAACTCATTGTAAGCTATTCGTAATCGGGCCCAAAGCTCCCTTCTTTGGGATTGAAAAGTAGCAAAAGTCCAATAGAAACATATCCAGTAGAAACATGATGCCCTCATCCAAAACTATCACTGCCGATAACCTAATCGCGCTTGGCGCTGATAGACTTGCAGCTATTCTGTACTCTCTGTCGCAAGAAGATGCTCACATAAAGCAAAGACTGCGCCTTGCCTTGGCTGAGCAAGCTGGGATTGAAACAGTCGCCAACGAAGTGAAAAAACGTCTAGCCTCATTGAAGCGCTCACAGGCTGCTATCGCTTGCGAAAAAATCCACGCACTGAAACAAGATCTTTATTTGCAATACGAAACCATTGTAGAACGCATTGCACCCAAGCGACCTGATCTGGCACTTGAGTTATTGTGGTTATTTATGGGGCTTGCCCCCTCAATTTATGAGCGCAGCTACGACCGCAACAATGACCTAAGCATGGTCTTTCATCAGCCTCGCGAAGATCTTGGCGGCATTGCGCAACGCGCAAATCCTGAGCCGATGGCGTTAGCCAATCAAACCTTCACTGCAATCAAGGCCAATGACTACGGACAATACGAGGGCTTAGTCGAGATACTCTTTCCCGCGCTGGGACAACAGGGAGTTGCGCACCTTAAAGCAAAAATCAACGCTGCGCTCGCGATCCATCCTAAGCGTCAAGATAATCGATTTGATTACCAAGAACGTGTGCTCGTGCGCGCGCTACAAGATTTAGCTGATCAAGAAAAAGATGTCGATGCCTATATTGCACTCACCACGGCAGCCGAGCAGCGCATGCCACATGTTGCAGCTCAGATCGCACACCGTTTGCTCAACGCCGGGCGGGGAGAAGAGGCAATGACTGCTCTGCTCGAAGGCCATCCCCAACTTCATGCTAACCGCTATCACGCGTCCTCGCATGAATGGGATAAGGTCTATCTTGAAACGCTCGACGCGACAAATCGAACCGAAGAAGCGCAAACAATCCGCTTAGAAAAGTTCGATCAACACCTGAACAGTGAAGCCCTGCGTGCCTATCTCAAACGCTTGCCGGCTTTCGATCAAGCCGCGGTCGAAGAAAAAGCACTTGCATATGCGTTGCAGTTTCCCAATGCCGTAGTGGCGTTAAACTTCTTTTCAAGTTGGCCAAGCCTTTCTTATGCCGCTCAACTCACGCTCACGCGGACCTCTGAAATCGACGGTGATGCGTGTTATTCACTTGACGAAACTGCGCAGCAGTTAGCAGGGAGCTACCCTTTAGCCGCCACCTTGTTGCGTCGTGCGATGATCGAAGCTATCTTGCGCAGCGCTAAATCGAAACGTTACCGTCATGCGGTGCGCCATCTGGCTGAATGCCAGTCGCTGGACAATCTTATCTCCTGCTACGAACCTTACGTTTCTCACCAAACGTTCGTCGCGACTCTGCGTACTGCACATTCTCGTAAAAGTGGTTTTTGGGCTCACATGAAAGAATTTGGCATGGATCAGCCGATTGCTTAATTTTGCTTAGAATGTATTCAACCTTCTCCAAAAAAACTTTATGTCGAGCAAGCAGGCGCATCAACCCCAACCGCAAAAGATGGACCCGCAGGAACATTTAAACCAAGGGGATCGTCGCCCTCTCCCATCTGAGGTTGACAATTCTGCGCGGCCCGACACTGGCTCCAAAGAGAGTACTCTGGCCCTGGAAATATCTCCGACGGGGCGAATCCATCTGGCATCTGTTGCAGGGCAGTCTGATTTATCCCCAGCGGCCACCACGCGCATCCGCCAAGCCTTCGAGCGCGGCAGCGGCCATGGGCTACTCCACTTGGGCGCAGTAGAGCTGGCGACATGGTTGCCGTCTTCTCTTGCATTCGGTCGCGAGTTGGGTCATCTGTTCATGGCGCGCTGGTGTGCGGTGCCGGATTTAACGCATCAGTGGGACAGCGCCGAGATTGCCCCCCCTCTCACCGAGTTGGAAAAGCTGGTAGCGTCAATTCCGCTGATGATCGGAGCGCACTATCTAAATCTCGCCGGCTTGGCAATTCTTTGGGCTGATCTGCACGCCGCGGCGCGCACAGAAATCTCGGCCGAACATGACGACGTGCAGGCATGGCTACAGCGTAAGCACGCAAGCTGGAATTTGGTTGGTCGCGTTTGTTTTCATCTCGCCGAAAATAAAAATAATGAGCAAGCGCCCTTCGCTTTTCTCGCGACGTATGCAGCCGGCGTATCGCCACGTTCACAGGTGCAGCACCAGGCGCTAGGCAAGGCGTTACAAGAGTACGCTGGCGTAGGCGACCGCAACACGCTGCTTGGGCTGCTGCTGCCGGTGCACAAGGCGGCCGAGCAGAGTCCATGGTTAAAAGTGCTGGTGGACTCCGGCGCCATTTTTCGTCCAATCGCGTGGACGCCCTCCGACGCACATCAATTCTTGCGTAACATTCCACTCTTCGAAGCATGCGGTATCGTGGTGCGGATTCCGGACTGGTGGAAACCCCATCAGCCAGCACGACCGCAGGTACAGGTGAATATCGGCAACCGCGCTGCTGGCTTAGGGCTGGATACGATGCTCGACTTCAATGTATCGCTTTCACTCGATGGCGAGGCGCTTTCGTCTGCTGAATGGGAACAACTGCTCGCTGCCGGCGATGGTTTGGTACGACTCAAAGGGCGTTGGGTTGAACTGGATCGAGAAAAGCTCGATGGGGTCCTCGCACATTGGCAAAAAGTACAGCGCGAGGCGGCTGGCGAGGGGATTTCTTTTCTTAATGGTTTGCGCTTGTTAGCCGGTGCCGCAGTGGAAGCCAATGGCATGGCAGCACTATCAGACGATACGGCAGATTGGTCTACTGTAGTGGCGGGTGACTGGCTGAAGGATGCGCTGGAAGGGCTACGCAATCCACACAATGTGCGTAGCAAAGCGCACCCCGGAGCGGAACTCAAGGCACAACTACGCGCCTACCAACAAGATGGCGTGCAGTGGTTATGGTGGTTGCATCGCCTGGGGTTGGGAGGATGCCTGGCGGATGATATGGGTCTAGGAAAGACGGTGCAAGTCATCGCGCTGCTCTTGCTGGCAAAACAGGAAGCCGATCCGGGTCCGCATTTGTTGGTGTTGCCCGCATCGTTGATCGGCAACTGGCAAGCCGAAATGGCCCGCTTCGCGCCTACTCTACGCATATTGGTGGCACACTCCTCGGCGCAACCAGGCAAAGCGCTTGCTACCCTATCTGCCGGGCAATTGGCCGAGTGGGATGTTGTCATCACCAGTTACGGTAACTTGATCCGTCTACCCTGGCTGCTGGAGACACGCTGGTCGCTGGTGGTGCTGGATGAAGCCCAAGCCATCAAAAATCCGGGGGCGCGGCAGACGCAAGCGGCCAAGGCATTGAAGAGCCGGGTGCGATTTGCGTTGACCGGGACACCGGTGGAAAACCGACTGGGCGATTTATGGTCACTGTTCGATTTTATCTGTCCCGGTCTACTGGGCTCTAACAAGATGTTCAGTCGTTTCGCACGCTTTTTAGAGCAAGACGAGCAGCTTGGTTACGCGCCGTTGCGCAAGCTGGTTCAGCCTTACATTCTGCGCCGCCTGAAAAGCGATAAGCGGATTATTGCCGACCTGCCGGACAAAACCGAGGTTAAGGCTTATTGCGTACTCAGCCGACTGCAAGCCAGTCTGTATCAACAAGCAGTCGATGCGCTGGCCAAACAGATCGAAACTCTGGATGGCATCGCCAGGCGGGGTGCGGTGTTGGCGTTCCTGATGCGCTTCAAGCAGATCTGCAATCATCCGTCCCAATGGTTAGGCGATGGTGCTTATGCGCCAGATGACAGCGGAAAATTTGCCCGTTTGCGCGAACTTGCAGAAGCGATTGCGGCGCGCCAAGAAAAAGTCTTGATATTTACCCAATTCCAGGAAATGACCGGGCCGTTAGTTGAATTTTTACAAGGGGTGTTTGGGCGACCTGGATTGCTGTTGCATGGCGCAACCCCTGTCAAAACACGCCAGTCGCTGGTTGATCAATTTCAACAGGAACAAGGACCGCCGTTTTTTGTACTATCCATCAAAGCGGGGGGCACTGGCCTTAATCTGACGGCCGCATCGCACGTGATTCATTTCGATCGCTGGTGGAATCCCGCGGTGGAAAATCAGGCGACCGATCGTGCCTACCGCATCGGCCAGAAAAAAAATGTGCTGGTCCATAAATTTATTTGTCGCGGTACTGTCGAAGAAAAAATCGATGCGCTGATCGATACCAAACTCGGACTATCAAATGATATCCTTACAAACGGTGGCGAAATGTTGCTGACCGAAATGGATAATAAGGCATTACTAAAGCTAGTATCGCTTGATATTAATAGCGCCATGGATGATAAATAAACTCGCTGTACAGCTCTGTCATGTGGAATGAAAATGGATTTTTATGATGGTGGTTGGGCGCCTTATGTCTCGGTCGCGGAACGACGCGACAAAGCACTACGAAAATTAAAATCCCTTGAAAAAAAAGGGCGAGTCTGTCAGCCAGTCACCATTGAGGGGCGTGCGATCGCTCGTACTTTCTGGGGCAAAAAATGGTGCGACAATCTTGAAGCCTATAGCGACTATGCTAGCCGCTTACCGCGTGGACGCACCTACGTGCGGCATGGTTCGGTGGTTGATCTAAAAATCAAGGCCGGCAAAATTACGGCGTTGGTTTTTGGTTCAGAAATGTACAAGGTTAGCATCGAAGTAGACGCACTAGAGGCCGAGCGCTGGCAATCGATTTTGCGTGAATGCGCGGGTCAAGTTGCATCGCTGGTGGAGTTGTTGCAGGGGCGTTTGTCGAACTCCGTCATGGAAGTAGTCACGCGTCGCGGCGCCGGCTTGTTTCCGGTCCCGCAACAGATTGATTTTCGTTGTAGCTGCCCCGATTCAGCGTCGATGTGCAAACATATTGCCGCGGCATTGTATGGTGTGGCCACTCGCCTAGATAGTCAGCCGGAATTACTGTTTGAGTTGCGCCATGTCGATCCGCTGGAATTGATTCGACAAGCGGGTAACCTATCGATAGCCGACGCACAGTCGGAACCGCACCAGCAACTGGATACGTCAGATCTGTCTGCATTATTTGGTATTGAATTAAATGAGTCACCGGTGGCGATAGCTGCACCTTCTTTGGCGGCAAAGAGTCCTGCGATCACGGCCAAACGCTCTGGCAAGCCTGCCCGCTCGCTGGCCCCAAAGGCGGCCACTCGTCAAGTAGCGCAGGTTCAGCCTGCGCCGGTAAAGAAAAAAATGGCAGCGCTGCGTCAACCGCGCCAGAAACCAACAAAGACCGTCACCGCACGTGATCTGCTTGGGCGCGGCATACCTCGCCATATGCAGCAAAGCTGGCTCCAATCTGGCATCCTGCTACGTACTAACGAACGCGGCGTATATCACGCAACGAAGCAAACAAAAAAACGAATCGAGGATTACCTAGGGCGAGTCACGATGACCTGAGCTTAGGCCACCACCCGGATTGGGGTAAACCACAGCGGGGCGATCCAAACATACGGGGTTGGATGCACTGCCTGAATCTAGCCGGCGATACTCTCTTAAACCTATATTCCGCTACCCCAGCTTTCAATAAACAGAATTATAATTTATTGATATATAAGAACTATTTATATTTCCTTTGAAGGCCATTCGGCTAGCGAGCCACTTACCACACTTCCCAAAGCTTGAGTTTGAGCAAGTTACCACTTCAATTTACTAGTTAATTTTGCATATTGGCGAACTCAGTATATTTACCGAAACTACGTGCCCAAGCGTAGTGCTGATCATCTGTTATTCCATCTTAAAAGCTAATAGCAAGCTTAATTAAACCTTTAGCCATCCCCTGACTGTCGTCCTGATTAATAGACAAATCATGGTAGTCACCCAAGTATCGTTTGAGCCACACAAAATTAATCATAACACCTAGACTTATACCAGTTTAACTAGTATACTATTTTTCTTTAACATTTGAATTCAGTATTCCAGCGACTTCTATGTCCATCATTTCTCACCCCCATGACAAATTTTTTAAGGGAAGCCTCAAAGAAAAACAAATTGCTCTCGATTTTCTAAAAGCCCATTTACCTGCTGATATCTATCAACAGCTTGACCTCAGCACTCTGCGAGCCATTGATAAAAGCTATGTTAGTGCTGAGCTACGCGAAGTGCATAGCGACATGGTCTACGCTTGCCAAATCAATGGCAAAGCAGGCTATATCCCCATTTTACTGCTGCTTGAGCATCAATCTACCGCCAGCAAACATATGGCTTTTAGACTGCTGCAGTACACTGTAAATTTGATGGGAGATCATTTAAAAGCTGGGCATAACTCACTCCCATTAGTCTTGCCGATATGTCTTTATCATGGCGCCGTATCTCCCTATCCGTATTCAACAGATATCTTTGAAGACTTTGATGATGTTGAGATGGCAAGAGCGCTAGTCTTCAAACAGTTCCAACTCATTGATTTGACAATGCTGCCAGTCGATACCTTGAAACAGCATGGAGCAGCCTCACTGATGGAACTACTTTTTAAGCGCTATCAGGAACGCAATTTTATTGAAACAATTCGGCAGCTTGCAGACCAAGGCATCTTGAAGATGGCAGTATCTCATACGACAGAGTCATATTTTTTTGCTATGCTAGAGTATATTGGTTCAAATGAACAAGGGAAGCAACCGCAAAAAGCGGAAGATTTATTTAAGCTACTAAGCACAGTATTACCTGAGAAGCGGGAGAGTATCATGACTTTTAACGAACAATTGCGGCAAGAGGGTCGGCAGGAAGGTAGACAAGAAGGTGAGCACCAGAAAGCGCTTGCTATTGCTAAAAAAATGCTAGCCGAGGGATCAGAACCTGCTTTTGTTAAAAAAGTGACCGGTCTTTTTGACGAGGACATCAAAAAAATAGCGCTCCAACATTAAATACCCTCAGCACACTTTAACTAGACTTCATAGTCTATTTGCTCAGTTACTACACAACTAGTACCTGAGAAGCGGAGCGGGGGTAGCGGAAGATAGGATTAAGCGAAGACCAGCAACGGTGACTCTCTCCGCTTAAAGACATCAGCGATGATCATAAAACTTAATTTATACAAAAGCCGTTTGCACATCAAAGGCAAAACCACGAGGCGCTTTGTGTACATCCTCAAAGGTCACAATCTCATAAGCGTCTTCGTGCGCAAACAGCTCACGCAATAATGCATTGTTAAGCTTATGGCCCGATTTATAAGCCTCATAAGAAGCCAACAGCGGGTGACCCGCTACATATAAATCGCCAATCGCATCCAGCATTTTGTGCTTCACGAATTCATCTTCATAGCGTAAGCCATCGTTATTCAAGATGCGATATTCATCGAGCACAATGGCGTTGTCCATACTGCCGCCGCGCGCTAAACCCAACTCGCGCATCGCTTCCACTTCATGCGCAAAGCCAAAAGTCCGGGCGCGCGCGATTTCGCGCACATAGGAGGTATCCGCAAAATCAACCACTAGCTTCTGGCCTGTTTTGTCAACGGCAGGATGGTGAAAGTCAATCGTAAATTTAAGCTTAAAACCAAAGTATGGATCGAAGCAGGCGAATTTATCGCCATCGCGCACCTCAATTCGCCGTTTAATTTTGATGAATTTTTTGGCAGCGTTTTGCTCTTCAATGCCAGCTGACTGCAATAAAAAGATAAAAGAAGCGGCGCTGCCATCCATAATTGGAATTTCTTCAGCGGTCACATCTACGTAAAGATTATCAATCCCAAGCCCGGCACAAGCCGACATCAGATGCTCAATGGTTGAAATGCGCGCGCCCTCTTTTTGCAGCACTGAGGCTAGCCTAGTATCGCCGATGCTAGAGGCAGAGGCTGGAATTTCAACTGGCGGCGTCAGATCAATGCGCGTAAACACGATACCCGTATGAACTGCTGCAGGACGTAGCGTAAGCTCGACCTTGCGACCAGAATGCAATCCGATGCCAACGGTTCTGACAATGGATTTAATTGTGCGCTGCTTTAGCATATTTAATATTTATAATCGAAAACCTTGGACCAATAGGTTGAATTATACTCAATTCAGCCTATTGGCTTTTATCAAACTGTTGCGCACCGTTACCAAAAGCAAACGAGCGCAGTCCCACTCCCGTTTGCCATCCGTAGCGCTTAAGGGGAGTGGCTTGGTCAGCCGCGGCGCCGTTCGTCAATCCGCCTGATTACGCAAAAAGGCCGGAATATCATATCGATCCACGCCTTTTTTCTCTAGCGCGCTAACATGAGCAGACGCCGTCTCACGCGAGCTGCGCCAAACAGCAGGGGTATCCAGCGCACCATAGTCGGTTGTATTCGATAACGGGGCGTGAGCCACGTTCATCGGTACATTATCCGTTCCCGTTCTTAATAGGGTCATCGGCACGGCTTGTGCTTTTTTGGCAGTCCGGCCTAAACCTGTCGCCACTACGGTGACCCGCAGCGCCTCACCCATGGCATCATCATAAACCGTGCCAAAGATCACCGTTGCATCTTCAGCAGCGTAGCTTTTGATGGTATTCATCACTTCGCGTGTTTCAGATAGGCGCAATGAACGGCTGGCGGTGATATTCACGAGCACACCACGTGCCCCCGACAAATCAACCCCTTCCAGCAATGGGCTGGCTACCGCTTGTTCTGCCGCCAGACGTGCGCGGTCAATGCCGGCGATGGTGGCCGTACCCATCATCGCTTTGCCTTGTTCGCCCATGACCGTTTTCACGTCTTCAAAGTCAACGTTGACTAGACCTTCGACATTGATGATTTCTGCAATCCCGGCGACAGCGTTGTGCAGCACGTCATCCGCACACTGAAAACATTTGTCCATCTCAGCATCATCGCCCATGACGTCAAAGAGCTTATCGTTGAGCACGACAATCAATGAATCCACTTGCGCTTCAAGCGCTTGCGAGCCGGCCTCAGCGATACGCATGCGCTTGCCCCCTTCAAATTCAAAGGGCTTGGAGACGACACCGACAGTCAGAATGCCCATTTCCTTGGCGATTTGCGCCACCACGGGGGCCGCTCCGGTGCCAGTGCCTCCGCCCATGCCTGCGGTGATAAAGACCATATGCGCACCGCGCAAACAATCGGCGATGCGCTCACGTGCTTCTTCGGCAGCAGCTTGCCCCATTTCAGGTTTAGCGCCAGCGCCCAGACCCGTCTTGCCAAGTTGAATCACATGCGCGGCTTGTGAGCGCATCAAGGCTTGCGCATCGGTATTCATGCACAAAAAATCTACCCCTTGCACGCCTCGGTTAATCATGTGCTGCACCGCATTGCCGCCTGCTCCGCCCACGCCTACCACCTTAATGATGGTACCGCTGGTTTCCGTTTCCAGCATTTCAAATTCCATTATGATTCTCCATCAAAATTAAATTAACTTAACTTAAACTTTTCAAACTCTAACTGGCCTTTTCGAGGTTTTAAAAAAGCGTGCGCCACGCACTCGCTCTGCACCTCTAAGACCCACTTTTCCCTGTTGATTTTTTTAAAAACTGCGCAAAAACCACTCCTTCATCCGCGTCCAAACCTGTGCGGCCGAACCCGCGCGCACAGCAACTTTGCGGCCCCTTATCCGTTGTGCATGTCCTTCGAGTAACAGCCCCATGGCCGTTGCATAACGCGGGCTACGCACGACATCAGCCAAACCGCCAAGATAATGAGGAACGCCAATACGTACAGGCTTCAAGAAAATATCCTCACCCAATTCGATCATGCCGGCCATTAGCGCTGCGCCGCCGGTTAAAACGACACCGGAAGACAATATTTCTTCGTAACCGGATTCGCGCACAACTTGTTGCACCAGTGAAAAAAGCTCTTCAATGCGCGGCTCAATCACCGCTGCTAGCGCCTGCCGAGACAACATGCGCGGGCCACGCTCGCCAAGACCTGGGACTTCGATCATTTCATTTGGATCAGCCAAGACCTGTTTAGCAATGCCATGGCGCACCTTAATGTCTTCTGCATCTGGCGTAGGGGTGCGTAACGCCATCGCGATATCGCTGGTGATTTGATCGCCGGCAATTGGAATCACGGCAGTGTGCCGAATTGCGCCTTCAGCAAAAATAGCGATATCCGTCGTGCCGCCACCAATGTCAACTAACACCACGCCTAGCTCTTTCTCATCTTCGGTGAGCACCGCCAGACTTGAGGCTAAGGGCTGTAAAATCAGATCATTCACTTCCAGTCCGCACCGCCGCACGCATTTGACGATGTTTTGCGCCGCCGAGACCGCGCCTGTCACGATATGCACTTTCACCTCAAGCCGAATGCCGCTCATGCCAATCGGTTCGCGCACGTCCTCTTGCCCATCGATAATGAATTCCTGGGTGAGGATGTGCAGCACTTGCTGATCGGTCGG
Organism: Mycoavidus sp. SF9855; assembly: GCF_024582735.1. NCBI lineage: Bacteria > Pseudomonadati > Pseudomonadota > Betaproteobacteria > Burkholderiales > Burkholderiaceae > Mycoavidus > Mycoavidus sp. SF9855. Next base: position 1,977,737 of record NZ_CP102085.1, read on the forward strand.
AATATTGATGGCTTTGGCCGTTTCGATGACACGAGAAACATCGGCTGACATCACTTCTTTGTCTTTGATCGCCACCATACCGCTCGAATTAAAGCTGCGGATATGGCTACCAGCAATGCCGGTGAAAACATTCGCGATTTTGCAATCCGCCATGAGCTCAGCTTCTTCGAGCGCGCGCTGAATCGACTGTACCGTGGCCTCAATGTTGACCACCACCCCTTTTTTGAGTCCTTTCGAGTCGCTTTGGCCAAGACCGATCACTTCGTAGCGGCCCTCGCCCTTTTGTTCAGCCACCACCGCGACCACTTTCGAGGTGCCGATGTCAAGTGCGACTAATAGGTCTTGATAATCTTTCATAGGATCAATTAAAGCAGTAGTAAAGTGTCCAGCCTATTTAAGCGTATGAGCGCTATTTTGGGCGGTCGATAAATTTCATCCCAGCGGCACGAATTGCAAAACCATTTGGATAACGTAAGTCGGCATATTCAATCTGGGGGCCCCATTGCGTGGTCATATAGTGCCAGGCAGCAACCAAGCGGCTACAACGTTTCGCTAACGTGTCCATATTTAAGTCTTCACTCTGCTCACGGCCGAGTTCAATGCGCATGCCACTGGCAAGCTCAACGCTCCACGCATAGCGAGACGATAAAGTGACCTCTTGCACCTGGACACCAAGTGGGGCAAACCAGCGTTTAAAATCATGATAGCGCGCCACCACCTGCTGCTCGCTGCCCGGCGGCCCGTTAAACGCGAGCAAATCATCGCCGGCTTCCGCTGGATTGGCGGTGAAACGCTCGCCTTGGGTACTGACCAACCAATCACTACCCCATGTGCCAAGCGGCTTATATTCATCGAGCGCTACGCTGAGCCGATTAGGCCAAATGCGCCGTACGCTCGCGTGGCGCACCCATGGCATGGCCTCAAAAGCGGTGCGGGCAGCATCCAAATCCACCGTAAAAAAATTACCCCGCAACTGACTCATCGCGGCGCGCGCGCCTTGCATATTGAAGTGGCTCGTATCCCCTTCAATGCGCAACGCTCGCAGCACAAACACCGGTTGCCGATTTAACCAGTACGCCAAACCCACCAGCAATAGCAACGCGCCACACGCGCTTAGCAGATTAGCGAGTAAGTTGAGTTGACGAAGGTTGTGCCACATTTTGCGCGGATCTTTTTAGACTAAGGTGAGAGACAGTGCATGCAGCATCAACTCGTCATAACTGATCCCGATGGCAGCTGCCGCTTTGGGGATCAGCGAGTGACTGGTCATGCCTGGCACTGTATTGCCCTCTAAAAACCAAGCCTTACCATTGGCGTCAAGCATAAAATCTATCCGTCCCCAACCCTTGCCGCCGAGTACTTTGAAGGCATGGCGGGCGAGTTCCAGCAGGCGTTTTTCCTCGGCGCTCGCCAGCCCGCAAGGAACAATATATTGGGTATCTTCAGCAAGATATTTGGCGTGATAATCGTAAAATTCACTGGCGGGTATGATTTTTATGATTGGCAGGTCAAGCCCCTCGACCAGCGATATCGTATATTCACCTCCGCCGTCGATGCCTTTTTCAACTAGCACAACGGGCTCATGATGAGCAATCTCCGCCAGTGCCGCAGCTAATCGATCCGCTGTTTTCACTTTGCTAATGGCAATACTTGACCCTTCGTTGGCGGCCTTCACGAAAAGAGGCAAGCCGAGTTGAGTGGCGATCTCTTGCGCGCGGGCTTCGTAGTTTTCACCTCGCAGCACTACCTCAAACGGCGGCGTGGGTACGCCGCTTTGCTGCCAGATCCATTTGCTGCGCACCTTATCCATCATCAAAGCGCAACCCAGCACCCCAGAACCGGTACAAGGAATACCGAGAAATTTAAGCGCACCTTGGACCGTGCCATTCTCGCCATCCCCGCCATGCAGCACGTTAAAAACGCGTGCAAACCCCTCTTCCTTTAGTGCGAAAAGTGGCCGCTCGCTAGGATCGAATAGCCAAGCATCCACGCCGCGCGCGCGCAACGCAGCTAATACCGCCTGCCCAGAATTCAACGATACGCCACGCTCGGCGGACTGGCCACCGCATAGCACCGCAACTTTGCCAAATATTTTTGGATCCATGATTGATCTATCCTCTGCCTCTAATTTCAAATATGCGACTGCGTTAGCCACACCGGGACATGACCCATCGAGCCTGCCCCCATCGTAATCACGACATCACCGGCTCGCGCCTGCTGGGTAATCGCCTCGGGCATCGCCTCGATAGTCTCAGCAAAGACAGCGTCTACCTTACCCAACGCACGAAGTGCGCGCACCAATGCCTGCCCATCGGCCGCGGTGATAGGCTCCTCACCGGCCGAATACACTTCAGTGAGGATGGCTGCGTCCGCACTAGAAAGCACTTTAACGAAATCCTCAAAGCAATCGCGAGTACGCGTAAAACGGTGCGGTTGAAAAGCCAGCACTAGCCGCCGCCCAACAAAAGCGCCGCGCGCAGCCTCAATCGTGGCCGCCATTTCGACCGGATGATGGCCATAGTCATCAATCAAGGTATAACTGCCACCAGCGCTTAGCGGGATTTCCCCATAGCGCTGAAAGCGGCGGTCTACACCCGTAAACTCTGCCAGCGCTTGGCAAATAGCCTCATCGGCCACCTCCAGTTCAGTGGCAATCGCAATCGCCGCTAAAGCATTACGGACATTGTGCAGGCCCGGCAGATTCAACTCGATGGCCAAGGGCGCAGCATCTGCGCGCAGAACAGTAAAGTGCATACGGCCGGCCTCGGCGCGAATCTCCACGGCGCGTACCTGAGCCTGCTCCGACAGTCCATAACGCACAATCGGCTTAGCCACGGCAGGCAAAATCTCGCACACATGCGGGTCGTCAATGCATAACACCGCAATACCGTAAAACGGCAAGCGCTGCGTAAATTCGATAAAGGCTTGCTTCAGTTTCGTAAAATTATGTCCATACGTCTCCATATGGTCCATATCAATATTGGTAATGACTTCGATCACCGGGAACAGGTTCAAAAAAGAAGCATCTGATTCGTCTGCCTCGGCCACAATAAAATCACCGGTGCCAAGCCGGGCATTCGCGCCGGCACTATTTAAGCGTCCGCCAATCACAAAAGTTGGGTCGAACCCGCCTCGCGCCAGGACACTTGCCACTAAGCTCGTGGTGGTGGTTTTGCCGTGCGTACCGGCAATCGCAATACCCTGCTTTAAGCGCATCAATTCGGCTAGCATCGCGGCGCGCGGCACCAGCGGAATGCCACGTTGACGGGCGGCCAGCATTTCCGGGTTATCTGCGCGGATCGCGCTAGACACCACCACCGCGTTGGCCTCTCCAATATGCTCAGCCTGATGACCCAATGCAATGCGCGCACCTAATGCCGCCAAGCGATCCGTGACTGCGGTCCGATTTAAGTCGGAACCGCTGACGCAATACCCTAGATTTAACAGCACTTCGGCAATACCGCTCATGCCCGAGCCACCAATGCCGATAAAATGAATGTTTTTGACGACATGCTTCATAGCTGTCCCTTATTGCGCTCAGCCACCGCTAAACAAATTTTGCTCACTTGCTCGGCTGCATCAGGTTTAGCCAGCAGGCGCGCACGCTCGGCCATTTGGCTTAAGGCCTCACGGGTTTGTGTCTGCAGCCAAGCCGCCAGCTTGTCTGCAGACAACTCGCGCTGCTGAATCATCACGGCGGCTCCATGCGTAGATAAGAACGCCGCATTGGTTGTTTGGTGATCATCTACCGCATGTGGAAACGGCACCAAGAGGGCCGCGACCCCTACTGCGGCAATTTCTGCAATCGTCATCGCGCCGGCCCGGCAGATCACCAAATCAGCATCGGCATACGCCTTCGCCATATCTTCAATAAACGGCGTCAATTCAATTTGTTCATGATCGTGCAAACCAGCAGCGGCATAATTTGCCCGCAAAGCATCAATCTGCCGCACGCCCGCTTGATGCACGACATGCGGCTGCTCATCGACAGCTAAAGCGCTGAGCGCGCGCGGCACAACCTCATTGAGCGCCGCCGCGCCTAAACTGCCACCGACCACCAATAAGCGCAATCGACCACTCCGCTGCCGATAACGTTGCGCTGGCTCAGGCAAGTCCATCAGCGCATCGCGTAGTGGATTACCGGTCCATTCGGCACGCGGCAAGACATCTGGAAACGCAACCAACACCCGACGCGCAATTTTGGCAAGCACTCGGTTCGCCAGCCCAGCAATTGAGTTTTGTTCATGCAAAATAAATGGGCGGCCGCTGAGTACCGCCATCACGCCGGCCGGGAAACTAATATAGCCACCCATCCCGAGCACCACAGTCGGTTTAATTTTTGCCAGCACACGCAGGCTTTGCCAAGCCGCGCGTAGTAAATTAATCGGCAGCATTAACTTGGTGCGCAAACCCTTGCCGCGCAGCCCGCCAAAGCGCACAAATTCAATTGGAATACCGTGCTTGGGCACCAGCGCAGCCTCCATGCCCGTGGGATTGCCAAGCCAGACCACATGCCAGCCATGGCGGCGCATCCGATGGGCGACGGCTAGCCCCGGAAACACATGCCCTCCCGTGCCTCCTGCCACAATCAGCAAAGTGCGCGCATTACTCATACTTTTCCTCCGCGCATTAAGAGGCGATTTTCATAATCGACCCGCATTAATAGCGCAAGCGCAATACAATTAAGCAAAATACCTGAGCCACCATAGCTCACTAGCGGTAGGGTTAACCCTTTAGTCGGCAACAAACCCAGATTGACCCCCATATTGATAAAGGCTTGAGCCCCTAGCCACAAGCCAATACCTTTGGCGGCAAGGCCCGCAAATACACGATCTAGCACCAGTGCTTGACGGCCAATTTCGAAGGCGCGCCGCACCATCCAGTAAAACAGCACAATAACGGCCAATACACCGAAAAAACCCAGCTCTTCGCCAATCACAGCCAGAATGAAATCGGTATGGGCCTCTGGCAAGTAATTGAGTTTTTCAACGCTGCCGCCTAAACCAACGCCAAACCATTCACCGCGGCCGAAGGCAATCAACGAATGCGTCAACTGGTAGGCTTTACCTTGGGCATAACGTTCATCCCACGGATTTAGGTAAGCAAAAATGCGTTCACGCCGCCATGGCGATAACCAAATTAACAACGTAAAGGTACCCACTACCGTCAGAGCAATGCCACCAAACCATTTGCCATTCACTCCGCCCAGAAAAAGCACCCCCATCGCAATCACCGCGATCACCATAAAGGCGCCCATATCGGGTTCAAGCAGCAACAATGCACCGATACACCCTACGGCCAACGCCATGGGCAAAAATCCCTGGCCTAGGCTATGCATTAACTCCTGTTTACGCACGGTGTAATTCGCGGCATAGACGGTGACTGCGAGTTTCATAATTTCGGAGGGCTGAATATTGAGTAAACCCAGCGAAATCCAACGATGTGCACCGTTAACCCCTTTGCCAAATGGAGGAATCAAGACCATCACCAGCAACACCAAGGCGAACAGAAAAAGCTTAGAAGCAAACCGATCCCAAAGTTTAAGCGGCACCCAAAACACACAAAATGCCGCCACCATCCCCAGCGACAGCGACACAATATGCCGCAACAAGAAATGATTCGCCTGATAAGAGGCATATTTCGGCGCATCCGGCATCACAATCGATGCCGAATACACCATCACCAACCCTAGCCCCAGCAGCGTAATGACGGCCCACATCAACGGCGCATCATATTCAAGCAGCTTCATAAAACCACTCCGCAAGCACTCGCTAGCTCGGCGACTGTCTGCCTGAACACTTGCGCCCGGTGGCGGTAGTCGCGAAACATATCAAAGCTCGCACAAGCCGGCGAGAGCAGAACTGTGTCGCCCTTTTGGGCCAGGGTGGCGGCCGCGCGGGTCGCATCTATCAAGGTGGCATATTCGTTCAGCGGCACGCCCGTAGCCGCCAATGCCTGCCGTAAACGCGGCGCATCGCGACCAATCAACATCACGGCCCGGCACCAATCGGCAACGGGAGCTGCGAGTGGCGCAAAATCTTGCCCTTTACCCTCCCCGCCCATAATTAATACAGTGCGCCGCGCCAAGCCATTCAGGGCAGCAACCGTTGCCCCGACATTGGTGCCCTTACTGTCATCAACAAACTCGACGCCGTTTAAAGAGAGAATCGTCTCAACCCGGTGCGGCTCACCATGGTATTCACGCAGGCCATGCATTAGACTGGCTAGCGGCAGGTCGATCGCGCGACATAAGGCCAACGCGGCCAGCGCATTCGCCGCGTTATGCAAACCACGAATGCGCAATGCCTCAACCGGCATCAGCCGTTTCAGGGCAATCTCATGCGCAACTTTTGCCCGCGGGCGCGCACGCGGGGATAGCGGCAGCGTGCTGTCGGCAACAGCTTCAGCCAGCGCCAACCAGGCCATGCCGTTTTCTTGCGCTAAACCGTAATCCCCATTGATGTGCGGAGCGTCAAGTCCGAAGCTAATCACCCGCGCCGCTTTTTGCGTCGAGCTGCGTAGGTTTTTTTCGCTCTCTTCGCTGACCCAGTCAGAACTTTGCACGAGCGCCATAGTATGCGCATCATCACGATTCAAAATACGCACGGTATGAGCGCCAAAAATACGGCTTTTAGAGGCAATATAGTGCGCCAAGCTCTGATGCCAATCGAGATGATCTTGCGTGATATTGAGTATCACAGCAGCGTCGGGCGCAAACGTGTAAGCACTTGCCAGCTGAAAACTCGACAGCTCAAGCACCCAAATTTCGGGCAGCTGATGAGCGTTGAGGGCTTCGGCTAAGCGCTCAAGCAGCGGCGGACCAATATTGCCGGCGATGCCCACGCGCCGGCCGGCGCGCTCGCACAATAAACCCGTGAGCGCAGTGGTTGTCGTTTTGCCGTTAGTGCCGGTAATCGCGAGCAGTTTCGGCTGATAAGCCTCCATCCTCAGTGCTCGCAACGCCTGGGCAAAAAATTCAAGCTCTCCCCACAGCGGCACACCACGGGCACGCGCAACCTCAAGCAATGGTGCAAATTCAGGATGCCACGGCGAAATCCCCGGGCTCAGGGCAACTAACTCAATGCCATCGAGTAATCCTGGCGTTAACTCACCATGGATAAACTCCGCGGCGATCTGTTCTTCTTTAAGCGCTGCGAGTTTAGGCGGCTCTGCTCGCGTATCGGCAATCCGCACGGCACAACCATAGTGTGCACACCAACGCGCTAAGGCCAGGCCCGAAGCACCTAGGCCTAGCACTAACACAGCGGGTTGTTGGAGTTCACCAAACATTGACATAGTTTCTTTTACCGCAATTTGAGCGTAGATAGACCGATCAAAACCAGCATCAGCGTAATAATCCAAAAACGCACGACCACCTGAGTTTCTCTCCAGCCTGATAACTCAAAATGATGATGCAGCGGCGCCATCTTGAATAAACGGCGCCCGGCGCCGTAATACCGTTTGGTATATTTAAACCAGATGACTTGGATCATCACCGACAAGGTTTCGACAACAAATACGCCGCCCATGATAAAAAGGACGATTTCCTGCCGCACAATCACCGCCACCGTACCCAGTGCGCCACCCAGCGCGAGCGCACCTACATCGCCCATAAAGACCTGTGCGGGATAGGTGTTATACCAAAGGAAGGCAAGGCCTGCGCCCCCCATCGCCGCGCAAAAAATCAGCAACTCGCCAGCACCTGGAACATGGGGAAACAACAGATATTTTGAATAGACAGCACTGCCCATCACATAGGCAAAAATCCCCAATGCTCCGCCGACTAACACAACCGGCATAATCACTAGACCATCCAAGCCATCGGTTAAATTCACCGCATTGCTAGTACCCACAATCACAAAATAAGTGAGCGTAATAAAACCATATAAACCTAATGGATAACTGATCGACTTGATAAACGGCAGCAGTAAATCTGCCCGCGCCGGCAAATCAGTCGACAAGCCACTACGCACCCATGCCATAAAAAAATCAAACACGGGAACATTGCTGGCCTCCGATACGCTACACGCAAGATACACCGCAGCAAAAAGGCCAATCAGCGATTGCCAGCCGTATTTCTCGCGTGACGACATGCCACGTGGATTTTTATGCACCACTTTGCGATAATCATCAACCCAACCAATCAGACCAAAGCCAAACGTAACCAGCATCACAATCCAGACAAAACGATTGGTCAAATCGGCCCACAATAAAGTCGCTACGGCGATACCAATTAAAATCAGCACCCCGCCCATGGTTGGGGTGCCTGCTTTGACCAGGTGCGTGCTCGGACCATCTTGGCGCACAGCCTGGCCCATTTTGAGTTTGGTGAGCTTACGAATCACCCATGGACCGCACACTAAGCCGATCACTAGGGCAGTAATCGCGGCCATCACCGCTCGCAAAGTCAGATAGTGAATCACGCGCAAAAAACTTACGTCATGTTGTAGCCAGTGCGCGAGCCAAAGTAGCATTGCCTTAATTTCCTATGAATGTAAAAGGGGCGCTTGGGCCCTCAATCGATTCAGCGCCAAGCGCTGCGACAATGCGTTCCATTTTCATAAAACGCGAACCTTTAACCAGCACCGTAGCGCTGGCATCAAAACCCGCACCTAACAGCTGTTTAATTAATGCTTCAGCACTACTGAAATGTTTAGCCTCTGCACCAAATGCGCTACAGGCATCGCGCGTAGCGTCTCCTAATGCATATAACGCATCAATGCCACGCTCACGGGCATAGACCCCCACTTCACGGTGAAAAGCAGCGCCTTGCGGCCCGAGCTCACCCATTGCGCCAATCACCAACACCCTCGGCGCCGCACGCGTTGCCAACACGTCAATTGCTGCGCGCATTGAATCGGGATTCGCGTTGTAGCTATCATCAATTACCATGGCCCCGGCAAATGGCCCAACGCGAACCACTTTGGCAACCAGCCGGCCACTCACCGGCTGGAATTTTTCAAGTCCCAAGCGGATGGCAGCCAGCGTCACTCCCGCGGCCAGCGCCACGGCTGTTGCCGCCAGAGCATTGCGTGCATTGTGTACGCCCAGCACCGGCAAGGTGAGTTCGAACCGACCAATGTCCGTTTGCACTGCCAGCCGGCCCTCAGAGCATAACGTGCCGCTGACAGCCGCGGCGCTGGCCAGTGCAAAATCGATGATGCGACGTCCACTCGCCGCGCTGCGCCAAATCGACGTATAGACATCGTCTGCTGGCAGCACCGCAATACCCTCCACGGGTAAGGCACGCAGCACATTCGCATGTTCGTGCGCCACGGCTTCTACGCTGGCCATGAATTCTTGATGCTCGCGCTGCGCATTGTTAATCAGCGCGATAGTGGGTTCGGCAAGCGCGGCCAGCTGCGCCGTTTCACCTGGATGATTGATGCCAAGCTCGACCACAGCGAGCCGATGCGCCGCATTTAAGCGCAACAAAGTGAGCGGTACGCCCACCTCATTATTTGAGTTACCGCGGGTAGCAAGCCACGCCCCCTCGCCCACTGCCGCCGTGAAAATCGACGCAATCATTTCTTTGACTGTGGTTTTGCCATTGCTACCCGTCACCGCGACCAAGGGTAGTTTGAATTGGCGGCGCCAGCCACGCGCCAGCGCACCGAGCGCTTGTTGTGTATCAGACACACATAAAGTTGGCACAGAAGCCTGACTAGGAGGGCGTGACACTAAGATCGCAGCCACGCCACGCGCCACTACGTCGGGCAGAAAATCATGCGCATCAAAGGTTTTTCCCTTTAGTGCGATGAAGAGATCGCCTGGGCCGGCGGTGCGGCTGTCAGTAGAAATTCGCTCAAAACAGGTGTCTGGCTCACCCAGAATCTGAGCACCCGCGATCAGCAGCGCGGCCTCACGCAATGACAGTGGACTCATCCATGGCCCCCTACCGCTTGCGTTGCACGCGCGGCCAAGGCAAGACGCACATGGTCTTGATCACAAAATTGATACTTTTGGCCCTGTATTTCTTGCGTCGTCTCATGACCTTTGCCGGCCAGCAAAATCACGTCCTCACAGGCAGCCGCACGAATCGTACGCAAAATTGCGCGCGCGCGATCTTCAATGCACTCGGCACGTGTCGGGTCGGACATGCCGTGCAAAATATCGTCGATGATCGCAGCAGGCTGCTCGTGACGCGGATTATCGCTGGTTAATACGACGGCATCGGCAAGCCGTTCGGCGCTACGCCCCATGAGCGCGCGCTTAGTGGTATCGCGGTTACCGCCACAGCCAAAAACACAGACCAAATTACCCCCACGGGCGTGGGCAATTGGGCGCAGCGCAACCAAAGCCTGTTCCAGGGCATCAGGGGTATGGGCATAATCAACCACCACCAGCGGCTCGTTCAATGTCATATTGCCGCCCAATTGTTGCATGCGGCCAAGCACTGGCTCTAAGCGAGCAAGTTGAGCCAACGCAACCTCGAATGGCACCTCTGCCGTTAACAACGTAGCCAGCACGGCAAGTAAATTACTCACATTAAAAGTACCTAACATCGGCACCGTAATTTCACCCTCGCCCCAACTAGAACTCACTTTGAATGCCGTACCCGCAGTCGTCGAGCGAATGTCCTGCGCGCGCAGCACACCGTCTGCGTTCATTCGCTGAGACGCCACGGTCGCTTCATTAATACCATACGCAATCGTCTGCACTTTGCCATGCAGGCGCGCCAGCAAACGCGCGCCTGCGGCATCGTCACAATTAATAATGGCGTAGCGCAATGTCGGCCAGTCAAATAAACGCGCCTTCACGCTTTCATAGTTCTCTAATGTGCCGTGATAATCTAGGTGGTCATGCGATAGATTGGTAAAAATCGCCGTATCAAAAGCAATGCCATTGACACGCTCTTGCTGCAAGCCGTGCGATGACACTTCTATGGCAACCGCTTGCGCACCTGCGCGACACACCTGCGCTAAACTGCGCTGCAATTGAGTCGCATCGGGAGTCGTGAAGCCCGTGGCCACCAATTTGCCAGGCAAGCCCGCCCCCAAAGTACCCATAATCGCGCACGGTTTATCAAGCGCGGACAAGGCTTGCGCCACCCAATGGCTACAAGAAGTTTTACCATTCGTGCCAGTCACTCCGATGACCAATAGCGCCTGACTGGGCGCACCGTACCATTCGCTGGCAATCGGCCCCGCCAACTCAGTGAGGTTAGGGATGGCTAAGGTTGGCACAGCAAAATTTTCTGCCCCTACCAAGCCGATCGGCGCAGACTCCGATTGCCCAGGCTGCCACAGAATTGCGCCCGCGCCCCGTTTGATTGCTTCGCCAAAATAACGGCGCTGCTCTTCTTCCGTGACGGCATAACTCAAATAAATATCGCCTGACTGCACAGCCCGGCTATCTGCGTGCACATTCGCAGTGGCAGGAACACGCGCACGCAGCCAGTTAAGCGTGTACGCCAGCACGTCCGCCACCTTGTCATTCGCTAAATTACATACGCTGCTCATCTATTCGCCTCCAAACGATTCTGTTGCACACTATTCGCTACCGCCATCAGTTGCACCGGTTTATCGGGGGTCACATTTAATGCCCGCAACGTATCATTGGCGATTGCCGCAAACACTGGAGCGGCGACTTGACCGCCAAAATGTTTGCCGGCGCTTGGCTCATCGATGGAAATTGCAACAATAATGCGCGGCGCCGACATGGGCGCAATGCCAACAAACGAGGCGCGATATTTTGATTTATCGTACTGGCCCTTAGCATGCTTATACGCAGTACCCGTCTTGCCGCCAGCCCGGTAATCGGCCAACTGCGCAGCTGGCGCCGTGCCACCAGGCCCGATCACCGCTTCGAGCATCTGCCGCACCTGACGAGCCGTCTGCGGCGAAATAACCTGCACGCCAGCAATGCGTTCACTCGCCTGATTGCCATGGTCAGAATTTTTGAACAGTGTCAGCGGCAGCAACTGCCCATCATGCGCTAACGCAGTATAAGCACGCGCTATCTGAAACAACGAAACTGAAATGCCATAGCCATAAGCCATCGTCGCTTGCTCAATCCGCCGCCAACGCTGCCAAGGTCGCAAGCGGCCTGCAACCGCCCCCGGAAAACCAATCTCCGGCGCCTGCCCAAAACCAACGCTGGTAAACATGTCCCACATTTCTTCTGGCTTGAGCTGCAAGGCAATTTTGGTGGTCCCAATATTGCTTGATTTTTGCAACACGTTAGCCACCGTCAGGACACCAAAATCACGGCTATCGCTAATCGTTGCGTTATCCAGTTTATAGCGGCCAGGCGAAGTGTTAATCAGTGTCGTGGGCGCGACCCGCTTCAAGTCGAGCGCCCGGGCCAAGGTCAGCGGCTTCATAATCGAGCCCGGTTCAAAGGTATCCGTCAGCACGCGATTGCGCAGCTGAGCACCGGTCAACTGGGTTCGACGATTCGGGTTATAGGCCGGATAATTCACTAAGGCCAACACTTCGCCAGTATGCGCATCAAGCACAATCGCGGCCCCCGCTTGGGCTTTATTGCGCAGCACCGCTGCTTTCAAATCGGTATAGGCGATATACTGCAATTTGCTATCAATCGACAAGGTTAAATCACGCCCATCGCGTGGCGACACCAATTCATCGACATCTTCTACCACGCGCCCCATCCGATCTTTAATCACACGGCGGCTGCCTGGCATACCGATCAGTTGCTTTTGCATACTGAGTTCAATCCCTTCTTGCCCCTCATCCTCAATATTGGTAAAGCCCACTAAGTGGGCCGTGATTTCCCCTTCTGGATAAAAGCGTTGATATTCCTTACGCTGATAAATCCCTGGGATATCCAGCGCCGCAACCTGCTCAGCTACGTCAAGCGGCACTTGACGTTTGATATACACAAAACTTTTATCTTCGGCCAACTTGCGACGCAGCGCCTGACGGCTCAAACCTAGCAGTTTGCCCAATGCCTCAAGCTTAGGGTCAGCTAGGTCACTCGGTGCATCTTCTGGAATCGCCCAAATGGCGCGCACCGGCAAACTGGTCGCCAGCACCACACCATTACGATCAAAAATTTTGCCACGGGTTGCCGGTAACGCAAGCGTGCGCTGATAACGGCTCTCACCTTGTTTTTGATAAAAGTCGTTACCCGGCCCCTGGATCCATAAGGCGCGCACAGCCAGTGCAGCAAAGCCCAGAAAGAGCAAAAAGACGACGCATTTTGAACGCCATAACGGCAAGCGCAGCGATAACACTGGGCTTGCCGAAAACGGAATGGCGCGGTGTGAGACCTGTTTCATCCCCCACCCTTTTCAGAAAAAACCGGCGCTTGGGGGGCCTGATCAGTTAAATAGTGGGTCAAACCGGAACTCACCGGCCGCATTTTAAGCACGCGCTGCGCGACGCTCTCGATACGCGATATTTTTGACAACGCACCTTGCTGATATTGCAATTGCGACCATTCCTGCCGCAACTGGCGCTCTTGCGTCTGCGCCCGATCAAGCTCGATAAAGATGCGACGCTGCTGATCAGTTGCGTTAATCACGGATAACGCACACATCACCAGCGCACCTAACAACAAAAAATGCAGGCGGCTCATGACGCCACCTTTTCGGCGCAGCGCAGCAACGCCGAGCGCGCACGCGGATTAAGCGCAATTTCAGCTGCGCTCGCGCGTATACGCCCATGCAATTTAAGTAATGGCATGGGTAGATCAGCAGCCCGAATCGGCAAGCGGCGATCAAGCATAGGAGGCATCGCATGTTTTTTTAAAAACTGCTTAACGATCCTATCTTCAAGCGAATGAAAGCTGATCACCACCAAACGCCCTCCTGGTTCTAATAAATTGAGTGCCGCGGCCAGCGCTATTTCCAATTCTTCAAGTTCTTGATTAAGGTAAATCCGTATAGCTTGAAAGGTGCGCGTAGCCGGGTTTTTCCCCGGCTCACGAGTTTTGACGGCGCTGGCCACGATCTCGGCCAACTCGCGGGTGCGCGTGATCGGTCCCAAGCGTTCAGCTTGCGCCCGGCGAGCAACAATCGCTTTTGCAATCTGATGAGCAAACCGCTCTTCCCCATAATCCCGTATGACCTCGGTTAATTGCTGTTGTGGCACGCGCGCCAGCCACTGCGCCGCCGACTCGCCACGGCTTGAGTCCATCCTCATATCCAGTGGCCCATCCACTTGGAAGCTAAAGCCGCGTTCAGGATCGTCAAGCTGCGGCGAGGAAACGCCCAAATCTAATAAAACACCCGCGACCCGCTCTACGCCACGCTGCGCCATTTCGTCATGCAAATTAGCAAAACTGCTATGCACGATCTCAAAACGCCGATCTGTCATCTGCTGTGCCGCCAGCAACGCCTGCGGGTCTTTATCAAAAGCCACCAAACGCGCATCCGCACCCAGCCGCTCAAGCATCAACTGGCTGTGTCCGCCACGCCCAAAAGTGCCATCAATATAGATGCCATCGGGCCGCCAAATCAGGGCGTTAACCGCCTCCTCAAGCAGCACCGTACAATGTCGCAAACCCTGCATAGCGACAGCCACCTTAGAACGTAAAATTTTTCAATGCAGCAGGCATTTCTTGAGCCATCACCGCTTGTTCTTTAGCTGCATAAGTCTGCGCGTTCCAAATTTCAAAACAGCCGCCCATACCCAGTAACATGACTTCTTTATCGAGCGCTGCGGCGCTGCGCAATTCAGGCGAAATTAACACCCGGCTCGTACCATCCAGTTCGACCTCAGAGGCATTGCCTAAGAAAATGCGACGCCACCAATGAGCATCCATCGGCAAAGCGGCAATTTTTGTGCGAAAGTTTTCCCATTCAGCGCATGGAAAAAGCAGCAAACACCCATCCGGGTGCTTCGTCATCGTCACCCGACCTGCTGCTTGTCCTTGCAACGCCTCCCGATAGCGAGACGGAATCGACATCCGTCCTTTCGCATCGAGTGTCAGCGCTGACGCCCCTTGGAACACTCGTTTCTCCTAACCTGGAACACCTCACGGCGTCCACTCAACCCATTTAACCCTCATTAGAGTTATCCCTAATGAGAAATTCACACAAAAATGCACTTTGTCACACTTTTCCCCACTTTAGATGAAGGCTGAACAATGGTCAAGCGACACAACGGCTTTTTATTTGATTTTTATTAGAAAAAACAACAACTTAGCGAGGATACTTTAGAACCAAAAAGGGAATTCCATTTGAAATAAGGTAGATACTGAGATTTGTGAAAGTAATTTATGAAGATTGAGGAGATCGGACAGCGGGAAAAAGCTAACTTATATGGTGGGCTTCCGGTTTGCAAGGAGATTTTTCAATGATATTCAAGAAAGGAAGGTTGCAGACTTATATTCAGCCTTAAGAAGCAGACCAAAGCCTGCGGGCCCTGGCTACGCTGTTGTCCTATTCGAGTAACGAGCTAAACACCTAATCGTCGATGTTTCTCATCTCCTATCGAGATGCGATGTGCCCGAGTTAAACGTCACGGGCCAAAAGCTGTATCTCTCGCCGGCGATGGACTTGTATAACGTGAATTGCACCCCAAAAGTTGGAACAGGCGTCCCATTTTTGGGGCAGGGTCAGACCAAATTCAATGCGCGGCTTTTTTAGACGATAGAACTGCCTTCAAAGATGGGATAACTCCACTGCCCCCCTGTGCATAAAAAAATTAGGCTACAACGAATACTTGTTTTCGTCATTGACCATTACCAGAAAAGCACCATTGGCATCATCAAACTAACAGCGCTTTTTCGTTTTAGCGCGGTTGATGCTTCTGTAATTCATCTAGTTTCTGAGCCAGAATATGACCGATTTCAGCGGTCGGCGCGGGCCTATCCATGTCTTCGTGTTTGCAGTGGATATCGTAAATCTCGACATTGCCGAGAACGTAAGGCTTCCATAAATCAGGGGTTAGCGGGATAGATTCATCTTCCGTTATCGTTGCACGAAAGAAGAGCACGTCGCCGCCATAAATGAGCGGGGAAAAATGCATTGCAATGTGACAATTGTTTTCGATGACATCTCGGGTTTTTCCCCATAAATATTCACCTGCATCTGGAATACCTTTATCGCCATAGCGACCAAAAAGCTTGATATAGGCAGCCTCTTGATCCATCTCCGGTTCATTGCTCCGCTGAGAATAGTCTGGATAACTATCTAGCAAAGCGAGTAGTGCCACTTTTTCGCCTTGTTGTTCGAGTTGTGTGGCCATGCTGTGAGCGACGCTGCCGCCAAAGGACCATCCCAGCAGATAGTAAGGCCCGCCAGGCTGAATGCGGCGAATTTGCCTGATGTAATCCGAGGCCATGGCGTCGATGGTTTTTGCAAGCGGCGGCACGCCATTGAGTCCACGGGCTTGCAGGCCGTAGACGGGTTGATCCGCGTTTAAATATTTAGATAGAGCGATATAACTCCAGCTCAGACCGGCAGCGGGGTGGACGCAGAAAAGAGGTGGCTGGGTACCTGTGGGTTTGATCGGAAGTAAAACGGCAAATGAATCGTCTTGGGCTCCGTCTAGCTTAAATAAACGCTGCGCCAGTTCCATGACGGTAGGCGCTTCAAACAGCGTGCGCAGGGCGATCTCGACGCCTAACGTGGTGTGAATACGACTGGTCATCTGCATGGCGAGCAGCGAGTGACCGCCGAGTGCGAAGAAGCTGTCGTGACGGCTGATGCGCTCTAGCCCAAGCAGCTCGGCCCAAATGCCCGCGAGGGCGGTCTCAATTTCGCCTTGCGGGGCTTCATACAGCTGATGGGCAAAGGCCTCGTCGTCCGGCGCTGGCAGCGCCTGGCGGTCAAGCTTGCCGTTGGGCGTCAACGGCAGCGCATCCAAGCGCACAAAGGCGGCTGGTGTCATGTACTCAGGCAGCCTGTCCGCGAGGTGCGCACGTAGCGTGCGGGCGAGCTGTTCATCAGGTTCGGCCACGACATAGGCGACCAGGTGCTTGTCACTGCCTTCCCCCCGCGCAAGCACGGCAGCTTCACGCACTTGCGGATGCTCCACCAGGCACGCCTCGATCTCAGCGGGTTCGATCCGAAAGCCGCGGATCTTGACCTGCTGGTCGTTTCGGCCCAAGAACATCAGATTGCCATCAGGCAGGTAACGGGCCAGGTCGCCCGTCTTGTACATGCGGGCATCGTCACGACCACTGAACGGATCAGGGAGAAAACGCTCGGCAGTCAGGTCGGGCTGGTTCAGATAGCCACGCGCGACACCGGCGCCACCAATGTACAGTTCGCCTACCGCCCCCAATGGCGCTGGCTGGCCGTGCGTGTCCAGCAGATAAACACAGGTGTTTGCGATTGGTCGGCCGATATGAGGCCGACTGTCTTCACCATTTTGCGGTCCAGAAGTTGCAACAACCGTGGCCTCAGTCGGACCATAGTTATTCACCAGCGTGAGCCCAGAAGGTAGCCCCTCTGGCAAGCAAGGGAAACGATCCCCCCCGGTCAACAGATGGCGCACGCTCGAGGGCGTTTGCCCACCACTCAATGCCATGACAGCCAAAGGCGTGACCAGAAATGTCACATCGAGGCGCTGCTGATGCCACCATTGCAGCATGGCCAGCACATCATCGGAGACAGCGTGAGGCGGTATGGACAGTGTACCCCCGCAGGCCAAACTAGGCCAAATCTCCCAGGCGCTGGCATCAAATGCCACGCCAGCGGTTGTTGCACTTCTACAGCCGCTATGTAAATCGAAAGTACGGATATGCCATGTGCAGAGATTGGATAGGTTGCAATGCTCGACCATGACCCCCTTGGGCATGCCGGTGGAGCCGGAGGTGTAGATCACATAGGCGAGATGATGGGAGGTTAGTCCCGGGACCTGCGGATTGGTAATGGGCGATTGCGGTAATCTATTTGGATCGAGTACGATCAGTGAAGCGGCCGCCTCGCCGAGCGCGGCGCGTCCAGCCGCATCAGCCAGCAAGATCGTCGGTGTCGCATCGGCGAGGATGTGCGTAAGACGCTCGCCCGGATAAGCCGGATCAAGCGGCACGTAGGCACCGCCCGCCTTCAGGATCGCCAGCAACCCCACCACCATCGCCGGTGAGCGCTCCACACAGATCGCTACGCGCGCATCTGGTTGAACGCCCAACGCAATGAGTTGATGCGCGAGGCGGTTGGCGTGCGCATTCAGCTCGGCATAGCTCCATACTTGATCTTCGTACACGAGCGCGGTGGCTTCTGGCGTGCGCTCGACCTGTTCTTCGAACAACTGGTGAATGCACTGGTGTTCTGGATATGGCGTGGCCGTCGCGTTCCAGGTTTCGAGTAAGCACTCACGCTCTTCGATGGGCAGCACCTCCAGTTGCCAAACCGGCATGTCGGGCGTGTGCTCCAGCGCCTCGGCTAGGCTCTGCAACGTCTGCTGCATATAGCCGCACACCCTAGCCGGATCGAGCGGCTCCACGACTTGGGCAGTCAGAGCCAGTGCGATGCCGCAGTCCTCCACTGACAGCGTGAACGGATAGTTGGTGCGTTCCTGCGCGCCCAGGAATTCCATGCCGGATACGGTTGGGCCCTCGCCCGATGGCATGGCATTGTGTCGGTAGTTCAGCAGCGCACTAAACAGCGGCGCACCGACTGGCACGCCGCTGCAGCGCTGCGCTAGCGCCAGCGACGCGTGTTCATGCTCAAGCAGCGCGGCCAGGCACGCGTGGGTTTGACGCACACTGTCCTTAACGCCACGACTGTCCAGGTCAATGCGTAGCGGCAGCGTGTTGATGAACAGCCCCATCGCACGGTCCGCCCCCTCACCGGCTTGCATGCGCCCGAACAGCACTGTGCCGAACACCACCCGCTGTTGGCCGCTGGCGCGAGCGAGCACCTGAGCCCAGGCTAGATGACACAGACTGGCCAAGCTCACGCCCACTCGTTTGGCTTGAACGCGCAGGCGGTCGTTTAAGTCTTGCGGCAGCATGCGGTGCGATTCACAGACCTGGGCGCCGTTGCGATGAACCTCGGCCAGCCCAAAAGGCAGCGTGGGCGCATCGACCTCGACCAGCATGCGGTTGAAGAAGTGCTCGTGCGCTTGCTGGCTTAGTCCTAAGCGTGCTTGCGCCACCAGGTTGCGGAATGGCTGGGGAGCTGGCAGGGCGTCGCCACGGTCTTCGAGGAACGCCTGAATCTCAGCCTGCATCACATCCAGCGTCGAGTGATCACCAATCAGATGGTGCAGCAACTGGACAAGCAGCCAGCGGCCATCTTTGTTCTGCGTGATCACGAAGCGCAACAACGGGGCCTGAGTTAACTCAATGCGATGTTGACGAGGATCGAAGCGTTGCGTCAATTGCTCAGTAATCGGTCCATCGGCTGGATCCAGAGTGAGCTCCGTGATTGACAGCGGCGCGTGACGCCAGACCACCTGAGCGGGCGTGGACAGACTCTTCCAGACAAAGGCGGTGCGCAGGATGTCATGGCGGTTCACTACCTGCTGGACCGCATCTAGGTAGCGATCGAGCAATGCTCGATTGGCAAAAGCCATCTGGGCGATCAACAGATACGGATCGCCCTCAGTTGCCAGCAGGTGGTGGAAGAGGATGCCGTCCTGCAGGGGGGACAAAGCGTAGATATCCTGGATATTGGCTACCCCGCCCAGGGTCTGTTCAACGATACGGTCGATCTCGTCTTGGGCGAGGTCAATCAACGGCAGCAGGTCTGGTGTCAGCGTGGTCGTGTTGGGCGTAATGAGATTTGGCGGTGTAGCCACTTCGTGATGTTGGCCTACAGATTGGGCCAGCACGCTAAGCGTGGGCGTATCGAACAGTGTGCGCACGGAAATCGTTAGGCCGAGGCGACGCAGGCGTTCAATCATCTGCACGGCGAGCAGTGAATGGCCGCCGAGCGCGAAGAAGCTGTCGTGACGGCTGACGCGCTCCAGGCCCAGCAGTTCAGCCCAGATGCCCGCGAGGGCGGTCTCAATTTCGCCTTGCGGCGCTTCATACACCTGATGGGCGAAGGCCTCGTCATCTGGCGCTGGTAACGCTCGGCGGTCGAGCTTGCCGTTGGGCGTCAACGGCAGCGCATCCAAGCGCACGAAAGCAGTCGGCACCATGTATTCAGGCAACCTAGCCGCAAGGTACGCACGCAGGGTGCTAGCAAGCTGTTCATCAGGTTCGGCCACGACATAGGCGACCAGGTGCTTGTCGCTGCCCTCCCCCCGCGCGAGCACGGCAGCTTCACGCACTTGCGGATGCTCCACCAGGCACGCCTCGATCTCAGCGGATTCGATCCGAAAGCCGCGGAGCTTGACCTGATGGTCGTTTCGGCCCAAGAACATCAGATTGCCATCAGGCAGGTAACGAGCCAGGTCGCCGGTCTTGTACATGCGAGCATCGTCATGATCACTGAACGGATCAGGGAGAAAACGCTCGGTAGTCAGGTCGGGCCGGTTCAGATAGCCACGCGCGACACCGGCCCCACCAATGTACAGCTCGCCCGCTACGCCCAGCGGCACAGGCTGACCATAGGCATCCAGTAGGTAAACTTTAAGATCCGGAATCCGCACTCCAATCGGACTACCTATTTGTTCACTATCCTGCTGCTGCAGAGGCCGATAGGTGACATGCACCGTGGTTTCTGTAATGCCATACATGTTCACCAATTGGGGAGCATGTTCAGAGCACGTCGCGTACCACGCCTGCAAGATGGCGGGCTCAAGTGCCTCACCCCCAAAAATGACATACCGTAAACGGTTCCGTAATGCACTTTGCGCCTGGCTCGCGATGAATGACTTAAAAGCACTGGGTGTCTGATTCAATACAGTGATGCCTTGTTCGCACACCAAACGATAAAATTCTTGCGGCGAGCGGGTAATGTGATGGGGCACAAGGACGAGTTTGCCCCCATAGCGCAAGGCCCCCCATAGCTCCCAGACAGAGAAATCGAAGGCAAAGGAGTGGAATAGACACCAGGTATCGTGCTGGTTAAAGTGATACCAAGCTGCGGTAGCGTCGAACAGACGCACAATCTGAGCATGCTCGACCATGACCCCCTTGGGCGTGCCGGTAGAGCCGGAGGTGTAGATCACATAGGCAAGATGATGGGGGGTCAGTCCCGGGACCTGCGGATTGGTAATGGGCGATTGCGGTAATCTATTTGGATCGAGTACGATCAGTGAAGCAAGGGCCGCCTCGCCGAGCGCGGTGCGTCCAGCCGCATCAGCCAGCAAGATCGTCGGTGTCGCATCGGCGAGGATGTGCGTAAGACGCTCGCCCGGATAAACCGGATCAAGCGGCACATAGGCACCACCCGCTTTCAGGATTGCCAGCAACCCCACCACCATCGCCGGTGAGCGCTCCACACAGATCGCTACGCACGCATCTGGTTGAACCCCAAGCTCGATGAGCTGATGCGCGAGGCGGTTGGCGTGCGCATTCAGCTCGGCATAGCTCCATACTTGATCTGCGTACACGAGCGCGGTGGCTTCTGGCGTGCGCTCGACCTGCTCTTCGAACAAACGGTGAATGCACTGGTGTTCTGGATATGGCGTGGCCGTCGCGTTCCAGGTTTCGAGTAAGCATTCACGCTCTTCGATGGGCAGCACTTCCAGTTGCCAAACCGGCATGTCGGGCGTGTGCTCCAGCGCCTCGGCTAGGCTCTGCAACGTCTGCTGCATATAGCCGCACACCCTAGCCGGATCGAGCGGCTCCACGACTTGGGCAGTCAGACCCAGTGCGATGCCGCAGTCCTCTACTGACAGCGTGAACGGATAGTTGGTGCGCTCCTGCCCACCCAGGAATTCCATGCCGGATACGGTTGGGCCCTCGCCCGATGGCATGGCATTGTGCCGGTAGTTCAGCAGCGCACTAAACAGCGGCGTGCCAGCTGGCACACTACTGCAGCGTTGTGCCAAGGCCAGCGATGCATGTTCTTGTTCGAGTAGTGCGGCCAGCCGCGCATGGGTCTGACGCACGCTGTCTTGAACGCCAAGACTGTCTAGGTCAATGCGTAGCGGCAGTGTGTTGACGAACAGCCCCATTGCACGGTCCGCCCCCTCACCGGCTTGCATGCGCCCGAACAGCACTGTGCCGAATACCACCCGCTGTTGGCCGCTGGCGCGAGCGAGCACTTGAGCCCAAGCCAGATGACACAGACTAGCCAGACTCACGCCCACCCGCTTGGCCTGAGCGCGCAGGCGGTCGTTCAAGTCCTGCGGCAGCATGTGGTGTGACTCGTTAACCTGGACACCGTCGCGATGAACCTCGGTCAGCCCGAAGGGCAGCGTAGGTGCCTCAACCTCGGCCAGCATGTCGATGAAGAAGCGCTCGTGTGCCTGCGGGCTGAGCCCCAAGCGCACCTGCGCCACCAGGTTGCGGAATGGCTGGGGAGCTGGCAGGGCGTCGCCACGGCCTTCGAGGAACGCCTGAATCTCAGCCTGCATCACATCCAGCGTCGAGTGATCACCAATCAGATGGTGCAGCAACTGGACAAGCAGCCAGCGGCCATCTCTGTTCTGCGTGATCACGAAGCGCAACAACGGGGCCTGAGTTAACTCAATGCGATGTTGACGAGGATCGAAGCGTTGCGTCAATTGCTCAGTAATTGGTCCATCGGCTGGATCCAGAGTGAGCTCCGTGATTGACAGCGGCGCGTGACGCCAGACCACCTGAGCAGGCGTGGACAGACTCTCCCAGACAAAAGCGGTGCGTAGGATGTCATGGCGGTTCACTACCTGCTGGACCGCATCTAGGTAACGATCGAGCAATGCTCGGTTAGCAAAGGCCATCTGGGCGATCAGTAGATAAGGATCGCCTTCGGTCGCCAGCAGGTGGTGGAAGAGGATGCCGTCCTGCAGGGGGGACAAGGCATAGATATCCTGGATATTGGCTACCCCGCCCGGGGTCTGTTCAACGATACGGTCGATCTCGGCTTGGGTGAGGTCAATCAACGGCAGCAGATCTGGTGTCAGCGTGGCGGTGTTGGATTTAATACCATTGGGCGGTGTGGCCACTTCGCGATGTTGGCCTACAGATTGGGCCAGCACGCTAAGCGTGGGCGTATCGAACAGTGCGCGCGCGGAAATCGTTAGGCCGAGGCGGCGCAGGCGTTCAATCATCTGCACGACGAGTAGTGAATGGCCGCCGAGCGCGAAGAAGCTGTCATGGCGGCTGATCTGTTCAACATTAAGCAGCTCGGCCCAGATGCCCGCGAGGGCGGTCTCAATTTCGCCTTGTGGGGCTTCATACGTCTGATGGGCGAAGGCCTCGTTGTCCGGCGCGGGCAGCGCCTGACGGTCGAGCTTGCCATTAGGCGTGAGCGGTAGTACATCTAAGCGCACGAAGACGGCTGGCACCATGTACTCAGGCAGCCCAGCCGCAAGATGCGCACGTAGCGTGTGGACAAGCTGCTCGTCCGGCTCTGCTACGACATAGGCGATGAGGCGCTTGCCACCGTTCTCATCTAACGCGAGTACCGCGGCTTCCCGCACTTGCGGGTGCTCAATCAAGCGCGCCTCGATCTCGCCGAGTTCGATCCGAAAGCCGCGGAGCTTGACCTGCTGGTCGTTGCGCCCCAGGAACTCTAGATTGCCGTCAGGCAGGTAGCGAGCCAGGTCGCCGGTCTTGTACATGCGAGCATCGTCATGCTCGCTGAACGGATCGGGAAGGAAACGCTCGGCGGTCAATTCAGGACGATTCAGATAGCCACGCGCAACACCCGCCCCACCAATGTACAGCTCGCCTACTGCTCCTAATGGCACGGGCTGGCCGTGTGCGTCCAGCAGATAGAGTTGGGTGTTCGCGATCGGGCGGCCGATAGGGATGCTTATGCCCTCTTCTGGAAGCGAACCGATTCTATATGTCGTAGCAAAAGTCGTACTTTCGGTCGGACCGTATCCATTGATCAGTTGTTGTGGTGGTGTATTGCGCAGTACTTGCGCGATGACGCTAGCATCGAGCGCATCACCACCCACAATCAATATTTTAAGTTGTGGGAATACGGGCTCTAGCGCCACTGCCAATTGGTTAAACAACCCAACGGTCAGCCACATAATGCTAATGTGTTTTTCCTGCAAAGTACGCACAAAAGCATCGGGCGTAAGAACGGTGTCGCGATCTATCACGACAAGGGTTCCGCCATTGAGCAAAGGCGCCCAAACTTCAAAAGTGCTAGCGTCGAAAGCGGGATTGGCGGCAAAGGCCACGCGATCATTGACTCCGATGTCGGCATAGCCGTTGTTGATCACCAGGCGAGCAATGGCGCGATGCGGCACGAGCACCCCTTTGGGGACGCCGGTCGAGCCTGAGGTGTACATCACATAAGCGGTATCTAGACTGGAATGGACCAGGTCGGGATTGGCGGCGGACACATCCGTTTCATTTACGTCCCTTGATGCCAGACGTAGCAATGGTGTAAGCAGGGCGGCAGGAATCTCGGTATGGGTATCAGTGACCAATAGGCGCGCGGCGCAATCGGCCAAGATCCAGGTTTGTCGCTCCGCCGGGGCTTGAGGATCAATTGGCACATAGGCGGCCCCCACTTTGAGGATCGCCAGTTGAGCGGCGACCAACTCCACAGAGCGCTCAAGCAACGTAGCAATATAGTCACCCGGTTGAACCCCCAGCTCGATGAGCTGATGCGCGAGACAGTTGGCGCGCGTATTCAGTTCGGCATAACTCCATACTTGATCTTCGTATTCCAACGCAGTGGCATGCGGTGTACGCTCGACCTGCTCCTCGAACAACTGATGAATGCACAGGTGTTCTGGATATGGCGTGGCCGTCGCGTTCCAGGTTTCGAGTAAGCGTTCTCGCTCCTCGATGGGCAGCACCTCCAGTTGCCAAACTGGCATGTCGGGCGTGTGCTCTAGCGCCTGGGCCAGGCTCTGCAGCGTTTGCTCCATATAGCCGCACACCCTAACTGGATCGAGCGGTTGCACAACCTGAGCGGTCAGACCCAGCGCAGCGCCGAAGTCTTCCACCGACAGCGTGAACGGATAGTTGGTGCGCTCCTGCCCACCCAAGAATTCCATGCCGGACGCGGTTGGGCTCTTGCCCGATGGCATGGCATTGTGCCGGTAGTTCAGCAGCGCACTAAAGAGGGGTGCGCCAGCTGGCACGCTACTGCAGCGTTGTGCCAAGGCCAGCGACGCATGTTCATGTTCGAGCAGTGCGGCCAGCCGCGCGTGGGTATTACGCACGCGGTCCTTGACACCGGTGTCATCAAGATCAACGCGCAACGGCAGCGTGTTGATGAACAGGCCCATCGCACGGTCAGCCCCAGCACCGGCTTGCATGCGCCCGAACAACACGGTGCCGAACACCACCCGCTGTTGGCCGCTAGCGCGAGCAATCACTTGAGCCCAGGCTAGATGGCATAGACTGGCCAGACTCACGCCCACCCGCTTGGCCTGAGCGCGCAGGCGGTCGTTCAAGTCCTGCGGTAGCATATGGTGTGACTCGGTAACCTGTGCGCCGTCGCGATGGACCTCGGCCAGCCCAAAAGGCAGCGTAGGTGCCTCGACCTCGACCAGCATGTCGGTGAAGAAGCGCTCGTGTGCCTGCTGGCTTAGCCCCAAGCGCGCCTGCGCCACCAGGTTGCGGAATGGCTGGGGAGCTGGCAAGGCGTCGCCACGGCCTTCGAGGAAAGCTTGCACCTCGGTATTCATCACATCCAGCGTCGAGTGATCACCGATTAGATGGTGCAGCAACTGGACCAGCAGCCAGCGGCCATCGCTGTTCTGTGCGATAGCGAAGCGCAGCAACGGGGCCTGGGTCAAATCGATACGATATTGGCGAGGATCGAAGCGTTGCGTCAATTGCTCAGTAATCGATCCATCGGCTGGATCCAGAGTGAGCTCCGTGATTGACAGTGGCGCATGACGCCAGACCACCTGGACGGGCGAGGACAGATTCTTCCAGACAAAGGCGGTGCGCAGGATGTCGTGGCGATTCGCTACCTGCTGGACTGCATCCAGGTAGCGATTGAGCAATGCCCGGTTAGCAAAGGCCATCTGGGCGATCAGTAGATACGGGTCGCCTTCGGTCGCCAGCAGGTGGTGGAACAGGATGCCGTCCTGCAGGGGAGACAAAGCGTAGATATCCTGGATATTGGCTACCTCCCCTGGCGTTTGTGCAACGATACAATCGATCTCGGCTTGGGTAAGGTCGATCAGCGGCAGCAGGTCCGGCGTCAGTGTGTCGGTGTTGGGTGTAATGCCATTGGGCGGTATGGCCACTTCGTGGTGCTGACCCAGAGATTGAGCCAGCACGCTGAGCGTTGGCGTATCGAATAGCGCGCGCACGGATACGGTTAGGCCAAGGCGACGCAGTCGTTCGATCATCCGCACGGCGAGCAGTGAATGGCCGCCGAGCGCGAAGAAGCTGTCGTGGCGGCTGATCTGTTCAACATTAAGCAACTCGGCCCAGATGCCC
Source organism: Mycoavidus sp. SF9855 (assembly GCF_024582735.1). Lineage (NCBI taxonomy): Bacteria > Pseudomonadati > Pseudomonadota > Betaproteobacteria > Burkholderiales > Burkholderiaceae > Mycoavidus > Mycoavidus sp. SF9855. Next base: position 2,004,062 of record NZ_CP102085.1, read on the forward strand.
GCGAGGGCGGTCTCAATTTCGCCTTGTGGGGCTTCATACGCCTGACGGGCGAAGGCTTCGTTGTCCGGCGCGGGCAGCGCCCGGCGGTCGAGCTTGCCGTTGGGCGTCAACGGCAGCGCATCCAGGCGCACGAAAGCGGCCGGTACCATGTACTCAGGCAGCCTGTCCGCGAGGTGCGCGCGCAGAGTGCTAGCAAGCTGTTCGTCCGGCTCAGCTACAACGTAGGCAACCAGCCGCTTGTCGTTGCCCTCGCTCCGCGCAAGCACGGCAGCTTCCTGCACCTGCGGATGCTCGACGAGGCGCGCCTCGACCTCAGCGGGTTCGATCCGAAAGCCGCGAATCTTGACCTGATGGTCGTTACGGCCAAAGAACATCAGATTGCCGTCAGGTAGGTAACGAGCCAAGTCCCCCGTCTTATACATGCGAGCATCGTCACGATCGCTGAATGGATCGGGAAGAAAACGCTCGGCGGTCAATTCAGGACGATTCAGATAGCCACGCGCAACACCCGCCCCACCAATGTATAGCTCGCCCACCACTCCCAATGGCACAGGCTGGCCATGCGCATCCAGCAGATAAAGCCGAGTGTTCGCGATCGGCCGGCCGATAGGTAGCCGATCCAGTTGATCGTCAAGTCTACTCACCTCGTAAGTTGTTGAAAAAGTGGTACTCTCAGTGGGCCCATAGCAATGGATAAGATGACTCGGCCCTCCATTTTTCAGTAACTCTACGAAAGACTCCCGTTTTTCTTGCTCTCCTCCACAGAGTAGATATTTCAGTTGCGCTAAGGCTGGACCTATAGCCAAAACGAATTGATTGAACAACACGGTCGTCAAGAAGAGCGATGTCACCTTATGCCGACAAAGCGCATTTGCTAGACGTTGTGGGTCAGTGAACGTATCGGCATTAATGATGACAATACGGCCCCCATTAAGCAAAGGGGCCCAGACTTCAAAAGTGCTGGCGTCGAAAGCGGGATTGGCGGCAAAGGCCACGCGATCATTGACTCCGATGTCGGCATAGCCGTTGTTGATCACCAGGCGAGCAATGGCGCGATGCGGCACGAGCACCCCTTTGGGGACGCCGGTCGAGCCTGAGGTGTACATCACATAAGCAGTATCTAGACTGGAATGGACCAGGTCGGGATTGGCGGCGGACACATCCGTTTCATTTACGTCCCTTGATGCCAGACGTAGCAATGGTGTAAGCAGGGCGGCAGGAATCTCGGTATGGGTATCGGTGACCAATAGGCGCGCGGCGCAATCGGCCAAGATCCAGGTTTGTCGCTCCGCCGGGGCTTGAGGATCAATTGGCACATAGGCGGCCCCCGCTTTGAGGATCGCCAGTTGAGCGGCGACCAACTCCACAGAGCGCTCAAGCAACGTAGCAATATAGTCACCCGGTTGAACCCCCAGCTCGATAAGCTGATGCGCGAGACAGTTGGCGCGCGTATTCAGTTCGGCATAACTCCATACTTGCTCTTCGTATTCCAACGCAGTGGCGTGCGGTGTACGCTCGACCTGCTCCTCAAACAACTGGTGAGTGCACTGGTGTTCTGGATATGGCGTGGCCGTCGCGTTCCAGGTTTCGAGTAAGCATTCACGCTCTTCGATGGGCAGCACCTCCAGTTGCCAAACTGGCATGTCGGGCGCGTGCTCCAGCGCCTTAGCCAGGCTTTGTAGCGTCTGCTGCATATAACTGCACATCCTAGCCGGATCGAGTGGTTGCACGACCTGAGCAGTCAGGCCCAACGTGGCACCAAAGTCTTCCACCGACAGCGTGAACGGATAGTTAGTGCGCTCCTGCGCGCCTAGGAATTCAATGCCAGATACGGTTGGGCTCTCGCCCAACGGCATGGCATGGTGCCGGTAATTCAGCAGCGCACTGAACAGCGGCCCCTCGGCTGACACGCCGCTGCAGCGCTGTGCCAGCGCTAATGAGGCGTGTTCATGCTCAAGCAGCGCAGCCAGCCGTGCATGAGTATCGCGTACGCTGTCCTGAACGCCACGACTGTCCAGGTCAATGCGTAGCGGCAGCGTGTTGATGAACAGGCCCATCATCGCACAGTCCATACCAACGCCCGCCTGCACACGCCCAAACAACACGGTGCCGAATACCACCCGCTGTTGGCCGCTAGCGCGAGCAATCACTTGAGCATAGGCTAGATGACAAAGACTGGCCAAGCTCACGCCCACCCGCTTGGCCTGAGCGCGCAGGCGGTCGTTCAAGTCCTGCGGCAGCATGTGGTGTGACTCGTTAACCTGTGCGCCGTCGCGATAGACCTCGGCCAGCCCGAAAGGTAGCGTTGGCGTATTAACCTCGGCCAACATATCGGTGAAGAAGCGCTCGTGTGCCTGCGGGCTTAGCCCCAAGCGCGCCTGCGCCACCAGGTTGCGGAATGGCTGGGGAGTTGGCAGGGCGTCACCCTGGCCTTTAAGAAACGCCTGAATTTCAGCCTGCATCCCCTCCAGCGTCGAGTGATCGCCTATGAGATGGTGCAGCAACTGGACGAGCAGCCAGCGGCCATTACTGTCCTGCGCGATCGCAAAGCGTAGCAATGGGGCCTGAGTCAAATCGATACGATGTTGGCGAGGATCGAAGCGCTGGGTTAACTGCTCAGCGATCGCTCCATCGGCTGGACCCAGAGTGAGCTCCGTGATCGACAGCGGCGCATGACGCCAGACCACCTGGGCTGATGCGGATAGACTCTCCCAGACAAAAGCGGTGCGCAGGATGTCATGACGATTGATTACCTGTTGGACTGCATCTAGGTAGCGATCGAGCAATGCTCGGTTAGCAAAGGCCATCTGGACGATCAGTAGATAAGGATCGCCTTCGGTCGCCAGCAGATGGTGGAACAGGATGCCGTCCTGCAGGGGGGACAAGGCATAGATATCCTGGATATTGGCTACCCCGCCCGGGGTCTGTTCAACGATATGGTCGATCTCGGCTTGGGTGAGATTGATCAGCGGCAGCAGGTCCGGCGTTAGCGTGGTGGTGTCGGATGCGATGCCATTTGGCGGTGTAGCCACTTCATGATGTTGGCCCAGAGATTGGGCCAGTGCGTTGAGCGTCGGCGTATCGAATAACGTACGCACTGAGACAGCTAGGCCGATGTGACGCAAGCGTTCGATCATCTGTACAGCTAGCAGCGAGTGGCCGCCGAGCGCAAAGAAGTTGTCGTGACGGCTGATGTGTTCTAGCCCAAGCAGCTCGGCCCAGATGGCGGCGAGGGCGGTCTCAATTTCGCCTTGCGGGGCTTCATACAGCTGATGGGCAAAGGCCTCGTCGTCCGGCGCGGGCAGTGCCTGGCGGTCAAGCTTGCCGTTGGGCGTCAACAGCAGCGCATCCAAGCGCACAAAGGCGGCTGGTGTCATGTACTCAGGCAGCCTGTCCGCAAGGTGCGCACGTAGCGTGCGGGCGAGCTGTTCATCAGGTTCGGCCACGACATAGGCGACCAGGTGCTTGTCGCTGCCATCCTCTCGCGCGAGCACGGCAGCTTCACGCACTCGCGGATGCTCCACCAGACATGCCTCGATCTCAGCGGGTTCGATCCGAAAACCGCGGAGCTTGACCTGATGGTCGTTTCGGCCCAAGAACATCAGATTGCCATCAGGCAGGTAACGGGCCAGGTCGCCTGTCTTGTACATGTGGGCATCATCACGATCGCTGAACGGATCGGGGAGGAAACGCTCGGCAGTCAGGTCGGGCCGGTTCAAATAGCCACGCGCGACACCGGCTCCACCAATGTACAGTTCGCCTACTACGCCCAATGGCACAGGTTGGCCATGCGTATCTAGCAGATAAACACGGATGTTAGAGATCGGTCGGCCAATGGGAACCACTTCACTGCTGAGATCATGTGAGCAACGCCATGCAGTGGCGCAAACGGTTATTTCGGTTGGGCCATAGGCATTGAAGACGACGCCTTGATGAATCAAGGTTTGAAGCAAGCTTGCACCGGGCGCTTCGCCTGCCAGAATCAGTGTTAGAGGGATGTTCAGGCTAGGCAAATCCTCGCCATCCTGAAGCAGCGCAGGAGGTAAAGTAACGTGAGTGATTGCATATCTCGCCAAATAATCCCACAAACCATTTCGGTCCCGTCGAGCGATATCAGGCAGCAGATACAAGCCTGCGCCGCATCCTAAGGCCATGAAGATTTCCGAGACACTCGCATCGAAACTGGGGGAGGCAAACTGCAATACCCGGCTGGAGGGGTGAACCTCAAAACAAGCTATCTGCGCCTGAGCGAGATTCACGACACCTCTATGCTCCACCATGACGCCCTTGGGCGTACCGGTGGAGCCGGAGGTGTAGATCACATAGGCGAGGTGGTGTGAGTTCAGTCCCGGGACCTGCGGATTGCTGATGGGCCATACTAGCAGCACATTCGGATCGAGCACAGTCAGCGAGGCAAGGGCCATTTCGCTTAGTGCGGCGCGTCCAACCGCATCGGCCAGCAAGATCGCCGGTGTCGCATCGGCGAGGATGTGCGTAAGACGCTCGCCCGGATAAGCCGGATCAAGCGGCACGTAGGCACCGCCCGCCTTCAGGATCGCCAGCAACCCCACCACCATTACTGGCGAGTGCTCCACGCAGATCGCCACGCGCGCATCCGGTTGAACGCCCAACTCAATGAGCTGATACGCGAGGCAGTTGGCATGCGCATTCAGTTCGGCATAAGTTAATACTTGATCCTCATATACGAGCGCAGTAGCCTGTGGTGTACGCTCGACTTGCGCTTCGAATAACTGGTGAATGCACTGATATTCCGGATAGGACGCCGCCGTTGCGTTCCACGTCTCGAGCAAAAGTGTGCGCTCGGTCGGCGCGAGGATATCGACCGTGGAAATGGATTGCTGCGCATCGGCAGTCATTGCCCGCAACATGGCCTGCAGATAGCCGACCTGCCGCTCAATTGTCTGACGATCAAAGAGGGCGGTCGCATAACGTAAATCCCCGATGATCTCGTCACCAGCTTCTTGTAAATTCAGTTCGAGATCGAACTTGACGGTGTTGTAGCTCAATGCGACTGGGGTCACCTCCAAAGCAGGCAAGCGCCACTCGGCCACCTCGTTGTTTTGCCAGGCGAACATGACCTGGAACAGCGGCGTATGGTCCAGCTTGCGTGGTGGCTGCACGATCTCCACAACCTGCTCGAAGGGCAGATTCTGATGAGCCTGAGCCGCCATCGTGCTATGCCGGACGCGCTCTAGCAATTGAACCGTATTTGGCTCGCTGGCCAGATCGATGCGCAACGCCAGCGTGTTGACGAAGAAGCCGAGCAAGGACTCAATCTCACGGTGGTTACGATTAGCGCTTGGCGTGCCGATGATGAGATCGTCTTGGCCGGACAGCCTGGACAGGACTGCGCCCCAGGCGGCCAACAGGGTCATAAATAGGGTCGCACCGTGCTCTTGGCCCAGGCGCTTGAGCAAGCGCGTTATTTTCGCATCAAGACGAACCGGCACCTGAGCCCCAGCAAAGGATTGCTGAGGTGGACGGGGCCGGTCGGTGGGCAGATTGAGCAGCACGGGCGCATCGGCCAGTGTCTTGCGCCAGTACGCTCTCTGGGTCTGGAGTCGCTTGCCCGAGAGCCATTGCCTTTGCCAGGCGGCGTAATCTGGATATTGGATGGCAAGCGGCGGTAGCGGACAAGGTTCACCGGCTCGATAGGCCGTATACAGCGCATTCAATTCCTGCAGGAGCACGCCCAAAGACCAGTCGTCCGAGACGATATGGTGCTGTGTGAGCAGGAACACGTGCTCATTGTCAGCGAGTTGAATCAGGCGCGCGCGAATCAGTGGACCTTGCGCGAGATCAAACGGCGTCTTCGCCTCTTGGGCGCTCAAACTTTCCAGTTGCGCATGGGCATTCGGTTTGCCCCGTAGATCATGCCAGTGCATCGGCAAGCCCAACTCGGGGGCCAGAAGCTGAACCTGTGGCTGGCCGTCGATAGTGACGAATACAGAACGTAGTGCCTCGTGGCGCGCGAACAGAGTATTCAATGCTTGTTGCCAGGCGGCCCGATCCAAGGCCCCACGCAAGCGAATGGCCAGCGGAATATGATAATTGTCGCTGATCCCATCGAGCTGTGCGAGAAACCACAGGCGCTGCTGGGCGAACGACGGAGGCAAAATGTCCTTGCGTGACACAGGCGTGATGGTGGGGAGCGTACTGTCTTCTTGGGTCAAACGTTTGTTGACCACCGCGGCAAACGCAGCAAGGCAAGGCGAGTCGAACAGCGCTGCCAGTGGCAGTTCGGCGCCCAGCGCTGCGACGCGGTTCATCAGGCGTATGGCGAGCAGCGAGTGACCGCCGAGCGCGAAGAAGCTGTCGTGACGGCTGATCTGTTCGACATGAAGCAGCTCGGCCCAGATCGCGGCAAGCGCGGTCTCAATTTCGCCTTGCGGCGCTTCATACACCTGATGGGCGAAGGCCTCGTCATCTGGCGCGGGCAGCGCCTGGCGATCAAGCTTGCCGTTGGGCGTCAACGGCAGCGCATCCAAGCGCACGAAAGCAGTCGGCACCATGTATTCAGGCAACCTAGCCGCAAGGTACGCACGCAGGGTGCTAGCAAGCTGTTCATCAGGTTCGGCCACGACATAGGCGACCAGGTGCTTGTCGCTGCCCTCCCCCCGCGCGAGCACGACAGCTTCACGCACTTGCGGATGCTCCACCAGGCACGCCTCGATCTCAGCGGATTCGATCCGAAAGCCGCGGAGCTTGACCTGATGGTCGTTTCGGCCCAAGAACATCAGATTGCCATCAGGCAGGTAGCGGGCCAGGTCACCGGTCTTGTACATGCGAGCATCGTCATGATCACTGAACGGATCAGGGAGAAAACGCTCGGCAGTCAGGTCGGGCCGGTTCAGATAGCCACGCGCGACACCGGCCCCACCAATGTACAACTCGCCTGCTACGCCCAGCGGCACAGGCTGACCATAGGCATCCAGTAGGTAAACTTTAAGATCCGGAATCCGCACTCCAATCGGACTACCTATTTGTTCACTATCCTGCTGCTGTAGAGGCCGATAGGTGACGTGCACCGTGGTTTCTGTAATGCCATACATGTTCACCAATTGGGGAGCATGCTCAGAGCACGTCGCGTACCACGCCTGCAAGATGGCGGGCTCAAGTGCCTCACCCCCAAAAATGACATACCGTAAACGGTTCCGTAATGCACTTTGCGCCTGGCTCGCGATGAATGACTTAAAAGCACTGGGTGTCTGATTCAATACGGTGATGCCTTGTTCGCACACCAAACGATAAAATTCTTGCGGCGAGCGGGTAATGTGATGGGGCACAAGGACGAGTTTGCCCCCATAGCGCAAGGCCCCCCATAGCTCCCAGACAGAGAAATCGAAGGCAAAAGAGTGGAATAGACACCAGGTATCGTGCTGGTTAAAGTGATACCAAGCTGCGGTAGCGTCGAACAGACGCACAATCTGAGCATGCTCGACCATGACCCCCTTGGGCGTGCCGGTAGAGCCGGAGGTGTAGATCACATAGGCAAGATGATGGGGAGTCAGTCCCGGGACCTGCGGATTGGTAATGGGCGATTGCGGTAATCTATTTGGATCGAGTACGATCAGTGAAGCAAGGGCCGCCTCGCCGAGCGCGGTGCGTCCAGCCGCATCAGCCAGCAAGATCGTCGGTGTCGCATCGGCGAGGATGTGCGTAAGACGCTCGCCCGGATAAACCGGATCAAGCGGCACATAGGCACCACCCGCCTTCAGGATCGCCAGCAACCCCACCACCATCGCCGGTGAGCGCTCCACACAGATCGCTACGCACGCATCTGGTTGAACCCCAAGCTCGATGAGTTGATGCGCGAGGCGGTTGGCGTGCGCATTCAGCTCAGCATAGCTCCATACTTGATCTGCGTACACGAGCGCGGTGGCTTCTGGCGTGCGCTCGACCTGCTCTTCGAACAAACGGTGAATGCACTGATGCGCCGGATAATCATGCCCCGTCGCATTCCACTCGACCAGCAACTGTCGCCGCTCTGCGGCATCGAGCAAGTCGATGCCGCTAATTGGCTGTGTGGGTTCGGAGGCGAGGGCATCCAGGAACTTTAAAAAACGGCATTGATATGCAATGAGTTCATCTGCGGTGTAGAGCGTGGGGTTCGCGTCAAAATCAATCCGTAGCGGACCGTCGTCGGATAGAGTATAGACAACGATCATCAGATCTTCGACGGGCCCATTGACGAGATTATGATTGGTCGACGAATGCTTGCCAAAGGACAGCTTATAGTCAAACGGCATGAGATTGATCGTGGGACCAAATAATGGTTGACTTTGCGCCAGCCCAAGTTCTCGCCGTAACGCTTCACTGCGGTAGCGTTGATGCCGAAACCCGCGTTGAATCTCTTGTGCTGCCTGTTCCATCAATAAGGATAGGCTCATGTCCGGCTGCACAGTGAATCGGACCGGCAAAACATTAGCCGTCGTACCGGGAATGCGCCGGTCTTCGCCCAAGCGGGCGGTCCCCGGAAAGCCCAACACCACGTCCTGAGCGCCGATCAAACGATGAAGATACGCTGCCATGGCAGCCATTATGAGCTGCGCCAAACGACTTGCGTCAGAAGCGTGAGTGCGCACCGATTGAGAGCGGAGGTAAGTAGTCTGCCGAAGGCGGTGATACAAAGCGGGGGCTGGACGATCTGCAAGCGTCACCGGTTTGGGCCAATCCGCGCAGTGCTTAAGCCAATATGCTCGGTCTCTTGGAAATTGTGCAGAGGCACGGTAGCGAGCATCATTCTCCAGCAACAGCGATACTGACCCGAAGGGGCACTCTTTCGCTGCCACACCCTTGACCCGCGCGCTATACATTTGCGCCATGCGTTGCGCGATGAGGACGCCTCCGATCCCATCCATCACGATATGGTGATAGCGCTGATACCAGAGAAATCGGTCAGGGGCGACTTTTAACAACGCATAGCCAAACGGTAGGCTGTGCAGAAGGTCGATTGGTTGTTCGTAGTCGGCTCTCATCCAAGCCTCGGCAGCGGCTTGAGGATCAACCTCTGCACTGACATCGATCAAGGGGAGAGACCAATTTAGTGAGCCGACAAATTGTTGAAGGCCATCGTCACTTTCGGTGAATTGAAGACACAGGCTTTGCGCTTCCAAAACCACCTGCTGCAAGGCTGCCTCGAACAAGGTCGGGTCAACGATGCCATGGATTTCTGTGAACTGGCTAATGTTGTAGACAGGGCTTTGGGGCTTGATTTGCTGCGCGAGCCAAATCTCCATTTGTGCAGCGGATAAGGGATAGGTCACCGGCTTAATGCAAGCATGCATAAACATAGGACTTCCTAAAACAAAAGTTAAAGGCCTCCACAGACGAATTTATGATACGTCCAAAAATACATACAGTCAAACTGATGCGTAACGCACCCAGGGCCGCCTCATTATAAAAATGCCAAGAGGGGTATGAATTTAGTAAGCCGAGAGAGATAGAAATGTTTTAGGATTCAAGCCCCTATATGAATAAAGAGGGGCCTGAATTGTAGAGGGAGTTGGAAGGATGTCAGGGAAGACCCCTTTACTTTTTACAAGATATGTCAATAAATTCAAAATTTAACTCTATCCTGACGTAATTTGCACGGAGAATCTGACATCAGGTTAGGGTTTAGATCAACCGTACATCACTTCCATATTTTGAGGGCTTAAATTTGCCCACGCAATTGGTGAAATTGCCCTCCCCCTCACACACCGGCCATTGCGGTCACGATGGGGAAGAGCCGCTCTACATCTATATATAATAAGCGGTATAGGTCATCACCCGCGAACTCATGCGCATTAAATCACGCACCGGCAACGGTAACTCTATCCCCCCGGCATCGGAAGCGGCGCGCCCATGCGCGATTTCATCAGTACGCATTTGTTCGATAATGGCGCGCGATGCATGGTCATTTACCGGCAATTTCTCTAAATGGGTATCAAGATGCTGCTCAACTTGCCGCTCTGTCTCGGCCATAAAACCGAGGCTAATGCGATCGCCCATTTTTCCGGCGATAAAACCAATCGCAAAAGCACCGGCATACCATAGCGGATTAAGCAAACTCGGACGTGCGTCTAACGTATTTAAACGCTCTGCCAACCAACTCAGATGGTCCTCTTCCTCACGTGCTGCATGCTCGAAACTGGCTTTCAAGCGAGATGACTGAGTCGCAAGTTTCTGCGCTTGATACAGCGCTTGCGCACAAATTTCCCCAGTGTGATTCACGCGCATTAACGCACCTGCCTGCTTTTTCTCTGGTTCCAGCAACTCGGCCGCCATCCCTTCATCCAGGGCCTGGGGTATGGGCCGCGCGGCCCGGACAACACCGGTTATCGCCCGCAAACTTCGGTCAAATTCACCAATTAAACCATCAATCATCATCTTTACCCCATTCCTGAAAACACTTGCCACCATGCAGCAGTTGCTCGCGCTTAGCTATATGCACCCAGCCTGTTGTTGTGTAAATGTGACATAAATTTAGAATACATGGCGTGTAAAAGAGCTTTTTCTTTAACCTAGCTACTGAATTTGTTACAGTAGATTAACTTCTTGTGAAGTTGTAGCAGTAAATTCGGTATCTGGCTCCGTATTTTTTATGGGCGGGTCTACCTAGTGTTTTAGGGGGCCGCTGGAGTGCAGCACTATATTGCTTGCAGGTTATTTGGGCCTCAAGTTGTGAGCTGTGCGAGGGTCAGATCGTATATTTTGCCAAATAAATTCCCAATCTTCTTGGAGATACTCAATGAAAAAGTCACTTCTTGCTCTCGCGGCACTGGGTGCATTCGCTGGTGCGGCTCAGGCCCAAAGCAGCGTGACGCTGTATGGTGTGATTGACGCAGGTGTTAACTATGTTAGCAGCGTGCAAGCTACAGCTAAAGCTAAAGGCGGCAGACAATTTAGCCTAACTAGCGGTGTTATGCAAGGCAGCCGTTGGGGTGTGCGTGGTACGGAAAACCTCGGTGGTGGCTTGAAAGCTATTTTCACCTTGGAAAACGGATTTGAATTGAACAATGGCCGTTTGGCTCAAGGCGGTAGCGAGTTTGGCCGTCAAGCTTTTGTTGGCTTGTCAGGTGACTTCGGTACAGTAACCGTTGGTCGTCAATATGACTCAATTGCTGATTTTGTCGGTGGCTTTGCTGCAGGCAGCCAGTGGGGTACATATGCGGCTCACCCAGGTGACCTCGATAACTTCAATAATAGCGCTCGCATCAACAACTCGATCAAATACACCAGCCCAAATAACGGCGGCTTCACGTACAGCGCGTTGTACAGCCTGGGCGGCGTAGCAGGTGAATTCCAGAAAAACCGCACCTGGTCAGTTGGTGCAGGTTATGCAAATGGCCCGTTGGCTTTTGGTGTTGCCTACTTGAACGCGATGAATCCTAATCTCTCGATCTACGGCAATACTTCGGCAGACGGCGGCGTTGCAAAAAGCTTCTCCAACAACGCGATCTTAGGTGGCTTTGCATCTGCTAGCACATTGGAAATCGTTGGTTTGGGCGGTGCCTATACATTTGGTCCAGCTACGGTTGGTCTGACTTATAGCAATGTCAAACTCAAAGATTTGAATGATAGCCGCTCAGATGCAGGCAAATCTAACTTTACTGGTTCGCCTAAGTTCAACAACGGTGAAGTTAACCTCTCGTATCAGTTGACACCAGCTCTGAAAGTAGGAACAGCTTACTCCTACACAGAAAGCAACTCTGTCAGCATCAAAGGTCGTGACGAAAAAACTTCTAAAGCGAAGTTTCATCAAGTTAACCTCGGTGCTGATTACTCTCTGTCAAAACGCACCGATGTTTATGCCCTCGGCGCGTACCAGAAAGTCTGTGCTGGTAATGATGTAGTTGCGGCACAAATCGCTGGTCTTGAGCCTTCACGGAACAAGCGCCAAGCTGTTGTGCGCGTAGGTCTTCGCCACAAGTTCTAAATTGAGAAATGAAATTTAATTGAAAAATTAAATTAAGTTCTTATTAAAAAGGCGCCTTCGGGCGCCTTTTTTATTGGTGTACCACATGGCTTAGCCACAATGATCATAGCTGCTCCCGCAAAACCCTACGCAAAATCTTACCCACATTCGTCTTAGGCAATTCAGCGCGAAATTCTATAAACTTTGGACGCTTATACCCGGTTAACCGTTCTTTGCAAAAAGCCATCACCTCCGCTTCGATCAGAGCGGGGTCTTTTTTAACCACAAAAATCTTAACCACCTCTCCTGAATGCTCATTGGGCACGCCAATCGCCGCCGCCTCAAAAATACCCGGATGCTGCGCGAGGACTTCTTCGATTTCAGTCGGGTAGACATTAAATCCTGACACAATCATCATGTCTTTTTTGCGATCGACGATTTTGATGAAGCCATCTTCATTCATAACGCCAATATCGCCTGATTTAAAAAACCCATCCTCGGTCATTGCTTTAGCGGTTTCTTCCGGCCGATTCCAATAACCCGCCATCAATTGCGGCCCACGGATGCAAATTTCGCCCTCTTGACCTGGCGCTACTTCAACGCCGTCTTCATCTCGAATTGATACCTCAGTGGAAGGAATCGGTACTCCAATCGTGCCTGAATACGTCGTGGCAACCACAGAATTGCACGTCACGCACGGTGAAGTCTCAGACAGTCCATAGCCCTCAACAATCGGGGCGCGTGTGAGATCAAACCAGTGGCGCGCCACCGCTTCTTCTACCGCCATGCCTCCGCCATGTGCTACCAATAACTTTGAAAAATTGAGTTGCCCAAAGCCAGGGTGATTCAGCAATGCTTTATATAAGGTATTCACCGCCGGAAAAGTATTAAATGGATACGGTTTTAAGGTTTTAATCAAACCAGCAATATCGCGCGGGTTCGGAATTAAAATGCCCAGCCCGCCCGTGCGAATGCTCAGCAGCGCACATACGGTAAGCGCATACACATGGTAAAGTGGCAAAGCAACCACCGTGACCAGTTGCTTAATCTCTGGCCGATTGCGATGCGCGGGCGCAAGCCAAGCTTCTGATTGCAAAACATTCGCCAAAATATTGCGATGCAATAAGACAGCGCCTTTAGCTAAGCCTGTCGTACCGCCGGTATATTGCAAAAATGCAATCTGATCGGCGCTTGGCCGAGTGAATTTAAAGGCTAAGCGCGCACCGCTCGCCAGCATCTGATTAAAGCGGACATACTTTTTAAGCTGCCAAGCAGGCACCCTTTTTTTCAAATAACGCACAGCCGCATTAATGAACGGCCCTTTAACACCCATTAAATCGCCCATTGACGCCACGATTACCTGCTTAACGGCCGTACGGCCAATAATCCTGGCTAAGGTAGCTGCAAAATTTTCCAGTACGACAATGACCTCAGCGCCGCTGTCGCTCAATTGATGCTCAAGCTCATGGTCCGTATAGAGTGGATTCACATTAACCACCACATAGCCCGCCCGCAACACCGCCATCATCGCCACTGGATATTGCAAAATATTAGGCATCATCAAGGCAACGCGCGCGCCTGGTTGCAAATTTCTTGCCTGCAACCAGGCCGCCATCTGGCGCGAGAGCCGGTCCAGTTGACCATATGTCATGCTTTTGCCCAAGCAAACAAAGGCTTCCCGTTGAGCGTATTGGCTTAAGCTTTCTTCAAATAACTCAACCAATGATGTATAAGCCGATAGATCAACTTCGGCAGGAACTCCGGATGGATAGGATTTAAGCCAGATTTTTTCCATTTTTAATACTTCCCGTTAATCTCTTTACTCTTATTTTTTTAACCAAATGAAGTATTTTTCTAAGTTAATCCCTCCCACTCAAGCTGGTCAAGCGGTATATGGTGTACATTCGTGCGTTTGAAGAATATATTGGAGAGTGATCCAAACCGGGGGCTGACGTTTCTAGGCCGCCTCCTTGAGCAGCGCCAACTCAACACTCTCTTGAGTTTTCATACAGAGAAACCAACGGCAGAAGGTTTTACGCAGATCACCATTGAGCACTTGCACAGGCGTTTGAGAAGCTTCAGCCCTCAGTTTGGATCACTCTCTTGATTAAGGTGCTGCTTCATCATTGCGCGTTGGTAACGCCATAGCTTAAAAGAAGTTAGCTTGCCCGCAGCACTCTCTTGCGGAAACGATTAGATCAACCTAATCGTTAGGCGACACTACGCACCTTGTCTGCAATTGCTTCGGCATAGTGTACTGCTGCCGTTGCTTCCGCCGCTTCAACCATCACGCGCAATACTGGCTCGGTGCCAGAAGCCCTGATGAGCACACGACCGGTAGCGCCAAGGGCATGCTCAGCATGCGCAATCGCTGCTTTAATTTCATGATTACTATGCCAATCACTCCCTGGGCGTAGTTGAATGTTAATTAGTTTCTGCGGGAAAAGCTGCACGTCACGCAATATCGCAGCCAGCGTCTTGCCACTACGTTTTAACGCGGCCAGCACCAGTAACCCAGAAACAATGCCATCGCCAGTGGTGTGCCGATCAAGCGATAGAATGTGGCCCGAGCCTTCTGCGCCCAGTTGCCAGCCGCGCGCCCGTAAACGCTCAAGCACATAGCGGTCACCCACCGCGGCCCGCTCAAAGGCCACGCCTAACCGTTGCAAAGCGATTTCTACCGCTAAATTGGTCATCTGCGTCCCGACCACGCCAGCCACTTGGCCGTCTGTTGCAATGCGGTCAACAACGAGCGCATAAAGCAACTCATCGCCGTTATAGAGGCGCCCAGCAGCGTCGACAATTTGTAGCCTATCGGCATCGCCATCCAGCGCAATCCCCAAATCTGCATGGTTTTCTCGTACGGCTTGAATTAATGCATTGGGCGCAGTGGCACCACATTCTTTATTAATATTGAAGCCATTTGGCTGAGTGCCAAGCGCGACAACATCGGCGCCCAATTCATGAAATACATGGGGCGCAATATCATACGCTGCGCCATGCGCACAATCGACCACCAATTTCATCCCGCGCAAATCAAATTGTGCGGGAAAAGTACTTTTGCAAAACTCGATATAACGCCCTGCTGCATCATCCAACCGGCGCGCCTTGCCCAGTTGCTCAGAGGGCGCGCACACTAGAGCCCGATCCAGATTTGCCTCAATCTCACGCTCAATCTCATCAGGTAGTTTATTGCCATCGCCTGAAAAAAATTTAATCCCATTATCGTAGTAAGGGTTATGCGATGCGCTAATCACCACCCCCGCGGCTAAGCGTAAAGCACGGGTAAGATAAGCCACGCCTGGCGTTGGCATCGGACCCGCCAACATGACATCGACCCCGGCAGCAGAAAGCCCCGCCTCTAAGGCCGCTTCCAGCATATAGCCAGATACCCGCGTGTCTTTTCCGATTAGGACAGTTGGCCGGTTACCTGTTTGTAGTCCATGATCCGCACCTGCCAAGACTTTACCAGCGACATAACCCAAGCGTAATACGAAATCAGGGGTGATCGGCAACTCACCGACTTTGCCGCGAATACCATCTGTACCAAAATAATGGCGGTTCATTGTTGGGGGTTTCCTTTATCTAGCAGAATCTGCGGTTCGTACCGCACTCCATATTTTTAATGCATCAACCGTTGGCGCCACATCATGCACGCGAATGATGCGCGCGCCACGCTCGGCGGCACAAATTGCACCCGCAATGCTTGCTGCCGCGCGCTCGCTAGCCGGCCGGTCAATTACCGCCCCCAACATCGATTTGCGCGATAGGCCAATGAGTAGCGGCACATCAGCGGGCGCTAACTGCGCCAAATGGGCCAGCAAAGTGTAATTATGTTCAAGCGTTTTGCCAAAACCAAAGCCAGGGTCTACGCTAATGCGCGAGCGCTCAATCCCAGCTGCCTCCAATTCTGCAATCCGTGCGTGCAAAAAAGCCGCGACTTCGGCCACCACGTCTTGATAGGATGGCGCCCTTTGCATCATCTGCGGAGTGCCGCTCATATGCATCACGCATAGGCCACAACCACTTTGCTTGACGAGTTCAAGCGCGCCAGGCTGGCGCAAGCCCCAAATATCGTTAATCAGATCTGCCCCCTCAGCAAGGGCGGCCCGCATGACCTCCGGCTTATGCGTATCGATAGACAGCGGCACGCCGACATCGCGCAAGGCTTTAATGATTGGCAGCACACGCTCGAGTTCTTCGTTAAGCGGTACGGCTGGTGCGCCCGGACGCGTCGATTCGCCACCGATATCAATGAGATCCACGCCTTCATCAACCATTTGCATAGCACGCGCCAGGGCAGCATCATGGGTCAGAAAATGCGCGCCATCATAAAATGAATCGGGCGTAATATTTAGAATGCCCATGACCTGCGGGCGTGTCAGCGCAAGCCGAAAGCGCCCGCATTGAAATTCACTCGGACCAGAGATATTCACGCGTTGCACAAAGAACGTTTAAGTTAAGACCAAGAAAAAATGAGCGGCGCTCCCACCCCCGCTCACTCACATCACCACCGATCAGCGCGCTTCAGCAGGTTGTGCTGTAGTGGCTGGCTTAATTTCGGAATAACCGTCGTTGTCACCGCCCGCAGCCGAACTCCCGTCTGATGAATCATTCTTTGGTGAACGGGGAGGATTGCCAGCCATAATGTCGTTGACTTGATTGGCATCGATGGTTTCCCATTCAAGCAAAGCTTTGGCCATCGCTTCAACCTTATCACGGTTATTTTCGAGCAAATCGCGAGCCCTCTGATACTCTTGATCTAGCAGCCGGCGAATTTCTGCGTCGACCTTCTGTTGGGTGGCTTCGGAGACTGATTTTGAGGCTACTTTACCAAACATTGATTCTTGCTCGGTATCTACGTAAACCATCGTTCCCAGCACATCCGACATACCATAGCGAGTGACCATATCACGGGCAATTTTAGTCGCGCGCTCAAAATCGTTTGAGGCCCCCGTAGACATCGAGTCGAGAAATACTTCTTCCGCTACCCGACCGCCGAAAAGAATGGCGATCTCTTCTAGCATTTTGTCGCGATATAAATTGACCCGATCGTGCTCAGGCAGTTGCCAGGTAATCCCTAGCGCCATGCCGCGCGGCATAATCGAAACCTTATGCACGGGATCTGCGTGCGGCAAGAGTTTAGCGACCACGGCATGACCAGATTCATGGTAGGCCGTATTACGGCGCTCCTCTTCCCGCATGACCGCCGACTTGCGTTCTGGCCCCATAAAGATCTTGTCTTTGGCATCTTCAAAATCTTTCATTTCGACAATACGCTTATTGCGCCGTGCAGCAAACAACGCAGCTTCGTTGATGAGGTTGGCCAGGTCAGCGCCAGAAAAACCCGGTGTGCCACGCGCGATAATCGATGCATCGACATCATTTGAAATCGGCACTTTGCGCAAATGTACCTTCAAAATATGCTCACGCCCGCGGATATCAGGCAAACCAACATAGACTTGGCGATCAAACCGGCCTGGGCGCAATAGTGCTTTATCCAGCACATCAGAGCGGTTGGTGGCGGCAATCACAATGACGCCTGAATTGGCTTCAAAGCCGTCCATTTCAACCAACATTTGGTTTAAGGTTTGTTCGCGCTCATCATTGCCGCCGCCCATACCCGCGCCACGGTGACGCCCGACGGCATCGATTTCATCAATGAAGACAATGCATGGTGAATGTTTTTTTGCTTGTTCGAACATATCACGTACGCGCGCAGCACCCACGCCAACAAACATTTCAACGAAATCTGAGCCAGAGATACTAAAGAAAGGGGCCTTCGCTTCGCCAGCAATGGCGCGAGCCAACAAAGTTTTACCTGTACCCGGCGGACCAATCAGCAGCACGCCACGCGGAATACGGCCGCCAAGTTTTTGAAACTTCTGCGGATCGCGCAAAAAATCGACCAACTCTAGTACTTCTTCTTTGGCTTCGTCGCAACCTGCGACATCGTTAAAATTGATCGCATTATTATTCTCGTCGATCAGCCGCGCACGCGATTTGCCAAACGAGAAAGCGCCGCCTTTGCCACCGCCTTGCATCTGCCGCATCATATAAAACCAGAAGCCGATGATCAAAAGCGTTGGCCCGAGGTATGTCAGTGCAGAGATCAGTACATTGGTTTCTTCATCAGGTTTACCGCTCACCTGGACGTTGTATTTCATTAAATCGCCAACCATCCACATATCGCCAGGCGATGCAACTTGATACTTATTACCCTCAACTGGCGTCACCGCCAAATTGCGCCCGTGCACTAGAACATCCTTGATTTTGCCGTTCTTTGCATCCTCCATAAACTGGGAGTACGCAATCGTATTCTCGGGTGGGTGCGGCTTATCGAACTGCTTAAACACAGTAAACAATACCAGTGCAATGACCAGCCATACTAATGTCTTCGAAAGCATATTGTTATTCAAAGCGTCACTCCTTGGTCCATCGTGTGGAATTCACGATGCATAATATTAATTCAGTCCGCCGGCTATCTTCATAGCAAAAACTAAGCAGCTCATAGAAAATGCTGCAATGACTCACATATTATTGCGCCACTTTTAAACATTTTCCTAAAATAAAAACCTCGGCAGACTTGTCGCGCGAAGCCTTAGGCTTACGTGCTGCGACTGATTTGAAGCTCTGCTTAAACTTCTTAATAATTTGGCTATAGCCACTGCCATGAAAACATTTAACCAGCAATGCACCCTCTTGATGCAAGCACTGCTGCGCAAATTCTAACGCTAGATCGCACACATCTTCAATCCGTGCTGCGTCCGCTACCGCCACCCCTGATAAATTGGGCGACATATCAGAAAGAATCAGATCTATTTTACGCGTTCCAATCATTTCGGTTAACTGCGCCAACACAGCATTCTCGCGAAAATCGCCCTGAATAAAATGGACATCTGCAATAGGCTCCATCGGTAGTATATCAAGTGCAATGATCGTGCCCGAGAGATTATTTGTCTCAGAACGTGAATTTTGTGCAAGTTTGTGACGAACATATTGGCTCCAACTACCCGGAGCCGCCCCCAAATCAACAATAATTTGGCCCGAGCGAATGAGCTTATCTTGTTCATCGATTTCTTTCAATTTGTAGGCCGCCCGGGCCCGATACCCTTCACGCTGGGCAAGTTTTACATAAGGGTCATTGATATGATCATGCAACCAAGACTGGTTAAACCGGTTTTTTGCCATCTAATAAAAGTTATATCTATGTTTTTACTGAAATTTTAGCGGATAATATGGTTTTATATTTACTATAGCTGACTCTTTGTCTAACGTCAGCGTGTAAAAACTACTATTCTTAAATCATGCCTGCTTTATCCATTACGCCCGCCAAACGGGCGACTTTACGCGCACAAGCCCATGCCCTCAAGCCCGTCGTTATGATTGGCGCTGATGGCTTAACCGAAGCCGTGCTTGCTGAAATTGAAATCCATCTCAGCGTGCATGAGTTGATCAAAATTCGTGTCTTGGGCGACGATCGCGACGCGCGCGCCGCCATCTACCAAGATATTTGCGAGCAACTTAACGCCGCGCCGGTTCAACATATTGGCAAGTTATTGCTGATTTGGCGCGCCACGCCTGCGCCTCAGGAATCCCAAACAACTTTAGCGCGCCCGGCCCATCAAGGCCAAGCAGCCAAGCCCGCTAAAGGACGCGGCTCACGCCTGGTGACGATTGTCAAACCGAACCCAAATCCAAGCCGGCGCCCGCAAACTAAAAGCGTCCTAGTGCGCGGCAATGAACGCGTCACGGCAGGCGGCTCAATCAAGAAAGCAAAAAACCGGCAGGCCAGCACAAAACGCCAGTATCAGTCTGATAAATAGCGCTATCGCTAGACCTGTTTCAGCACCCTGCAGGTCTATTAAATATAGCGAATCGCAATAATTTCATATTCGCGCACGCCGCTTGGTGCTTGCACGGTCGCAACATCGCTTTCATATTTGCCAATCAGCGCTCGCGCAACGGGCGAACTGATTGAAAGCAAGCCGTGTTCAAGGTTGGCTTCATCATCCCCAACGATTTGATAGGTTACTCTTTCGCCCGAGGCCAGGTCCTCAAGATCAACCGTGGCGCCAAATACGGCGCGGCCGTCCGCATCAACCAGCGCCGGCTCGATAATTTGCGCGGCGGATAATTTTGCTTCTAACTCTAAAATCCGGCCTTCGATAAAAGCCTGCTTCTCTTTTGCCGCATCATATTCGGCATTTTCCGAAAGATCACCCTGAGCACGGGCTTCTGAGATTGAATGAATCACCGACGGCCGCTCGACTGTTTTCAGCCGATGCAGTTCGTCTTTTAATAGGCCAGCGCCACGTTTGGTTAACGGAATAGAAGTCATGAGGAAATTATACGGTACCTAAATACATTGAGGGGTTAGTTTAGACTAGCATGTAGCCCTTGTATATCATATACCTCTAGATTTTTTAAATAACGCAATCCCTCAACCGCTGCGCGCGCGCCTGACATCGTTGTGTAATACGTGACTTTATTAGCCAGAGCGCTGATCCGAATCGAACGGGAATCGGCAATCGCTGCGCGCGTTTCATCAACCGTTGTAAAAACTAACGCAATCTCACCATTTTTAAGCATATCGACAATGTGTGGGCGGCCGTCTTTCACTTTATTGACCGCCTTGACTGGCACGCCAGCCGCACTAATCGCCGCGGCCGTGCCTTTGGTTGCAACCAAGCAGTACCCGAGCTCGTGCAGTAAGCGCGCCAACTCAACTGCAGTGGGCTTATCGCTGTCTTTTACGGTCATCAAAACCGTACCAGAAACTGGTAAGCGCGAGCCAGCTGCAAGTTGCGACTTAAATAGCGCCTCGCCAAAAGTGCGGCCAATCCCCATCACCTCGCCAGTTGAGCGCATTTCAGGACCGAGTACGGGGTCCACGCTTGGAAATTTAGCAAACGGAAAGACCGCCTCTTTAACGCTAAACCAAGACGGCTCAACTTCCTCACCGATATGCTGCGCATCAAGGCTTTGCCCAACCATGCAACGCGCGGCAATTTTTGCGAGTTGCATGCCGGTTGCCTTGGAAATATAAGGGACTGTGCGTGAAGCGCGTGGATTGACTTCAAGCACATAAACAATATCTTCAACCTGCTGGGTTGGTCCAGTGCCCGCAGCTTGACGCTGAATCGCAAACTGCACGTTCATCAGCCCAACCACTTTTAAAGCCTGTGCCATCGCTACCGTTTGCCGCTTCAACTCGGCAATCGTGGCGGCCGAGAGCGAATAGGGCGGCAGTGAACACGCCGAGTCGCCCGAATGCACCCCAGCTTGTTCAATATGCTCCATCACGCCGCCAATAAAGACCCTTTGCCCATCTGCAATGCAATCCACATCACATTCAATGGCATCGTTCAGAAAACGGTCAAGTAACACTGGCGAATCGTTGGAAACCTTAACGGCCTCTCGCATATATCGCTCAAGCTCGCGCGGCTCATGCACAATTTCCATCGCGCGCCCACCGAGCACATAAGAAGGCCGCACCACGAGCGGATAACCAATTTCCTCAGCCAGCGCCAGCGCTTTTTCTTCAGTTCGAGCGGTGCGATTGGGTGGCTGGCGCAAGCCAAGTTTAGATAACAATTGCTGAAACCGCTCGCGGTCCTCAGCCATATCGATCATATCCGGCGTCGTCCCGATAATCGGCACGCCATTGGCCTCAAGATCAAGCGCCAGTTTGAGCGGAGTCTGCCCACCATATTGCACGATCACGCCTAAAGGTTGTTCTTTATCGACAATTTCGAGCACATCCTCTAACGTCAGCGGCTCGAAATATAGGCGATCCGAGGTGTCATAATCAGTCGATACCGTTTCTGGATTGCAATTGACCATAATCGTCTCATAGCCATCTTCACCCAGCGCAAGCGCCGCATGCACGCAACAATAATCAAACTCAATACCTTGCCCAATCCGATTTGGGCCACCACCTAACACAACAATTTTTTTGCGCTGAGTCGGCTGTGCTTCGCATTCTTCTTCATACGTTGAATACAAATAGGCCGTTTTTGTCGCGAATTCAGCCGCGCAACTATCCACTCGCTTATAGACTGGGCGCACATTGAGCGCCAGGCGACGGGCGCGCACGGCAGCTGGCTCCACCCCCAGCAATTTAGCCAAGCGCCGATCGGAAAAACCACTCCGCTTTAACTCACGCAATTCGTCGGCTGACAGACTCTCCAATGAACGTGTCCTCAAGGCCTGCTCTTTCAGCACGATTTGCTCAATCTGCGCTAAAAACCAAGGGTCGATATGGGTTTCTTGGTAAATTTCAGCTAGACTTAAACCGATCCGAAACGCATCGGCCACATACCAGATACGATCGGGGCCAGGCTCACCAATTTCTTCGCCAATTTGGTCGCGATCGGTCGATTTTTCATCCAGCCCATCCACTCCCACTTCAAGCCCGCGCAACGCTTTTTGAAAAGACTCCTGAAAGGTGCGGCCAATTGCCATGACCTCCCCGACCGATTTCATTTGGGTGGTCAAATGCGGATCAGCTGCGGGGAATTTCTCAAAAGCAAACCGTGGGATCTTGGTCACTACATAGTCAAGCGTAGGCTCAAACGAAGCCGGCGTGCCGGAGCCCGTTTCATTGCTGGTAATTTCATTTTTTAATTCATCGAGGGTGTAACCTACGGCAAGCTTAGCGGCGATCTTCGCAATTGGAAAACCGGTTGCCTTTGAGGCCAGCGCTGATGAACGCGATACCCGTGGGTTCATTTCAATGACCACCATCCGGCCATCGGCCGGATTAATCGCAAACTGTACATTTGAGCCCCCCGTATCAACGCCAATTTCGCGCAAGACGGCTAACGAGGCGTTGCGCAAGAGCTGATATTCTTTGTCCGTGAGCGTTTGCGCAGGCGCGACGGTAATTGAATCCCCGGTATGGATCCCCATTGGGTCTAGATTTTCAATTGAGCAAACAATGATGCAGTTATCATGCCGGTCGCGCACCACTTCCATTTCAAATTCTTTCCAGCCCAAGAGAGACTCTTCAATCAATAACTCATGGGTCGGCGAAAGATCGAGGCCGCGTTTGCAAATTTCTTCAAACTCTTCACGGTTATAGGCAATCCCACCGCCTGAGCCACCCATTGTAAAAGAGGGCCGGATAATCATTGGATAACCCGTGCCGCCGGTTTGTATTGAGATCTCGGCCTGTACTCTTAGCGCGTCCTCAAACGAATGAGCAATGCCAGATTTTGCCGAAGCCAGGCCAATCTTTGTCATGGCTTCTTTAAATTTCTGCCGGTCTTCTGCTTTATCAATCGCAGCCGGCGAAGCGCCAATTAATCCAACGTTGTATTGGGCAAGCACGCCATGATGATGTAGATCAAGCGCACAATTAAGGGCGGTCTGCCCACCCATGGTTGGCAAGATGGCGTCAGGACGCTCTTTGGCGATAATCCGCTCAAGCACTTCCCAAGTAATAGGCTCGATATAGGTCACATCCGCCATTTCCGGGTCAGTCATAATCGTTGCCGGATTACTATTGACCAAGATCACCGTGTAACCTTCATCACGCAATGCCTTGCACGCTTGCGCGCCTGAATAGTCGAACTCGCATGCTTGGCCGATGATAATCGGACCCGCTCCGATGATTAGGATTTTATTAATATCTGTGCGCTTAGGCATAAAATTCTCTAAATAGTTTTCTTATACGGCCGCTTTGTTGCTAGCACGTTCACGCTCCATGAGCGTGATGAATCGATCGAATAAATAGCCTAGATCATGCGGCCCCGGCGATGCTTCTGGGTGGCCCTGGAAGCAAAATGCCGGGGACTCCTTCAAAGCAAAACCTTGCAAGGTACCGTCAAATAGCGAAACATGCGTGATCCGGGCGTGTGCCGGCAAGCTCTGCGCATCCACCGCAAAACCGTGATTTTGCGAAGTAATCACCACGCGGCCATCATCCAGGTCTTTCACCGGATGATTAGCGCCATGATGGCCGGTTTTCATTTTGACTGTCTGCGCGCCAATCGCCAGCGCCATAATCTGATGCCCAAGGCAAATGCCGAAAGTTGGCAATTTTTGCTCGATCAACTCACGCACAGCACGAATTGCATAATCGCATGGCTGAGGATCGCCCGGACCATTGGATAAAAAGATGCCATCCGGTTTAAGCGCCAGCGCCTCAGCTGCGCTCGTTTGAGCCGGCAGCACAGTGACCCGGCAGCCACGCTGCGCTAACATGCGCAAAATATTAAATTTGACGCCATAGTCAAAAGCCACGACGTGGTAGCGTGGTTGCGTCAACGTGCCGTAGCCAGTACCCAACTGCCATTCGGTTTGCGTCCATGCATAGGGTTTAGGCGTTGAGACAACTTGAGCCAAGTCCTTCCCTGACAACCCTGCAAAAGCTCTGGCCAACGCCAGCGCTTTCTCAGCATCCGTGTCGCCAGCCAGAATACAGCCGTTTTGAGCGCCACGCTCACGCAAAATCCGGGTCAAGCGACGCGTATCAATACCGGCAATCGCGACCGTCTGCTGCTCGCGCAGATAATCAGCAAGCGGCTGATGCTGACGGAAATTAGACGACAATACAGGAAGATCACGAATGATAAGGCCGGCCGCTTGTATTTTTGCAGCATCAATATCTTCGTGATTAACCCCCGTATTACCAATATGAGGATAAGTAAATGTCACCAGCTGATGAGCGTAACTCGGATCCGTCAGGATTTCCTGATAGCCCGTCATTGCAGTGTTAAAGACTACCTCACCCACAGTATGACCGGCAGCGCCAATCGAAACGCCACGAAAAATCGTGCCATCAGCAAGCGCAAGCAAAGCAGGTTGAAAAGACGGCAACACGGCTAACTCCTAAAGGCAACACGCCTACTGTCAACCCGCCGCCGGTCACTAAAAATTGCCCGTGTGCTCGCCAGAGAGCTCCACATCAGCATTAAGGCTTGGCTGCATGCAGTCGCACTTGACTATGCGGGACCAGAACGGAGGATACGGGTAGGCGCTAAGATAAATTTAACTCAGATAAACCTTCTAATTATAACTTGAAAGCGTTCTATTTTTTGTATTTTTGAGGATAAAACCTTACCCCTTATCTGCTTAGCCGCTATTTGCCTGATATTTCTGCGCCTCAATCAGGCCACGATTAGCCAACGCATCAGCACGCTCATTCTCCGGGTGACCCGCGTGTCCCTTAACCCAGCACCATTCAATTTCATGCTGGTTAGCTAGCCGATCTAAGCGCTGCCATAAGTCGACGTTTTTCACCGGTGTTCTCGCTGAGGTTATCCAGTTTTTTTGCTTCCAACCGTGGATCCATTGACTAATGCCCTGTTGCACGTATTTTGAATCTGTATAAATAGCAATTTTGGCGCGGCGCTTTAATGCTTCAAGAGCCGCAATCACCGCCATCAACTCCATCCGATTATTGGTGGTAGCCGGTTCACCGCCTGACAATTCTTTTTCTTGCATACGATAGCGTAACAACGCACCCCACCCCCCTGGACCTGGATTGCCTTTACAAGCCCCGTCGGTGTAAATTTCGATCGTTTCGGAATGCATCATTTACGCCTCTGAGTTTGTGGCGTGGCCACCGGCGGCAAAGCAGGCGCCAGGGCGGCAGAACTGCGCGGCGCGGCGCCGACTAAACGTACGCCACGCACGCGCTTAATCGCCGTAATCATGTACACTGCGCCAAAAATAGGCCACCAGCGATCCCCGGCTTTTTCTACGCACGCAAATCGCGTCAGCCACTGTTCATTCATAAAGGGCGGCTGATAACAACCAAAGCGCCCGCGATTTAATTCAAAACCCAGTAACTTAAGCCAGTCCTTGAGACGCGAAAACGCAATCAGCTTACGGTGAGCAGGCACAAAAGAACGCTTAGTTAACCCCTTAAGCGCTTGTCGAGCTCCCCATAGACTCAATGTATTAAAGCCAAAGATCACCAATTGTCCTTCGGGCAACAACACACGCTCAACTTCTCGTAATAGCCGATGTGGCTCACACGTCAATTCAAGCGTGTGTGGCAAAATAAGTAAGTCGACACTTTGGGAGGCGAAAGGCAGCTCAGGCAAATCGCACCGAATGCAGCTATATTCGGCAAACGCAGCCAACATTTTTAAATCAGACTCTGCATTCAACACCACCGCGCGGGATGGCATGCGATTTTCACGCAGCGCATCAAGTTGAGGCAGGCCAAGTTGTAATGCATAATAGCCGAAGATATCACTCACCAGGCGATCAAGTTGTGCCTGCTCCCAGGCAAGCACATAGCGCCCAGGGGCAGAAGCCGCCCAAGCGGACCACTCTATAGTAGATTGATTAGACATGATGCTCCAATGAATACGTCATTTACTGCTCGCAAATTACTTGAGTACGTAGCAGTCCCCGCGTTTCAAGATAACTATATTTGGTTGGTATCGGATGGCCAAGCCGCATTCGTGGTCGACCCAGGCGATGCAACCCCGGTCATCGCTCAATTGCGCGAACGTGGCTGGCATTTAAGCGCTATTTTACTCACACATCATCATTATGATCATGTCGCTGGAGTAGCGAGCCTACTTAGCAGGTGGGACGTCCCTGTATATGGCCCCGCGCAGCAGACCATCGACACCGTCACGCACCCGCTCAAACATAATGATACGGTATGTCTGCTGGCACCGCAGTTAGAATTTGCCGTGCTTGAAATACCCGGCCATACAAATGACCATCTGGCTTATTTCATCAAAGGCGCACAGCAGACAGCGCCTCGCGTATTCTGCGGCGATACGCTTTTTGCTAGCGGCTGCGGCCGTCTATTTGAGGGTACGCCGCAGCAGATGCTTGCCTCACTCGATGCGTTAGCCGCGTTACCCAGCGCCACGCGCGTACACTGCGGACACGAATATACGCTAGCGAATATCCGCTTTGCGTTAGCTTGCGAGCCGAATAATTTAGACTTACACACCTGGCAACGCCAAGCACACACTCTGCGTGCACAGGGTAAACCAACCGTACCCACGACCTTGGCTCACGAAAAACGTGTTAATCCCTTCTTACGGGTTGACCAAGCAGAAATACAGCAGCGGCTTGCTGTGCCAACGAGCGATCGGCTCGCTACATTTATCGCGCTGCGTGAATGGAAAGACCACTTTAGTTAAAATACGGTTGAAAACAAGTTAAGCTTCCCTGCTATGCTTGTACTTTTTACGGCTTTACCTGGAATTCTTGCCCTAATGAGATTCATCTTTAGTGTGCTATGGGTCGCATCGGCCATATTATTAGCCTCCTGCGCCAGTAGGCTGCCCGCTAATACTGAGAACACGCTGTCCACGGTAGATGAGCGCTCTTCTTTTTTCTCTTCTTTCGCCGCTCGTTTTAAAACCGCCAACGTTGATCAAACGATTGACCTTGACCATGATTCCGTCAATGCCCATAGCGGGCATTCGGCTGATTTATGGAGCCGTATCCGGCGCGGTTTTCAGATGCCAGATCTCAAAAATGACCTAGCCCAAGCACAACTGTCTTGGTATGCTGCACGGCCTGAATATGTCCAGCGCATGACCGAGCGTTCCAAACTTTATCTTTATCATATTGTAGAAGCGCTGGAAGCACGCAATATGCCCACTGAGCTTGCGTTGCTGCCCTTTATTGAATCTGCCTATAACCCACAAGCCCTGTCAGTCGCTAAAGCGGCAGGTATGTGGCAATTTATCCCGGGGACAGGACGCAGTTATAATCTCAAACAAAATATTTTCCTAGATGAACGCCGCGATGTACTCGCTTCAACCAATGCCGCGCTCGATTACTTAGCTAAGCTACACGGTATGTTTGGCGATTGGCGCCTTGCCCTAGCAGCTTATAATTGGGGAGAAGGCAATGTCTTGCGCGCGATCGCGCGTAATCGCAAAGCAGGTTTGCCAACGGATTACCTCAGCCTAAAAATACCTAAAGAAACGCGTCATTACGTACCCAAATTACAAGCTGTTAAAGATATCGTTGCGCAACCGCAAAAATATGGCTTAACGCTGCCGTCGATTCCAGATCATCCCTACTTTGTCACCGTGACGACTGCACGCGATATTGATGTTGCGGTAGCCGCACAGCTTGCCGGCTTATCGGTTGATGCATTTCATGCACTCAATCCATCGTTTTCAAAACCGATTATTTTAGGGGCGACGCAGCCACAAATTTTGTTGCCGTTTGAAAATGCACAAATGTTTGAGCAAGGCCTAAATAACTATCAAGGTCTACTCTCAAGCTGGACCACCTATACCGTCACCAAACGCGAGCGCACAACGACGCTGGCAGCAAAAATCGGCGTTGATCCAGCAACCTTATCTGCGATCAATAAAATTCCGGTTGGCATGCGGCTCAAGCCAGGCTCTACGGTACTAATACCCAAAGTCAAAGCCGCAGACGATGAAGATATCAGCGCCTATATCGCAGAAAATGCAGTCTTCGCACTTGAGCCGGATGTGCCAGACACCCGCAAAATGTTGATTCGTGTGCGCCGGCATGAAACGATGGCCGCCTTTGCTAAGCGCTATCGTATCCCGGTTGCCCAAATTCAAGCGTGGAACCATACCAAGCGCACCAAGCTCGCGCCTGGGCAGATTGTGATGCTGCATGTTCCGACGAGCCAAAAACCTACGTTGGTTAAAGCTAAACTGCGCGTGCGGCCACTGCCGCCGACAGCCAACGCAATCAAGGCACGAGCCGTTAAGCTCAACGCGAAAAAACCCGTAGTCAAGCACAAAGCAAAAGTTGGGCCAATCAAAACCCCCAAGGCCAAGGCCCAAAGCTCGCTGCCGGTGCGAAAAATAGCCTCAAATTAACCCGCTCTATTCACCAAAAACAGAACCGAGATAACCCGTCTCAGTGGAAACATTTATGCGCCAACTTGTACTCGATACTGAAACGACCGGCCTGAAAGCCCGTGGCGGCGATCGTATTATTGAAATTGGCTGTATTGAGCTCATCAACCGCCAGCTCACCGGCAACCATCTACATTTTTATATCAACCCAGAGCGTGACAGCGACCCAGGGGCGCTGGCGGTACACGGGCTAACCACCGAATTTTTAAGCGACAAACCCAAATTCGCTCAAATCGCCAGCGAACTATGCGATTTTGTCAAAGGCGCACAAATTATTATTCATAATGCGCCGTTCGACGTCGGATTTCTGGACGCCGAATTAGCCTTACTGGGCCTTGCGCCATTTAATGAACAGTGCGGCACGGAAGTGATCGATACGCTCGTTCATGCAAGGCAGATCTTTCCCGGCAAACGCAACTCGCTCGATGCGTTATGCGAACGCTTTAGCATTAGTAACGCGCACCGGACCTTGCATGGCGCGCTCCTTGATGCTGAGCTACTCGCTTTAGTTTACCTAGCCATGACGCGTGGCCAGGAGAACCTATTGCTGGATATGCTAAACGAGCCCTCCGCCGAGACCCGTCACCATGCGTCGATCGCACTTGAGCAACTCATATTGCCGGTACTCCGTGCAACTCCAGATGAAATCGCGGCCCATATCACTGTATTAGACGAATTAGAAAAAGCCGCAAAAATCCAAAGTGTGTGGCGCAGCAGCATTGAAAAGTAGCGTTCCACACCCTTTATCTGATAAGCTTATTGGTTGTGCTACGCAGACATGCATGCGTGACTATCTCAAGCAGCAATTAGGGCGATTAACTCAGCGGTAGAGTGCCACCTTCACACGGTGGAAGCCAGTGGTTCGATCCCACTATCGCCCACCAAATCCTTCCCGCCAGCGACATTGTGCTTTTCTTTAAGAATCGTAAGCTCGCTGAAATTTTCTACGACCCGCTTTTTACTAAAACAAAAAGGATTGAGTCGATACCCCTGCCTTGCTGCGCTAAAAAGCCAGGCGAAATACCTATAAACGTAATGGATAAAAAAAAGCCCAAACCGGAGTTTGGGCTGAATCCACCAAAGGAGGAGGGTGGAGGAGACACTGCTTGGTTACCAATCGATAACCGATAAACAGATTATAGCAATGACTCTTGTGCAATGCAAGGAACTTTATAATATAAAATCATTTTTTACATTATGAAAAATTAGAGGATTTTACCAGAAAAATAAAAATGCTTATTATTCAATAGGTTAGGCCACAACACCCCAAGCCTGGGCGTTACCTTACAGAAAATTAGAGAACTATTCAGTCGTTATTTTAGGTCATTTACCCTAAAAATTAATTTGCTGCGCAGCACAAATTATTTTGGATAATCTATCTGCCACGGGCTTGAAATGGTATCCGTTTGCCACGCACACGCACACGCACACGCACACGCCACAGTCGCAGCGTAAGTAATACCCAGATGAATAAATGTGAAGAAGAAAAAATACTGAAGAGGTTCGCAGCCCCAATACACAACGGGGCCTAACTATAAAGAAAAGGCAAAGCAGACCGATAAGCCGGATTCTGTGCACGCAACCAGAGTTGCGCGTGACAGCCATTCCTCTAGGCACGTCATTGCTGACGCGCTCAAGCTTCCTACCCGCGAACTAGCAAGGGGCCTGCTTGCACCCTATAGATGCATGCTCGCCTATTTGGAATTGCTCCGGGTGGAGGTTACCGTGCCAGCTGCGTCACTGCAGCCGCGGTGCGCTCTTACCGCACCGTTTCACCCTTACCTGAGCCATCAAACTTAACGCTTGAGGCCATCGGCGGTTTGCTTTCTGTTGCCCTATTCCGCGTGTCGCCACGGATGGCCGTTAGCCATCACCCTGCCCTTTGGAGTCCGGACTTTCCTCCCCCTTCTAACGAAGGCGGCGGCTGTCTGGTCTACTTTGCCAGGTGAAGTTTAGCACGCTTACTCAGTTAAGCAAGTCGCCATGCGATTGTTTCACCTGCACCTAATGGCACAATCGTGTGCTCACCTGCGGGTAATTCAAGTGGCAGCTGCCATGACTCGCGCCGCAGCGTAACCGTTCCTGAGTTGCGCGCCAAGCCATAAAACGCCGCGCCGTGAAAGCTTGCAAACCCCTCAAGCTGCGCCAAGGCACCGACCCGATCAAAAGCCTGCGCGTAAAGTTCAAGCGCATGCAAAGCCGTGTAACACCCAGCGCACCCACACGCATGCTCCTTCAAGCCTTTAGGGTGTGGCGCACTATCCGTACCTAAAAAAAAGCGCGGATTACCCGAGGTTGCCGCTTTTACTAATGCCATCCGGTGCCGCTCGCGCTTTAAAACTGGCAAGCAATAATAGTGTGGCCGCAGCCCTTTTTGGAACAGCGCATTGCGGTTATACAACAGATGATGCGCGGTAATCGTCGCGCCAAACGTGCCAGGCGCTGCCTCTGCGTCGCGCACATAGTCAGCCGCTTCTTGCGTGGTGATATGCTCAAAGACAATCTTCAACGCCGGAAATGCGCGCCGCACAGGCACCAGTACTTGATCGATAAATACTTTTTCACGATCGAATAAATCAATTGACGGATCCGTCACTTCACCGTGCACCAGCAGCGGCAAACCAAGCTCTTGCATCACTTCAAGCGTTTTTGCGCAGTGTTTAAGGTCCGTCACGCCGGCATCTGAATGAGTCGTGGCCCCTGCCGGATAGAGCTTAATCGCGTGTACAACGCCTGACTCATGGGCGCGACGAATTTCATCAGCAGGCGTGTTATCGGTGAGATACAGTGCCATCAATGGTTCAAAATCCGCAGATTCTGGCAACGCATCCAGAATGCGGCGGCGGTAAGCCAGTGCTTGCGCTGTGATCGTTACCGGCGGATTCAGATTGGGCATCACTAGCGCGCGCCCAAACTGGCGCGCGGTATGCGGCAACACAGCCGCCAGCATCTCGCCATCGCGCAAATGCAAATGCAAGTCATCCGGACGCGTCATGGTGAGTGAGTTAATCTGCGCTGTTTGGGGTTGAGTGAGAGCTTGATTAAAGTGATTTTCCATGAATTTGAGCCTAGCTCAGAAGAGATACGATTCAATTTATTATAATCTGCAAGCGCATCTTAGTGGGATGATTAGAAATTAGAGTATAAACACAAATTGTGCTTGCGATAAATTTGCTCATCAGGCAAAATCTTTCCCACTTTCAATCGGAATTCATCCATAAAGAAGTAATCGACGCATTGCAAACTCGCGTTGTGTTGGTATGAGAACCTCAACAATACGGGCTTGCTCCTATTTTGCAAGAGCTTAGTGCCAAACTTCAACAGCCCCCTAGTATTTTTTAGGTTCTGTAGTCCAAGTTCCATCATTGAAATTTTATAGCGTGGCCCATCAACCTATGGCCGACCTTTAATTTTTGCTTTAGATAAGACTTATGCCTGCTTGCGTCAATCCAAATCCAGTAACCTATCCCTTATCCGCTGCACAAATGGAGATTTGGCTCGCGCAGCAAATCAACCCCCGTAGTCCTGTCTACAATATTTGCCAATTCACAGAAATCCATGGCGCCGTTGACTCGGCCTTGTTCGAAGCCGCCTTGCGACAGGTGGTCGCGGAAGCAGAAAGCTTTTGTCTTCAGTTCATCGAAAGTAGCGATGGCATTCAACAATTTGTCAGTTTACCGGATTGGTCACTTCCTTTGATCGATCTCAGCGCAGAGGTTGATCCTCAAGCTGCTGCCGAAGCTTGGATGAAAGCGGACTACGAACAGCCAACCGACCTACTGAATAACCTGCCGTTTGGCTTTGCATTGTTAAAAATCGCACCTGACCGATTTTTTTGGTATCAGCGTTGTCACCATATCGCGATGGATGGGGCCAGTGGCCGCCTCATCGCGCAACGCATGGCGCAGGTATATAGCGCACGAGTCAAAGGGGTAATAGCGCAAGAGCGCCCATTCGGACCCGTATCGCTGCTGCTGGAAAATGACGTTCGCTACCGCGCCTCTGCGCACTTTACAAAAGACCGGGAATATTGGCGTGCGCACTGCGCGGATTGGCCTAGCGCGGTGACACTTGCAGATAAGCAAGCCCCCGCTTTGCACCACCGTTTGCGTCAGACAGCTTACCTCTCTTCTCAAACAATGCGCACTTACGCTTCTGACGCAAGTGGTTTGGCTCAGTTTATTACCGCTGCCGTGGCGGCGTATCTTCATCGTTTAACCGGTGCTCAAGACG
This sequence comes from Mycoavidus sp. SF9855, assembly GCF_024582735.1. Lineage (NCBI taxonomy): Bacteria > Pseudomonadati > Pseudomonadota > Betaproteobacteria > Burkholderiales > Burkholderiaceae > Mycoavidus > Mycoavidus sp. SF9855. Next base: position 2,037,053 of record NZ_CP102085.1, read on the forward strand.
TGGTGTTGGGCTTTCCGGTGCCAGCTCGCTTTGGCGAAGGCCGGCGTATTCCCGGCATGACTTCTAATGTCATGCCTATCCGACTCACGGTGCAGCCAGACACGAGCCTCACATCATTGATAGAACAGGCGGCGCAAGAGATTAAACACGGCTTTCGGCATCAACGCTATCGCTGTGAAGAGCTACGGCGAGAACTCCGACTGGCGCAAGGCCGGCCATTGTTTGGTCCCACCATCAATCTGATGCCATTTGACCATGACCTGCGCTTTGGCAAACATGCATCGGCCACTCATAATCTTGTCAATGGGCCGGTCGAAGACCTGATGATCGCGGTCTATGTCCTATCCGGGGACAGCCCATTGCGGATTGACTTTGACGCGAACCCCTCCCTCTATACAGCAAACGAACTCATTGCACACCAGCGCCGTTTTCTAAAATTCCTGGACGCCCTGGTCACAGAGCCCACCCAGCCAATCGACGGCATCGACCTGCTCAGTGCAGCGGAGCGGCGGCAATTGCTGGTCGAATGGAATACAACGGAGGCGCCGTATCCAGCGCACCAATGCATTCATCAGTTATTTGAAGCACAGGTTGAGCGTACACCGGACGCCATTGCCTTGGTGTACGAAGGTCAGGCATTAGGGTATGCGGAACTGAATGCGCGTGCTAATCGTCTTGCGCATCAACTCATCGAGCTGGGCGTTCAACCAGATACGCTGGTGGCGATCTGCGTGGAACGCAGCCTAGCGTTGGTGGTGGGGCTACTGGCAATTCTCAAGGCGGGTGGTGCTTATGTGCCACTTGATCCGGCATATACGGGCGAGCGGCTGGCGAGCATTCTCACCGATGCGGCGCCACGGATCCTGTTGGCAGACGCAGTGGGCCGCGCCACATTGGGCGAAAGGGCCCTCGCCTCGTTGACTGTGCTCGATCTAGCGGTGCAGCCAGAACAGGCAGTCACTAATCCGCACGTGCTTGGCCTGACTGCTCGTCATCTTGCCTATGTAATCTACACGTCCGGTTCTACCGGCGCCCCCAAAGGCGTGATGGTTGAGCATGCGCAGATTGTACGTCTGTTTGATGCCACAGAACCTTGGTATCACTTTAACCAGCATGATACCTGGTGCCTGTTTCATTCCTTTGCCTTCGACTTTTCGGTTTGGGAGCTCTGGGGAGCCTTGCGCTATGGCGGGAAACTGATCTTAGTCCCTCATCAGATTGCCCGCTCGCCACAAGAGTTTCATCGGCTGGTTTGCGAGCAAGGCGTGACCGTATTGAACCAGACGCCCAGTGCTTTTAAGACTTTTATTGCCAGCCAAACACAAAGCCAATTGCGCGATCAATTACGCTATGTGATTTTCGGTGGTGAAGCGTTTGAACCTGCAATCTTGCAGGCATGGTACGCCATGCGTTCGGAGCACGCGCCTCAATTAGTGAACATGTATGGCATTACGGAAACCACCGTGCATGTCACTTACCAGCCGCTACGACAACAGGATAGTCATCAAGTGGGCAGTCCGATTGGGGTAAGGATTCCCGATCTTAAGGTTTATCTGCTGAACGCCGATGGTCAGCCCGTGCCGTTGGGAATGGTGGGCGAACTGTATATTGGCGGAGCGGGTGTCGCACGTGGCTATTTGAACCGCCCTGAATTGACCGCCGAGCGTTTTCTTTGCGATCCGTTCAGCAATCATGCCGAGGCCCGCATGTATAAGACGGGCGACTTGGCCCGCTATCTGCCCGACGGCAATCTCGAGTTCCTCGGCCGCAACGATCACCAGGTTAAGATCCGGGGCTTTCGGATTGAGCCCGGCGAAATCGAAGCGCACCTTATCGAGCATCCTCTGGTGCGCGATGTTATCGTGCTTGCGCTAGGCGAGGACGGCGACAAGCGGCTGGTTGCCTATGTTGTGGCCGAGATGGACGAACAGCTAGCGAGCACACTGCGTACGTATCTCGTGGCCGGGTTACCTGAGTATATGGTGCCGGCCGCCTTTGTGCGCTTGGATGCACTGCCGTTGACGCCCAACGGCAAACTTGATCGTCGGGCACTGCCGGCGCCGGATGGCGAAGCCTTTGCGCGCCAGGCATACGAGGCGCCGCAAGGTAAGATAGAAACCACGCTGGCCACAATCTGGGCAGAGCTGCTCGGGGTTGAGTGCGTCAGCCGTCACGATAGCTTTTTTGCGCTCGGTGGCCATTCAATGCTCGCGGTGCGGATGATCGAACGCCTGCGTTCTCTTGGCTTGACGCTCTCGGTACGCGCGTTGTTCGATACGCCTACGCTGAGCGAGCTGGCCCAATCGCTGGGCCTGCACCGGGAAGTCTCCGTGCCGCCCAATCTCATTCCATCCGACATCACCATGCTTACGCCGGACATGCTACCGTTGATCGATCTCAGTCAGGCCGAGATCGACTGGATTGCGGCACAGGTCCCCGGTGGCGTTGCGAATATCCAAGATATTTATGCATTGTCCCCGCTGCAAGATGGCTTCCTGTTTCACCACCTGCTGGCGACTGAAAGCGATCCGTATCTGTTGATTGCCCAAATAGCCTTTACTGACCGGGAGCAACTCGATCGTTATCTAGACGCGATCCAGCAGGTCGTCAAGCGCCACGATATCCTGCGTACCGCCTTTGTCTGGGCGCATCTGTCCACGCCCGCGCAGGTAGTCTGGCGTCAGGCGCCATTGTCTATCACGGAGCTCACACTGGATCCGTCCGATGGACCGATCACTGAACAACTGGCTCAGCGTTTCCGTCAGCATCGTCTTGATTTGACCCAGGCCCCGTTGCTGCGTTTCGTGATTGCGCAGAACAGTGATGGCCGCTGGCTGCTGGTCCAGCTGTTACACCATTTGATCGAGGATCATTCGACGCTAGAAATCATGCAGACCGAGGTGCAGGCGTTCCTCGAAGGCCGGGGCGATATGCTGCCCGCTGCCCAACCGTTCCGCAACCTGGTGGCGCAAACGCGTCTGGGTATGAGTCAGGCCGCGCACGAGCGGTTCTTTACCGATATGCTGGCCAAAGTGGAGGAGCCTACGTTGCCCTTCGGGCTGACCGATACTTATCGCGACGGTACCGGGGTTACCGAATCACGCCGACTACTGCCGCAGGAGTTGAACGATCGCCTGCGCGTTCAGGCGAAACGACTGGGCGTGAGCCTGGCCAGTCTATGCCATCTGGCTTGGGCACAAGTGCTTGCACGCAGTAGTGGCCTACAGCGGGCGGTGTTTGGCACTGTGCTATTTGGGCGGATGCAGGCAGGTGACGGGGCGGACCGTGCCCTGGGGCTGTTCATTAACACCTTGCCACTGTGTGTTGAGTTGAACCGCAGCGTTGAGCACAGTGTGCGGGATACGCATGCGCTCCTAGCTGGACTACTCGACCATGAGCATGCATCGCTGGCGCTGGCCCAACGCTGCAGTGGTGTGCCGGCTGGTACATCTTTGTTTAGTGCGTTGCTGAACTACCGGCACCACATTGTGGTGCCATCAGAGGGCCAAATGGCACCCGGCATTGAGTTGTTGAGTGTGGACGAACGCACGAACTATCCACTCGCTCTGTTCGTGGAGGATTTCGGAAAAACGTTGGGACTGATCGCTCAGGTTGTGAATCCGCTTGATCCTAATCATATATGCGGTTATATGCAGCAGGCGCTGCAGAGCCTAGCCGAAGCGCTTGAACAGCGGCTGGACAAACCGGCTTGGCAACTGGAAGTGCTGCCGAGCGAAGAGCGCGAGCTTCTGCGTATGTACAAGACGGGGGACCTAGCGCGCTACCTGCCCGACGGCAAGCTTGACCGTCGAGCGCTGCCAGCCCCGGACGACGAAGCCTTCGCTCATCAAGCGTATGAAGCGCCACAAGGCGAGATCGAGATCGCATTCGCCACAATCTGGACTGAAATGCTTGGTTTGGAGCGCATCAGCCGTTACGACAGTTTCTTCGCGCTCGGTGGCCACTCGCTGCTCGCCGTGCGGATGATCAATCGTATTCGCACCACGTTGGGCGTCGAGATTGCCCTCCACATGCTGTTTGAAGCGCCTACCATCGCGGGACTGGCGCAGCGTTTACTCAAGCTAGACGGAGCCCAAGACGATTCATTTAATGTCTTGCTTCCCATCAAGCCAGAAGGCGCTCGGCCACCTCTTTTCTGCGTTCACCCCGTGGCTGGTCTGAGTTGGAGTTATATCAGTCTATCTCAGCATTTAGACGCGGACCAACCTGTCTATGGTCTGCAAGCTTGTGGACTCAGTGGCGTATCACAGCTTGCAGAAACAATCGATACCATGGCGTTAGACTATATTAAACACATTCGCCGCATTCAGCCTAACGGGCCTTATTATTTGCTGGGATGGTCTTTTGGCGGCAATGTTGTTCACAGCATCGCAACTCAGCTTGAACAACAAGGCGAAAGAGTCTCGTTGCTTGCTTTGTTGGATAGTCATCCGGGCCCTTTCCAGTTGGACAATAAACTTGAGTTAGATCAAGAAACTATCTACATCAAACTTCTTGATCGCTATAGCGATGAAAATATTTCAGATGCGGGGGAATATTTATGGGAAAAAACCCGAAATATCATCAAAAATAACCTTTGCCTTTTAAATAATTTTTCTCCGCTCATTTATTCCGGCGACCTGCTCTTCTTTCATGCAACGATAATGGCAGATGGATCTACCCAGCCCTCCTTTTCTCATTTATGGAAACCTTACGTTCTCGGCAATATCGAAACTTACGATATCCACTGCAAACACGACGATATGGATAGGCCCGTGCCAACCGCTAAAATCGGTCGTATTCTAGCCCGAAAACTAGATGAACTACAGAAGAAGCATCACCCACCCCAAAGCGAAGAGGTGTAAACAGGGGTTCTTACATGGTTAGAAATTAAAGTTGCCCGCTTTTCACAGATAATCTAAACTACCCAAAACTTAGCCGCACACCTCAGCGTGACATGACACTCTCTATGCAACGCTGGGCTAGTAACACAATGTAAAAACAATGAGTGTAGTCAATCGATGCGCTGGTGACAATTGAAAAGGAGGAGCGTGTGCTGAAAAACGGAGACTCAGCCCATCTCAAAGACCTGATCGCTACGGGTATCTAGCACCTTAACTCATCATTAAATTTGCCAGGTTTTATCGTTCATAGGGGCCGGTGCAGCAATTGGCAGACTGTGACTTAGAGAGCGTCCGCATAGACAGATCATGCGGATCGAAATTAGGGGACTGAGCACCAACTCAACTGAATTTATTATATAAAAAGCTCAAGGGGATTATATTATGATGAATTGTGTAGACTCTGTTTTGGCTATGTCAGATGTGCAAAGCAGCACTGATCACCGCGAAATCTCGATTCAGCGAGTTGGCATCAAAGCGATACGTCATCCACTAACAGTACTGAGCGCCACTGGTGCGAGCCAGCCAACAATCGGCCATTGCGAGCTTGATGTTTACTTACCGGCCGATCAAAAGGGCACTCATATGTCGCGCTTTATTGCCCTATTGCAAGAAAGCACGGTAGACCCTAAGACAGGAAACACGATCCCGCTCGATCTCTCCGGCTTTCAGAAGATGGCCCTCAAGATGCTCAACAAATTAGAGAGCTCCGCGGGCCGCATTGAAATTACTTTTCCTTATTTCATCAATAAAACAGCGCCAGTATCGGGAGCTCAAAGCTTGCTTGATTATGAGGTCAGCTTTATTGGCGAAGCGCATGGCAATACGAGCCGGATTTTTTTGAAAGTTTTGGTGCCCGTGATGAGTTTATGTCCATGCTCCAAAGAAATCTCGTTCTATGGCGCGCATAATCAACGCTCGCATGTGACCATTAAGGCAGAATTAAATAGCCTTGAGCTATCGATTGAGGCATTGATACGCATCGCTGAGGAATCGGCATCTTGTGAATTGTGGGGGCTCTTAAAACGGCCAGATGAAAAATTTGTGACCGAGCACTCTTATGATAATCCAAAATTTGTCGAGGATTTAGTGCGTGATACTGCTAGCCGGCTCAATCAAGATGATCGGATTATCGCTTACGTGCTTGAAGCCGAGAATTTTGAGTCGATCCATAATCACAGCGCGTATGCATTAATCGAATATGATAAGCGGAAAAGAAACTTGAAAGTTGTTTAAATTTGTCCGGCTCAATACACCATCATGGCTAATGCGAAAACAATCGGGCTACTGTGCGGCACACTTAGACGCCCGTTTAACTTTCCTTGTTGGTGAAGAGCTGACTCATTAATCATTGGAAACTTAAAAAGGAGAGCAGGAGATGAGCCGTTTTATACCATCAAGCAAAAGCCTAACGTTACACGCCGTATCTGGCATTCCCCTTATCCAGACTGGGGATGACCTTAGCCAAATCATTCTTAAGGCGCTACATGAGGATGATCTCATCTTAGCAGATGGCGATGTGTTGGTGCTTGCTCAAAAGATCGTTTCCAAATCTGAAGGGCGATGGGCTAAGTTATCCTCAGTCACGCCTTCTAAGCAAGCCATCGATTTGGCACAGAAGGTCGATAAAGATCCACGACTGGTTGAACTCATCCTCTCTGAGTCGGTGGAAGTCATCGCGCACAGGGAAACAGGTATGCTCATCGTCATGCATCGCCATGGCTTCGTCATGGCGAACGCCGGTATTGATCATTCGAATGTTGGCGGTGGCGACACCGTACTGTTACTGCCCAAAGACTCTGATCACAGCGCGCAGAAATTGAAAGAGCAGATTCACCACCTGTGCGGTGTCAACGTTAACGTTATCATCAATGACAGCTTTGGCAGAGCCTGGCGCCGCGGTACGGCGGGATGCGCAATTGGTGTGGCAGGCTTTGCGCCGCTTAAAAACTATATTGGAAAGCCAGATTTATTTGGCTGCCTCTTACAGACAAGTCAAGTGGCAGTAGCTGACGAACTCGCCGCAGCGGCCTCCTTTCTGATGGGGCAAGCGGACGAGAGCAGGCCTGTTGTGCTGATCCGCGGCGCGAATCTGCCCCCAGCCGATGGAACGATTCAGCAGCTGATTCGTAGCAAACCAGAAGATGTGTTTCTTGAGACGGCGTCTACGTTTTCGCTAAAAGCCGCGTGAACGTTGGCTTAGCACAAGGCATCGCAAAAAGAGAACGGGCGAACCATCGGCGCGGAGTGTGTCAATCAGAAATGATTAGACAACTAAATTATTATATGGCAGCATCGTGTTCAAATATAAAAATATTGAATGAAGAGCCCATTGAAGTGACGCGCATTCACAATGCGCGTCACCTTGATTTTTCAGGAAAATAATAAAAAGGAGATTGCACTATGCATTCTGCTTCTGCGCGTCAGCGCAGCGACGGTATTTGGGGAGTAGTGCCATTAAAAGCGCCTGAATGCGCTAAGACACGCCTGGCTGGCGTTCTCAGCCACGCCTCCCGCCGCTCATTGTTTTTCTCAATGGCCAATCACGTCATTAGTACGCTGAAGGCATCATCCCAAATCGCGCGTCTGCTGGTGGTTACGCCTTCTGAAATCAGCGCAGAGATGGCTCGGGCCGCGGGCGCAGAGATCTTGTGGGGACCACCCGATGAAGGCATGGCCAACGCCTGCGCGCGGGCAACCGCCCATGTTGCCGCAGCGGGCGGACAACGTGTGATGTTCGTCCCCGGCGATTTGCCGCTGCTAGATGTAGCCGCGGTCGACATGTTGAGTCGCGCACCAGTAGATGCAATTGGCATGGCACCGAACCGGGAAGGCTATGGCACCAATGGGCTAATTTGCCGACCTGGCGCGATTCCGATGCATTTTAGCGGGCACAGCCTGTCCGCTCATAAAGACGCCGCGCGGCGCGCAGGAATTGATGTTTGGATCGTCCGCTCAAGAAGCTGGGCGTTAGATGTTGATTTACCAGCCGATCTTGACGAATTCAAGTCTTCTATCAAAGATGTCCAATGGAGGGGTTATGATGAAAGCAGCAATGAGTAGTCCGGTGAGTCAAATACTCAAGAAAATTGAGTACTCCGCTGATGCCGCTCAGCCAAGGCTGAATCAAAAGGAGTTAGCGTATGAACTTGAGGCGGTGCAGGATTGGCGAGCGCTGTCTGATCTTGCCTCGGCCTGGCGAGACATCGGCTGGGGTAACAACGTAAGCTATTCGCGCAAAGTCTTTATTCCGCTCACTCATCTGTGCCGAGATGTCTGCCACTACTGCACCTTCGCTAAAGCGCCACGGGTGGTTGGCCCAGCGTTTCTGACGGTGGAGCAAGCGTTAGAGATTGCCCGGGCGGGCGCTGCAGCAGGCTGCCGCGAGGCCTTATTTACGCTGGGTGACCGGCCTGAAGCGCGCTATGCAGCTGCGCGCGAAGCACTCCAGCAACTCGGGCATGCTAGCACAGCCAGCTACGTCGCCGAGGTCGCGCAACGCGTACGGGCCGAAACAGGGCTACTACCACACTTCAATATGGGCGTGCTCAGCGCTGCCGAGTACCAAGCGTTGCGGCCGCATGCGCCTTCTTTCGGAATCATGTTAGAGACGGCCTCTGAACGGCTTTCCGAGCGTGGCGGGCCACATTACGGCTCGCCGGATAAACATCCGGCAGTGCGGCTTGAAACGATGCGCTTAGCTGGCGAAGCACATATACCGATCACTTCAGGCATCTTGATCGGCATCGGCGAGACCCGCCGTGAGCGGCTGGAATCGCTCTTTGCGCTGCGCGATTTGCATGATCGCTATGGACACCTGCAAGAAGTCATTGTGCAAAATTTTCGCGCCAAAGCCGGCACCAAGATGGTTAACGCTCCTGAGCCATCGATGGACGAACTATGTTGGACCACAGCGGCTGCCCGTTTAATCCTCGGCTCAGCCATGAGTATTCAGGTGCCACCTAATCTTTTCGAAGGCGATCTCACCGACTTGATCCGCGCGGGCATTAACGATTGGGGAGGTGTATCGCCCATCACACCCGATCACGTCAACCCCGAAGCGCCTTGGCCGCACCTCGAACGGCTGAGCGACGTCACGGCCCGTGGTGGCAAGGTATTGGTCGAGCGGCTGACGGTCTATCCGCAGTATATCGATGCCCGCGATCAATGGGTCGACCCAGGTTTGCACCGCGACCTTCTCCTCCATTCAGACTGTGGTGGACTGGCCAGAACCGATGGTAAATGGATAGCGGGCTCCAGTACGGCAACCGACATCTCCAGTCTGCAGATGCAGACTACGATACCCAATGCGGATAGCATTTCGCCGCAGACCATCGATATTGTCAACAAATGCTTGTCTGGCGATCGCCTTGAAGAAGCTGATCTCGTGCATTTATTCAAGGTCCGCGGCAACGATTTCGCGTATGTTACGCAAACGGCTAATCGTCTGCGCCAAGAGACCAACGGAGACAATATTACTTATGTTGTCAATCGAAATATCAACTACACCAATGTCTGCCAATATCATTGCAACTTCTGCGCCTTCTCAAAAGGGCGCGTAGAAGAAAGCTTGCGCGAAAAACCCTATATCGTCGAACTTGACGAAATCCGCCGCCGCGTCCGGGAAGCTTGGGATCGCGGCGCCACCGAAGTTTGCCTGCAGGGTGGCATTCATCCTGATTACACGGGACACACTTATCTCGACATTTGCTCAGCGGCCAAAACGGAATGCCCGGACATTCATATCCATGCCTTTTCACCCCTTGAGATCATGCATGGCGCACAGAGTCTGGGCAGAACAGTCAAAGCATTTTTGTCTGATTTGAAAAAAGCTGGCTTAAGTACCTTGCCTGGCACTGCGGCCGAGATTTTAGATGACGAAGTGCGGCGTCAGATTTGTCCAGACAAATTAAATACGCAGGAATGGCTGACGGTGATTCGAACGGCTCACGAGCTAGGCTTGCGCACCACCGCCACGATCATGTTTGGCCATGTCGAATCTTACCGGCACTGGGCGCAGCATATCCTCAAACTAATCGAGCTGCAGCGTAACACAAGAGGGCTGACTGAGTTTGTCCCGCTGCCCTTCGTGCACGAAGAAGCTCCTCTGTTCAGAAGAAATCGCTCTCATCAAGGGCCGACCTTGCGCGAAGCCGTTTTGATGCATACCGTAGGACGCCTAGCCTTTCATGGTCTGATTGATAATATCCAGACATCTTGGGTGAAGATGGGCGAGCAAGGCTCACAACTTTGCTTGCAGGCAGGTGTTAACGATTTGGGTGGCACCTTGATGAACGAATCGATCAGCCGTGCTGCCGGCGCGGCCCACGGACAAGAACTACCGCCAGCAGCGATGGCAGCACTTGCTGCCGGCTTGGGACGAACCGCCGTACAGCGCACCACGCTGTATGGGCGCGTGAGTATCGAGCGGCAGCAGGCGGCCCAGGCCGCTCTTCCGCTAACCCCTGTCAAGTACGTAAAAGCCGGGCGTCTGGTGCGCGGAGAGGGCCACCAAGTCCTACGCACCGTGGCGTCGTCATGAGCTAAATTTTCTAAAACACCGCGGCGTCATGAGCTAAATTTCTAGCCTTGTGATTGACGCCGTGAAAAACGCTGAAGTAGCGTATACACCCGCTGCAACAGCATTAAAAACGCTCTCATGCGGGTCTCCGTAAGGAAAATAGGATGGCAAAGTATGTTGCATTATGCGGCGGGGTTGGCGGCGCCAAATTGGCGTTTGGATTAGCCCACGCCCTCCCCCCCGGCGAATTAACGATTGCGGTAAACACCGGTGACGATTTTGAGCATTTTGGCTTGCTCATTTGCCCCGATCTAGACACAGTTGTCTATACGCTCGCAGGCATCGCTGACGCAGGCAAGGGATGGGGACGTGCTAGCGAGAGTTGGTTAGTGCAGGAAGAACTGGCTCGTCTAGGCGGGCCAACCTGGTTTCAGCTCGGTGCTAAGGACCTAGCACTTCACCTTTATCGGCGCAGCTTGCTTGACGGCGGAAATAGCCTATGCGGCGTGACCACGACACTCGCTAACACTTTGGGTATCAAGCATACGATTGTCCCGATGTCCAATGACCCAGTGAGAACCATAGTTGAGACAGATGAAGGCGCTTTGGCTTTTCAGAGTTATTTCGTCGCCCGGCGATGTGAGCCGCGCGTCTCGGGCTTTCGCTATGAAGGCGCTGCCACAGCAAGAGTATCACCGGCGCTTGAGGCAGCGCTCAACGCACCCGATCTCACTGGCATCATCTTATGCCCTTCGAACCCATTCGTAAGTATTGGGCCGATACTGGCATTGCCAGGGATGCGCGATCAGTTGCGCACCAGTAATGCCCCAATCTTAGCCGTTGCACCGCTGGTCGGCGGCGCAGCAGTCAAAGGGCCGTTGACCAAAATGATGCATGAACTAGGGCTCAAGGCTTCCATTGACGGGATCGCCTCGCTTTACGCTGATTTTCTTGACATTCTTGTTATTGATCCGCAGGACGAGTGTGATGCCAGCGCCTTGTGCACGGATTCGATAGAAATCGATATGATCAAAACGCTCATGAAAACGCCTGACGAGCGTATCACTCTCGCGCAGCACGTCCTGGCCCGTCTTAAAAACCTATCCTCAGATGGCCGTAAGCAGGTGCCATCTGATAGAAAAGGACACGTGTACGCACTGTCTTAGCCCGCGTCGACTTATCTCAAATCTCGCAGCGGTTTAAGATAGGCGTTTCTGTTGTACTCCATACCCCGGTGCCGAGCTCAACTGGCGACACGAACACAGTCACTTCAATCGGCGACCAGAGGCAGCATTTCATCTTCACCCGTTGGCGCATGCTGCTGATGTTGCAACGCCCACATCTGAGCATACACATTACCCGCAGCAAGCAATTCTTGATGGGTACCGCGCTCAATGATACGGCCCTGATCCATCACCAGAATCTGCTGTGCATGGATGATGGTTGACAGGCGGTGCGCGATAATCAGCGTTGTGCGGTTGCGCGCGATCTGCTCCAGCGCTTGCTGAATCGAGCGCTCTGCGCGTGAATCGAGCGCTGACGTCGCTTCATCGAAAATGAGAATATGCGGATCTTTCAATAATGCGCGAGCGATCGCAATGCGCTGCTTTTCGCCGCCGGATAACTTCAGACCACGCTCACCCACTAGGGTGTCATAACCCGCTGGCAGGCTTTCGATGAAAGCATGAATATGCGCATGGCGCGCAGCCGCGATGACTTCGTCTCGCGATGCGGATGGCCGACCATACGTGATGTTGTAATAGATCGTGTCATTGAAAAGCACGGTATCTTGCGGTACGATACCCATTGCTGCGCGCAGTGAATCCTGCGTCACTGCACGAATGTCTTGGCCGTCGATCACAATCCGTCCCCCACCCGCCTTATCGATATCGTAAAAACGAAGCAACAGTCGCACCAGTGTTGATTTGCCTGAGCCGCTATGGCCGACTACCGCAGTGGTTGTGCCGGCTGCAATCGTAAACGTCAGATCACGCAAAATCTGCCGCGGCGGTTCATAGGAGAAGCTGACATGCTCGAAGCGCACCTCAGCGCTACGCACGGCAAGCGGGGGCGCCCCCTGGATATCCTGAATTTCAGACTCGATTTCTAACAGCGAAAACATCCGCTCCATATCGGTAATGCTTTGCTTCAAAACACGATACCTATTGCCCAAGAAACTGAGCGGAATATAAAGTTGCAACATGAAAGTATGAATTAACACAAAATCGCCCAAGGTTAATTGCTTATCCAGCACTCCCTGCGTCGCCCGCCACAGAACTGCGATCAGACAGAGCGCGATGATTAACTGCTGGCCAAGACTCAACAATGACAGTGATCTTTGTGCACGAATCGCGGCCTTACGGTAAAGCATCAAGTGCTCATCGTAGCGCTGCGCTTCATAGTGCTCATTACCAAAATACTTGACGGTTTCGTAATTGAGCATCGAATCGACCGCCCGCGTACTGGCGGCTGAGCCGAGTTCGTTGATCGTGCGCCTTAATTGCGTGCGCCACTCAGTCATTTTCACGGTAAACGTGATATAAGCGACAAGTACGGAAAAGGTGACAATCGCATAGTATGCTTCGTAGCGGACCGCGAGAAAAATCAACACCAGCAACACTTCGATAGCGATCGGCAAAATACTGTAAAGCGAATATGAAACCAGAGTTTGAACACCCCGAGTGCCACGCTCGATATCGCGCGACACACCGCCAGTTTGTCGCTTCAGATGAAAGCGCAAAGACAATCTATGCAGATGCCGGAAAGCCGCAAGCGCTACCTGCCGCCCCGCGCTATAAGCCACTTTCGCAAAGAGAATCTCACGCAACTCGGCAAACAGCGAGCTTGATAAACGCACAACCGCATACGCCACAACCAGCAGACCAATGCTGCTGAGCAAGCTAAACGTCGTCTCATACGCCGATGCCGGCAGCCGATTAGTTACCGCGAGTTGATCGACAATCGCTTTCATCACAATCGGCACACCCAAATTCGCGATTTTCGCGCTAATCAAGCAGGCCAACGCGAGCGCGACACGCACTTTATAGGCCAGTAGATAGGGCAAGAGTGTAGTGATTGTCTGCCAATCGCTGCGCTGATTTGAAGACGGAGGCAAAGAAGTGGGGAACGGGCGCATAGTGAGTAGGTATCGTTATCTTGCTTGCGCGGTACGGCAAGCATTTTTGATTCTTCGCATCGTCGACTCCGGGCAAAAAAGCGCACTTACGAGTATACGGATACGCACTAAGCAGGTAAACGGCAGCTTTTCCTATGTTTTACCGCTCGCACCATTTCCTGCTGCTAATAAACCTGAAGTTTCGGCCAGTGGCATGCTCTTTCTTGCTATATCCGGGCCATGGCGAGCCAAGCAACATTGATCGCTCGAATTTAGCAAATGACACAACGCTCTACATCACCAACTTACGCACCGTAGAGAACACCAATAATATACAGCCTCCACGGCGAAGGCAATCAAAGCGCGCTTTTATCATTGGTGATAAATCTATGGCATCACCTCTCTCAGGCCAGCTTGATCATGTCCGAAAATTGTATATAATTTTCGGACATGAGGCAAAATACACTTAATCCACCTCCAAACATCAAGTCGTTGATCGTGCAACGCATTGATCAAGCCCCGGTAGACACCGTATGGACACCGGTGGATTTCCTTGACCTAGGCGGTCGCGATGCGGTCGATAAAACCTTGCAACGCATGGTCGGCTGCGCCCTATCCAGTTGGGAAATCTAACGATCCAATTCAATCGGATAAGATTTATAATGATCTGCAAACTGGCTTGCACACGGTCCCGTCATGGATGCAGCAGTGGATAAGAGAACTACTGGCAAGCAGTATCAATAAAGGAAAGAGTCATGATGCCGACGTTTAGTGAACGACAGAAACTTGCCCAACAATTCGCCACCGACATTACTCGTATGCAGCATTGTCTACATACGGCCGGTCGCCATGTCTCTGACGACAACGTAGTCTATGCGTGGGCGGAATATTCCGATCATGTCTGCGCAAGTTGGCTCACGCTACCGGACGATGAGGCAGAATTACTAGAAACCTTACTGAAATATTTGCCGTCCGGAGCAGGTACACAGGCCATTATGTGGCGCACCACTTGCCTGTATGCAGGGGATGGTAGCGGTGACAGCATCGTCGAGTTGCCCGACGAACTGCTGGCTCAATTGGGCTGGAAGGTGGGAGATACACTGACCATCAGCAAGACGGATTCAGGCGAATTGATACTGCGGCGTGCGGATTGAGCATACCCGAGCCAATCATTCTCCTAAATAAGACGCCCTCACTTGCGGATCTCCGAGCATCTGTTTGGCGTCTCCAGACATGGAGATCAGCCCAGATTCCATCACATAAGCACGATTAGCCGCGTGGAGCGCAAGCCGCGCGTTTTGCTCAACCAACAAAATAGTCAGCCCTTGCGCTGAAATTTCCCGCACGACTTCAAAAATGCGCTCAACCATCAATGGCGAGAGGCCCATTGATGGCTCATCCAGGAGCAGTAGCTTGGGCCGACTCAGGAGCGCGCGCGCCATGGCCAGCATCTGCTGCTCCCCGCCCGAAAGGGTGCCGGCAAGCTGCGATAGACGCTCTTTCAAACGCGGGAAATAAACGAACATCTGCTCAATGTCTTGCTTAATGCCGCGGGTATCATGACGCAAATAGGCACCCATGCGCATGTTTTCGAGAATGGTCATGCGCGCAAAAATGCCACGCCCTTCAGGAACCATAGCGAGCCCACGTTTGAGCAATTCGTGCGCAGGGATGCCTCTGAGCAATTCACCACGATACTCGATATCGCCAGCAGCGCAGCTTTTTAAACCGCAAATTGCCTTCATGGTGGTTGTTTTACCGGCGCCGTTAGCACCGATAAGCGTGACCAACTCACCTTCAAAGATTTCTAAGTCGATCCCCTTAACCGCTTGAATGCCGCCATAAGCCAGTTGCAGCCCTTTGATTTTTAAGAGTGCTGACATTAACTGCCTCCTGTGCCCAGATAGGCTTCGATAACTTTAGGGTTTTTTTGGACCTCCTGCGCTGACCCAGTGGCAATCACTTTACCGTACTCCAGCACGGTCATTCGGTCACATAGCCCCATCACAAGTTTCACATCGTGTTCGATCAACAAAATGGTTTTACCATCGTTGCGAATTTTTTCGAGTAACTGACGCAAATCTACTTTTTCAGTGGCATTCATGCCAGCTGCAGGCTCATCGAGGGCCAGCAGTTTCGGCTCAGTTGCCAATGCACGCGCGATCTCAAGCCGGCGTTGGTGACCGTACGATAAGTTACGGGCCGTGTAACCCGCATACTGTCCAATCTCAACATAATCGAGTAAAGCGCGAGCATATTCTTTAATTTCTTTTTCTTCACGACGTTCAGCAGGCGTGCGCAAGACCGCTCCTAATAGTCCTTGCCGCGTACGCACATGGCGCCCCACCATGACATTTTCAAGCGCTGTCATGCCACCGAATAGACGGATATTTTGGAAGGTGCGCGCAATTCCGGCGCGCGCCACTTGATGCACCGCAGTGGGCTGATAAGGCTCGCCATCAAGTATAAAGGTACCGGCATCGGACTTAGATAAGCCCGTTAACACATTGAAAAGGGTGGTTTTGCCTGCCCCGTTTGGGCCGATCAGGCCATAAATATGTCCGCTGACGATCTCTAAACTCACGTCATGCAGTGCCTGCAAGCCACCAAAACTTTTATTGACGCCTTTAACCGATAAATGAATGGGTTGAGTGGGTACTATCGTCTCAAGGTTCATATACGCCCAATGCAATTGCGCTTGGCTTTTTTAGCCATCATGCGGTCTTCATGCTTAGCGGCCGGCCATAAGCCAGCAGGACGGTAAAGCATGATAATAATCATGGTCAAACCATAAAATAGTTGGCGAATGGCCTCGGCGTCGACAATTTCACAAGCAAATAGCGCATGCTGTAAAGGTCCCATTGTCGAGCGCAAAAACTCTGGGAAGAGTGAAAGGAGTAACGCACCCAAAATCACACCTGGAATATGCCCCATGCCACCCAGCACAACGCAAGATAGCACCACAATGGATTCCCAAAAAGTGAAAGATTCAGGTGAGACAAAACCTTGGAAAGCCGCGAACATGGCTCCCGACACACCGCCAAATGAAGCGCCCATGGCAAATGCGAGCAGCTTCATATTACGCGTATTAATACCCATCGCTTGGGCCGCCGTTTCATCTTCGCGAATGGCTGCCCAAGCCCGGCCGATGCGAGAGTGCTGCAGCCGGATAGAAACAAAAACCACCAGCACAGCAAGCGCGGCAAATAGATAATAATATAAATAGACGGAGGGAAAGTTCAGGCCCCAAAAAGTATGCGTCTTCGATAAATCAAAGCCAAATATAGTAACGGGTGCAATATTGGCGATCCCTTTTGGGCCGTTGGTAATATTGAACGGGCGGTCAAGGTTGTTCAGAAAAATCCGCACAATCTCGCCAAAGCCAAGCGTCACGATAGCCAAATAATCGCCACGCAAACGCAGCGTCGGCGCGCCCAACAAAACGCCAAAGAGGGCTGCCATGGCAAATGCAATGGGCAAAATCAACCAAATTGAGAAGTGTGGTCCAGCTGGCAGTAATTGGGCAATCCAATCAAATTGCATCAATAGATGCGGGGACGATAAAAAAGCTGCGGTATATGCGCCCACCGCATAGAATGCGATGTACCCTAAATCAAGCAAACCGGCAAAGCCAACCACCACATTCAGACCCAATGCCAGCATCACATAGAGCATGGCAAAGTCAAGCACCCGCACCCAATAATTGCCGCCCACCGCACCAATCAAAATCGGCGCTAAAAGCAGCGTGAGCGCAAGCAATATCATGCCGACATAGGCTGTCACTGGTTTTTTTGTAGTGAACGCTATCATATGTTTAAGCAAAACTTAATATAGGAGGAGTTAATCACAAAACCAAGGCTGATACCGGCGCTTTATAGAGCCGGCTACGTCAGAGTCATGCGATGCTTTATGCACGGTCAGCAACCCGCTCGCCTAACAAACCAGATGGCCGGAGCACCAACACGACAATTAACACCATAAAGGCAAATACATCTTGATAATTACTGCCAAATACACCGCCGGTCAAATCCCCAATATAACCCGCGCCCAGTTGCTCGATAACACCGAGCAAGATCCCACCTACCACCGCACCGCCTAGGTTACCGATACCTCCTAGAACCGCCGCAGTAAAGGCTTTAATCCCCGGGATAAAGCCCATATTGAAATGGGCATTGCCATATTCGGAAGCAATCATCACGCCGGCCAGTGCCGCCAGTGCCGCCCCAATCATAAAAGTGGCGCAAATCACAAGATTGGGGTTCACGCCCATTAAGCTTGCCACTGCTCGGTTTTCCGCGGTGGCGCGCATCGCGCGGCCAAGGCGGGTTTTATGAACCAACAGCAATAAACCACCCATGGTGATAAAAGCAACCACAATAATAATGATCTCAGTCATTGAAATCACTGCCCCCGGCTGATCGCCTTTAGGTGTAATCACATTAATTGGATCTGTCGGCAGCAATTGCGGAAACATCAATGGATCGCGTGACCAGATCATCATCGCCAGTGTTTGCAGCAAAATCGAGACGCCAATCGCCGTGATTAATGGCGCCAGCCGCGGTGCATTACGTAGTGGCCGGTAGGCCACCCGCTCGATCACATAGGCCAGAGTCGCACAGGCAAATGCAGCGACTGCCAGGGCCATCAATAACGTCGGTATAGGTCCAAGCTGTGGCCAGTACGCTTGGATAAGCTTAATCACCGAGAGCGCGATGAGCGCGCCGGCCATCAGCACGTCACCATGAGCAAAATTGATAATGCCCAAAATGCCATAAACCATGGTATAGCCTAGTGCAATCAGTGCATAAACACTACCCAGCACTAAACCATTCAGAATTTGCTGGATAAAAATATCCACTTACCCTCCTCAATTTGGCTTATTTGAATTTTCCGGGCCACTGGCTAATGCACTCAGTTCACGCGGCAGCGGGAAAGACACGTTTTCAGCAACGCCCTCTAAGGTACGCACCTTCGCCACGCCAAGTGTGCGCAAGCGTTCAATCACCGATTGCGCGAGCGCTTCAGGCGCTGATGCGCCTGCCGTGACGCCAATTCGACGTTTGCCCACAAGCCAGGCCGGGTCAATTTGCGCCGGCTCATCTACCATATAAGATGGAATGCCAAGCTTTTGAGCCACTTCGCGCAGACGATTTGAATTTGAACTGTTCGGACTGCCCACTACAATCACCAGATCGCATTGCGGCGCCATAAATTTGACAGCATCTTGCCGATTCTGCGTGGCATAGCAAATGTCTTGCTTCTTTGGCCCGAGAATCGCCGGGAAGCGTTTCTTTAACGCCGCGATCACCTGCGCTGCATCGTCAACCGATAAGGTCGTTTGCGTCACATACGCCAGCTTTTGCGGATCAGTCACTTGCAGCTGCTCAACATCGGCTAGATCTTCCACGAGATGCATTCTATCGCGCACTTGTCCCATCGTGCCTTCAACTTCGGGATGGCCTTTGTGTCCAATCATAATGATCTCATAGCCATTGGCCCACATTTTAGCCACTTCGACATGCACCTTTGTCACTAATGGGCAGGTTGCATCGAAAATATGTAAACCAAGGCTTTGAGCTTGCGCATGTACTTCCTTGGGCACGCCATGCGCACTAAAAATAACCGTGCTACCGGCAGGCACTTGCTCAAGCGACTCAATAAAAATAGCCCCTTTGCGGCGCAAATCGCTCACCACATAGGCATTATGAACAATTTCGTGGCGCACATAAACTGGCGCGCCAAAACGCGCCAGCGCACGCTCGACAATTTCAATCGCGCGATCAACTCCGGCGCAAAATCCGCGTGGCTGCGCCAGCAGAATCTCAGCTTCAGTATCGGTTAAAGCAGGGTGCGTCATGATATGCCTCTACAAAATACCAATAATGTGCACCTCAAAAACAAGCGCTTGACCCGCTAACGGGTGATTAAAATCAAACAGCGCTCCACTTGCATCTATTTCTTTTAACACCCCCGCATAACGCCCGCCGCTGGGTGCATTGAATTCAACTAAATCTCCTGGCACAAATTCATCACTACCCACCCCATGTTCGTGCAAAGTCGTTAACGTGACTTTTTGAATCAACGCGGGGTTGCGCACCCCAAAAGCCTGCTCCGGTGTTAGCCGAAAGGTAGAATGGCTTCCTACTTTCATTCCGAGCAAAATAGCCTCAAGCGGCGGTGCGATCTGACCGGCTCCTAATAACAAAGTAGCCGGCCGATCATCGAAAGTATTCACGATATCAGCGCCCTCTGCTAACGAGAGGCGGTAGTGCAGCGTAATGTGCGAGCCTTGCTTCACTACATTAATATTAGTCAGGGTCATGCGATGCTTAATCAATATTTATCAAACCGGTGGCAAAAAAACTGCACCGTAAAACACAAAAAAACGATATTGTAAGCGACTTAACCCAGATGAGACAGTTAGACAACGGAACCAGCCATCCCATTCACGCTTGGCCAAATAGCGAACGCCCGCGCGAAAAATTAGCCAATGCCGGCCCCGCGGCCTTATCAAATGCCGAGCTGCTGGCCATTTTTTTACGCGTTGGGGTCGCCGGACAAAGCGCGGTTGACCTTGGGCGCACTTTAATCAATCATTTTGGTTCGCTACGCGCTTTACTGAACGCTTCACATGCGGATCTGAACGCCGTGCATGGCATGGGACCCGCCAAAATTGCTCAACTCCATGCAATCAGCGAGCTTATTCAACGCGCTCTAGCCGAAGAATTACGCAATAACACCTACCTAGAGTCGCCCACGGCGGTCCGAGATTATTTAAAACTGCTGATCGGCACGCGCCCTTATGAAGTTTTTGTTTGCCTATACCTTGATGCGCGCCATCGGCTCATTCGGGCGGAAGAGTCATCACGCGGAACGTTAACCCAAACGACCGTTTATCCGCGAGAAATCACTCGACAAGCGTTACTATTAAACGCGGCGTCTCTTATCGTGGCCCATAACCACCCCTCTGGCACTGTCGCCGCGAGCCAGGCCGACCAACATTTAACGAAGCAGCTGCAAGCCGTCCTGGCGTTATTTGAGATTAAGCTGTTGGATCATTTTATCGTCGCCTCTAATGCCATTTTGTCGTTCTCTGAACGGGGCTGGCTTTGAGGCGAACGGTCAAGTGCAGATGGCAAGATGATTTGCCGCAGATACCGCATAGGTGCTATGCATTAGTTCATATAGTCCGCCAATGGCTTGCGGCGTGAAATTAAAAAAGGGACAAAACGCAAACGTCACCAACCGAACAAAAATGTGCCAACCGAACGCAAATGCACCAAGCGAAAGTTTTTATGCTAGAATCTCGCTCCTGTTTTTATAATCTTTTTTGCAACGCGCAGTGGTCATACTACTGCAGCTAGAATTTAGCGTACCAGGAGTGCTCAATGGCACGAAAATGTAAGGTAACCGGGAAAGGGCCAATGGTTGGCAACAATGTTTCCCATGCCAATAACAGAACAAAACGCCGCTATTTACCGAATTTGCAGTATCGTCGCATCTGGGTAGAAAGCGAAAATCGTGACGTGCGACTGCGCATCTCGAGTGCCGCATTACGCCTGATCGATAAGAAAGGAATTGATGCCGTGCTCGCCGATCTGCGCGCACGTGGCGAAATTTAAGGGGTATGAATCATGGCTAAAGGCGGACGCGAAAAAATCAAGCTAGCATCATCAGCTGGCACTGGTCATTTTTATACCACGACAAAAAATAAACGCACTAAACCAGAAAAGATCGAGCTTATGAAATTCGATCCGGTTGTGCGCAAGCATGTTTCTTATACAGAAACAAAGCTCAAGTAAGCGGTTTTAGACTACCGAATAAACAAAAACCCCGCCAGCTGCTGCCTCATCGTTTTGTTGCAGTTGCTTCGTGCGGGGTTTTTGCTGCACCTGGCTTGTAGATGCCAAACCCTGAAGAATCTTCCAAACACTTAAATTTCGACGTTGTCATCGTAGGCAGCGGCCTGGCAGGCTTAAGTGCCGCCTTAAAACTCGCCCCCACGTTGCGCGTAGCGGTGATTGCTAAGCGCTCAATACAAGACAGCGCAAGCGACTGGGCGCAAGGCGGTATTGCCGCTGCGTTGGATGCAGCGGACAGTATTGAAAACCATGTACAAGATACGCTGATTGCAGGCGGCGGGCTGTGTCATGAAAGCATGACCCGCTTTATCCTCGAACGGGGCCAGCAGGCAATCGAATGGCTGATCAAGCAAGGTGTGCCTTTTACACGCGATGATGCCAGCGAGTTTGGCTTTCATTTAACCCGCGAGGGTGGCCATAGTCACCGGCGGATTATTCACGCGGCAGACGCCACCGGCCATGCGGTGGTGACCACTCTAGCCCAGCGCGTACGGGCACACCCTAATATCACGCTGCTTGAAGAACATTTTGCGATTGACCTGATCACAACCGCCCTGCCTGGCTCGTCCGGGCGGCGTTGCAATGGCCTATACGTATTAGATTCAAGCAATGGCCGCACGCTCACCCTACAAGCACACCATACGATACTCGCCACTGGCGGCGCAGGTAAAGTCTATCTATATACGACCAACCCGGATACCGCAACCGGCGATGGCATTGCAATCGCTTGGCGGGCAGGCTGCCAGATTGCGAATATGGAGTTTATCCAGTTCCATCCCACCTGCCTTTACCATCCCTATGCAAAATCATTTTTAATCAGCGAGGCGGTGCGCGGTGAAGGCGGCCTACTCAAGCTCCCGGCTAGCGACGGCAATGGCATACGCTTTATGCCCACGCACGATGCACGCGCTGAGCTAGCGCCTCGCGATATTGTGGCGCGCGCCATCGATTTTGAAATTAAAAAGCACGGCATCGACTATGTTCATCTCGATATTAGTCACCAGCCGGCCGAATTTTTGCACGCACATTTTCCAACCATTCTCTCGCGCTGTCTGGAATTTGGTATTGATATTACGCGCCAGCCTATTCCAGTTGTGCCGGCGGCACATTACACCTGCGGCGGGGTGGTAACCGATGTGTCTGGACGCACTGAGATTGCGGGGCTCTTTGCGATTGGAGAGACGGCTTACACTGGTTTACATGGCGCTAACCGACTAGCCAGCAATTCTCTGCTCGAATGCGTCGTCATGGCGCACTCAAGTGCGCTGGCTATTCAAGCCGATTTCGCCAACCATACATATCGTCCGAGCGCGCCGCTGCCCGCCTGGGATGAAAGCCGCGTGACAGACCCGGACGAAGAAGTAGTGATTACCCATAACTGGGACGAACTACGCCGACTAATGTGGAACTATGTTGGCATTGTCCGCACCGATAAACGTTTGTCGCGCGCCAAACATAGAATTGCACTCTTGCGCAGTGAAATCGATGAATATTATGCAAATTTCCGTATTAGCCGGGATTTGCTCGAATTACGTAACCTAGTCGATGTCGCATCGTTGATTGTGGACAGTGCGTGCTCACGGCGCGAAAGCCGTGGTTTACATTTCAGCCGAGATTGGCCTGACCAGCTTGCTAAAGCGCGGCCTACTGTGCTGGCGCGGCAGCGTTAAATATTAATTGGTCTGTCACAAAAGGCCCACTAAGAAGTTCCCCACAACTCTAGGCTAAAGCGCGTCACTTCTCCAACGGCCCTATACCTCGATCCACTATTTCTATATACCTTGCATAACTGAACAGGCGGTTTCGCTTCTGGGGGGTGAGTGCTTGTACGATACCCAGTTTTTCCATGTGAGCCAATGTCTTATTGACAGTGGCGGGTGTTAGACCCGTTTTCTCTACTAACCCGCCCGAGGTGGTAACAGGGCGCTCGATAAGTACTTGGTGGATTTGCAAAGCAGAAGGTGCCGCTCTGCCCAGCCTATTCATTTTTTCTCGATCCTGAGCGAGCAATTCGAGAAGTTGTTGCGCCGTTTCTACTGCCTGGGTAGCAGTGACGGTAATGGCTTCAGTAAAAAAATCGAGCCAGGCTTCCCATTCACCAGTCAAGCGGACATTATTGAGCAGTTCATAATAGTATTGACGATGGGTTTTGAAATAGAGGCTCAGATAGAGCATGGGTTCTCGTAGCACCTTCCGTTCATATAAAAGCAACGTGATCAGGAGGCGGCCCAAGCGACCATTACCATCGAGAAATGGGTGGATCGTTTCAAACTGTACATGCGCTAGCGCTGCTTTAAGCAAGACTGGCGTTGGCTCTGGCTGATCATGGAGAAATAGCTCGAGCTTGCTCATACATGCTAGCACTTCCTCAGCAGGAGGTGGAACGAAAGCCGCGTTGCCTGGCCGTGTACCCCCAATCCAATTTTGGCTGCGTCGAAATTCCCCTGGGGTTAGTCTACAACCACGACCCTCTGCTAACAGCACGCTGTGCACTTCTCGAATCAGCCGCAACGACAATGGCAGCCCTTCTTTGAGCAGGCGCAAACCATGTTCGAGTGCTGCGACATAGTGACTCACTTCACGTACATCATCTAATGGGACGCCCGGCATTTGATCTAGTTCGAACAACAACAAATCGGAGAGTGAAGATTGCGTCCCTTCGATCATGGATGAGAGCACCGCCTCTTTACGTACATACATGTATAGAAAAAGCGAGGTGTCAGGTAGCAGCGTTGATACGCTATCCAACTGTCCTAGCGCGAGTAATGCCCGATCGAATTTCCTGCGCAATTCGGCAGTCCAAGCGATAGGTGGGCAAGGCGGAAGCGGTGCGGGTACGAAGGCCCGCGCTTTTTCGCCCGTTGTCGATATCGTGACATAACGGCCTTGGAGCGTTCGTTTCATCGGGCGCAACCTAAAATAAGAAAGGCCCTTATTTTACGATATCAATCGAAAGTAAAATATGTTTTTGTCAAGGAATTTTATTGTGATCGAAATGGTGGCGGGTGACAACACCAAGGGAGGCGAGCGTTGTGTAGCCAGTACCCTCTCTGAGCGCTGGCATACCACGAGCGGCCGGTTTGACCCCGATGTGAATGCCAGGCTGGCATTGCTGTGCAAGAACACGAGTGTTGGGTCTACCCCTTCAAAAAGGGCGTGCAGTGGATCACCGTTAGAGGCGTACCCTCATCCACCCGCTCAGGCCACGCCTTTATGATGTTTATTTACCACGTCAAGCGCAAATGCTTAAGTCTCATGACCCGGCGTACTTTGAGAAAATACTACGTGCTCATATAATAGCGCCAGCTTTGCATCCACTTTAATTTATAGGAATTTTCCACCCCTGTATATGCATATTAATAAACTCCCCGCCAAAGCGGGTTATACATGGTTTAAAAAAGGGCTTTGGCTGTTTGGGCAAAACCCTTTTATTTTCCTGATCGGTTCTTTGTGCAGTTTGTTTTTAATCCTACCCCTTTTAATTGTAGGAGAATGGCTTTTAAGTCCATTCATACGAGTCGGCTTTATGGCAGTATGCCGCAAAAAACTCAATCAAAAATCAACCTTACTTGCCACCCAGTCAACTCTACGCAGCACGTATAATAAAAAAACTGTTGGGCGACTGCTATTGCTCGGTTTATATGAAGTGATCGCCCTTTTTATCTCGGCTGTTTTAGCGCTTTTGGTAGTCTTAATATGGGTCACTCCCAATCAATTTATTAAAGACATAGCAGCAGGAAATTATGCGTCGTTTTATGTGCTAGGCGCAATGATGATA
This sequence comes from Mycoavidus sp. SF9855, assembly GCF_024582735.1. Classification (NCBI taxonomy): domain Bacteria; kingdom Pseudomonadati; phylum Pseudomonadota; class Betaproteobacteria; order Burkholderiales; family Burkholderiaceae; genus Mycoavidus; species Mycoavidus sp. SF9855. The sequence goes on from NZ_CP102085.1 coordinate 2,062,230, forward strand.
AGGATAATAATTTACAGAATATTTCGTATGTTGACCCGATTTACGCCAGCTTTAATCACTTGGCATCGGATGCCGCTACATAAAGCGCTAGGTCTTAGTGTGCTTGCATGTTGGCGTAATTTTAGCGCGATTATGCTGAACTCACTGCTGTGGCTACTATGTTTAAGCGCTGCCTATATCTTGGCGTTTAGCATACTCTTTATGTTAAACGTTGATACGCTGGTGTTTGCAGTATTAGCACTGACCATTCCCATCCTCTCGATACCGATTCTTTTGTGTATGAATTATGCGAGCTACGTTGACTGTTTTTCACACGATATTAAGTCTTTAAGCGATAAGCTAGATTCTGAAATTAACCTCCTCTCACGAACAGTTAATGGCTGATATTTTTTAATGTGGAAGTGAGTGTAACAATATTTTCCAAGATGAGACTGTTGGCAGATTAGGTAGAGCCTGCTGCTCTGGCACGGCAGCGCTAATCAATCACCCGTAACGAGTAATCCGTTGCCTGCAGATGCTTAGTCAATGCACCGATTGAAATTCGATCCACACCCACCTCAGCAATTGCGCGCACGGTCTCTAGATGCACGCCTCCCGAGACCTCGAGTACAGCGCGGCCAGCATTGATGCGTACTGCTTCGCGCAGTTGCTTAAGGGTAAAGTTATCCAGCAGAATTAACCGTGCCTGTGCGCTCAGCGCCTCTTCAAGCTGAGCCAATGTCTCAACTTCTATTTGGACCGGCACCTGCGCCTGCAGCGCACTAGCGGCAGCCAGCGCCTTAGCGACGCCACCTGCTGCGGCGATATGGTTTTCTTTAATTAAAATACCATCATATAACGCCAGCCGCTGATTCTCGCCACCGCCAACACGGACCGCATATTTTTGCGCAAGCCGTAAGCCTGGCAAAGTTTTGCGCGTGTCGAAAATGCGCGCTTGTGTGCCTGCAATAGCCTTAACATAATGCTGTGTCGCAGTCGCTACCCCTGATAGCATTTGCAAAAAATTGAGCGCAGTTCGTTCACCGGTCAAGATTAAACGGAGCGGTCCACGCACGATGCAAACCACATCGCCAGCTCGCATCAGCTCCCCTTCCTGATAAAGCCATTCGAGCGTAATCTTTGGCTCAAGCTGGCGCATCACCTCGGTAACCCACGGTATGCCGCACAGCACGGCAGCTTCACGCACGATGATGCGTGCCGCGCCGATCTGATTCGGATTGAGCAAGCGACCCGTTTGATCTTGTGAACCAATATCCTCACTCAGCGCATCCGCTACAGTGCGGATCAGCGCCTGCTCAAATAGTTCGCCATATTCACTACGGATTGTTTCAGAGGGTGCCATCTTGTGAAGAAGAGAATACGTTGGGTACTGAGTCTAACAGAGCGATTTCCGCTTCATCACTCAAGCAGGCCCAACATGAGCAAATAACGCGCCATCGCGTGCGAGATCGCCACTGGCACGCACGGTACTACGCTGACGCGCGGCAAAATCCAGCATGCGATCAATCGGCACGCGCGCGCGCGCCGCAATCTCTGCATCAATCTGAATTTCGTTATGCCCACGCTCCAGTACATCGGCGAGGTTGGCCAGCCCATTCATCGCCATCCAAGGGCAATATGCACAACTTTTACAGGTTGCGCTATTGCCCGCTGTTGGCGCTTCAATGAAATGCTTAGTCGGCGCTGCTGCGCGCATTTTGTACAAAATCCCTAAATCGGTGGCAACGATAAATTCAGTTGCATCGAGGTTTTGGGCGGCAGCAATCAATTGCGTCGTTGAGCCAACCACATCCGCTTGCGCCACCACGGCAGCCGGCGACTCTGGATGCACCAGTACTTTAGCGTGCGGATGCTCAGCGCGCAGTAGTTCCAGTTCAACCCCTTTAAATTCGTCATGCACCACGCATGAGCCCTGCCAAAGCAACATATCCGCGCCGGTCTTTTGCTGAATATATTGGCCAAGATGGCGATCTGGCGCCCAGAGGATTTTTTCTCCTTGAGCATGCAATTGGGCGATGATCTCGAGGCCAATCGATGACGTTACCATCCAGTCCGCCCGCGCTTTGACGGCGGCGCTGGTGTTAGCGTAGACCACTACCGTGCGCTCTGGATGAGCATCGCAAAAAGCCGAGAATTCATCTGCCGGGCAACCCAAATCCAGTGAGCAAGTCGCATCCAGATCAGGCATCAGCACACGCTTGTCTGGGCTTAGAATTTTGGCAGTCTCACCCATAAAACGCACCCCTGCCACCACTAAAGTGCGCGCGGGATGATCGCGGCCAAAACGCGCCATTTCTAGTGAATCCGCCACACAGCCGCCGGTTTCATCCGCCAGCTCCTGCAATTGAGCATCCACATAATAATGCGCCACCAATACGGCTTGATGGCGGATGAGCAAAGCACGAATACGCTCTTTTAACGCGAGTTGCTCAGTTGGGCTCGGCACGTCTGGCACACGCGCCCAACCTCGCCCTACGCCGCAGACGGCACCTTGCGTTTGCGGGTGGTCAAAATCAACCGCCTTAATAACTTGCGACGAAGATTGCTTCATTGTCATGAATAACAGCGTAGGCGTAGCGAAAAGTCTTGTAAAGCTTTAATGCCACTTTCTTCGGCCCGGTGACACCAAGTTTGTAGCTGATGCAACAGTTGCTCGCGCGAAGCATTTGAGCGTTCCCAGATAGCGGCTAGCTCGCCCTGCAGCTCATGAAAGGTACGCAATGCATTACTATGCGCCAAAATGTGTGGCAACTGCTCTTTTTGAAATTTCTCGAGGCGAGTGCTTTCGTTATGAAACCATTCACGCGCGCTTTTAACCAACAGATATTTTTCTTGGCCGCCGAGTTCTTTAAGGTGCACCAATTCCTGCCGATATGCACGCTTTGCGGTCTTGGCGTAACGCGCCATCACCTCATAACGATTCGCCAAGACCGCCTGCAAAGTCTCAAGATCCAGTGCCGGCTTGCCTTGTGTCAGTTTGGGTACGGGCGCCACTTTTTTGACTGTAGCCAGTCGTAGCGCAGACAAAATCCGAATATACATCCAGCCAATATCGAACTCATACCATTTACTCGATAGCTTAGCTGAGGTAGCAAAAGTGTGGTGATTGTTATGTAATTCTTCGCCGCCAATTAATATCCCCAATGGGAAAATGTTGGTGCTGGCGTCGGCGCAATCATAATTGCGATAACCCCAATAGTGCGCAAGCCCATTCACCACGCCGGCCGCCCAAAACGGCACCCAAATCATCTGCACCGCCCACACTGACACACCAACCACACCAAAAAGCGCAATATTGATGATCATCATCAGGGAGACGCCAAGCACCGAATGCTTGCCATATACATTGCGTTCAAGCCAATCATCAGGCGTGCCACGGCTATATTTGCTCAGTGTTTCTTGATTTTTTGCTTCCGCTCGGTACAATTCGGCGCCTTCTAGCAATACTTTCCAGATGCCGCGCCGTTGCGGGCTGTGCGGATCTTCATCGGTTTCACATTTGGCATGATGTTTACGGTGAATGGCGGCCCACTGACCCGTCACCATACCCGTGGTTAGCCATAACCAAAGCCGGAAAAAATGACTGACGATTGGATGTAACTCAAGCGCACGGTGCGCTTGGCAACGATGCAGATAAACTGTCACCCCAATAATCGTGATATGGGTTACAGCAAGGGTATAGATGGCAATTTGCCAATATGACAAATTCAATAAGCCATGAGAGAAAAATTCAAGCAAAGCGTGCAACAAAATAGCCGCCTCCTGTTAGAAAGGTCAAAAATAACACCGCTAAGCGCTCTCAAAACTTCGGCTTCATAAGATTTCACTGAGACGGCAGAATAAGCGTATTTTATCCTATACGGCAGATGCACCGTTCACCTAAGCTAGATACTGCCCAAAAGCGTGCGCTAGTCGGCTATACAGAAATAGCATACGCCTCAGTCTAAAAGGGAGGACGCGCGGTATTTCGGGACCGTTCGCGATAATGAACTATTCGGCCGTAGCGGGCAATCTGCCATTGATTACTCTCCCTTTTGCACCACCAGTTTATGATATTTCTGCAGTAACTGGACGCGTGTTTCAGTATATTCAGGGTTAAGCGGAATGCACTCAACTGGACATACTTGCTGGCATTGCGGTTCATCAAAATGTCCGACGCATTCAGTACATTTACTCGGGTCAATGACGTAAATCTCAGTCCCCATTGAAATCGCGTCATTTGGGCATTCCGGTTCACAAACGTCGCAATTAATGCACTCATCGGTAATCATCAGCGCCATAACTTATCCCTGCACCTGTTGCCGCAGGCTATAACGATCAACCTCAGCCGCGAGCACCGCGACTTTTTCTTTGATCTTTTTTTCGACCGATGGAAAGACAAATTTGCTAATATCGCCGCCCAGTTGCGCGATTTCTCGCACAATCGTACCGGAAATAAATTGGTACTGGTCAGCCGGGGTCATAAACATCATTTCAATATCCGGCATTAGATAACGATTCATGCCGGCCATTTGAAATTCATATTCAAAATCTGACACGGCGCGCAGGCCACGCACAATTACGCGCGCTTCATGGCTACGTACGAAATCTTTTAGTAAGCCCTTAAAACTCTCGATTTGAACATTAGGATAATGTCCAAGAACTTCGCGCGCAATCGCCAGCCGTTCATCGAGTGTAAAAAAAGGTTGTTTATTACGACTATCGGCAACCCCGATAATTAGTTTGTCGAAAATGCTGGCGGCCCGGCGCACAATATCCTCGTGGCCGCGCGTGAACGGATCAAAGGTCCCCGGATACACTGCAACGATCATGCCGTTTCCCCATCAGAAGGCAAAATGTCGCCAGCCTGGCTAGCCAGACGGCGAAGTAAATGATAATGCACGGCCCCTGCCCTACCGTGCCGTACGACGCTCCACTCCATCTGCTCACCCGTCAGCGCTAACCCAGATGGGTCGCCCGTCGAGATAGCATCCGTTGGCAAGACCAGTTGCTTGCCCCGGGCCAGTGACCTAGATGATTCAATATAAATGGCGCCTCCTATGCGCACAAGCGGCATACACAGCTTTAATGCAGGTTCAAGCAAGTTCGTAGCAAACGGGGGGTCAAGGAAAATTAAATCAAAACTGCCCGCGGCAAGCCCACAGGCAAATTTTAGCGCATCCGCATGGACAATTTCTATTGTCTGAGCCGCGAGCTTTTCTCGATTGCACCGTAGTTGCTGTACAATCCGTAATTGTCGCTCAACCATCAGCACGCGCGCAGCGCCTCGCGAGGCAGCCTCGAAACCTAATGCGCCGCTCCCGGCAAATAAATCCAGGCAAACCAAGCCATCAAGCCCTTGGCCCAACCAATTGAATAGTGTTTCACGAACCCGATCAGGGGTTGGCCGCAATTCGCCCATATCCAGCACCGGCAAATGCGTGCGCTTCCAAGCCCCGCCGATGATGCGAACCGAATGTGCAGCAGCGCGCGTACGCGCTGCTGCAGTAGAAAATTCAGATGAAATAGCCATAAACTAAAATGCTGATTGCACCTCTAGCGTGCAGCTGGCGCGCCGACTAATACGGTCGCCATCTGGTTTACATTCACATGTTTTGCAAATGCGGCTTGCGCTTCGGCACGCGTCACTGCATTGACACGCGCAGTCCAGGTTTCTAGATAATCCAAAGGCAGTCCGTAAACACCTATGGTCGCCACGATCCTCAGCCGCTTGCCATTACCGTCAAGTTGCAATGGAAAACTGTTCACCAGATAATTCTTGGCCGCATTCAATTCTGCTTGGGTAGGCCCCTGGGCAATAAATGTCGCAAGAGTTTCACGCACCACCGCCAGGGCCTCATAAGCCTGGTCTTTGCGTGTTTGCAGGCTAATTTGGAAACTACCCGGCTGCGCTGCAGGAATGAAAGCGCTGTATACGCCATAGGACAAGCCGCGCTGCTCCCGCACTTCATGCCCGAGTCGAGAGATCAGTGTGCCACCACCTAGCACTTGATTCGCCACTAATAACGGAAAATAATCCGGGTCACCTCGTGCAATGGCGGGCGCGCCAATCAAAATGTGCGCTTGCGAGGCCGGATTCAGCAGCTTAATCTCAGATGAGCCAGATAGCGGTACCACCGGGGGCAGCACTGCGCCTGGCGCGCTATCTGGCAACGCGCGCATCAGTTGCTCAGCAATGCGCTCTGCTTGCGCCCGGTCACAGTCGCCGACAATGCTGAGGACCGCATGCTGGGCAGTATAGTGCGCCTGATAGAACGACGTAAGGTCGGCTTGCGTCAAAGCTGCAATGCTTTTGGGGTCAGGCGATGCGCCATATGGATGCGCGCCAAATACGGCGGCCTTGAAGGCCTTTTCAGCCTGCGCCTGTGGCTGCTTTTCCGACACCTTGAGAGCCGTGATCACACGCTGCCTTTCACGGACTAACTTTTTTTCCGGCAAAGCCGGACACTGCAAAATGCCTGCAAAAACCGCCAGCGCCGCATCACGCTTGGGCGCGGCTGACAATGTGCGCAAGCGCAAAGCCGCGCTATCGCCATCCACGGTATCCGAGATCACGCCGCCAATCTCGGCTAAGCGGTCTTCAATCTGCGCTTCGGTCAACCCTAAGCAACCTTTGGCCGTACGCATTCCCGCACTCAACATGTGCGCCGTCATGGCAGCTAATCCGCTGCGGTTAGATGGATCATAACGGCTACCCGCAGCAAAATTGACTTGAATATCGAGCATTGGAATCGCGTGATCTTCAACCAACAGTACTTTTGCCCCCGACGGTGCGGTCCATTGCTGAATCAACGGTCCAGCCAATAACGGCGCCGGCCATCCCAGCACGACTGCGGCAAGCAGAGTCGTTAAACGTAAAAATTTAATCCTAAGCGGCATCCTGACTGGTTCCATTACTTTCCTTGCGATCTTTTTCTCAAGCGCGGCGTTGACTGCGTGTGCGGTGGCATCAGCGTAGCCACGGTCAGCTGATCATCGCTAAAATAACGCGCCGCCACCGCTTGCACATCTTGTGCCGTCACCGCATTGAGGGCTTGATCCATGGGCTCGATGGCGCGCCATGAATGCCCTGCCATTTCAGCTAAACCTATTTCCATCACTTGGCTAAAGACGGAGTCTCGTCCATAGATCCGCGCGGAGTACAGTTGCGTTTTGACACGCTGTAGCTCCTGAGCACTGACCCCGTTTTGCGCAATTCGCCGTAGCTCACTGCGTAAAGCGGCTTCTAGCTCGATTAACGAGCGGCCCTGCGCCGGGATCGCGCTTAGCGTAAATAGCTGAGGCCCACGCGCCACCATACTATAAGAGGCATCGACCCAGTCGGCTAGACGTTGTTCGCGCACGAGATGTTTTTCCAGTCGTGCATTTGGATAGCCATCCAGCACAGCGGCCAGCACACTGAGGGCGTAAGCATCTTGTTTCGTAGTGGAATTTTCCTCTAACGGCATGGCTTTGAATGCCAATACGACGCGCGGCACATCAGCAGGCGCTTTGATCGTCACGCGTTTCAAGCCGCGCTGAAGCGGTTCATTTTGTGGTTTACGCGCCGGCAATGGCCGTGCTGGAATCGCGCCAAACCAACGCTCAGCTTGGCTGCGCACAGACGCAGGAGCAACATCTCCGGCCACCACCAGCACTGCATTATTCGGTGCGTACCATCGTTCATACCACGCCCGGGCGTCAAGCCATGTCATATGTTGCAAATCATCCTGCCAGCCAATCACCGGCCAGCGCGCAGGCGACGCATTATATGCCGTTGCCTGCAAGGCCTCATCCAGCAGCGCCTCAGGTTTATCTTCAAGGGATAAACGCCGCTCCTCCATCACCACGCGAATTTCCCGCTCGAATAGTTCGCTTGTGATAGCAAGATTTTGCATCCGATCCGCTTCTAACGCCATGATTTCAGATAGATGCGATTTCTCTATACGCGTGAAATACGCTGTACAGTCTTGCATCGTAAACGCATTCTCGCTGCCGCCGAGAGCTGCCACGCGTTGCGAAAACTCTCCCGGTCCAAGCTGCTGAGTGCCGCGAAACATCATGTGCTCGAGCACATGCGCCACCCCAGTTGTACCGCTTAGCTCATCTAGCGAGCCTGCTTTATAAAAAAGCATCTGCACCACAGTCGGCGCCCGGTGATCTTCACGCACGATGACGCGTAAGCCGTTAGCTAAAGTAAATTCCGTTGTCGGCAACGCGTGTTGGAGGTCAGCACTTGACGCGCCTTCAGTCCTCGAGGTGGCAGCCGATACGCTAGCTACGCAGAGAAGTGTCAATAGACAGGCGCCGCTTCGCAAGAAATGGTCTCGCATATAAGCGCGCGCCATAACGCGTAATGGCATAACTGCTTTAGCTAGCTTTTTCAATATATTCTTATTCAGCAACATAAATTAATTGAACTCAATGCTGATTGATCAACAGTCCTAGACACCGTGATTTTCGACTAAGCGCATTTTGCTTACACTAAAAATACCCAATCATGATGAAAGCACTGATACATGCTCCATAAGGAGAGGGCTTTCCATTCCATCTGCTAGAATAAACGCTTCTTTTGCATCCACACTGAGCGCTTTCCAAGCCAAGTTCTCGAAACTATAAACCATGTTTAGCTTCTTCAAAAATCTTAATAAGGGCTCAACATCGACCCCGGCACCTTCTGAGCCAGAGAATAAATCAAAAGCCAGCACTCAGGCTAAAAATCTGCCGAGCACAGAGCCTACTGCCAACCGCTCAACCTCCTGGGTAAGCCGACTAAAATCAGGTTTAGCGAAGACGCGTAACAGCTTTACCAGCATTTTTGCTGGCGCAAAAGTCGATGAGGCCCTTTTTGAAGAGCTCGAAGCTGCGCTATTAATGGCCGACACAGGCATTGAAGCGAGCGATTTTCTACTGAGTGCTCTACGTCAGAAAGTAAGCGCTGAGCGGCTGAATGAAGGTGAAGCAGTCAAATCTGCCTTGCGCGCGCTCTTGATTGATTTATTAAAACCACTTGAGCACACATTAGTACTGGGCCGCGCGCAACCCTTGGTGATGATGATCACGGGCGTCAACGGCGCAGGTAAAACCACCAGCATTGGCAAACTGGCCCAACATTTACAGCAACACGGACAATCTGTGTTGCTGGCCGCGGGTGACACTTTTCGCGCCGCCGCACACGAACAGCTTGCACTGTGGGGTGAGCGTAATCAGATCAATGTGATTTCACAGCAAAGCGGTGACCCCGCCGCGGTCATTTTCGACGCCCTTAACGCCGCGCGCGCACGTAAGCTAGATATACTCATGGCGGACACCGCTGGGCGCCTACCGACACAATTACATTTGATGGAGGAGTTAAAAAAGATCAAACGCGTCATCGGTAAGGCGATGGACGGGGCCCCGCACGAAGTGCTGCTGGTGATTGACGCAAATACCGGACAGAATGCCCTCGCGCAGGTGAAAGCTTTTGATGATGCCCTTGGTCTCACCGGATTGATTGTGACCAAGCTTGATGGCACGGCTAAAGGCGGCATCCTCGCCGCGATTGCGCGACAGCGGCCTATCCCCGTGTACTTCATTGGCGTGGGAGAACAAATTGATGATCTACAGCCGTTTTGCGCCGCAGAGTTCGCCAGCGCGTTGCTGGATTAAACCCTCACCCAGCCTAAGCTCAAGTGACTTTGACGGCAAATTCACCCAACCCCTCAATGCCGCCTATCATCAGGTCACCCTTCACAATCGACCCCACCCCACCTGGGGTTCCGGTATAAATTAAATCTCCCGGCACAAGCTCGGATAACGTTGATAAATAAGAGATGGCTTGCGCCACCGACCAAATTAACTGAGACACATCAGCACGCTGCTTCTCAACGCCATTTACGTTAAGCCAAATCGCCCCCTGCTGATAATGCCCAACCTCGTCTACTCGGTGAATCGGCCCCAGCGGCGCAGCATGGTCAAACGCTTTGCCGATTTCCCATGGATAACCTTGTCGTTTCATCTCCGCTTGCAAATCACGGCGCGTCATATCGAGACCTAGGGCATAGCCAAACACATACTCAAGCGCCCGCTCAACTGGGATATCGCGACCGCGCTTACCAAGCGCGACCACCAACTCCATCTCATAATGCACATTGTTTGAACCGGGTGGATAAGGAAATTGCCCAACCATACCGGGCGCTACATACAGGATAGCGTCAGTCGGTTTATTAAAAAATACTAAGGACTGATGATCCGGCTCACCACCCATTTCACGGGCATGCTCGACATAATTGCGGCCAATGCAGTAAATACGGCGCACAGCAAAGCAGTCGTTTGAATCGGCGATTGGCACAGTGACTGGGGCTGCTGCGGCAAATATTTCACTCATTATGATTTTCCTGGCCTAATTTAGATGGGTTTGCTCGGCATGAGCAAACCCATCGCATGATTATAATTCTCTTACGCCTCTCGATGGAATTAGCACTCTATCAAGAAGAGTGCTAATATTATTAAAAACGTCCTCTCTAAGGAGTGTAAAGTGAGTGCGAATCATCTCAATAAATTCAATCAAGGCGGAGCATTGACCCTGGCTTCTGCCATGCCGGTACTTGGCCAGCTAGGCGATCTTAACGCCTATATCCAAGCGGTTAACCGGATTCCAATGCTGCAAGCAGATGAGGAGCAGCAGCTCGCTGCCGACTACCGTGAACACGGCACGCTTGAATCCGCCCGCAAGCTGGTTTTATCCCATCTGCGTTTGGTCGTCTCAATTGCCCGTAACTACCTGGGTTATGGGCTGCCGCATGCAGACCTCATTCAAGAAGGCAATATTGGTCTGATGAAAGCCGTGAAACGCTTTGATCCAGAGCAAAATGTACGGCTCGTGTCATACGCCATTCATTGGATCAAGGCTGAGATTCATGAATATATCCTACGCAATTGGCGGATTGTGAAAGTCGCCACGACCAAGGCTCAACGAAAGCTTTTTTTCAATTTGCGCCGTCATAAACAAACGATGCAAGCGTTTACATCGAGTGAAATCGATGCCTTAGCTAAAGAATTGAACGTCAAGCGTGAAGATGTCCGCGAAATGGAAACGCGCATGATGAGTGGGGATATTGCGCTAGAAGGACAAATGGAGGATGGTGAAGAATCATTTGCTCCGATCGCCTATTTAACCGATACTCAGCACGAGCCAACCGAGGTGCTGGCAAATCGCCAGTTGGATCGGTTACAAAGCGACGGCTTAACAAGCGCACTGGATACCTTAGATGCCCGTAGTCGCCGCATTGTTGAAGCGCGCTGGTTACAGGTCGACGATAATGGTACTGGCGGCGCCACACTGCATCATCTAGCGGCTGAATTCGGCGTATCCGCCGAGCGGATTCGCCAGATCGAAGTCAGTGCCATGAAAAAGATGCGCAATACACTGACTTCTTATACCGCATAAAGTGGCAATCAAGGTTTGAGGCCGTCAGTCAATCTCCGCCGTTTCGGGGTTTGTATTCTGTGATGCGCCGTTTTCATCAAAGACGAGTTGCACGTTGTTTTGATCGTCTACATCAACCGTGACACGGCCGCCGTTTGACAGCCTGCCAAAAAGCAGTTCGTCGGCCAGCGCACGCCGGATGGTGTTTTGAATTAAGCGTTGCATAGGCCGCGCTCCCATTAACGGATCAAAACCGCCTTTAGCAAGATATTTGCGCAGCTTATCCGTAAAGACAACGTCCACCTTCTTTTCATGCAGTTGTTCTTCCAGTTGAATTAAGAACTTATCAACGACGCGCAGAATAATCTCTTCATTGAGCGAATAGAAGTTAATGATCGCGTCCAGCCGGTTACGAAACTCCGGGGTGAAAGTCCGTTTAATTTCAGCCATTTCATCACCGGCTTGGTTGCGTACAGTAAAGCCAATTTTGGCTTTTTGCAGCGCTTCTGCGCCGGCGTTGGTGGTCATGATGAGAATCACATTGCGAAAATCCGCTTTACGGCCATTGTTATCTGTCAATGTGCCATGATCCATCACTTGCAGCAAAATATTATAGATATCTGGATGCGCTTTTTCGATTTCATCAAGTAACAGCACGCAGTGGGGCTTTTTCGTAATCGCCTCAGTCAACAGGCCACCTTGATCAAAGCCGACGTAGCCGGGCGGTGCACCGATTAAACGGCTGACCGCATGACGCTCCATATATTCAGACATATCGAAACGTGTCAGCTCAATCCCTAAAGTGAACGCCAGCTGACGTGCGACTTCAGTTTTGCCAACGCCGGTTGGACCTGAAAATAAAAACGCGCCGATTGGCTTGCCAATTTGACCTAGCCCGGCACGGGCCATTTTAATCGCAGCTGCCAATGCTTCAATGGCGGGGGCTTGTCCAAAGACCACACTTTTAAGGTCACGCTCAAGCGTTTGCAATTTGCCACGATCATCCAGTGAAACGCTTTGCGTAGGCACGCGGGCCATTTTTGCGATAATTTCCTCGATGTCGACTTTACCGATAATCTTTTTTTGTTTCGATTTAGGTAATACACGTTGCGCGGCGCCGGCTTCATCGATAACGTCAATCGCCTTATCAGGCAAATGACGATCCGCAATAAAACGAGCGGATAATTCAGCCGCAGCCGATAACGCGGCGAGAGAATATTTAACATTGTGATGTTCTTCAAAGCGCGACTTGAGACCACGCAAAATCGCAATGGTTTGGGCTACGGTTGGCTCAGACACATCGATTTTTTGAAACCGCCGTGACAGCGCTGCATCTTTATCAAAAATACCGCGATATTCAGTAAAAGTCGTGGCGCCAATACATTTTATTTGCCCTGACGAGAGCGCTGGCTTTAATAAATTTGATGCGTCTAGGGTACCGCCTGAGGCAGCGCCGGCACCAATCAAAGTATGAATTTCATCGATAAAAAGTATTGCATTTGGGCGATCTTTTAATTCCTTAAGCACTATTTTTAAACGCTGCTCAAAATCCCCACGATATTTGGTGCCGGCCAACAAGGCGCCCATATCCAATGAATACACAATTGCATTGGCCAAGATATCGGGTACTTCGCCACGCGTGAGCCGCCAGGCGAGCCCTTCAGCGATCGCCGTTTTGCCTACACCGGCTTCACCAACTAGCAACGGATTGTTCTTGCGACGGCGGCATAAAATTTGCACCACACGTTCAACCTCAGGCTCGCGGCCAATTAACGGGTCAATGCGACCCTCTTTTGCCAGTTGATTTAGATTTTGCGTAAATTGCGCCAATGGCGTTTCTTTCTGCCCGGCCGACCCTTCGCCCTCTGCGCCCACATCAGTCGGTTTTGCAGCTTCACTCTCGCCTGTTTTAGTTATGCTATGCGAAATAAAATTGACCACATCTAAGCGCGTGATACCTTGTTGTTGCAAGGCATAAACAGCATGCGACTCTTTTTCTCCAAAAATGGCAATCAGCACATTGGCGCCCGTGACTTCTTTTTTGCCATTTGAAGCAGACTGCACGTGCATAATTGCGCGCTGAATCACCCGCTGAAAACCTAATGTAGGCTGGGTATCAGCATCTATCGAACCCGGCACAATCGGGGTGTTGTCATGAATAAAATGATGCAAGCTATGTCGCAAGTCATCAATATTGGCCGCACAGGCACGCAAAACTTCAACGGCGGTTGGATTATCCAACAGTGCCAATAGCAAATGCTCTACCGTAATGAACTCATGCCGGGCTTGGCGCGCTTCCATAAACGCCATATGCAAGCTGACTTCTAGTTCTTGGGCGATCATATTCTCTCCATAACACACTGTAGCGGATGGCCTTCTTGTCTGGCATGGGTTGTAACCTGCTTGACTTTAGTCATCGCCACATCGCGCGTATAAACCCCACAAATTGCTCTACCTTCGCAATGTACTTTCAGCATAATCTGAATTGAGGCCTTTGGGTCTTTTCTAAAGTATTTTTGAAGAATCATGACAACAAACCCCATCGGCGTAAAGTCATCATTTAACAACACCACTTGATACATGGATGGCGGCTTTATTTTTTGCTTTTGCCGCTCAACCACAGCGTTGTCTTCTACATCTGAAAAAATAGCCATAATCTTTATTCTAAACAAGTTGCGTGTACTTGCACGCCGGCTGAACGCATTAGAGTAGAGCAACTAGCTTTATATTTAACCTCTTTTCTACAACACTGTCGAGCAAAATGAACTTCGACCCAGCTTAAATCCCTTGCCCTTCGACATAAGTCGCCTGTACCCTCAGTTGGCGGTCAAGCACCACTAAATCTGCCCACGCACCGACGGCCAGCCGGCCGCGTTGAATTAAGCCAAGGTAGTCCGCCGCATAGCGCGATAACCGATGTGAAGCTTCGGCTAAAGGCAAACCAAGCGAGACTAGATTACGCAACGCTTGATCCATCGTCAAGGTACTCCCCGCCAACGTACCATTGGCAAGCCGCACGCCGTTTACGCATTTAGTCACCGTCTGGCTGCCCAGCGGGTAAGCTCCATCCGGCATCCCTGCTGCCGCCGTGCTATCGGTGACGCAGTAGAGCTTAGGAATCGCGCGCAGCGCGGTGTGAATCGCACCTGGATGCACATGCAACAAATCTGGGATAAGTTCCGCATATTCAGCATGCGCCAGGGCCGCCCCGACCATGCCTGGCGCCCGATGATGCAAGCCCGTCATGGCATTAAATAGATGGGTGAAACCGGATGCTCCGTGCTTGAGCGCATTAACGCCATCTTCATAACTCCCGAGCGTGTGGCCAAGCTGTACGCGTACGCCACGCGCGGCAAGGTGGGTGATGATATTTAAATGACCGGCCAACTCCGGCGCCAACGTCACAACCCGAATCGGGGCCAGCGTTAAATAATAGAGTATTTCATCCAACGCAGCGAGCGCCGTTGCATCAGGTTGCGCCCCCAGTTTGCCAGGATTGATATAGGGTCCTTCAAGATGCACCCCAAGGATACGCGCGCCACCAGGCGCGCGCTGCTGCACCTCATGCGCAAGCCTAGCCAAGATGGCAGCCAACTCAGCCGGCGGCGCCGTCATCGTAGTCGCCAATAAACTTGTCGTGCCATACTGAGCATGCAGCCGCGCCATGATTTGAGCAGCCGCGCCGCCTTCCATCACGTCGGCGCCGCCCCCGCCATGCACATGCAGGTCAATAAAGCCTGGCAAAATATAGGCTTCATGATTGAGCGCCGGCTCGATAGATGCGCCACTCAGGGCAACAATCCGTCCGCCCTCGAGCGTTAAATGACCGAGCCTCCAGCCCTCGGGCGTTAAAATATTTCCGTACAGCTTTAGGCTCTTCACGGATTACTCTTGAAAGCAAAACATCTTTGAGATCCTCGCCAGCCTAAAGAGTTTACCGCGCATCTGATCAATTAAGCAGTATTTTAAGATCGTGCACCCACGGCTTCGATCCTTGCCCATCGCGGGCAAAAAGGCGCAGCTTGCCGGTTGCGTCAAACACATAGCCGGCTGCCGTATGGTCCATCGTATAGGCATTGGAAATTTCATCTAACACAGAGGGTTTTGCCCTCGTGTCTACGTTTGCCTGCTCGCGCGCATAGTGCACGCGAAAATCTTGCGTCACTTTTTTGAGTTGCGCTTCATTCGCCGGCCGCAAACCGATAAAACTCGGATCAAAGGCAGGGACATAGTGCGCCAACGAAGATGATGTATCACGCTCTGGATCGACAGTCACGAACAACACCTGCACCCGTTTTGCATCTGGACCCAATTGTTTAAGCGTTTGCGCAAGCGTTGCCAGCGTCATTGGGCAAATGTCTGGGCAGTGCGTGTAACCGAACAACACCACCACGACTTTTCCTTTAAAGTCCGCTAATGTACGCAACTGGCCAGTCGTATCCGGTAGCGTAAAATCGTTGCCAAAACTGGGGTTGTCAGTCAAATCGGTATTTTTGAACACGGGCGCACGCGTGCAGCCAGCCGCCCATATCAGGGCGCACATTAGGCATACAATAAATTTAGATGCCGCGGCAGTAGAGTTGCACATAGTGGTCCGCCAGTAGCGCTGCAAACAGCAACGATAAATAAATAATTGAATATCGAAAAAGCCTGCGCGCCAGCCTATCCGAATAAGCGCGCCATATTTGCCACGCATAGGCTAAGAAAATCACCCCCAGTACCAGCGCGGCGACCAAATAGACCAGCCCACTCATGCGCGAGGCAAATGGTAGCAACGACACACCAAATAAAATGATGGTATAAAGCAAAATATGCAAGCGCGTAAATTGCTCACCATGGGTAATCGGCAGCATCGGCAAACCCGCTTGCGCGTAATCTTGCCGGCGATATAACGCCAGCGCCCAAAAATGGGGCGGCGTCCAGACAAAAATAATCAACACCAGCAACCAAGCATCAGCCGGCACCGTTCCCGTCACAGCAGCCCAGCCAAGAGCCGGCGGCATGGCGCCGGCGGCGCCGCCAATCACAATATTTTGCGGCGTTGCAGGCTTTAGCAGCACCGTGTAAATCAGCGCATAGCCAATAAAGGTGGCCAGCGTGAGCCACATGGTCAAGGCGTTGGTGAAAGCATACAGCGTCCACATGCCAAGCCCACCCAGCATGGCTGAAAAGAAAAGAATTTGGAGCGAGGTTAATTCGCCACGCGCAGACGGACGCCATGCGGTACGGCGCATTAGCCGATCCACTTTGCGCTCAAGTAAACAATTGACCGCAAACGCGGCGCTGGCTAATAGCCAAATCCCCACCGCGCCACCTAGCAAGATGGACCACGGCACGCTACCGGGCGTTGACAGTAGCATCCCAATCACGGCGCAAAATACCGCGAGCTGGGTCACCCGAGGCTTAGTCAGTGCACAGTATTGGGAAATTCGGTTGCCAAGAGATGGGCAAATAGAGATACTTTCCATAGATTCAGACCTGCGTTGCGGCTTACCGCATACCTTGTCTGCTAATTACGATACGATAGTTTAGCATGATGAGCAGCAACAATAATACCGCCGCGCCGCCATTATGCACGAGCGCAATCAGCAAAGGCCACTGCAATACGATATTCGCTAAGCCGGTTAAACACTGCAGCACAACCAACGCGATCAAGCCATAGGCTAAGGAGCGCAGCGCAGCAAACTGGCGCAACTGCAGGCCGAGCCCAAGCAACCATACACTCACTCCCAGCGCAAAAGTGCGATGTGTCCAATGGATTGCCACCAGCGCGTCTGGCGTAATAAAATCCCCTGCTTTGGTTTGGCCCAGCGAGCGCCACAGCTGAAAACCTTGCACAAAATCCATTGGCGGCAGCCAAGCGCCATGGCAGGTCGGGAAATCTGGACAGGCGAGCACAGCGTAGTTCGCACTCACCCAACCCCCTAAAGCAATTTGCAATACCAACAGCACCAGCCCCACCCATACCGCCCACTGCCAACGTGCCGCGGCAGGCGCCAGCCTGGGCGCAGGCGCACAACTCATGGCCAGCCGAGCCAAGCCACCAAGTAGGGTCAGCCCTAGCAATAAGTGAATCGTCACAATCAACGGCTGCAATTTTAAGGTCACGGTCCAAGCGCCAAACGCGCCTTGCACGCAGACTAGCGCCAGTAACGCCACCGGCCACCACGGTGACACCAATAACGATTTACGTTTGCACCACGCCATCACAACCTGCGCAATCATCAGCACCCCCAAGGCCAGCGCGAGATAGCGGTGGATCATTTCAATCCACGCCTTAGTCATCGTGACCGGGCCACTGGGCAATAAGGCTTGCGCTGCCCGAATCGCTTCGTGCGCGATAAATGGCGATGCGGTGCCATAACAACCAGGCCAATCAGGGCAGCCTAGGCCCGAATCTGTCAGGCGCGTAAAGCTGCCAAACAGCACCAGATCAAAGGTGAGCACAGTGCTGACCCAGACCAATTTACCAAATTGATCGGTGCCACTACGCAGCCACACCCAACTTAGCGGAATGAGTGCAAGGCAAAGACCTATTAAGCTAAGTTGCAGAATAAACACGGAGAGATCCTGGGAACGATTTTAGCCAATGCCTGACCACTTCAACAATTTGCTCAGGTCTTTTTTGATTTTGCCTGGGTCTGGCTGGGCTGGAAAGCGCATCATCAGATTACCGTTTGGGTCCACTAGATAAATATGCTCGGCCAGCTGCCGGCCCTCATCAAGCGGCAACCATTGCAGCAGGGTAGCCGGATCAACGCTCAAAAAATGCGTCTCAGCATAGGCGCGTTGCACGGCAGGAGGCACCGGAGCACGGTCGGTGCGCAACCAAACCGTTACCACCCGCTCACGTTCAATGCCCTGCGCAGCACGTACTTGCCTCATAAAATAGAGTTTTTTGGCACAATTTTCAGCGCATGCGCTCGCATCAACAGCCAGCAATAACCATTTGCCTTGTAAAGTTTGCAAAGGCGTGATCGTGCCATTTTCTGTGCGCACCATTAAACTGGGCGGGATGGGCCGCTGCGGCTCAATCAACTGACCATAATTCGCCGATCCGCCGACTGGCTTAAAAACATAATAAAATAAGTAAGACGCAATCACTGGCGCCAGACACACCGCTACCACCAGCCACAACACCCTCCAACTCGAGTCTTTGCGACCTGACTTGAGGTCAGGTAAAGCCAACGTCTTTGGCTCTAGATCATGATTTTTCATTGGCAGTTCTAAAATGAGTCCTACTTAGAAGCGCTAAGCGCTGCGCGGCGCGCAGCGTACAGGCCCGATAATACTATAGCAACCGCGATTCCCCACCATTGGACCATATAACCATAGTTACGCGCCACACCCGTTAAAGGGCTTGGCCAAACACGCACCAGTTGGTCATTTAGATCATTGGTCTGCCAAAGGATAAATGGCTGCAGCGGCAACCCAGTTTCTGCTTGGTATGCTGCAATCTCCAAATTTTGCCGGATCCGCAAACGCGCCGCTGAACCACCAGAGCCAAGCTCAAATGCACGGCCCGCATCAGCGCGGGCAATCCCTTCTATGTCGACGATACTCGCCGGTGTGCAATATGGTGCAAACGCAATACGATCTTTTATATTACGGGGTATCCAACCCCGTTTGACCAATACATACCCCCCCTCTTCTAATGCCAGGGGCATCAGCACATGAAAACCAGGCTGGTCGTTATAGGGCCGGTTATCAAGATACACCGCGTGCTCCGGCATGAAACGTCCGCGCGCTCGTAGCCGATGGTATTCGATTTCTTTAAGTGGCAGTAACGATGAGCCCACAGGTATCAGCGCGCTATGCTGATGGCGCGTGATTTGGGCTGCCAGCGCTTCTTTCTGATGCGCACGATCCCGCTGCCAAAAGCCTAAGCGTACGGCAAGCGCCACCGCTATAAGGACTGCCAAGGCTGGCCAGAAACGAATTTTTAGCATAGCTGTTCGAGCGCACATGATAGAACCGTTAGTGCGATAATAGTACGGCTTATGCTGTTCTTTTGAAACTTTGCTGAATTATTTCTACCCATATGGCTGTTCTAGTTGCACTTGCTTTTATCCTAATTGGCGCTAGCCTAGTTTGCGCACTGTATTTCATGATGCACGACCGAGGTACAACAAAGCGGATGGTTTATTCATTAATGGCCCGCGTTGGGCTTTCAATTGGGCTTTTTTTATTTATTTTATTCGCGTATTGGAGGGGATGGATTCAAAGTACCGGCATTCCGTATAGCGATTAAAGAGAATGCAAGGGTTTAGAATGCTAACAGCATTCTAAACGCCCCAGATGGCGGTATCTGCCTTCAAACAAACCCCATCAAAGCCAATACACCACAACATATAAGCCAAGCCATACGACGTCGACAAAATGCCAATACCAGGCAGCACCCTCAAACGCAAAGTGGTGCTCCGCGCTAAAGTGTCCACGCATTAAGCGCACCAGCACGATAGCCAACATCAATGCCCCCATCATCACATGGAAGCCATGAAAACCCGTTAGCAGAAAGAAGGTAGAGCCATACATGCCAGAGGTGAGCTTGAGATTAAGCTCATGATAAGCATGCACATACTCATAGCCTTGCATAAATAAGAAGATGGCGCCAAGCAACACCGTGGCAGCGAGCCAAATAATCGCTTGTTTGCGATGATCATCCCGTAGCGCATGGTGCGCCACCGTCAAGGTAGCACCAGAGGTTAACAACAAAGCGGTGTTGATGGTCGGGATCGGCCAGGCCGTCATGGCCTTAAAATGTGACACCAAACCGGAGGGTCCGACATTCGGCCAGGCCGCCATAAAATCTGGCCACAGCAACCTATTATCAAGGTCGCCCAAAAGCGGGCTGGCAAACGAGCGGGCATAAAATAGCGCGCCAAAAAACGCGCTAAAAAACATGACTTCGGAAAAGATGAACCAGCTCATGCTCCAACGGTAAGATGCATCAATCCGTTTGCCGTATTGCCCACCCTCGGATTCAGCAATTGCATCGCCAAACCAGCGCCACAGTATAAAAAATAACCAAGCAAGACTCACCGCAAATGTAAACGGCGCCCAGCCCTGACCATTCAGCCAGCCCGTTAGCGAAAGCATAATGCCCAGTAAACTAAGCGCTGCCAAAATCGGGTGCTGCGAAGGATTTGGCACGAAATAATAAGGGCTCTGGTTTTGGCTACTCATCGTTGCAGTTCCATGTCAATCTCAATTTCAATCTGTGGTTTCGATATTGCCGTTGTATCTTCTGTTGTCTCAGACTCATCCATTACATCGGATAAATCATGCGCTTATTCAACCACGGGGGGTTTCTCGAAAGTATGAAAAGGGGCCGGGCTTGGGATTGTCCATTCAAGCCCCTGCGCGCCATCCCATGGCTTATCTGCCGCCGGTAAATGCCGTTTGCCACGATACGTTGGCAAAGCCACCCAAAACAAAAAGTACACCTGCATTAAACCAAAAACAAAAGCGCCAATCGTCGCGATCTGGTTAAAATCCGTGAACTGCGCCGGGTAGTCGGCATAACGGCGAGGCATGCCCGCTAAGCCCAGAAAGTGCATCGGGAAGAACGTGATATTGAACGAAATTAGCGAGCCCCAAAAGTGAATCCGGCCGCGTACTTCGTTATACATATAGCCAGTCCATTTTGGCGACCAATAGTACCAGCCTGAAAAAAGCGCAAACAATGAACCGGCCACCAAGACATAATGGAAATGCGCGACCACATAATAAGTCCCATGCATGGCCACATCAAGCGGCGCCACCGACAGAATTAAACCGGTAAAACCGCCCATCGTAAATACAAATAAAAAGCCTATGGCAAATAACATCGGCGTCTCAAACGTAAGCGCGCCGCGCCACATGGTGGCCACCCAATTAAAGACTTTGACACCCGTTGGGACCGCAATCAGCATCGTTGAATACATGAAAAAAAGCTGACCGGTAACCGGCATACCGGTAACAAACATATGGTGCGCCCACACCATAAATGACAGGATAGCAATTGACGCCGTGGCATACACCATCGAATGATAACCAAACAAAGGTTTGCGCGAGAAAGCTGGAATCACCTGTGAGATGATGCCAAACGCGGGCAAAATCATGATGTACACTTCCGGGTGCCCGAAAAACCAGAAAATATGCTGATAGAGCACCGGGTCACCGCCACCTGCGGCATTAAAAAATGAGGTGCCAAAATGACGGTCAAAGAGCAACATGGTAATCGCGCCCGCCAATACTGGCATGACCGCAATTAACAAATAAGCGGTGATGAGCCAAGTCCAGGCAAACATCGGCATTTTCATCAGCGACATGCCAGGGGCGCGCATATTCAAGATGGTGACCACAATATTGATGGCGCCCATAATCGAAGAGGCGCCCATAATATGCAGCGCAAAGATAGCCAGATCCATGCCTGGCCCCATTTGCACTGAAAGCGGCGCATACAGTGTCCAGCCTGCAGCGGTCGCACCACCTGGCACAAAAAATGATATCGTCAATAACAACGCAGCTGGGGGCAACAGCCAGAAGCTGAAGTTATTCATGCGCGCAAATGCCATATCCGATGCGCCAATTTGTAATGGCAGCATCCAATTCGCAAAACCAACAAACGCCGGCATAATTGCGCCAAACACCATCACGACACCGTGCATGGTAGTGAGCTGATTAAAAAATTCGGGACGCATAATTTGCATGCCAGGCTCGAATAACTCGACCCGAATCAACAGCGCCATCACGCCACCAGACAAAAACATGATGAATGAAAAGATCAAATACAAGGTACCAATATCTTTATGGTTCGTCGCGTATAGCCAACGCCGCCATCCAACTGGATGCTGATGCGCATGATCGTGCTGCGCTCCCTGGTCGTGTCCGATCGTGGTCATAGAAACTTTCCTTATTTGAATGGTTTCACTGTGCAGATTATGCGGCTGAACCGGATGTCCGCGCTTGGCCTAGTACTGGCGATTTGCCTGCTTTGCCTGCTTTGGCTGAGGCGGCCTGCGGGGTTACAGGGCGCTGTGCAGAAACGGCTTGCACTTGGCTAGCTTCGTTGAGCAGCGCTTGGTTGCGTGCCGCTGTCACT
The DNA here is from genome assembly GCF_024582735.1 of Mycoavidus sp. SF9855. NCBI lineage: Bacteria > Pseudomonadati > Pseudomonadota > Betaproteobacteria > Burkholderiales > Burkholderiaceae > Mycoavidus > Mycoavidus sp. SF9855. The sequence goes on from NZ_CP102085.1 coordinate 2,084,702, forward strand.
TGCCGCGGTTGGATTAAATCGCCAGTATGATTGCCCCACGCATTACGCTGATACGTCACCACAGCAGCCAAATCAATATCATTGAGCGTTGAAGCCCACGGCGGCATTTGGGCTTTGCCATGGAGCACAAGGTTCAGGTGGCTGCTGAGCGGGCCATTGGTCACCAGACCGCCATCAAGCGCTGGAAACGGGCCAATGCCTTTGCCGTTAGCATGGTGACAGACAGCGCAATGGCTTGTATAAATTTGCTCGCCACGCACTTTAAGTTGGCTCATGGTCCAAGTTTTACTGAGTTCAGCATGCACTGACGTGGTTTTTATCCGCTCGTCTACCCATTGCGCATAGTCCTGTTCAGACAAAACTTTTACGACGACTGGCATATAGGCATGATCTTTACCGCATAGCTCAGTGCAAAAACCATGATAGGTGCCTATTTTTTCAGCTTTAAACCAAGTGTCCCGGACAAAACCGGGAATGGCATCCTGTTTTACGCCAAGGGCTGGCACCGACCAAGAATGCACTACATCATTAGCGGTCGTCAGCACCCGAATCTTCTTATTAACCGGCACCACCAGCGGGTAATCCACTTCCTGCAAATACGTATCGGAAACCGGCTGCCGGCCCTCTATTTGATCGCGAGGCGTTGAGATGGTTGATAAAAATCCAATGCCAGCACCTGGGCCATTGATATAGTCATAACCCCATTTCCATTGATAACCCGTGACTTTTACCGTGACATCTGCATTGCTGGTGTCTTTCATAGCGATCACCATCTTCGTCGCCGGCCAGGCCATCAAAATCACGATCAAAAATGGCACGACGGTCCAGATAATCTCAACGGTAGTGCTTTCATGAAAATGCGCCGGCTGATGTCCTTTGGACTTACGGTGAGCCACGATCGAATAAAACATCACCCCAAACACGCCTACAAAAATCACTAGGCAGATGATCAGCATCAGGGTGTGCAGCCCGTAGAGACCTTCAGCGATCTTGGTCACCGGCGTTTGAAAATTGAGTGCGTTGACCGCCGGGCCGCCCGGAAGGTCATTGACCGCATGAGCAACATTTGCCAGCAGCAAGCCACTACCTGCTAGCGCCCCTATTAGAATTCGTTTGATTGTTTTCATCGGCATCTTTAATCTGAGTACAGTCTACGAATGAGGCGCAATACTTCCGCCCTCTTCATTTTTCTAATCCAATCAAACGACGCATTATAATTGCGTTTCAGGACTTTTGCTTTGCAGCTTTGGTAATTTCATCAAGACGCACAATCGCATAGCCTTCTGCAGTTGTCCTCGCAGCCGCCTTCCAGGCATGCCCGTAAATGATTTCAAAGGTGAGCGAAAGCGTGCCATCGGCTCGCCGCTGCGCCTCTAGCGCCGTCATTAGCGCCTCGTGCCAGCCACGGCCAGTCAGTCCCGCTGGACGCTGCGCCAGATTGAACGGATAGGCGCCCCAGCGACGCACATCACTGAGCAAGGCAGCCGGCGAGGAATACGTAATGGTCAGCTTTTCCATCTCCATCACAGGGATCTCAAAGCCGCTCGCCGCCAGCATATCGCCCAGATCATGCATATCCGTGAAATCAAGCACCCGCGAAGAGGGCATCTGGGCGCCTGCACGCTGCCCTGCCGAGCGCAATTCACAGAGTGAATCAGGCCCCAATAAACTAAACATCAGTAGGCCGCCGGTTTTTAAGACGCGCTGCCATTCCAGTAAAACTTGCTCGGGTCGAGGATGCCAATGCAACGCCAGATTTGACCAACATAAATCGAATGTACTCGCGGCAAAAGGCAGCGTTGCAAAATCAGCTTGCACGGTCTGCCGCGGACGCGGCTGAAAAATCTGCACTAATTTTCTGCCCCAAGGGCTTTTAAATTGTATTTTTCGAGATAGGGTATCCGCTAGACACCCTCGCCAACCTAGCCGCGGCGCGCCAGTGGCGGCTAATGCTCGCGCCAGCATCTGATGAGAGACATCGAGTCCATAAATTTGCGCAGAGTCAAAATAGGCTTGCAGGGCTAATAAATCGTCGCCCAAGCCGCAGCCGGCATCCAAGATACGGGTAGGCGCTAGGTTCACGCACTCAAGGCGCTCACGCATACGTTGCGCGACTTCGCGCGGCAAGAAATTCACGGCGTCAAAAGTCTGCGCACGTCGATCAAAAATTCGCTGCAAACGCCGAATATCGACGGCGGGTCGAGAAGAGTCTACGGATGAAAGAGGCATGGGTATGAATACACTAAGAGTTATGAGTATACTTGCCTACTGAAGAAGTAAGGTTTAAAGATTAAAAAATTTAACCGAGCGCCTTGACGTTTTAGCCCATGCCGCGACCTTTTTTTGCTGTTACCGCATTTGCCCAGCATACGTTCAATTTATGCAAAGCTTGCACTCGTCTCGCGCTACCGTGCCGGTGCGCATTGTGTGGTAATTTGTCACCAACCGCCATCTGCGACGGGTGTGACAACGCTTATTGGCAAACCAAGCATAGCCGCTGCACACGCTGCGCCTTACCGCTGGAGCGCAACCCTACCCACCCCAACCACAACCCCTCTCTTTTATGCCACCACTGTATCGCCACGCCACCTACATTTGATGCAACCCTCACGCTGGCTCACTATGCCGCGCCGCTTGATCAACTGGTCCTCGCCTTAAAGTTTAATGCCCAACTCACAATTGCCGCCATTTTTGCTGAGCGTCTCGCGAGCTTAGTGCAACAAACCTATGCCAACAGCATGCTGGCCTGGCCCAGCCTGATTGTGCCCGTGCCGCTTTCTGCTTGCCGGCTGGCCACGCGTGGCTATAATCAAGCCTGGGAAATTGCTCGGCCCTTGGCTCAGCTCCTGCGCATCCCAAAGCAAGCCACATGGGTTAGGCGCGTGATTGATACACCACCTCAGGCGCAACTCAGCCACCTCCAAGAAAGACGACGCAATCTGCGTTGCGCATTCGTGGCTGCCATGAATGCGCGGCAGTTAGCCAGCGTGCGCGGACAGCATATTGCAGTGGTCGACGATGTGATGACTTCCGGCACAACGCTTGAGGCAGTAGCTCGTATATTAAAGAACGCCGGCGCCGCGCGGGTCACCAATTTGGTCGCGCTGCGCACGCCATAAATCTGGCATGGCAGTGCAGCTGGTGCGCTATCCCAGGCTATAATCCCGGCGCTATGCACACAGCTGGGCCATCTTTCTTATGTTTAACGTTGTTCTTGTCGAACCTGAAATTCCATCCAATACGGGCAATATTATTCGCCTGTGCGCCAATGCAGGCGCCCAATTGCATCTGATTGAGCCGCTTGGCTTTAAGCTCGATGATGCAAAAATGCGCCGCGCCGGACTTGATTATCATGAATTTGTCTCGCTGCGGGTGCATCAAAACTGGCAAGCTTTTATGTCTAGTGAAAGCGTCTCTGACACGCGTATGTTCGCGTTTACGACCCGCGGCGCCAGCCACTTGCACCATCACACATTTGCCAAAGGTGATTGGTTTGTGTTTGGTCCAGAAACGCGTGGGCTCAGCACCGAGCTACTGACGCAGTTCACAACAGAGCAACGCGTACGGCTGCCGATGAGGCCCGGCAATCGTAGCCTTAATTTGTCAAATGCTGTCGCGATCACGGTCTTCGAGGCGTGGCGGCAACAAGACTTTGCCGGCGGCGCATAACCCCCCAATGAAAGGATTTCGCCTCTAACACGCTATACGCCAGCTAAGCTCGTTTCTACCTTCGCTTCTCGCTGTAACAACGCATAGGCCGCAGCGCGCGGCGCACAGCCATCAAATAACACGGAGCACACCGCTTGCGTAACCGGCATTTCAACCGCCTGCGCTTGCGCCAAGGCTAATACCTCTGGCGCACAACGCACCCCTTCTGCGATATGGCCAAGCGTAGCCAGAATGTCGGCCAACGGCCGCCCTGTTGCCAACTGTAAGCCAACGGTGCGGTTGCGCGATAAATCGCCGGTTGCCGTTAGGATCAAATCACCAAGACCGGCCAGCCCCATAAAAGTCTCGGCCCGAGCGCCTAGCGTCACACCTAACCGGGTCATTTCGGCCAAACCACGGGTGATCAAGGCAGCACGCGCATTTAGGCCAAGCTTAAGCCCATCGGCAATGCCCGCCGCAATCGCCAATATATTTTTGACCGCGCCCCCCACTTCGACGCCGATCACATCGTCGGCCGTATAGATACGCATTGCGGCATGATGAAGTGCGCGCACGGCCGCATCACGGCAAGCAACGGATTGGCTCGCTATGGTTAGCGCCACTGGCAAACCTTGCGCCACTTCACGCGCAAAGCTCGGGCCGGATAAAGCCCCGCAACTACGATGCGCGCCCAGTTCAGCGGCCACGACTTGGTGGGGCAAGCAGCGGCTAGCCACCTCAAATCCTTTACATAACCAAATCAGGTGAGCGGGGATGCAGTTAAGCTCACGCATGGTTTTACATAGCGCGCGTAGGCCAGCGACTGGCGTTGCAATAATACAGAGCGCATCCTCTGCCGCCGCATGCTCAAGGCTCGCCAGCAAATCCGCTTCATAGCGCAAACTGCTAGCCAACGGCACACCGGGCAGATAAGCCTGATTATGTTTATCATGCGTCAATTGCTCAACTAAGGCCGCATTGCGCGCCCATAGCAAAGTAGAGTGACGATCCGCCAGATGATGGGCAAGCGCGGTCCCCCAGGCACCCGCGCCTAGAACAGTAATATTCATCAAGTCACTGACAAAGATATGGCCTGGTTCTCTGCAAAATAACGCATGTATCGCAGTCTAAAGAGAAATCGTGCATCACACGGCAATGAATCGATCATGCTCGCGGCAGAGGTGGCCGCTTAAGATGATTCGCGAAAGTCAGGTTCGCGCTATTGCTGTCTACTGCTTTTGGTTTTTGCGCTGGCGCTTCTTTTTTGGATTCTGCCTGCTGTGCCAAACGGTGCTCATACAACGACTGGAAATTAATTTCGGCAAGATGAATTGGCGGAAAACCAGCACGTGTTACTGCATCAGCCAAATTTGCACGCAAATAAGGGAAAACAATCGACGGACAAGCAATATGCAGCAGCGGATCCATTTGTTCTTCTTTGATATTGCGAACCTCAAATAGACCGGCTTGTTTTGCTTCGATTAAAAGCACCACTTTATCTTTTAGTTTTGCTGTCACAACAGTCGAAACAACGCTCTCATAGATCTCGTCTGAAATCTTTTCTGCTTTGAGGCTAACCTCGATTTCAATGGTCGGGGCTTGTTTTTCAAGTTCACTCAGAATGGCCGGTGAGTTAGGCTGTTCAAGCGACAAATCCTTAAGATAGAGGCGCTGAATATTAAATACAGGCTGCGTATTTTGTTGAGTACTTTCGTTTACCATCATATTCCTTACAGTTGCAGTTTAAGTCGCATGACTCTAAATTGATTACGCGCTCACTGTGAGCAAAGACGCTAAATCACCATTACGATCAAGCGCGGCCAATTTATCATAGCCGCCTATATGGGTACCGTTGATGAAAATTTGTGGCACAGTGCGCAGGCCAGTACGCTGAATCATTTCATCGCGTAGGGCCGGGTCCTTATCGATCGCGATTTTTTCGATATGCTCGACACCACGCGCCTTCAGCAAGCGCTCGGCCATATCGCAATATGGACATACTTGTTTACTATACATGAGCACTTTTTTCATCATGATCCTTATTTTATGACTGGCATGCCTGCTTGCTGCCACGCGGCTAAGCCGCCTTGCAAGACAAATACTTCGGTATACCCGGCTTGCTTCAGAACAGCGAGCGCCTGATGCGAACGCCGGCCAGTCTGACACGTTAACAGCACTGGATGCGCCTTGTTTTTAGCAATTTTCATCATTTTTGAAGGAAGCGCGTCCCACGCCACATGGCGTGCCTGCGGCAAATGGCCTTGGCCGTACTCAGCAGCTGTTCTGAGATCGATCACCGTTGCATTGCGATGGTTAATGAATTGCGTTGCCTGCAGCACCGACAAGTCGCGGCCACGGCGCATCAAGCTTGGCCAGAGTAACAACCCGCCCGCCATCATGGCGGCAACAAGCAAAGCAAGATTAGTGTAGTCAGTGAAGAATTTCACGGGAATTCCGATAATTTGAGAAAAGTTATCCTCACATTATATAAAATAAATGCTTGACGGTTACTAAATCTGGCTCGATTATTCAAAATCATGCTGATGAAGCGTTTGTTTTCGCTTATTTTCTGTACTTTTTTACGACTACTTTTATTTTACATGTATAAACTTGTCCTCATCCGTCACGGCGAATCGACGTGGAATAAAGAGAACCGCTTCACTGGCTGGGCTGACGTTGATCTCACCGAGCAAGGCATAAATGAAGCTCGCCAAGCCGGGCGGCTGTTACAAAACGCCGGCTATACCTTCGATGTTGCGTACACCTCAGTCTTAAAGCGCGCCATTCGCACACTTTGGCATATTCAAGACGAAATGGATCTTTTGTATCTACCCGTCACCCACTCATGGCGCCTCAATGAACGCCACTACGGTGCATTGACCGGCTTAAACAAAGCAGAAACAACCGCACAATATGGTGCGGAACAAGTTTTACAATGGCGCCGTAGCTATGAAACGCCGCCGCCAGCGCTGGACCCCTCAGATCCGCGCACATCCTACAGTGATCAGCGTTACGTAAAAATCCCTAGTAGTGAGTTACCACTTGCCGAGTGCTTAAAAGATACGGTGGCCCGGGTCTTGCCTTTATGGAATGACTCGATAGCGCCAGCCATTAAAACTGGCCAACGCATTATCATCGCAGCGCATGGCAATTCGTTGCGAGCCTTGATCAAATACCTTGAGGGGATTTCCGATCAAGATATTCTTAGCATGAACATTCCAAATGGAGTGCCCCTGGTGTATGAACTCGACGCAACACTCAAGCCAGTCTGGCGTGCCTATTTAAGCGAACACGAAGATCTTGAGAAAGCTCAAGAAACCCCTACTGGTCACGGTCAGGCGGCTTAAGCTAATGCAAACACATTGGCATTTTGCTTAAAAAATGTGCCACAATTGAACTCACTTTGACAGCTCTTAGCCCTATATTCCATGCGTAAACATCTCAAATACATCAGCTTAATCGCCCTTGGTCTGGTGACGGGCGTACTGGCTACGTTGCAATTTTCTGCCGCGGCGCAAAACAATAATGATGCGCCGCTGCCACTTGATCAATTGCGGCTTTTAGCTGAGGTATTTGGACAGGTCAAACACGACTATGTCGAAACAGTTAACGATAAAAAGCTACTCACCGCCGCGATCAAAGGCATGGTTTCAAGCTTAGATCCGCACTCGTCTTATCTCGATCAAAAAGAGTATAAAGAACTCCAGGAGCAAACACGGGGGCGCTTTGCTGGCCTGGGCATCGAGATTTCGCAAGAAGACGGGCTGATCAAAATTATTTCACCGATTGAAGACACCCCCGCATTTCGGGCGGGCATCCAACCTGGCGATTTAATCTCGCGCATTGATGACAAACCTGTGCGCGGCATGACGCTTGACCAAGCGGTTAAGCTGATGCGGGGCAAAGCGGGGACTCCTGTGACGCTGACCATTTATCGAAAAAGCGCCAATCGGATGTATCCGATGACCATTACACGTGCTGAAATCCATGTGCAGAGCGTCAAAACAAAAATTATCGAACCGGGCTATGCGTGGGTCCGCATTACCAGTTTTCAGGAACGCACGGTAGCTGATCTCGCCACAAAACTCGAAGAACTTGTCAAAAAACAGCCGCAAACTCAACTTCTAAAAGGCTTGGTGCTGGATTTGCGCAGTAACGGCGGCGGCTTATTGCAAAGCGCAGTAGGTGTTTCCAGCGCTTTCTTGCCACTCAATGCAACCATTGTTTCAACCAATGGCCAAGAAACCCATGCTAAAGAAACCTATCGCAGCACCTTTGCGCATTACCGCTTACCCTCACTCAGCACAGACCCTTTAAAAGATTTGCCGGCTATTTTTAAAACCGTGCCAATCATTGTCTTAACCAATGCGTATTCGGCATCGGCCTCTGAAATTGTTGCAGGCGCACTACAAGGCCACCAACGCGCACTGATTATGGGCCAAGCGACCTTTGGCAAAGGCTCGGTACAAACCGTGCGACCACTCACCACGGATACCGCCCTACGCTTAACAACGGCCTACTATTACACGCCAAACGGCCGGTCAATCCAAAACAAGGGCATCCTTCCCGATATGTCGGTTGATCAATATTCAGAGGGCGACCCAAACGACGTTTTCATCACGCGCGAGGTTGATTATTCAAATCACCTAGCCAATACACAAGACCCGAACGAGAAAAAAGAACAAGAACTCCGCGAGCAACAGCGCATTAAGCAATTGCGCGAACTTGAAACAGAAAACGCAAAAAAAACACCTGAGCAACGTGACAAAGACCGCGAACGCGTTCCTGCTATTTTTGGCAGCAAGGAAGACTTTATGCTGCAACAAGCCTTGCATCAGCTAAAAGGTGAATCGGTACAGTTATCAAAATCAAAAATCGAGCGCACAATCGCGGCAAATAAATCTGCTCGCCCAGCTGTTGCGCCAGCAAATTAGGCGGGTTGCGGCAATGAATGACGAACAACTCCTACGCTATTCCCGGCATATCTTTCTGGATGAGCTGGGGATTGAGGCGCAGCAACTTTTCCTGGATGCCCACGTCCTGATTATTGGCGCTGGCGGGCTCGGCTCGCCAGCCGCGCTCTACCTTGCTGCCGCAGGCATTGGCACCTTAACGCTGGTGGATGCGGACACGGTCGATCTGGCCAATTTGCAACGGCAAATTATTTACACCACCGAAACGGTAGGCCAAGCCAAAGTATCCGCCGCACGCGCGGCGCTAGCGCGTCTTAACCCAGAAGTCCAGGTCAATGCATTGGCGTTATACGCCGATGCGGTGGTGCTGGATGAATGGGTTGCGCGCGCCAGCGTGGTCCTTGACTGTACGGATAATTTCGCCACCCGCCACCTGATTAATCAGACGTGTATTACGCATCGTAAACCGCTCGTATCAGGCGCCGCGTTACGTTTTGATGGGCAAATTAGTACCTTTGATCTACGTTTAGCTGATTCCCCTTGTTATGCGTGCCTTTTCCCTCCAGCGCCGGCGTCGGCAGAAATGAGTTGCTCTAGAACAGGGGTATTTGCGCCATTAGTTGGCATTATCGGCTCCATGCAGGCCGCGGAAGCCCTCCGCCTTATCGCACAAACAGGCACCTCCCTAACCGGCCGGCTGTTATTACTAGATGCGTTGCAGATGAATTGGCGTTCATTGCAGATCGCCCGACAGCCTGATTGCAGCGCGTGCAGCGCAATTATTTAGAATAAAAACTTTATAATAATTCAAAAAGAACTTGACACAGAACCCAAGAGACCCAACAATCAGGGTGGCGCGTTTTTTATAAAAGAAGCGCCGGGGTGAGCTTAAGTGAGGAGGGAGTGGCGCAAGTCGTCTAGCTTTTCGAACCGCGCTCGTGGTTGAAGTAACAAGAGTAGAAGGAAAGTTGTATATGTCAATTGATCAGAACGCAGATCGCTGCCTAGGCACAGTCAAGTGGTTTAACGACGGCAAAGGCTTTGGGTTTATCACATCTGATACAGGCGGTGAAGATCTCTTCGCCCATTTCTCAGCAATTCAATCCAATGGTTTCAAATCATTGGCTGAAGGTGATAGAGTCAGCTTTACCATCGTAGATGGTCCTAAAGGCAAACAGGCTTCAAATATCCAAAAGGTATAAAGCCGGTTAAAAACCTTTGTTTTAAAGAACGGCCGCATTTAATGCGGCCGTTTCTTTTATGACCGCCCTACTTTCCCATATTTTCGATTAGAACCTTGCCAAAACCCGAGCAAGATACTTGCGTTGCCCCTTCAAGCGAGCGCGCAAAATCATAGGTCACCTGTTTTTGTAAGATCGATTTCTCCATTGCCGAAATAATGATATCGGCAGCTTCAAACCAGCCAAGATGGCGCAGCATCATCTCCGCAGAAAGAATCTCTGAACCTGGATTCACATAGTCTTTACCGGCGTATTTAGGCGCCGTGCCATGCGTTGCCTCAAACATAGCAATCGAATCCGACAAATTCGCACCGGGTGCAATGCCGATCCCGCCCACTTGAGCCGCCAGCGCATCCGAGACATAATCCCCATTCAAATTAAGCGTCGCAATCACATCATATTCAGCTGGGCGCAGCAAAATTTGTTGCAAAAAGGCATCCGCGATCACATCTTTAACAATGATCTCACGACCTGTTTTTGGGTTTTTAAATTTCGCCCATGGGCCGCCATCGATCAACTGCGTGCCGAATTCTCTCTGCGCCAACGCATAGCCCCAATCACGAAATGCCCCTTCCGTATATTTCATGATATTGCCTTTGTGCACTAGCGTCACCGATTGACGATCGTTATCAATGGCATACTGGATCGCCTTGCGCACTAGCCGCTCAGTCCCCTCGCGAGAGACCGGCTTGATACCAATCCCTGAGGTGTGCGGAAAGCGAATTTTCGTCACGCCCATTTCTTCTTGCAAAAAACGGATGACTTTTTTCGCTTGCTCGGAATCAGCGGCCCATTCAATGCCGGCATAAATATCTTCTGAGTTCTCTCGAAAAATCACCATATCGGTCTTTTCCGGCTCACGCAACGGTGAAGGCACTCCCTTGAAATAGCGTACTGGACGCAGGCAGACATACAAATCAAGCGCCTGGCGTAACGCCACGTTCAAAGAACGAATACCGCCCCCCACCGGGGTCGTCAACGGCCCTTTGATCGATACACTATATTCTTTTACCGCGGCCAATGTCTCATCAGGCAACCAGACATCAGCGCCATAAACCTGGGTCGACTTCTCACCGGCGTAGACTTCCATCCAGTTGAGCTTTTTTTTGCTGCCATACGCTTTGCGAACCGCTGCATCAACCACCTCGATCATCACCGGCGTGATATCGACGCCGATACCATCTCCCTCAATATAAGGAATAATGGGCTGATCAGGAACATTGATTGAAAAATCCGCGTTGACGGTAATTTTTTCACCGGCGGGAACTTTGATATGCTGATATGCCATGTCGAATTCTCCAATAGGGGGCTTGTTTAGATACACATAAAGGGCTTAAGAGATTTAGCCAACTCTTATATAAGACATAAGAATTATACACCGATTAACCGTGAGTATTTTTACCTGACTGCTGCTGAGAAAAATATTTACCTTGATTGGCGATAAACGAACACAATACGCAGATATTGACCGGGCCTGCGAGTACTGGAAAGATTGGCAAAGGAGAACTGACGATGAGAGATAAACCGCACGATGAAGCAATGGCTGAGCTATATCGAGATGATCCAGCCTATGCTCTTCAATTACTCAATAGTATCCTTGAAGGCGGTGATCAGAGCGAGTTCTTGACTGCCTTACACCAGATAGCAAAAGCTTTTGGTGGGGTGCAAACTTTAATTAATACCCTACCTTGTGAGGATGAAAATGAGAAAATTGATCACTGTTTTAGCTGCTGGCCTCTGCATCGGCGGCATAGCGTTACTTGCCACTTCCGCTCAAGCTCAGTCGGTCCCGTTTAAACACCACAGAAAACTGCCAGTGATGACGCTCGCCATCGGCATACATACAGTACACGCTGAAGTCGCGGCGAATGAAGCTAACCGCCAACAAGGCTTAATGCATCGCACAAGCCTCGGGCCCAATGAAGGCATGTTATTTGTCTTTGATGAAAGCGCTCAGCATTGCTTTTGGATGAAAAACACCAAGCTCCCGCTTTCAATCGCTTTTATTGACGATAACGGCACCATCACCGATATCGCTGAAATGAAACCTGAGACAATGGCTAACCACTGCCCTACGCAGGCTGGCCGCTATGCCCTTGAAATGAACCGAGGCTGGTTTGCTGCAAAAGGAATCCAGCCTAGCATGGCGATCGGTGGGTTGCCTGCATGGCAAGAAACCTTCCGCTAAATCTGAGCCTAGCGTGTCAGCTTCTTGCCGCACTATATGAATCGCTTAAGCGCCGAAGTTGTGCGCCGCAAACTCCCAATTCACCATATTCCAAAACGCCCCTACAAAATTCAAACGCACATTGCGATAATCAATGTAATAGGCATGCTCCCAAACATCTAATGTCAGCAACGGTTTTGCATCCGTTGTGAGCGGGGTCGCCGCATTACTGGTCGAAACAAGATCGAGTGAACCATCGGTTTTTTTGACCAGCCAAGCCCAGCCAGAGCCAAAAGTGCCAATAGCAACCTTAGTGAAGGCTTCTTTAAATTGATCATATGACCCCCATTGGCGGTTAATCGCCTCAGCCAGCGCGCCCGTGGGCTGCCCGCCTCCTTGTGGCGATAAGCTATGCCAGAAGAAAGTGTGATTCCAGATTTGGGCAGCATTGTTAAAAATCGGGCCAGAGGCTTTCTTAATAATGTCTTCAAGCGACATATTCTCGAATTCTGTCCCTACAATTAATTTATTCAGAGTCGTAACATACGTTTGATGATGCTTGCCATAGTGAAACTCAAGCGTTTCTTCTGACATATGGGGCGCGAGTGCATTTTTTGCGTATGGCAAAGCAGGCAGAATATGTTCCATGGGTAAATTTCCTTTTTTCTACTGGCTAAATAAATGTGGAAGAATTAATTAATCATTTTAGGCGACTTAGTCTATACGAGCAAATTAGAACGCGACTTCCGAGCGCAGCTGTACCCGAGTCAGCTCAACATCTGCGCTGCCCTGCGCTAAATGAACCACGATCTGAGACATCTTTGCCAAAATGGCCGGGGAGCGTATCGCGTGCTGGCTGCGGGGGTCTAGTAAAGCAGCATACCCTCGCTCTAAGGTGCGCTGTGGGCTTAAAAGCTCGAGCTTCGCGGCCGCTTCACGCAGCGTTGCGCACCGCTGTGCATGCGGCTGCGCAAAGGCCATGGCTAAACGCGTAGCTTGCTGCTGCAGTTGACTTTGTTGCCGCCGCAGTCGCTCAGCCGGGTTCAGTAAGCCACGTGCTAGCCAATCCAACTGCTGTGCACGCCCTTCAACTAAACGCGCACAAGCACGCATCAGCTGTCGCCGAGATTGCTCAAGCTCGCGCAATAACATCTCACGGGCCGGACTCACCAGTTCAGCCGCGCCAGTTGGAGTGGGTGCGCGTTGATCAGCCACAAAATCCGCAATCGTAAAATCAGTTTCATGGCCGACGCCACTGACAATAGGTAAGTGACTGGCCGCAATCGCACGCGCTAAAGTTTCTTCGTTGAAGGCCCACAAATCTTCCAGTGAGCCGCCTCCGCGGCAAATAATCAGCAGCTCAACTTCAGCCCGCTGATTGGCACATTCGATCATTTTGGCTAGTTTAGCAGCTGCCTCTACCCCTTGTACTGGAGATGGATACACAATGACAGACAGATGCGGTGCGCGACGTCTAAGGGTGGTTAAAACATCTTGTAGTGCAGCCGCTTGCAACGACGTAACAATACCGATCGTTCGAGGGTAAGAAGGCAGCTCTCGTTTTCTTGATGCTGCAAACAATCCTGCGCTTTCAAGTTTTTGCTTAAGTTGTAAAAAAGCCTCATAAAGCTGGCCTTGCCCGGTGCGACGAATGGATTCAATCTTGAGTTGGACTTCACCTCTTGGTTCATAGACTGTGACCAATGCCCGTACTTCAATCCGATCTCCATTCGCCGGCACAAACGACATTGACTGCGCCCGCATACGGAACATGACACAACGAATCTGAGCCGCGCTATCTTTCAAAGAAAAATACCAATGGCCGCTTGCCGCACAGGTAAAGTTCGACACTTCACCCGCCACCCAGATGAGCGGAAATGTCCGTTCAAGGGCCGTGCTTATTGCACCATTTAATGCCGACACAGAAAGAACCGTCTCGCCACCATTTGACACTGGCCAACTGCTTTTAATTTCCATATATCTTTTGGTCGATTGAGATCATTTGCTATATCGCATATTTTATAGTGACATACGTGAAGTTACCTATTTATCGAGAACAAACATTACAAATATTACATACAACACGCATTTTACGTATAATTTTTTACGTCAACCTGTCTATCCATTGCGGTATTGACCAGCAATGTTAGCGATTTTAAAAAAATCCTGGACTTACCGTCGATAAACCTTGCTAAATCTAAGGTATTTAAGCGATATCGTACTTAAGCGCTATCGCGATCAGTTCACTGAAATTAGGATGGCTCAGCATAGATATGCTAAAAAACTGGAAGCTGCATCTCGAACACTATGTATGGCGTGAATGGCAACGTAGAGGTTTATTTTCTTGGGCGCTATGGCCATTGTCTTACCTATTCGGCATCATCGCTGCGTTACGGCGAGCAAGTTTTACCTCCGGCTTACGCCGGGTTGAGCGTATGTCTGTGCCAGTCATCATTGTTGGCAATGTCACCGTTGGCGGTACCGGCAAAACCCCTGTCGTGATTGCTCTGATCGACGGATTGCGCCGTGCAGGGTTTAATCCAGGCGTTATTTCACGGGGCTATGGTGCGCAGATTAAAGCACCACGTGCAGTCAGCGCGCAATCCGACGCGGCTGAAGTCGGCGACGAGCCGCTTTTAATTGCCCAACGCACAGGTGCACCAGTATGGGTCTGCCCTGATAGAGCCGCTGCCGCACGCGCATTATGCGCAGCACATCCAGAGATTGATTTGATCATCAGCGATGACGGCTTACAGCACTATCGGCTCGCCCGTGCAGTCGAATTGGTGGTCTTCGATCAGCGGCTCGGCGGGAATGGTTTACTCTTACCTGCCGGCCCATTGCGCGAACCGATGTCCCGCCGGCGCGATGCAACCTTGATTAACAGCCCCTCTCCTCATGCATTACCGAGTTGGCCAAACACTTTTACGTTAAACTTGACCACCGGAGCCGCCTGGCATTTAGATAACCCATCTTTGCGCCGACCACTGAGTCAATTTGTTGACAAACGCATCTTGGCCGCAGCGGGTATTGGTGAGCCCGAACGTTTTTTTTCAACTTTGCGCACGCAGGGTCTCACCTTAACAGCGACACGGGCGCTGCCCGATCATTTTGCTTATAGCGCTAATCCGTTTATCCATACATCCGCTGAAATCATTCTAATTACCGAAAAGGATGCAGTAAAATGCCAAGGTTGGCGTGATGCGCGGCTGTGGGTTGTTCCAGTTGATGCTACGCTTGATTCACGCCTCCTGACCCTTATTACAGAGAAAGTCCGTGGATCCTCGTTTACTTGAAATTCTGGTGTGCCCATTATGCAAAGGCGCACTCACTCATGATCGTGCGGCGCACGAATTGATTTGCCATGTTGATAAACTCGCTTACCCGATTCGCGACGGCATTCCCGTGATGATTGTTGAACAAGCTCGCCAAACCGTCGAAGGCAAGCTGCTTGAACCGGTAGCCGTTAGCAAACCTGAGTAATCAATATATTCTTCAAATGCGTGATCTCGCTGGCTCTAGCGCAGTTAATGCGCTCGCCCCTCAGCCTTTTATCGCCGTCATCCCGGCTCGGCTAGCGTCCTCCCGCTTGCCTGGCAAAGCGCTACTTGAGATTGGCGGGCAACCGATGGTCGTGCATGTTGCCAAGCGCGCGCGTGCAGCCGGCGCGCAACAGGTGATTATCGCCACCGATACACAAGCCATTATCGAGGTTGCGCACCAATATGGCTTTCAAGCTGTACTCACGCGCCAAACTCACCTGTCTGGCACGGATCGATTAGCTGAAGTGGTTGAGCATTTTGGGTGGAGCGACGAGACAATTGTGGTCAATACGCAAGGTGACGAGCCTCTGTTAGAACCGGCACTGATACAAAGTGTCGTCGCCCATCTAGCCAGTCAAAAAGACTGCGCCATCGCCACCGCGGCGCACCCGATCACGGATCCCTCAGAGATATTTGATCCTAATGTGGTTAAAACCGTGCTTGATATAGGTGGCCGCGCGCTTTATTTTTCACGCGCACCGATTCCATGGGCGCGCGATGCGTACCAGGCCCACTGGCCCAATCTGCAAGCGCTGCCAAGCCCGCCCTGCGCCATCTATCGGCACATCGGTTTATATGCATATCGTGCCGCTTTTTTGCGCCGCTTCCCACATTTAGCCGCGGCGCCGCTTGAAAAAGCTGAGGCCCTTGAGCAATTACGCGCACTCTGGCATGGCGAGCGTATTGCGGTGCTGATCACAGACCAAGTACCCAGCGCGGGTGTTGATACGCCAGCGGACCTTGCTCGTGTGCGCAAGCTCTTTCAAGCTACGCAAAATGCGCGCCCTAATTCAAGTCAAAAAACTTAAGCCAAGCAACCATGGCATAATCAGTTGTTTTTACATATTGCGTAGCGCAATAAACCACACTATTCGGAGAATCACATCATGCGTTTGATCCTGCTCGGCCCCCCTGGCGCAGGCAAGGGTACCCAGGCAAACTTTATCCGAGAAAAATTTGGCATCCCGCAAATTTCGACCGGTGATATGCTCCGCTCCGCGATCAATGCAGGAGCACCGCTTGGCCTCAAAGCTCGCGGCTTTATGGATGCTGGAGAGTTGGTGCCAGATGAACTCATCATTAGTTTGGTCCAAGAGCGCTTACAGCAACCCGACTGTGCCAACGGCTATCTTTTTGATGGCTTCCCACGCACCTTGCCCCAAGCTGAAGCAATGCGACACGCTGGCGTGGCGCTTGACTATGTGGTTGAGATCGATGTGCCATTTGATGAAGTTATTTTGCGCATCAGCGGGCGCCGCGTGCATCCCGCCTCGGGCCGCAGCTACCATATAAAATTTCAGCCACCCAAGGTGGCAAACCAAGACGATGTCACAGGTGAGGCGCTTATTCAGCGCAAAGATGACGAGGAAGAGACGGTCCGCAAACGACTGTCTGTCTATCTCGAGCAAACCAAACCATTAGTCGATTACTACGCTAATTGGGCGAACCGCGTTGAAAACAACAATAGCCCAATTTCAGCGCCCCAATACCGGCGCATCAGCGGGCAAGGCAGCGTTGACGAAATTCGCCAGCGGATTTTTGATGCGCTGCAATAAAAACAAAATCAATCAATAACGTACAGATGCGGAATCCATCACCGCATCTGTCGTTTGAACCAAGTGTAGTTGAATCCCAACAGCCACAATATCGCAAAATAAACCGCTGCCACACTTATCAAACTGAGCGCCAGCAAAGCCATCCTTAAGAGCGGCGAGGCACCTAGCTCAATCCAGTCAAAACGCTGGCGGAACCACCACAGGACACCCGCCAAGACCGAACAAGCCAAAGCCAGTTGCGCAAAAAAGCGCCCCCAACCCGGCGATGGCGTATAAAAGCCCTTTTTACATAAGCCAACAAAAAGCAGTAACGCATTGATACATGCGCCAATTCCGATCGACAATGACAACCCCATATGGGCAAAAAACGGCACGAAGAAATAATTACACAGTTGCGTCATGGCGAGCACAAACAAGGCGATTTTGACAGGCGTTTTGATATCTTGCTTGGCATAAAAGCCTGGCGCGAGAATTTTAACCAAAATCAACCCAACCAGCCCAATTCCATAGGCACTTAAAGCACGGCTCACCATCGCGACATCAACTGCGCTAAAACGGCCATAGTGATACAGCGTTGCAATCAGCGGCTCAGCATAAATGAACAGCGCAATTGCGCTCGGTGTCGCGAGCAAAAACGTCAACCTTAGGCCCCAATCAAGCAACGCTGAATATTCAACGGCATCCGCTTCAGTATGCGCCTGCGCCAAACTTGGCAGCAAAATGGTGCCCAGCGCCACGCCTAATAAAGCACTTGGGAACTCCATTAAGCGATCCGCGTACGATAACCACGAAACACTGCCTGACGCTAGCCTTGATGCAATATTGGTATTGACTATCAGACTAAGTTGTGCAACCGATACCGCAAAAGTAGCCGGCAGCATCTTCGCCAGGATTCTCTTAACGCCAGGGTGCGCCAATGCCTTCAACGGATGAACGCTAATTTTTGGCAGCATGCCAAGTTTTGCCAGCGCCGGCAATTGCACGGCCAACTGCAAAACACCCCCAACAATCACCGCAAAAGCAAGCGCATAAATAGGCGTGTCCAGGTAAGGCGCAACCCATAGCGAGGCCACAATAAAACTCAGATTAAGCAAAACCGGAGCCACTGCCGGCAGTGAAAAATGCCGATATGTATTCAGTACGCCAGAAGCCAGCGAAGCCAGCGAAACCAATGCAATGTAAGGAAACATGACGCGTGTCATAAACACGGCGGCAGAAAACGCATGCGCATCTGCTTGCAGCCCGGTTGCAACCCCCCAAATAACCCACGCAGCCCCGCTCACCCCCAGTACCGATAGCAGCACAAGAATCCATAGTAATACCGTCGCGCTCGCGTCGACTAACGCTTTAGTCGCTGCCTGGCCTTGCTGGTTCTTGAATTCGGCTAAGATGGGCACAAAGGCCTGCGAAAAGGCCCCTTCGGCCCACAAGCGGCGAAGTAAATTCGGAATTCTGAAGGCGATATTAAACGCGTCGGTATATAGACTGGTTCCAAATGCGCGGGCGAACAGCATTTCACGAACTAAGCCAGTGATCCTCGAGAGCAAGGTAAATCCGCTCACCGTGAAAAGCGTTTTAAGTAGATTCATGTGGCAATATTATACGTAGCCTAGAAAGCCGATTTCGCTAAATTTGCTAATTTTATGCAGGCCTTGTTATAATCGCCGATTCTAGAAACTCCCGTCATTTTCCGATTCCGTTTGTTTGCGTCGGAAATCCTACGGTTGAACAGACACAAAAAGGAATTGTCATGGCTAACTCTGCACAAGCTCGCAAGCGCGCTCGCCAAGCCGCTAAAGCTAATTCTCATAATTCTGCTTTGCGCTCAAAACTGCGCACGGCAATTAAAGCTGTTCGCAAGGCTATTGCAGCTGGCGACGCAAGCAAAGCGAATGAGGTATTTAAACAATCGTCGAAAACGCTCGATATTATTGCCGACAAAAAGCTCGTGCATAAAAACAAAGCAGCTCGTCACAAAAGCCGTCTGGCTGCTGCAGTGAAGAGTTTGTCTGTGCCAGCAGCAGTTGCTGCTGAATAACAAAAAGAGAAATAGCGGTCACTCTCAATAAGAAAGTACCGCAATCCCTTATTTGGTATTAGGTGAGAGTCGCAACCCTCACCTTGTTTTGCATGGCTTTTGCACTCTAGCTAGGTATAGCAACCGGTCATTGAAAAAAGCAAAAGCCCGTAATCCAGCATATCCATACCCGGATCGGCTACGCCCGCCGCGGTTACCTACGGCAGGTCAAAGCAGCAACGTAGACTATTTCCACTTCAAGCAGCAAGCCTAGGGTTTATGTCGCGGTTTGATGGCAGCTTGAGTTTAGATGCCACGGATGCCATGCTGATTAGCGTCTTGCTCGCCTCGCCCACAGCCCCACACTGCTTTAAGAGTTGCTTATTCGCCGCGCTTAAGCCTTTCACATCTTGGATAGAGGTATCTGTCGCGGTAAGCACTTCATGCGTCGAACTCCAGCACAAAAGTGCCTTATATTTCATCTCCCTCTTTTATTACCTGCCATTGCCGTACTGATTTATCTTCACTGCCGGTCACCAAATAGCGGCCGTTGGAAGGCTTTTTCCAAGCGACGCTCATCACTAGTCCGTTAAAATCGGCGACCACCATCTGGCACCGACCGGTTTCTGCGTCCCACAGTCGCACTGTAGGGTTGCTACTGCCAGAGGTGGCGATCTGATCACCTGTCGGCGAATACACGACGCTACTAACACCACTGCTATGGCCGCTTAAGGTATGGCAGGAAGCATCCGTTTCAACGTTCCACCGCACTATTTGATTGCCTCTCATCAATCACTTGGCCGAAATCTCTGCCCGTCTTCAGTCACGCCCTGGATAAAATATTCACTTGGTGACGCTTTGATCATGGAAAAAACTGGCAAATTTCGGTGTAAAGCAGTTGTGATTATAGAGTAGAAGCAAGCTACATCACTTCGAGTCATAGCTTGTGGAGATGCAGGAAAAATGACAAGATAAAAAAAGTGCGCTCGCTAGTCGTCTGTGATAATCTTCAAGTCAAGAGTAGGCACATACACTCTTAGTACGAAAAGTAAAGAAAAATTGGGCAGAAAACTATTTCAAATATTATTTTTGGTATAAGACAATGCATAAAGATAAAATTTTGATTACGGGATCCAAAGGGCTCATTGGCAATGCTCTTAAAAAGAGTTTAGAAAGATTGGATATTCAGGTTATAGGAATAGATATTGATTATCCAGTTCATCATGAGGAACATGGAGATATACACGACCATCATTCATTTAAAACATTAGCTGCTGAATGCGTAGGCATTGTGCATCTAGCGGCCGTTTCCAGGGTTATTGCTGGTGAGAAAAATCCCGAGCTTTGCTGGGAAATGAATGTAGATGGAACCCATAATATACTTAAATCAATAAGTAATTTACCTAATAAACCCTGGATTATTTATGCCAGTAGCCGTGAAGTTTACGGTCAGCAAACTAAGTTGCCGGTTAGTGAGGATGCTGATTTATTACCGTTAAATATTTATGCGCGTTCTAAGGTTGCTGCTGAAAAATTAGTAGCGGAATATCGTGAAAATGGCTTACAAACTGCGACTGTTCGTTTTTCAGGTGTCTATGGATCAACCGATGATCATATTGACCGGGTTATTCCAGCTTTTTGTCGTGTGGCGGCATTAGGAGGCACCATGCAGATTGAAGGGAGAAATCATACTTTTGATTTCACACATATTGACGATGTGGTTGATGGTTTGATAAAAGTCATTAACAAATTACAGGATGGCTGTATAGATTTACCCACTGTGCATTTTACAAGTGGCCAAGCTATAACCTTATGGAATTTGTCAGAATTAGCAAAAAGCTTCAGTTTAATTCAGGTTAAATATATTGAGGTCCCACCCCGCACTTTTGATATATCTAGTTTTGTTGGCAATACTGAGCTTGCGAATTTAGTATTAAATTGGCAGGCAAAAGTTCCGCTTCAAGATGGGATTGGTAAATTGATTTACCAATACAGGCAAACGCCCAGTATCAAGGGCCAGCACAAGATTGCTCACGGATAACTTACAATAATAATAGCAAACCTATTTAGGAGCCTGAGGATCATGGATAGCGATTATGTAGTGATTGGAGGCGGCTTCGCTGGCCTGCATTGCGCCAAGAGCCTAGCCGATGTAGGTTTTCAGGTTACCCTCCTTGAAAGTGCCAACAAACTGATGGATGGCGCCACTCGCCACAACATGGCGAGGATTCACCTTGGCTGGCACTACCCAGGAAGCCTCGAAACAGCGCTGGAATGTATACCTGCGGCCTTCGACTTTCTTAAGGATTTTAGTGATGTCCTGCTCAAACCCAAAGTGGGTTCTTTTTCTCCATTCAAAAATGGCTTATGTGCTCTTGCCGCCAATTCGTTCACAAGTAAAACAGAGTGGCTAGCAATAGCAGATTCCCTACGCTCTTGTTATGCTCAGGAGTTTACGAAACACACATCAAATTTCGGTGCGCCCGAGGATTTTTACCGAGTGCTTGACGAGAGAGAATGGCGGCACATCTTCAACCCCAACACAATACTGTCGGTCGCCAGCACGCTAGAGCATTTTGTGGACCTTCCTGCGCTAAGCGCTAAGGTGATAAGCGCAGCGCAGAGTCATCCGAACATTTCCATACTAACCAACCATGAAGTGCTTGAAGGATACCCCATCACGGCAAACGGCAAAGAAGCTGTCAGATTGCGCGTGCGAACGGGTGATGGTTCCATTCGGAACTTCAGCGCCAACCGCGTGCTCAATGCCAGTTGGGCCTCGCGCAGAAAACTCGACGCTAGTATGGCGTGCCATCTCAAAGTTGACGAGCCCGCTAGCGTCACATACCGGCTGCGGGTTATATCAAGGGTGCAACTTGCAGGCGATCTTATCACCTTGCCATCTTTGATTACTGTACACGGCCCACTCTTTTCTTTCACGAACTGTGGAGATGGAACCGCGCTGATGATGTATGAACCGGTGTCAAATGCCACCAGTGAGAACAGCATACCCAAAGAATGGCTGCCGATGATTTCTGGCAATCTGCCAAAATCAGAACAGGCAGATTTAGCTCAATTAATTAGCCACGGGGTAAGCCAATTTATGCCAGCGCTAAAAGGTGTTGAACCTATAAGCATAACCGCTGGCGTCGTTTACCACACCGGCAATGCGGATATGTATGACCTGAACTCAACAGTCCACCACCGCCTCGGAACTGGCGTCAAAGCTATCGCAGATAATTGGATTTCATTGGACAGCGGAAAACTATCCTGGATTCCAAGATATGCAAGACAGGTCGTCGAACTGGGTCAACGCCAATCGTCAGCGAGTGGTACAACTCATGCTAGCTGCTTTGATAAATAGCAACCGCTAGGCTAGCGCTTTAGACTATACGGAAGAATCGGGCAGCGAACACGCTTGGGTCACGACAAGTTGATTATCCTTCGCAAAATTCATCACGAAATCAAACGCCATCGGTTCAATTATGCGTAGCTGTTCATCGACAACCACGCATTTTAGATCGCCCACCATCACTGGCCGCACATAAAAAGAATATTTGAGCCGCGCGTTTGGGCCGCTGGCGCCAGGCCCAAATGACGACATCACACCGCATAATCGCTCAGGCCAATCACTTGGCCGAAATCTCTGCCCGTCTTCAGTCACGCCCTGGATAAAATATTCACTTGGTAACGCTTTGATCATGGAAAAAGCTGGCAAATTTCGGTGTAAAGCAGTTGCGATTATAGCGTAGAAGCAAGCTACATCGATCATTGTCTTAAGCAACGAAGACTCGTCAAATGCTCGCAAATCCTTTATGCTTTAATATACTCATTCAAAAAAGCAGCTATGCCGAGCGCACGCTAGCAGCTAATAAGGTTGTTGTATTTGCTCTATGAACTCAAAAAAAATTCGCCATTACCTGCAGTTTAAAGATTTTTCGCTTGATGAATACACATACGTGTTTGAACGCGCACGCTATTTGAAGCAAAAGTTCAAAAACTACGAAACCTATCATCCACTGCATGACTGCACGCTGGCGATGATTTTTGAAAAAAATTCGACCCGTACCCGGCTTTCGTTTGAAGCGGGTATCCATCAGTTAGGCGGCCATGCAGTCTTCATGAACACGAAAGACACGCAACTGGGCCGTGGCGAGCCGATTGAAGATGCCGCGCAGGTCATTTCGCGGATGGTCGATATCATCATGATCCGCACTTTTGGCCAAGATATCTTGCAACGGTTTGCCGATCATTCGCGGGTACCTGTGATTAATGGACTGACCAATGAATATCACCCCTGTCAAGTTCTGGCTGATATTTTTACCTATTACGAACGGCGCGAATCGATCTCTGGTAAAACCGTGGCATGGATTGGCGATGCCAATAATATGGCCTACACATGGGCTGAGGCGGCTCAAATTCTCGGTTTTAAACTGCGTATTTCAGCCCCGCCTGGTTACCAGCTTGAACGCGCACGCCTGAGCGCAGAAAATTTGCCTTGGATCGAAGAATACGATGACCCGTTTGCCGCCTGCGAAGGGGCTGATCTGGTGACCACGGATGTTTGGACCAGTATGGGGTTTGAGGCAGAAAACGAAGCTCGTCGACAGGCATTTGCACAGTGGTGCGTAAACGCAGAGATGATGGCGCAAGCGCACCCAGAAGCACTCTTTATGCACTGCCTGCCTGCGCATCGCGGCGAAGAAGTCACGGCTGAAGTGATTGACGGGCCGCAAAGCGTGGTTTGGGAGGAAGCAGAAAACCGCCTGCATGTGCAAAAAGCTTTAATGGAATTCCTCTTACTGGGCCGTATCGGTCATTAAATATATTTAAGATAAATTATGAGCACTCCCCCGAAAGTTGTACTTGCCTATTCCGGCGGCCTTGACACTTCCGTTATCCTTAAATGGCTGCAGGACAACTATGATGCCGAAGTCATTACCTTCACCGCCGATATTGGTCAAGGTGAAGAACTTGAGCCCGCTCGTAAGAAAGCCATACAGCTTGGCATTAAACCCGAAAATATTTTTATCGACGATCTGCGCGAGGAATTTGTCCGCGACTTTGTGTTTCCGATGTTTCGTTGCAACACCGTGTATGAAGGCGAGTACCTGCTAGGTACTTCAATTGCACGCCCACTGATTGCCAAACGGCAAATTGAAATCGCTCACCAAACGGGGGCGCAAGCAGTCTCTCATGGCGCTACTGGCAAAGGCAATGATCAGGTGCGCTTTGAGCTAGGCTATTATGCGCTTGAGCCCAATATTAAAGTCATCGCGCCTTGGCGCGAATGGGATCTGCTGTCGCGCGAAAAACTTCTCACCTATGCGCAGCAGGCGGGTATTCCAATTGAAATGAAGCACAAGCAAGGCGGTGCACCGTATTCAATGGACGCCAATTTGCTGCACATTTCTTATGAAGGCCGTCACCTTGAAGACCCCAAAGCACAGGCCGAAGCCGATATGTGGCGTTGGACGGTAGCGCCTGAGCAAGCGCCTGAGCAACCCTGCTATCTGGAGCTTGAATATGCACAGGGCGACCCAATTGCATTGAATGGTCAACGCTTGACGCCGGCCCAAATGCTGGCCGAGCTGAACCGGATAGGCGGCGAGCATGGCGTTGGCCGTTTGGATCTAGTCGAGAATCGCTATGTTGGCATGAAATCACGCGGCTGCTATGAAACGCCGGGCGGCACCATTTTGTTAAAAGGACACCGCGGCATTGAATCCATCACGCTTGATCGTGAAGTCGCTCACCTAAAAGATGATCTGATGGCCCGTTATGCGGCCCTAATTTATAACGGTTATTGGTGGAGTCCTGAGCGCCAGGCATTGCAAGTGCTGATCAATCACACCCAGCAAAACGTGAATGGCTGGGTGCGCATTAAGCTCTATAAAGGAAGTGCCAGCGTGGTGGCGCGTGACTCCAAGCAGACGCTGTTCGATCAGACGATTGCCACCTTTGACGATGATGGCGGCGCCTATGATCAGGCCGATGCGGGCGGCTTTATTAAACTCAATGCTCTACGCATGAGAATTGCCGAAAACGCACGGCGCCGGCGCTCGTAATAGGCTAGTGCCTAATCTTTACGCCGGACTGTGTCGGCTCACAAGCCGAGTTCGGCGGCGATGATGTTACGTTGAATGTCGGATGTGCCTGAATAGATGACTGATGCGATGGAGTCGCGCAGTCCTCTCTCAGTAGGGCTTTCGGCCAAGTAGCCTTGTGCTCCGTAGATCCGCAGTGCATCTATCGAGAACTTAGTGTACGTCTCGGAGACGAACAGCTTCGCACAGGCAGCTTCCAGCGTGGCGTCCTTGCCCGCGTCCTTGAGTCGCCCGACCCGGTAGACGAGTTCGCGCGCGGCATCCAGATTGACTTTCATGTCGGCGATGCGATGGGAGACGGCCTGATTTTTCCCAATGGGTTGGCCGAACTGGTGGCGTGTGCGCGCGTGGGTGATGCATGCTTCAAGGCGGCGGCGCATTGATCCTAACGCGGTGGCAAGAATGCATCCACGTTCGTGTTCCATGGCACTTTCGAAGACTTTGACGCCTCGTCCTTCCCTTCCCAGTATCGCATCGGCCGGGACACGGCAGTCCTTGAGCGTGATCCGGCCCATTTGTGCGGTGCGCAGCCCCATCTTCTCCAGCGGCGGGCTGAGATCTATACCCGGGTTCGTCGTCTCGACCAGGAATGCAGTCACGCCGAGTGGACCGAGCGTGGGGTCGAGCGTGGCGTAGACGACACAAAGATCGGCGATGGGGGCATTGGTAATGTAGGCCTTCGAACCGTTAAGGACATAACTGTCGCCGTCTCGCACAGCTTGAGTGCGCATGGAGAACACGTCAGAGCCTGCTTCGTCTTCCGTCGAGGCATTAGCACCGATCAGCGAGCCGGCCATAAGGCCAGGCAGAAAGCGCGAACGCTGTGCCGGTGTGCCGTGGATGGCCAGCGGCAGAGCTACGGTCCACAGGTGGGCGTTGAGCGAGAACAGCAACCCCAAGTCCTCGCTGCCGTACCCCAGGCCTTCCATGACCGCGAGAAGGTCTGACAGTGACGCTCCCGCGCCACCGCGGTCCTCGGGTATAGCCATGCTGATCAGTCCGAATTCTGCGCATCTTAGCCAGCCGTCCCGATGGAACGTGCCGGCACGGTCGGAGGCTGCGATGTCCGTGCTTAGCTGGTCGCGAGCAAAACGCGCGGCATCGTCGCGCAGCGCTATCCGTTGTTTGTCAAGTTTGCTTGGCATGGCATTGACGCTCTAGAAGTTGATAGTTGCTCTTACCCGTCGAGGTGCGAGGAAGGTCAGGGAGGTAACTGAAATGGTCGGGCACCATGTAACGTGCGAGCCGCTCGTAACAGAACTTGCTGAGATCCGCTGGCGAGACCGGGGCATCGCGAGCCACCAAAAATGCCGTGATGGCGGTATTCCCGTCGGTCTCGGAGTTGACTACTGCACAGGCCCTGAGTTGAGGGTGGACCGCAAGGCATGATTCGATCTCGTCCAGTTCGATCCGGTACCCATGGCGCTTGATCATACGATCGAGCCGCCCCAAGAAGATGTAGCCCTCGGCTGAAGAGCGAATCATGTCCCCGGTGTTGTACCAGCGTCTGCCGTCGAGGTGGAAGATTCGCTGGGCCGTTTTCTCGGGAGCATTCCAATAACCGCTGACAACAGAAGGCCCTGCGATACACAACAGGCCGGGTTCACCTTCCGGTACCGGTCGTAAATGCTCATCGACGACGATAGTGTCGCAGTGGTTACAAGGATGACCGATCGACAACGGTTCGACGCGGTCCGCCGGTATCGACGTGGGCACGCGGTAGAAGGTGCACACATTGGTTTCTGTAGGGCCATACAAGTTATAGTAGGCCGGTTCCGGCCACAGGCGTAGCAGCATGCGCAACTTCGTGATGGGAAACACTTCCCCGGCAAAGAGCACAAGCCGTAGCCGGTTCGGAGCAGGGCTGCGTCCATTGTGCTGTGCGGCCAGCATACTTAGAATTGCTGGGGCTGAGTACCAGACCGTGATCTCTCGGGTGGATATGAATCTGGCGAGATGACGTGGGCTCGCAGCAAGATCGGTGTCGATCAGGTGGATGCATGCACCGTTTTTCACGGAGACATAGATATCGAAGATCGACAGGTCAAAGTGGAATGGGGCGTGGCTGGATACCTGGTCTTCCGCCGTCACATTGAAGGTCGCGGAGGCCCATTCGACGAAGCTCACCGCGTTGCGCTGGCTTATTGCTACGCCTTTCGGTGTCCCCGAGGAACCGGAGGTATAGAGGATGTATGCGAGCCGATCCGCATCCGGCATGCTGCGCGGGTAGGCGTGCCTCTCCCCGTGTAGTATGTCCAGCGTCTGCCAATCCTCAAGCGGGTTATTCGTCTCCTCATTACCTGGCTGCATCACAACCACGCGAGGTCCGAGTTGGGGTGCGGCTTGAGTCAGATGTAGCGCTGATTCGGGATCGGTGAAGATGACCCGAACATCGCAATCGCCGAATACGGTGGATGCACGCGTACCTGAACTGCCGGCGTCTGCGGGTACGTACGTCGCGCCCAAGCGGAGCACGCCGAAGATGGCCGCAAGAGTCTGGGAGCTTTTGCGCATGAAAAGCCCCACACGATCACCTGCGACAACGCCTCTCCGGTGGAGAAAAGCCGCGATCCTATCCGCCGCAGCGGAAAGCTCTCCGTAGCTTAGCGCCGATCCGTCAGAATCGACGACCGCGCGAGCACCAGGCTGTCGCGTCGTGGTGTCGTCTAAGTATCGCGCCAAGTCCGCCGATGGCTCGGGCTGTTCCGGCGGCATAATTTCGTGCATTATTTTTCAACTCCCGACAGCTTTTCATCGACGTAACGCGCGATCTCGCAAATCGTGGTGAAACGCGTCCTCGGATCACTAACACCGACCATGATGTCGAATTCATCCTCCACGAACGAGACCAGGCGCATGGTCGCCAAGGATGAAAGGAGCCCTGCCTCTGCCAGATTCAGGTCATCAGAAATATCTGAGCCATGTCCTTTCAGGATATCGTTGATCACAAAAGCACGGATTTTGAGCAAGGGGTTAGACATGAGGTTCTCCTCTAATGGTAATGGGCGATGAATATTCACTGTGGATTTGTCGGATTGATGACCAAGGCATCTTCTGGAGGTGCGGCCAGGACGACATGTGGCCAGCGGAATACGGCTGCGGAGGCCTCGGCTTGGCCGCCGAATCCATACAGCAGTACCATGTTGCCGGGTTTGATGCGGCCATCAGCTGCCGCGGTATAGGCGTTGAACGGCATCAGCACCGGCCCGATATTGGCGACCTGCGGGAAAGTGTTCACCACCCGGTCGTGCTCGAGGCCCAACGCATTCGCGGAAAACTCTGCATGCCAAGCCGTCGGCGTGTTCAGCACGACGGTATCAATATCCTTCAGCTCAAGCCCAGCCTTCGCCAGCGCTCCCTGAGTCGTATGCACAAGATACGGCTCAGCCGTGACACGCAGCACATGAGATATGGAAGGATCCATGCGCAAACGGATCCTCTGCCCTCCGGGTGTGGCTCCCGATGAATCCTCGACCGCGTCCATTAGCCAGGTCCCGCAGGTCTTGCCGGTGTGCAGAGATTCCGCCCCCAACAAGCCGAACCCGCTTTCGACCGGCCCGACCAGAAACGCCGCCGAGGCATCCCCGCACAGCCGTAACGTGACATCGTCAGCTTCGATCGCACGCGATAGTCGGGACGTCGTGACGACCAGAATCCGTTCTTTCAGACCCGCCTGCACCCAGGCGCACGCCGTCAACAATGCCGACATGGATCCGCCGCAGGTCGCTTCAACGTTAAACGCTCCGCCACCTGTGCCCAGTGCCTGCGCCAAATACCCTGCATCGCCCGAGCCGACCCGATCGGGGAACATCGACACCGCGATTAGGCAATCCACCTCATCCGGTGACACACCTGCCGCGCCCAATACTCGACGCGCCGCTTTAACCCCGAGTTCTACAGTCCCTTCACCATTCGTCACGACCCGGCGTTCGACGCTGCCGAAAAAGGGATCATTCAGATAACGTTCCATGGCCACATCGTACGGGTTGACCCTCCGACGCTTGGACGAACCACTCGACGTCGATGCTATGACTGATGGTTCGGTTTTCTGCGGTGGCGAAGCCTCTTCACTCCACCAAGCATTTGTACGCACTCCGTCCGGTAAATGGACAGCTAGTGCTTGAATTCCTACTGACCGCATACAATCTCTTCAAACAATCAAAAACAAAACAAAAATAGCGCCTGCCAGAGCGCATTCATCGAGTTCATATCAGGGAAACAATCGGCAAGATATCGGCTTGAGTCAATTCCTGTCCACGAAAAGTGGACAACTTCACATTATATAACGGTGGGTTCCAATTCAAGATGCACGCCAAACCGTGCATCTACATCACGCTGAATTGCGCCCGCCAGTTCAAGTATGTCTTGACCTTGTGCGCTCCCCTTATTGATCAGCACTAACGCATGCTGCGCATGAACCGCTGCCGGCCCAAGCCCACGCCCTTTCCAACCGCACTGTTCAATCAGCCAGCCGGCGGCCAGCTTGACGCGCCGGTCGGGCTGGCGATAGGCCACAATATCTGCTTCGCGCGCCAGTAATAAATCAAAATCCTCAGCGCTGACCGCTGGATTTTTAAAAAAGCTGCCTACATTGCCAATCTCAGCCGGGTTAGGGAGCTTAGCGCGGCGAATCGCCACCACTGCCTCAAAAATATCACGCGGCGTCGGTTGAACGCCATTCATACCTGCGACTGAGAATTGTCGAGCAAGGTCAGCATAATCACAGCGCGGCCGCCATTTTTTCGGCAAACGGAACGTCACCGAGGCAATCACAAAACCTCCGCGTCCCTGTTGTTTGAAAAAACTATCGCGATAAGCAAACCCGCAATCAACCTTATCAAACACAACGGTTTTGCCCGTCGACAGTTCAATCGCACTCAGGGTAGCAAAATGCTCAGCTATTTCCAGACCATATGCGCCAATATTTTGGACTGGCGCGGCCCCCACTAGACCAGGAATCAGCGCAAGATTTTCTAGGCCAGGCCAACCTTGTTCGAGCGTCCAAGCCACAAATTCATGCCAATTCTCACCAGCGCCTGCTTCCACAAACCAAGCCTGCTCATCCTCGTGTACTAAACGCCGGCCCTTCATGCTGATTAACCACACAATCCCGTCAAAATCGCCTGTTAACACGATATTGCTGCCGCCACCCAGCACCAAACGCGGCAAATCAGCGGTGCGGGGATCAACCAACGCCGCTCTAAGCATGGCTTCATTTTCGATGCGTAGCGCATAGCGCGCCTGCGCCTTAAAGCCGAACGTGTTGTGCGCCTGCAAAGCGTAATCGGTCATCAATTCAGACATAATTATTCAATCTACAGAAAAGCGATTTGAGCAAAATAGTCAGCCTCGGTAAAATAGTGCGTTATTCTAGGTTAGATTTTTTCATCGTTATCGCGCGTTTTGCGAAGCAGTGATTATAAGAGCTTATCTATCTGCCGTGGCTAACGCCACAACCCCTGTGTATTTTTCCGGAGAAATTCATGCCAACATTCGATATCGTTAGCGAAGCTAACTTAATTGAAGTCAAAAATGCAGTTGATCAAACCAACAAAGAAACCTCCACCCGTTTCGATTTTAAAGGATCTGATGCACGGATTGAGCAAAAAGAGGGTGAGCTCACCGCTTATGCAGATGACGATTTTAAACTCGGCCAACTCAAAGACATCTTAATTTCCAAAATGGCAAAACGCCAAGTCGATGTGCGCTTTTTGGATTACGGCAAGATCGAGAAAATCGGTGGCGACAAAATCAAGCAGCTTATCACGGTAAAAAAAGGCGTGTCAGGTGAACTGGCTAAAAAAATTGTCAAACTCGTGAAGGACAGTAAACTTAAAACACAAGCGAGCATTCAAGGCGACGCCGTACGCATCTCTGGCAATAAACGAGACGACTTACAGGCAGTCATGGCGATGTTGCGCGACGAAATCAAAGATACGCCCCTCGACTTTAATAATTTCCGGGATTAAGCCCACCCTTTAGACGCTCTGCTTGATTAAGGCCGCTTTTCGTTAGAGTTATTTCTGACCAATCCGGCCTTCCTTACCGGCTAATAGATTTTTTATATTTGAGCGATGGCGGTAAATTAACAGCAGACTCATTGCCAGCACGGCCACTGACCTGGTATCAAAGCCAAACATAAATACTTCATACAGCGGGGCAAAGACGGCGGCGACTAGCGCGGCGAGCGACGAATAGCGGAAGAAAAACGCCATTATCAACCAACTCGCAGCCGTTGCCAGGCCGAGAATAGGATGGATAGCAAATAACACGCCAGCCGCCGTTGCGACCCCTTTGCCCCCTTTAAAGCGGAAAAATATCGGTAGCACATGCCCCAAAAATACGGCCATGACCGCTAATCCAATCGCCTCATTACCCACGCCGTATTGGCCGCCGAGATAATGGACAAACC
This sequence comes from Mycoavidus sp. SF9855, assembly GCF_024582735.1. NCBI lineage: Bacteria > Pseudomonadati > Pseudomonadota > Betaproteobacteria > Burkholderiales > Burkholderiaceae > Mycoavidus > Mycoavidus sp. SF9855. The sequence continues at coordinate 2,116,305 of NZ_CP102085.1, forward strand.
TCGCCGTCAGCCAGACTGCCAACCAACCTTTAAATGCATCGCCAATTAAAGTGAGCACCGCGGCCAGTGTATTGCCACTGCGCAGTACATTGGTCGCCCCAGGGTTTTTCGAGCCATAGCTGCGTGGATCTTGCAACTTCATGGCCGCACTCACGACCACAGCAAAAGAGATTGAACCGATCAAATAAGCCAAAACTGCGATAAGTAGATAAATCATAAATCTGCTTTTTAAAAAAGGGGAAATCAACCGGAATTAACTTCGGATAGAATTGGACACTATTGTACCGAAGCCATCCGCACCGATTTGCTAAACTATTAGGAATGCCTCATTAGAGGTTGATCCAGCCAACTTATGCTCCAGTACTACACACCTCATGCAGCGCACGCATAACCCCTCGCCAAGCGACTTTGATAAGACTGAGTCGATCCAAGCTCTGCTCGCCAGTTTGCCTCAGCGGATTGATGAGCTGCCTGAGCGTATAGCGCAGCATCATCCGGCAGCGCCGGCACTCATCGAAAATACTCGCCGCCTGAGCTATGCGGACTTGCGTGACGCCATCAATGCAATGGCGCAGCAACTTCGCCTAGCGGGCGTGCAGGCAAACGATCGGGTCATGATGATCAATGAAAACTGTATCGCGTTGATTGTACTGATATTCGCGACCACCCGACTCAACGCCTGGCCACTGCTCGTTAATGCAAGGCTAACCAGCGCTGAGATTGAGCAGATCCGTGCTCACGCAAAGCCGTGTCTGACGGTATACACGACTGAGGCCTCTCCCTCGGCACAACAGCATGCTAAACACGACCACGCGTGGAACGCCTCCTGTGTAGCGTTTGACATTGGCGCACTGGCTTTTTCAAAGGCCGCTGCCAGCCCTCTTGGCCTGAACCCTTCGCTCACACCGCATGACCCGGCGCCTAGTGCAGCAAACCCCACTACAGATTGTTCGCAACAGTGCGCCGCACTCCTCTACACGACAGGTACAACAGGTGCCCCGAAAGGGGTGATGCTGTCGCACCACAACTTACTTTTTATTGCGGCAGTCTCTAGCACGCTCCGTCACGTTACGGCTAATGACATCGTCTATGCCGTGCTACCTGTCTCGCATGTGTATGGACTTGCCTCTGTCTGTCTCGGCACATTATTCGCCGGCGCAGCCTTGCGGCTCGCCCCCCGCTTCTCGCCTGAAGCCGTTTGCCATGCGCTAGCGCATGAGGGCATCACGATTTTGCAAGGGGTGCCAACCATGCACGCCAAACTCATCGAATATGCACAGGCGCACCCCGAGCACTGGCATACGCCACAGCTACGCTTTGTTTATTCAGGCGGCTCGCCGCTTGATGCCACTCTTAAGAGGCGCGCTGAAGCGCTCTACGCTATGCCGCTACATAACGGCTATGGCATGACCGAAAGCAGTCCAACGATTGCACAAACCAGACTGAATGCCCCGCCGGCCGATACTTCAGTTGGCCCACCCATTCCAGGCCTGCAAGTGCGGATTGTCGCGGCCGACGGGGCCATCCTCGAACAGGGTAAAGTCGGTGAATTATGGGTACGAGGCCCCAATGTCATGCTTGGCTATTACCGTGATGCGATTGCAACCCAGGCCGCGGTGGTTGACGGTTGGCTCAAAACCGGCGATCTAGCCCGCCAGGATGCCAGCAACGCATTACATATCATTGGCCGCTGCAAAGAATTAATCATCCGTTCCGGCTTTAATATTTATCCGGCTGAGATTGAACAGGTTTTAAATAGTCACCCAGATGTCATGCATTCAGCAGTAATTGGACGGCCGCTATCAGGCGATGAAGAAATCATCGCCTTTGTTGAGCTTAAACCAGGTATCTGCGCAACGCCGCAAACCTTCGCCAGTTGGTGCGCTACGCGCCTGGCGCCGTATAAGCAACCGGCTGAAATCCGCCTGCTTAAAGCATTACCCACGGCCGCCACAGGGAAGATCTTGAAGCGTACATTGCATCAGCTGTTTACTGACGATAGTTCGCCACCCCTTCGCTAATTTCACGGTGCGCTGCATCCAAGCCTTGCCAGCCTTCCACTTTGACCCATTTGCCTTTTTCCAGCGCTTTATAGTGCTCGAAAAAATGCTTAATTTGATCTTTTAAATAAGCCGGGACATCTTCAATGGTTTTAAGGTCTGCGGTCATTGGACAAACCTTATCGGCGGGGACCGCAATTAATTTTGCATCCACCCCCGACTCGTCCGTCATTCTTAGCATGCCAAGCGCACGGGCACGGACCAGCGAACCCGCCAATAAAGGAAAAGGTGTCAGCACCAGCACATCAACCGGGTCGCCATCACCTGAGAGCGTTTGCGGAATAAAGCCATAATTCGCTGGATAACGCATCCCCGTGCCGATAAAACGGTCAACCACCAGCAAACCGAACTCTTTGTCGGCCTCATATTTCACCGGCTCGCTTTGCGCTGGAATTTCGATAATGACATTGAAATCAGTGGGTAAGTCTTTACCGGCGGGAATGTGATTGAAACTCATGAATTTTCCTGTTTAATATTGAAGGGATTGCAGAAAGGACTGACAACTGCAATGCGTTTAACTATTGGCTCGCGAAAAACTGAATTATAGCCATTAACCCATCAGCCAGACATAGGTTAGCCGCGCGGATGATGCAATGCATGCAGCACGCTCAACCGTTCACGTGCAACATGCGTGTAAATCTGCGTCGTTGAAATATCGGCGTGACCCAGCAACAGTTGCACAACCCGCAAATCCGCACCATGATTGAGCAAATGAGTCGCAAAAGCATGTCGCAATGTATGGGGAGACAAGGGTGCATGAATCCCGGATAGATGCGTATAGTGTTTAATGATGTGCCAAAACTGCTGACGCGTCATACCCGCGCCGCGCACAGTAATAAACAGCGCATCAGCAGCAGGTCGGGCCTGCAATAGCACGGGCCGCGCCGCGCGCAGATAGTGCTCAATCCAGCCTTGCGCTTCTGCGCCAAACGGCACCAACCGCTCTTTCGAGCCTTTGCCTAAGACCCGCACAACCCCATCGTTCAGACTAACGTCTACCGTCTTGAGCCCAACCAGTTCAGAGACGCGCAAACCGCTTGCATACATCAACTCAAGCATGGTTCTATCGCGTAAACCCAACGGCGTGGTCAAATCCGGCGCCGCCAGCAGCGCTTCAACTTGAGCCTCAGATAAAGTCGAGGGAAAACGCATGGGCTGTTTGGCCATGCGGATTTTCAAGGTAGGATCAAGCATCAGCCGGCGCTCGCGCAAAGCCCAAGCACAATAGCGTCGAAAGACCGAGAGCCGCCGATTGGCAGAACTCGCTTTATCTGCCCTGCGCGCAGCGATATAAGCGCTTAACTGGGCCTCGCTAGTTTGATCAAGCATGGTTGCCTCGTGCTCAGCCAGCCACTCCGCAAACAGCCGTAGGTCACGCCGATACGCCTCCAGCGTATTTTTCGCCAGCCCATATTCAAGCCATAAAACATCGCAAAACGTATCGATTGCAGCCAAACTAGCGCTCAAAACCATTGAGTCGGCTGGCAGCGGTTTGATCTCTGAGTTCATCACTATTTGATCGTCATCACGGGCGCTTCATCCTTGCCATAAATGGGCGGTTCGCCGCACATTTAGGTCACTAACTAAGTCATACACGGTCATAAAATAAAGCTATTTAGAATAGGCTCGGTTGAATCAATAATGAACCCCTTCATGCGCTAGCAGCCAGCGTTTCACGGTACGGAAATAGCCATCGCCACCATTATGCGCAAAGCCACCGATGCCAGTTGAGCCAACCACCCGGTGGCAAGGAATCACTAATGGAAAATAATTGGAGCCGCACGCCTGCCCGACCGCGCGCGGCGCACTACCAATGGCGCGCGCGAGCTGCCCATAAGTCATCACGGTCCCCGGCGCAATTTCACTAATCGCTTGCCATACACGGCGCTGGAAAACGCTGCCCACTTCGGCAAGCGGCAGATCAAAGGCAGCGCTAGGCTGTTTAAGATAGCGTTCGATTTGGCGTACTGCTCGCCGCGCAAGCGCATTATTGGGCGGTATTTCCTGGGCTGTGATGGGCAAGTACACAATTTCACTTAGCGCATTTGCCTCTGTGCGGATACCCACTTTGCCAAATGGCGTAGCAAACACAGCATTAAACGTAGAGATTGCATGCATTAATTTAACCGCTCCTTTCAGTGCACAGACTGTGACACCCAACGCACCGATAAGACGTAAAGCGCACTTCTATATAAAGAAGCTTAACAAAACTCATCGCACCGTGGCAGAGAATCTAACGCAACTCCACTGATCAGGCATTTTCCCAAGAAAGCGTTAGGCTCTCATATTGACACGAATGATTGCTCTAAGAAGAAAAGCTTAGAATTATTGTCGGCGTCCTCCTTAACTTGCACTCATTTATTCACCATCTAAACTTTCTAAAAATCGCTTGTAATCCTTCACAAATGGTTTATAATTAACCCATATAGGTTAATTAAGGTTGGTTTGCTACACCCTATTGGATAGAACAGAAAATGGCACAAGTCTTAAACGTTAAAGAACTGAGGGAGCTCGCAATGTTTGTCACCGCTTTCGATACGCTAAAATTGGTGAAACGCCTCATAGGCATCGGCGCTTCACCTGCTCAAGCAGAAGCTGGAGTTGAAATACTCGCCGAAATCTTCGATCATAATTTGCGAGAACTCGCAACTAAAGAAGATTTACAGTGTGAAATTAATGGTCTGCGCAAAGATATCGATGTCAAACACGAATCCCTGCGTAAAGATATGGATATCAAGCATGAATCCCTGCGTAAAGACATGGATATCAAGCATGAATCCCTGCGTAAAGACATGGACACCAAGCATGAATCCCTGCGTAAAGACACGGACACCAAGCATGAATCCCTGCGTAAAGACATGGATACCAAGCATGAAACACTACGCAAAGACATGGATTTAATGGCGGAACGCTTTGACTCTAAATTGGAAAAATTCGGGCTTAATTTAACCATCAAACACGGCCTTATAACTGCCGCTATAATCAGCGCAGCCTCGGCACTCAATAAGATTTTTTAGCCTTTTTCACTGGCCTAACGCCCACTGCACATGCTCGCGCACCAAAACCGACGAATCCTGCACACGCTGTTGCAGCGCCTCGGTCAATTGTCTATGCTCCAAATGACGGCCGGCCGCCCACGCCGCACGCCGGGCATTGCCCAAACCAACAGCCAGATTGCGTAGCCAGCGTTGATGCCCAATTCTGCGTATGGCACTGCCGGCAAGCCGCATCTCAAATTCAGACTCACTCCAGTTAAAAAGTTCAATTAATGACGCCTGGTCTAATTTATTGCGCACGTCAAAATCACCCACGCTGCTTGGGCTAGCAAATTTATTCCATGGGCAAACTAATTGACAGTCATCGCAGCCATACACGCGATTACCCAATAAGGGCCGCAGAGGTTCTGGAATACTGCCTTTTAATTCAATCGTCAGATAAGAAATACACAGACGCGCATCAAGCCGATAAGGCGCAACAATCGCGCCCGTTGGACAGGCATCAATGCACCGCGTACAACGACCGCAATACGCACCATTCTCTGTCTGTTGATGGCCGCTTGAATCTGCTATGTTCGGCGGCTCTGGTGGCGGCAGGTCAACCGGCAAGGGCAAATCGATATAAATTTCCCCCAGAAAAAATAATGACCCTTCATCGCGCTGTAATAATAAAGTATGCTTACCACGCCAGCCGAGGCCCGCTTTTTGCGCCAGCGCGACTTCAAATACCGGGGCAGAATCTGTAAATACTCGGTAACCAACGGGGCCAATTTCAGCCATAATCCGATCCGTTAGCTTTTGCAGCCGCTTCCGCATCACTTTATGATAATCTCGGCCACGTGCATAGATCGAAATAACCGCCTGCGTAGGATCGGCCAGCCGGGCATGTTCGGTCACGCGCCAGTCCGCCTGTACTGGACCCGGCCCTGCGGTAAAACTTGCCAGGCTTTTATCGGTCGGTTGTTGGTGGGCTAACTCCGGTTGATGATTGAGCGCAGCCTGCGCTGGCAAATAAGCCATGCGCACAGAAATCACTCGCACAGTACCTGCGACCAACTCAGCGGGTTGTATGCGCCGAGAGGGATGTTTCGCCATATAATCCATTTCGCCGTGAAAACCTGCTGTCAACCAGGCCAAAAAACCCGGCTCAGCGGCGGATAAATCGGTATCAGCAATACCCAATCCGTTAAAGCCCAGTTCACGCGCCCAGACTCTGATGCGTTGCGTAAGCTCAGTAAGCGCGCCGGTTTCGAGTTGGGGACTGATGGCGGCGGCGACCTGATTGGTTTTGTCTGGTAAATTATTTAAATTTGCATTCATCTGAAAATTGTATCTATGCGTGCTACCTCAGCTAAAACTGAACCTTTGCTTGAGCGCCTATTTGAACTGCCCGATGAGGCAGCCACGGAGAGATTTGGCAAAAGTTTCGCGCACGCGCTGATGACACTGTACACCACGGATTTCCCAGGGCTACAGGTACACCTCTATGGTGAACTCGGCATGGGCAAAACCGCGCTCGTGCGTGCTACCTTGCGCGCACTTGGTTATACTGGCCGAGTGCGCAGCCCAACTTACACGCTAGTTGAGCCTTACACGCTTGAAGTTGCCAAACTAGTGTCGAGGGCAACTCAAACACTTAACTCAGGCTTTCATTTACCTCTTAATATTGTCCATTTTGATCTTTACCGTTTTACCGATCCGACCGAATGGGCTGATGCAGGGTTTCGGGAATATTTCAATCTGCGCGCGCTTTATCTAATCGAATGGCCGCAACAAGCAGGAAGTTTACTGGGTATGCCCGATCTTGAGTTTACACTTGACCTCGCCGGCGCTGGGCGGCGCCTGCTGGTACGCGCTTTTAGCCAAACTGGACAAGAATGCCTCGCTCGATGTTAATCAAACCTTTTCGTTCACTCGAATCCACTGCCGCCACGCCCCCTATTTGGCGACGGCGTCAACTCCTGCGTGCAGGCGCTTCTGTGTTAGTCCTAGGCCTATTACCAAAATATGCACAAGCAGCATCCATTCTTGCGGTCCGCGTCTGGCCTGCGCGAGATTACACTCGTTTAACCATTGAGTCTGATCAACCACTCACTTACACCTCTCACCTATTAAAAGAGCCCGACCGGATTGTGGTTGATTTCAAAGGCCTTGAACTGGATGTAACCCTAAAAGATTTAGTTGCAAAAATTACGCCTAATGATCCGCAAATTCGACAGGTCCGCGTAGGTCAATTTGCCCCCAATGTTGTGCGGCTGGTGCTTGATCTGAAAGACGCCGCTAAGCCCCAAGTATTCACCCTACCGCCCATTAGCACCTATCGCCATCGGCTGGTGTTCGATTTATATCCAGCCGTCCCCCCCGATCCACTGCTTGATTTACTGGCTAAAACCGAAGCCAAGGCCATGGTGAGTGCACACAATACCCCACCAGCACTCAGCGGACCGCAACCCCCTACTATCATCGATCCAAGCGACGCTTTTTTTGAGCGCTTTGCAAAAGCAGACTCCGCTCCAACAGAGGCTTTAGATCAACGCGCGCAAACCAAAACATCGGACGCCACCAGTACGACAGCGCGAGCGCCCTCCGTGCATGCCAGCGATGATGTATACGGCCTAAGTAAACCTGCCCCTGCTAAAGCGCACACCGTGCGCCTGCTAACGATTGCCATTGACCCGGGTCATGGCGGCGAAGATCCTGGCGCGATCGGCAAAAAAGGCACCTACGAAAAACATGTTGTGCTCGATATTGCACGCCGGCTACGGACAAAAATTGATGCCTTGCCGAATATGCGTGCGATGATGACGCGCGACGATGATCATTTTGTGCCTCTGCATGTCCGTGTGCAAAAAGCGCGCCGGGTTGAAGCAGATTTATTTATCTCAATTCACGCAGATGCCTTCATCACTCCAAAGGCACACGGGTCATCTGTCTTTGCGCTCTCCAATCATGGCGCCTCAAGCACCACTGCAAAATGGATTGCCAATAAAGAAAACGCCTCCGATTTGATCGGTGGCGTGAATATTAAAACGCAAGATAAAACGATATCGCACGCGCTGCTGGATATGTCGACCACGGCACAAATTAACGACAGCATGCGCTATGGCAATTATGTGCTGAATGAAATCGGACGGATTAATAAACTCCATAAGCGCGCTGTCGAACAAGCCAGCTTTGCCGTATTAAAAGCGCCAGATATCCCGTCAGTGCTGGTGGAAACCGCTTTTATCAGTAACCCGGAAGAAGAGGCTAAACTGAATAGCCCCGCCTATCGCGAGCAAATGGCAAAGGCGATTTTGAGCGGCATTAAGCGTTATTTTGCAGCCAATCCGCCACTCGCCAAAAGCAAGATGCTTTAAGCGCCTTAAGACTTGCGCCGCGCCCATTGCCAAAGCCCGCCGACTAACACCGGCACCGCTGCTGTCGCCACGCCCACCAGCACAATCACATTCAAGTATTGCTTAACAAATGGCAAATTACCAAAGAAGTAACCCGCCAGCACCAGGCTTAACACCCATAGCAACGCACCAGATATATTGAACCATTGAAAGCGGGTGGCACGCATTTCAGAGATACCCGCCACAAACGGCGCAAAGGTCCGCACAACGGGAAGAAAACGCGCCAATACAATGGTCTTACCACCATGCCGTTGATAGAAATGCTGAGTTTTCAGCAGTGCTGCGCGATCAAGCCAACGCCAGTCGGACTCAAATACCTTGGGTCCGAGATAACGACCGATCCGGTAATTCAGCGTGTTGCCCAGTATGGCGGCAAGCAGCAGCAACGCAATTAAAACCGGCAGCGACATTGCACCCATCGCGCAAAACGCCCCGCCGACAAAAAGCAAAGAATCGCCCGGCAAAAACGGAAAAACCACTAACCCGGTTTCGCAAAACACAATCAAAAACAGCACAACATAAATCCATTCACCGTATTGCTGGATAAAAATTCCCAAAAAACGATCGATATGGAGCAACATTTCAGCAAAATGCAATACGGTTTCCAACGATTTCTCCTGACGTCCTAAAATGAGCAATCATACCGGAGTTAAAGCGGGATAATGTGACTCGCTCTGTCCTCACGATCAGAAAACCCGGACTCTTTACTCTCTGACTACTCTGCTGGCGCACCGCATAGATTTTTTCTGAATTTTACATACGCTTCTATTTAGCCCCTATAAGCACAGACAATTTATAATTCAATTATTCAACATCTTCGCCGCACCATTGCTATGACAACAAACCATCCACGCTCTATCCAACCACTACCCGATCAATTAATCAGCCAAATTGCAGCAGGCGAGGTCGTTGAGCGGCCCGCATCGGTGGTCAAAGAGTTGATTGAAAATGCATTTGATGCCGGTGCTCGCTCACTGCGTATTACACTTGAAGCCGGCGGCGTAAAGCGTATTGCGATTGTGGATGATGGCAGCGGTATCGCGCCTGACGAGCTGCCGCTTGCGTTAATGCGCCATGCCACCAGTAAGATTCACTCGCTGGCAGAACTCGAAGCCGTTTGCACGCTAGGTTTTCGCGGTGAAGCCTTAGCTTCGATCGCATCGGTGGCGCAGGTGTTGCTCACGAGCCGTACCGCTGACGCGCCACATGCGACTTCAATTGATGGGGAGACCGGCGCACTAGCCCCAGCCGCCGGCGGGGTGGGTACCTCAATTGAGGTGCGCGAGCTGTACTTTAATACGCCGGCTCGCCGCAAATTTTTAAAAAGCGAGCAAACCGAGTTTGGTCATTGCTTAGATGTTATCCGCCGGGCAGCGTTGGCGCGGCCAGAAATCGCTATTTCAGTGCACCATAATGGCCGCGCTGTCGAGCATTGGAATGCGGGTGATGCAACCCTGCGGGTCAGCAAAATCCTTGGCGAAGCTTTTTCACTCGCCCATTTACCGCTTGAAGAGCAAGCGGGTCCAATTGCTTTGAGCGGTTTTGTTGGGTTACCTACGGCCAGCCGTGGGCGAGCTGATCAACAATATTTTTTCGTCAATGGCCGCTTTGTTCGTGACAAACTGCTCACACACGCCGTGCGCGCTGCCTATGAAGATGTACTACATGGAGAGCGCCATCCAGCCTATGTGTTGCTGCTTGAGGTCCCGCCCGAAAGCGTCGATGTCAATGTACACCCCTCTAAAATCGAAGTCCGGTTCCGTGATTCTCGCGCAATTCATCAATTTGTCTTTCATGCGGTGCAACGCACACTCGCACAGCACGCAGGCATTTCCCAACCCACCACCGCGGGCGGTCACTCCGCGCATCTTACGCCGCTTAGCAGCTTAACTACCTCAAGTGAGCTTGAGGCAAATACACGCTGGCTACCGCAAGCACGGATGCGACAAGGCACATTGCCAATGCAAACCAAGGTTGAACAACCTTTTGCTGTCTATGATGCACTCTTTGGCCGGCGTGAAACCGCCCCCAATACGACGCGCGACGAAAAGCACACTGCGGCGACGCCCGCTCCTTTGGCAGATCCAGAGTCCAACCATGCCGCTGCCGATTTAAGCACAGCACATCTAACCAAGTCTGCTGAGCCGGTAAGCACTCAAGCTCCACCCACAACAGAACTTCCTGCAACCGCTTTTGGCAAAGAAGATCACCCGCTTGGCTTTGCGGTCGGTCAACTGCACACTATTTACATCCTGGCACAAAACAAAAGTGGCCTAGTGTTGGTTGATATGCATGCGGCTCATGAAAGAGTTGTCTATGAGCAGTTCAAAACCGCGCTGGCTGAACATTCGATCGCCGTGCAACCGCTCTTGATTCCATTGTCTATACCGGCTAGCGAGATTGAAATTGGCGCCGTCGAAGAAAATCAAGATACGCTTTTAGCGCTTGGTTTTGATATCGCCATTCAATCCCCGACCACGCTTGCTATTCGGGCTGTCCCCGCGCTTCTGAAAAACGCTGATTTATCCGCACTCGCGCGTGCAGTGCTGCATGATCTTCAGACTTACGGTGGCTCACAGGTGCTGCTTGAGCATCAAAACGAACTGCTCGGCACGATGGCCTGCCACCATGCTGTGCGGGCAAACCAACGCCTAACGCTTGATGAAATGAATGGCTTGCTGCGCCAAATGGAAACTACCGAGCGCGCCAATCAATGTAATCACGGACGGCCCACCTGGTATCAACTCTCTCTAGCCGATCTCGATCGGCTCTTTATGCGCGGGCAATGAACTCAACCGCTACGCGCCAAGCTAAACCACCCTCTCCGCCCGTAGTCTGCCTGCTCGGCCCAACTGCCTCCGGTAAGACTGCGGCAGCGCTCGCCCTAGCCAAACACGCACCGATTGAAATCATCAGTGTCGACTCGGCTTTAGTCTATCGCGAGCTAGATATTGGCACGGCCAAACCTACTCTAGCCGAGCGCGCCATTGTCACGCATCATCTGGTTGATATTCTCGACCCGGCTCAGACCTATTCTGCCGCCTGTTTCAGGGCGGATGCACAACGCTTAATTGGCGAAATTTACGCGCGCGGAGCAATCCCATTATTAGTTGGCGGGACCATGCTGTATTACAAGGCCCTTACCGAAGGACTCGCCACCTTGCCAGCTGCTGACCCTCAGGTGCGTGCAACGCTTGACCAGGAAGCTGCCCGTGATGGCTGGCCCGTCTTACACGCGCGCCTTGCCGCCTGTGATCCTGCGCTCGCCGCAAAGCTTGCACCGAATGATGCTCAGCGCATTCAACGCGCACTCGAAGTATGGACGCTCAGTGGGCTGCCAATGTCTCAGTTACTGGCTACTCAAAACCAGGCACCGTCGCTTTATGATTATGCGCCAATTGCCCTTGAACCCTCTGACCGGAGCGTATTACATAAACGGATTGCGGCACGTTTTGACGCCATGCTTGAAGCTGGATTTGTCGCTGAAGTGACACGCTTACGGGCGCGCGACGACTTGCATCCAGATTTACCTGCAATGCGCTGCGTGGGCTATCGTCAGGTCTGGCAATACCTCGAGGGTAAGATCAATCAGGCCACCATGCTCGAACAAGGCGTGTCTGCTACGCGTCAACTCTGTAAACGGCAATTAACCTGGTTGCGTGCAATAGACAAACGCCTGATCATTGATTGTTGCGCACCTGATGTCAGCGCACAAGTCATAACCACTGCAATGCGTATTTGGCGTAGGACAGTTAATAGTTAAATATGTCGATCCTTTAAACATATCTGATTTATATGTCGATGAAATGCGATAAAATCGACATATGATATTCGATCCGCTGACCCCCTATAATGCGCTGCCCTCCCTGCCCCCGCGTGCAGAGATTGAATCTAAAACGATTCTAAAGGCTTGTATTACGGCCCGCGCGACATTAGCCCAGCTCAAACAAGCGGGTGAATTGATTCCAAACCAGGCTGTGTTGATTAACAGTATTCCGCTGCTTGAGGCTCAGTCAAGTTCAGAAATTGAAAATATTGTCACCACGACTGACCGGCTCTTTCAGTTTGCTAATGAACACACGCTTCAGGCGGACCCGTCCACTAAAGAGGCTCTGCGCTATCGTACTGCTTTGTATGAAGGTTTTCAGAGTTTGGCGCAACGACCCTTTAGTATCGCCACCGCCGTGCAAGTGTGCCGCACCATCAAGGGTGTTGATTTGGATATCCGGCGCACCCCAGGTACAGCGCTGATGAACGATAAGAATGGCACAGTTATCTATACGCCACCAGTAGGCGAGACAGTGATTCGAGATAAACTGGCTAATTGGGAACGATTTTTGCATGAAGCGGATGAGATCGATCCACTTATTCGAATGGCAATCGGCCATTATCAATTTGAAGCCATCCACCCATTTATCGATGGCAACGGCCGCACCGGCCGCGTGCTGAATTTATTGTATTTAGTCGATCAGGGTTTACTGGAAATCCCAGTTCTGTATTTGTCGCGCGCAATCATTGCCGCTAAAGAAACCTATTACCGTTTACTCCTCGCGGTCACCACTGAACAACGCTGGGAAGAATGGATTCTTTTTATGCTGGAGGCAGTGACTCAAACCGCTCAATGGACCACTGATCTGATTAAATCGATCAAGGTGTTAATTGACGAAACGGCCATTTGGATGCGCTTAGAGGCACCACAGATTTACAGCCGCGAGTTGACTGAGCTTATTTTCGTGCAACCTTATTGCCGCATTGCCAATGTGATTGAAGCCGGCATCGCGCAAAGACAAACTGCCTCGGCTTATCTAAAGCAACTTTGTCATATCGGCTTATTGCATGAAATTAAAGCAGGCCGAGAAAAAATCTTTGTTAACCCAGCCCTCTTAAAATTGCTAACCCAGCGTTAAACAACAATCGTTTGCGCTTCGCCCTCACCACGTGCACGAATCGTACCGATGCACCAGGCCGTTTCGCCGGCGGCTGAAAGCTGAGCAAGCGCTGCTTGCGCACTGTCCGCCGATACGACTAACACCATCCCAATGCCGCAGTTAAAAACACGATGCATTTCGTCATCTGCAACACCACCATGCTCAGCTAGCCAGCTAAATAAAGGCGGCAGCGGCCAAGCGCGATGATCAAGCTCAGCGCATAAAGAATCTGCCAACATTCTTGGGATATTTTCAAGCAAACCACCGCCGGTGATATGGGCGATGCCGTTGATCGTCATTTTCTCAAGCAAAGCAAGCACCGGCTTAACATAAATGCGCGTCGGCGCCATCAGTGCGTCAGCCAATGAGCGGCCATCAAGATTGCTCGCCAGATCAGGCTGTGCATGCTGGATAATCCGGCGCACCAAAGAATACCCGTTTGAGTGGATACCGCTTGAGGCAAGGCCAATCACCACATCGCCTGCCGCAATGGTATGACCGTCAATAATTCTGCTTTTTTCGACGGCTCCCACGGCAAAACCGGCTAAATCGTATTCGCCCGCCGGATACATTTCCGGCATTTCCGCCGTCTCGCCGCCGATCAACGCGCACCCTGCAAGCTCACAACCGGTCGCAATACCGTTCACAACCGTGGCCGCCGTCTCAACATCGAGCTTGCCGCAGGCAAAATAATCAAGGAAAAAAAGTGGCTCGGCCCCTTGTGCGAGAATATCGTTCACACTCATGGCAACCAAATCTTGTCCAATGGTGTCGTGCCGATTCAGCTGAAAAGCCAGTTTAAGCTTAGTCCCCACGCCATCGGTGCCTGACACCAATACCGGTTCGCGATATTTTTTGGGGACCTCAAAAAGTCCGCCAAAGCCCCCCAGCCCGGCCAGTACACCCGGACGTAACGTGCGCTTGGCAAACGGTTTAATGCGTTCAACGAGCGCATCGCCCGCTTCCATATCAACACCTGACTCTTTATAGGTCAAGCCAGCAGGCCTAGTGGCAAAATTTGATGAGTCCATTTAATACAGCGGAAAGAGGTTTTGAGAAGTCCGGTAGAATAGGGATTTTAACCGATGTTCTCGCTCCAGCATAATGGATTGCGGGTTTTTATCTCCATTTTTATTTTTTGCATCACTTTTATATTTGTGTCTCGTCAGCTATTGCTTGATTTCGGTGGCCCGCCTAGCGCTACTTTCGATAACTTCATCACCGGTGCAAATACTGAACTTGTGACGCAGTTTGCCACGCTTAATGAAACCCTGGCAAACGGCAATGCCACCGATCGTTCGTTTTATCTTTGGGGTGAAGTCGGGAGTGGGCGCAGCCATTTACTGCATGCGCTTTGTCATCGCGCAGGCGCCGGCCGCGCACGCCTTGCCGGGCCATGGGCGGCACTGGCCGCGTTTGAATTCGATCCGGCCTTGGCCCTGTATGCGATTGATGATTGCGATGCGCTCTCGCCCGTGCAGCAAATTGCCGCCTTCAATCTGTTTAATGAAATCAAGGCGCATTCAAATAGCGCTTTTATTGCCACAGGTCAGGTGCCACCGCGCTCGCTCAAGATACGCGAAGATTTGCGCACTCGGCTTGGCTGGGGGCTTGTCTACCAGCTTATAGCACTTGATGATGCGGGTAAACTTGAAGCGCTAATAAGCGCCGCCCAAGCGCGCGGCATCACGCTCACCGCCGAGGTGCCGCCTTATCTGCTCACGCATTTTAGACGCGATATGCCAACCCTCATCGGCTTGCTTGATGCCCTTGACCGTTTTTCTTTAGAACAACAGCGGCCAATCACCCTACCCCTATTACGCACCATGTTACTTAATGAGAAAGTGGCGGCTCTCACCGCGCCCCTGCGCTTCGAGTAAAATGCCAGTTATGACAAACCTTGTCCTATTTGATCTCGACCATACGTTGATTCCGACTGATAGCGATTATGAATGGGGCTGCTTTGCGGCGCGCCTCGGTCTAGTCGATACAGCGCATTTTACGCGTGAGAGCGAGCGTTTCTACGCCGATTACCTAGCAGGCCAGCTCGATATCTACGCCTATCTACGTAGCACGCTAGCGCCACTGGCGCGCTACCCGCGCGCGCAATTAGCCGCTTGGCGCACGCAATTTATGCAAGAAGTGATTACCCCCGCACTGCGACCGGCTGCTTTTGAACTGGTCCAACGTCATCAGATTGCAGGCGATGTATGCTGCATGGTGACGGCGACGAATAGCTTTATCACGGCGCCTATCGCTCGCGCATTCGGCATCGATCATTTAATCGCACCAGAGCCCGCGACCGTCAATAATGATCCAACTGCTGAGTATACGGGTGAGATTGATGGCGTGCCAAGTTATCGCGAAGGAAAAATCATCCGTACCGAAGCTTGGCTACAGTCGCTTGATAAAAATTGGGCGAGCTTTAAACAAAGCTATTTTTATAGCGATTCACACAACGACATCCCGCTGCTCGAAAAAGTCAGCATTCCTATCGCGACTAACCCAGATGACAAATTGCGTGCTCATGCACAGTCAAAAGGCTGGCGTATTTTAGAATTGTTCAAAACCCCGTGATTAGAAAATTTATCCGCAAACTGCTGGGCCAGTCTGAATTGCCCACCTCGAGCCACGCTACTAAACAAGCCGCTCATAAAAAACAGCCGGTGAACGTGCCTGTCCGTGTACACCAAATAGATCCAGCATTGATTTCACGCCATGCAATACGCGTAACCAGCACATTACAGCAAGCGGGTTATCGGGCGTTTATCGTCGGCGGCGCAGTACGCGACTTGCTACTGGGTTTTGCTCCGAAAGATTTTGATGTGGCGACCGATGCCACGCCTGAACAAGTGCAAAAGCTCTTTCGCCGCGCGCGCTTAATTGGCCGGCGCTTTCAAATTGTTCATGTACCGTTTGGACAAGAAATTATTGAGGTTTCGACTTTTCGTGCCAGTCTTGGCGCAGCCAGTGTCCCGCCAGACCCAGCTAGCACTGACTTGCCGGTACGCCAAGGACCACGCGCGCGGCGCAATGAGTTAGACCATCGCCCCCATGCAATCGATGCGAGCGGACGCGTTTTGCGCGACAACATCTGGGGGCAACAGCACGAAGATGCAGCGCGGCGCGATTTCACCATCAATGCCATGTACTATGATCCAACGGCGCAAACTGTGCTCGATTATCATAATGGCATGGCAGATATTCGCGCCCGGCTCCTGCGCATAATTGGCGATCCGGCTACTCGCTACCGTGAAGATCCCGTTCGGATGCTGCGCATTATGCGCTTTGCAGCTAAGCTAGGCTTTGAGATCGAAGCAACCACACGGCAACCTATCCGCGCCCTCGCCGAGTTAGTCCGCAATGTGCCGAGTGCTCGGCTGTTTGATGAAATGCTCAAATTGCTCTTATGCGGCCAAGCTCTGACCTGTTTACGCCAACTACGCACCGAGGGGCTGCACCATGATTTATTGCCCATGCTCGATACGGCTCTCGCGCAGCCGCAAAGCGAAAAATTTATTACGCTTGCGCTCGATAATACAGATGAACGTATTCGTGCTGGCAAGTTTGTATCGTCTAGCTTTCTATTTGCGGCGTTGTTATGGCATGAAGTACACGAGCGTTGGCAAAAATATATAGCCGCAAACGAATACCCGATTCCGGCGCTCCACCACGCGATGGATGAAACGCTCTATGTACAAATGAAAAAATTGGCGATTCAACGACGCCACATTGGAGATATGAAAGAAATTTGGGGCCTACAGCCTCGTCTTGAGAAACGTGGCCACAGCGCATTCAAATTGCTCGAGCACCCACGTTTTAGGGCGGCTTATGATTTTCTGCTATTACGTTGCGAAGCGGGCGAACTCGATGCCACTGTGGGGCAATGGTGGACTGCTTTCATTGCAGCCGATGCCAGTCAGCGCGAAACACTGCTCTCAGAAGGTGAGCATGAACGCTCCTCACGCCGCCGCAGACGAGGTCGGGCAAAACCCCAAGCCTCTCAGAATGAGGACAAATTAACGCTTAAAACGCCCACAGAGTCTAGCTGAAAAAAGATACCCATGGCGATTGCTTATCTCGGTCTGGGCGCAAATCTTGGCGCTGCGAGCCAAACCTTACACGCCGCCATCTCCTGGCTAGCACAGCAAACGGCTGTCGCCGTGCGCGCCCAATCTAGCTTCTATCGGAGCGCGCCGGTAGAAGCCTGCGGCAATGATTATTACAACTGCGTGCTGGCGATCGAAACGACGCTCTCGCCATTCCAACTACTCGCGCGATGCGCGGCGGGCGAAAGCTATTTTGGCCGCACGCGCTCTTACCGTAACGCTCCACGTACGCTTGATATCGACATTTTGCTGTACGACCAACTGTCGATTAACGAAGCTAGACTAATTATTCCACATCCGCGTTTGACCGAGCGCGCATTCGTGCTGGTACCACTGCTTGAACTTGATGCTGAAGTTGAAATTCCACAGCTCGGTCGAGCCGATGCATTTTTGCCCATGGTTGCATCACAACGAATTGATCAGGTCCGAGACAAAAACTGAAGCAAGTTTCACCTGGCCAACACCGCTTTTTCTGGCTCAACTTTTATTCGCAGACCCGATATGAACTATCTCCAAGAAGTCTCCCGCAAAGCCATTACCGTACCGCGCCTACAAGTCATGCGCGAGAATGGCGAAAAAATCGCTGTACTCACCTGTTATGACGCGAGCTTTGCCGCCCTCCTCGACCAGGCAGGAATCGACGCGTTACTGATTGGGGACTCTTTAGGCAATGTCATCCAGGGCCACGCCACGACACTCCCGGTCACCGTTGCCGATATCGCTTATCACACAGCGTGCGTTGCACGTAGCAAGCCGGCAGCATTAATTGTTGCCGATTTACCCTTTGGCAGTTACGCTACGCCAAGCGATGCGTTTACCAATGCAGCTACGCTGATGCGCGCAGGCGCTCAAATGGTTAAACTCGAAGGGGGGATATGGTTGGCCGATACGGTGCGTTTTTTGGTTGAACGCTCAATTCCAGTGTGCGCCCATATAGGCTTAACACCGCAATCAGTACACGCCTTGGGTGGCTTCAAGGTACAAGGAAAAACTGATCTAGCCGCCGAACAATTGCTGCGCGATGCGAAAGCCCTGCAACAAGCTGGCGCACAATTGCTGGTGATTGAGGCAGTACCTGCCTTGCTTGGCACGCAATTAACCCAGGCCCTGACAATTCCGACCATTGGCATTGGAGCCGGCGCTGACTGCTCAGGGCAAGTATTGGTATTGCACGATTTGTTAGGGATATCCGCAGGCAAACGCCCGCGTTTTGCGAAAAATTTTGTCTGCGAACAAACGCCACGAACGTCAAATCAGCCTATTTTGCACGCCGCCGTCGAAGCTTATGTGCGCGAGGTCAAAACGGGGACATTTCCAGCAGCAGAACATACATTTTGACTTAGCACATTAAGCCACGGCAAAATTTATAGCGTGGAGGCCTCCAGCAAAAAATTGGGATACCTCCACCACTTAAATTTTTGACAAAACCCAAGCAAGCTTTAAATCAGATACGAAGCACGATCCTGACCAACAATCCATTTAGGCGGTTTGCCACGGCCTGACCATGTAACACCCGTCTGTGGATCGCGGTATTTAGGCGCCACGCGTGTGCGCACACGTAGCTTGCCTGCCATCGCTTTTCTCAGGCTGAGTTCTTTTTTACTAAAACCCAGTTCATCGAGTGTAATGCCAAAAATAGCAATCTTTTTCTTTATCTCGTCGATGACCGCAGCACATTCCCGGGCTTTAGCTTCTTCGATTTGTTTTTCAAGTTTTGCTTGTTGAGCAAGCAATTCTTCATATGAAGACATACGTCTTTCCTTCACAAAGTTAAAATGCGAACCTTGAGACTTTTTTATGAGTCCCGCAGTTCAAGTTATTAATGAGGCACGTAAATAATACAGAGTAATTTTGCGCTTGCAAAGAAAAATGAATATTTTTTATTAATTTTACGACCAATGAACTTCATTAAGTTCATCAACTGACGTGCTAGTTAGCGCGAATCGCGTGGCGACTCATTTTTAATTAATTTAAAATAAAAACAACTTCATTCCTCTTGCTTTTTTATACTGGCTTAGATCACATCTAGAAGCCTTGCTCGTCCGAAGACAATTGCGAAAATTTTAATTTAAATTTACAAAAATAATAAAAATATTTTGAGCTTCCGCCCAACCTGACTATCTACAACCCAGCGCCTATTATATCCGGTTTATCACAACCACATTATTTTGAGCCGCACACAAGCCATAAATTTATGTGCCGCCCAGACTTTTGGTTAGATCAGCAAACCCTTAGCATTAATTTCTTCAACCGCTAAGCGGGCGCCGTTCTCATTATTTTTGCCAAGATGGGCGATCCCACCTGTGAGCGGGGCAACATGGCCAATCTTGACCACCTGCTCAGCGGCAATCGCGGGTAGCGCTAGATATAACAGGTGAGTGTGGATACTTAAGACATTTACAAAACTTTTTATTACTAAGTTACTGTTACTATTGTGACATGCCAGTCGCTGCAAAGTGAAGCATCCCATAGTAATCTTATTGATTATTTGCAGATGTCAGCTTTAGCCACAGCTCAACGTCCAGTAAAAAGGAATTTCATGTATCGTTTGTCCCTTAAAATGCTGATTGCAAGCGTGCTGAGCTTGTTTTCTTGGGCTAGCCTGCCAGCGTGGGCCCAGCCGTCAACCCCCATCGTGCAGTGGGAATTGCACATTATGCAAGAGGGTCGGCAGGTTGCCAGTTTGGCCGGCCAAACCCCCCTTGGTCAATCGCATACTGAAACCAACCGCTATCTAGTTAGCCCTGCGCTGGGTTGCGATCAAGCCGCCATCGAATTGGCCCGCACCATTATCATCACGCCTGATACTCTCACGGACCAGGCTGTAACCTTTGCTCTTGAGACCCGTGAAACCCTCGAAAAACCAAGCGCATCTGCCTTACTGAACTGCGCATCGCCCGCATCTCCTCGTATCGTCAATGCGAGCCATCCGAGACTCGTGGTGCCCTTTAACGCATGGGCCACCTGGCAAATTCTGCCGCGCAACCCCATGCTCGTTTATCGACTGCGGGCTCGCCTTAGCCACTCATGAAATCTCCAGCAATTTTACGCACGGCGTCACGCGACCCACATGAGCTCATTGCAGTCAGCTGGAATCTACACAAAGGTCGCTCGCCACTTGGGTTTCAAACATGGCACGCGATGCAGCGCTGGCTGCAACTCACCCCTGCCGACATTTATTTTTTGCAAGAAACAATGGCGCGACGCCTATCTGCGCCAAGGCCGACAGCCGAGCGGAGCAAAGCTAAAATCGCCACCGCAGATGAAAATTGGCACTGCCATGCGACTGAGATCTCAACCAGCTTACAACTGCATCTCGCACTCGGACCTAATGTGCACAGAACCTCGTGGCGACACGGCAATGCCATTCTGTCCCCTTACCCACTGGCTCCAGGCGGACGATGGGACATTTCCGCCCATCGCTTTGAACAGCGTGGACTATTAGTCGCACGGATGACCATCAACCAACGCCCAATCATCTTACTGTGCGTGCATCTGGCCCTTACCCGTGCTGCGCGCTTGCGGCAAATGGAATGGGTCGCTCATTGGATTACGCGCGAGGCGCCTACCGGTCCCTTAATTCTCGCTGGCGACTTTAATGACTGGCAAAGCGATTCGGTTCCTATTTTTAATGCTCTGGGTCTAAGCGAAGTCGCTATGACGCTCGGGCAAGCGGCAAAAACATTTCCCGCTTTTTCGCCAGCCTTAGCGCTCGACAAAATGTTCGTACGTGAACTCACCCCCGTCGAACTCGTACCCGCCGCCAAAGCGGCTTGGTTATCAGACCACTTGCCTTACATTGCGCGCTTGCGCCTTGAGCCGCTCGGCGCACGCTAGGCAGAAAAAATAGAGATAAAAACGCAATTTTAGGAAACGAGAATCACTCTTATTTTCAATTGAGAGTAGAATGAAGCTTAGCCCACTTGAGGGGCTATTTGTTGTTATCCGCGACCGATTTATCATGAGCAATCTGACCCAACAAACTGTATTAAGTATCCACCATTGGACCGACACGCTTTTCAGCTTCACCTGTACGCGTGATCTCTCTTTTCGTTTTGATAATGGTCAATTCACTCTAGTAGGCCTTGAAGTTGACAACAAGCCCCTGGTGCGCGCCTACAGCATGGCCAGCGCCAACTATGAAGAAACCTTAGAGTTTCTTTCAATTAAAGTGCAAGATGGCCCGCTGACTTCACGCTTGCAACATGTACAAGTGGGCGATTCAGTTTATATCAGCAAAAAATCAACAGGGACGCTGATTGCTGATTCTCTATTGCCCGGCTCTACCCTCTGGTTATTATCAACCGGCACAGGTCTGGCGCCGTTCATGAGCATTATTAAGGACCCTGAGATCTACAGCCGCTATAAACGCATTGTGCTAACTCACACTTGCCGCTTTATCGATGAATTGGCTTACAAAGAATACATTACCCAGTCGTTGCCGCAAGATGAACATATTGGCCAGCTGATTCGAGATCAACTGGTCTATTATCCAACGGTCACACGCGAGTCTTTCCACAATCGTGGCCGTATTACGGATTTAATTCAAGAAGGCAAGCTCTTTGAGGATGTGGGGTTACCCCCCTTCTCCATTGAACATGACCGTTTAATGCTATGTGGCAGCCCGCATATGCTCAAGGATACGCGCGCCTTGCTTAAAGAAATGGGGTTTACCGAAGGTACCCATTCGCAACCTGGCCATTACGTGGTTGAACGGGCATTCGTCGGCTAAGCTGCACTCTACCTTGGAACTGAATCATGCATAGTATTACTGTGCGCACTGCGCTATGCCGCGCCCTCACCACGGTCATCTTGCTGCCCGCTACAGCCCTAGCTAATGAACACGCCCCACTACCGAGCACAGTAGGCCTGGCTTCAGTGGCGCAGACCATCGCTTGGCTGATTGCCGTCATTGGGCTTGCCTATGCTTGCGCATGGGCCACCCGCCGCTTTGGCATGCGACCACCGCTACGACGTCCAGGCTTAATCAAAGTCTTAAGCAGTACCGCTCTTACGCCCAAAGAAAAAGTGCTGGTCGTTGAAATAGGCAATACCTGGCTTGTCCTAGGCGTAGCAGCTGGCAGCGTACGCACGCTGCATACAATGCCAGCCAGCAACGATAGAGAAGACTAATCCTTCTTACAGTAGAAGAAAAATGCAGATGCACACAAGGCGCAATAAATAACGTAAGTTGCCGCATAAGCTTGCACCGCCCCGAGCGCGCCGCCAGCCGGAATCAACCCGTGCGAAAAGAGTAGGAGCAAACCAAACTGGCTGATTTGGGTTAGCACGCCAAGGCTCAGCGAAGCCCGAGCAGTGACTAGATAAGCGAACACATAGGCGCTTATCTTGAACGCATCGCCGCTCAACTGCCACGCGAAAAGATCACGCATCGACCTAAATTCAACTGAAAAGAATAATCCAATCACACTATCGCGCAGCAGCCACAGACTCAAACTGACGGCGACTGCTAGCGGGAACAAAAAGCGCTGCGCGCGGCCGATTTCGTGCGCGAAGTCTTGCTTGGCTTTTTGCCTGGAAAGCGCTGGCAGCAAATACACCGTGAAGGGTGCCGTAATCAATTGCAGATACGCTTCCGATACGCGGTTCATTCCCTGCCAAATGCCGACTTCGTCCCAACCGTAATGCACCGCCAGCAGCTCTCTTATGGCGGTATAGGCGATCGGCAGCGAGATAGCAGTCAGGATCATCATCGCCGTAAATTTAAGCAAGTTACGCGCGAGCCCACCATCCCAGGTTAGCTGCAGCCCGTTGCGCGGCACGATGCCGCTTTTGCACAGCATGATCCCTGCCGGCAATACCAATAACGCAGGTACCAAAGCGAGCCCAATCAGGGCGCCCTGGTAACCACCGCAACGAAACGCGATCCAGTATGCCCCGAGGCCAAGCAAACTGCCGCTAATCATCGATAGCGCAGTCCCTTTCGCATCGGATCGGCCTTTCAAGATGGCCAGAAAAAATTGAGCGCAGGCCATGCCTAATTGAATTAAAGCGATCGCCCGCAGCACGCCCTGGAAGTCTTTAGAGCCAAATAGCAGTTCGCTCAGCGGAGCTGCGGCCAAAATAAACAGCAGCGCCAGCAAACTCGAGCAACCCAGCACGAGAGCAGCAGCGGTACCAAGCAGGCGGCGCAAACGGACTGGATCGTGCTGAAACTCAGCGACATATTTGGTCACGCCATTGTGAATGCCTGCACCTGAGAGCGCACTTAATACCGCAACCAGCGCCATAAAGTTCCCGGCACGGCCCACGCCGTCTGGGCCAAAAGCCACTGCCAGCCACTTAATGAGTAGCAAATCCACGGCAATTTTAATCAGGGTGGCCGCCGCGGACCAGCCCAATGCCCGCGCTAGAGATAGCTTAGACAAAGAGCTTCACAACAGCGCTTATCATAGCGTGACGGTGACTGCACCGCACACTCGCAGATTTCTTGATTGGACAATAATTTAGCTGCGCCACGTGTCTCTCCTTTCATGCAATTAATGCACCGCGATGGCTATTTTTGTTTTGAGCAGGGCCAGAGGATTTAACCTCCGACCACCTGCACTCCATGTATATGTAGGCTACCCGGCTGAGCTACACCACCCAAGCAAGCAGCAATTGTAGCAGAGCAAAAATGGGGGGGTTGGAACACCGTCAGGACTCCTGCATAAATATGCAATAATCACTTTGGCAGCTTTTCAAGCCGTGCTTTTTAGGGAGCCTGTTCGCAAATTTGATATGAGGCTGAAATTTGCGGTTAGTAGGTTAACTGTTATCGTTTTTTCACGACGCAATTGGTTACCTCTATTTACCGCTAAGCCTTTCTAATCCAGGAGTTTTTTCGTGCATGACATACGTTTTGATGTAGTCATCCCCGCTCGCCTTCAATCCACCCGGCTGCCTGAAAAGGCGCTGGCTGAAATTGGCGATAAGCCGATGGTGATACATGTGGCGCAACGCTCGCAGACATCTGGCGCACAACGCACGATCATTGCGACGGATTCTTCGCGGATTGTCGAGTGTGCCAATCAATATAATGTAGAGGTTATGTTGACAGCCAAGCATCATGAGTGTGGCACCGACCGGCTTGCCGAGCTTGCGACCCAGTTGGATTGGGCGGATGACCAGATCATCGTCAATGTGCAAGGCGATGAGCCACTGATCAACCCTACATTGATTCGGGAAGTGGCCGCCCATCTGGCGGCAAACCCTAGCTGCGCGTTAGCGAGCGCCGCGCACCCCGTGAGTAGCCGCGAAGAAATTTTCAACCCCAATGTGGTTAAAGTGGTGCTCGATGCCAGAGGGTATGCGTTGTACTTCTCCCGCGCACCGATTCCTTGGGCGCGGGATGCGTGGCAAGACGTGATGGGAGAAACTGGCTTTTCAGTCAACCAAGCAACCAGCGCGAATAGCACAGATGACCCAAGCCTGCTGCCAGTGTATCGCCATATTGGTATATACGCGTATCGCGCTGCTTTTTTACGCCGCTTTGCAAGCTTAACGCCGTCCTCTTTAGAAGCAGCGGAAGCTCTGGAACAATTGCGCGCGCTGTGGCATGGCGAATCTATGGCTATCCATTTAACGGATCAAGCACCTATTGGAGGCGTAGATACGGCCGCTGATTTAGAGCGTGTACGGGCTTTGTTTAAGCAGGGTAGAACCTTCGCTTGACACCACAGCAGCGTGAATTTTACAAAAAGCCTACAACTTCCCTGGCTTTTTTAAAATATCACGCTGCGTCTTGACCCGCACTAGCTCTGTTCAGAGCGACTCATTTAAACCCAGCCTAAGAACTTCCAGTAAGTTTGCGAGAAAACCAGCAACAGGGCATAGCCAATCAAGGTCATCACAAAACCTACTTTGGTAAATTGTCGAGTCGTAAAAGTATTGGTCGCCAAGCAAACCATATTCTGCGGAGCGTTAATCGGTAAAATAAAACCAAAGCTCACCGTAAAGCCTAGCAACATCGTCAAACCCAGTCGATTAAAATCACCAGGCACCGTCTGCAGCACAGCAATTAAGATCGGCAGCATGGCTGAAGTCAATGCCGTTGCACTCGCAAACCCTAGGTGAATGACAATTAAAAATAGGCTGAGCACGGCAAATATTAGGCCGGGACTCAACACGTCCAGCCCTGTATGCTGCACAACTTGATCCCCTAGCCACTGACCTGCGTGCGTGGTTAACAAGGCCGTCCCTAGGCTAATGCCAATGCCAAATACAATCAACGTACCCCAAGGCGTTCGTGATTCAAGCGTTTTCCAATTCATCACGCCAATCCGGGGCATCAGCAAAAGAGCCAGTCCGGCAAAAGTGACTGAGGTTGTATCAAATGAGTGTAACTTACCTTCAGTTGACCAAAATGCCAGCAGCGTCAACGAAATCAGCAGCAGGCGCTTTTGGGCAGAGGTCATCGGACCCAATTCCGCCAATGATCGGCGCACCGCTTCAGCGCCCCCGGGAATAGTCTCTGTTTCTGGCGGCAACATTTTACGTACGACGTATAACAGAATGACGGACATCACAATGGCCCACGGCAAACCGGCAATCAACCATTCGCCCCAAGTCACACGCTGCCCAAGGATGCGTTCCATAAAACCGACTGTCAGTAAATTCTGCGCCGCAGCGGTTTGAATCGCAATATTCCAAATGCCAATGCTTTGCGCTACCACAATCATAATGCCAGCAGCAATATTAGAGCGTCGATCCAAACCAAAGGCGGACACAACGCCAAGCATAATCGGCACCATACACGCCCCTCGCGCAGTCGCGCTAGGCACCACTAATGACAGCATCGCCGTCACCAACACCGTGCCAATCATAATCCGCTGTGTGCTGGAACCAATCTTGGACAATGTCACCAGTGCGATGCGCTTATCAAACCCGGTCGAGGTCATGCCGGCAGAAATAAACAGCGCTGCCGCCACTAGCGCCAAGGCGCGATCGGAAAAACCCGCCAAGGCCATTGAGAGAGCGCCCGCCGTACCATATGCCAGAGTCGCATCGTCCACCCGGGGCGCCGCGCCAATCAAAAAAGCAATCAGCACGGTAATCAACACCGCACTCACCTCATACGTCACCGCCTCAGTGATCCAGACAATCACCGCGAACGCTAAAATTGCCAACATCCGCTGGCCAGCCACCGGCAGGCCAGGCAAAGCAGGCATTAAAACTAAGCCAAGGAGCACAATAGAGGCGGCAATCAGACCAAGAGAAATAGGAAAAGACCGCTTACTAGGAGCGGCTACGGAGGGTTTAGGCATTCTGTTTCCTTTTAAAACCACGCGTCACAATCAACGCTAAACTTGGGTCGCAATATATTCAGCACAGCGGAATTTTATACCAGCTCATATTTTTTGAGTTTTCTGAATACTTCATGCAGGTCTTTTTTCTGCTAGCAATGCGCGAAAAATTTTTGCGCACGGCACTGATCGACGTCCTCCAAGGCCCATTTCTGAGATTGGTTTAACTCGCCTTCTTTGCACTCACTTCTGGAATTGACCACTTTAGTTGCCTGATTTACGCTAAAATATAAATGGAGTTTTTTAAGGGCGCTGTTCGTTAAGAAGGCACCTGCTTTTAGTCAAAATTTAATCATTTTATAGAGTCATATGGTTGAGCTGAACGCCTTAATACTTGCACGGATTCAATTCGGCTTCACCATTTCCTTCCATATCATCTTCCCAGCATTAACGATTGGTCTCGCCAGTTATCTAGCTGTGCTTGAAGGTTGGTGGCTGCGCACCCGCAAACCGGTGTATCAAGATCTGTATCATTTTTGGTTAAAGATTTTCGCCATTAATTTCGGCATGGGCGTGGTTTCTGGCCTAGTCATGGCATACCAATTTGGCACTAACTGGAGCTATTTTTCAGCGTTTGCAGGCGGTGTTACTGGCCCCTTGCTGGCTTATGAAGTGCTCACTGCGTTTTTCCTTGAGGCCGGGTTTTTAGGTGTGATGATGTTCGGCTGGAACCGGGTCGGCCCAGGCTTGCATTTTCTGTCGACGATCATGGTAGCGCTTGGCACCTTAGTGTCGGCCACTTGGATTATCGCCTCCAATAGCTGGATGCATACGCCTGCAGGCTATGAAATCGTGGATGGCAAAGTCGTGCCAACCGATTGGTTGCAGGTTATTTTTAATCCATCCTTCCCATACCGACTAGTGCACATGGGCGTGGCCGCATTCCTGGCCACGGCGCTCTTCGTCGCTGCGGTCGGGGCCTGGCACCTGCTACGCGGTCGTCAGCAGCCGGCCATCCGCAAAATGTTTTCAATGGCGCTTTGGATGGCATTGCTGGTAGCGCCCCTGCAAGCAATAATTGGCGATTTTCACGGTCTCAATACGCTTAAGTACCAACCTGCCAAAATCGCTGCGATCGAAGGGCATTGGGAAAATCACGACGGCCCAGGCATGCCGCTTACCTTGTTCGGCTGGCCGGATATGAGCCGTGAAGAGACTCGCTACGCCATTCAAATTCCCCGTTTAGGCGGCTTAATTCTAGCGCATAGCTGGGATGGTCAAGTTCCAGGTTTAAAAGAATTTGCACCACAAGACCGGCCCAATGCCACGATTGTGTTCTGGAGCTTCCGCACGATGGTCGGCTTGGGCGTTTTAATGATTGCGCTAGGAGTCTGGGGATTTTATTTGCGCTGCCGCAACCGCCTGTACCACTCTCGTGCATTTTTGCGCTTTGCCTTATGGATGGGGCCGACAGGGATTATCGCCATTCTCGCCGGCTGGTACACCACTGAAATTGGACGCCAACCTTGGACGGTCTATGGTGTGATGCGCACCGCCGACGCTGTCTCTACGCATAGCGCATTGCAACTAGGCATTTCTTTAGTGCTCTTTGTGTTGGTCTATCTAGTCGTATTTGGGGCTGGCATTGCCTATATGATGCGTTTAGCTAAAATAGGACCGATCCTCAACGAAGGCAAAGAGGAAAATCTTGGCGGACCGGGCCAGCTACACCAACCGATGCGGCCGCTTTCCGCTGCACCCGCGGTTTTAGAAGATGAGGCGCACAATGCTGATCCAAAAAACTAATCCAGAAACCTCTTTTCAATCTATTTGAGTATCATGGGTATCGATCTTCCACTCCTTTGGGCCATTATTATTTTATTTGGCGTCATGATGTATGTCATCATGGACGGCTTTGATTTGGGCATCGGCATTCTCTATCCTTTTTTTAAAAGCAAGGAAGACCGCGATGTTATGATGAATACCGTAGCGCCCGTTTGGGATGGTAATGAAACCTGGCTGGTGCTCGGCGGAGCAGGCTTGCTAGCGGCTTTTCCGATTGCTTATGCAGCCATTCTGAGCGCTTTTTATTTGCCACTTATTTTTATGCTGATTGGCTTAATCTTTCGCGGCGTCGCGTTTGAGTTTCGTTTCAAAGCAGCAGAACACGAGCAACATTTCTGGGATAAAGCTTTTATCGGTGGCTCAATTGCCGCCACCTTCTTCCAAGGCGTCACCTTAGGCGGATTTATTCATGGCATTGAGTCAGTCGATGTCTATACCGGCGCTTACACCGGCGACGATATACTGCACTGGCTTACGCCATTTTCGGTTTTTACGGGTTTGGGATTAGTGGCCGCTTACGCGTTACTAGGCAGCACTTGGCTCATCATGAAAACCGATGGTGAGCTACAGCAACGTATGCGCGCTCTTACCCGCCCGCTGGCCTGGATTTTGCTCGCTGTTATCGCGGTCCTTAGTGTCTGGACTCCGCTGACACATGACGCAATTGCACACCGCTGGTTTAGTTTGCCCAATTTATTTTATTTCTTACCCGTTCCACTATTAGTCGCGCTGACTATATATCATCTGCTGCGGACTGTTAAAGATGCGCATGCTGCGCCATTCTTACTCACCTTGGCGCTGATCTTTTTGGGTTATAGTGGACTTGGTATTAGCCTATGGCCAAACATTATCCCACCCAACATCACTATTTGGCAGGCCTCTTCTTCTAGCCAAAGCCAAGGCTTTGCACTGATTGGCACGCTACTCATTCTACCCGTCATACTGCTTTATACCGCATGGAGCTATTACGTCTTTCGCGGTAAAACACGTCACGGCGATGGTTATCATTAATGAGTAACAACTCTGCTCCTAGCAAATTGCCGCCACCACACCCGACAAGCGGGCCAAGCTTAGGAGGATGGTGCAAAAAGCTCGGTTGGTTTATTTTGCTATGGACAGTCAGTGTATTGGCCCTAGGCGCGGTCGCTTATTTATTTCGCATCCTCATGCGCGCGGCGGGTTTAAGCACGACTTAAAGCCAAAGCCACTTCGCTGTGCGACGCGGAACGCGAAGCCGGTAGCGGCGGATTGCTAACCCCGTGATAAGTAAAAACCAATGAGAACTTTACCGCATCGGTCTTATTTGGCCCCGCCGAGTGCAACGTATTGCAATGAAAAAACACCACATCCCCGGCTTCTAGCTCTGTAGAACAAGCGGTATTGATCAATTCAATATTTTCTGGCGGCTCAGCACGAAAAAACTTCGCCTGATCAAAACGCTCAGCGGATAACTGCAAACGCTGAGATTTAGGCACCAGCCAAAGCGCCCCATTCTCGACTTTTTCAGGGCCGAGCGCGAGCCACACAGAGACCAGGTCATCGCGCTTAAATGACCAATAACGGGCATCTCGATGCCAGCCAGTTAAGCTGCCGTACGCTGGATGCTTGGTCATGACACAGTTATGATGCACGCGTGACAAAACTGCCCGCTCACCAAAATACATTTCCATCCAAGCCGCGATCTCTGGCGACCCGGCCCATTGCCGAAATAACGCATCACGGCCATACGCATCCAGTAACCGACGCACGGTTTCCCCGCCTGCCGCCTGCCGCGATGCCGGGGCACCGGGATAACTCAAATCTGCCTCATATTCAAGCGGTGCTGCATTGGCGGCAAGTTGCACCTCAGCCACCCCTCTAATCGCCGCACAACGCTTAGCATCGACCAAGCCACGCACCACCACAAACCCTTCTTCGCGCAGCGCTGCAATCTGTCGCTTTAACTTCAAATTATCGACCATCATCTATTCGTCCACACCAAAATTTAGATTATGACTGCCTTTGGACACATTTAACCAAGCTATCAACTATACTGAAAAAGTAACATCAAATAAACGGAGGCAATGATGGAAAGTTTCACGCTCGATGACCTCATTTTGCTGCTCCCGCTCGCTTTAGCGGGCGCAATTATGCTTGGCTCAATTCCCGTTGCCTCCAAATTAAAATTAACCAGCTTGCGTATCGCGGGCGCCCTACTTGGGGCTTTGTTTGGCCTGGTCTTTATTGAGGGATTGCCGGCTTTAATATAGCCCGGGATAATGCCGGGCATGACTTCATCCGAAACCTTGAATGCACCGTCTTATTTAATTGGGATTGATGGCGGCGGCACCGGCACGCGGGTACTGTTAGCCGATGTACATAGTACGATCCTCGCCCAAGCGAATGGGGGGCCTTCGGCCCTTGGGCTAGGGGTTCATGCTGCCTGGCAGGAGGTGACGGCACTGTGCACCGCCGCCTTTAACCAAATCGGCCAACCCCTTAACTGGACTCAATGCGCATTAGGCTGTGGTCTAGCCGGAGTTGACAATCCGGAGTGGCGCACCCAGTTCATCGCACAAGCGCCTGTATGCCAAGCGCTTACGGTTGAAACAGACGGTTATACAACCCTACTTGGCGCCCATAGCGGTCAGCCTGGTGTGATTATCGCCCTCGGCACTGGTAGTGTAGGCGTCGTCCTCAATGCGCAGGGCAAGCGCAAAATAATAGGCGGTTATGGCTTTCCTTCCGGCGATGAAGCCAGTGGCGCAGCATTAGGTTTACGGCTTGCGCAACACGCTCAACACGCATTGGACGCGCGTACCGCCCGCGATGCATTTGCGGCCGCGATCCTGAGCGCGATTGGCGTAGATGACCGGGAGAGTATGCTCACCTGGTTAGGCAATGCCAAGCAAACGCAATACGCATCGCTGGCGCCACTGGTTTTTACTCACGCCAACCACTCATTTGCACAAACGCTGCTGATCAGTGCTGGCGATGAAATCGCCAAGATGATAGAGGCGCTTGACCCAACCGGTACTTTACCCGTTGCGCTATGCGGCGGACTGGCAGCTGCCTTTGCCCCATATGTACCCATCACCCACAGCGCGCGTTTACGGCCCGCGCAAGGCAATTCCGCACAAGGCGCATTACGGCTCGCATTATGTACGATTAGTACTGATTTTCACTTTTTTAAATAATCTTTTTGTGAGATCATTTATACTCTATTTTTATTTAATATAAGGGAAAGCAAGAGATGCCCACTTATCAGGCTCTACAACTTCAAATTGAGCAATTGCAAGCACAAGCGCAAGAAGCCCGGAAAAGGGAATTGACTGCTGTTATCGCTGAGATCAAGCAGAAAATAATCGATTATGATTTAAACCTTTCAGATCTAGGACTCACAAGTTCTAAGCGAACCCAAGCCGGTGCCAAAGCGCCACTACCCCCTAAATATAAAAATCCACGCACAGGCCAGACCTGGAGCGGCCGTGGTAAGCCACCCAATTGGATTGCCGGTAAAAATAAAGAGAAATTCCTGCTTTAATTTTTTTAAATACACTAGAGCGGTATCCATTATGCACGTGCAATTGCAGGTGTAATGGATACATGCTTGCCTCGCAAATGACGGTGATTTGACGATAAAGCCTCCGGATTAACGACATGATAGATGCCGCCTTTTAGATAAGCTAAGATATTCTCAAACGCCGCCCGAAAATACATTTCATAACTTTCACGTTCTACATAACCGATATGTGGCGTGCAAATCACGTTTTTCATACGCAGTAAATTGTAGCCTTGTAAAATTGGCTCGCTCTCATAAACATCAATCGCAGCCATGCCAAGGCGGCCCTTCATCAGCGTGGTGATTTACCCGACCGCCCCCACAAGCGTTACACTTGCGCTAATCGCCGTAGTGCCGCTTGCAGCTCTGCCGGCTCATAGGCTGCCAGGACTTCTTGCACAGCGATTTCAAGCGTCGGCAGATGGGCGCGCAAGATCTCTTGTTTAACCACAAGTAGCTGGCCAGGATGGGTTGAAAATTCAGTTAAGCCCATACCCAGCAATAAACGGGTAAACGCAGGATCACCCGCCATTTCACCGCACACTGACACTGAGACACCAGCTTGCTTTGCTTGCCGCAAAGTATGCGCAATTAAATGCAAGACCGCAGGGTGCAGGGGGTCATACAAATGGGCAACCGCACTGTCAGAACGGTCAATCGCCAGCGTATATTGAATCAGATCATTCGTGCCAATTGACAAAAAATCAAAATGCTTTAAAAAAAGCTGGGCAGCAAGTGCCGCCGCCGGAATTTCGATCATGGCGCCAAGCTTAAGTTCTGAACTATAAACCAGCCCGGCGTCATCGCATTGGCCCTTGGCTTGTTCAAGTAAATCGAGCGTTTGAGCGATCTCTTGCGCATGCGCCAACATCGGGATGAGTAATCTCACCGGCCCAAAAGCCGAGGCCCGTAAAATAGCGCGCAACTGGGTCAGAAACATCTGTGGCTCGGATAAACTCCAACGAATTGCACGTAGACCGAGCGCCGGATTAACCGTATCCTCAACCTCGCGCATATCAAGCGATTTATCCGCGCCCACATCAATGGTACGAATGGTGACAGGCAAGCCTTTCATCGCCTCAATCACCCGCCGATAGGCATCAAATTGCTCTTCTTCATCGGGTAGCGCATGCTGACTATGCATGTACAAAAACTCGGTCCGAAAAAGGCCAATGCCCACCACCCCCGCAGCCAGTGCGGCGCCTGCATCCTCAGGGAGTTCAATATTTGCATAAAGTCCGATCGGCGTGCCATCTAGGGTTTGCGTCGGCGAGAATTTAAGTCTTTGTAGCTTGCGTTGCTCCAGCGTTTTTTCGCTTTGCCGATAGATATATTCTTCCAGCACAATCGGCGGAGGGTCAACAATGACCACGCCTCGCTCGCCATCTACAATGATCAGATCATCTTGGCGAATCAAAGAACTGGCCTGTTGCACGCCAATCGCGGCCGGAATGCCTAAGCTGCGCGCCATAATTGCCGTATGCGAAGTCCGCCCACCCGAATCTGTCACAAAGCCATGAAAAACTTGGGTTTTAAATTGCAGCATGTCGGCCGGTGCGATATCGTGCGCCACAATAATCATTTCACCATGGTCAGCCGTGCTGGCTGCTTTATCGGCGATCGCCGCCACGGCAAAGGATGAGCCCGCCAGGGCTTTTAATACACGCTCGACAACCTGTTCAACATCCGCCTTACGCTCACGTAGGTATTCATCTTCAATCTCATCGAAATGACGGCCCAAACGCTCAAGCTGCTCAATCAATGCCCATTCGGCGTTGTAGTGGCGGGTACGAATCAAATCAACGGTGGCTTCGGCCAGCATTGCATCACGCAAAATCAATGAGTGCAGATTGACGAATGCACTCATTTCGCTCGGCGCATCTGGCGGCAATTCTGCACATAAAATCTCGAGCTCGCGCTGGGCCGCATCTTGCGCGGCGCAAAAGCGCGCGACTTCAGCCTCGAGCTGGTCCGGATCAATAAAATAGTGATCGACCTCAAGCGCGGTGGCCGCTATCAGATAAGCCCGTCCGATCGCGATACCGCTGGATATAGGAATTCCATGCAGCATAAAAGACACGCGAATCTCCTAAGGTAAGCTTTTTGTTTTGATTTGCAAACGATTTAACAACCGCCTACCCCCCTTCACCAAACTTATCCGCGACCAGCGCTAGCAGCGCTGCCATTGCCTCGGCTTCATCCACCCCGTCTGCTTCAATTAATACGGTACTACCGATGCCAGCCGCCAACATCATGACGCCCATAATGCTCTTAGCATTAATCCGGCGACCGTTACGCGTCATCCAGATTTGACATTGGTAACGCGCAGCAAGTTGCGTCAGTTTGGCAGAAGCGCGTGCGTGCAGGCCCAGTTTATTAACAATGGTGGTTTCTTGTTGCAGCATGGTACTCCGGTTGGTAAAACTCAGATAAAGATGAAGTGGGCGGTAAAGGACCTGAGGGAATAGTGATCGCTTGAATACCTTTTGCGCCACCCGCTAGTGCTTTCTCAGCCAGCTGATCAAGCGGGGTTGTACGATAGCAAACAGCCCGTACCAGCATCGGTAAATTAACCCCGGCCAGCACCCGCACCTGGGGCAGGGGGATCAATTGACTCGCAATATTGGCAGGCGTTGCCCCGAAAAGATCAGTCAGCACCAGCGCGCCATTATCTTTGATTAAGCAAGACAGTTCATTGCGCGCCGCGGCAAGTAGCTCTGCTGGATCGCTATCGGGGACAACATCAATCGCCCCAATGCGCGTCGGCAGCTCACCATAAATATGCGACAGACAGCATTTTAAAGCGCCCGCGAGCGGAGCATGTGCGATGATTAGAATACCTGCCATATCAGCCTAAAGTAGAAGACTCTATGACTATGCAATGCTGTAGTCGAGTACAAAATACCATTTATAACCAGCCTAGCATATACTAATATACGCATGATAATGCACTTTGTTGCGAATACTTAAAGGGCATTCGTGCCCGTCTCGCCAGTGCGAATCCGGATTGCTTGTTCGATCGGCGCCACAAAAATTTTGCCATCACCAATTTTTCCTGTGCGTGCCGTGTGCTCAATGGCGTCAATCACCTGCTCAACGAGTTCTTTCGGCACGGCAATCTCAATTTTGACTTTCGGCAAAAAATCGATCACATATTCAGCGCCACGATATAATTCCGTATGCCCTTTCTGTCGGCCAAAACCTTTAACTTCGGTCACGGTGATCCCAGAAATACCAATTTCTGACAAGGCCTCACGCACTTCATCGAGTTTAAATGGCTTGATGATTGCGGTAATCCATTTCATTAAAAACTCCGTCAAAAACCAAAAAAATATTTATCCAGCCTAAATGGCTAATTCGTACCCAATAGACTTAAGTATACGAGGCATTCATGCTACAGTCGTCTTATCTAAGCGTGATGTATCTGCATCACGCCGATACCGAGCAGTGACTAGTATGGCATATCATTCATTTCCATAGCGCAGTCATTGCATCGTTCATATTTCCTTTTTTACGCACAGCCTCTGTGCATTGCTCCGAGGTCACACTATGAAACCTAGCGAACTCTTTCAAGACTTGCAGGCGAAAATTTCTGATTTACTTAAAAATTCACCCGTCAAAGATATTGAACACAATCTGAAAGCCATGCTCACGCAAGGCTTTGCTAAACTAGACCTGGTCACTCGTGAAGAGTTTGATATTCAGACACAAGTCCTCGCCCGCACCCGAGCAATGCTTGAAGAGCTTGAGTTGCGCGTGGCTCAGCTTGAGCGCGAGCTCAATTTGTCTAAAACGGATTAAACGAGTATCTGGAAATAAGGTATGTCGCTTGCCGTGGTTCACAGCCGCGCACTCACGGCGGCAAGCGCACCTGAAGTCACCGTTGAAGTCCATTTGGCCAATGGATTGCCCTCATTTTCTATTGTCGGCTTGCCCGAACTTGAAGTGCGTGAAAGCCGAGAGCGGGTGCGCGCAGCACTGCAAAACTCTGGTTTTACATTTCCGGTGCGCCGCATCACGGTCAATCTAGCGCCGGCTGATCTGCCCAAACAATCTGGCCACTTTGATCTACCGATTGCGCTAGGTATTTTGGTCGCTAGTGAGCAATTACCCGCCGCGGCACTACATACACACGAATTTGCCGGCGAATTATCCCTGACCGGCGCTTTGCGGCCGATGCGCGGCGCTTTTGCCATGGCATGTGGACTTGCGGCCCAAGCCGCAAAAGCTAATCCATCGCCCGCAACGCCCGTTCATCTTTACTTACCGTTAGGCTGCGCGGCTGAAGCCGCGCTCGTGCCTACGATTGCGGCTTTTGGGGCCCCTGATCTGCGCACCCTAGGCGCTCATTTAGCTGGCTTGCTGAGCCCTCCTCTGCTACCGTTTAAGCCAGTTGAGGCAATATATTCCGCCGTCCTCCCCGATATGGCAGACATTATCGGCCAAAGTGCCGCCAGACGCGCGCTTGAAGTAGCTGCAGCCGGCGCCCATCATATTTTGATGATCGGTCCGCCAGGCTCCGGAAAATCTATGCTCGCCACCCGTCTTGCCAGTATTTTGCCGCCAATGTCCAATCAAGAAGCGCTGGCCTCTGCGGCCCTATTAAGTGCCAGCGCATTAGGCTTCACACCGGCACAATGGCGCTGTCGGCCGTTTCGTGCGCCACACCATTCGGCCACGGCTACCGCCCTAGTCGGTGGCGGCAATCCGCCTCGGCCAGGAGAAATTACGCTAGCGCATCATGGCGTATTATTTCTAGATGAATTACCGGAATTTAACCGGTGCGCATTGGAAATGCTGCGAGAACCCCTAGAAACCTGCTCCATCACCCTCTCACGCGCATCGCATCAGGCTGAATTTCCTGCTGCCTGCCAATTAATCGCAGCCATGAACCCTTGTCCTTGTGGCTGGCTGGGTGACCCAAATGGACGATGTCACTGCTCGCCAGAAAATACCGCTCGCTACTGGCGCAAATTATCCGGGCCGCTGCTGGATCGCATTGACCTACACATTGAAGTGCCCGCGCTGACTCCCGCCGAATTAGCCGAACGGACTACACTATCATCTGAAGCAAGCGCCACCGTAGCCGCCCGGGTCGTCGCTGCGCGTTCGCGCCAACTCACGCGGCAACAGCAACCCAACCGATTTCTAAGCGGCCGTGAAATCGACACCCTATGCAGGCCAGACCCTGCCGGAGAAACTTTATTGCGCAGCGCAAGCTCTCGCTTTGGCTGGTCAACCCGGACTTATTACAGTGTACTCAAAGTCGCACGGACGATTGCCGATCTCGCTGACGTTAAAATGCTCGATGCTTCTCATATAGCCGAGGCCATTCAGTATCGCCGGGTATTCAAATAGGACTGGAAACTGGAAAAATGATTGTCGAGTAACAATCACTCATGCTTTACAATTTGCATATGAATATTTTTCAGCGCCTTTGTCCTCACCGCCGGCTTATCGCCTACGTTATCGCATCAGTCATCGCCACCATTCTCGGCTGCGCTGCATGGCTCGCGTTCAATTCGACCCCGCATGTGCCTCATGCGACATTTACGCTCCTTTCTGGCCAGAAAATTTCCACTGAACAGCTTACAGGCAAAGTCTATCTGGTAAATTTTTGGGCAACCAGCTGTCCTAGCTGTATCCAGGAAATGCCTACGCTCATTAGCGCCTACACTGAATTCAAAGACCAAGGGCTCGAAGTTATCGCGGTTGCAATGAGCTACGACACGCCAAGTTATGTGAAAAACTATAGTCAAACACGCCAATTACCGTTCAAAGTCGCCATTGATGATGGCAGCGCTGCGAAGAAATTTGGCAATATTCAACTCACCCCCACTACTTTTGTGATTGATAAAAATGGGCGCATTTTGAAGCGCTATATTGGTGCACTCGAAACCCACGAACTACATCAGTTACTCAAGTCAACACTCGCCCCTGCTCGCTCGAATACAGCCGGATAAATCATTGCGAAACCTCCGGCCATCTCGACTACCCTCTTAACTATCCCCGTTCGTATATTTTTTGGGGCGCACATCGTTGCGATTGACATAAGAAAGCAGAAGTATTGTCGACCATCATCATGGCGTTTCTCTCGCCTCTGACCATAAAAATAACAGTAATTATATTGGGGCGATACAAATCTCCCAGAACACTCTTTAAAAGAAATTCAAATGTTTTCTATACGCTCCGTCCAACCCGTTAAGCCGATTACAGGCGCCTGCCATCTATTGCCGGAAGCCGCTTTGGAAAAGGCATTGGCACAGCCTGAATCCGCTGCCGCGCTGGACAATACGTTATTAAAAAATGCTTTTTTAGATGCAGCAAAGAATGAGCGTTTTCAAACAGCTTATTTTAAAGAATTCGAAAAAACTGAACGATACACGTTTCGAGAGAGGCTTCGTCAAGATGAGGTCTTTCAACATTTTCTATCGCAACGTTTTAAACATGATATTGCTAATCAGCAAAAAATAAGCAAGCAGCCTGATACATTTTGGGAACAAATGAAACTTTCCCCTACGGTTAATCAAGATGAGCGCGGGTCTGTCGACATGCAAATTACCCACATCATTTTGCATCATACTGTGACTAACAGTGCAGCCAAAGCGGTGAAAATTATGGCTGATCGTAATGTGAGCTCTCATTATTTGATTGACCGTGATGGCGATTTGATATGCTTAGTTCCGGATAACTATCGAGCTTGGCATGCTGGCGTATCAAAGTGGCAAGGTGTGGAAAATGTCAATTTTTGTTCAATTGGCATCGAACTGGTTAATAATGGATTCGAACCTTTTCCAAATGAACAAATCAACAGGCTCTTGGAATTACTTGAAGATCTCAAAGATCGTCACGCTATCCCGATTGAAAATTTTATTAGCCATGCAGATATCTCACCCGGGCGGAAAGTTGATCCCAATTGGTTTTTCCCATGGGATTTGCTAGGTGACAAGGGGTTTGGATTGTGGCTGAAGCCGGAAGAGCGGCAGAGCGAACTGCCAGAGAATTTTGATACCGCCGATGCGTTAACGACACTTGGGTATCGAGTAGAGCCGCTGATGGATGCAATTCAAGCTTTCAATCTACATTACTTGGGGCACAAGGAAAAATTTGAACTTGATGAAGAGGGCAAACTCACCTTGCATAGCCTTGCCGTAAAAGTATCTGGCAGAGTTGAAGATACCGCTTTGCACGTCAAGGCCTTGAGGATCAATGATTTTGCTTAATTGACTTGCCTATGAAGCGATTACAGCCGATAATCGCTTCAATAATTGAAGCGATTAAATGATGCAAATATCTGACCTGTGGATTTGGCAACAATCCGGTTGGCCACAATTTAGCTGGCAGCAAGATAAACTTTCTCCAGCGTTAGCCCGTGCGCGGTTAGCGCAAGGCAAAATATTAGGCGCCACGCGTTTGCTCGATACCAATCTGACGCGTGAAGCGATAGCCTCTATTCTTGTTGAAGACGGTTTAACCACAAGCGCGATCGAAGGCGAACAACTCAACCTGGATGCAGTCCGTTCATCGGTAGCCCGGCACTTGGGATTGCCTACGGTTGGGTTACCCGCTCCGGCGCGCGCTGTCGACGGATTGATTGAAGTTTTACTGGACGCAACACAGCACTATAGTGCTCCGCTTACGACCGAGCGCCTGCTGGGCTGGCAAGCAGCGTTGTTTCCCAATGGTTATTCGGTACTGCATCCCGTGCGTTCTGGCGCATTGCGAGGGGATGCGCCAATGCAAGTGGTTTCAGGTCGCATCGGCCACGAACGGGTACATTTCATTGCACCACCGAGACCATGGCTAGAGTTGGAACTGGAGCGCTTTTTAACCTGGTTTAATGCCAAAGAGGCTAAGAGCGATGGCTTGATCCGTGCGGGACTCGCTCATTTGTGGTTCGTTACATTACATCCCTTTGAAGACGGCAATGGCCGGCTTGCTCGTGCCATTACTGACATGGCATTAGCGCAAGATGAACGTCAATCGATGCGATTTTTTAGCTTATCTGCACAAATTCTGCGGGAACGAGCAAATTATTACACCTACCTTGAGCGCACGCAGAGAGGCGGCCTAGATGTTACCGAGTGGTTGGTTTGGTTTTTAATACAAATTGAGGCAGCTGCCACCGCCGCACAACAATCCATCACCAACACTCTGGCTAAAGCTCAATTTTGGTTACATCATCAAGCAAACAGTCTCAATGAGCGCCAGCATAAAGTGCTCAATCGTTTGTTGGACGCTGGCCCTAAAGGGTTTGAAGGTGGCATCAACACCCGTAAGTATATAAGTTTGACTAAAACCAGCCGCGCTACAGCCTATCGCGAATTAAGCGAGTTAGTTGCAAAAGGCTGCCTTACTTCTACGGGTAAGGGAGGGCGCAGCACTAGCTACGAAATTATATATCCGTGCGACGGCTACGATCCCCACCACCCAAATGGCCGATAGGCCAGTGACTCGCCCGGCTTTAAGCAGGTTGCGGAACTTCACCCGTTGCACTACCGCTCTGAGCTTGTAAACGTAAAATGACTTCTTTGCGATACCGGTTTAATTCTTGCGCGGTTTTAAAGGTGCGATCAAAAATAAGCGATAAATTATGCAAAATTCGATCAACCACTTTATTTTCCCAATCGCCGTCAAAACGTATCTGCTCATCAAGCCAGTGCTCAAGCCATTCAGGATCAGGTAAACGCGATTGCACCGTGTCACGCGGAAAAAGCGCGCGATTCACATGCAAATTAGTCGGGTGCAAAGGTTTTTCAGTCCGGCGGGCCGACGCCATGAGCACGCCAATTTTAGCGAATGCAGCACGCGCAGTATCACCGGATTGCACCAGCGCTTTTTTCATATAGCGTAAATAGGCGCCGCCATGTCTTGCTTCATCGCGCGAAATAGTTTCATAAATGTGCTTGATGACCGGCTCAGTATGCCAACCGGCCGCACACCGATACCAGTGATTTAAGCGGATTTCACCGCAGAAATGCAACATTAGCGTTTCTAACGGCGGTGCTGGGTCAAACGGAAAGCGTACGGCATGCAACTCCTCTTCCGTAGGCAATAGTTCCGGGCGAAAACGCCGTAAATACTCCATCAGCACCAGAGAATGCTTTTGTTCTTCAAAAAACCAAATACTCATGAATGCAGAAAAATCACTGTCATGGTGGTTATCGCGCAAGAACATTTCTGTTGCAGGCAGCGCCGCCCATTCGGTAATGGCATTCATCTTAATCGTGTTAGCCTGCTCTGACGTCAATAAAGAGGCATCAAAGCGGTCCCATGGAATGTCTTTTTCCATGTCCCAACGTACGGCTTCGAGCGATTTATACAACTCGGGATAAAGCATTGTGTCCATATAGTTCATTCCTGTGTCCGCTATCTACAATGTGGCGGACGAGACTTCCTCAATTATCTTATGATAGCACGCTCTATGTCAGCTTGTTCACCGCTTTATACATACACAGTTTATAACGGAGTCAAAAAAATTCCCATCAAACTAAAACCGTTTCTTAAGCTGATCATATTCGATGTTTTATTGAGGAAATCCTCAATAATGTACATATTTTCCCCCTATTTTGGCTAAAGCGCGCTACGATAGACTGGCATAGTTTTTATAAATAGGCTGTCTATTGAATTTGATCCAAACCGCTCCATATGCGTTGAGCATCACCGAAGCGTCGGAACAAGGAGTCATACCATGCAGATGATTTATAACAGCCCAAACTATTGTATCGTTGAGTTTCCAGCACAAGTCGGCAGTTTCTCGCTGAAGGCTGGAGCATATGAAATCGTTGCGAAAAATCTACAACGTGAACTATTTATTGATGGTGAAATGGCGGCGCAATTCCGAGAAAACGTGCAAAAATTGATTGAATTACAACCCACTATTGACGAAATAGACGATTTCCTCGGTCAATTCGATAGTCTGATGACGCATCCGGTCATCCTGCACTAAAGCAGCTTGTTGCCGTTTTTCGCATGATGACGCACAACTGGCATTAGCGCCATTATTGTGAGCCAAGCGCCTCGATGCAACACGCATAAGTGGCATCAAGCGCACCCGGCTCAGACACAGTCATACCGAGGTCACGTAAGCGACCATCATGTACGCCATATACCCAGCTATGAATCATCAACGCCTGACCACGCGCCCAGGCGTCCCGCACGATGGTTGTACGGCATACGTTGACAGT
The DNA here is from genome assembly GCF_024582735.1 of Mycoavidus sp. SF9855. Taxonomy (NCBI): domain Bacteria; kingdom Pseudomonadati; phylum Pseudomonadota; class Betaproteobacteria; order Burkholderiales; family Burkholderiaceae; genus Mycoavidus; species Mycoavidus sp. SF9855. The sequence goes on from NZ_CP102085.1 coordinate 2,158,614, forward strand.
TTGCTCAATTGCATTGAGCTCAATTAAACGCCGATGCCGCTCTTCGCCAGCAGGTACCTGTTCTAGCAGTTGCCGATGCTTGTCTTGGACATCTTGAATATGGCGCAACCAATTATCCGCCAGCCCCACACGTCGCTCAAAGAGCGCCGCCCCCACCCCAGAACAGCCATAATGGCCGACCACCATAATATGCTTAACTTTGAGCAGATCAACCGCAAATTGAATCACCGACAAACAATTTAAATCGGAATGAACAATCACATTCGCAATATTACGGTGGACAAATACTTCACCCGGGGGCAAACCAATAATTTGATTTGCTGGCACGCGCGAATCAGAGCAGCCAATCCATAGATATTCAGGTGTTTGCTGATCCTTTAAGCTTAAGAAATAATTGGGATTCTCAGCCAACATGCGCTTAACCCACGCACTGTTGCTATCGAACAGATGGCTAAGGGGATTGGGATGATCTTGCGCCGGATGATTGATTGTATCCATCAGAGTAGGGTCATTTTCCAATTTACGTGACATGCCAGTTGAGCGAATTAATGAATCGATACAGCATTGAAATTCTGCCGCCCGAACGGACTCACATGGTAGCCAGAAACGTTACCACGCGTCAATGCAATCACTTTGGGATGGCCAATCGGAAGCCACAGCGCTGCATCGTAGATAATTTTCTGCGCCGCAAGATACAATTGGGTACGCTGCGTTTGATCCGTCGTAGCCTTTGCCTTAGCAATCAACTTATCCAGTTCAGGCTGACAAAAACGCGCGAAGTTAGTACCCGAACGTACCGCCGCGCAGCTAAATTGTGGGGTCAAGAAATTATCTGGATCTCCATTATCGCCAGCCCAGCCCATAAATAATAGATCATGCTCGCCTTGCTTCGCCTCGCGGATCAACTCGCCCCACTCAACAATTTTGACCTGTGCCTTAATGCCAATTTTTTCAAGATCAGCCTGCAATAGCTCGGCGCCTGTTTGTGGATTTGGGTTCAGAGTGCTGCCTGTTGGACGCGTCCAAATCACCGTCTCAAAGCCCTTAGGATAGCCCGCCTCAGCAAGAAGTTGTTTGGCTCGGGCAATATTGTTCGGCCATGGTTGAAGGTTTTTCGCATAACTCCAAGTACCTGGCGGATAAGGGTTGCCGGCAGGCAAAGCCGTTCCATTAAATAGCGCATTCAGATAATTGGGGCGATCAAATGCTAAGTTGATCGCTTGACGCACTTTTTTATTATCGAGCGGTTTATGCTGGGTGTTCAAAGCGACAAAGGCGGTCATAAAACCAGGGGTTTCAATCGTTTTAACCAATTGATTTACCCCCATTGCGCTCACGTCTTGCGGCCGTGGCGACAATGAAATTTGGCACTCGCCAGCCTTCAGCCTTTGCACACGCACAGCTGGATCGGGGGTAATCGCATAAATCAGCTGGTCAACCTGCGGGCGCGCGCCCCAATACTGTGGGTTGCGGTCATAGCGGATAAGCGCATCTTTTTGATAGCTACGCAGCATGAATGGACCCGTGCCGACGGGCTCTAAATTGAAATCTGCAGTGCGGTTCGCGGTGAGCAATTGGTTTGCATAGTCGGCCGAATAGATCGAGGCAAAACCCATCGTCAATACTGACAAAAAGGTGGCATCGGGTTGATTCAACGTAAAGCGTACTGTATCTGCGTCAATTTTTTGGATGGCTTTTAGCCGCGCCGGCAATTGCAGCGATTGCGCATGTGGAAAGCCGCTGGGGCCTGCCACCTTATGCCAAGGGTTGGCCGGATTCAGCATCCGATCAAAAGTGAAAACCACATCATCCGCATTCAATGTGCGACTCGGCTTGAACGCGCCCCTGGTCTGAAAATGCACATTAGGGCGTAAATAAAAAGTGTAATTGAGTCCATCTGCACTCACATCCCATTTCTCAGCCAAGGCCGGCACGATTTTGCTGGTCACCTCGTCGAAAGCCACTAGGCCATTAAAAATAAGGTCGGCGCTTGCATTCGTGGTCACCAGCGCATTGTACTGAACAACGTCGAAACCATCAGGGCTTGCTTCCGTACAAACGGTTAAAGACTTAGAAACTGCAGATTTAGCGACAACGGTTAACGGCGCGCTCAACAATAATAAACTCGCGCAGCAAGTAGCGATCAGTTTTTGCTTCATAAAGCCTTTCTCTCTGATAATTGGCATGCGAGTGTGGCCTTACACTGGCTTCCCGTTTGCGGTTTTTTTTAACTTTTAACCGCAAACTTACATTTTTTTCGCACGAATCTGCGACACAACAAAGTCTAACACTGGCATGACCCCTTCCAGGCTATTCGTCAGCGCCGGAGAAATCTCATATTTTCCCTGCACGGCTAGCGCAGGTACGCCCGTAAGGTTGTAATCCACCATCAATTTATTGTCACGCTGTAGCTCACTTGCCGTACTGAAAGAGTTGTAGATCTCGAGGAATTTTTTCTTATCAACACCATGCTGCGCAATAAATTCTGCTTGCGCTTCGGTGGTTTGCAAATAATTCCGGTCGACATGAATGGCTTTAAAAATTTTTGGCGCCACCTGAGTCGCGACCCCGAGTGCATCAAGCGCATGATACAGCTTTTGATAAAGCGCTAGGTTTGCGTCAAACGCAATCGGCACACGCTTAAGCACAACATCAGGACCTTGCTTGCTAGCCCACGCTTCAATCAAAGGATCAAAGTCTTTGCAATGCGGACAACCGTACCAGAAAAACTCAATCACTTCGATTTTGCCTGCCGCCACACTCACTGCCTGCGGGGTTTTCAGTACTTTATAGTGTTTGCCCGCTTGCGGCACTAAAGCCGACGCAGCAGCGCTACCCACGGCAAACAGGATCAAGGCGAAGAAAACACCAAGCGATTTTTTCATATTAATCTATAACCACTATCGAGTTAAAAATACAGAAATATATCATTTAGGCAGACGCGCTCATTTATTGCTTAGTGGACGGATAATCGCCGTATCAATGCCCGCATCGGTCAGCCGCAAACGCGCCTGATTCATTTGCTCGAAGCGCGTAAACGGACCAAGGCGCACGCGATAATACAAGATGCCCGCACTCTCGTAGCGGGTTACCTTCGACTCAAAACCTTGTAAGGCAAGTTTAGCCCGTTGCTGTTCGGCATCTGCCCGTGTCTTGTATGCGCCCACTTGCAAATAATAACTGCTGTTCGCCCCGTTAGAGGCTAGCTCAGATTTATTGACAGCCTGGCCGCTGTTTAGCGCGCCGGCAGACGATGGCACTTCGACGATCTGCGGTTCGCTCATAGAGCCCGGCCTTTGCGACCCCGAGCCTGGCTCAGACGATGCCGGTGCCACTGGCTGACTAGGAGATCTACCTTGCAAGAGTCGGTTTGGATCAGCGCTGGCTTGGCTATTTAGACTCTCCGCGCTAGGTGCTGGCGCAGTCTTTGTGACAAAAGGCGTGGGCGCCCGCGTCACGTATAACGCAACCACAACCGCAATCGCCAATCCAACTGTGAGACCGAGCACGATACCCAAAAGTGTCCCCCCATTTTGCTTAGAAGAACGGCGTTGCTTTCTCATGATTCAAACAGTACCCAAGTAATTTCAAAATAAGGCCCATGATTAATGGGGTCTTTCAGCTACATTTTAGCGGGTGCGCTGACACCCAGTATAGCTAAGCCATTCGCCAATACTTGGCGGGTTGCCGCAATCAAGGCTAAACGCGCTATACGCTTAGCGTCGTCATCAACCAAAACACGCTCAGCATTGTAAAACGCATGAAACTGACCGGCGAGCTCGCGCAAATAAAAAGCCACCGCATGTGGCGCAAGTTCAGTCGCCGCGCGCGTTAGCATTTCAGGATATTCAGCCAAACACTTAAGCAACGCGTTTTCATGCGGACTGACCAGTGGCGTGACATCCGCTTGCGTCAAGGTGGTCAAATCCCCGCCCCACTGCGCCAGCACTGAGCAAATACGAGCATGTGCGTATTGCACGTAATACACCGGATTTTCATCGCTTTGCTGCAACGCAAGGTCAATATCAAATACAAACTCCGTATCCGCCTTACGAGAAACCAGAAAGAAGCGTACGGTATCGCGGCCACGCCTGATGAGGTCATCATGAGCGGCGGTTGGCAGCTTTTCTGGTGCCGCTTGGCCGCCGCCTGACCATTCGATCAAATCACGCACCGTCACGTAACTGCCTGCGCGTTTTGAGAGTTTAACCTCCTGACCGTTGCGCATTACCGTCACCATCTTGTGTAACACATAATCCGGGTAACCTTGCGGTATATTCAGCCCCAACTGCTGTAAACCCGCTCGCACTCGCGCAATCGTCCCGTGATGATCAGAACCTTGCACATTAATTACCTTATTAAAGCCGCGCTGCCATTTTGTCACATGATAAGCAACATCTGGCACAAAATACGTATAACTGCCATCGGTTTTGCGCATGACCCGGTCTTTGTCATCGCCCTCATCCGTGGTGCGTAACCAGAGCGCACCGTCGTGCTCGTACGTTTTGCCAGCCGCCACTAAAGCGGCAACCGTTTCCTCAACCCGGCCATCGCTATACAGCGATGACTCAAGATAGTATTGATCGAATTTAACCCCGAACGCCTGCAGATCCAGATCTTGTTCGCGGCGTAAATACGCCACCGCAAAACGCCGGATTGCCTCGAGGTGATTCGCATCGCCCAGCCCTGTTACCGGCTCAGCATCTTGCCTTACGACCGTAGCCCCAGCCAGATAATCGCGCGCAATTTCAGCAATATATTCGCCGTTGTAGGCCGTTTCTGGCCAATCCGCATGGGCCGGCGTCAAACCGCGGGCACGCGCTTGCACTGACAACGCAAGATTATTAATTTGCACGCCCGCATCATTGTAATAAAACTCACGATGCACCTGCCAGCCTTGCGTGCTCAGCACATTCGCCAGGACATCGCCTAGCGCTGCCTGCCGGCCATGGCCAACATGCAGCGGGCCCGTCGGATTAGCAGATACAAACTCAATCAGCACGCGCTTAACCGGCTGCTCAGCCACTGCATAGGCACACCCAAACGACGCGGTTTCATTCAGCACCGCCCGCGCCACCGCTTGCTTCGCCGCCGCCGACAACTTTAAATTGATAAAACCCGGCCCAGCAACGTCGGCCGCCTCAATCAAACCTGACGCACGCGGATGCGCACATACGCTCTCTGCGAGCTGCTGAGCAAGCTGACGTGGATTCATGCGCCATGGCTTAGCGAGCTGTAAGGCAAGATTACTCGCCACATCGCCATGGGCCGCGATCTTAGGGCGCTCGAGCGTAATCAGTAAATCTAACTCACTGGCAAATGATGGCGCTAAATTTTTGATCGCGTCAGTAAAAATGGCTTCAATAATCTGTTTTTGGGCTGGTAACATGCAAGGCAAAGAAACGTAATGCACAAATTTGCGCGGAAATAAGGATTCTAGCAGTGATACAAAGCCTTCAGCTTGTAACCGACAAAATTTAAGGAGCTCCTATGTTAATTACTTTTAAATCAATCGCTACCCCTGAGATCATCATGCTCGATAACCTTGCACGGTTTTTACTGAGGATTATCGGCAAACCACTGGATAAGCAAGGAGTGATTAGCCACGATGAGCTAGCGCAAGCCATCGCTCGCTTAGAAGCCGCCATTCATGATGAGCAAGAAAAAGAAGCGCTAGCGCGTGCCGAACATCATTTTGACCATGACGAGCTAGCCGATGAAACACCTGTTGGGCTTGCGCAACGCGCGTTTCCACTGCTGGATATGATGCGTGTTGCGCATCAGCAAGAAGCCGATATTGTCTGGGGTATTTGATTACAGTGAAGGTCTTTTGTCCTTAGGCTTCAGACTTTCAATGCGGTATCGGTCAACAGCTGTGTCATTTACCAATACAAAACCGACTAAAAATCTCGCCAAGCAAATCATCCGAAGTGAATTCGCCGGTAATGGTATTGAGTTGCAGTTGCGCCAAGCGCAGTTCTTCGGCAAAAAGATCAAGCGCCTGCGCGTTCTGCGCTGCTTGCTCCGCCGCGTTCAATAGGTGACGGTTGGCTGCGCGCAGCGCAATCAAATGCCGCTCGCGCGCCGAATAAACGCTTTCAGTACCGACTTGCCAGCCAGCAATCTCCAACAACTGCGCACGTAAATCGTCAATCCCCGCGCCTGATTTTGCTGACAAGCGTACCGTCCGCACAGCGTTGGCCTCGGTGGCCAAAACCACACCAGCTGATTCCGCAAGCAAATCAATCTTATTATGGAGTTGAATCATCGGCACGCCTGCCGGTAAGCTAGCAGCAATTGCCGCATCTTCATGCGTAAAGCCGATACGCGCATCTAGCAAATGCAGCACAATGTCCGCCTGCTTAATCGCTTGCCAAGTACGAGCGATGCCAGCCCGCTCAACTTCATCCTCTGTCTCGCGCAAACCTGCGGTATCAACGATATGCAGCGGGATACCTTCAATCTGAATGGTCTGCGCAATTTTATCGCGGGTGGTGCCAGCAATCGGCGTCACAATCGCCAGCTCAGCGCCAGCTAGCGCATTCAATAATGAAGATTTACCCACATTAGGCTGTCCGGCCAACACCACTGACAGCCCTTCGCGTAATAATGCGCCTTGCCGCGCATCAGATTGAATCTGGCTCAATTCATGACGAAGTGTAGCGAGTTTGCCACGCGCATCTGCAGCCTCCAGAAAATCAATTTCTTCTTCCGGAAAATCAAGAGTGGCTTCGACCAACATTCTAAGGCGAATCAAATCCTCCACCAACTGCTGAATCGCGCGCGAAAACACCCCATCTAGCGAGCGGCCGGCACAACGGGCCGCGGCTTCCGTACTCGCCTCAATCAAATCAGCAACCGCTTCGGCTTGCGCTAGGTCAAGCTTATCGTTAAGAAAGGCGCGACGCGTAAATTCACCAGGCTCAGCTAAACGCAAACCCGGTACTATATTCGCAGCAAGACAACGCTGTAACAATAACTGCAAAACAATTGGCCCACCGTGCCCTTGCAACTCGAGTACATGTTCGCCGGTATAAGAATGAGGCGCAGCAAAATAAAGACCTATACCGCGGTCCAGAATCCCTCCCTGCGCGTCCAAGAATGGTACGTAAGTCGCGTAACGTGGCGAGAGCTCCTGACCGCACACGGCTAACATCAAGCGGGCAACCACTTCTGCCCCCAGCTTGCCAAACGATAGGCGCACTACGCCGATCCCACCCCGGCCTGGGGCGGTAGCAATAGCAATAATTGGATCTTGATGAGTGGTAAACATTAGCGGCACACCTGCGATCTTTGTAATGATAGAAGACACGTCAGATCAGTTTCGTGAGAATATGGCAAAAAGATTGACAGCAAATTTTAGAGATTGACCATGGCGACACAATCCTCAAATAAAGAAACCAGCATTGCTCTTGTCTGGTTTCGTCGGGATCTACGACTATTTGATCACGCCGCACTTTATCATGCGCTGAAAGAATACGACCAGGTTATCCCAGTCTTTGTGTTTGATACCACCATTTTAGCGACCCTACCCCGTGCAGATCGTCGCGTTGAATTTATTCATGCATCACTGCGTGCACTCAAAGACGAATTACAACAAGCCAAGAGTGATCTTGTCATACGACATGCAAATGCTGTTACAGCGATTCCGGAGTTAGTCGCCGAATTTGGAGCTAGCGCAGTTTATACTAATCGCGACTATGAGCCAGATGCCGTCAAGCGCGACGCCGAAATCACCGCGGCTCTTCGTGCGCAGGACGTCGCGCTGCGCACATTCAAAGATCAGGTGATTTTTGAGCAGGACGAAATTATCACTCAAGCCAATAGTATGTATAGCGTGTTTACACCCTACAAACGTGCGTGGCTTACCAAGTTAAACGATTTCTACCTACGCTCATATCCCGTAGCACCTTACCTGCATCACTTAGCCCAATTGGATGCACAACCTTTTCCGTCATTGCAAGAACTCAATTTTGTGCCTGCCGGATTAGCTGACTTACCTATCCAAGCGGGCACGACAGGCGGTGAAGCACTATTTGAGAATTTCAAGGAGCGCATTGATCGCTATCACCTCAACCGCGATTTTCCAGCAGTCAAAGGGCCATCTTATTTGTCCGTACATCTACGCTTTGGTACGCTATCGATTCGTGAGTTAGCGGCTTACGCCTGGCGTGAAGGCAGCCACGGAGCTCAGACGTGGCTCTCAGAATTGATCTGGCGTGAGTTCTATCAGCAGATTCTTTGGCACCGGCCAGATGTGGTGCACCATGCCTTCAAGCGGGACTACGATGCGCTAGCCTTCCCAAACGATGAGATCTTATTTACAGCTTGGTGCCAAGGACAAACTGGCTACCCTATGGTTGACGCAGCCATGCGCCAGCTCAATCAGACTGGCTATATGCATAATCGACTGCGTATGATCACTGCGAGTTTTCTGGTCAAGGATTTATTGGTTGATTGGCGTTGGGGAGAACGTTACTTTGCCAAACAGCTGATTGATTTCGATCTGGCCGCCAACAATGGCGGTTGGCAATGGGCGGCGAGCACCGGCTGCGATGCTCAGCCCTATTTCCGCATCTTCAATCCAGTCACACAATCAACAAAATTCGACTCTGATGGCAAGTTTATCCGCCGCTATTGCCCGGAGCTAAGCGCTTTGCAAGGTAAAGCTATTCATGCACCATGGCTGGCAAACCAAGCCACGCTCGAGGCTGCAGGTATTACGCTTAGCGTGGATTACCCATTGCCAATAGTTGATCACGCCTGTCAACGCGATAAAGCATTGGCATTGTTTAAGCACCGAGGCAGAACATCAATCAAATCCAATGACGATTCTGCGACCGCCTAATCTCGCCACCTTTATCACAACTCTTTAGGTCTTCAAGAGCGTCAAAGCCAATCAAAGAGCTTGTGCAGCATTCTCGGGGCGCAGATCAAATACCAACACCTCGGCCTGCTTCCCTGCCGAAAAATGTAAAGAAGACTCATCTCTCACACGCACTCCATCGCCTGCGTTTAGCTCTTTCTCATTAAGCTTGATAGAGCCGCGTGCGACATGCACATAAGCGCAACGCCCACGATCAAGTTCTAGGTTAGCGGCTTGCGCGCCGTCAAATGCACCTACATACATATGCACATCTTGATGGATTTGGAGAGTGCCCGCAGCCCCATCAGGTGACAATACTGGCCGTAACTGCCCATTTTTATCAGCCTGCGGAATAGGCATCTGCGCATGACGAGGAGAAAGCCCCGGTTTACCGGGAAGGATCCAGATTTGCAACAAATGCACAGACTCATTTGGATCAGGATTCATTTCGCTATGCATAATACCCGTGCCAGCACTCATGATTTGCACTTCATTGGCACGTATCGTCCCATGGGCACTCGTGGAGTCTCGATGCTCTAAAGTACCGGTTAGCACATACGTGACAATTTCCATATTTTGATGCGGGTGCATCCCAAACCCACGGCCGGGCGCCACGATGTCATCATTAATCACCCGTAAGTCAGAAAACCCCATATGTGCAGGATCATAGTATTGACCAAAAGAAAAAGTCGGGCGGGAATGCAGCCAGCTAGAGCGCACAAGACCCCGTTCATCGGCTTTACGTATTTCAAGCATGGCGCCTCCTTAAAAGGAAATGTATGCTGAGTGTATCTTAAATTCAATCGGATAATTTAGCGCCGCCCTCTTTTTTAATAGATTTTAAAAGTAGAAAGCTAAGCCATACTGCAAGGGCTAATTTCTGCTGTGTGATTTAACCGAAGACGGCTTCCGATCGACGTATGTATTGGACGAAGTCGATGCATGGCACGGCAACTTCGTGCATAGAACATACAGAAGGTATCTTTCGTTTCGATTTCACGGCAGGTAGCAGATTTTGTCGCCCTTCATTTGATACCAGCTCTCTCCTATGAGCTCGTGCTGTAGCAATGATGAGCAGATCATTCTCGCCGACGCCATTCGAATGATACTTGTCACCCACAATTCCGAGTAGCCCCTTCATCCGGATCGCGTCTTGTATGATTACGTTCGTGATTCCTAGTTGCTCTAGATTCGCCGTCACCAGCCAATTACTGCAATCAGGTGTTTTCTTACGAACCTCTTCGTATGCCACGCTAGGCATCGTGAGCCTTCGCTGGTTGATCTCGGCCGCTATCCATACCCACAAACCAGGAAATTGACCTACTGGATAATTGTCCCAAGCGTAGATCATGGAAGAGGCGTCAAACACCTGCATAGTAGCGTTCCAATTGATGCAGGTCATTGATCTTCAAGCCATCGAGATAACTACTTGCCTTCGCCAAGGTGATGTACCGACTATTGAGTGCATCCAATACAGCGCGCACGAATCTATCGCCGAAAATGTGCGAAGGCTCTCGATGGCGGTACATCCGGGTTCCACCATTTTGCTCAGGAGAAGACTGAGCAGACCGCCAGTGTCGGTAATCAGCATATTGCTCTTGCGACAGCCGACCAATATCAAGCAGGCGACGCAAGATGACTTCCGTGCTAAGGCCCCACTCTCGCCGAAGCGGTTTCAACCACTCATCGAACTCAGAAACTTGTCGCGGGCGATACTTATCATCCACTCTTGCTAGAAATGCCACAGGCACAAGCAGGTGTCCAGCGAACGTGTTTGCGTCTTTTTCGTGACCTTGGTGGGACTGTATATCGCGCTCGTCGTCAATTGAGCTGCTTCGATGCAATAGCAAGTGCCCCAACTCGTGCATGAGGGTGAAGGATTGCTGAGATTCCGAGGCCTGCTTTTTTAAAACGATGACGGGACAATCACGGTCGTAAATGCTGAAGCCCAGAATCGGGCTCTCTTTGGCGATTTGCCACTTGCCATTGTATCCGTTGCTACGAAAAACCAGCACACCACGCGCTTCTAGCGCCGTTCTATAACTGTCAAACGTATTACTGTCATCGAGACCCAGCCAGCGGCGCGCGACCTTGGCTGCTTCCGTGGGGTTCTCGCGCGGCAGATCCTCCGGCTCTTCAAACCGAGGCAAATCGGCGCCATCTAAATCTTCACGAAGGCTCAGATATATCTCACGCTGTCTCTCGACGCGCTCGATGAGTAACTTCAACCCGGTTGTTAGCTCAGGTTTTTGATTTGCCAAGGTCCGGAACGCGGCGGTATGCACTTGGGTTTCGTCGACCGGCCCGGACTCTAGGAAAAAAAGCGCTCCCCGACCAAAGAAGCTTGCGACCTTACTGAGCTGGGGGAACGTTAAGCCGCGCTCTCCCGCCAGAACGCGCTCCATCGTCGCTGACAAGATGCCGACCGCAGACGCGAGTTCGCCTGGCGTTGTGCCGTGATCGGCACAGCACCAAATTATCCTCTCCGAATTGATTGACTGAATTAGCTCCATAACGCCTCATTATACCGACCGAGCGCTGCCTTGCAAGGCGTCTTCGCTCCTCTCCGGAAAGGTACAGGGGCGGTAGTAACGTCGCGATGACAGAGCACTATGTGCGCAAACGAGGGAGACTCGTTAAGCCTACAAAATAGATTTTTGTAGAACAAAATAAAGAACCCAAATTAGGCTAAACGCCTGATGGTATATGGTGGGGCGTGAGCGGCTCGAACGCTCGACCTACGGATTAAGAGTCCGCTGCTCTACCAACTGAGCTAACGCCCCAAAAGAAAGCGTATTATAGCAAGCTAACACACATTCAAAATCATATTACGTATGCTTGCTCATTTTGAACAGAAAATTTTAACCCGCGAAGATCTCGTCGCAAAGCGTCCAACTCTTTCAGCGCCAGTTGTTTTTACCAACGGCGTATTTGATATTTTGCATCGCGGCCATGTCAGTTATCTAGCCCAAGCGCGTACATTAGGCGCATGTTTGGTGGTTGGCGTGAATAGCGATGCGTCGGTACACTTACTTGGTAAAGGTGAGGACCGCCCAATCAACAATACAGCTGATCGCATGGCGCTGATAGCCGCACTTGCGAGTGTCGATTGGGTGGTATGTTTTGAAGAGCCAACGCCAACTGCATTGATTGGCGCATTACGGCCGGAGATCCTCGTTAAAGGCGGCGATTATGATATGGACGCATTACCAGAAGCGGCGCTTGTGCGCGGTTGGGGCGGACAAGCGTTGACGATTCCTTTTGAGTATCAACGCTCAACCTCTGCTTTATTACATAAAGTGCGTGCATTCTCAAATTAAGTCATGAAGCATCAACCATCCGCATTGAGCTATCGCTAGACGAGCTCACGTGCTCGCGCGCAATTAACGCAAGCCCTGTTAGCACTAAGTGCTCATGGTAGGTGTAGTCAATTGTCAACAAGCGGCTCACTCCTTTGGCCGCACCACCACTTAATACGCATCGGACCGGAGCGCCAATCTGGGTGCATAAATCGCGCCAGGCGCGCTCAATTAAACTAGCTTGAGCAAGTAAACAGCCTTCATGCAAAGCAGTCTGCGTATCGACCGCAAATGGCGCTCCAGCCTGCCCGCCATGTGGGTCTTGTCCTTCAGTCATGGGTTCCGCCGTCGGCAACAACGCGGTATGTTGACCCAACGACTGCATCATCATCGTCCCGCCGGGCGCAATCAAGCCGCCAGCAAAAGTGCCATCTGCATAAAGCGCTTCCAATGTAGTCGCGGTACCTAAAGTAGCAATCAGCAGATGTTCCGCCGGATAGGTTGCGCGCGCGCCAATCAGACTAGCCCAACGATCACTGCCAAGTTGCCGATAATCGCGATAACTATTCCGCACTCCGCACAGGCTGGGCTGGGCGCTTACCGTATGGCGCGGGGCATGCGGCCAACGTGTGCTGGTTAAGGTTTCAAGGCGCCTGGCCGTACGCTCGCCCGCCACATTTGCAATCCAAACACTACCGGGTATTGGCAGCATCGACCAATCCGGCTCTGGCAATGAGAGTAACGCGCCACGTTCATGCGCAAAGGCGCCCACTGCAATGCGCGTACCACCGGCATCGGTCAGTGCCCATTTAATGCGGCTATTACCCGCATCGATTAAAAGAAAAGGTGCCGCAGATGGAGCAAAAGACATCATGAGTGTATTGAAAAAGAAGCCCTTTTATAGGCGGAATAGGAAAAACCGACGATATTACAGAATATATGCTCGCAACGAAACGTCACCACTTGCCAGCGCTTGAATGCCGTTGCCTGTATCGATCAACAATCGGCCATACGAGTCGATGCCCGTTGCAACACCATGCAAAATTTCATGGCCATTCTCTAATATCAGCACTTTCTTGCCAGTATAAGCATGATCCGCATCCCACGCCTGCAGAAAAGGCGCTAAACCATGTTTTTCAAAAAGCTCGAGCATGGCGGCCAGGGCATTCAGCACACGAGCCAAGACATCGGTCATGGCCACCCCCGGTAATACTCGCGCTAAGGCCGCCGGCGGAGTGGCCCGCGCATCAAGCTGTGCCGCCAGCGCAGCCTCACCATCCAGGTTAAGTCCAATACCGATCACCACTGTACTCGAGGTATTGGTACAGCGCACCGTTTCAATCAAACTGCCCGCCAATTTTGCGCCATCGAGCAAGACATCATTAGGCCATTTAAGTGCCAGCCGATGCGTATCCGTGCGCATCAGGGCGCGCAATCCAGTGACTATCGCGGTACCTACGGCAAGGCTAAGCCCAGCAAGTTCGGCAGGTGGCCGAGCTATTTTATAGGCAAACGAAAAAAGTAACGCATCGCCCGCCGCGGCAAACCATGGCCGCCCGTGCCGCCCACGGCCAGCCGTTTGTTGATATGCAACCCGCACAATGGGTAGTGTGGGTTTATGCGCAGCCCTTAAATGGGCGATTAAATCAGCATTCGTCGAACCGGTCTTAGCCACCACCTCAATAGTCAATTTTTGTAAAGAGGCGGATAAAAGTGTACGAAGTCGCTCACCGTCAATGCGCCGTGTGTTAGATAATAGAGAAGTCGAAGAAAAAACCATAGTAAGCGTATTTTAACGGACCGCGCACCACGCTACGTTAGTCTGCCGTACAATCATTGAATCAATCAGTTATAAAATAACGCTATGTTGCGATCTATCCTACGCCGTCTTGGTATGTTCGTGCCGACTTTTATCGGCATTACAATGCTTACCTTCACGCTTATTCATGTGATTCCTGGCGACCCAATCGAAGTCATGATGGGCGATCGCGGGATTACCCCTGAAGCTCATGCTGAGGCGATACATCGCCTCGGGCTTGACTTGCCATTACCGGTGCAATACTTGCGCTATTTATCAGATGTACTGCAAGGCAACCTCGGCACTTCGCTGGCCACTCATACGAGTGTGATGGGTGAATTTTTAGCACGCTTTCCAGCCACGATTGAGCTCTCGTTGGGGGCGCTTTCTTTCGCCCTCATCCTTGGCTTGCCGATTGGTATTTTGGCAGCGCTTAAGGCTGGTTCGTTTTTTGATCGCGCTATAATGAGCCTTGCACTGGCTGGCTATTCAATGCCTATCTTTTGGTGGGGCTTGATTTTAATTATGTTTTTTTCAGTGCAACTTGGCTGGCTACCGGTATCGGGCCATCTGGCGATTCAATACGATATACCCTCGGTGACCGGTTTTACATTGATTGATACCTGGCTCTCCGGCCAAGAGGGCGCTTTACGCTCTGCTTTGCGTCATTTAGTCTTGCCATCGGTTGTATTAGGCACTATTCCGCTCGCCGTCATCGCACGCATGACCCGCTCATCGATGCTTGAAGTTTTGCGTGAAAATTACATTCGTACGGCACGTGCCAAAGGGCTCTCGCCGAGCCGAGTGGTCATCGTCCATGCGTTACGTAATGCCTTAATTCCCGTGGTGACTGTGATTGGCCTGCAAGTTGGTTCGCTGCTTTCAGGCGCGGTGCTAACAGAAACTATTTTCTCTTGGCCAGGGGTTGGCAAATGGCTGATTGATGCGATCAACCGGCGCGATTATCCGATTGTACAAAGTGGAATTTTGGTCCTGGCCACACTGGTTATCATCGTTAATTTGTTAGTCGATGTGTTATACGGCGTGCTTAATCCGCGTATTCGCCACTCGAGATAACAATGAACCAATCCAATTTAGCGGAATTTTGGGCACATTTCCGCACCCACCGGGGCGCTGTCTTAGCGGGCGGCCTGCTTATAGTATTTATGCTTGCCGCGATTTTTGCGCCCGTGCTTGCGCCGTATGATCCAACTGAGCAATATCGCGATGCCATTCGCGTTCCCCCCGTCTGGCAAGAGGGCGGCTCCTGGCGTTTTTTACTCGGCACAGACCAAGCGGGACGCGATATGCTTTCGCGCTTGATGCATGGCGCACGCTTGTCGTTTTGGATCGGCAGCATCTCAGTCTTGCTCGCGCTTTCACTGGGCACCGTGCTTGGCTTGTGCGCGGCATTTTTTCAGCGCTGGCTGGATGTGCCGATCATGCGTTTGATCGATGTACTGCTTGCATTGCCGGCACTTTTGCTAGCGGTCGCGGTCGTCGCCGTACTGGGTCCAGGGCTTACCAATACGATGTATGCCATCGCCATTGTGACCCTTCCCGGTTATGTGCGACTCACGCGCGCCTCAGCCCTGGCTGAATTAAGCAAAGAGTATGTGACGGCATCGCGCGTGGCTGGCGCAGGTACCTTGCGCTTGATGTTTTTGCAAGTATTGCCAAACTGCGCAGCTCCATTGATTGTACAAGCCACGCTTGGCTTTTCGACGGCACTGCTCGATGCGGCAGCGCTTGGCTTTCTTGGCATTGGGGTGCAGCCCCCGCTTGCCGAATGGGGCTCAATGCTTGCCTCCGCGCGCGATTACATGAATAGCGCATGGTGGATGGTGACCCTGCCGGGCATTGCTATTTTGGTGACCGTTCTGTCTATTAACCTGCTTGGTGATGGACTGCGCGATGCGCTTGACCCTAAGTTAAAACAAATTCACTAATTTCAATGAAGCAAAACCTTTTAACTATCCGCCAACTCTCGGTCAATTTCGGCGGGCCGCCAGTCGTGGATCATATTGATTTCGAGATTGCGCCTGGCGAGGTTGTCGGTATTGTCGGTGAATCGGGTTGCGGCAAAAGCATTACCATGCTGGCCTTAATGGGACTGATTGATGCGCCGGGTCAAGTGCGCGCCGACGAGATTAGCTTCGATGGTAAAGATTTGCTCAATGCATCGCCTCGTGCGCGGCGCAAAATTATCGGCAAAGATATCTCAATGGTGTTTCAAGACCCGTTGGCAAGCCTTAACCCAAGCTACACCGTTGGTGCGCAAATTAAGGAAGTCCTATGGCAACATGAGAATTTGCGTGGCACAGTGCTGCAGCGGCGTACGCTAGAGTTACTTGATCAAGTTGGCATTTCAGACGCCAAAAATCGTATGGATGCTTTTCCGCATCAACTCTCAGGCGGGATGAACCAACGTGTGATGATTGCCATGGCCATTGCCTGCAATCCAAAATTGTTAATTGCTGATGAGCCAACCACTGCGCTTGATGTCACCATCCAAGCCCAGATTATGCAACTGCTGGTTGATTTGCAAAAAGAGCATTGTATGGCTTTAGTCCTAATTTCGCATGATCTAGCAGTCGTCTCGCAGGTCGCTCGGCGGGTGGCCGTCATGTATGCTGGCCAAATTGTTGAAACCAATCATGTCCCCAATATTTTTGAGCAACCGCACCATCCTTATACCGAAGCATTATTGACTGCGATCCCCGAGCATAATCGCGGCGCTAAGCGCCTAGTCGCCTTATCAGGCGTGGTGCCTGGCCAGCACGACCGGCCACCGGGCTGTTTGTTTGAGCCGCGCTGCAAATATAGGATTGCAGCTTGCCAACAAACACGACCGCCATTAGCCCCTATTGCAGCAGGCGCTGTGCGTTGCATTAAGCCACTCAATTTGCCATCAGCTGGCAGCACGCCGGTAGTTTCTCACTCCACATCATGAATGCACCAGACACCGTGCTCGTCGCGGACCGTTTAACCAAACATTATTCGGTACGCCGAGGATTTTTTGGACACAGCCAGGTCAAGGCATTGAATCAAGTGTCGTTTTCGCTCGCCCGTGGCAAAACACTTGCTGTTGTTGGGGAATCAGGGTGTGGCAAATCAACACTTGCGCGCCAGATCACTATGGTTGAAGAGCCAACCTCTGGTACGCTCTTGATCAATGGCCATGATGTCGCCACCGCTAACCGCGCTACCCGCACAGCGCTACGCCGTTGCGTGCAAATGGTTTTTCAGCACCCATTTGCCTCGCTTAACCCGAGAAAAACCGTCGCCGCTACTCTGGCCGAGCCCCTCATCATTAATACTGACTTTGATCGCGCCACCCGCTTTACGCGCATTCAGGAGATGATGGCTACCGTTGGCTTACGGCCAGAGCATATGCGGCGTTATCCGCATATGTTTTCTGGCGGTCAACAACAGCGCATTGCGATTGCGCGGGCGATGATCCTTGAGCCGCAAATTGTGGTGGCCGATGAACCGGTCTCCGCGCTTGATGTGTCTATTCAGGCGCAAATCCTCAATCTCTTTATGGATTTGCAGGATCGTTTCGGCATTAGCTATATATTTATCTCGCACGATCTGTCCGTCGTCGAACATATCGCGCATGACGTTATGGTGATGTACCTTGGGGGCATTGTTGAGTTTGGCGACAAGGCCACGCTTTTTGCCCGCGCTCGTCATCCTTATACGCGCGCCCTTATGTCTGCGACCCCGGCTATCCGCTCCGCTGAAAGACGGATTCAAATTCGCCTCGAAGGGGAACTGCCATCGCCACTTAACCCTCCGGCTGGTTGCACGTTTCATCAACGTTGTCCGTATGTCATTGAGCGTTGCCGGCGTAAAGTGCCGATTTTACGTGAGGTGGATCATCGGCAGGTTGCTTGCCATCGGGCAGAGGAATTGGAAATTTAGTATGGTGTAGAGGGGTTAAGGGTTAAATCAACTTAGCATCCAATCATTAAACCGTTGGATAGCGTGATCCTGATTCTTGCACCAGTAGGCAGCATCAATGTGTCGCCCTCTCTCAAGATTCGTCGGATAACTTGTAAGATTCATAGCTGGCTTCGGTTTAATATAATTGAAAGCATCGGGCTGTGTTGGGCCAATGGCGTATGCTGCGAGCAGCGCCTGCCGCTCTGGGTCCGAGGCGAATTTGATAAATTCGCGGCATGCATCTGCATTAGGCGTGCCTTTTAAAATTGCCCAGCTATCGCACTGGTAAATATGCTGGTGCCAAGAAAATGCTACTGGCGCACCCGCATCTATTGCTGTTTGTACACGAGATATCCAAGCCGGTGTTAAATCTATCTCGCCGGATTTTAGCAGTTGCTCAACTTGTGGCCCACTCGTCCACCAGACACTAATATCCCGCTTGATTTTACTAAGACTACGAAACGCCCTATCAAGATCGCAAGGGTAAATATCATTCGCAGGGACGCCATTAGCCATTAACGCAATCTCGGTCATGTCAAGCGGGTGCCTATATAAGCCACGCCGCCCCACAAAATTTTTTATATCCCATAAATCTCTCCATGTTTGCGGTGCTTGATGTTTTTTAAATACATCAGTGCGATAAGCAAGCACGGTAGAATATACATTTGTTCCCACCCCATAAGGTGACATAAATTGTGGCGGAATTCGTGAAATAACAGGGTCAAGCTCAAGTTTATGTTTTTCCAGAAAACATTTGCCGCCGCTGCCGTTCGTTAACAGTAGGATAGCCATTTCCCCCAAAGCGGCCATATCCCACAAGTAATTCTTTGATTGAACCATCGTTTGAATCTGTGCGGTAGGATTTGCGCTTGCAGGAACGCCAATAACTTCAATGCCCGTTTTTTTAGAAAAAGGCTTATAGAGCACCTCGTTATATGCCTGATTAATTATCCCGCCAGAATCCCGAATTAAGATTCGCTTTGAAGAGGCTCGTGAAGGGGTCATCATAAATGGAGCGCAAAGGGCGGCTAAAATGCCAACTGCCATTTTTTTAAGGGATTTGCGACGATTAATAAAAAGTTTAGTTTGATCATCCATAAGTGCAGGCAGAAGGAAGAAAATCTTGCTCGTTATGCGTAAAAATTAATAACTTATTCTTGAGTAATCCAAGCAATTTCTTAAGTGCTGGCGAAAATATTTTGCCTCGTCTGACGACTAAGGAAGCTTCCACGCTGGTCAAAAGCGGGTTATCAATTTCAAGTGCAATCAGTTGCCCCTCTCTAATTTCCTGACGAGCTGCAAACGCAGTCATAATCGTTGCGCCATTCTTGACACTGGCGAATTTTTTTTGAGCACAACAAGAGTTCGTCGTTAATATTGTCTTTAACTGGATTTTCTCTAAGCGCTCTGCGGATTGAAGTAGCTTTCTAAAATTAAAAGAATTAGGTGGCAAGGCGAGCGGGTAACGAGATAACTCTTCGAAACTAACCTTTTGTTCGTGAGCTAGCGGATGGCTCCGACTCACTAACGCACGCATGGGTAGGAGTCTATTTGTATAACAAAGAATATCCGGATTAGGTATGTTATTAAAAATAATCCCAACATCTGCAGAGTCTTCTAAAACGCTAGTGACTATTTGAGAGGAGTTGTTAATTTCTTCGACAACTATATTTAAGTTAGGGTGTTCATGGCAAAAATCAGTAAACATGTCTTCCATAAGCGTATCGATATAAGCCGCGGGCAGAGCAAAGCGAATAGTTCCCCGCTTCATACTGCGCAACTCATCTAAACAAACTTCCATGTGATCTTGCTGCGCACGAGACGCCCGGTAGTATTCCAAAACAATCTTAGCCGCTTCGGTGGGTTTCATCCCATTCCGATGGCGTCGCTCAAACAATAACGTTCCTAATTCCTTTTCTAGTAATTGAATGTGGCGTGTCACAACTGCCGCAGAAGTACTTAGACTATCTGCCGCAGCACATGCTGACCCCGTGGAATAGACTGCATAGAAACAGCGAATGCGGCGCTGATTAATTTCGCTTGATAAGGATGAATTCATGCTTGCTTTTAACCCGCAGTGATTATTTCGTTACGTCTATCAAACAGCGTAAAAAAACTCCTCTAAGTCACTAAAGTGTAGATCACAGTACAAAAATTAGGTGAGCTTTTTTGATTTTAATTGTTCTACTTTCTAAGAGAAAAGGTTGCAATAAAAGCAGCAACGCGAGGTAAGCACAAATTTTTATTGCGCTAAATTCATAACGATAAAAAATAAAAATTGACCTTGTTGTGAATATCCCTTGCTACCCATACTAGAGCCAGAAAAGTTTATTGAAGATAAGCATCCCTTCGATGCAACATGACTTTGGTTTAGGTAGCGGTATGAGAATATCGCGTCTTTTTTTAGACGTACCCTGATCGATAGAGCTTAAAAAAGCTTAGGGGCCGTCCTTGGTAGCTGGTGCTAAATAAATATTCAGATCAAGGAGATGTAGGCAAATGAATACTTCATCCGCTGATAGCGATGTTTTGGTGCATAAAAAGTGGCGATATTTTCTACAGGGACATAAAACTGGTATGTTTCGCTTCCCGTTTGCTTGTCTTCAATGGCAGAAACTAATGAGTCTGCGCATCGGCATTATTCCATTACCGGCGTATTGCCTTACTCTTGTTTGCTTAGGTTTCCTCTTGGCCTTGGGGGAAATCTCCGGCGATATATCCGTCATGATTGCGCTACTTGCCGTATTCGGTTTTACCTGCGCCGAATTGGGCGCACGTATTCCGGGCCTGCGTCAGATTGGTGGGCCAGTCATTGTCACTACCTTTTTACCCTCTTGCCTCGTCTATTACAAACTCCTGCCCAACGAATTAGTTAGTTCAATCAACAATTTCTGGCAATCAACTAATATCCTTTATCTATTTATTGCCTCTGTGGTCGTGGGCAGTATTCTTAGTATGAATCGCCTAACCATTGTAAGAGGTTTTGTTAAAATCTTTCTGCCCCTTGTCGCTGGCTCTATTGCCGCAGCCCTTTTGGGAACCCTTACCGGAATGGCCTTTGGCTTGAGCGCACACCAAACTTTCTTTTATATTGTTATTCCTATCATGGCCGGTGGTATCGGTGAGGGGGCTATCCCTCTCACACTAGGCTATGCTGACATTCTGAATCTGCCGCAAAAGCAGCTTTTTGCACAGATTCTGCCTGCTGTCATGCTTGGCAACTTAACCGCTATTATCTTCGCTGGCTTGCTCAACCAATTCGGTAAACGTCACCCATGCTACACTGGCAACGGCCGTCTACATATCAACGACGATGGTACGTTGCTAAAGAAAAATAATAATGCCGTGGCTTCGGTTGAAAATATCGCCGTTGCTGGCATGATCGCAATTACGCTCTATATCATGGGTATCCTCGTGCATAAGCTTATAGGCTTACCAGCTCCCGTTACGATGTTTTTTCTAGCAGTGCTCGCTAAGCTAACTTATGCGGTTTCACCTAAATTAGAGGATGGCGCACACACGGTTTATCACTTTTTCTCAACCACAGTCACGTATCCGTTACTCTTTGCCATTGGAGTCACTATTACCCCTTGGGATGACTTATTAGCCGCTTTTAATTTAACAAATATCGTTACCATTTTCGTGACGGTGCTAACCCTGACTACAGTTGGCTTTTTTGTAGGCCGCTGGGTGGGCCTCTATCCGATTGAAGGGGCGATTATCAACGCTTGCCATAGTGGCATGGGGGTATTGGTGATGTGGCCATTCTTACCTCGGCTAACCGCCTGCAGCTTATGCCTTTTGCACAAATGGCAACGCGCCTAGGGGGAGCGCTCACTATCACTGTTGCAATTGTCTTACTCGGATTAACTGCCTAAATACCGAATAGCTGCAACAATCGTATTAAGTTAGTTACACACAAGCGTCATATGTAGCGAATCTATACACCCGCTTAGGTTCTTTGCTATACTCTCGTTTTAAGTGGCCCGGTAGCTCAGTCGGTAGAGCAGCGGACTGAAAATCCGTGTGTCGGTGGTTCGAACCCGCCCCAGGCCACCAGCATTTCAGGACTTGCATGATTGCAAGTCCTTTTTACTGTCAGCATAGGTTCCATGACAGGAGACTAAAGTGACGGCACAAACACATCCTCATAGCCGCGCACTCGTACTATTCTCTGGCGGCCAAGACTCTGCTACGTGTCTGGCATGGGCGCTTCAGCGGTACCATCATGTTGAGACCATCAGCTTTGATTATGGTCAGCGACATCGGATTGAACTTGAATGCCGCAGCCATTTCCGAGCGCGCCTTATAGAAACTGAAGCCTTTGCACCCTGGCGTACGCGTCTACACGACGATCATTTGGTTGATTTATCGATGTTCGGTTCGTTAAGCGACACCGCCATGACGCGTGACGTTCAGATTGAAACGCTTGCTAACGGTTTGCCAAACACCTTTGTGCCAGGCCGCAATTTGATGTTCCTGACGATGGCCGCAGCGCTTGCCTATCGGCGTGGCTTACAAGTACTGGTAGGCGGTATGTGCGAGACGGATTTTTCTGGTTATCCCGATTGCCGCGACGATACCCTCAAGGCATTGCAAGTTGCCCTCAATCTGGGGATGGATCGTCGTTTTGTCATTGAAACCCCGCTGATGTGGCTTGATAAAGCGCAAACATGGCAACTAGCACACACGCTTGGCGGTGATGCATTGCTTGATTTAATCCGCCTTGAAACTCATACATGTTATCTTGGTGAGCGTAGTACGCTGCATGACTGGGGCTATGGCTGCAGTGAATGCCCATCCTGTCTATTACGTAAACGGGGTTATGAAACTTTCATAGCTGGCCTAAATTAAAGACGTGGCGGCCTTAAGTCGATAGAATTCTTTGTCATGGCGTTTTATTCAATTAAAGAAATTTTTTATACTTTGCAGGGTGAAGGTATTAATGCCGGGCGGCCTGCTGTGTTTTGCCGCTTTGCGGGCTGCAATCTCTGGTCCGGCCGCGAGCAAGATCGCGCGCAGGCGATTTGCCGTTTTTGTGATACTGATTTTGTTGGCACAAATGGCGAAAATGGCGGCAAATACAAAAGCGCCGCTGCAGTAGTCGCCCAGATTGCCTCGCTCTGGCCTGCAGGCGCGGCGCATCGCTTGGTCGTCTGTACCGGCGGAGAGCCTTTACTACAGCTTAACGGTGAATTGATCGCAGCGCTGCATGCCGCACAGTTTGAAATTGCGCTTGAGACCAACGGCACGCTACCTATACCAGCAGGCATTGATTGGGTTTGCGTCAGCCCCAAAGCGGCGGCAACATTGGTCGTCACACAGGGCAATGAACTCAAAGTGGTGGTGCCGCAGGACCATCAGCAGCTCTTGGCTTATGAAAAACTCGACTTCGATCATTTTCTGGTGCAACCGATGGATAATGCAGCGCGCGAGCTTAATACGCGCTTTGCAATCGATTGGTGCAAGCAGCATCCGCGTTGGCGGCTATCGATGCAAACCCATAAATATTTACACATTCCCTAAATTTGTCCTGCCGTGTTAACCATCACTCGTAAACTTGAATTTGATGCTGGTCACCGTATTCCAGACCATCGCAGCCTATGCTGCAACCTGCATGGTCATCGTTATGTGCTTGAAATTACGCTAACAGGCAAACCAATCGCCACCGAAGGCGCGCCTGATCGCGGCATGGTGATGGATTTCGCACAGGTCAAAGCGCTCGCCCTTCAGCACTTGGTCGAGCACTGGGACCATGCTTTTTTAGTGTACGCTGGCGATACTGCAATACGCGCCTTTCTTGATACGCTGCCAAACCATAAAACGGTTGTCCTCGAACAGATCCCCACCGTCGAAAATTTGGCCGCGATTGCGTTTGATACACTTGCTCTGACGTATAACAGTCACTATGGCGCAGATTTAAGGCTTAAGCGGGTGCGCTTATATGAAACACCCAATTGTTGGGCCGAGGTGGAGCGCCCGGCGAGTTTAAACACTGCCTGAAATTAACTCTGTATTAAAGGTTTTTGCCGCCCCATACTCATGATTAAACCAACCGCAATACCCAGCGTAACGAGGGCTGTTCCACCGTAACTCATAAAAGGCAACGGCACCCCGACTACTGGCAATAAGCCAATCACCATGCCAATATTGACGAACGTATAGGTAAAAAAGCTTAAAGTGAGCGAGCCGGCCAATAAACGAGCAAAAAGGGTCGCGCCATTAGCGGCAACATATAATCCGCGCACAATCAAACATAAATAAAGCAAAAGTAAAGCAATACTGCCCGCTAGGCCAAACTCCTCTGCATACACAGCAAAAATAAAATCGGTATGCCGCTCAGGAATAAATTCGAGATGGGCTTGAGTACCTTTTAACCAGCCTTTACCAAACAAGCCCCCCGAGCCAATCGCGATCACCGACTGAATCGTATGAAAGCCTTTACCAAGAGGATCGGTGGTTGGGTCAAGTAAGGTGCAAACACGGTGTTTCTGATAGTCATGTAATAATGGCCATTGCACTTGTGGTTGGCAGATTTTTTGTTGAAATACAATCAGCGAGCCCGCTGCAATCGTAAGCGCAAGTAATACCGGTACAATTAATTTAAAGCTCAGACCAGCCAAATAAATGACAAAAAATCCGGCCGAAAACACCAGCACTGCTGTACCTAAATCAGGTTGCTTAGCAATCAAACCGACCGGGACTGCCAGCAATGCTAAGGCCACAATATGGTCATACCAACGCAGCGCGCCCTCACGCCGCTGGTAATACCATGCCAGCATTAATGGCATCGCAATTTTCATGATTTCGGAAGGCTGAATCACCAACCCAAGATTGATCCACCGTTGCGCGCCTTTGCGTATCAGGCCAAAGAGTGCAACGGCAATCAGTAAACTAATACCGAACGTATATAAAGGAACCGCCAAACGGCTTAACACTTGGGGCGATAAATTGGCAATTCCCCACATTAGGACGAAGGTCAGTAAAATGTTGCGCAATTGGTCTTGCACACGACCTGGCATATTAAAGCTAGCGCTATATAAGGTCAGCATGCCGACCGCAATTAAGGCTAAAACAAACAGGAAAAAAGGCCGGTCAAAACCGACGAAAAGCGGTTTAATGCGTTTTAAATAAATTTTAATCGACATTCTAGTCCTCAAGCCAAGAGCGCTAGCTGTGGCTCATTATTGTTTGATGGCACGTTTTTCAATGGCGGTGACAGACGTGGCTGGTATTGCAGCAGCGCTGGTTTTGGGCTTGAGACGATCCACCAAATAGTAATCAAGCAGTTTGCGTACAATCGGCGCCGCAGCTTTCCCACCCCAACCACCATTTTCGACAACTAAAGCAAGCGCAATAGATGGCTTATCAGCAGGTGCGTAAGCAATAAATAATGCGTGATCGCGCCGATTCTCGGCCAGCGTATGCGCACGATATTTTGCGCCTTGCAGCGAGAACACCTGAGCTGTACCGGTTTTACCGGCGGCTTGATAGCCGGCCCCTCTAAAAGCATTCGCCGCAGTACCTTGGGCGATAACTCCGACCATCGCGCGCTTAATAAAATTAATATCCTGCTGGTTCACATTGACCTGATAACTGGCGCTTGGCACAGTCAGACGGGTTTCATGCGTGAGCGGATGCTCGATTTCTTTTACCAGATGAGGCTTCATCACCACGCCATTATTAGCCAGTATCGCGGTTGCATGCGCCATTTGCAAAGTAGTAAATGAGTTATAACCTTGCCCGATCCCCAAATTAATGGTGTCGCCGTCGTACCATCTTTGCAAATCAGAGCGCCGGTAGGCCTTCTTTTTCCAGCCGGTCGAAGGCAATACGCCTCTCGTCTCACCGTCAATATCAATGCCGGTTAACTGACCAAAGCCCCATGGCGCCATAAACTCAGCCATTGCATTCACGCCCAGGTCACGCGCCAACATATAGTAATAAGTGTCGCACGACAGCACAATGGAGCGATACATATCAATCCAGCCATGCCCCCCGGGCACATCATCGCGGAAAGTGTGCCCCCCTAGGGTATAAGACCCAGGATCCTGAAAACCCCATTGCTGGGTACGCTTACCCAATGCTAACGCGGCCAGCGCAACAAAGGGCTTATAGGTTGAGCCTGGCGGATAAGCGCCTTGCAATGGACGATTCAAAAGCGGCCGATCGGTTGACGTATTGAGTTCATCCCAGGTTTGCTGATCAATCCCATCAACGAAAGCGTTGGGATCAAAACTAGGGGCGGAAACGAAAGCCAAAACATCGCCACTCGCAGGCTCGATCGCCACCAGCGCCCCACGCCGGCCGGCAAAGGCTTGCTCGGCAATTTGCTGCAGATTAATATCCAGTGAGAGCACCAGGTTATTGCCCGCGACTGCCCGGCTATGCGACAAAGTGCGTACTCGGCGTCCACCCGCGGTCACTTCGACCTCTTCAAAGCCCGTCTGGCCGTGTAGCTCAGTCTCGTAGCTTTGTTCAACACCAATTTTGCCGAGATGGTCAGTGCCTTTATAATTATTTGCATCAAGCCGCGGATCATAAGGTTTAAGCCCGCTATTATTGAGCTCGCTTGCGTTCCGAATGCGCTCCTGGTCACGCTGCGAGAGCCGGCCAATATAACCAATCACGTGCGCCGCAGTCGTGCCAAGTGGATATTGGCGAAACCAACGAATCCGCACTTCAACGCCAGGAAACCGAAAGCGCTGCGCTGTGAACCTTGCCACCTCGGTATCGGAAAGGCGGATACGCAATGGCAAGCTTTCAAAATTTTTTGAATCTTCTAACAGCTTTTTAAAGCGGCGCCGATCCCGTGCATCAACCACTACAATTTGCGACAGGCTATCGACCACTTCGTCTAGTGTGCCATTAATTTTTGAGGGCGTAATTTCAAGCGTGTAAGCGGAGTAATTTTTGGCCAACACAATACCGTTGCGATCGGTAATAATGCCGCGGTTTGGCATAATTGGCGCAACCGCAATACGGTTTTCATCCGCCTGTAATGAATATTGTCCGTAGCGCCAGATTTGCAAATATAGAAAACGTCCCGCCAATAGCGCAAAACACAAAAACACAAATATCGCGGCCGCTGCCACGCGCAAGCGGAATTGCTGTAGCTGCTGCTCGGTATCTTTGAATTCAGGCATGAATTTAGGCCCAAGCGGCTAATGAGCCCAACTTAAAGGCGCGTAAAAGCCCTAACCCGCCAACCGATATCCGCTTTATGATAAAACTAAATCGCTTTATCATATTGGACGCGTATCATCAGTATTGGCTGAGCGCTTTTGCGGGGCGAGCAGGAGGACACTGGCCACTGGCCATAGCGCCGCTTCGACCAAACCGTCTACCAAATATCCCCACCCCGGAAAAGCAGCGCCGGTCATCAAGCGAATCGTAAAGGGTACGATTTGTGCCAGCAGAAGTAACGGCAAGACATGCAGCGCTTGCCCTAGCAGGGGAGACCACAAGACGCGGCGATGAATCATAATGGCGCCATATGAAAGCAAGGTATAGGCAAGCGCATGCTCACCCAACAAGCTGGCATCATGTACGTCCATCAATAGGCCCAAGCCAAACGCAATCCCCATGCCAACTTTGCGCGGCTGATGGATATTCCAAAATAGTACAACCAACGCGACAAAATCCGGCATTCCCATCAGCCGCCCCCAAGGCAGCAGATTTAATACAAAAGCAACGATCAGGCTAAACGCAATAAATAACGGATTCACCGGCAATAAGATGTGATGCAAGCGGTTCATTGCGGGCCCTGGTTTGTCGTATCTGGCGCTGGAGCACTCTGGCTTTTGGCGCTAGTTTTCGGTTTTATATTTTTACGCTGAACAGAATTCGTGGGCGTCGCGCTCGCGGTTGCTTTAGCTTTAGCACCGGCATTGTTGCCAGCTGCATTCAAGGTATTTTTTGCCGCGTCATTTAACTCAAGTGGCGGCGGGTTTTCATAATGCAGCACCAACAACTGGCGTGTCCCTCGGACCGGAGTGTAAGGTACGCAAATGACCCGGACGA
Organism: Mycoavidus sp. SF9855; assembly: GCF_024582735.1. Classification (NCBI taxonomy): domain Bacteria; kingdom Pseudomonadati; phylum Pseudomonadota; class Betaproteobacteria; order Burkholderiales; family Burkholderiaceae; genus Mycoavidus; species Mycoavidus sp. SF9855. Next base: position 2,186,548 of record NZ_CP102085.1, read on the forward strand.
ATTCAGCGCCCTCTTGACGCTCAACCCGCAGCACCTTTGCTACCGGCAAACCTGGTGGAAAGACCCCATCTAGACCACTGGTGACTAATTGATCATCCACTTGGATATCCGCACTGACTGGGATATAGCGCAACTCAAGCAAATCGCCGCGAGGCGTACCAGAAATAATACTTCTAACCCCCGTGCGCACCAATTGTACAGGCACCGCCTGATCTTTATCCGTCAATAGAGTCACTTCTGCTTGCAGTGGATAAACCCGGGTTACTTGACCAATCACGCCCTCTTCATTGACCACTGGCGCGCCGGCTTGCACGCCCTGCCGCAGGCCACGGTCAATGACCACTTTTTGCGTAAAGGGATCATGAGCATCATATTGAATTTCAGCGAGCACCGTACCCACTGTTTCGCGTGGTTCAAATTGTAGCAATGCGCGCAGATGGGCATTTTCAGAGCCAAGTTGAACCGCTTGTAACGCTTGCAGTGCGAGTTTTAAGTTGCGTGTTTTGAGCTCCTGGTTTTCAGCCCGCAAGGTGGTCAGCGTGACAAAGAACCCTGAAATACCACGCACCAGATCACGCGGCGCAAGCGCTACGCGTTGTAACGGATAAAGCCCAGTGCCAATAACTTGGCGTAGCGTTTCAAGCGTACGATAGCGAGCATCGGAAATCAGCAAGCCGAGCGCTAGCGCAACGAAAACAATCAATCGCGCAAATGCAGACGGCCCCTGCTTGAAAAGTGGCGGCGGACTGTATTCCATGGTCGGCGCCAATCATTAGTTATTCGTGTCGTGCCGTCGCGGCACCGACACGCTCTGGTTTATCAATCATGCGAAAAAATGCTGCCCAATTTATCCATCCGCTCTAGCGCCATGCCTGAACCGCGCACCACGCAGGTGAGCGGATCTTCGCCAATTAGAACGGGTAACCCTGTTTCTTCAGCAAGCAGACGATCGATATCATGCAACAATGCCCCGCCACCCGTCAGCATCATGCCACGTTCGGCCACATCCGCGCCGAGTTCAGGTGGCGTTTGCTCCAGGGCGATTTTGACTTGCGAGACAATTTGATTCAAGGGCTCAGTCAGCGCCTCAAGAATTTCATTGCTAGAGACCGTAAAGCTGCGCGGAATGCCCTCTGATAAATTGCGCCCTTTGACTTCCATTTCTTTAACTTCAGAACCCGGAAAAGCCGAACCAATTTTCTTTTTAATCGTTTCTGCGGTTTGCTCGCCAATTAACATACCGTAATTGCGACGGATATAATTGACAATAGCCTCATCGAACTTATCGCCGCCAACGCGTACCGATCCTTTATAGACAATACCGCCGAGCGAAATGACGCCGACCTCAGTCGTGCCACCGCCAATATCTACCACCATCGAACCGGTGGCCTCAGAAACCGGCAGGCCTGCGCCAATGGCGGCGGCCATGGGCTCCTCGATCAAATAAACTTGAGAGGCGCCAGCGCCGTGCGCAGCTTCTTTGATGGCCCGGCGTTCAACCTGAGTTGAGCCACACGGCACGCAGATAATGATCCGCGGCGAAGGCGACAACATGCGCGACTCATGGGCCATTTTGATAAACTGCTTAATCATCTGCTCGGTGACCGTAAAATCCGCGATCACCCCGTCCTTCATTGGGCGAATGGCCTCAATATTGCCCGGCACCTTGCCAAGCATTTGTTTGGCCTCCTTACCGACGGCTTGGATGGTTTTTTTGCCATTTGGCCCGCCTTCTTGGCGAATTGCCACTACCGACGGCTCATCTAAGACAATGCCTTTGCCGCGCATATAAATTAGCGTATTCGCGGTACCCAGATCAATCGCCAGGTCATTAGAGAAATAACTACGCAGAAAACCAAACATTCAAGGATCCTAACTGACTCAATAAAATAGCTAATCATACCTTATAATTTGCCTTTACTTGCAGGAAAACTCTTTTTGTGCTGCAAATTGATTTTCCACAAAACTTCGCTTTTCTATTTAGTTTTTCTGGTTAATCCACTTCTTTTTCGTTATTTTTATGGCTTTGACCTTAACTGATGTAAAAAAAATCGCTCAGCTTGCCCGGCTGGAGCTAGCTGCTGGCGAAGATGAGCACACGCTGACTGAGCTTAACCATTTTTTTGATCTGGTCGCTCAAATGCAGTTGGTCGACACAACCGGGGTCGAACCCCTGGCTCATCCAATTGAACAAATTCAAGAAGCGCGCTTGCGCTTGCGTGATGATGCGGTGACTGAAACTCCGGCCCGCGATGAATATCAGCGCAATGCGCCCGCCATACAAGACGGCCTTTACCTAGTACCCAAAGTGATCGAATAGCCGCCACCCAGCCTAAAAACGATGACGTTATTTCATCTCTTTATTCACTGCGTTTGCTTTTTTCGGAAAACCGCACGATGCATCAAAAGAATTTAACTGAGCTGCGCCTAGCGCTTGATACCAAAGCCGTGTCAGCGGTCGAACTCGCGCAGCACTTTCTAGCACGCATTAAAGCTGCTAGTGCGCTGAATGCCTTTCTTGACATTAACCCGGAGTGCACGCTCGCATCTGCAGCGCAAGCCGATATAACGATTGCCAACGGACACGCGGGACCTTTAACCGGCATTCCGATCGCCCATAAAGATGTTTTTGTGACCCGCCACTGGAAATCTACCGCTGGCTCAAAAATGCTCGCTCACTATAAGAGCCCGTTTGAGGCCACCGTAGTTGAGCGGTTGGCCAATGCCGGTATGGTTTGCGTTGGCAAAACCAATATGGATGAATTCGGCATGGGGTCTTCCACTGAAAACTCCTTTTTTGGTTCGACCCAAAATCCATGGGATCTTAGCGCGGTGCCAGGCGGCTCATCAGGCGGCTCGGCCGCCGCCGTCGCGGCTCGGTTAGTGAGTGCGGCCACCGGCAGCGATACCGGCGGTTCGATTCGCCAGCCCGCCGCGTTCACTGGCGTGACGGGCATTAAACCAACCTATGGCCGCGTTTCACGACACGGCATGATTGCGTTTGCCTCGTCACTTGATCAAGCGGGTCCAATCGCGGTCAGCGCAGCAGATTGCGCGCTCCTTCTCAATGCCTTGGCAGGCTTTGATCCACGCGACTCAACCAGCCTTGAGCGTGAGACCGAAGATTTCAGCCGCTACCTCGGACACTCATGGAGCGCTCAGGTCCATGCCAGTCAGCCAACGCCAACTCGACAAGAGCAGCCTAATTTAAAAGGTCTACGCATCGGTTTACCCAAAGAATATTTTGGCGCCGGTTTAGCCGCTGATGTACGCACGGCGATTGAAGCTGCGCTTAAAGTATATGAATCATTAGGGGCGACGCTGATTGAAATTTCATTGCCTAAGACCGAGCTCTCCATTCCGGTGTACTACGTACTGGCCTCAGCTGAAGCGTCCTCTAATTTGTCGCGCTTTGATGGCGTGCGCTACGGACACCGTGCGGCACATTATCGCGACCTTGCCGATTTGTACCAAAAAACGCGTACTGAAGGGTTCGGGGCAGAAGTTAAACGGCGCATTCTGATGGGTAGTTACGTGCTATCGCATGGCTATTACGATGCATATTATGTTCAAGCACAGAAAATTCGCCGTATCATCGCCCAGGATTTCCAGCAAAGCTTTGCTCAATGCGACGTTATGATGGGGCCTGTGGCACCGACTGTCGCCTGGAACCTAGGTGAAAAAACCGATGATCCTCTGCGCATGTACCTAGCAGATATTTACACTCTATCTATCAGTTTAGCGGGCCTACCTGGGATGAGCGTACCCTGTGGTTTTGGCAGTGGGGATACCCCTTTAAGGCCGGTTGGCCTACAAATCGTTGGCAACTATTTTAGTGAAGCGCGCATGCTGCAAATTGCGCACGCTTTTCAACAAGTGACAGATTGGCATACCCGTATGCCAGCGGGAGTTTAATTATGCAATGGGAAGCCACTATCGGCCTTGAAACACACGCACAACTCACTTGTGTTTCGAAAATTTTCTCTGGCGCCTCAACGCAATTTGGGACGCCCCCTAATACGCAGGCCAGTCTGGTAGATCTTGCGCTACCAGGCGTTTTACCCGTCATGAATCGGACCGCAGCTGAGCTCGCGATTCGTTTTGGTCTGACGATTGGCGCCACCATCACGCCGCGCAGTGTTTTTGAGCGCAAGCATTATTTTTATCCAGATCTACCCAAAGGCTATCAAATCAGCCAATACAAACTTCCTGTCGTACAGGGCGGCACCTTGGCAATCCATGTCCCAGCGCACGAAAAAACCAAACAAGCCGCCTACCAAAAAACCATCCACCTCACCCGCGCGCATCTTGAAGAAGATGCCGGCAAATCATTGCATGAAGATTTTTCTGAGATGACCGGCATTGATTTAAATCGCGCTGGCACACCCTTACTCGAAATTGTGACCGAGCCCGATATGCACAGCGCCGCCGAAGCGCTGGCCTATGCCAAAACCTTGCATACGCTGGTGGTATGGCTTGGTATTTGCGATGGCAATATGCAAGAAGGGTCATTCCGCTGCGATGCCAATGTATCCGTGCGTCCAATCAACCAAGCCGAGCTTGGCACCCGCACTGAAATCAAAAATCTCAATTCTTTCCGCTTTTTGGAAGAGGCGATTAATTACGAGATACAACGCCAAATTGAGTTGCTTGAAGATGGCGGGGTGGTTAAACAGGAAACACGTTTATATGATCCCGAACGGCGCGAGACACGCCCGATGCGCAGTAAAGAAGATGCGCATGATTACCGCTATTTTCCTGACCCAGATTTGATGCCGTTGGTGATTGATTCCGCGTGGATCGAACGCGTGCGCAGCACCTTGCCAGAACTACCTGCCGCCATGCAAATACGCTTAATTGAGCAATATGGGCTTAGCCCCTATGATGCCGCTGTGTTGACTTCGTCAAAAGCGCTGGCAGCCTATTACGAGGGCGTCGTTACGCAAATCAGCGCACTGCAAAAAAACCAAGCAATTGATCCAAATTTAGCCAAAGCCGCGGCCAACTGGGTGATGGGTGAACTCAGTTCACAACTCAACCGTGACAGCATTGAAATCAGCGCGTGCCCGGTCTCCGCTAAGCAACTCGCGCGGCTACTCGTGCGCATTGCCGATGGCACACTCTCAAACAAACTTGCCAAAGAAGTATTCCAAGCGATCTGGGATGAGAAATCTAATGATGAGCAGGCAGCGGACCGCATCATCGAAGCCAAAGGATTGCAACAAATCTCCGATACCAGCGAGCTCGACGCAATCATAGAGGCGGTGCTCACCGCCCATCCAAAATCCGTCGAGGAGTTCCGTGCGGGTAAAGAAAAGGCGTTTAACGCGCTGATCGGCCAAGCGATGAAAGCCACCCGCGGCAAAGCCAACCCGCAACAAGTCAATGAGATTTTAAAGCGAAAACTAGCTTGATCATTTCCCGATAGGACGCATCGGCTAGTTTATGGATATTCTAAACAATAGGATCGTGATTTAACTCAAATGTTACGCATCATTAGTGCCAACCTGAACGGCATCCGTTCAGCGGCAAAAAAAGGCTTTTTTGACTGGTTCGGCAAACAACAAGCCGATATTGTCTGCGTGCAAGAGTTAAAAGCGCAACCAGACGATATGACACCTGATTTTCTAGCACCGCATGGTTATCACAGCTGTTTTCAGCATGCCATTAAAAAAGGCTACAGCGGAGCGGGTCTCTATATGCGACACGAACCCGATGACTGCATTATCGGCTTTGGCAACCCTGAATTCGATGCTGAAGGGCGTTACGTTGAGATTCGTTACGGCACGCTATCGGTCGTGTCCGTCTATGTGCCCTCTGGCTCCAGTTCGGATGAGCGGCAACAAGCAAAATTCCGCTTCATGGACGCTTTTATGCCGCATTTGATTGAATTAAAGCAGCAACGCGAAGTTATTTTATGCGGCGATATCAATATTGCGCATACGGAAATGGATATTAAGAACTGGAAGGGCAATCTAAAAAATTCCGGTTTTTTGCCAGAAGAGCGCACTTGGCTTACCAAGCTTTTTGATGAAGTAGGATATGTGGATGTTTTTCGTAAACTTGATCCACGTGCTGATCAATACACTTGGTGGAGCAACCGCGGACAAGCCTATGCAAAAAATGTCGGGTGGCGCATTGATTATCAGCTTGCAACGCCGGCGATTGCCGCACAGGCCATCAACACTTCAATCTTTAAAGAGATCAAGTTCAGCGATCATGCGCCGCTGACCATCGATTATGCGTATACATTGAAATAGGATCGCATTTTTTAGGTCTGCCGAGTTTTCCAAGGCGCAATCCAAGGCAACAATAACATGCCTGGCAGGGCCAGCGCGGTACATACAAAGAAGAATTCAAACCAGCCGACCTGCTCAACGATATAGCCAGCACCTGCATTAGCAAAGGTGCGCGGCACAGCGGACAAGCTGGTAAAGAGGGCAAATTGAGTCGCCGTGTAACGTGGATTCGTAGTCTGCGCGATATAGGCAATAAATGCGGCTGTACCAAGCCCGGTAGCAAACATCTCACAAGCAATCACCACCGCCAGCCAAAACTCCACCGGCCCCATATGCGCAAGCCAAGCAAAGCTTAAAATGGCCACCATTTGCGCCACACCAAACAACCATAAGCCACGTGCGATGCCCAGTTTCAGCAGCGACACGCCACCAACAATGCCACCGCTAATACTCGCCCAAAGTCCAACCGTTTTGGCGATCATCCCGATCTCGGTTTTAGTGAACCCCAGATCCAGATAAAAAGCCGTGGCCAGCGAAGTCGCCATACTATCGCCCAGCTTGTACAAAAACATAAAAGCCAGAACCAGTACAGCATGCCGCCAACCATTACGCATCATGAATTCTTGCAAGGGTAGTACGACCGCATCTCGCAATGTTTTGGGGGGCATGATGTGCACATTGGGTTCGCGCACGATACAGGTCAAGATAATGCCTGGCAACATAAAAGCCGCCGTAATCACAAAAACTTCCGACCATTGAAGGAGGTCTGCCAAAATCAATGCTAATGCGCCGGGTACCAAACTGGAAATTTTATACGCATTGACATAAATCGCTGTGCCAAGCCCTTGTTCCTGATCATTTAATAGTTCCCGGCGATAAGCATCCAGCACAATATCTAGGCTCGCACTAAAAAATGCGAGTGCTGCAGCCAGTGCAGCAACCGCCCACAAGGTATCATGAGGCGAAACAAAACCGAGCGCAGCGATGGTGCCGGCCACCAATAATTGCGTACAGAGCATCCACGCACGCCTTCGCCCTAACTGCACGCCGGGCAGCTTGGGGATAAAGCGATCCATCATCGGCGCCCAGATAAATTTCCAGGTGTACGGAAATTGGATCAATGCAAACAGCCCAATTGACTCCAGATCGATTTTTTCAGAACGCAGCCATGCTTGCACCAAATTAAGCAAAACGAAGAGCGGCAAACCCGACGTGAAGCCTAAAAAAAAGCAAATCAGCATGCGCGTGTTGAAATATACGCCCCAGCCGTGCTTAATCATATAAAAAGCCTATAATCAGTTTGCGATTCCTAGTGTGCTAGATGAGCCGGCATGCGGCCACCCAACACAGCCTCTGACAAAATTTTCGCTGTACGGTGAATGGTTTGGCTGTGACAATACCAACCGATGATTTCAGGCTAACTGAGATAGGCCGCCTAATGTAGTGAGGTTACACCAACCCCGTGCGCTTGAGCAGCTTAGCTTGCAGCAATTCAATGCGAGCGAATCACTGTGCCAAGCGATTGCTCAGTCAATATTTCAAGCAGTAACGAATGTTCGATGCGGCCATCCATAATATGCACCGACGGCACACCGCTTTTGGCCGCATCAAGGGCAGCATTGATTTTAGGCAGCATCCCGCCAGAGATGGTGCCATCTGCAAATAGCGCATCAATTTGGGAGGTGCTTAAATCGGTCAGCAGCGTGCCTTCTTTATCCATCACTCCAGCAATATTTGTCATGATCACTAATTTTTCCGCATTGAGTATGGTGGCCAGTTTGCCCGCGACCCAATCTGCATTTAAATTATAAGAAACACCATCACCGTCAAAGCCGATCGGCGAAATTACTGGAATGAAAGAACTCCGTTGCAAAGCCTTGACGACGGCCGGATTAATTGCCTCAACCTCGCCCACTTGGCCAATATCCAGGAATTCGCCCACACGTTCCCGATCCGGCACCCGCATCCGGTGCGCCCGAATCAAACCACCGTCTTTGCCGGTCAAGCCGACCGCCTGGCCGCCATAATGGTTGATTAATGAGACAATTTCTTGCTGAATTTCGCCGGCCAAGACCCATTCGACGACACTCATCGTTTCTGCATCGGTGACACGCATGCCTTGTAGAAAGACGCGTTGCTTACCGACTTTTTGCAAAGCCCGATCGATTTGCGGCCCACCGCCATGGACCAAGACTAAATTAACCCCGAGCAGCTTGAGCAATACCGCATCGCGCGCAAAACCTTGCTTGAGATGCTGTTCAGTCATCGCGTTACCACCATATTTGATGACCACAGTTTTACTGTGATAGCGTTGAATATGGGGCAGCGCTTCCGCGAGAATATGAGCCTTTAATTCACTCGATATTAACGATAAATCAAGTTGTTTGGACATAGCAGCAATAACTCAGCAGTAAGGGTTGTAAGGTGCATAAACTCCAATCAATACGCTTACAAAATATAACGCGATAAATCTTCGTTTTTAGCAACATCGTTGAGTGCCGCATCCACATAAGCCGCATCAATTTTTACTTGTTGCTTGCCTTGGCTGCCCGCCACGAAGGCAATTTCTTCCAGCAATTTTTCAATCACGGTATAAAGCCGGCGCGCACCAATATTCTCGGTTTTTTCATTCACTAAAAAGGCAATTTCTGCCAAGCGACGAATGCCATCTTTAACAAAATCCAGCTTTACGCCATCCGTCCCTAAAAGCGCTTCATATTGCTTCACTAAACTTGCGTCAGTGCCACTCAAAATAGCTTCAAAATCTTCAACGGAGAGTGAATCGAGCTCAACCCGAATTGGAAAGCGTCCTTGTAATTCAGGAATTAAATCACTCGGTTTAGATAGATGGAAAGCACCACATGCGATAAACAAAATGTGATCCGTTTTAACCATGCCATATTTAGTGCTCACGGCGGTACCTTCAACCAGTGGCAATAAATCACGCTGCACCCCCTGGCGCGATACTTCGGCTCCGCTGGCTTCACTGCGCGAAGCGATTTTGTCGATTTCATCGAGAAATACAATGCCGTTTTGCTCAACGCTCTGCACGGCTTTTGATTTGACCTCGTCGTCATTCAGCATCTTCGCCGCTTCTTCATCGGTCAAAAGCCTCATCGCTTCTTTAATGCTAACCTTGCGTCGCGTTTTACGCCCACTCCCCATACTCGAGAGCATACTGCGAATTTGCTCCGTCATTTCTTCCATCCCGGCCGGCCCCATAATATCCATCGTGGCCGCCGCCGACTCTAAATCGAGTTCAATCTCTTTATCATCGAGTTTGCCTTCGCGCAAACGCTTACGAAAGGTTAGGCGCGTTGCATTATTTTTTTTATCATTGTCAGCTTTGTCGTCCGCCTCTTGATGCTCTGGCTCTAGCGCGTCAGGCGATGCGTTGGCCGCTAACGAACGTGGCGTCGGCAATAAGATATCGAGGACCCGCTCCTCAGCAAAATCCTCTGCTTTAGTAAGCACCTTACGCATTTCAGATTCGCGCGTTTGCTTAACCGCAATCTCGATCAAATCACGCACAATGCTATCAACATCGCGGCCGACATAGCCCACTTCAGTGAATTTAGTGACTTCAATTTTGATAAAAGGCGCCTCCGCTAACTTCGCCAGACGGCGAGCGATTTCGGTCTTGCCTACGCCAGTTGGGCCAATCATCAAAATGTTTTTAGGGGTAATTTCCTGGCGCAATGGCTCTGCCACTTGCTGCCGGCGCCAACGGTTGCGTAGCGCAACGGCTACCGCGCGCTTGGCTTTATCCTGGCCAATAATATGCTTGTTCAGTTCCGAGACGATTTCGGCGGGGGTCATATTGCTCATATCAGAGTGCTCAGTCGAGGGTCTCGATAACAAAATTGTGGTTAGTATAAATGCAGAGATCGCCAGCAATGCCAAGTGACTTTTCAACGATCTCGCGCGGCGCTAGCTCGGTATTTTGCACCAGCGCGCGAGCTGCTGCCTGCGCGTAAGTCCCCCCCGAACCAATCGCACAGATACCGCTTTCAGGATCAAGCACATCACCGTTACCGGTTAAGACCAGCGTTGTTTCCGCATCAGCTGCGATCATCATCGCTTCTAAGCGACGCAACATCCGATCGGTACGCCAATCTTTAGCAAGCTCAACGGCGGCGCGCATTAAATTGCCTTGATACTTCTCAAGTTTCCCCTCAAAGCGGTCCAGCAAGGAGAATGCGTCAGCCGTGCCGCCCGCAAAGCCGACCAGTACTTTATTGTCATGAATGCGGCGAATTTTTCTTGCACTGCCTTTCATAACGACATTGCCCAAGGTAACCTGACCATCTCCGCCGACAGCTACGTGCTTGCCGCGCCGCACCGAAACAATGGTGGTGCCGTGATACTGTTCCATATAGATTCCTTCTGAAAACGCTACGCCCTCAACTGACTGCATCTCATGGCTGAGAACAGACACATAGCAAAACAACAACGGGGGCCGAGCGAGCTAACCTTAAGCGTGAATGCCATTATTTTAGGGCGCCGCCCTGATTATCAAGGGCAACGCAAAACACTTTTCGATACGTTATGGGTATTTAATTAATGCTTGGACCTAACAGCAAAACACGGCGTATTCTGGCTCTAATCAATCGCCAAAGAGCTTTTGACGCAGCTCCCGACGCTCTTGCGCCTCGAGCGACAATGTAGCAGTAGGCCGAGCAAGTAAGCGCGCAAGACCAATCGGTTCGCCCGTTTCCTCACACCAACCATATTCGCCCGACTCAATCCGTGCAAGTGATTGCAGAATTTTTTTGAGTAATTTTCTTTCTCGATCGCGAGTACGCAATTCCAGTGCATGCTCCTCTTCAATGGTAGCGCGATCAGCCGGATCGGGTACAACCACCGTTTCACGCAAATGCTCGGTAGTTTGACCGGCGTTATGCAAAAGCTCTGCTTGCAACTGCTCGAGCTTACGCTTGAAAAAATCGCGCTGCTCGTCGTTCATATAATCCTTTTCGCCCATCTTTAGGATTTCAGCTTCAGTCAAAGATTTTTTCGTGCTCATTTAGCGGATGCTTTCGATAGTAATACGGTGTGGATCATAGCCCGCCTGCCCGGCGCCATGTACAAAACAGGTAGACTGCGGCAGTCTTTTGGCAGAGTAACACGCGTTGCGCAGCAGGCCTTGCGATAAGGCGGTTGTCATTTTACCTCAACTTTTCCCAAACTGACGCCCAAATTCAAACCGCCTTTGACCTAGAAAATTTAGCTATACAGATTGACAAAGCTTTCTCGCCTCGCCGATTTATTCGGACGGCGCGCCCGCCAGCACCCACACCACAATCGTTTGTGCATCAACTTCGCTTAAACGAGGATGTGATGGCATTGGAACGGCCCCCCATGCCCCCGCGCCCCCTTTTTTTATTTTTTCGACTAGTTTTGCCAAGGCATCAGGCTTATCCCTGTACCTCGCCGCGACATCCCGATAAGCAGGACCGATTCGTTTCTGGTCAGCCGTATGGCAGCTGATGCATGCATTGCGCCGAGATAATAACTGCGCATGAACTGCATCGACTGCATGCGCCGCGAGACTATTCACAACGCATGCAGCAATACCTAGAAAAATAACCGACTTGCGTATGATTTGGCGCAGAATTTTATCCAAATTGTCGGTAAACACTTCGTTTGAAATGAGCGCAGCTTACGGTTAATGCGACGACGTAGGCAATTGTTTATTTACCGTGGCAGGTGCGTGACCAGGCTGCGGTGGCGTGCCAAGCGACAGTTTTTTAGCCTCTGGTTCAGAAATATATTGGAACGCTTTGACGACTTGCAATACACCAGGTACACGGCCGGCGAGCTCAGCTGCACGATCGCCCTCGCTTTTTGTCACTAAGCCCATCAGATACACGATGCCGCGCTCGGTTACCACTTTTATAAAAGCCGCGGAGATGTCAGACGCATGGACATGCGATGCTTTGACTTTGGCCGTCAGGTACGAATCATTTGAACGCGAGCCAAAGGAACTTGCGCCCTGAATGACAAGCTCGTTGACAACCTCTTGCACATTGGCAACAGTGCGCACGATAGTTTCAGCTTTCAGCTTGACCACTAGATTTGGCACCTCACCGGTTAACAACACACGCCGGTTAAATACCGTGGTACTAACATGCGCCTCATCAGCTAGATCACGTTTGAGAAGGGTCGCCGCTTTGACTTGAATTTCTCGATCTTCGGTCTGTGCGCCGAGTGTACGGCGGTCCGCCGCAACTAACGCACCACCGCCGGTGGCGCCCGCTACCAATAGCGGACATCCCTGCAATGAAGAGAGTAAACCAACAGCTAATATAGCGCGGCCAACTGTTTTGCTTATTTGCATTGAAATCATGCCAAACTCCTTTGGTTAACGTGATGAAGATACGACTATCTATCGCCGAGTAGCATTGCATCAATGCCATCACATAGACAATGCACCGTCAGCGAATGGACTTCTTGTATCCGTGCTGTACGCTCGCTAGGCGCGCAGATATGTAAATCTGTCTCGTGCAAGGCACCCTTTATACGCCCGCCCCCTTTCCCCGTTAATGCAATCACCAGCATTTCTCGTTCATGTGCACTTTCAATCGCAGCCAATACGTTCTCTGAGTTACCAGAAGTAGAAATTGCAATCAATATATCACCTGGCTGACCCAGCCCGGAGACTTGCCTGGCAAAGATTTGCGCAAAGCTATAATCATTGCCAATCGCGGTTAACACGGATGAGTCGGTGGTCAAAGCAATCGCTGGCAGAGCTGGCCGCTCTTGTTCAAAACGACCGATCAACTCAGCCGCCAGATGTTGCGCATCCGCAGCTGAACCGCCATTACCACATATCAGCACTTTACCACCATTGGCAAACGCCGCAAAGATCGTATCAATGGCAGCAGCAATTGGCGCCGCAAGCACTTCAAGCGCGGCGAGCTTAGTAGACGCGCTATCTTGAAAGTGCTGCTCAATTCTCTCAATCAACATCGAATTTTCCGTTGGCAATGGGGCCATAATTAAAACATTACAATCGATTCTATCGTATTTGCTCACAGCCTTGGCAAACAATAGCAGACAATTTCTTTAAACTAAGTCCTAAATCTTTAGCAAAGATCTTTATAGCACGCGCTCACCTCAATCACGATCGGCACCCAATATATTCGTCAACCAAGTAATCTGCTCACCGTCAAATATGACGGCATCGAAACGGCACACAGGCAATTCACCGTGCCATTTAGCAAGATAGTAACGCGCGGCTAATCGCAGGCGCGCACATTTAGTTGCGTCAATACTGGCTAATGCCCCACCAAAACGCATACTGGCGCGGGCGCGGACTTCAATAAATACAAGCACACTCTCTGCATCGCGCATAATCAGGTCAATTTCACCTCTGCGATAAGTCACATTGCGCGCCACCAGCGTCATGCCACGTTGCTGCAAATAGTCTAATGCACGCGTTTCAAACGCAGCGCCAAACATTCTTGTGGTTTTAAACATAGCTGTGACACCGCCCTTTACTCACAGTCAATAGGTGATTGCATGGCACAATGGCTAGCATCGCAATACCCCGCTTTATACTCAGGACATGAATTGATTGATTTACTTTCACTCGCCCAGCATCAGACTTATCCGGCCGCAGCGTTATATGTCGTTGCCACCCCCATCGGCAATACCGCTGACATTACATTACGTGCGCTCCATGTGCTCAAGCTGGTTGATCGCATAGCCGCAGAAGATACGCGTAACAGCACGCAATTGCTTGCTCGTTATGGCATCAGCAAACCTCTGTTTGCCGCGCACCAGCATAATGAGCATGAATCCGCTGCACGGATTGTGGAGCACCTGCGCGCAGGTGAGCGAGTTGCTTATATGTCCGATGCCGGCACCCCCGGCATTAGCGACCCAGGCGCAAAAATAGTGGATGCGGTTCGCGCAGCGGGCTTTGCCACGATACCCATTCCTGGCTGCAATGCCCTCGCTACGGCCCTTAGTGTTACGGGTGAAGGCTTCAGCCACGGCGCTTCTAATGCAGCCGGAACCTTCACTTTTATTGGCTTTCTTCCTGCTAAGCCAAAACAACGTGCAGCACAACTCCGCTCACTTGTGCAACATCCTTATGCGATGGTCTTTTACGAAACACCGCATCGCATCTTAGAAACAGTCAGTGCGCTTTCGACGGTACTTGGTAGCGAACGAGCGCTATTCATTGCCCGCGAAATAACAAAGTTACACGAAAATTTGTACCGCGGCACTCTAGCCGAAGGGCTAATCTGGCTACAGGAAGACAGCAACCGGCAGCGCGGAGAATTTGTATTAGTCGTAGAAGGCGCAGACTTCGTTCAGGAAAGCGATGCTAGCCAACATGATGAACTGTTACAGCTGCTGTTAACACATCTGCCGGTTAGCACCGCAGCAAGGCTTGCAGCTACGCTCACGCACGTCTCGCGTGACTCCCTTTACGCACGAGCACTCGATTTACAAGCGGAAAGCCGAGACGAAAACAGTTAAGCATATGAGCCGCTTAATTTCTGCATTGGATTTTGGCTATGACTGATATCCGCCAGAGTGGGGCTCACATACTCACCTGAGTCGGAGGTTGTTGCGCAACTCGCCAGCAAAATAGCGACAAAAAGCGCTTGGCCGTATCGAGTCAATCGGAATTTCTTTATCTCTGCACACATAGGTCGCCCCGCTCTAGTAGCTTCTGCCATTGATTTTAGCGAATTTGAAAACGCAACGCTACCCGAGCTTATACGAATACCTGGCGTAAGTCATATCCAAACACATTAGACGAAATCAGCAAGCAGCATCAATCCATCACGCCCGCGCTATGCGCCTGCTCATCCGCATGGTAACTTGAACGCACCATCGCTCCCACCGCAGCATGCGTAAAGCCCATTTTGTACGCCTCTTCCTCATACATCTTGAACGTGTCAGGATGAATATAATCACGTACCGGCAGATGATGCTCCGAAGGCTGCAAATACTGACCAAGCGTCAACATATCTACATTATGTGCACGCAAATCCCGCATAACCTGCAAGATCTCTTCTTCACGCTCCCCAAGCCCAACCATCAGCCCAGATTTAGTCGGAGTATTGGGATGCACAGTTTTAAATTCTTTTAGCAGATTCAGCGAATGTTGATAATCAGAGCCAGGCCGAGCCTCTTTATACAGACGTGGCACGGTTTCAAGATTGTGATTCATCACATCAGGCGGCGCTGCATTTAGGATGGAAAGCGCACGATCCAGCCGGCCTCTAAAATCTGGCGTCAAAATTTCGATGCGCGTTTGCGGAGAGAGCGCTCGTACCCGCTCAATACATGCAACAAAATGGGCCGCTCCACCATCACGCAAATCATCACGATCAACGCTCGTAATCACGACGTATTTAAGTTTTAATGCAGCAATCGTCTTTGCCAGATTCTCTGGTTCATTTTGATCAAGCGGATCGGGGCGGCCATGACCCACATCGCAAAATGGACAACGCCGCGTGCATTTATCGCCCATGATCATAAAGGTCGCCGTACCCTTGCCAAAGCATTCGCCAATATTTGGGCAGCTCGCCTCTTCGCAAACCGTGTGCAACTGGTGCTCGCGCAGAATTTGCTTAATCTCGTAAAAGCGCGTGTTTGAACTGCCGGTGGCGGCTTTCACACGAATCCAGTCCGGTTTTTTTAATTTCTCGGCAGGCACGATTTTAATCGGGATACGCGCCGTTTTAGCTTGGGATTTTTGCTTAATAGCAGGATTATAAAATGGCGGTGCGTTTTCGATCATGGGCGAAGCCGTCAATCGGCTCACCGGTGTTTCTGTTGTCATACGACTGTCCTATCAAGCAGCACAATTGGCATTGGCGGAGGGTCTCGCCGGGTTGTGCGCGGCAATATGGTGGGTTAGCTGGTTAGCAAGCGTCTGTGCAACTTCGCGCCAGTCGGCAACGACGCCTAAGCTAGCCATATCGACAATTTTTAAACCTGCGTAACCGCAAGGATTAATGTCATTAAAGGGTTGTAAATCCATCTTTACGTTTAAACTCACGCCGTGGTAACTACACCCTCGGCGGATTTTGAGTCCGAGCGCGGCAATTTTTGCGCCCTGCAGTGAGTCAGCGTACTGTTCGGAAGATCCTGCGTAGTAAATACCCGGCGCGCCGGATTTACGCTCACCGACGATATTATACGCTGCCAGCGTATCAATCACCGCTTGCTCGATATAGGTGACCAATTCGCGCACCATTAACTGGCGACGGCGCAGATCGCACAACAGATACGCTATCACCTGACCGGGGCCGTGATACGTAATTTGCCCGCCCCGGTCAACCTGCACCAGTTCAATCTCTGGATTAGCCACCAATAAATGGCTGGACTTGCCGGCTTGCCCTAAAGTATAAACGGGGGGGTGCTCAACCAACCAAAGCTCATCTGGCGTGTCGCTCGTGCGCGTTTCAGTAAAGGCGCGCATTGCCTCAAAACTTATTTGGTATGGTTCAACGCCGCGCCATTGAAGGCAGATCTTTAACGCATCGGTAGGTGTCGACATTTGTTTGGCCTCGCATTCGGCCCGCTGAAACTAAAGAACAACTGATACCATCGGGTGCGAACTCAACGCGCGATAGATCTCGTCCAGCTGGTTACGATCACGCGCATGCACAATACACGTCAGGCCAATGTAGTTGCCATTACGCGAAGGACGCATTTCAATAGACGCGCCATCAAAATCAGCGTCAAACTGTTTGAGCAATCGCAGTATCTCTTCAGCAAAGCCGGGCTGGGTTTTGCCTAGCACTTTAATCGGGAAATCGCACGGAAAATCGATCAATGACTCATTCGCCGGGTTCATTCACGCATCCTTGGTTCATAAGCGATTACTGCGCGGCCAAACGTTTGGCATCAATCTTGATGCCTTCATCGGCCGAGAGCGGTCTTTCTTTCATGCGCTGATAACCTGCATAAAGCGCTGCAAAAACAGGGCCAGGCCGACCATTGCCCACTGGACAGTCATCAAGCCGAGTGATCGGTAGAATTTCTCTGCTGGCCGAACTCATCATAATCTCATCGGCTGCACGCAACTCCGCCTCAGTAATGATCCGCGCTTCAAATGTAATGCCCGCCTCAGCAGCCAGCTCTTCGAGCAGTCGATAACGGATCCCTTCCAAAATCAAATGATTAGACGGAGGAGCAAAAAGTCGGCCCGCTTTTACCACCCAAATATTAGATGATGAACCTTCGGTCAATTCTCCATTACGTAACTGGACAGTTTCAACCGCATTGTGTTCGGCCGCATATTGCGCCATTAACACATTGCCCAGTAGCGAGGTGGATTTAATATCGCAATGCAGCCAACGTGCATCTGGCGCCGTCACCGCTACTACGCCCTGCTCACGCGTTAGCGCACTAGGCGGTGTAAATGAGTTGGCCATCATCAATACGGTTGGCGTACTGTGCGCTGGGAACACCTGCGCTCGAGCTGCAATGCCACGTGTTACCTGGATATAAATCAAACAACTCGTGTCATTGGCGTGGCTACTCACATGAAGGGTAACCGCCTTTTCAATCAGTGTGCACCAGCCGGCCTCATTAAACGGGTCGGTAATACGGACTTTTGCAAGGCTGCGGACAAGCCGCGCCAGATGCTGCTCTATCCGAAACGGCCGCCAAACGTTAAGGGCTGGATCAGAGACTCGATAGACGGGTATGACTTCATATACGCCATCACCAAAAATAAAGCCTCGGTCCAGCACCGAAATACGCGCTTCTGACAAAGGTAACCATTCGCCATTTAGATAAACTGTTGAATCGTTCATGCAATGCAACCTTATTTTTTATTTCTGCCACATTTTTAGCAACATTAACCAAGCGGTATCCCACCAGCGGCCAAAGAAGCCGGCTTCTTTGATCTCTTCCAGCGCTACCAGTGGAAAGGCCGCGATTTCTTTGTCGTCCGCCATGACTTTCACTATGCCAACCGGTTGCCCATTCGCGATCGGCGCAATCAAAGGTGCATTTAAATGCGCAATCGGCTTAATCTTATCTCCCATACCGCGAGGTACAGTAATGAATTTATCAGACTTTACACCAACTTTGAGCGTATTAGCCGCGCCTTTAAAAAGCCGCGGCGTATCAACCGGCTGCGCCCCAGGGTAAAGCCGGACCATATCATAGGCCTGATAGCCGTAATTAAGCATCTTAAGGCTATCCTGCACCCGGTCTTGTTCTTTGCGCTCACCCATCATCACCGTGACTAAGCGCCGGCTTATCTCTGGCGTTTGCGGTAGCGGACGCTTGGCCGATGCCGCTAGACAAAAACCCGCGGAGGTGGTGTGTCCGGTCTTCACGCCGTCAACCGTAGAATCAAGCCATAACAATCGGTTCCGGTTAAATTGACGAATCTTATTGTAGGTAAATTCCTTCAGGGCAAACAGCGGGTAATACTCTGGAAAATCTTGAATCAAGCGGACCGATAACAACGCCACATCACTTGCGGAGGTATAGTGCTGTGGATTAGGCAAACCATTCACATCAGCATAGTGCGTATGTTTCATTCCTAAGCGTTGAGCTGCCTGGTTCATCAAGGTCAAAAAATTGGCTTCGCTACCGCCAATTAACTCAGCCAAGGCAATTACGGCATCATTGCCTGATTGCACCACCATCCCATGCACCAAATCGGAAACGGTGACCGGTTTATTCGCTTGGATAAACATCCGCGATTCATCCGGTTTAACGCGTCGCACCGCGTCACTCGGGACGATACTTTGCTCCATGCCAATCTTTTTATCTTTAAGCGCCTCGAAAACCAGGTAAGCCGTCATTAACTTGGTTAACGACGCAGGCTCAACTTGCTCATCCGGATTGCTAGCAGCTAAAACCTGATTACTGGTTGCGTCCATTAATATCCATGAGCGCGCCAACACCGTAGGCGGCGGCACTTGCGCCTGCGCCAAAACAGAGGTTAAGGCCAAGCAAGCACTTAACAGGGATAGAACCAAGTAGGAGAACGAAATCGGAAATCGCATAGTGTGCATAAAAATAAGGCTGAAAAGGGCTAGGAGAATACGCAACAACCGTGGGCTACAGCACTTTACTATACGCGCCAGTTCTCCACAATAATTCGCTTAAGGAGATGAAGCTTGCGATGAAAGAAATGATCCGCACCTGGAATAACGGTCACCGGCAATTCCTGCGGACGCGCCCAATCAAAGACCTCCGTCAATGGAATCGTCTCATCTTGTTCGCCATGAATGACGATCGTATCTTCCGGCACGGGTGCTACCGCCCAACGGCCGGCTGCTGTGCCAACAAAAACCAGCCGCTGCACGCTGATATTATTTTGCGCTAAACGTTGTGCAAGATGCGACAACACAAAGGTGCCAAACGAAAACCCCGCCAGCACCAGTGGGCTATCAGCACAAAGTGGCTGCGCCCGAAGATGCTCAAGCACCGCCAATAAATCATCTTGCTCGCCGTTACCCTGGTCATGTTCGCCTGCCGTTTGACCCACCCCACGAAAATTTGAGCGAACCGCAACGTAGCCAAGCTGCATAAACGTGCGCGCGAGCGTATGAGCGACCTTATTATCCATCGTGCCACCCAGTAATGGGTGCGGATGCGCAATCAGGGCGATACCACGCGCCGGGACATTCTGTTCAATCGCCTCTGTTGGCCAATCGACAGCTATTTCGATTTTGCCAATTGGCCCATCGATTAAATATTTTTTTGGGTCCGCCATTTTTTAATTTAAATACCTCAATTAATCACTACTTAAAACTATCCCGCTCTCTTTTGTAAGCTCCCAGAGAATTCCCGGGCTAAATCAACAAACGTTCAACGATCTTGCCGCCGACCAGATGCGAATCAATAATTTCATCGATATCAGCTTCATCCACATAGGTATACCAAATGCCTTGCGGATACACAACCATCACCGGACCTTGTTCGCAGCGATCAAGGCAACCCGCTTTATTAATGCGAATCTGCGCCGGCCCACTTAAGCCTAGGTCGCGCACTCTTTTTTTTGCGTATTCCTGCATCCGCTGCGCATCGCAATTTGCGCAAGAAGCGCGGGTATCGTTAGCGCGCTGATTTAGGCAGAAAAAAACATGGTGTTGATAAAAATGTTTCATTATTCAGCTCGATTTTTACATAACTCTATGCCCAATTGTTTCAGTTTCCGGTAAAGATGGGTCCGTTCAAGTCCAGCCCGCTCGGCAATCCGCGTCATGCTGCCATTGGCTTGCCTTAGGTGGTATTCAAAATAGGCACGCTCAAAGGCATCGCGCGCGTCGCGCAGTGGCAGTTTAAGAGAAATGGTCACGCACTCGCTTGATGACGCGATGGTAGGGTCTGCCGCGCAATGGCTGGCCATTGACAACGCTACTGTCCCCATTGACGACGAGGCCATTAACTCTGACTCGGGCTGGACGATTGGCCTTAGGGTGAGTTGGGCATTCGCTTGCGCATTCATCTCCGTGCCTCGCATCAGCCCCTGCCTCACTGCCTGTAATAACTTTTGCAAAGCGATCGGCTTTTCAAGAAAATCAAGCGCGCCAATTCGAGTGGCCTCAACCGCTGTATCAATTGTTGCATGCCCAGACATCATGATCACCGGCATCGTTAGGCGGCCCTGTGCCGCCCATTCTTTTAACAATGTAATACCATCGGTATCTGGCATCCAAATATCCAGCAAAACCAAGTCCGGCACTTGACGCATGCAATAAGCACGCGCCTCTTGCGCATTCTCAGCTACATCCACCACATGACCTTCATCGTTCAGAATTTCCGAGAGAAGCTCTCGGATACCCATTTCATCATCTACCACTAAAATGGTTGTCATTTACACTACCTTTGTCCGCTGTCTCGCTATCTGCTCGATTTTGCTTGAAATTAACTTCCCTGTATGCAGCCCTAACTCGCTATCTGCCAATTGAAGAAAAAGAATCGAAACTTGCGCACCGCTGACTCCTGTACTCGTCCCATCCACCGGCGGACGGTTACGAATATCAATGCTAGCAGCATGCTCATCAATAATTTTTTTAACCGTGGCAAGACCTAAGCCTGTACCTTTGGCCTTGCTCGTCACGTAAGGTTCAAAAGCGCGCGTGAGAATCCGTGCCGAAAAGCCGGGGCCATTATCCGTTACGGTTAACCTCACCGCTAAGCCGCTCTTACCAGGCATATCTGGATGCTCGTATTCTACTGCTTTTGCCTCAATCAGCACACTTGGCGAAGAGACTTCAGCCACGGCATCTTGCGCATTTTGCAGCAAATTATGAATCACTTGGCGCAATTGGGTTGGATCGCCACGAATCATCGGCAGCGCAGCCAAATCGACTTGGATCGGGCTTTTATCTTCGCCAACGCCATACAGTGCCAGGACCTCGGTGATCAAATCATTTAATTGCAGATCATGCAAAACCGTCGGCGGCATGCGCGCATATTCTCGAAAATCATCAACCATCTGCTTCATCGCAGCAACCTGGTTAACAATCGTCACAGAGCCTCGCCGCAAGACCTCTGCGTCAGCGGGCGCAAGCTTGTCGGCTAACTTCATTTGCAGCCGCTCGGCCGAGAGTTGAATCGGCGTTAGCGGGTTTTTGATCTCATGCGCCAAGCGGCGCGCAACCTCACCCCAAGCAACCGAACGCTGCGCAGAAATAATATCTGAAATATCATCAAAGACAACCACATAACCCGCTATCACAGTATTTTTAGGATGCATGGCTTCACCCGCCTCAATTGCCGGCAACAACAAACGCGTCCCCCGCACAAGCAAGGTGAGAGGGTCCCCTTCGCCTTGGACATGCACTTCAAATTGTTGCTGCCAATGCCCCGTGTCCCCACTCTCAGCTGTCGCCAGGGCAACATCTCGTACCGCAAAAGCCTTGCGTACCATCGAAGCAAAACCGGCCAACACAGTAATGTCTTCAAGCAGACAATTTAAGTGCCCCTGAAACGGTTGATGGAAAATCCGCTCAGCCCCAACATTAGCAATCGTGAGCCGAAATTTTCGATCAAATACGAAGACCCCCGCCGTTAAATTCGCCAAGACACTTTCAAGATATGCTTTGGAATTTTCCAGGGCAATCCGATTCCGCTCAACGGCTACGCGCGCTTCCGATAGCTGTCGGGTCATCACATTAAATGACTGCATCAAAAAACCAAGCTCGTCATTCGTGTTGATTTCATGCTTTTGCGTATAATCGCCTCGCGCTACTTCACGCGTGCCTTGAGCCAACAAGAAAAGGGGGCGCGCCAGTTGATTGCCCAACCCCAGAGCGAGCATCATGGCAATAAAAGTTGCCAAAAAGAGGGCCAACGTTAGAGTACCGATGTACATTTTACGCAAGCCGGTGCGGCCCAATGCTTTTTCTTGGTAATCACGCCAAGCGCGTTGAATATCTGCCGCGTGACGCGCCAATTGCGGTTGCACTGAGCGGGTTAATTGCAAAAAGCGCTCGTCTTGACGTGCTAAAGTTTTGTAACCCGCGGGTATGCGCACCACTACGCGCAAACGTAAGGCCCCTTTCTCGCTCTCAATAGGCTTACTCGTATGTTCCGCTTCAAGCTCGCCCTCGAGCCCAGCATAACCGGTGGTGCGCGCTTGGCGCAACATCATAGGGGTGGGCAGATCATCTGGTACCAGGGCCGTAAAGCTGGGGGAAGCTTGCGCCACCACACGGCCGGCCGAAGATACGACAGTTGCTTCGTGCACCCCAAATTGCTCACGCAAGCGCAATAAGGTCAGCGTCAAATTCGCTTCATCGGCGGTGGCGAGTTGGTTCGCGATCAAGCGGCCACTATTTTGCAGATCCGCTAGTGAGTTATCGAGTAAGCCCCGACCAAGGTCAAGCCCAGAAGCCAGGGCTTTTTCAACATTTAAGTCAAACCATGATTCAATACTGCGTGAAACAAATTGCAGCGAGACCAAATAGATAATGCCACCCGGCAGGACCCCAACCAAGGCAAAAAATACGGCTAATTTTGCTAACAGCCGGGTACCAAATTTACCCTGGCGTAAACGAGCGATAATAATCCATATTAAGCCGCCAACAATCAACATGAAAATTAACGCAATCGCAACGTTGGCCGCATATAACCACGAATAATAACGATCAAAAAATTCCGTATTGGCGCTGGCTAGCGCCAGCAATACAAGCAGCAATAATGCTAGAGCGGCGATCGTTGTGAGCAACGAGCGAACAATAAAACGCGTGAAAGCCGTCTTATTTGGCATGTTGATTCACCACAAAAACAAAGCGCTTCCAATCGGAAGAAAGTTTCCAGTCACGATTGTTCACTGCATCAATTTGAAATGGCTTAGGCATAAGGGCAGTATCGAGCTGCATGCGCACCGCTGCTGTGTAAACATATCCCGGCGTGACTGCCGCACGGTCGATGGTATGCCATACACTGACATGTTTAATGACTTTAAGGGCATCCGAAAGCGTTGGGAAACCGAGTTGCAAACCACCGCTTGAGAGTCGATATTGGCGGGTGAGGGGTTGGTAGGAAAGCCGTATACTTTGTGAAGTACTCACAGCTTGTTCGTCAAACCAATACCAGCGCGCCCGCGTTAATTCAAAACCAGTGGTGAAATAAAGCGGTATTCCCCGGTTGATCGCATCTTCAAGGCTGCGGCTTAAAACAAAATCAAAACGTGCATCAAGCGCCCAGCCGGCGCTATCGGCCTCCAGCGAGGCACGCTGCACATAGATCGTATTCGCTTGTGCGAAAGCGACTGTAAGGCCAGGCCAGATAAGCCAGATAACAACTATCCGCTTGCATAGAAAAAGGCGTAAATCAATCACTGTTTACGAAAACGTGCATAAAAAAATCCGTCATGGTCATCCGTATTTGAGTCGCTGCCCGGCAGGGTAGTTGATGGCAGAAGCTGGCCTGGAGCACTTAATCGTACCGCATCTTGGTGCTTACTTTCAAACCATTGCGCTTGGAGCTCGCCTTCTGTCGGAAAAATAGAACAGGTAGCATAGAGTAATTCACCGCCGGTTTTCAGCAATGGCCAGAGTGCCGCTAAAATGCGGCGCTGTTCGTTGGCCAGCGCCGTCAAATCAGTTAAACGCCTAAGCCAACGGATGTCCGGATGGCGACGCACAATGCCCGAGGCAGAACAAGGGGCATCAATTAGCACTCGATCAAATAATTGCCCATGCCACCATTCATTGGGAGTGCCTGCATCACCGATGCACACCGTTGCAGTTAATCGCAAACGATTCAGGTTTTCATGAATACGCTGTGCACGCGCATGATCCGCCTCAAGTGCCACTAAATCTATATCCGCTAATTCAAGCAAATGCCCCGTCTTACCGCCAGGAGCTGCGCACGCATCGAGTACACGCATACCATTATGCACCTCAAGGAGCGCAGCTGCCCGCTGTGCGCTAGCATCTTGCACCGAAACCACGCCTTGCATAAAGCCAGGCACCCGCTCAACGGGTAATGCGCGCAATAGTCGCACCGCGCTGGGACCGGCCGCTACCGCTGGGATATTTGCCGCATGCAAGACCTCAAGGTACGCCGCAACTGTCGAACGGCGCTGATTGACGCGTAAAGTCATGGGCGCATGCGTATTGCCAGTTAACAAAATATTTTGCCAAGCAGCCGGCCAGGCGGCACGCACTTGATCAATCCACCAGAGCGGATAATTCCAGCGGGCGACCGGGTTACTCATGATTTGCGCAAGTAGGGTATCGCGTGAGCGCAGAAAATTACGTAATACCGCATTCACCAGCCCCTTCATTGAACGCGCGTCGCGTTGCGCGCTCACTGCGTGAACGGCCTGATCCACCACAATGAAAGGCGCATAAACGGCATCTTCAGGCTCATCGCTTAGCAAAGCCAAGGCACAAGTCAGCAGATTTGCCACCGGCGCCGCAGGCGGCTTACGCACCAGCGTAGCCACCAATGCATCCGCCCGACCTAAGGCGCGTAACGTGCGGTAGGCAATATCCTGAATTGCCCCGCGGGCCGCAGGCACCTCAATCGTTGCAAATAACGCCGCAAACGCTGCCGGCAATGCCGTCCCAGCGCGCACAGCAGCAAGCGCGCGGGCCGCATGATTGAGGGCAAAAGCAAGGGAATCTGGAGCAAGCTGCATAAAAAATAAGGATAGACCGTATTGTGGGTATTAAATGGGGGTAAATAGGTGTGTTATTGGTTCAAATTAGGGGTCGCGGCGTTTGATATGAGTTACAGTGATGCCCCCTCAAACCACAAAACACTGCCCTTCTCGCAACGTAAAACCCTTTAGAAATTCACCTACCGGAAGCCTTTTCCCACCTGGCTTTTGCCACTGCGTTACACGCAGCGCATCAGCGCCACACGCAATCGTCACCGCATTGGCTGTAATTTCAATGATTTCTCCCGGCATAGCCACTTTGTGTGCGGCAACAGGCGCTGCTTCCCATATTTTAAGTGGTTCGTCATCAAGCATGGCAAACGTGCCTGGGAACGGGTCAAAAGCACGCACCTGACAAGCAAGCCTCTTAGCTGGCAGCTGCCAATTAAGCCTCGCCTCGTGTTTGCTGATCTTTTGCGCATAAGTTACGCCCTCAACAGGTTGCGGTGTTGCGAGTAACTTACCTTGCTCGGCCAGTAGGCGTAACTCTTCAACGATAAGTTGCGCACCTAATGACGCCAATTTGTCATGCAAGGTTGCTGCCGTATCTGCGGGTGAAATGGGTATTTGCGCACGGCTTAACATAGGCCCCGTATCAAGCCCCGCATCCATTTGCATTAGTGTAATGCCGGTTTGCGTGTCACCCGCGGCAAGTGCGCGTTGGATTGGCGCCGCCCCACGCCAGCGCGGGAGCAAAGAAGCATGAACATTGAGACAACCGTGCCGAGCAATATCGAGCACTGTTTGCGGCAGCAGCAAGCCATATGCCGCAACCACCATGACCTCATGCGGGATTGAATGCAAACGATCCAATGCAGCCGCCGCTTCAAGCGGAAATTTACCATCCGTGCGTAGTGATGCCGGTTGGATAACGGCCAAGCCTTGTTCAAGGGCAAACTGCTTAACCGGGCTGGCCGTGAGCTTCATGCCACGGCCCGCTGGCCGATCAGGCTGCGTCAGTACAAGCGGTACCGCAAAACCTGCCGCATGAATAGCCGCGAGGATCGTCGCAGCAAATGCCGGCGTACCGGCAAAAATCACTTTTAAATTCTGAGACATGAAAACAGCGCCTTTAGAGGTTCACACGATGATAAGCGCTGATCGCTACGAATACCGCTTAAATTGGATAATGCCCGACGCGCGCCATTTCCATTAAACGCGCCACCCGCTCTTCAACCTCGGGGTGAGTCGAAAAAAGGCGCGCAAGCGAAGCGCCTGAGAGAGGGTTCATAATCATCATCTGCGCTGTCGCCGGATGAGATTCAGCTGCCGCAAAGGGCACGCCCTTTGCATAGTGATGAATTTTTTCAAGCGCTAAGGCCAATGCTTGCGGCTCACCCGAAATAAGGGCGCCGCCCCGGTCGGCTTCAAATTCACGCGCGCGAGAAATAGCCATTTGAATCAGCGCTGCAGCCAAAGGCGCAAAAATAGCCACAGCAATGCTGGCTAACGGATTGGTCGGACGGCCATGCTCATCACGCCCGCCAAAGAACATGGCGAAATTGGCCAAGGCCGAAATCGCCCCCGCCATCGTGGCAGAAAGCGTTGATAATAAGATATCGCGATGCTTCACATGGGCTAGCTCATGTGCCATCACGCCGCGGATTTCGCGCTCAGATAAAATTCGCAACAGCCCTGTAGTCGCGGCGACCGCTGCATGTTGCGGATTACGCCCAGTCGCAAAAGCATTCGGCGCAGCTTCATCAATCAAATAGACACGTGGCATCGGCAGCTCAGCGCGTATTGCCAGTTCACGCACCATTCGGTAGAACTGTGGCGCACTGAGTTCATCGACTTCCTGCGCGTGGTACATGCGCAGGACCATTTTGTCAGAGAACCAATAGGAAAAAAAGTTCATGATGAGCGCAAATGAGAACGCAATCACCATCCCTTGCTGGCCACCAATCATCGCGCCAACAGCAATAAATAGGCCCGTGATAGCGGCCATTAATAGGGTTGTTTTGATCCAATTGAACATAACGATATCCTCTTATGCAAATGCCACAATACGCGCGTTGCGTGCAGTACTCAAATCATCACCTTCTTTCACAGCACAAGATATGGGTCCCCAATGAGCGCTTTGCAAGATCACCGCCATTTTCTACCTTTGATTCTTATCAACGCTTAATTCGCGCCGCAAATAGGCGCGAAAGCGTTCATTGTCATCACCCAGCCGACCACCACGCCAGATTTCTTGCCACTCGGCGGGCGAGAAACCGGCCAAGCGATGGTCTGCTTTATCCACTATAAGTGCCGCCTGGCAAGGCGTTGCCCTCAAAGTTGCGGTTTGTAGCGGCTTAACGCCAATAAAATAATGCAGCATAGCCCGCTCCGATTCGCCGACATTAAACACCGCCAGACAATCATACTGCTTAGGCAATGCCATCTGTAATGCCTTAAACGCACTCCGATAGCTACGGGCCTCATTAAACCAGGGCAGCAACACCGTATGCAGCAGCCCCCAAACTAGCGTTATGCCAGCAAAGCTAGTGGCAATTGCACCAAGGCGCACACGCCAAACAATTGCACAGACCCATAGTCCACTTAAACTGAGACCCGCCAATAGCCAGCCTAGATTGAACGGCAGAACATAGTCCAGCGGCAACCAACGCGCGAATAAAGCTGGGATTAACTGACCGCGGCCAGCCAACAACGCTCCCCAACAGAGCCAAATCCAAATCCCACAGGCAGAAAAGAAAATTACGGCGACAGCACGCCAAATACGATCTAGACGTGTAGGCAGGGTGATGCTAGCCCCCAGTAACGCCAGTGCAGGGTATACCGGCAAAAGATACACCTCGCGCAGCGAGGCAGACATCAGCAACAAGACCGTATAAAAAGTTATTGCATAAATCCAGAGAACCGCACGGGCTAATTTAACTTCACTCCTAACACCACCAACGACCAGTGCTTTTTGCGCGTCTCCTGTCGCCGAGTACACGCGCCAGCGCTTGAACATTTCTGCGACGGCTAACCAGCCAGCAGGAAAGGCTAAGGCAATGGCCAAACCAATGTCTTGCAAATAATTGGAGCGCGATCCTGGAATTTCAGAAAAGCCGAAAAACCGGCCAAAATTATTATCCCAAAACCACTCAATAAATAAAGGTTCTGCAGTACGCCAGAATAGATAGGGCCAAACGATCAGCCAGGGCAACGCCGCCAAAGCCGCCCACAATAACAATACAGCCGCACGGCGCGTGCGAAACACGGGTAGCGCAATCACCGAGACTAAATAAGTCAATGCCAACACACCAGGCACCAACACGCCTTTACTCATAAATGCGATGCCTGCGCCAGTACCTAACATCAGCCCAGCCTTCCAAGAGGGCGCTTGCTGTGCAATCACAAAATGCACCAACCCAGCTAGCGCCAATACCGTCCCAGCCAATTGCGGCACGTCTGCAATCAACTTGTGCACATGTACGACAACGCCTAGCGTTCCAAGTAAGAGCATACAAGCCGGTAAACGATAGCGGCTGCCATACAGCCAGCGAGCCATTATCGATAACGTAATAAGCGTCATCGCCATCCAGGCGATAACCGCCAACTGCGCGCCTTCTTGCAACGGCAAAAAAGCCGAGGTTAAGTAGGCAAATAGGGCCGCGGTCCAATACATTAATGGCGGCTTTTCAACGAAAGGATCGGCGCCCACATAAGGCACGATCCAATCCACGCTCCAGGGTAACCCCTGCAGAAAATTTAAGGCCATGCCAAATGAATAAGGTTCATCCGCTTTCCATGGATCGCGCCCAAATACGCCCGTAAGCATATAAGCAATAACCAGCCATAGAGAAAGCCAGTAAATCGACTGAAACTGAAGCTGCGAATCGCTGGCTGAAAGAGGCGCTAAATTTTTCGTTTTAGGTACTTGCTTGCTTGACATTGAGTTTGGGGAAAAATGTTAGAACCATATCCAATTGCACACTACATTGCTTTCATGAGCTTTTTCATTTTTGTTTTGATGCGCGTTTGTTTAAGTGGCGATAAATATTCAACGAATATTTTACCCAGTAAATGATCCATCTCGTGTTGAATACAGACCGCCAGCAGGCCCTCTGCATTCAGTTCAAAACTTTCTCCGCGCTCATTGAGTGCTCGCATTTTTACGCGGTCTGGCCGCTCTACTTTGTCATAGATGCCGGGTACGGATAAACAGCCCTCCTCGAAGACCTTTTTATCTTCGCTTGACCAAAGCAACTCGGGATTAATCAATACTTGCAGTTGGTCTCGGGTATCAGAAACATCAATCACAACCACGCGCTCATGCACATCCACTTGAGTGGCAGCCAGGCCAATGCCCGGCGCAGCATACATCGTTTCAGCCAGATCCCGCACAAGCTGACGGATACGTTCATCGACGACTGCAACCGGTTTCGCTTTCTTATAAAGCCGGGAATCAGGATAATTTAATATATTTAATAAAGCCATGATAAATCAATTTGAAATAGCCAAACGGCCAACTTGCGATAACCCCAGAGTCCATGCACAATCTAGAAAAACTGCATACTTACCTCTGGGAAGCATACCTTAAGCACCGCAAATTACTTAACGAATGACGTAATATTAACTTAAAACATGGCTTATTGACCTAGGCTAGCGCCTCGGACCGTATATCTGAAATGCAAACCCTCACCCTCACTGACGATGAAATCGCTGCATGGCTACGCCTTGTCAGTACGCGTGGCGTGGGTCCAGTTGCGGTGCGCCATTTACTCAGCATTTATGGATTACCGCACGCTATTTTCGAGCAATCGCCGGCAGCATTAGCGCAAGTCGTTGGCGCCAAACTTGCTGGGGCAATCAAACGCGCCGACCCTGATGGTCTGGCTGAACGCGTTGCACGCGTGCTCAAATGGGCTGCCATCGCCGGCAATCATTTTGTCACCCTAGCTGATCCAGCCTATCCACGCACGCTATTAGAGATCACTGATCCCCCTGTCCTACTCTACGTAAAAGGACGGCTCGAGTTACTGCATGCGCCCGCACTGGCGATTGTCGGCAGCCGGAATGGCACGGCTCAAGGACTGGCCAATACCCAGCAATTTGCACACGCACTCGCTCATGCAGGCTTAACGATTGTATCTGGGCTAGCGCTAGGTATCGATGGCGCCGCGCATCGTGGCGCACTGGCTAGCCCTAGCAGCACAATTGCCGTCATGGGTACTGGCGCCGATCTAGTGTATCCAGCACGCCATTACGCGCTAGCACATGAAATCGCTGCGCATGGGGCGATTGTCTCTGAGTGGCCGCTCGGCACCACGGCTCGCGCTCAGCATTTTCCGCAACGCAACCGGTTGATTGCTGGCTTAACTCAAGGCGTACTCGTGGCTGAGGCGGCCACGCAATCTGGCTCTTTGATTACCGCTCGCTTAGCGGGTGAAATGGGGCGTGAAGTGTTCGCCATACCAGGTTCAATTCATTCGCCGCTTGCTAAGGGCTGTCACCAGCTCATCAAAGAAGGCGCTAAGCTCGTCGAATGCGTGCAAGATATACTTGATGAGATACCCTACAAAGGTTTACCCGGATCCATTGTCAACTCAGAAAATCACACAAATTCAGCCCAGCCAGAACAAAACTCTGAGTTAGCTAAACCCACGCCAAAGACCCGCCAGCCGCAGCAAGTCCATCATGCCCCAACTGCGCACGCTATGATAGATACGCTCGATAGCCACGCGCGCTGCGTGCTTGCCGCGCTGGATTATGACCCAACCCCACTTGACTCGCTGGCCACGCGCACCCAATTAAACAGTGCGATACTGCAAGCAGCCCTATTGCAGCTAGAACTGGACGGTTGGATTGCTGCCTTGCCTGGCGGCCGTGTAGAACGCATCAAGCACGACGCTGTCAGCCCATAGAACTGTCCCGCCTCAAAGCTAGGAGAAATACGCCCATGCCCGCGTTTAACCTCGATACAGATGCTCACGCCATTGCCACCCGGCTGACCAAGCCAGATATTCTGCTGGTTGCCTGTCTTTGCGCTCAATGGTGCGATGCTTGCCGAGCTTATCAAACACTTTTTAACTCACTGGCCGATATACATCAATCTATCTGCTTTGTCTGGATCGATATCGAGACACACGCCGATCAACTTGATGAAATCGAAGTTGAAGATTTTCCAACCCTTTTGATCGAAGACGCGCACAATACCTACTTTTTCGGTACAGTACTCCCTTATGCGGCCGTAGTTGAGCGGTTATTAGCCAGCTTACCGTCAGTCAACAAGGCGGTTGTCGCCCCTAAGCTACATCCACTACTTACCGCGTATTTGCCGAAAACTGTGCTATAAAACAGCCGTTTGCGAGATCCACTCTATATTTTTTTCATGCCTAAAGCTCTAATCATTGCCGAAAAGCCTTCCGTTGCAGCCGATATCGCGCGCGCCTTAGGTGGCTTTACCAAACATGACGAATGCTTCGAAAGCGAGCAGTACGTGCTATCGTCAGCTGTTGGTCACCTGCTAGAAATTGCTGCTCCCGAAGAATACGAAGTCAAGCGCGGCAAATGGAGTTTTGCGCATTTGCCGGTGATTCCGCCACGTTTCGATCTGCTGCCAATCGCCAAAAGCGCAACACGCCTCAAGCTTCTGAGCAAACTGATTAAACGCAAAGATATCAATACGCTGATTAATGCGTGCGATGCGGGGCGTGAGGGCGAACTGATTTTCCGTTACATCGCACAACATGCCAAGGCCAAGCAAACGGTGCAGCGGCTATGGCTACAATCCATGACGCCACAGGCCATTCAAGACGGTTTTGCACGCTTACGCAGCGATAGTGAGATGCAGCCGCTGGCCGATGCTGCACGTTGCCGTTCAGAAGCTGATTGGCTAGTAGGCATCAATGGCACTCGCGCCATGACCGCCTTTAATAGTAAAGGCGGAGGGTTTTTCCTAACAACCGTTGGACGCGTGCAAACTCCCACCTTATCTGTTGTGGTTGAGCGTGAAGAAAAAATTCGCCGTTTTGTGCCACGTGACTACTGGGAAGTTAAAGCTGAATTTGTGAGCGCGGCCGGCTTTTATGACGGCCGTTGGTTCGATCCCAAATTTAAGAAAAATGAATTTGACCCAGAGCAACGCGACTCGCGTCTGTGGAGCGAAGCCGCAGCTGATTCTATCGTAGCGGCGTGCCGAGGTAAACCCGGCATGGTTAGTGAAGAAACCAAAGCCTCAACTCAACTCTCTCCATTATTATTTGATCTCACTAGTTTGCAACGTGAAGCAAATGGACGCTTTGGTTTCTCGGCAAAAAATACTTTGGGGTTAGCACAAGCCCTATACGAAAGGCATAAAGTTTTAACTTATCCGCGTACGGATTCGCGTGCCTTGCCCGAGGATTATCTCGACACCGTCAAAAGCACACTCGGAATATTAAAAGAAAGCAATAACTACCTACCTTTTGCTAAACAGATTCTTGATAAAAATTGGGTCAAACCGAATCGTCGCATTTTCAATAATGCCAAGATCAGCGATCACTTTGCGATCATTCCAACCCTACAAGCGCCTAAAAATTTATCGGAAGCAGAGCAAAAATTATATGACCTGGTGGTTAAGCGCTTTTTAGCAATATTTTTTCCGGCAGCTGAGTATCAACTGACCACACGCATCACTGAAGTCATTGGCCATCACTTCAAAACGGAAGGTAAAGTATTGGTTACACCGGGTTGGCGGCAAGTATATGGACACGAGGCACAGGATGAAAGTGCCAATTTAGTACCCGTAGCCAAGGGCGAAACCGTTAAAACCGATAAAATTGCAGTGCATTTGCTCACCACTAAACCGCCTGCGCGTTATAACGAAGCCACCTTACTATCGGCCATGGAAGGCGCAGGTAAATTAGTTGAAGATGATGAGCTACGCGCTGCAATGGAAACCAAGGGCTTAGGAACACCAGCCACGCGCGCAGCGATTATCGAAGGTTTACTGACAGAAAAATATTTGATTCGCGAGGGACGCGAGCTGCTTCCGACCGCTAAGGCATTTCAATTAATGACCCTACTGCGTGGGCTTAATGTAAAAGAACTCACCGCAGCTGAGCTGACCGGAGAATGGGAGTCTAAGCTAACGCAGATGGAACATGGCCAGCTCACGCGCGACACGTTCATGCGCGAGATCGCACAAATGACACAATTGATCGTCAAGCGTGCCAAAGAATACGACTCA
Source organism: Mycoavidus sp. SF9855 (assembly GCF_024582735.1). Classification (NCBI taxonomy): domain Bacteria; kingdom Pseudomonadati; phylum Pseudomonadota; class Betaproteobacteria; order Burkholderiales; family Burkholderiaceae; genus Mycoavidus; species Mycoavidus sp. SF9855. The sequence goes on from NZ_CP102085.1 coordinate 2,220,068, forward strand.
GATACCATCCCGGGCGACTATGCCACGCTGTCCACACCCTGCCCACATTGCGGCAACCAAGTAAAAGAAAATTACCGGCGTTTTGCGTGCACTCACTGCGAGTTTTCAATCACCAAAATTCCAGGCAGCCGGCAATTTGAAATCGAAGAAGTTGAAAGCTTGCTTAGCAACAAATCAATTGGACCGCTTTCCGGTTTTCGCAGCAAAATGGGGCGGCCTTTTGCAGCGATTTTAAAGCTGGTAGAAGATAAAGAAATAAACAACTACAAACTCGAATTTGATTTTGGTCAAGATCAAAACGAAGAGGGTGGTGAAGCGCCTGACTTTTCCTCTCAGACACCCGTTGGCCCCTGTCCAAAATGTAACAGCCCAGTTTTTGAGCACGGCTTAAGCTATGTATGTGAAAAATCTGTCGCCCATCCAAAGAGCTGCACTTTTCGCTCAGGCCAAATCATTCTGCAGCAAGAAATTTCACGCGAGCAGATGGAAAAGCTACTGGACGCTGGCCGTACAGATTTGCTGACCAATTTTAAGTCGACTCGTACGGGCCGTCTGTTTAAAGCTTACCTTGTTAAGCAAAATGACGGCAAGATTGGGTTTGAGTTTGAAAAGAAAGAACCTGCAGCCAAAAAAACGGCTACGGCTGCCAAGAAAACCGCTACTATCACCAAAAAAGCTGCTCCGGCCACCAAGAAAACGGCCAAAAAGAAAGGAGAAAAAGTTAGCTGAGATTATCTTATGCTTAAGTGATATCTTACATTTTCGTAGGCGCCACAGCTTGTGTGGTTAGAAATGCGTGGCGCAATAGCGCAGACTAATTCACAATCGAGTGCGGCGGTCGTCCGACGTGCCTTATTCCATCACTTTATGTAATGAGCGGCATACTTGGTTGAGGTGTAGGAACTCCCGGCTTGCGCCGAGAGCCTATACAGCACACAGTACTCTATACGTACCTATCTGCTAGTCTGACCATATTTATCCAGTAACTTCTGAGCTGCTTTAATCAATGGCGTACCAATCAAAGTACCGTCTAATAAATAAGCATTGCCCTCATTTTCCTGAGCGGTGGCAACGATCCTTCTTGCCCTATCAAGCGCCGCCTCATCCGGTTGAAACACTTCATTAATATGTCGAATTTGTAATGGATGAATGGCGGATTTCCCGGTATAGCCAAGCGCTTTAACTCGGAGTGAGTCGGCAATCAAGCCATCGAAATCATGAGCATCAAAATAAGGCGTATCGATGATCTCGATACCGGATATCTTAGCGGCATTCAAAACCTGTGTCCGGGCAAAATAAAGGCTTTCCCAGGTAATCGCGCCGCCCGTGCTACTTGCGTAGTCAGCTGCGCCAAAAATAAGCCCTTTCAGCCTTAAAGAAGCCGTAGCGATTTCTTTAGCATTAGCGACCCCTCCAGGCGTTTCAACCGCAACCAGAAATTGAATATCATGCTCTTTATAGCCCAAGATTTTTTCAGTGATAATGATTTCCTGTGCACTCTCCACCTTTGGCAAGAGAATATAATCAGGTAATATGGTTTGCCGGAAGATTTCAAGCAAATCTTTAAGCCCATCCTGGGTACGCAACGAATTGACTCTGACCGCAAATTTGACTTGCTTAGAGTGCGGAGTGGCCAAGCATTGAGCAAGCTTTCCCCTTGCGTCTTCCTTCAGATTAGGTGCAACGGGATCTTCTAAATCAATCACACAAACGTCCGCGCCACTTTGAGCCGCCTTAGCAATTCGCTCGGGTCGCAGTGCTGGTGTAAATAATACAGATCTGCAGTAGGTGTTGGAAGTCATAGCAGCACTCCTAAGTTAAGTTGAAAATAAGCTGATTCGTAAAGCAGTCACAATGGGGTGACTGCGTACTAGGCAGATGGGATGAAATCAGATGAGTTTGATGCCGGGTTAACTTAAGCAGCCAATCGCTAACAAAGCGATGATGACCACAATAACGCCCCCAATACGCGTAGAAATTTGCGCGAATGGCATTAAAGATAGGCGATGAGCAGCAGATAAAATAGCGATATCGCCACTGCCCCCCATGCCGCTATGGCAGCCAGTGACAATGGCGGCTTCAATTGGGAATAAACCGACTTTGCGGCCAACTAAAAATCCCGTCGCCATCAATGAAATGACGGTTGAGAAAACCGTCACGATAAACGGCAAGTTGAATGCGGCGGCGAGCTTTTCCCATGGAATAATTGTCATCCCAGCAGCAAATAGCAAAGGATAAATCGTGACCTTCACAAAAAAGTGATATAAACCGATCGCACCTTCATGCATAGCCGGCGAAACTAGATTCAGCAGCTTAACTAAGACCGCAATCAAAAGCATGGCGATCGGAGCAGGCCAGCCAAACAATTGATGTGTGAGCACCCCAATCAAATAAAAAGAAATTGCGATCATTCCGGTCGCGGCTACATCAGTCAGCAAAGGCCTGACGTCCTCATGCGGACCTTCTGCTTTGACGGCACCGCCTTTTTCTTTATCCACTCTTAACAACTGCCCATCACCCGAAAAGCGAGGGTAATGGCGCCCCAAAAGATTCAGTGCGGCCGCCGTCACGATCACGAAAAGGTTGGCAAATATAATTGCCGGTAGAATTTGGGCCAATAAATCGCCCTGTGGCTGGCCGAGTATTTTTGCATAGCCAATCGATAGTGGAATCGCACCTTCGCCAAGCCCTCCGGCCATGATGGGTACAACAATAAAGAAAATAATATGAAATAAATCGAAACCAACCGCCAAGCCAACTAAAGTGCCCGTGATTGCGGCCACAATTGAGCCCATCAGTAACGGCACGAAAATCTTTATAAATCCTTTGATCAATATCTGGCGATCCATGCTAAGCACGCTACCGACAATGACGGCAACAATAAATAGATAAATCGGATGGTTGTTTTCCCAAAATGCGTGAATAGGATCGACAAAATCCGCTGGCAGCAACTGGTGAGCAACCAGATAAGCGGGGACAAAAGTCACAATAATGACCGAGCCCCCAATACGACGGAAAAATGGAATTGATTGGCCAATCGTAGAGCAGGTATAACCACACACCGCCAATAAGGCAATCATTGTGCAAATATTGTTACCCATCAACTGATGGTTCCACACCATCGTCGCTAAACATGCCACTAGAATTAGATAAACCGGCAACGGAATAATGCCGATTGATTTATGTGACAGTGTTTTCAGGGTTTTAATAGAAAAATAGTCAATACAGCGCTTAAATGCTGATTTTCTATCGGGCGTATATTGATGCTTGCTCATTGGTCAGTCTCCCTACTTTTGAGGCTGCAAAAAATATTGCGTAGACGTCAGCCTCTTCGGTTTGTGCTTTCAAAGGAACCTTTACTTGTGGCCAGGTAGCGTTGTAGCCACTCTTTTTCATGCCGCGTAGAAGAAAAATAACCCAATTGAGAGATAATGTAAACTATTTTAGTTAAATATCGCGCAAAAAGTTTAGCCCGGAGGAAATATGATGCGGCAGAATCGCTTTATGCCATCCGACCAAGAAAGAAATGCCTTCTCAGAACGTTTGCGGCTTGCGTTAAAGCGAGGCCATAAACCTGTTAAAGGGGCAACAGATTTAGCCCGCCTGTTCAATTTGCAACATGACGGTACCGGTGTTTCGGTGCAGACTACGCATAAATGGTTAAGCGGCCGCGCAATTCCAACTACGGAAAAGATCAAGACACTAGCTGAATGGCTCGGTGTGAGTGAGCATTGGCTACATTATGGACCACCTCCCGATCCGGGCCTATCAAAAACCAAAGAGAACAAATTCCAGCAAGCTAAGTATCCAGCCTCTCCTGAAACAATTGAGCTGGCGAAAAAGATTGAGGCATTGCCCGAACATCAAAAATATTTGGTAGAGGAACTGATCACTCAGTTTTATGGACAAGGGCCAGACTGACCTGGTGAGCGGCGCAGTCATACTTCCTCAAAACTGCACCGCACACAGGCAAACCTGGTTTGCCTCTGCCGACGGTCTTTCGGAAGGCTTTGCATGCATTCAGGACAGCCTTTTAGAAATCCCTCCTACAAGCAAATTAACTCAATAGGATGCGCTGGATCATATGTTTTTAGCTCAATAAGGGACTAATTCTAAAAAAATAGCTCAATAAAGCAAAACTCTAAACTAATCTGGGTATATATAGCATTAAGGGTTGAACCATGGGGAAATATGATACGGCAGAATTCCCCCATGCCATCTAATCAAGAAAGATCAGCCTTCTCAGAGCGTTTGCGGCTTGCATTAAAGCGCGGCCCCAAACCCGTTAAGGGCGCAACAGACCTAGCGCGCCTTTTTAACCTACAACATCGTGACGGTGCCGGCGTTTCGGTGCAGACTACGCATAAATGGTTAACTGGCCGCGCAATTCCAACCGCGGATAAAATCAAAACCCTCGCCGAATGGCTTGGTGTTGGAGAGCATTGGCTGCATTACGGACCGCCACCTGATCCAGCACTGCTAAAAGCTAAAGAGGTCAAGCTTAAACAAGCTAAGTATCCGCCTTCACCGGAAACCGTTACGCTTGCCAAGAAGATTGAAGCTCTGCCAGAGCATCAGAGATATTTGGTGGAAGAGCTCATTACGCAGTTCTACGGGAAAGTACCCGAATAATCCCCCCTCTTAGCAAAAAAATGCCCTTCAGACTGAAGGGCATTTTTTTGTGGTCAGAAGAGCCCCTAAGTTGGGGCTCAATCGTTTTCTAACTAATTACGTACAATCCGTCTCGTGATATACCATTGCTGCAGTATAGACAGCAGATTATTCACTACATAATAGAGAACTAAGCCGGCGGGAAAGAAGAAGAACATAACCGAAAATGCAAGCGGCATAAACATCATCATCTTGGCCTGAAGCGGATCCGGCGGCGTTGGGTTTAAACGCGTTTGCACAAACATGGAAAGCGCCATCAGAATTGGCAAGATGAAATAAGGATCTTGCTGTGACAAGTCATGAATCCAGCCGATCCAGGGCGCACCACGCATTTCTACTGACGACAGCAATACCCAATACAGCGAAATAAACACGGGAATTTGGATGACTACTGGCAAACACCCACCCAATGGATTTATTTTCTCTGTTTTATAAAGCTCCATTAACGCAGCATTCATCTTCTGCGGATCGCCTTTATAACGCTCTCGTAACGCCTGCATACGTGGCGTAATCTCTTTCATGCGGGCCATTGAGCGATAGCTGGCGGCCGACAATGGAAAGAATACGGCCTTAATCAGTAAGGTTAAGGCAACAATTGACCAGCCCCAATTGCCCAACCAGCTATGTATTTTGTCGAGCAGCCAGAACAATGGCTTGGCAATAATCGTCACCCAACCATAATCTTTCACCAACTCAAGACCCGGTGCAATCGTTTCAAGCATGCGCTCTTCTTCAGGGCCCGCAAAAAGACGTGCCTGCACTTGGACCGCTTGTCCCGGCAGCAGGGTTTGCACAGCTTGTTTCGCCCCTACGCGATACAGTGACGAATCCAGTTTATTGACATAAATATCTCGCGTCACGCCTTGCTGCAACAGCCATGCCGATGCAAAATGATGCTGCACCATGGCGATCCAGCCATTATCAGCTTGTCTGGCATAGTCCGCTTTATTTTTATCAATATCGCTAAAGCCGACTTTTTGGAAATTTTGCTGCGAGGTATACACCACCGGCCCGATATAGGTATGCGAGAAGCGTGGGGTTTCAACAGGCGTGCTATCACGCACCAACTCCATATAGAGTGCTGGCTGCACCGGCGCTGAACTGGCGTTGATGATGTCGTGCTGGACATCGATCACGTAACTGCCACGTGTAAAAGTGTAACGCTTTACAAGCTTGACACCATTTTTCACGGGAGATTCAAATTGTACCTCAAGCGTATTTGCATTACCCGCTAATTCACGAGGACCAGATTGGACGCTAAAGAGATCATTATGGTTGGGAAAATCGCCGCCAATCAGGCCCGTACGAGCTAAATAAACATGAGTGGGCGTCTCATCAAAAAGCGCAACGTACTGGTTAGCTTGTTGACTATCTGTTTGCTGAGTCAGCGATAATTTAGATAGCGTGCCGCCCTGTGTACTGATGTCCGCTTCATACACATCCGTTTTAATATGGATCTTTTGGCTATTTGCTACCCCTTGGGCAGCCGGCACATTTGCGGCGCTAAGCGATGAGGAAGCCGTAGGCGGTGCATTAGAAGAAGTCAGCTTATCCACTGTATGGGCAGGCACCGGGTCAGGGAAAAACCTCGCGGGGCGTCCATTGTAACGCTGCCAGTTATCAAACAGCATCACCAGCGAAATCACTAAAACAATCCACAAAATGTTGCGTTTAATATCCATTTGATTTTGTCTCATCTTGATACGGGGTGGCGGCATCAGCGCCTGAAAGATTAAGCAGGGGCAGCGGATCTACACCGCCGGCGGCAAACGGATGGCAGCGACACACTCTTTTGCAGGCAAGATAACTGCCGCGCGCCGCACCATAATACTGGATGGCCTCACGGGCATACTCTGAGCAAGACGGCATAAAACGGCAACGATTGCCAAGGTACGGGCTAAGCACAAATTTATAGCCGCGTAGCAACGCCAGCAGCACTCTTTGCATAGAAGGCGCAAACATCATGGCGAGCGCTTAATATGGTGGCGCATAGCATCGATTAATAACGCTTCAAGCTCGTTATTGCAAACGGCCTTAAAAGCCGTGGATGAAGCGCTTGGCCACGTTTTTCGGTCCACCTTAGTACGCAATCTAAGCAAAATATCCCAACCGCAAAACTCAGAACGCTTGAGGCGGAATATTTCGCGGGCAACGCGTCTAATTACATTGCGACTGACCGCACGCGGCGCATACTTGCGCCCAATCACCAAGCCAAGCCGTGCTGCTTCGCCCGTGTGCCGTCCATACAATACAAAATGCACGCTGCGCCCCCAAGGACGCACGCGAAAAACCAATGAAAATTCATCTGGCTTTAAAAGCTTGGCGGCTTTTGGAAAGCCAGTGTCGGCGGCCTGCAATGAAATAACGGAAGGCGTATTAAACGCTCACGCGTTAAACTGCTAGACGCTTGCGGCCTTTTGCACGGCGTGCGTTAAGGACTTTACGCCCGCCTACAGTTTTCATACGGACGCGAAAACCGTGAGTCCTTTTACGACGTGTAACAGAAGGCTGATAAGTACGTTTCATGATTAATGCTCTCACAAGCTCCGTCCGTTAAGACGAAGTGTTGGTAATTTTCTTGCTTATTTGGACAAGCCGTTAGTTGCTTCAAGGAGCATCGACTTAATCCACCAGAATTTTTCGCCAAATTTTTGCGCGAACCCTCTATTTAATCGTTTTTTCTATTGATAGTCAATAGCTTAGCCCGCGCATGACGCATCACGAGCCCGCCACCAAGTGCAGCCTAGTCCTGTGGATAAGTGACCCGCCCGACGGTTTTTGGCGGTAAAATCTCACTTCCTTTGGCATTCCATATTTATTTAAATGGGGTTGCCTCCACACGCCAAGCCGCTTGTCTCGGCTCTTTTTTGTTGTTTTTGTTACGCGCTGTTATACGTCTTTTTCGCTATATTGTGCCGCGACGACCCTATTTAGCCTGCGCCTCGATTGAAT